>NZ_JBYUNP010000001.1:0-1409110 GCF_058133635.1 Rhodococcus sp. Z6_132
CGAATGAAGGAGCCAAAACAAAATAAATTGGCACTGACATTCATCGGCACACTGTTGAGTTCTCAAAGAACACACGCTCACCCGCTCCGCCAAGCTGTTCGCTTGGCCTCGCCGGGGCAACCACTCTAGGTTACCAGGACCACCCCGGGGGGTGCAACTCGGTTCCGATCGAGATGATCAGATCCGGTTGAGGCAACCGTTCTAGCCTACCCGAACCGCCTGGCCTAGTGCAACCTGGCCGATCCGGGCCCCCCGGTCGTCCTCGTCCGGCCGTGACTGCACCAGATGATTTCTTGCGGGGGTGGCACCTACGTCGATGGGACAGGATCTGGGCCGTGGCCCGGAGCTTGTCGCTCTGTCGTGCGGTGCATGGAGAAAACTACGCGGCTCGCCGGGCCCCAGTCAAATCTGCTGGTCAGGGGCCCGGCGGGGGTTTACTCCGCGTTCTGCGCCGCCAGGACCACGTCCACGATCTGGTCCATGATCTCGGTCATCGCGTAGTCCTTCGGTGTGAACACCTGAGTAACGCCCTTGGCGCGCAGGATCTTTGCGTCCTCCGGCGGGATGATGCCACCCACCACCACAGGGATGTCCCCTGCTCCGGCAGCGGCGAGGCCGTCCACCACGGCGGGCACGACCTCCAGGTGTGAGCCCGACAACACGGACAGTCCGACCACGTGCACCCCCTCCTGCACCGCGGCCGCGACGATCTGGGCGGGGGTCAGTCGGATGCCCTGGTAGATCACCTCGAAGCCGCAGTCGCGGGCGCGCACCGCGATCTGCTCGGCGCCGTTGGAGTGCCCGTCCAGGCCCGGCTTGCCCACCAGCATGCGCAGGCGGCCACCGACGATGTCCTCGGCTGCCTTCACGTGCTCGCGCACCTTGGCGATCTCCGCACCGGCCTCACCGCCGGTGGAGGCCGCGGCGACTCCCGTGGGAGCGCGGTACTCACCGAAGACCTCGCGCAGCGCGCCGGCCCACTCCCCCGTGGTGACCCCGGCCCGGGCGCAGGCCATGCTCGCCGGCATCAGGTTGTCCCCGGTCTTGGCGGTGTCCCGCAGGGACTGCAGGGCTGCCTCCACCTCCTCGGCGTCGCGGGAGCTCTTCCACTCCTGCAGCGCGGTGACTGCGGCCGCCTCGACGGCGGGGTCGACCACCTCGATGGCGCCGGCACCCTCGGCCTGCAGCGGGCTCGGCTCGGTGCCCTGGAACTTGTTCACGCCCACCACGACGTCGTCCCCGGTCTCCATGCGCCGGCGGTGCTCCGCCAGGGACGAGACCAGCTCGGACTTCATGTAGCCGCTCTCGACAGCCGCGACCGCGCCGCCCATCTCCTGCACCTTGTCGATCTCGGCCCGGGCGCCCTGGACGATGTCGGCCACCGCCGCCTCGATCACGTGGCTGCCGGCGAAGATGTCCTCGTACTCCAGCAGGTCGGTCTCGTAGGCGAGCACCTGCTGCATGCGCAGGGCCCACTGCTGGTCCCAGGGGCGCGGCAGCCCCAGCGCCTCGTTCCAGGCCGGCAGCTGCACGGCGCGGGCCCGCGCGTCACGCGACATCGTCACGGCGAGCATCTCCAGCACGATGCGCTGGATGTTGTTCTCCGGCTGCGCCTCGGTGAGCCCGAGGGAGTTCACCTGCACCCCGTAGCGGAAGCGACGCTGCTTGGCGTCGGTGACCCCGTAGCGCTCGGCCACCAGCTCCTGCCACAGCTGGCCGAAGGCGCGCATCTTGCACATCTCCTCGACGAAGCGCAGCCCGGCGTTGACGAAGAAGGAGATGCGCCCGACCACCTCGCCGAACCGCTCCTCCGGCGCCTGCCCGGAGTCGCGCACCGAGTCGAGCACGGCGATCGCGGTGCACAGCGCGTAGGCCACCTCCTGCACCGGCGTGGCGCCCGCCTCCTGCAGGTGGTAGCTGCAGATGTTGATCGGGTTCCACTTGGGGATGGTGGTGACGGTGTAGGCCACCATGTCGGTGATCAGCCGCAGGCTCGGCTCCGGGGGGAAGACGTACGTCCCGCGGGAGAGGTACTCCTTGATGATGTCGTTCTGCGTGGTCCCGGCGAGCTTGCTGAGCACCTCGTCGCGATCGAGCCCCTCCGCCTCGGCCTGCTCCTCCGCGACCACCTGGTACAGCGCCAGCAGCCACATGGCCGGGGCGTTGATGGTCATGGAGGTGTTGGCCGTCGCCAGCGGGATGTCCTGGAACAGGGTGCGCATGTCCCCCAGGTGGCTCACCGGCACCCCCACCTTGCCGACCTCACCCTTGGCGAGCTCGTCGTCGGGGTCGTAGCCGGTCTGGGTGGGCAGGTCGAAGGCCACCGAGAGGCCGGTCTGACCCTTCTCCAGGTTGCGCCGGTAGAGCGCGTTGGATGCGCTGGCCGAGGAGTGACCGGCATAGGTGCGCATCACCCAAGGTCGATCACGTTCTCGGTCGCTGGGATAGGGCACGGCAAACCTCCGCGTTGGCTGGGGACCTCAAGGGCCCGTCCGGCATAGGTGTCCATCAGACGTAACACCTAAGCCTACTGGCCAGTAGCGTTGCCGAGACAGCACGGGCGGTCTGCTCAGCCCCCAGGTCGTCGCGGCGCCCGCGACGACGGGAGATCAGTCGTGCACGCGCTCGATCTGCGCGCCGAGCTGCTGCAGCTGCTCCACGAACATCGGGTAGCCGCGGTCGATGTGGAACACGTCCCACACCAGCGTCTCGCCCTCGGCACACAGGGCCGCCAGCACCAGGGCCGCACCGGCCCGGATGTCCGACGCCCACACCGGCGCGCTGGACAGTCGCTCCACGCCACGGACCACCGCGTGGTGGCCGTCGGTGCGTGCGTCCGCGCCGAGCCGCACCATCTCCTCCACGAAGCGGAACCGCGCCTCGAAGACGTTCTCGGTGATCATGGAGGTGCCCTCGGCCACTGCGGCGAGGCCGATGGCCATCGGCTGCAGGTCGGTGGGAAAGCCGGGGAACGGCAACGTCACGAAGTCCACGGCGCGGGGCCGGTCCTGCTGCAGCACCCGGAACCCGTCCGGGCTCTCCTCCACCACGGCGCCGGCGTTCTTCAGCTTCTCCAGCACCAGGTGCAGGTGCGCGGGATCGATGCCGGTCACCGTGACGTCCCCGCGAGTCATCGCCGCGGCCATCCCCCACGTTGCGGCGACGATGCGGTCGCCGATCACCCGGTGCTCGGTGGGGTGCAGGGACTCGACGCCCCGCACGGTGAGCGTGGAGGTGCCAGCGCCGGAGACGTCGGCACCCATCTGGTTGAGCATGTCGCACAGGTCGACGATGTCGGGCTCGCGGGCGGCGTTGCCGATGGTGGTCTCCCCCTTGGCCAGCACCGCCGCCATGAGGATGTTCTCGGTGGCGCCCACCGACGGGTAGTCCAGCACCATCTCGGCGCCGTGCAGGTTCTCCGCCTCGGCCACCACGCAGCCGTGCGCGATGGCGCTCTCCGCCCCCAGCATCCGCAGCCCCGCCTGGTGCATGTCCAACGGGCGCGAGCCGATGGCGTCGCCGCCGGGCAGGGCCACCACCGCGCGGCGACAGCGCGCCACCAGCGGGCCGAGCACGCAGACCGACGCCCGCAGGCGGCCCATCGCGGGAAAGTCCGCGTGGTGGCTCAGCTCGGCGGGAGTGGTGATCCGGGCGACGTCGCCGACCAGCTCGACCGTGCAGCCGAGTCCCCGCAGCACCTCCGCCATCAGGGGCACGTCGAGGATGTCGGGACAGTTGGTGATGGTGGTGGTGCCCTCAGCCAGCAGCGCAGCAGCCATCAGCTTCAGGACGCTGTTCTTTGCACCGCTCACGGTGATCTCGCCGGCCAGGCGCCCTCCACCGGACACCCGGAAATGCTCGCTCACAGGCGGTCACCCTAGCCGCTGCCGCCGGTGGCCATGAGGCCGGCTGCACTCGCGGTACCGTTCGCCCATGGCTGTGCACCTCACTCGCATCTACACACGCACCGGAGACGACGGGACCTCAGGCCTCAGCGACTTCTCCCGGGTCTCCAAGTGCGACCCCCGGCTGGTCGCCTACGCGGACACCGACGAGACCAACGCGGCGATCGGCGTGGTCCTCGCGCTGGCGCCGCCGCCCCAGGAGATCGTGGAGGTGCTGCGCCAGATCCAGAACGACCTCTTCGACGCCGGCGCCGATCTGTCCACGCCGGTGGTGGACAACCCGCAGTACCCGCCGCTGCGCATCACGCAGGCCTACATCAACCGGCTCGAGCGCTGGTGCGACCAGTACAACGCCCAGCTCGAGCCGCTGAGCTCCTTCATCCTCCCCGGGGGCACGCCGACCGCGGCGCTGCTGCACACCGCCCGGGTGGTCTCCCGGCGCGCCGAGCGCAGCGCGTGGGCCCAGGTGAACGCCTCGCCCGAGGACACCAGCAAGCTCCCCGCCACTTACCTCAACCGGCTGTCGGACCTGCTGTTCATCCTCTGCCGGCTGGCGAACCCGGACGGCGACGTCCTCTGGGAGCCCGGCGCCGGTCGCTGACCCGACCGTACGGAGCAACGTCCGCACAACGACAGAAGACGCCGCCGGCGCCAGGTTCGCGAACCTGGCGCCGGCGGCGTCTGTTGTCTGTCTGGTGGAGCCGTTGGCTCAGCACCGACGACCGTCTCAGTGCCTGCGCACCCGGCGGGCCCGCCCCGGGGGGCTGGACTCCACCCACGAGAGGAAGGCGGTGAGCTGGCCTCCGGTGAGCGCCAGCTCGGTCTCCTGCTCCCCGTCAGTCACGTGCAGCACCACTGTGCCGGTGGGGACCACGTCGCCCTCCGAGGCATCGGCGTCGCGACGTCCGAGGACCTCGATGCCGCAGCGCTGCAGCCTGCGGTCCGGACCGGGCCGCAGGCTGGAGACGCGGAAGAGAACCAAGTCCTCCTCCTGGTAACGCATGACCCCGTGGCGCCACCCCTTGCCGCGACTGGCGGGCAGCGCCCGGGCCACGATCTGGGTGCCACCCCGACGGAGCAGCTGCACGCGGTGGCCGGCAAAGAGCAGCACCGCCACAAGCAGGCCTATGACAGCCACGGTCGCAACGGTCTGTACCAGCTCCACCGCAGACAGTCTCTAGGCCTAGCGTCGATCAGCTGCTGCGCTCGATCGCGCGGATTCGACCCCGCGCGATGAGGGCATTGGTCTCGTCCTCGGTGGCCTCGGCGCTCCAGTGGTGCAGCGCCTCCCGAGCCTCCTCGACGTCGATCTCATCAGCCATGTCCGCAGACTCGGCCAGGACCGACACCTTGGACGCGGTGACGGAGATGAATCCGCCGTGCACCGCCGCGACCACGCGGTCACCGTCAGTCGTGTTGATGATGACGATGCCGCCCTCGACGAGCTGTCCCAGCACCGGCTCGTGCCCGGGCATGATGCCCAGCTCGCCCTCGGTGGTCTGGGCGACCACCATGCTCGCCGTGCCGGACCACACGCTGCGCTCCACGGCGACGAGCTCAACCGTCATCTCAGCCATGTCGAGCTCCTCTCCCGGGCCCCGGTCACTTGCCCTGGAGCTTCTTGGCGTTGGCCTCGACGTCGTCGAGGCCACCGCAGCTCACGAAGGCCTGCTCGGGCAGGTGGTCGTACTCGCCCTTGGTGACCTTGTCGAAGGCCTCGATGGTCTCCTTGAGCGGGACGTAGGAGCCGTCCTGGCCGGTGAACTGCTTCGCGACGAAGAAGTTCTGACCGAGGAAGCGCTCGATGCGACGCGCCCGGTTGACCAGGACCTTGTCCTCCTCGGCGAGCTCGTCCATGCCGAGGATGGCGATGATGTCCTGCAGCTCCTTGTAGCGCTGCAGGATGCGGATGACCTCCTGCGAGACCCGGTAGTGGTCCTCGCCGACGATCATCGGGTCGAGGATCCGCGACGTCGAGCTCAGCGGGTCCACGGCCGGGTAGATGCCCTTCTGGGTGATCGCACGCGAGAGCTCCGTGGTGGCATCCAGGTGGGCGAAGGTGGTCGCCGGCGCGGGGTCGGTGTAGTCGTCGGCGGGGACGTAGATGGCCTGCAGCGAGGTGATGGAGTTTCCTCGCGTGGAGGTGATCCGCTCCTGCAGCTCGCCCATCTCGTCGGCCAGGGTGGGCTGGTAGCCCACGGCGGAGGGCATGCGACCCAGCAGGGTCGAGACCTCGGAGCCGGCCTGGGTGAACCGGAAGATGTTGTCGATGAAGAGCAGCACGTCCTGGTTCTTCACGTCGCGGAAGTACTCCGCCATCGTGAGGGCCGACAGGGCGACGCGCATGCGCGTGCCCGGCGGCTCGTCCATCTGGCCGAAGACCAAGGCGGTCTGCTCGATGACGCCGGACTCGGTCATCTCCTCGATGAGGTCGTTGCCCTCACGGGTGCGCTCGCCGACACCGGCGAACACCGAGACGCCACCGAACTCCTGCGCGACTCGACGAATCATCTCCTGGATGAGCACGGTCTTGCCCACACCGGCACCACCGAACAGGCCGATCTTGCCGCCCTGCACGTACGGGGTGAGCAGGTCGATGACCTTGATGCCGGTCTCGAGGATCTGCGTCTTGCCCTCAAGCTGGTCGAACGCTGGGGGCTTGCGGTGGATGCCCCACTGCTCGCCGTCGCGGCCGGTGCCCGGCGCGTCGAGGCAGTCACCGAGGGCGTTGAACACGTGGCCCTTGACGACGTCGCCGACGGGAACCGAGATCGGCTTGCCGGTGTCGGTCACCTCAGCGCCACGGACCAGGCCGTCGGTGGGCTGCATGGAGATGGCGCGCACCAGGTTGTCACCGAGGTGCTGGGCCACCTCCAGGGTCAGCTTCTTGGCCACCGTCTCGAGAGTGATCTCGGCGTGCAGGGCGTTGAACAGCTCGGGGATGGCGCCACGCGGGAACTCCACGTCGACGACCGGACCGATGACGCGGACGACGCGGCCTGCCTGGTCGGAGCCAGCCTCGCTGGCAGAGTCAAGTGTGCTTGCAGCAGTCATGTCAGTCATTCTCTCAATCGTTTTCCGCGCCAGCGGACAGCGCGTTCGCGCCACCGACGATCTCGCTGATCTCCTGGGTGATCTGGGCTTGCCGCGCCTGGTTCGCCTCGCGGCTCAACGTGCGCACCAACTCGTTCGCATTGTCGGTGGCGGCCTTCATCGCGGTTCGTCGTGCTGCCGACTCCGACGCGGCGGCGTCCAGCAGTGCCGCGTAGATCCGGGTGTTCACGTACTTCGGCAGGAGCGCCTCGAGCAGCGCCTCGGGCGCCGGCTCAAAGTCGTACATGGCCTGCGGACCGCTGTCGCGCTCCTGGACCACCTCGCCCTCGGCCATGGCCGCCTCGGCCCGCGACGGGCCGGAGTCGTCAGACTCCGACTCCTCGAGGTCGTCGACGTAGGTGACCTCCAGCGGTGCGACCCGCTTGACCACCGGCGTCTGGGTGAGCATGGACTCGAAGCGGGTGTAGACGATGTGGAGCTCGTCCACACCCTCCGCGTCCACCGGCTCGCCGTCGACGCCGTCGACCTGCACGGTCTCGCCGGTGCCCGCGATGAAGCGGGCCACCATCTGCTCGCCGGCACGGGCGGCGTCCTCGTAGCTCGGCTGCTGGGAGAAGCCGGTCCAGGACGCCTCGATCTCGCGGCCGCGGAAGGTGTAGAAGCCCACCCCCTTCTGGCCGAGGACGTACAGCACCGGCTCCTTGCCCTCGCTGCGCAACAGCTCCTGCAGCTCCTCGGCGGCGCGCAGCACGTTGGCGTTGTAGCCACCGGCCATGCCGCGGTCGCTGGTGACGATCAGCACCGCGGCCCGCTTGGGCTCGGGCCGCTCGGTCAGCAGAGGGTGGTCCAGCGATGCCGCCGCGCCCGCGAGGGCGGACAGCACCTTGGTGATCTCTTCTGCGTACGGCTTGGACGCCTCGACCCGGGCCTGGGCCTTGGTGATGCGGGAGGTAGCGATGAGCTCCTGCGCCTTGGTGATCTTCTTGGTCGAGTTGATCGACCTGATCCGCTGGCGCAGCTCGCGTAGCTGGGCAGCCATGTCAGGCGGTCACTTCCCCGCGGAGCTGGTGGCCGGACGCTGCTTGTTGACCTTGACCTTCTCGTGGTCGACCTCTTCCGCGTCCATGGCCTCGGCCTCGGGCTCGTTGACCACGGAGGTGCCGTCCGAGGAGGTGAACTGCTGCTTGAACTCGTTCACGACCTTGACCAGGCGCTCGGCGTTGTCGTCGGAGAGGTTCTTGGTCTGCCGGATGTCGCCGAGGATGTCGTCGTCGCTGCGACGGATGTGCTCCAGCAGCTCCTTCTCGAACCGGCGGACGTCGGCGATCGGCACGGAGTCGAAGTGGCCCTCGCTGCCGAGGTAGATCACCACGATCTGCTCGTCCACCGGCACCGGGGAGTACTGACCCTGCTTGAGCAGCTCCACCAGGCGCGCGCCGCGGTCGAGCTGGGCCTTGGACGCGGCGTCGAGGTCGGAGGCGAAGGCGGAGAACGCCTCCAGCTCGCGGTACTGCGCCAGGTCCAGACGCAGCGAGCCGGACACCTTCTTCATGCCCTTGATCTGCGCGGAGCCACCGACGCGGGAGACCGAGATACCCACGTTGACGGCGGGACGCACACCCTGGTTGAAGAGGTCGGACTCCAGGAAGCACTGACCGTCGGTGATCGAGATGACGTTGGTCGGGATGTACGCCGAGACGTCACCGGCCTTGGTCTCGATGATCGGCAGACCGGTCATGGAGCCCGCGCCCAGGTCGTCGGACAGCTTCGCGCAACGCTCCAGCAGGCGGGAGTGCAGGTAGAAGACGTCGCCGGGGTAGGCCTCGCGGCCCGGCGGGCGACGCAGCAGCAGCGAGATGGTGCGGTAGGCCTCAGCCTGCTTGGTCAGGTCGTCGAAGACGATCAGGACGTGCTTGCCCTGGTACATCCAGTGCTGGCCGATGGCCGAGCCGGAGTAGGGAGCAAGCCACTTGAAGCCGGCGGAGTCCGACGCGGGGGCGGCGACGATGGTGGTGTACTCCATCGCGCCCGCCTCCTCGAGGGCGGTCTTGACGCCGGCGATCGTGGAGCCCTTCTGGCCGATTGCGACGTAGATGCAGCGCACCTGCTGCTCCGGGTCGCCGGTCGCCCAGGCTTCCTTCTGGTTCATGATCGCGTCGATGCAGACCGCGGTCTTGCCGGTCTTGCGGTCGCCGATGATCAGCTGGCGCTGGCCGCGGCCGATCGGCGTCATGGCGTCGATCGCCTTGATGCCGGTCTGCAGCGGCTGCTTCACAGGCTGACGCTCGAGCACGGTGGCGGCCTGCAGCTCGAGGGCGCGGTCGCCCTCGGACTCGATCTCGCCCAGGCCGTCGATCGGCTGGCCGAGGGGGTTGATGACGCGACCGAGGAAGTTGTCGCCCACGGGCACGGAGAGCACGGCGCCGGTGCGCCGGACCTCCTGGCCCTCCTCGATGCCCTCGTAGTTACCCAGGATGACCGCGCCGATCTCGCTCGCGTCGAGGTTGAGCGCCACTCCGAGGATTCCACCAGGGAACTCCAGGAGCTCGTTGCTCATCGCCGAGGGGAGACCGCTGATGTGGGCGATACCGTCACCGGTGTCCGTCACCAGGCCGACCTCCTCGCGGGAGGCCTCCGGGGAGTAGCTCGAGGTGTAGTTCTCGATCGCACTACGAATCTCGTCGGAGGAGATCGTCAGCTCCGCCATGTCACTGTCCTGCTCTCAGTAGTCGTGCCACTGTCTCGTTGCGCTCGTTCACAAAGGTAATGCTCCGCTGCTGCGGCCGATTCAGCCAGCCAACCTGCGGCGAAGCTCGTCCACGCGGCCGGCGATGCTGCCGTCGATGACCTCGTCACCAACCTGCACGACCATGCCGCCGATGAGCTCCGGGTCGACCTCGACGTGCAAGGTGACCTCGCGGCCGTAGGTCCGACCGAGGCTGGCCGCCAGCCGCTCCTCCTGCTGAGCACTGAGTGCAACTGCAGAACGAACGTGGGCGACCGATTTCTCCCGAAGCGTCGCGGCGAGCGCGGCGAGGGAGTCGAGGCCGTCGGCCGGCTCCTCGCGGTGCCGGGCCACCAGCTGGTCCACCAAGATCTTGGTGGTGTTGGTGGCCTTGCCGGACAGCAGGTTGTCCATCAGCTCGCGCTTGCCGGCGGCATCTGCCGTCGGGTCGCCGAGCACCCGCTCCAGCGCGGGGCTGCCCGCAACGATGCGTCCGAGCCGGAACAGCTCGTCCTCCACCGCGTCGAGCTCACCGGTCTGGTGGGCGTGGCGCAGCAGCAGCTCGCGGGCGAGCAGCTGCAGCGAGTCCACCAGGTCACGCGGTGAGGACCAGCGCTGCTCGGCCGCGGCCTTGACCACGTCCAGGGCTCCGTCGCTGATCTGGTTGCCGAGCACCCTGGAGACCAGGCCGACCCGGCCAGATGCCTCGGTGGAGGCGTCGGCCAGCGCCCGCCGCAGAGTGCGCTCGCCGTCCAGGAGCCCGACGACGGCAAAGAGGTCCTTGCCCACTTGTTCGGCGTCGGCGGCCGAGGCGGGGAGGTTCTCCCGCACCGCGGCCACGGCCTCACGACTTGCGGCGTACATCAAGACTCCCGTCGCGTAGCAAGGACTCCGGCGCGGGCGCCGGCCGGGTCCGTCATCGTGACGAGCTCATCGCGTCGAGCTCGTCGAGGAAGCGGTCGACCGTGGCAGAGCGCTTGGAGTCGTCCGCGAGGGACTCCCCCACCAGACGCTCGGCCAGGTCCACCGAGGTGCGACCCAGGTCGGAGCGCAGCTCAGCGATGATCTGCTGGCGCTGCGCGGTGAGCTGGTTGTGACCCTGCGTCACGATGCGCTCGCTCTCCTGCTGAGCCTGCACGCGCATCTCGTCGATGATCTGCTGGCCCTGTGCGCGGGCGTCGTCGCGAATCCGGGCCGCCTCGCCGCGGGCCTCGGCCAGCTGCGCGTTGTAGCGGTCCAGCGCGGCCTTGGCCTCGGCCTGAGCCTGCTCGGCCTTGGCGATGCCACCCTCGATCTTCTCGGTGCGCTCCTGCAGGACAGCCTGGAAGCGGGGCAGGACGTACTTCCAGAACGCGATGCCGATGATGATGATGCAGACGGTGGACCAGACGATGTCGTAGGTCGCCGGAAGGAGCGGGTTCTGCTCCTCCGTCGTCTCCGCGGCCAGTAGTGCGATCGGCGTCATCGGAATCAGAAGATGAAGCCGGCGACGAGGCCGATCAGCGCGAGGGCCTCGGTGAAGGCGATACCGAGGAACATCGTGGTGCGCAGCTGGCCGGCCATCTCGGGCTGGCGGGCCATGCCCTCGATGGTCTTGCCGACGACGATGCCGATGCCGATACCCGGGCCGATGGCCGCCAGGCCGTAGCCGATGGCGCCGTAGCCGGTGGCCTTGGTCTCCGTCGCCTGCGCGAGGACGTCTGCAGCTTGAAGCGCGACACTCATGTGGAGTCCCGTTACCTTTCTGTTGGCCGGACCCGGTTTCGGTACCGGGTCAGGTCGTCTGGTGCCGGAGGTGCCCGGCTAGGTGGAGCAGATCAGTGTTCGGCGGCGAGCGCCAGGTCAATGTAGACCGCGGCGAGCAGCGCGAAGATGTACGCCTGCAGGAAGATCACGAGCATCTCGAAGAGCGTGAAGAGGAAGCCCATGACCAGGCTGGGAAGGCCGAAGAGCTTCAGCGCTCCGCCTCCGTCGAAGAGGAAGTAGCTGGTCGCGCCGAAGAACAGCACCAGCAGGATGTGGCCGGCCAGCATGTTGGCCAGCAGTCGCACCGTGAGGGTGAACGGACGCAGCAGGAAGGTCGAGACGAACTCGATCGGGATCACGATCAGCAACAGCGGCTTGGGCAGGTTGGGGACGACGAGGCTGTCCTTCATGTGCCCGCCGAAGCCCTTGGCCTTGATGCCGGCGTAGTTGAACACCACGTAGGTGAGCAGCGCCAGCACCAGTGGCATGCCGATCAGCGCGTTGGTGGAGATGTTCAGCAGCGGGATGACACCGGTCGCGTTGAGCGTGAGCACGGTGAAGAAGATGACCGCGATCACCGGCAGGAACCGGCGGCCGTTCACCTTGCCGAGAATCTCGTCGGCGATCTGGATGCGGACGAAGTCCAGCGCCAGCTCACCGAAGTTCTGCACGCCCCGGGGCACGATCTGCGGCTTGCGCATCGCGATGTAGAAGAACAGGACGAGCAGCAGCGAGAACGCCACCCTGATCAGCATCAGCCGATTCATCTCGAAGGGCGTGCCGTCGAAGAGGACGGAGGATGGGTAGAAGTCGTCCAGCGACGGCGGGTGGTACTCGCCGTCGGAGGCGGCCGTGACGATGACGCTCAGCGGTCTCTCCCGTGATCGGGCGGGGAGTGTTGACCCCGGTGCCTACGGATGTGAACAAGTGCAGCCTGACTCCGTGCCCAAGATGCTGGGCGAGTCACGACCCTGGATGCGGGCCTGACCTTACCAAGTCATTGGACAGGATCGCACCAGCGGGGCTGCGGCGCTAGGCAGCGTCCTCCGAGTGAGGCGCGACGTAGGGCACGTTGGTGCTCAGCACCGCCCGCGTCTCCAGCGCCAGCACCGCGATCGCCTCGATCGCGATGACGATGACGAACGTTGGGTGGCTGTAGAACTCGAGGTCCCGCAGCACGGCGACGACGCCGATGAAGACGAGGATCTTGAGCAGGAACGATCCCAGCACCGCCGCCCCCATCACGGTGGGCTCGCTACGGGCGGTGAGGAGCACGACAATGGCCGTGATCACGACAAATCCCCCACCCACCGCAGCGCCCAGCAGCGCGCCCCACAGGCCCTCCAGGCCCGCTATGGCGGAGGCGACGGCGGCCGCGACGACCGTCAGGACCAGCAGTCCGAGGACGCCCTGGCGCACGGCGGCGCGCAGCGCGGCCGTCGGGTCGGAGGACGTCGGGCGGGGGGTGGGGTTGTCCGTGCTCACGGCACACAGGGTACGGGGACGCCATCCCTGGGCGCACGGGCCCGACTAGCCCTCTGCGCGCCTGCGGGGGTCGCGCAGCCGCGGGATCGCCGAGCCCAGGAGGGCGACTGCCAGCCCCACCACCATCACCAGCGCCACCACCCGGACGTCGAAGATCGTGGTGGCCACCGCGCCGAAGGCGATCACCCCGGTCCAGAAGTAGATGAGCAGCACCGAGCGGCGGTGCGAGTGGCCAAGGCTCAGCAACCGGTGGTGCAGGTGCATCTTGTCCGGGGCGAACGGGCTGCGCCCGGCCCTGGTGCGGCGGACGATGGCCATCAGCAGGTCGAGCACCGGGACGAAGCTCACGGCGCCGACGACCAGCAGCGGGGTGAGCAGGGCGACCAGGTCACGGCCGCCGTAGGCGATCGGCGACACCTTGCCCGACGCGCTGGTGGACACCGCGGCGAGCATCAGCCCGATGAGCATGGAGCCGGAGTCACCCATGAAGATGCGGGCCGGCTCGAAGTTGTGCGGCAGGAACCCCAGGCACACCCCGGCGAGCACGGCGGCGATGAGCGCGGGCGGGTAGTTGCTGACGTCTCCCCCGGACCGGTCGAGCAGGCCGAGGGAGAAGGCACACATGGCCAGCGCCGCGATCAGCCCGATGCCGGCCGCGAGCCCGTCCAGGCCGTCGACGAAGTTCATCGCGTTGACCAGCAGCACCGTGACCCCCACGGTCACCAGGCCGGACTGCAGCTGGTCGAAGACCAGGATGTTGTTGCCCGCGCCGAGGGGGAAGTACACCTGCAGCCACTGCAGCCCGAGCAGCACCAGCACCCCGGCGGCGGTGACCTGGCCGGCGAACTTGGTGAGCGAGTCCAGCCCGAACCGGTCGTCGATGGCGCCGACCAGCACGATCACCAGCCCGGCCCACAGCACCGCGGTGACGTCGGAGCTGTAGTCGAAGCCGCGGGTCAGCGCCGGCAGCTGCGCCGCCAGCAGCATGGCCGCGAGCACACCCAGGTACATCCCCACCCCGCCGAGTCGCGGGGTGGGGGTGACGTGGACGTCGCGGTCGCGGGGGTAGGCCACCGCGCCGATCCGGATGGCGACCACCCGGATGATCCCGGTGGCCAGGAAGGTGACGACGGCAGCCGTCAGCCCGACCAGCGCCAGCTCCCGGATCGGGACGCCGGTCCCGCCGGGGGCGATCAGCGCGACAGTCTCCCCCCGTTGCAGCGGCACGGTGTCAGCCGGGCCTCAGCCTCAGCTGCGCGGAGCTGGGTAGGCGGGGTTGAGCGCGACCAGCTCGCCCACGGCCTGGGCGACCTGGGCCAGCTCGGCGTCGCCGGCCGTGGTGCCGTGCTCGGCCTTGACCGCGCGGGCGATGAGCGAGGCGACCTCGGCCATCTCCGGCTGTCCCATGCCCTGGGTGGTCAGTGCCGCCGAGCCCACCCGGATGCCCGAGGCGACCATCGGCGGTGCCGGGTCGTAGGGGATGGCGTTCTTGTTCAGCGTGATCCGGGCTGCGTCGCACCGGGCCTCGGCGTCGGCACCGGTGACGCCGAGCTCGCGCAGGTCCAGCAGGGCCAGGTGCGTGTCGGTGCCGCCGGAGACCGCCCGCATGCCCTCGGCCTCCAGCGCCTTGGTCAGCGCCGAGGCGTTGCCGACGACCTCGCTGGCGTAGCTCTGGTAGCTGGCCTGCGAGGCCTCCTTGTAGGCCACGGCCTTGGCGGCGACGGCGTGCATGAGCGGGCCGCCCTGGGTGAACGGGAAGACCGCCTTGTCCAGGGCCTTGGCGTGCTCGGCCTTGGACAGCAGCATGCCGCCGCGGGGGCCGCGCAGCACCTTGTGCGTGGTGGCGGAGACGACGTCGGCGTAGGGCACCGGGGAGGGGATCGCCTTGCCGGCGACCAGGCCGATGAAGTGTGCGGCGTCGACCCAGAGGATGGCGCCGACCTCGTCGGCGATCTCGCGGAACGCGGCGAAGTCGATCAGCCGCGGGTAGGCGGTGGCGCCGGTGACGATCATCTTCGGCTTGTGCTTGCGGGCCAGGTCACGGACCTCGTCGTAGTCGATCAGCTCGGTGTCCTTGCGCACGTGGTACGGCACGGGGTTGAACCACTTGCCGGAGAAGCTGACCTTGGAGCCGTGGGTCAGGTGGCCGCCGTGCGGCAGGCTCATCGCCAGCACCGTGTCGCCGGGCTGGCAGAAGGCGGCGTACACCGCGAGGTTGGCGTTGGCGCCGGAGTGCGGCTGCACGTTGGCGTGCTCGGCGCCGAAGAGCGCCTTGGCGCGGTCGATGGCGATGACCTCGGCCTTGTCGACCTCCGAGCAGCCGCCGTAGTAGCGGCGCCCCGGGTAGCCCTCGGCGTACTTGTTGCTCAGCGTGGAGCCCAGGGCCGCCAGCACCGCAGGACTGGTGAGGTTCTCGCTGGCGATCAGCTGCAGACCGCCGCGCAGCCGCTCGAGCTCGGAGAGGAGCACACCTGCGATCTCGGGGTCCTCGTGCTCGAGCGCGTTGAAGTCAGGTCCCCAGAACGGCGTGCTCACGCTGTGTACTCCTCGTTGGGCTTGCTGGGCATCATGGTGCTGCCACGGTAGATGAGACGTGCGAAGTCTATGCGACGCCGACCTGGCCCTTTCGGAGTGCGGGCCGAGCTGGCAGGTCAGCGGCGGAGGACGTCCTCCGGCGGGACCCCGAGCACCTCGGCGACGGTGGTGGTGGCCACCGCACCCTCGCGCAGCACCCGCGGCCTGTCACCGGTGAGGTCGACGATGGTGGAGGCGACCGCGGACGCGCACGGACCGCCGTCGAGGTAGACGCTGACCGACGCACCGAGCTGCTCGCGGGCCTGCTCGGCGGTGGTGGCCGGGGGCTGGCCGGAGACGTTGGCGCTGGAGACCGCCATCGGTCCGACCTCGCGCAGCAGCTCCAGGGCCACCGGGTGCAGCGGCATCCGCAGCATCACCGTGCCGCGGGTGTCGCCCAGGTCCCAGCTCAGCGAGGGGGCCTGCTGGACCACCAGGCTGACGGCCCCGGGCCAGAACGCCTCCACCAGCATCCGAGCCTGCGGAGTGACGTCGAAGGCCAGGCCGTGGATGGTCTGCCAGGAGCCGACCAGCACCGGCACGGGCATGTCCCGGCCGCGGTTCTTGGCCCGCAGCAGGCTCTGCACGCCCACGCTGTCGAAGGCGTCGCACCCGAGGCCGTAGACGGTGTCGGTGGGCAGGACCACCAGCCGACCACCGCGCAGGGCGGAGGTCGCGGCCGTCAGGCCCTCGGCGCGGGTGTCGGGACGGGTGCAGTCATACGTGGTGCTCACGACCCTCATCCTCGCAGGGCCGGCGCGGGCGGTGCGGGCGGGTCAGCGCGCGGAGGAGACGCGGCGTGCGGTGGTGAAGCGGGGACGGCCAGCCAGGTCGGGGTGGCTGACCACGTCGGTGAACACCCGGCGCGAGCTGAACAGCTCCGCGACGACCTCACCGTGGCTGTCGTCGTGCTCGACGCCGATGACCCCGCCCACCTGCAGCAGCTGTGCGGCGTTGCGGATCAGCGGGCGGATGACCGAGAGGCCGTCGTCGCCGGCGAACACGGCCATCGCCGGGTCGTGCTCGGCGACCTCGGTGGACACCTCGGTGCCGGCCGGGACGTAGGGCGGGTTGGCCACCACCAGGTCGACCTTGCCCTCCAGCTGGGTCAGCAGGTTGGGGTCGGTGACGTCGCCGTGGTGCAGCCGCACCGGGGTGTCCCCCGCCGTGCGCCGCGCCTCCACGTTGCGCCGCGCCCACGCCAGCGCGGTGGAGTCGGCCTCGACGGCGTGCACGGTGGCGTCCGGGCGCGCGTTGGCCAGCGCCAGCGCCAGCGCCCCGGAGCCGGTGCAGAGGTCGAGCACGAGCGGTGCCTGCACCCCCTCGAGCTGGGCCAGCGCCCAGCCCAGCAGCAGCTCGGTCTCCGGGCGCGGGATGAACACACCTGGACCCACCTCGACGGTGATGGCGCCCATGGCCGACCAGCCGGTGAGGTGCTGCAGCGGGATGCGCTGGGCACGCTGCTCGACCAGCCGGCGGTAGGTCTCGATGGTCAGCGGGTCGACCAGCGGCACCATGGCCAGCTTGGTGCGCGGGATCTCGACCACGTGGGCGGCCAGCATCTCGGCGTCGGCACGCGGGCTTCCCACGCCGGCCTCGGTCAGCAGCTTGGTGGCCTCGACGATCGCGAGGCGGAGAGGTTGACGGCTCACGCGGTCAGCGTGCCACGTCGTGGCGCAACGAGATTCACGCGGATGGTCATTGGGCTCATCACTCGGGGCCCGCTCACTCTGCGGAGACCCGTTCCGCGCGCTCGGCCGCCATCAGCGCGTCGAGCAGGGCGTCCATGTCACCGTCGAGCACCGCGTCGAGGTTGTAGGCCTTGTAGCCGATGCGGTGGTCGGCGATGCGGTTCTCCGGGTAGTTGTAGGTGCGGATGCGCTCGGAGCGGTCGACCGTGCGCACCTGGCTCAACCGCTCTGCCGAGGCCTCTGCCGCCGTGGAGGCCTCCGCGGCGGCCTTGAGCCGGGCGACCAGCACCTGCATGGCCCGCGCCTTGTTCTGCAGCTGGGAGCGCTCGTTCTGGCAGGAGACCACCGTGTTGGTGGGCAGGTGGGTGATGCGCACCGCGGAGTCGGTGGTGTTCACGCCCTGCCCGCCCTTGCCGGAGGAGCGGAAGACGTCGATGCGCAGGTCCTTCTCGTCGATCGCCACCTCGGCAGCCTCCTCCACCTCGGGGTAGACCATGACCCCGGCAGCGGAGGTGTGCACCCGGCCCTGCGACTCGGTGACCGGCACCCGCTGCACGCGGTGCACCCCGCCCTCGAACTTCATCCGGGCCCAGACCCCGATCGGGTCGTCGCCCCGGGACTTCACCGACAGGGTGGCCTCCTTGTAGCCGCCGAGGTCGGAGGTGGCGGCGTCGAGCACCTCGATGCGCCAGCCGTGGCGCTCGGCGTAGCGCAGGTACATGCGCACCAGGTCGGCGGCGAACAGCGCCGACTCCTCGCCGCCCTCCCCCGACTTGACCTCCAGCACCACGTCGTCGCCGTCGTGCGGGTCCCGCGGGGCGAGCAGGTCGGTGAGGGCCACGTCCAGGCGCTGCACCTCCGCGGCCAGGGCGTCGGCCTCCTCCCCGAAGGCGGAGTCCTCAGCGGCGAGCTCACGGGCGGCCTCCAGGTCCTCGCGGGCCTGCACCAGGCGGTCGTGGGTGGCGACGACGGGGCCGAGCTCGGCAAAGCGCTTGCCCACCTTCCGCGCGGCCGCGGCGTCGGCGTGCAGCTCTGGGTCGGACAGCTGTTGCTGCAGTCCGGCGTGCTCGGCGAGCACGTCGTCCAGCGCTGAGGGCTCGTTCATCGATCTCCGCCTCGTGTGGTGACTCGTGTGGTGACCAGCGGTGCTCGCGCGGTGGGCGCGGACGCTGGGAGGACTCCCCCCTGCACGCCACAGCGCCCGCCCTGCGGTGCAGGACGGGCGCTGGGAGTGGAGCTACTTGGCGTCTTCGGCTGCCTTGCCGGCGCGCTTGCCGTAGCGGGCCTCGAAGCGGGCGACGCGACCGCCGGTGTCCAGGATCTTCTGCTTGCCGGTGTAGAAGGGGTGGCACTGCGAGCAGACCTCGACGTTGATCTGACCGCTCGCCTCGGTGGTGCGAGTGGCGAACGTTGCCCCGCAACCACAGACGACCTGGGTCTCGGTGTAGACGGGGTGAATTCCTGACTTCATGGTGCCCTCTCCTCGTGGCCGCCGGGTCGCCCTCGACGAGGGCGTGAACCGGAACCGGACTCAGCCGCTCAGTGTGCCAGAGCGGCTGCTGGTTGGTCCAACCACCGGGGTGGGGTTGATGTTCCCCGTCCCGGTGGTCGGTGTGGTGCTCGTGCGCAGGCGCGCGAGCGGACGCGCAGGGTTCGCGGGGCCTACGTCTCGCGGACGTGGTCGCTGACCATGCCCGGCGCCGTCTTGGCCACCTGCATGAGGAACTCCGCGTTCGAGCCGGCCTTGCGCAGCCGGTCGATGAGCAGGTCGATGGCCTGCTGGGAGTCCAGCCCGGAGAGCACGCGGCGCAGCTTGAGCGCCACCTGGTACTCGTCCGGCGCCATCAGCAGCTCGTCCTTGCGGGTGCCGGACGGGTTGACGTCCACCGCGGGGAACACCCGGCGCTCGGCGATCTTGCGGTCGAGCTTGAGCTCGGCGTTTCCGGTGCCCTTGAACTCCTCGAAGATCACCGTGTCACCGGTGGAGCCGGTCTCCACCATCGCGGTGGCGATGATGGTCAGCGACCCGCCGTGCTCGATGTTGCGCGCCGCACCCAGGAACCGCTTGGGCGGGTACAGCGCCGTGGAGTCGACACCACCGGAGAGGATCCGGCCCGAGGCGGGCGAGGAGTTGTTGTACGCGCGGCCCAGCCGAGTGATGGAGTCCAGCAGGACGACGACGTCCATGCCGCCCTCCACCAGGCGCTTGGCCCGCTCGATGGCCAGCTCGGCCACCGCGGTGTGGTCGCCCGGCGGCCGGTCGAACGTGGAGGCGATGACCTCGCCGTTCACCGACCGCTGCATGTCGGTGACCTCCTCCGGACGCTCGTCCACCAGGACGACCATCAGGTGGCACTCGGGGTTGTTGACCGAGATGGCGTTGGCGATGGCCTGCAGCACGCTGGTCTTGCCTGCCTTGGGCGGGCTGACGATCAGTGCACGCTGCCCCTTGCCGATGGGCATGACCAGGTCGATGATCCGTGCGGTCATGGCCTGCGGGGTGGTCTCCAGGCGCAGGCGCTGGTTGGGGTACAGCGGGGTGAGCTTGTTGAACTCGGGGCGCTTGCGCGCGGCCTCGGGGTCGGCACCGTTGATGGTGTCCACCCGCACCAGCGGGTTGAACTTGGCTCGGGCGCCGCCTCCGTTCTGCTCGCCCTCGCGGGCGATGCGCACGGCGCCGGTGACCGCGTCGCCGCGGCGCAGGCCGTGCTTGCGCACCAGGCTCATGGAGACGTAGACGTCGTTCGGCCCGGCCAGGTACCCGGAGGTTCGGACGAACGCGTAGTTGTCCAGCACGTCGAGGATGCCGGCCACGGGCTGCAGCACGTCGTCGTCGCGCACCTCGATGTCGCGCTCGTTCTGCCCGCCCTGGTCGGCGCCGCGGTCGCGGCCCCGACGACGCTCGCGGAAGCGCCGGCCCCGGCGGCCGCGGCCGTCCCCGTCGTCGTCGTTGCCGTCGCGGTCGTTGCGCTGGTTCTGCGGGCCGTTGTTGCCGCCCTTGTTCTCACCGCGGTTGTTGCCCTCGCCGCGGTTGCTGTTATCGCCGCGGTTGCTGTTATCGCCGCGGTTGTTCTCACCACGGTTGCTCTCGCCGCGGTTGTTGCCCTCGCCGCGGTTGTTGCGGTTGCCGCGGCCGCCCTGCTGGCGCTCGCCACGCTCGCCCTGCTGGCGCTCACCCTGCTGGTTGGCCTCGCCGCCGCCGGACTCGCCGTCCTGCTTGGGCTGGCCGTTCTGCTTGCCGCGCGCGTCCTCGGTGCGAGTGTCCTCAGTGCGGGTCTCGGCGTTGCGGGACTCGGCGTTGCGGGTCTCGGCGTTGCGGGACTCGGCGTTGCGGGGCTCGGCGTTGCGGGGCTCGGCGTTGCGGGACTCGGCGCCGTCGCCGGCCTGGGAGCCCTGCTCGCTGGACGCCTCGGGGGCACCGGCCGCACGGGCCGCGCCACGGCGCTGCCGGGAGCGGCGGTTCTCCACCGGCGCCTCGGCGGTACCGGCGTCGCCAGTCGGCTCGGCGCTGGGGGCGGAGGCGGCCGGAGCATCAGTGCGCTCGGCCTGCTGCGAGCCGGCGCTGGCCCGCTCGGCGGGTGCGTCCTGCGCGACGGGCTCGGCGGGCGCCTGGGTGGTGGCGCCGCGCTCGGTGGTGGCTCCACGCTTGCGGGAACCGTTGTCGGCGACGGTCGACGCCTTGTCTCCAGCGGGCTTGTCAGCAGCGCTGCCGCTGCCCGCCTGACGCTGCTTGATGGCGACGATCAGGTCGCCCTTGCGCATGCCGGCGGTGTCGCTGATGCCCAGCTCCCCCGCCAGCGTGCGCAGGTCTGCGAGCACCATCCCAGTCAGACCGCCCCGACGACGCGGCGCGGAGGCCGCTTCCTGGGTGGGGTCCTGGGCTGAGCTGGTGATCAGGTCCGTATCGGTCACGGATGTCCTTTCCTTCCCTGGCTCTGCGCATGCAGCACCAAGGGTTCGAACCGGGATCCGACGACAGTGGTCGGACTCGGGGGTTCCGCCATAGCCACGACGGAAGAGCGGAAGTTGTCCATCGACGTGGGCCCTGTGCCCGCTGTGCAGCGACTCGACCAACGCAAGATATAGCGAGAAAGGTCGTCCCGAACAAGGTTCGGGCAAAGCACCGGCATCAACGCTCACGGTGACTAGACAATTTGAGGGTAGCCCCACCGTCCACGCCCGGCAACTACCACCCCCGTGCCGCGCTGACCAGCGTGTCGGCGGAGGAGCCCAGCGGTGCCGGCACGCGCGACGACCGCCCGCCGTCACCCGATCAGCATCGACCCCGCGTCAGCACGAGGGCACCGGGGAGAAGGCCGAACAGCCCAGCGGGCCACGAAAGCCCGGCTTCCCCACCGGTGCTGGCGGTCTCAGCAGACCTGCACGCCAGGAGCCACCGCGAGGTCGAGCACCGCCAGGCCGTAGTCCTCGGCCTGCGCCCGCAGCTCGGGTGCCAGCCCACCCACCGTCAGCGCCAGCACCGTCGGGCCGGCGCCGGAGATGGTCGCCGCCACTCCCGCCGCGCGCAGCTTCTCGATCCAGGCGGCGGTGACCGGCATGGCCGGTGCGCGCTGGGACTGGTGCAGGCGGTCCTCGGTGGCGTCCAGCAGCAGGTCGGGCCGCTCGGTGAGCGCGAGCACCGCGAGCGCGCTGCGCCCGGCGTTGAAGGCGGCGTCGCAGTGCGGCACGGTCGCGGGCAGCATTCCCCTGGTGAGGGCGGTGGAGGACTGCTCGGCGGGCACCAGCGCCACCGGCAGGATGTCCGGGTGCACGCGCAGGCTCACCGCTTGGTAGTCGGCCGAGCCGTCGGGCAGGGGGCGCGTCCAGGAGACGACCGCACCGCCGAGCACGCTGGCCGAGGCGTTGTCCGGGTGTCCCTCGAACTCCGAGGCGCGCTGCACCAGCACCTCGTCCGGCACCTTGACGTCGCACAGCGCGCGGGCAGCCGCGAGGCCGGCCACCACCGCGGACGCGGATGATCCCAGTCCGCGGGAGTGCGGGATCTGGTTGTGGCACTGCACCTGCAGGCCCTGCTCCGCAGCGTCAGCTGCGCTGAGGCCGCACAGCTGCAGGCCGGCCCGGATGGCACGCACCACCAGGTGCGAGTCACCGAGGGGCACCTGTCCGGCACCCTCGCCCTGCACGGTGACCGTGGTGGCGGTGTCCACGGCACGCACGCTGACCTCGTCCCAGAGGTCCAGCGCCAGGCCCAGGCAGTCGAACCCGGGGCCCAGGTTGGCCGAGGAGGCCGGCACGCGGACCGTCGCCTCCCGTCCGGAGGCCAGCACGCCCACGTCGGTCAGGCCAGCTCGAGCGCGCGGGCGACCGCGACCGGGTCGACGCCGATGGGCTCGACCTCGACCATGCCCAGCAGTGCCGTGGCGGGGTCCTTGAGGCCGTGGCCGGTGACGGTGCAGACCACCAGCGAGCCCGGCTCCAGCCAGCCCTCGGCGTGCGCGGCCAGCAGGCCCGCCACGCTGGCGGCGGAGGCCGGCTCCACGAAGACGCCCTCACGGGCGGCGACCAGGCGGTAGGCGGCGAGGATCTCCTCGTCGGTGGCGGCACGGAACATGCCACCGGACTCGTCCTTGGCCGCCATCGCACCGTTCCAGGAGGCCGGTGAGCCGATGCGGATGGCGGTGGCGATGGTCTCCGGATCGCTCACCGGGGCACCGTTGACCAACGGAGCGGCACCGGCAGCCTGCACGCCGAGCATGCGCGGCAGCGTCGCGGTGATGTCCTCGGCGCGGTACTCGCGGTAACCCTTCCAGTAGGCGGTGATGTTGCCGGCGTTGCCCACGGGCAGGCAGTGCACGTCGGGCGCGCGCCCCAGGGCGTCGCACACCTCGAAGGCAGCGGTCTTCTGGCCCTCGATGCGAGCCGGGTTCACCGAGTTGACCAGCGCGATCGTCTCGAACTCGGCGGTGGTCTTGCGGGCCAGCTCCAGGCAGTCGTCGAAGTTGCCGCGCACCTGGACGATCTTGGCGCCGTGCATGACGGCCTGGGCCAGCTTGCCCATGGCGATCTTGCCCTCGGGCACCAGCACCGCCGACGTCATTCCCGCGCGGGCGGCGTAGGCCGCGGCCGAGGCGGAGGTGTTGCCGGTGGAGGCGCAGATCACGGCGCGCTGGCCGCGGGCCCACGCGTCGGTGATCGCCATGGTCATGCCGCGGTCCTTGAACGAACCCGTGGGGTTGGCGCCCTCGACCTTGAGGTGCACCTCGCACCCGGTCAGCTCGGACAGGTGCGCGGCGTGCACCAGCGGGGTACCACCCTCGTGCAGGGTGATCACCCGGGTGCCCTCGGGCAGCCCCATCCGCGACCGGTAGGCCTCGATGACACCCGGCCACGGGCGGTGCACTGCGGTCGGACGGTCGAGCTCGATCATGGGGTTCCACCTTCTACCCGAAGAACACTGGTCACCGCGGTCACGAACGGCGCATCGCTGAGCGCCGCAACAGTATCGGCCAGCGCCGCGTCGCTCGCGGTGTGCGTGACCACCACGAGGGAGGCGCCCTCGCCGTGGCCGATCTGGCGCACCACCGAGATGCTCACGTCACGCTTGGCGAACTCGCCGGCCACTGCGGCCAGCACGCCGGCACGGTCGGGCACGTCCAGGCTCACGTGGTAACGGGTGGGCGTCTGCCCCATGTCCGCGACCTCGAGCTCGGCGTAGGTGGACTCCCGGGGGCCCCGCCCGCCGTGCACCAGGTTGCGCGAGACCGACACCAGGTCGCCCAGCACCGCAGACGCGGTGGGGGCGCCGCCGGCACCCTGGCCGTAGAACATCAGCCGACCGGCGGCCTCGGCCTCCACCACCACCGCGTTGAACGCGCCGTCCACGGCGGCCAGCGGGTGCGAGCGCGGAACCATCGCCGGGTGCACCCGGGCGGAGACGCGCTCGACGCCGTCCTCGCCCACCACGCGCTCGCACAGCGCGAGCAGCTTGACGGTGCAGTCCAGCGCCTTGGCCGCGGCGATGTCCGAGGCGCTGATCGCTCGGATGCCCTCGCGGTAGACGTCGGCGGCGGTCACCCGGGTGTGGAAGGCGAGGCTGGCCAGGATGGCGGCCTTGGCGGCAGCGTCGAAGCCGTCGACGTCGGCGGTGGGGTCGGCCTCGGCGTAGCCCAGCCGGCCCGCCTCCTCCAGCGTCTCCGCGTAGCCCGCGCCGGTGGAGTCCATCGCCGACAGGATGAAGTTGGTGGTGCCGTTGAGGATGCCCACCACCTTGGTGATGCGGTCACCGGCGAGGGACTCCCGCACCGGGCGCACGATCGGGATGGCCCCGGCGACCGCCGCCTCGAAGTACAGGTCGGCACCGGAGGCGTCGGCAGCCTCGGCCAGCTCGGCGGTGTACTCCGCGAGCAGCGCCTTGTTGGCGGTGACCACGGACTTGCCCGCGCGCAGCGCCGTCAGCAGCAGGGTGCGCACCGGCTCGATGCCGCCCACCACCTCCACCACCACGTCGACGTCGTCGCGGGCCACCAGGGCCGCGGCGTCGGTGGTGAGCAGCTCGGCGGGCACGTCCCGGTGCCGGTTGGCCCGGCGCACGGCGATGCCGCGCAGCACGATGGGCGCCCCGATCCGGGCGGTCAGCTCGGCGGCCTGCGACTCCAGCAGCCGCACCACCTCCGAGCCCACGGTTCCGCAGCCCAGCAGGGCCACTCCGATGCAGCGCTCGTCCCCGCTGTTGCGGTGTTGGTTCATCACGCTTCCAAGCTCAACAGGTCGGCCATGGTCTCTCTCCGCAGGATCACCCGCGCGACTCCTTCTCGGACAGCAACCACAGCGGGTCGGGTCAGCATGTTGTACCGACTCGACATCGAGTAGCAGTACGCCCCGGTGGCCGCGACGGCCAGCAGGTCCCCGGCCGCCACGTCGCCGGGCAACCAGGTGTCGCGCACCACGATGTCACCACTCTCGCAGTGCTTTCCCACCACCCTCGCCACCACGGGGTCGGCGGCGCTCGCGCGGGAGACCACGGAGCAGGTGTAGCTGGCGTCGTAGAGCGCGGTGCGCAGGTTGTCGCTCATCCCGCCGTCGACGCTGACGTAGCGCCGGGTGTTGCGCCGGGCCTCGCTGCCGCCACCGAGGCGCACGTCCTTGATGGTGCCCACCTCGTAGAGGGTGAGCGTGGTGGGCCCGACGATGGCGCGACCGGGCTCCACGGCGACGGCCACGTCGGGCAGGCCGACTGCGGCGCACTCCGAGGCGACGATGCTGCGCAGGCTGGCGGCCAGCTCGCGCACCGGCGGGGGGTCGTCGGAGGCCAGGTAGGAGATGCCCATGCCGCCACCGAGGTCGAGGGTGGTGAGGTTGGACAGCCGCTCGGCGCCGTGGGTGTCGACCAGGGTGCGCAGCAGCCCCACCACGCGGTGCGCCGCCACCTCGAAGCCGTCCACGTCGAAGATCTGCGAGCCGATGTGGCTGTGCAGGCCCACCAGGCGCAGGTGCTCGGCCGCCAGCACCCGGGCCGCTGCGTCGGCCGCCACGCCGCCGGCGAGGGAGAAGCCGAACTTCTGGTCCTCGTGCGCGGTGGCGATGAACTCGTGGGTGTGCGCCTCCACGCCGACGGTGACGCGGATGAGCACGTCCTGCACCGTGCCGTGCTCGGCGGCGACCTCGTCGAGGCGGTCGATCTCCTGCAGGGAGTCGATGACCACCGAGCCGACGCCGGCCTCCACCGCCGCGGCCAGCTCACCGCGGGACTTGTTGTTGCCGTGCATGGCGATGCGCTCGGCCGGGAAGTCCGCGTAGAGAGCCAGGGCCAGCTCACCGCCCGAGGCGACGTCCAGCGACAGCCCCTCCTGGGCCACCCAGCGGGCGATCTCCCCGCACAGGAAGGCCTTGGCGGCGTAGTGGACGTGCTCGGGACCGCCGAAGGCCTCGGCCATCTCCCGGCAGCGGGTGCGGAAGTCGTCCTCGTCCACCACGAACAGCGGGGTGCCGTGCTCGGCGGCCAGCTCGCGGACGTCGACGCCGGCGACCCGGAGCACGCCGTCCTCGCCGCGGTGGGCGTTGCGCGGCCACACCGCGGCGGGCAGGTCGTTGAGCTCGGCGGGGGTGCTGGGCCGCTCGGGCAGGTTGCCCAGCGAGACGTGGCCGGAGCCGCCGTCGCCCTCGCCGTGGCGCGGCCCGGCCGGGTGCGCCCTCACATCCGCTCCGGGGCGCTCACGCCGAGCAGCCCCAGGCCGCTGGCGAGCACCTGACGGGCACCGGCGCACAGGGCCAGCCGGGCAGCGTGCAGCGGGGTGGGGTCCTCGTCACCCTGCGGCAGCACGCGGCAGGAGTCGTAGAAGCGGTGGTAGGTGCCCGCCAGCTCCTCCAGGTAGCGCGCCACCCGGTGCGGCTCGCGCAGCTCGGTGGCGCTGGCCAGCACCCGTGGGTACTCCCCCAGCGTCCGGATGAGGTCACCCTCCCGGGCGTGGGTGAGCAGGCTCAGGTCGGCGTCGGCGAAGTCGATGCCCAGCGCCGCCGCGGAGCGGGCCAGCGCGGACAGCCGGGCGTGCGCGTACTGCACGTAGAACACCGGGTTGTCGTTGGTCTGCCGGGCCAGCAGGTCCAGGTCGAGGTCGATGTTGGAGTCCACCGAGGAACGGATCAGCCCGTAGCGGGCCGCGTCCACGCCGACCGCCTCCACCAGGTCCTCCAGCGTCACCACGGTGCCGGCGCGCTTGCTCATCTTCAGCGGCTTGCCGTCGCGCACCAGGTTGACCATCTGCCCGATCATCACCTCCACGGTGTCCGGGTCGTCACCGAAGGCGGCAGCTGCGGCCTTGAGCCGGCCGATGTAGCCGTGGTGGTCGGCGCCGAGCATGTAGATGCACAGGTCGAAGCCACGCGCGCGCTTGTCCTGGAAGTAGGCGATGTCACCGGCGATGTAGGCGGACTCGCCGTTGCTCTTGATGACGACGCGGTCCTTGTCGTCACCGAACTCGGTGGAGCGCAGCCACCAGGCGCCGTCGGCCTGGTAGAGGCTGCCGGACTCCTTGAGGTGGTTGACCGCCCGCTCGACCGCGCCGGACTCGAACAGCGACTTCTCGTGGAAGAACACGTCGAAGTCGGTCCCGAACTCGTGCAGGCTGCGCTTGATCTCGGTGAACATCAGGTCGACGCCGACGCGGCGGAACACCTCGTCGCGCTCGGCCTCGGGCAGCGCCATCGCGTCCGGGCGGGCGTCGGTGACCTGCTTGGCGATGTCTGCGATGTACTCCCCGGCGTAGCCGTCGGCCGGGGCGGGCTGGCCCTGTGCGGCCGCGACCAGCGAGCGCACGAAGCGGTCGATCTGCGCCCCGGCGTCGTTGAAGTAGTACTCGCGGGTGACGTCGGCGCCCTGGGTGGTGAGGATGCGCCCCATCGCGTCACCCACCGCGGCCCACCGGGTGCCGCCGATGTGCAGCGGCCCGGTGGGGTTGGCGGAGACGAACTCCAGGTTGACCTTGGTGCCGGCCATCAGCTGCCCGGCCCCGTACGCGGCGCCCTCGGTGAGCACGCGCCGGATGATCGCCCCCTGGGCGGCGGCGTCGAGGCGGATGTTGAGGAAGCCCGGCCCGGCCACCTCGGCCGAGGCGATGCCCTCGACCGCGGACAGCGCGGAGGCCAGCCAGCCGGCCAGCTCGCGCGGGGGGACACCGACCTTCTTGGCCACCTGCAGAGCCACGTTGGTGGCGTAGTCGCCGTGCTCGGGGTTGCGCGGGCGCTCCACGGTCAGCGTGGCGGGGAGCACCGCGGTGTCGAGCTCGCGCTGGGCGAGCACCTCGGAGGTGGTGGCGCGGAGAAGCTCGGCGAGGTCGGCAGGGGTCACGGCAGACCATCCTAGGTTCCGGCCGCCCGGAGCAGAGCAGCGGTGCTCAGGATGCTCGTACAGTGGTACGGACCGCAGGAACCACCCAGATCGCGCCGGTGCCGGTAACCGGACAAGTGAGGACAACCCACCGATGCCCAGTGGCAAGAGCAACCGCCCGCAGTCGAGCAGTGCAGCCAAGTCGGCCAAGGCTCTGCAGGCGGCAAAGAGCAAGAGTCGCAGCAGCAGCAAGTCGGTGGTCAAGGATCGGCAGATCCCCTGGCTGTCGGTGGGCGCCGGCGTCGTCGTCCTGGCGCTCGTCGCCACCATCGCCGCCTACCTGGTGCCCAAGTACCAGGAGCGCGCCGACGCGCAGCGCTTCGTGCCCAGCGCCAGCAACACCGATCCCTCCACCGGGATCGACGGTGTGATCAAGATCGACTACGCGGCCGGCCAGCACATCCAGGCCAACCAGCGAGTGGCCTACGACCAGACCCCGCCCTTCGGCGGACCGCACGACCAGGTGTGGGCCACCTGCCTGGGCAACGTCTACCCCAGCGCCATCCGCACGGAGAACGCGGTGCACTCCCTGGAGCACGGCGCGGTGTGGATCACCTACAACCCGGACGTGCTCTCGGCGGAGCAGGTGGACACGCTCAAGGCCAAGGTCGAGGGACAGCCGTACCTGATGATGTCGCCCTACCCGGGCCTGGACTCGGCCTTCTCGCTGCAGTCGTGGGGTCACCAGCTCAAGCTCGACGACGTCAACGACGAGCGGGTGTCGCAGTTCATCAGCGCTCTCAAGGTGAACCCGAACACCTACCCCGAGGTGGGTGCCAGCTGTGACGCCGGTGAGCCGAGCCTGTTCGACCCGGAGAACCCGCCGGCCTTCGACGCCAGCGCCCCCGGCCCCACCGCGGTGCCGATGAACGGTGCCGGCACGGAGTCCGCGCTGACCAACGGCCAGGAGCCCGCCCCGTCGGCCGCGCCGGCTGCCCCGGCCGCCCCCGCTCCGGCTCCGGCACCGGCTCCGGCCGCACCTGCCCCCGCCGCTCCGGCTCCGGCTCCCGCCGCGCCCGCACCGGCAGGTAGCTGACCGCCACGCACCCACCCGAACCCGACCGACCAAGGACACCGTGACCAGCGAGCACACCACCCCAGACCCGACCGTCACTGACCGCGCCGGCGCCCCCGTCGGCACGCAGCAGGCGCCGCCCCGGCGCAGTCAGCGGGTCGTGGTGCTGGCGCTCGCGCTGGTGGCGGTGCTGGCGGTCGGGTTCGGGCTGGGCGCGACGCTCGGGCTGCCCTCCAGCGGGGACAACCTGAGCGTGCCCGCCGCCGACTCGGTGGACGTGGGCTTCGCCCAGGACATGACCGTGCACCACCAGCAGGGTGTGCAGATGGCCACGGTGGCCTACACCGGTGCCGTGGACCCCTACGTGCGCAGCCTGGCGTTCGACATCATGACCAGCCAGCTGGCCCAGGTCGGCCAGATGCAGGGTTGGCTCTCGCTGTGGGGTCGACCACTGGCTCCCAGCGGCGCCTACATGACCTGGATGAGCGACGCGGGCGGGCACCACGGCGCCGCCAGCAGCTCCGGCGCGGGTGCGGCCACGATGCCCGGCATGGCCAGCGCCGCGGAGATCTCCCAGCTGCGCGCCGCCACCGGCCCCGAGCTGGACACGCTGTTCCTGCAGCTGATGCTGCGCCACCACCAGGGCGGGGCCGAGATGCTCAGCCACGCCGCCGACCGCGCGGTGGAGCCGGTGGTGCGCAACCTGGCCAAGCAGGCCGCCGCCACGCAGCAGGCGGAGTCCACTTACCTGAGCGACCTGCTCACCCAGCGCGGGGCCACTCCCCTGCCCCTGGGCAACTAGCCCCGGGGCGGACCGTGGTCGGCAGCCCGACCGCGGTGCGCTAGTCTCGTCAGGCCGTCACGGCACGACGGTCCGCACGCGGACTGTCGGGCCCCCGTAGCTCAGGGGATAGAGCGCCGCCCTCCGGAGGCGGAAGCGCAGGTTCGAATCCTGCCGGGGGCACCCACCATCCTGAACCCGCTCGCGCAGGTCAGCAGGAAGGAACCACCGTGACCCGGAGCCTCAGCGCCGGCCGGTCGGCTCCTCCCAGCGTCACCGTCCAGGTGCAGAGCCTCAGCAAGACCTTCCGCGCCGGCCCCGCCGTGCGCCAGCTCTCCTTCGCCGTGCACCCAGGCACCGTCTGCGCCCTCGTCGGCCCAGCAGGCAGCGGCAAGTCCACCACCCTGCGCGCCCTCCTCGGGCTCGTCACCCCCACCTCCGGCAGCGTCACCCTCAACGGCGCCCCGGTCGGCGCGCTGCCCCGCCCCGGTCGCACCATCGGCGCGGTGCTCGACCCCCGCGGCATGCGTGCCGGCCACACCCTGCGCCAGCACCTGCTGGTGACCGCCGCGGCGATCGGGGTGCCCGACCGGCGGGTCGAGGAGGTGCTGGCGACGGTGGGCCTCGCCCCGATGGCCTCGCGCCGCGTCGGGCCGCTTCCCCCGCCAGGCCGGCTGCGCCTCGCCCTGGCGGCGGCGCTGCTGGGCGACCCGCCGCTGCTGGTGCTGGACGAGCCGCTGCGCGAGCTGCCGCCGCCGGAGCAGCGATGGCTGACGGGCGTGCTCCGCACCCACGCCGCCGGTGGCGGCACGGTGCTGCTGACCGCCGAGCGCGCTGCCGGGCTGGAGCAGGCCGTCGACCAGCTGGTGGTGCTGCACGACGGCGCCTGCACCTTCCAGGGCAGCACCCGGCAGCTGCTGGCCGGAATGGGCAGCCGGGCGCTGGTGGCCAGCTCCAGCGCCGCCGGACTGGCCAGAGCACTGGTGCACCGCGGCGTCACCGACGTGGTGTGGGTGCCCGACGGCCGCATCGCGGTGCGCGGGGCCCGTGCCGACGACATCGTGGCGGTGGCCAGGGACGCGGGCATCACCGTGCGGCACGTGCAGCAGGAGCACCCCGACCTGGACCAGGCCGTGCGCGCTCACCTGGACAGCGGCACCCCCGCGCCACGGCGCACGGCATGAGCAGCGTCGCCGGCCACCCCGCCGCGACGGGCCACGACCTCGACGCCCTCGGCCTGGCACCGCTGCGCGCGGAGCTGCGCAAGATCCGCTTCGGCATGCTGTGGTGGCTCCTGCTGATCCCCGCGGTGGTGGTCAGCTACCTCATCAGCGTTGCCGGTGGGGCCATCGCCGGCCTCGCCGACACCGAGACGCTGCGCCAGCTCGGCGGCAGCTTCCCGTCCCTGCTGGGCGTCAGCCTGTCCTACAGCGCGGGGGTCACCTCGGTGTTCACCCTCTGCCTGGGGGTGACCGCCTACGCCGGTGAGGCGCGGGCCGTGACGCTGGGCGCCACCTACGTGGCCACCCCCTCCCGCGGGGCCGTGCTGGCGGCCAAGCTCGTCGCCTACGGCGGGCTGGGCCTGGTCTACGGCGTCGCGCTGATGCTCGCGGCCACCCTGGGTGGGCTCACTGCCGGCGGCTGGGCAGCCTTCCCGCCCCTCGGGGAGTTCCTCGCGGTGGCGGTGGCGGGCACCGCTGTGGTCACCCTGTGGACCCTCATCGGCGTGGCCTTCGGCGCGCTGGTGCCCCTGGACGTGCTCGCTCTGCTGGCGGCGCTGGCACTGCGGCTGGGCGTGGGCCCGCTGGCCGACGCGCTGCTCGGTCGAGTGGGCGCGCAGCCGTTGGCCGACCTGCTGCCCGGCTCCGCCAGCGGCACCCTGGTCAGCCGCCTCGCCACCGACCTCGTGGTCGGCCGGGCACCGCTGCGCTCCCGGTCGGCCTTCGAGGAGGTGCTGCCGGCCGGGGCCCTGCCGTGGTGGGGCAGCGGCGCGGTGTTCGCGCTGTGGGTGCTGGTGGCCTGCCTGGCCGGGTGGTGGGCGGTGCGGGAGCGCGACATCTCCTGACCGCAGCCCGTGGACGGGTGGCGGAACACGAAGGACGCGCGGAGCTGTCGGCACTCGCGGGTCCGCTGTGTCGCCCGCTGGGAGGCCGGTGACCGAACCTCGGCGTGAATCTCCACGTAGGCGCAGTGCCACGCGCACGATGCCAGCGCGCGTCCGGAAGCGTGGCGAATATCCGATGAGGCTAACCTGCATGTAGCGGTGTGTTGCCAAGACGAGCATGGAAAAGAGGGGAACGCCTCCGTGTCGAGCGGTTCAGCGTCCGAGTTCGGGCCCAACGAGTGGCTAGTTGACGAGATGTACCAGCGCTACCAGGACGACCCGTCGTCCGTGGACGCGTCGTGGCACGAGTTCTTCGCCGACTACAGCCCCACGAGCAACGGTGCGGCTGAGGGTGACTCGGCCGGGAGCAGCGCGGCTGCGCCAGCCGGGGCCGCAGCCTCCGGGGAGAAGTCTGCCGGTTCCTCCTCCGGTGGTGGCACCACCACCAAGACGAAGCCGGCCCCTCGCGACGAGAAGCCCGAGGCTCCCAAGAAGGCCGACTCGCCCAAGCCTGCAGCCGGCAACGGTTCCAACGGCGGCGCCAACGGCAAGGCCGCTCCGGCCAAGCCCGCCCCGAAGGCCCCCAGCAAGGACGGTGCGGGCAAGAACGGCGCGAGCAGCACCGACGCCGACGCCGACGCCGAGCCCACCGAGCAGTCCAAGGTCCTCCGCGGCGCCTCGGCCGCCGTGGTGCGCAACATGACCAGCTCGTTGACGGTCCCCACCGCGACCAGCGTCCGGGCCATCCCCGCCAAGCTGATGTTCGACAACCGCATCGTCATCAACAACCACCTCAAGCGCACCCGCGGCGGGAAGATCTCCTTCACCCACCTCCTCGGATACGCCCTGGTGCGGGCGCTGGAGTCCTTCCCCGGGATGAACCGGCACTACGCGGAGATCGACGGCAAGCCGCACGTGGTCACGCCGGCGCACGTCAACCTCGGCCTGGCGATCGACCTGCCCGGCAAGGACGGCAATCGCTCGCTCGTCGTGGCCTCCATCAAGGCCTGCGAGAACATGAGCTTCAACCAGTTCTGGTCCGCCTACGAGGACCTCATCAAGCGCGCCCGCAACGGCAAGCTCACCGGTGAGGACTTCGCCGGCACCACCCTCTCGCTGACCAACCCCGGCACCATCGGCACCGTGCACTCCGTGCCCCGCCTGATGGCCGGGCAGGGCGCGATCATCGGCGCGGGCGCCATGGAGTACCCCGCCGAGTTCCAGGGCGCCAGCGACCAGCAGCTGGCCAAGATGGCCGTCAGCAAGATCCTCACGCTGACCTCCACCTACGACCACCGCATCATCCAGGGCGCCGAGTCCGGCGACTACCTGCGCGTGGTGCACAACCTGCTGCTGGGCGAGAACAACTTCTACGACGACATCTTCCAGTCCCTGGGCCTGCCCTACGAGCCCGTGCGGTGGCGCCAGGACATCCCGGAGAGCGCCGTCGACAAGAGCACCCGGGTGCTGGAGATCATCGAGGCCTACCGCAACCGCGGACACCTCATGGCCGACACCGACCCGCTGCACTACGGCCGGCGCCAGCACCCCGACCTGGACGTGCTCAGCCACAACCTCACGCTGTGGGACCTCGACCGCGAGTTCCCCGTCGGCGGCTTCGGCGGCAAGGAGCGGATGAAGCTGCGCGACGTCCTCGGCGTGCTGCGCGACTCCTACTGCCGCAGCGTCGGCGTGGAGTACATGCACATCCTGGAGCCGGAGCAGCTGGCCTGGATCCAGTCCCGCGTGGAGGTCCCGCCGAGCAAGCCCAGCCTGGGCGAGCAGAAGTACATCCTCAGCCGGCTCAACGCCGCCGAGGCCTTCGAGACCTTCCTGCAGACCAAGTACGTCGGGCAGAAGCGGTTCTCCCTGGAGGGCAGCGAGTCCGTCATCCCGATGATGGACACCGTGCTGGACTCCGCCGCCGAGCACGGCATGGACGAGGTCGTCATCGCCATGCCGCACCGCGGCCGCCTCAACGTCCTCGCCAACATCGTCGGCAAGCCCTACTCGCAGATCTTCACCGAGTTCGAGGGCAACCTGAACCCGACGCAGGCGCACGGCTCCGGCGACGTGAAGTACCACCTGGGCGCCGAGGGCAAGTACATCCAGATGTTCGGCGACGGCGAGACCAAGGTCTCCCTCACCGCCAACCCCTCGCACCTGGAGGCCGTCGACCCGGTGCTCGAGGGCATCGTCCGGGCCAAGCAGGACCTCATCGACCGCGGTGAGGAGGGCTTCACCGTGATGCCGCTGATGCTGCACGGCGACGCCGCCTTCGCCGGGCAGGGCGTGGTGGCCGAGACGCTGAACCTGGCGCTGCTGCGCGGCTACCGCACCGGCGGCACCGTGCACATCGTGGTGAACAACCAGGTCGGCTTCACCACCGCTCCCGAGCACGCCCGCAGCACCGAGTACTGCACCGACGTGGCGAAGATGATCGGCGCGCCGATCTTCCACGTCAACGGCGACGACCCCGAGGCCTGCGTGTGGGTGGCCAAGCTGGCCGTGGACTACCGCCAGGCCTTCGGCAAGGACGTGGTCATCGACCTCATCTCCTACCGCCGCCGCGGCCACAACGAGGGTGACGACCCCTCGATGACCCAGCCGAAGATGTACGACGTCATCGACACCAAGCGCAGCGTCCGCAAGAGCTACACCGAGGCCCTGATCGGTCGCGGCGACCTCTCCATGAAGGAGGCCGAGGACGCCCTGCGCGACTACCAGGGCCAGCTGGAGCGGGTCTTCAACGAGGTGCGCGAGCTGGAGAAGTACGCCGTCAAGCCCAGCCCGTCGGTGGAGTCCGACCAGGTGGTCCCGACCAGCCTGGTGACGTCGGTGGACGCCTCGGTGCTCGAGCACATCGCCGACGCGCACGTGAACCTGCCCGAGGGCTTCACCGTGCACTCCCGGGTCAAGCCGGTGCTGGAGCGGCGCGCCAAGATGGCCCGCGAGGGCAAGATCGACTGGGCCTTCGCCGAGCTGCTGGCCTTCGGCTCGCTGGTGATGGAGGGCCGCAACGTGCGGCTGTCCGGCCAGGACTCCCGCCGTGGCACCTTCACCCAGCGCCACTCGGTGGTGATCGACCGCAAGACCGGCGCGGAGTACTCCCCGCTGAGCAGCCTGGGCGAGGAGGGCGAGACCGGCAAGTTCCTGGCCTACGACTCCGCGCTCAGCGAGTTCGCCGCGGTGGGCTTCGAGTACGGCTACTCGGTGGGCGACCCCGAGGCGTTGGTGCTCTGGGAGGCGCAGTTCGGTGACTTCGTCAACGGCGCGCAGTCCATCATCGACGAGTTCATCTCCTCCGGCGAGGCCAAGTGGGGCCAGCGCTCCAACGTGGTGCTGCTGCTGCCGCACGGCCACGAGGGCCAGGGTCCCGACCACACCTCCGGCCGCATCGAGCGGTTCCTGCAGCTGTGCGCCGAGGGCTCGATGATGGTGGCCGTCCCGTCCACCCCGGCCAGCTACTTCCACCTGCTGCGCCGCCACGCCATGGACGGCGTGCAGCGTCCGATGGTGGTGTTCACGCCCAAGTCGATGCTGCGCTCCAAGGTGGCGGTCAGCTCGGTGGAGGACTTCACCAAGGGCCGCTTCCTCTCCGTCATCGACGACCCGACGTTCGAGGACACGGAGGCCGCCAAGCGTCGCGAGGAGGTCACCAAGGTGGTCCTGTGCAGCGGCAAGCTCTACTGGGAGCTGGCGGCCAAGCAGGCCAAGGACGAGATCACCGACACTGCGATCGTCCGGGTGGAGCAGCTGTACCCGGTGCCCCGCAAGCGGCTGGCCGCCGCGCTCGACCGCTACCCCAACGTCGAGGAGGTGCGCTGGGTCCAGGAGGAGCCGGCGAACCAGGGCGCGTGGCCGCACTACGGCCTGGCGCTGCCCGAGCTGCTGCCGGAGTACTTCGACCGGCTGCGGCTGCGTCGGGTGTCCCGCCGGGCCATGGCGGCTCCCTCGGCCGGCTCGTCCAAGGTGCACGCGGTGGAGCAGGCCGACCTGATCGACGCCGCGTTCGCGTGAGCGCCGACCAGTCGCGGAGCGCACGTGTACTTCACTGATCGCGGGATCGAGGAGCTCGAGGAGCGCCGTGGCGAGGAGCAGGTGAGCCTGTCCTGGCTGGCCGGCCAGATGCGGGTGTTCGTCGACCTCTACCCCGAGTTCGAGAACGCCACCGATCGGTTGGCGACCTTCCTGGCCCGGGACGACTCCGACGACCTCTGAGTCGCCCCGGTCCGAGTGACCGACCCTGAGGGGGACCAGCGTCCGCGGACGCTGGTCCCCCTCGTCGTGCGCTCCCCGGGGGCCGCGGCACCAATTGTGAGCAGCGTCAAGTCACGTTTGGGTCTCATCGGGCCCTCTCGACGGCCGTGACCCGGTTAGATGGTCCCGGCCCAAGCAGCGTTCAGCCATGCCGGCGGGCTCGCCGCCATCGGCAGACCCCGTCCGTGAGCTGCAACCCGGTCGTTGCCGGCGCCAGTGGCTGCGTGCGACTGGCGCCCCGGCGGTCGCACACACGTGCGCACCTGGTGTGCGCCCAACGGAAGTGATCGTCTGATGATCCGGTTCGACTCCGTGACCAAGACCTTCCCCGACGGAACCACCGCCGTCGGTGGCCTCAGCCTGACGGCTCCGTCCGGACAGATCACCGTCCTGGTGGGCCCGTCCGGCTGTGGCAAGACCACCTCGCTGCGGATGGTCAACCGGATGGTGGAGCGCACCAGCGGCACCATCTGGCTGGACGAGCGCGACACCGCCGACATCGCCCCCACCGAGCTGCGCCGCGGGATGGGCTACGTCATCCAGGAGGCCGGGCTGTTCCCGCACCGCACGGTGCTGGACAACGTCGCCTCGGTGCCCATGCTGCTGGGGGTGCGCCGGCGCCAGGCCCGCCTGGACGCGGCGGAGCTGTTGGAGCGGGTGGGCCTGGACGCCGGGTTCGGCGGCCGCTACCCCGCCCAGCTCTCCGGCGGCCAGCGCCAGCGGGTGGGCGTGGCCCGGGCCCTGGCGGCCGATCCCCCGGTGATGCTGATGGACGAGCCGTTCAGCGCCGTGGACCCGGTGGTGCGCGAGCAGCTGCAGCAGGAGTTCCTGCGGCTGCAGGGTGAGCTGGGCAAGACCATCATCTTCGTCACGCACGACATCGACGAGGCGATCAAGCTGGGCGACCAGGTGGCGGTGCTGCGGGTGGGGGGCGCGCTGGCCCAGCTGGCCTCCCCCGCTGAGCTGCTGGCCCGCCCGGCCGACCCGTTCGTGGCCGGCTTCCTGGGCCGCGACCGCGGCTACCGGGCGCTGGGCTTCGCCGCTGCCGGCGAGCTGGCCCTCACCGAGGAAGCCGTGGTGGCCCTGGGCGCGCCCACGGCGGCGGCCCGCGACAGTGCCCGCGACGGCTGGGTGCTGGTGACCGACGAGCAGGGACGCCCGCAGGGCTGGCTGGACGTGCGCACCACCCGCACCACCACCGTCACCGCCGACCTGCTCAACCTCGGCGGCACGCTGGCCACCCAGTCGGCCACGCTGCGCGAGACCCTGGACGCGGCGCTGTCCTCCCCCAGCGGGCGCGGTGTGGTGGTCGACGGCGACAGCCGCCTGCTCGGCACGGTGACCACCTCCGAGGTGGTGGCGCGCATCGAGGAGCAGACCCGGAGCCGTGCCGCTGCCGACCGGCAGGGCCGTGCCGACCAGGCGATGACCGCCCCGTGACCACCCACGAGGTGAGCGCCGCGGGCCCCGGGTCCTCGCCGCTGCAGTTCTGGAGCTACTTCACCGACCACCGCCCGGAGGTGCTGGGCTGGCTGGCCGACCACGCGTGGCTGTCGGTGCTGCCGGTGGTGGTGGGCCTGCTCGTGGCGCTGCCGCTGGGGTGGCTCGCCCAGCGCTACCGCTGGCTGTACACGCCGCTGCTGACCACGACGGGGCTGTTCTACACCATCCCCTCCATCGCGCTGTTCGTGCTCGTGCCGCCGCTGCTGGGCCTGCAGAGCCTGGACCCGCTGCAGGTGCCCATCGCGCTGTCGGTGTACTCCACCGCCCTGCTGGTGCGGGTGGTCGCCGACGGGCTGCGCTCGGTGCCCGAGGAGGTCAACCTCGCCGCCACCGCCATCGGCTACGGCCGCGCCCGCCGGCTGGCCACCGTGGAGCTGCCCATCGCCGCACCGGTGATCATCGCCGGCCTGCGGGTGGTCACGGTGTCCAACGTCAGCATGGTGGCCATCGCGGGCACCATCGGCATGGCCAACCTGGGCCAGCTGTTCGTGGTCGGCTTCCAGCTGTCCACCCCGGACCCCTACTACCCGCCCATCGTGCTGGGCATCGGGCTGTGCGTGCTGCTCGCCCTGGCCCTCGACGCGGCGCTGGTGCTGCTCACCCGCGTGCTCACCCCGTGGCGGAGGGCGGTCGCATGATCGGCGACGTGCTCACCTGGCTCAACGACCCGTCGCACTGGCGCGGCACCTACGCGATGACGGGCATCACCGACCAGCTGGTCACGCACGTGCGCTTCTCCGTGATCGCCGTGGTGATCGCGCTGGTCGTAGCGCTGCCCCTGGGGCTGGCCATCGGCCACACCGGACGGGCCACCTGGCTGGTCACCGCGGCCAACGCCCTGCGGGCCCTGCCCAGCGTGGGGGTGCTGGTGCTGCTGACCATCGTCATCTCGCCGCACTTCCAGGGCCGCACCGACACCGGCTTCGTCATCCCCACCGAGATCGTGCTGGTGCTGCTGGCGGTGCCTCCGATCCTGTCCAACACCTGCGCGGGCGTGCAGAGCGTCAGCCCCGCCGCCCGCGACGCCGCCGTGGGCATGGGCATGACGCCCTGGCAGGTGCTGCGGCAGGTGGAGCTGCCGTGCAGCCTGCCGCTGATGTACTCCGGGCTGCGCGCCGCCACCCTGCAGGTGATCGCCACCGCGACCATCGCCTCCTACGTCACCCTGGGCGGGCTGGGCCGGTTCATCTACGACGGCCTGGCCCAGCAGGACTTCCCGCAGATGATCAGCGGCGGCGTGCTGGTGGCCGCGCTGGCCCTGCTCGCCGAGCTGCTCCTCACCCTGGTGCAGCGCTGCACCGTCTCCCGCGGCATCTCCGGCCGGTTCCGCCGCACCCCCACCACCCGCACGTCCGTCCTCACCACAGGAGAGCAATGAAACGCACCATCCTCGCCACGACCGCTGCCGTCGCCCTGGTCTCGCTGGTCACCGCCTGCGGCGCCGACAGCTCCACCGACGATCCCGCCGCCGCCCCTGGCGCGTCGGACACCATCGCCAGCACCATGATCCTGGGCGGGCCGGCGGAGTTCCAGACTCGCAGCGACGGCGTGCCCGGGCTGGCCGAGACCTACGGCGTCTCCTTCGCCAAGTACCAGGTGACCGACACCGGCGGCCCGGTGACGATCAACCAGCTCAAGAACGGCCAGATCGACGCCGCCGACCTGTTCTCCACCGACCCCTCCATCGCGGCCAACGACTTCGTGGTGCTCGCCGACCCCAAGAACAACTTCGCCGCGGAGAACGTCGTCCCGGTGATCAACAAGAACAAGGTCACCCCCGGCGTCTCCAGCACCCTCAACGCCATCTCCGCCAAGCTGGACACCGAGGGGCTCAGCGCCGCGCTGGCCAAGGTGGTCACCGACAAGGCGAACCCGGCGGACGTGGCCAAGGAGTGGCTGCGCAGCAACGGTCTGGACAGCACCGGCACCGCCGCCCAGGGCACCAGCCTCACGGTGGGCTCGGCCAACTTCCCGGAGAACGTGCTGCTGGCCACCATCTACACCCAGGCGCTGCAGGCGCAGGGCGCCGACATCAGCACCAGCTTCAGCATCGGCAGCCGGGAGAAGTACTTCCCCGGCCTGCAGGACGGCTCCATCGACCTGATCCCGGAGTACACCGGCTCCGCGCTGTCCTACCTGGACAAGGACGCCACCGCCACCAGCCCGGACGAGGTGTACGCCGCGCTGCAGAAGGCGCTGCCCGCCAGCCTGCAGGTGCTGGAGAAGTCCGCCGCCCAGGACGCCGACTGCATCGTGGTCACCCGGGCCACCGCGGAGAAGCACAACCTCAAGACCATCGCCGACCTGGCCAACAAGAAGTAGCACCACGCCGAACCCGAGCCGGGGGCTGCGCGAGATCGTCGCGCAGCCCCCGGCTCGAGTGGTCTCCAGGCCCTCGCCCGGGTGCTGGTCACCCAGTCGCAGGACTGGGCGCCGGCAACCTAGCGCGGTGCTCGGGTGGGCTGAGGCTGGGTGTCACACGCCCTTCCGTCCCGGTCGATGTCCAGGTCGGCACGGTAGGACGGATCCTTGCCCCGGATGAGGGGAGCCACGCCCTCGGCATAGACGTCGGCGCAGGTCCGGAACGTCGGCTTGGCCGGCACCGTGACGAACACCGTCGTCGGGCTCGGCGTGGGCTGAGCGCTCGGGGCCGGCGCCGGGGTGCTGCTGGCCAGGGGAGCCGGAGCGGGGCTGTGCGGCTCCTGCGCCGCGAGCAGGCCCACCACCACCAGCCCAGCAACGACGGTGGCCCCTAGAGCCAGCCAGCGCTTGCGGGGCGTCCGCGGCGTCCACCTCGTGCGTGGTCGGGCGGCGTGCTTGGCAGTCATGGTCAGCCCCTCCGTGCAGCGGTAGCGCCGGTCTCCCGCACATCCTCCCTGCCCTTTTTGCGCTCAGCAATCGCTTTGCCCATTACCGCGAGTCCATTGTGACTATTGGTAATTAGCAATGACCTGTGTGTATTTCCAGGCGCCGATCAACCCTGCGCAATGGTCAGTGAGCACCCCTCGCCATGGAAAGCAGCGTGAGCGACAACCATTCACCGGTGCCGGTGGACTCGGGACGGGTGGTCTAGGACACCGGTGCCGGGGCGACACCCTCGGCGATCGCCGCAGCAGCCACCGCGGCGGCCACGGCCGGCGCCACCCGGGGGTCGAGCGCGCTGGGCACGATGTGCTGGGCGTCCAGGTCGTCCCCGAGCACGTCGGTGATGGCCTGGGCGGCCGCGAGCTTCATACCCTCGGTGATGCGCCGCGCACCGGAGTCCAGCGCCCCACGGAACACGCCGGGGAAGGCCAGCACGTTGTTGATCTGGTTGGGGAAGTCGCTGCGGCCGGTGGCGACCACCGCGGCGTGGCGGGCGGCCACGTCGGGGTGGATCTCCGGGGTGGGGTTGGACAGCGCGAACACGATCGCACCGGGGGCCATGGTGGCCACCAGCTCCTCGGCGACGGTGGCCGAGGACAGCCCCAGGAACACGTCGGCGCCGTGCAGCGCCTCGGCCAGGCCGCCAGTGCGCCCGGACGGGTTGCTGCGGACGGCCAGCCCGGCCTTGATCTCGTTCAGGTCGGTGCGACCGGGGTGCACGATGCCGCGCGAGTCGATGACCGTGACGTCGTCGATGCCCGCGGCCAGCAGGATCTCCGCGCAGGCGACGCCGGCGGCGCCGGCACCGGAGATGACCACCCGCAGGCTGGTCAGCTCCCGGTTGGTGGCGCGGGCGGCGCCGCGCAGGGCAGCCAGCACCACGATGGCGGTGCCGTGCTGGTCGTCGTGCATGACCGGGCAGTCCAGCGCCTCGACGAGGCGGCGCTCCAGCTCGAAGCAGCGCGGGGCGGAGACGTCCTCGAGGTTGACCGCGCCGAAGCTGGGGCGCAGCCGCACCAGCGTCTCCACGATCTCGTCGACGTCGGTGGTGTCGAGCACCAGCGGGATGGAGTTGAGGCCGGCGAAGCTCCTGAACAGCGCCGACTTGCCCTCCATCACCGGCAGCGACGCGCGAGGGCCGATGTCGCCCAGGCCGAGCACCGCGGTGCCGTCGCTGACCACCGCGACCAGCCGCGAGGCCCAGGTGTAGCGGTTGACCAGCTCAGGGTCGGTGGCGATGGCGCTGGACACCTTGGCCACGCCCGGGGTGTAGGCGATGGACAGCGAGCGGGCCGAGTCCAGCGGGGCGGTGGTCTGCACCGAGAGCTTGCCGCCCTCGTGCGCCAGGAAGATCTCCTCGTCCGTCACTACCTGCGTTCCCTGCTGGTCGGCGACGGGTGGGACAGAGGTGGTGGACACGGCGGGGCCTCCAGCAAGAGATGGCTGACAAGTGCACCTGCAGCTCAGTGGTGCCCCGTGCACCGGGTAGCGGCACGGGCAGCACGAGCAAGTGGCGATCGGCCAGTCGCGCAGGCGGCGCGGGTGCCGGGGACGGTCAGCCCACGATTGCGCCATTGTGGCACCGACGCCACGGACGCCGCCAAGGGGCGGCGCGCACTGTGCAGTGCCTCACCCGGCGCGCGGCTGGGCGGTGCCGCAGCACCCGGCCGCTAGATTGAGCGCGTGAAGTCACGCGAGCTGCCCGTTGCGGGCGCATGGGAGTTCGAGCCCCCGGTGTTTCCCGACGACCGCGGGCACTTCGTGGCCCCGTTCCAGGCGGAGGCCTTCGTGGAGGCCGTCGGGCACAGCCTCACCGTCGCCCAGACCAACCACAGCGTCTCCCGCCGTGGGGTGGTGCGCGGTGTGCACTTCGCCGACGTGCCCCCGGGCCAGGCCAAGTACGTGTACTGCGCCAACGGCAGCCTGCTGGACGTGATCGTGGACGTGCGCACCGACTCCCCCACCTTCGGCCAGCACACCGCGGTGCTGCTGGAGGCCCGGCGCGGCAACGCGGTGTACCTCAGCGAGGGGCTGGGCCACGCCTTCGTCGCCCTCGACGACGACACCGCGATGGTCTACCTGTGCTCCACCGGCTACAACCCCACCGGCGAGCGCGGCGTGAACCCGCTCGACCCCGCGCTGGCGCTGCCGTGGCCGGCCGAGCTCGACCTGGTGCTCTCCGACAAGGACCGCGACGCCCCGACGCTGGAGCAGGCGCGCGCCGCCGGCGAGCTCCCCACCATGGCGGCGTGCGCACAGCGGCGCAGCGACCTGCTCGACCGGGCCTAGCCCCGCGGCTGCCCCGCCCGCAGCCGCTGCGGGCGGGGCCACAGCCGCACCGGCACCGTCCCCACCACCCGCGCGGGGCCGAGGGCGCGGGAGTCGGTGGATCCGTAGGAGTTGTCGCCGAGTACGTGCCAGGTGCCGTCCGGCAGCCGGGTGCGGGCCCGCTTGACCGACAGCTGCTCCGGACGGGCGTCCCAGCGCACCAGCACCACCATCCCTGGGTGGGCCCGGGCGCCGAGGCGGGCCAGCACCACGTCGCCGTCGGCGAGCGTCGGTGACATGGAGGGCCCGCGCACCAGCACCCGACGCGGAAGCCAACCCGGTAGTGCCGTCACTGAGCGGCTTCCTTTCTGCTGCTTGTTGATCGCGCGAGTAAGGTTTGTCCGGTCGAAGCATCACAAACTCTAGGAGGACACATGGGTTTCCTGTCCCGTCTCGTCCGCCCCGCACTGGAGGCCACCGCACACTGCGACCTCCCGTGTGGTGTGTACGACCCCGCGCAGGCTCGCATCGAGGCCGAGTCGGTCAAGGCGATCCAGGAGAAGTACCAGGGCAACGACGACCCGTCGTTCCGTGAGCGCGCGCTGCTCATCAAGGAGCAGCGGGCCGACCTGGTCAAGCACCACCTCTGGGTGCTCTGGACGGACTACTTCAAGCCGCCGCACTTCGAGAAGTACCCGGAGCTGCACGAGCTGTTCAACAAGGCCACCAAGAAGGCGGGCGGCGGCGCGGGCGGCGTCAAGGCGTCGAACGACCCCACCACCGGCCAGGAGCTGCTCGACCAGATCGCGGAGATCGACCGCATCTTCTGGGAGACCAAGCAGGCTGCTTGATCCTGGGCGGGTCAATCCCGCCCGGTGAGCACACGGCCCCGACCCGCGCACCCGCGCGGATCGGGGCCGTCGTGCGTCCGCGGACCAGCAGGTCGGCAGGGCCCGGCGGGCCGGGTCGCTAGGACCGGCTCAGCACCACCTTGAGCGCTCCCGTCTCCTCCGGCCGGGAGAACACGTCGTAGGCCGCCATGAACTCCGACATCGGGAAGCGGTGGGTCACCATCTCGGTCACCCCGAGCCGGCCGTTCTCGAGCAGCCGCAGCAGGGTGGGGGTGGAGTAGGCGTCGACCAGGCCCGTGGTGATGGTGACGTCCTTGATCCACAGGTCCTGCAGGGCCAGGGACACCGGTGAGCCGTGCACCCCTACGTTGGCCACGTGCCCGCCAGCGCGCACCAGCCGGGTGGCCAGCTCGAACGTCGCCGGCACGCCCACCGCCTCCACGGCGACGTGCGCGCCGAGCCCGTCGGTGAGCTCCAGCACCCGCGCGAGCGCGTCCTCGGTGCCGTTGTTGATCACCTCGTCGGCACCGAAGCGCCGGGCGGCCTCCAGCCGGGTGTCAGCCAGGTCGAGAGCGATGACGCGCGCGGGGCTGAGCAGCCGCGCCCCGAGGATGGTGGCCAGCCCGATGGGTCCGGCGCCCACCACCACCACGGTGTCGCCGGGGTTGACCTGCCCGTTGAGCACGCCGACCTCGTAGCCGGTGGGGATGATGTCGGCCAGCATCAGCAGCTGTTCGTCGGTGACGCTGGGCGGCGCCGAGTAGGTGGAGGTGTCCACGAAGGGCACCCGCAGCAGCTCCGCCTGGGTGCCGTCGATCTTGTGGCCCAGGATCCAGCCGCCGCCCCCGAGGCACTGCCCGTAGCGGCTCTGCCGGCAGTACGGGCACACCCCGCAGGCGGTGATGCAGGAGACCAGCACCCGCTCGCCGACCTTGGTGTTGCGCACCCCGGGGCCGACCTCCACCACCGTGCCGACGGCCTCGTGCCCGAGGATGCGCCCGTCCACCACCGCCGGGACGTCACCGCCGAGGATGTGCAGGTCGGTGCCGCAGATCGTGACCGTGTCCACCTGGACGATCGCGTCCCCGTCGGCTCTGATGGAGGGTGCCTCCACCTCCTCCCACGCCTTCTTGCCTGGACCGTGGTAGACGACTGCGTACATCCCGACCTCCTCTGCCCCGCCCCCGTCACCTCGAGGGTAGGTCGGCTCGGCGAGGGCCCGCGCCGCTGGCGAGCGGCCGTGCGCGGTCCCGGTCCGCGAGCACCGACCGGGCACGGCACCATGGGGCCATGAGCCCGCCGGCACCCCCCTCTTCCCCAGCCGCTGCCAGCGAGCCGCAGGAAGGCGGCCCTGGACAGGTCTTCCTGCTCCGGCACGGACAGACCGAGTGGTCGGAGTCGGGCCAGCACACCGGGCGCACCGACGTGCCGCTCACGGACGCCGGCGGCGAGCAGGCGTCGCGCCTGGTGGGGCTGCTGGCCGCCCAGCACCTCACCGACCCGTTCGTGATGTCCAGCCCGCGTCGACGCGCCCTGGACACCGCACGGCTGGCCGGGCTCACCGTGGCGGAGACGACCCACCTGCTGGCCGAGTGGGACTACGGCGACTACGAGGGCCGCACGTCCGAGGAGATCCAGCAGGAGGTGCCGGGCTGGACGCTGTGGACCCACGACACCCCCGCCGGCGAGCGTCCCGGTGTCGTGCAGGAGCGCGCCGACGCGGTGCTGGCGCGGGCCCGGGAGCTCATCACGCACCGGGACGTGGTGCTGGTGGGTCACGGACACTTCTCCCGCGTGCTCATGGCCCGCTGGATCGGGCTGCCGGTGACCGCCGGCGTGCACTTCGCGCTGTCACCCGGCGGGCTGGCCATCCTCGGCCACGACCACGGCTACCCCCGGCTGGCGGCGATGAACGTGACCCCGCCCTGAGCGTCGGGGGCGGGCGGGACGTTGCTCAGTCGTCCTCGTGAGCCAGCCCGAACTGCTCGGCCGACCACGCCTGGGAGGGTGCGCACAGCAGCAGCGCGAGGGTGCCCAGCACCACCGCGCCGAGGACCAGGCCGAGCGCCACCTGGTGGGAGTCGGTGAGCAGCGACCAGGCCACCGGCAGCAGCAGCACCTCCATGACGATGCCGGGCCCGCGCCCGCCGCGCCTGGACTGCACCAGCGTCACCCCGATGACCAGCACCCCGGCGCCGAGGACGGCGAACATCACCGCGGTGCCGTAGCCGAGGGTGGTGGACTGGAAGTGGCCCAGCACGGTGCGCACGGCCAGCACCACCGCGAGGACCAGCGCGACGGCCGCCTGCACACCGAGCGCCACGCCGCCGGCCCGGATGGTCCACGGGGCGGTCAGCGAGCCGGTGCTCGGCTCAGGCGCGGGCGCCCCACGGCGGGGCGCCCTTCGGGCTCCACGAGCGCTGCGGGACTCCCACGAGGTGTTCGAGCTGCCATCGGCCACCCCCCCAGGTTAGGGCACCCGTATTCTTCACCGCTGTGCGCGCACTCCTGGTTGTGAACCCCAACGCAACAACCGCGAGCGCAGCCGCCCGCACCGTGCTGACCAGTGCGTTGTCCAGCCGGCTGGACCTGACGGTGGCGCACACCGACCGGCGCGGGCACGCCACCGAGCTCGCCGAGGCCGCCCGCCGGGACGGCATGGACCTGGTGGTGGTGCTCGGCGGCGACGGCACCCTCAACGAGGTGGTCAACGGCCTCCTCGGCCCGCCCGCCCAGCACGACGACGCCCGCGGCACCCACCGGCCCGCCCTGGCGGTGGTGCCCGGTGGTTCGGCCAACGTCTTCGCCAAGGCGCTGGGCATCTCCACCGACCCCATCGAGGCCACCGAGCAGCTCCTCGAGGCCATCACCGCAGGACACCGGCGCTCGCTTGGCCTCGGCCACACCGAGGACCGCTGGTTCCTGCTCAACGCCGGGCTGGGCTGGGACGCGGAGGTGGTGCACACCGTGGAGGGCCACCGCGGCAACGGCAAGCCCGCGACCCCCCTGCGCTACGTGTGGTCGGCTGTGCGCCACTACTTCAGCGCCAAGCACCACGCGCCCGCGCTGTCCGCGCAGATCGGTGACGCGGCCCCGGTGAACGGCTTGCACGTGGTGATCGTCACAAATTCCGATCCGTGGACGTACTGGGGAAACCATCCAGTTCGGACCAATCCCGGAACGACCTTCGCGGGCGGTCTGGGGGTGTTCGCGCTGCAGAGCCTGCGGTGGCCGACCCTCGCCCGAGTGGTGCCCCAGATGCTCACCCGCCGAGGCAGTCCCCGGGCGCGTCGGCTGCTCCGCGAGGACGACGTGCCCACTGTGCGGGTGTGGTGCGAGGAGCCCACCGCGCTCCAGCTGGACGGCGACTACCTGGGCCTTCACGACAAGGTCTTCTTCAGCACAGTCGCGGACGCAGTGCAAGTGCTGGTACAACCGAACAGGTAGAACCGCTATGGCGAAACGTGCGTGTTCACTGTTGGTCACATGATCGTGACATGCAGCACGACCGGATCCGAAACTCTTGACATCGGACTGGTTCGTGAAAGCATTCACAAGCAACAGCCCAGATTCCCTTGGGCGTTCGAACACCCACGCCGCCCAAACGAAACGGCGCACACACGCGCGCCCAGCAAGGAGCTAGAGATGGATTGGCGCCACAAGGCGATCTGTCGTGACGAGGACCCAGAGCTGTTCTTTCCGGTTGGAAACAGTGGCCCTGCCCTTGCCCAGATCGCTGACGCGAAGGTGGTCTGCCGCCGCTGTCCAGTGATGTCCGACTGCCTGGCCTGGGCCCTGGAGTCCGGCCAGGACGCCGGCGTCTGGGGTGGCATGAGCGAGGACGAGCGCCGCGCGCTCAAGCGCCGCAACGCCCGCACCCGCGCGCGCACCGGAGCCTGACCGCTCCCCACCCAGCACGGCGACGCTGGTCCCCCGCGGACCTGGCCACCGCGCTTCGACGAAACCGGCTCGCACCCACAGGGTGCGGGCCGGTTTCGTCGTGCAGGAGCCCCACCTACCGCCCGCGGTGGGTCACCGGGACGCGCAGCTGCGCCACCGTGCCGCCGTCGTCACCGGGACGCAGCTGCAGCGACCCGCCCAGCTCGGCGTCCACCAGGGTGCGCACGATCTCCAGCCCCAGCCCCCCACCGCTGCCCAGGGTGAACCCGGGGGGCAGCCCCACGCCGTCGTCGCACACCTGCACCTGCAGCCAGCCGGCTGAGCGCTCCGCCCGCACCACCACCCGGCCGGCCGCACCCGGTGCGAACGCGTGCTCCATGGCGTTCTGCACCAGCTCGGCGAGCACCATCACCAGCGGAGTGGCCAGCTCGGCGGCCAGCACCCCCAGGCTGCCCTCCCGGCGCAGGCTGACGGCGTTGTTGAGCGAGGCGACATCGGCCATCATCGGCACCAGCCGGTCGATGACGTCGTCCAGGTCGACCCGCTCGTCCACCGACATCGACAGCGTGTCGTGCACCAGTGCGATGGAGGCGACCCGGCGCACGGACTCGGTGAGCGCGGTGCGCACCTCGGCGTTGTCCGAGCGCCGCGCCTGCAGCCGGAGCAGCGCAGCCACCGTCTGCAGGTTGTTCTTCACCCGGTGGTGGATCTCCCGGATGGTGGCGTCCTTGCTGAGCAGGGCACGGTCCCGGCTGCGCACCTCGGTGACGTCGCGCACCAGCACCAGCGCCCCCCTGGGCACCCCGTGGGGGCGCAGCGGCAGCGCGCGCAGCAGCACGGTGGCACCGCGGGCGTCCGCCTCGATCCGCAGCGATGCATCACCGGCGAGCGCGGAGCGGATGCGCTGCACCACCTCCTCGGCGTCGAAGGGGTCGGTGATCAGCGTCCGGGTGACCTGGGCCAGGTCGGTGCCGACCAGCTCGGTGGGCAGACCCATCCGGTGGTAGGCCGACAGCGCGTTGGGGCTGGCGTAGAGCACCAGGCCGGTCGGCTCCAGCCGGATGACCCCGTCGCCCGCGCGTGGGCTGGTGTGGATGTCGGCCGCGGTGCCGGGCGCGGGGAACGTCCCGTCCGCGATCATCTGGCACAGCTCCGCGGCGCCCTGCAGGTAGGCGGTCTCCAGCGGGCTGGGACGGCGGACGGTCGCCCGGTTGGTGTCCCGGCTGAGCACCGCGACCACCTGGCCGCCGAAGGTCACCGGCACCGCGACCCGCCGCAGCGAGATGCCCTCGTGCTCGTGCGGCTGGTCCTCGGCGAGCACCCGGCGCTCGGCCATCGCCGCACGCAGCTGCTCGCGCTCGGGTGGCCGCAGCACGGTGCCCACGGCGTCCACCGGGTAGGAGGTGTGCGCGGTGGTCGGGCGCACCTGGGCCACGCAGAGCAGCCCCTCGGGCACCGGCACCCACAGGCGGTAGTCGGCGAAGGACAGGTCAGCCAGCAGCTGCCACTCCCCGACCAGCTCCTGCAGGTGGTCTGCGGCCGCACCCGTCAGGCCGGTGTGCTCACCGAGGAGCTCGCTCAGGGTGGACATGGTCCGTCGTCAGCAGGTCAGTGGGGTGGTGGGGTGATGGGCGCTTGCTCAGCCGAGGACGGCGAGCAGGTGCCCGGGCTGGACGTCGTCGCCCTCGGACACCTCCACGGAGGTCACCGTGCCGGCCTCTTCCGCCAGCACGGGGATCTCCATCTTCATCGACTCCAGGATCACCACGGTGTCCCCGGCGGCGAGCACGTCACCGACGGACACCGAGACCCGCCAGACCTTCGCAGGCAGCTCTGCGAGCACCTTCTCCGCCATCGGAAACCTCCTTGTAGACCTGCCCGATCAAACCACACGGCCCTGGGGCGACGGGCTGCGCCACAGCCGTGGGAGAATGAACCCACGAGCACTGGGCCCACCCAGCAGCCCCACCACTGAGGAGAAGTCATGGGAAAGCGTGGACGCAAGAAGCGTGACCGCAAGAAGAGTGCCGCCAACCACGGTAAGCGTCCCAACTCCTGAAGTTGCACGCACCGCGCACGCACGGCACAGGGCCCGTACCTCCACGGAGGTACGGGCCCTGTGCTGTGTCAGCAGAGCTTGCGGCTGAGCCCTACTCGGCGCGCTCGGAGGAGCGCGGACGGGCGTCGTGCTCGTCGCTCACCACCGTCTCCTGGTAGGAGATCACCGTGGACTTCAGCGACACCACCAGGCGCTCGCGCAGCCCGGCCGGGGCGTGCTCCCCGCCGCACTTGCGGCTGAGCAGCTTCTTCACCTGCTCCTCGATGCCGAACTCGTGCAGGCACGGGCTGCAGTCGTCGAGGTGTCGCTGCACCCGCTGACGGCCCTGCTCGTCGCACTCGCCGTCGAGGTAGAGGTAGACGTCGGCGAGCACGGTGGCGCAGTCGGCCTCGCCGCTGCCCGAGCACTGCGGGACCTCGGGGCTCATCGCGCCACCTCCTCGGGCCGGGGCACGTTGCTGAAGCCGCGGTCGCGGGCCACATCGGCCAGCAGCCCGCGCAGCAGCTTGCGCCCGCGGTGCAGCCGGGACATCACCGTGCCGATGGGCGTGCCCATGATCTCGGCGATCTCCTTGTAGGCGAAGCCCTCCACGTCGGCGTAGTAGACCGCCATGCGGAAGTCCTCGGGCAACGACTGCAGCGCATCCTTGATGTCGGAGTCGGGCAGCCGGTCGAGCGCCTCCACCTCGGCGGAGCGCAACCCCCGCGAGGTGTGCTCGGCAGCGTCAGCAAGCTGCCAGTCGGTGATCTCGTCGGTGGGGTACTGCTGCGGCTGGCGCTGCTTCTTGCGGTAGCCGTTGATGTAGGCGTTGGTCAGGATGCGGTACATCCACGCCTTCAGGTTGGTCCCGGCGCGGAACGAGTCGAACGCCGAGTACGCCTTGAGGTAGGCGTCCTGGACCAGGTCCTCGGCGTCGGCCGGGTTGCGGGTCATCCGCAGCGCGGCTCCGTAGAGCTGGTCCAGCAGCGGCATCGCGTCGCGCTCGAACCGGGCGGTGCGCTCGTCCGGCGTCTCGGCCGCCTGGACCGCGGCGTCAGCGGCGTTCTGAGTGGTCGGTGGGGATGTGGGCAGTGCCACGACTCTCCTTCCCCCAGTGGGCTCGGGCCGTGAGAGCACGGCAGTAGGACCCTGGGTACCGGACCACGATACCGCGCCCCCGGCGGCGACGCGCTCACGCGCACCCTGGTGGCCGAACACCCAGGGCTGCAGCGGAAGCACCCCCGCTGCCCCGATCGCCGGGTGGCTCTCGTGCACCGCACACTGCGTGCCCATACCGCTCCTCTGCTGTTCGACGCCGGCGGCCGGCCTCCGCTCCTGGCGCGAGCCGGGCCACCCTGTCGCCTCCACAACACCGGGCACCGGGGCCCTGTTCCCTCACCCCAGCCGGCGGTAGTCGCGCTCGAGCGCGGAACGGTCCCACCCGGCACCGTCGGCGGCGGCCTCGTAGGTGGTGCGCAGGAACCGCTGGAGCAGCTGGTCGGGATGCTCAGCAGTGCGCACCGCCTCGTAGGGCAGCAGGAACTGCTGCAGCTGCGCGTCGTAGGTCGCCTCGGCCGGGACCAGCGCGCTCGCGGCGAAGCCCGGCGGCTCCGGGTAGGCATAGGAGTAGAACGCGCCCTCCTCACCGCCGCCGGGCCAGAACCCGGCGCTGCTCACCTCGTGGGAGTAGGCCTCGACCATCACCCAGTCGGCGCAGTGTGGGGCGCCCCCGGGATGTGTCGGCGCCGGGCGGCCGGAGAAGCGCGTGCAGGCCAGGTCGAGGGAGCCCCAGAACAGGTGCACCGGGCTGCACTTGCCGATGAACGACGAGCGGAACTGCTGCAGCGCCCGGTTGGCCTGCACCAGCTGCGCCCAGAACAGGTGCGCGGCCGCGGGGTCGTAGTGGCTGTGCTGGTCGTCCTCGGCGAAGGGGATCGCCGGGTCCACCTCGTTGGGCGAGGCCTGGATCTGCGTGCCCAGGCCCAGCTCGTCCAGCGCCTGCATGGTCTGGGCGTAGAAGTCCGCCACCGGCTTGGGCTCGAGCGCCACCGAGCGGACCTGCCCGTCGCTGCTGCGCACCAGCAGCTGGTGGTCGAAGAAGTCCAGCTCCATGTCGAACACCTTGTGTCCGTGGGGGACGGCCGAGGTGCTCAGCCCCCGGGCGGTGACGTAGAGCGGCACCTGCCACCAGTGGTTGACCATCGGCGCGTCCACCAGGCGCACCTTGCCCAGGATCTGGGTCCACATGTGCAGGGTGTCTCGGGTGGGCGTCCAGTCCGCCACCCGCAGGCTGGGCCACGGCACGCTGGGCTCGGGCAAGAGGACCTCCAGGGGCCGGGCGCGTCGCCTCCAGCATCGGCCGCTGCTGCGGCGACGGCAAGCGGGCCGCTACGGCCGCAGCAGCGTGGTCAGCCAGGTGCTCGCCGCCGCGGTGACCGACGGCAGGTCGCTGCTCAGGCTGTGGTTGCCCGCCACGGTGACCACCTCGCGGTTGCCGGCCGGCTCGGGCAGCCCGAACGGGTCGCGCAGCCCCTGCACCACCAGCACCGGGACCGTCACCGCGTCCAGCTCGGGCAGCCGCGTCTTGTCCGGCTTGCCCGGTGGGTGCAGCGGGAACGCCAGGCAGAGCACCCCCAGCGCACCGGCGTCCCCGGCCGTGCGACACGCCACCCGCGCACCCGAGGAGCGCCCACCCACCACCAGCGGCAGGTCGCGCAGCGGTCCCTCCCGCAGCTGCGTGAGCACGCTGAGCCAGGCGGTGTCGAGCTGCTTGGCCGGCGCCGGTGCGCGCCGCCCGGCCACCCGGTAGGGCTGCTCCACCAGCACCACGAGCACGTCCAGCTCCACCGCGGTGGCGGTGACCGCCCGCAGGTCGGCCGCGCTCACCCCGCCCCCGGCGCCGTGCCCGAGCACCAGCGCGGCCCGGGGCGGGCCCGCCGGGCGGTGCAGGTGCGCCCGGGCCGGCCCGTGCGGCGTCTCCAGCTCGGTGACCACGCTGGGCGTCGGGTCGTCGTCGTGCCGTGCTGTGTCCACCGGGTTGCCTCCGCCGTCCTGTGTCCGCCCGTGCGGGTCCGCCTCCGCCGACCCGCGTGCGCGATAATGATCCGGTGACTGCCGAGACGTCGTGGAGCGCCCCCCTGGCCGAGGGACCGGTGCACGCGACCGTCCGCGTGCCCGGGTCCAAGTCGATCACCAACCGCGCCCTGGTGCTGGCCGCGCTGGCCGACGGCCCCTCCCGGTTGGTGAACGCCCTGCACAGCCGGGACACCGACCTGATGGCACAGGCGCTGCGGGAGCTGGGCGCGACGGTGCAGACCGACCCGGACACCCACACCGACGTGGTCACCCCCGGCGAGCTGCGCGGGCCCGCCAGCATCGACTGCGGGCTGGCGGGCACCGTGATGCGCTTCCTGCCGCCGGTGGCCGCCCTGGCCCGTGGCGACGTGCACTTCGACGGCGACCCGCAGGCGCGGGTCCGGCCGATGGGCACCGTGCTGGACGCGCTCCGCCGCCTGGGCGCCGACGTGGCGGGCCACGAGCTGCCCTTCACCGTGCACGGCACCGGCGCGCTGGTCGGTGGCTCCGTCACCATCGACGCCTCGGCGTCCTCGCAGTTCGTCTCCGGGCTGCTGCTCACCGGCGCGCGCTGCACCGAGGGCATCACGGTGCGCCACGCCGGCGCACCGGTGCCCTCCCAGCCGCACATCGAGATGACCGTGGCCATGCTGCGCGAGGCCGGGGTGACGGTGGACGACTCCGAGCCTGACGTGTGGCGGGTGGCTCCCGGTCCCATCGCCGCCCGCACCTGGGAGGTGGAGCCGGACCTGTCCAACGCCGCGCCGTTCCTGGCCGCCGCCGCGGTCACCGGTGGGCGGGTGCACGTGCCCGGCTGGCCCACCAGCACCACCCAGGCCGGCGACCGCTTCCGGGACGTGCTGGAGCAGATGGGGGCCACCGTCACCCACGCCGACGGCGGGCTCACGGTGCAGGGCCCGCAGCAGCTGCAGGGCATCGACATCGACCTGCACGACGTCGGCGAGCTCGCCCCCACCGTGGCGGCGCTGGCGGTGCTGGCACAGGGCCCGTCCTGCCTGCGGGGCATCGCGCACCTGCGCGGGCACGAGACCGACCGGCTGGAGGCGCTGAGCACCGAGCTGACCGCCCTGGGCGCCACGGTGGAGCAGACCACCGACGGGCTGCACATCACCGGCGGGGACCTGCGCGCCCCCGATCGGCCGTGGCACGCCTACGCCGACCACCGGATGGCCACCGCCGGCGCGGTGGTGGGCCTGGTGGTGGACGGCCTGCGGGTGGACGACGTGGCCAGCACCGACAAGACGCTGCCGGGCTTCGCCGGCCTGTGGCAGGACATGCTCGCGGGAGGTTCGTCCTGAGCAAGCGGGTGTACGACGAGTCCGACGTGCGGATCCGGCCGCGTCCAGGCTCGCGGCCGCGCACCAAGACCCGGCCCGAGCACCTCGATGCCGAGCAGGCGATGGTGGTGGCGGTGGACCGGGGCCGGTGGGGCTGCGTGTTCGACGGCGACCCCGAGCGTCCCGTGGTGGCCATGCGCGCCCGCGAGATGGGCCGCACCCCCGTGGTGGTGGGCGACGAGGTGAGCCTGGTGGGCGACCTGTCCGGGCGACCCGACAGCCTGGCCCGCATCGTGCGGGTGGCCGAGCGGCGCACGGTGCTGCGCCGCACCGCCGACGACACCGACCCCTACGAGCGGATCGTGGTGGCCAACGCCGACCAGCTGGCCGTGGTGGTGGCCCTGGCTGACCCGCCGCCGCGCACCGGGCTCATCGACCGCACCCTGGTGGCGGCCTACGTCGGCGGACTGACCCCCATCCTCTGCCTCACCAAGTCCGACCTGGCCGACCCGGACGAGCTCGTCAGCGCCTACGCCGACCTGGAGGTGCCGGTGGTGGTGCTGAACCAGACCGCGCCCCTGGACGAGCTGGAGGCGATGCTGCAGGGCCGCACGACCGTGCTGCTCGGCCACTCCGGGGTGGGCAAGTCAACCCTGGTGAACCGGCTGGTGCCTGAGGCGTTCCGCGCGGTCGGGGTGGTCTCGGGCATCGGGCGTGGCCGGCACACCTCCACCCAGTCCATCGCGCTGCCGCTGCCCAGCGGCAGCGGCTGGGTGGTGGACACCCCCGGCATCCGGTCCTTCGGCCTGGCCCACGTCTCCACCGACGACGTGGTGGCCGCCTTCGCCGACCTCGCCGAGGTGGCCGCCACCTGTCCGCGCGGCTGCACCCACCTTGGTCCGCCCGCCGACCCGGAGTGCGCGCTGGACACCCTCACCGGCACCGCGGCCCGGCGGGTGGAGGCCGTGCGCCGGCTGCTGGTGGCGCTGGCGACCAACACCGACTGGTAGCCGGCTCAGAGCAGCTCGAGCAGGAAGGGCAGCTCCTGGGTGGCGTACCAGGCCAGCTCGTGGTCGGCGACCTCGCCGAGGACGAACTCCGCCTCCAGGTCGCCCAGGTCGGCGGCGTCCACCGCGGCCACCGCGGCTCGCACGGCGTCCTCGGCCTCGGCCAGGTCCACGTGCGCCGAGGCCACCTGGCTCAGCTGTACCGGCGCCGTCAGCCGCACCACCGCGTCGTCGAGGTCCGGGCGGAGCTGGGCGTCCTCGACGTCGGCGCTGAGCACCGCGCGGCGGGGACGGGCCGCGTCGTCGGTCTCCAGCTCCACCGCCAGCAGCCGCAGCGACGCCCGGGCCGCCTCAGCCATCGCGGCGTAGGAGAGCTCCTCCTCGTCGCCGACGGCGTAGGACTCGCGCAGCGCGGGGGTGAGGGCGAACGCGGTCCCGCTGACCGCCCGCAGCTCCCCGTCCCGCTGCAGCTGCTCCAGCATGGCGATGGTCGCCGGCACGTACACCCTCATGAGGTCTCCTTCGTCGCTGGGCTGCCCGGGCCGGCTCGGCGACCGGGCGCCCGGGGTGGTGCTGCTCGCACCGCGGCCACCAGCTCGGCCAGGGACTGCTCGAGGAAGCCGGCCAGCTGGTCCACGTCGGCGAGGGCGTCGCGGTCGGCGTTGAGGCCGTAGAGCACCGAGCCGTCGTAGGAGGTCACCCCGACGGTCAGCGCCTGGTTGGGCATCAGCGGCACCACGGAGTAGATCTCGCGCAGCCGTGCCCCGTCGGCGTACAGCGGGTACTGCGGGCCGGGCACGTTGGTGACCAGCACGTTGAACGAGCGCCGCGCCAGCGTGCCCGCCAGCCGCGCACCCATGGCGTGCAGGGTGGGCGGGGCGAAGCCGGACAGCTGGGTGAGCGCGCGGGCGCCGACCAGCGGGGTGGAGGAGGCGTGCTCGCGGGTGGCCTCGCGCAGCTGGCCCACCCGCACCAGCGGGTCGGCCGCCCCCACCGGCAGGTCCACCAGGAACGAGGAGAGGTCCTCGTGCTCCGCACCGGTGTCCTCGGGGTCGGACGCCACCGCGAGCGGCACCAGGGCGCGCACCGTGGTGTCCGGGGTGACCGGCTCGTCCCGGGAGGTCAACCAGCTGCGCAGCGCCCCGCTGACCACGGCGAGCACCACGTCGTTGACGCTGGCCCCGGTGGCGGCACGGACCTGCCGGTAGTCGGCCAGCTGGGTGCGGGCGGTGGCGAAGCGACGCTGGCGGGAGACGGCCACGTTCAGCGGGCTGGGCGGGGCCGGGCGCGCCAACCGGCGCACCATCGCCGCCGCCGTGGTGGCTGCCTCGGTCACCGTGCTCACCGCGTTCGCGGCGTCGCGCGCCACCCACCGCACCACGTCGACCACCTCGGTGGGGCTGCGCAGCACCTCCACGGCGGCCTCCGCCAGCAGCCGGGTGCCGGCAGGTTCGGCCGCGGGCATCCAGAGGCCGGTGCGCTGCACACCGGGCTTGCGGGTGTCGTCCAGGATCACCTGGCCCAGCTCCAGGGCCTGCGCCCCGTCCACCACCGCCTGGTGGGTCTTGCTGATGATGGCGACCCGGCCCTTGGCCAGCCCCTCCACCAGGTACAGCTCCCACAGCGGGCGGGCCCGGTCCAGCCGGCGGGACAGCAGCCGCGACACCAGCTCGTGCAGCTGCGCGTCGTCGCCCGGGCTGGGCAGCGCGGAGCGACGCACGTGGTAGGAGATGTCGAAGTCGTTGTCGTCCACCCACACCGGGCGGGCCAGGCCGGCGGGCAGGTCACGAACCTTCTGCCGGTAGCGAGGCACGTACGGCAGCCGCTGCTCGATGTGGGACACCAGCGCGTCGTAGCCGAAGCCCGCCCGGGGTGGGGTGAAGATGCTGAGGCTGCCGATGTGCGCGGGGGTCGTCCCCCGCTCCAGCGACAGGAACGACGCATCGAGCGGGCTGAGTCGGTCACGCATGGGTGCAGCGTAGCCGCCGCAGGAGATTTGCTTCCGCACAGCATTGTCCACAAAGGTGCGGCAACCTGGCCCGGCCAGCTAGTGGCGGCGCCCATACTTCCTGCAGCGACGAGCCGCCCCTCCTCGGTGTCGCGAGCACCCACCGGTCACCCACGCCGACCGCCGCCCTGCCAGGAGAGAGCCACCATGTCCGTCGACGCCACTGCAGAAGCCGCACTCCGCCCGGCCCCGCACCGTCCGCCAGCAGCTGCAGCGGCGGCACTACCGCCCGCCGAGACTCCCCCGGCCACGCTGCTGCGGCGCGCACCGGTCTGCGAGCCCGCACCCGAGCACCTGCGCGTCGGCACCGCTGCCCCGCCGCCCCGGGCCCGGCGACGCGTCCCGCCCCAGCCGCAGCGCGCCCAGCCCGACCCGGTGAGCCCCGCCGCGGCCGCGAGCGCGCACCAGGTGTTCCGGCTGACCTTCGAGGTGCTGGAGGGCCGGCGGGGTGCGCAGCAGCTGCACCGGGTGATGGGACCGGTGGTGGCCGCGCAGGTCACCCTGCTGTCGCGCGCCGGGACCGGCAGCTGGGCACGGGGCGTGACCCGGCTCAACCGGGTGCACGTCCAGCAGGTCACCCCCACCGCTGCGGAGGCTTGCGCCACCGTCACCCGCAACGGGCGGGTGCACGCCGTGGCCGCTCGCCTGGAGCTGGGCCGCACCGGCTGGCACTGCACCGCCCTGCACCTCGGCTAGCGGCCGTCCCCACGCCGCCGGGTGGACCTCGGCGAGCACGCTGCGCACCGTGTTCGCCGACCGAGCACCGGCGCGGGGGGCTGACCCACCTCGCGCCGGTGCTCTCTCAGCGCTTGCGCTTGGGGCTCTTCGGGCCCTTGGCCTTCTGCCGGGACTGGGCACGCCGGTCCCGCCGAGTGCCGGGAGCCTCCGCGCCGGCGGTGGCTGCTCCGGTCTCGTCCTCGGAGCTGCGCACCGCGGTGCCGCCGGTCTCGTCCGGACCCGAGTAGGTGACCGCCGCGGCCGGCTCGGTGTCCAACCCCTTGGCCCGGAAGGCGGCGGGCGCGGCAGGAACCACCTGCTGCTCCGCCTCGGCCTCGGTGGGCTGCGGCTGCTGCTGGGCGGGGGTGGTGGCCAGGTTGCCCAGCTCCGGCTGCGGCTGGGCACCCACCGTCAGGGTCGGCGCGGGCGCCACCTCCACGGTGACGTTGAACAGGAAGCCGATCGACTCCTCCTTGAGGCCCTCGAGCATGCCGCGGAACATGTCGTAGCCCTCGCGCTGGTACTCCACCAGCGGGTCACGCTGGGCCATCGCGCGCAGCCCGATGCCCTCCTTGAGGTAGTCCATCTCGTAGAGGTGCTCGCGCCACTTGCGGTCGAGCACGCTCAGCAGCACCCGACGCTCGAGGTCCCGCATCCCGCCGGTGCCGGCGATCGCGTCGATCTCCTCGGTGCGCTTGACGTAGGCGGCACGGACGTCGGCGAGGATGGCCTCCAGCAGGCCGTCGCGGGTGAGGTCGCTCTGGTCGCCGACCTCGGTCTCGCCCACCAGGTCCTGCCAGCGGATGCTCACCGGGTACAGGGTGCGCAGCGCCGTCCAGAGGGCTTCCAGGTCCCAGTCCTCGGCGTAGCCGGCCGCGGTGGCGCCGTCCACGTAGGCGGTGACCACGTCGGTCATCATGCCCTCGATCTGGCCCTCGACGTCCTCGCCGGACATGATCCGGCGGCGCTCCCGGTAGATGATGGTGCGCTGCTGGTTCATCACCTCGTCGTACTTGAGGACGTTCTTGCGGATCTCGAAGTTCTGCTGCTCCACCTGCGTCTGCGCGGACAGGATCGCCTTGGAGACCATCTTGGCCTCGATGGGCACGTCCTCGGGGAGGTTGAGCCGGTTCATGATCGCCTCGATCATCGGCCCGTTGAAGCGGCGCATGAGCTCATCACCCAGCGACAGGTAGAAGCGGGACTCGCCCGGGTCACCCTGCCGGCCGGAGCGGCCACGGAGCTGGTTGTCGATGCGGCGGGACTCGTGCCGCTCGGTGCCGAGCACGTAGAGCCCGCCCGCCTCGCGGACCCGCTCGGCCTCCTGCTTCACCTCGTCCTTGAGCGGGCCGATGATCAGCTCCCACTCCGCCTGGTACTCCTCCGGGTCGCGCACCGGGTCCAGGCCCCGCTCGCGCAGCGCCACGTCGGCGAGGATCTCGGGGTTGCCGCCGAGCACCACGTCGGTGCCGCGACCGGCCATGTTGGTGGCCACCGTCACCGCACCCACCCGACCGGCCTGGGCGATGATCACCGCCTCCTTGTCGTGGAACTTGGCGTTGAGGACGCTGTGTGGCACACCCTTCTTGACCAGCTGCTGGGACAGGTACTCCGAGCGCTCCACGCTGGTGGTGCCGACCAGCACCGGCTGGCCCTTCTCGTGGCGCTCCACGATGTCCTCGACCACGGCCGCGAACTTGGCTTCCTCGGTCTTGTAGATGAGGTCGGGCGAGTCCACCCGGATCATCGGCCGGTTGGTGTGGATCGGGATGACGCCGAGCTTGTAGATCTGGTGCAGCTCGGCGGCCTCGGTCTGGGCCGTGCCGGTCATCCCGGAGAGCTTGTCGTAGAGCCGGAAGTAGTTCTGCAGGGTGATGGTGGCCAGGGTCTGGTTCTCCGCCTTGATCTCCACCCCCTCCTTGGCCTCCAGCGCCTGGTGCATGCCCTCGTTGTAGCGGCGACCGGCCAGCACGCGACCGGTGAACTCGTCGACGATGAACACCTCGCCGTCGCGGACGATGTAGTCCTTGTCGCGCTGGTAGAGCTCCTTGGCCTTGATGGCGTTGTTCAGGTAGCTCACCAGCGGCGAGTTGGCCGCCTCGTAGAGGTTGTCGATGCCCAGCTGGTCCTCGACGAACTCCACCCCGGCCTCGTGCACACCGATGGTCCGCTTCTTGATGTCCACCTCGTAGTGGACGTCGAGCTTCATCAGCGGCGCCAGGCGCGCGAACTCGCCGTACCAGCGCGAGGAGGCGTCGGCCGGGCCCGAGATGATCAGCGGGGTGCGGGCCTCGTCGATGAGGATGGAGTCGACCTCGTCCACGATGGCGAAGTTGTGGCCGCGCTGCACGCACTCGGCCAGCGAATTGGCCATGTTGTCGCGCAGGTAGTCGAAGCCGAACTCGTTGTTGGTGCCGTAGGTGATGTCGGCGGCGTAGGCGTCGCGACGCTCGGGCGGCGTCATCCCGGACAGGATGGTGCCCACCTCGAGGCCGAGGAAGCGGTGCACGCGGCCCATCCACTCCGAGTCACGCTTGGCCAGGTAGTCGTTGACGGTGACCACGTGCACGCCCTCACCACCGATGGCGTTGAGGTAGGCGGGCAGCACACAGGTCAGCGTCTTGCCCTCACCGGTCTTCATCTCCGCGATGTTGCCCAGGTGCAGCGCAGCCCCGCCCATCACCTGCACGTCGAAGTGGCGCTGGCCCAGCACGCGGCTGGAGGCCTCCCTGGCGACGGCGTACGCCTCGGGCAGCAGCTCGTCGAGGCTCTCCCCGTCGGCGTGGCGCTTGCGGAACTCGTCGGTCTTGGCCGCCAGCTCGGCGTCAGTCAGCGACTCGACCTCGGGCGACAGGCTGCTGACGTGCTCAGCGATGGACATGAGGCGCTTGACCATGCGGCCTTCGCCTGCGCGCAACAGCTTGGAAAACGACAACACAGCTTGTCTCGTCCCTCGGTCATAGACGGCAGGGTCCGGCCAAGGAAAACCCTTGGCCGGACCCCATGGTAGGCGGCTCCGTGCAGGCCGTGGCCCATCATGCCCCTCGAGCCCGCCGCGGCGAGGCTCGCAGGGTCGGAACCTAGACGAGCCTGAGCAGGCCGTAGTCGAAGGCGTGCCTGCGGTAGACCACGCTGGGCCGGCCGGTGTCGGCGCACTGGAAGAGGAAGAAGTCGTGCCCGACCAGCTCCATCTCGTACAGCGCCTCGTCCACCGTCATCGGCACCGCCGGGTGCTCCTTGGTGCGCACGATGCGCCCCGGACCCTCGGTGTCGACCTCCGGCTCGGCCACGTGGGGCTCGGCCTCGGGAACCAGGCCGGCGGTGGCGTCGGCCACCGACAGGCGAGCCTTGCGGCCGTGGTGCACCGTCCGCCGGTCGTGCGCGCGCCGCAGCCGGGACTCCAGCTTGTTGATGGCGTTCTCCAGGGCGTCGCGGAAGGTCTCCGCGCTCGCCTCGGCCCGCACCACCGGGTGCTTGCCGACGGCGGTCAGCTCGACGCGCTGGCAGCTCTTGGCCTGACGGGGGTTGGGGGCGTGCTGCAGCTCGACGCGGAAGAGGTCGATGGTGTTGTCGAAGCGCTCGAGCTTGGCGAGCTTCTCGCCCACGAAGGTGCGGAAGTAGTCCGGCACGCTGACGTTGCGGCCCTCGATGTCCAGGCGCGCGACCGGCTGGCCGGCTGCGTCTGGCACCTCGTCGACGGGCTCGTCGATGACGAACGGCCTGGCGTCCTCCGAGCCGGGCTTGCGCTGCTCGGCGATGCCTTCCTTGCGGTCGTCCTGGGTCTGCACGGTGCTCTGCTTACTAGTCATAGATACCTCCGCGTATGGCCCGGTCGAGCACAGCTGCCCGGCCTGGCCCAAGGTGACTGCGCCGGCACGGAAGAGCCTTCCGGCGCCACTCTCGGGGACGGTCCTCCCAACTGCGGCTCACGTGGCTGCTGTCCTCACGCTAACCCCGTTCCGCCCGGATAGACAGACCCCTTCCGTCACAGCGTGTCACGAGATCGGCGGTGCTCGCACCGCGCTGAGACCGGTTGCTGCCGGTCAGCGCACCGCGGCCAGCACCAGCACGGCGTGCACGCGAATGCCGCAGTCACGCAACGCACTTGCACTTGCCGCCGCCGTGGCGCCGGTGGTGAGCACGTCGTCGAGCAGGACCACGGCCGAACCCGGTGGTGGCAGCGCCCCGGGGCGCACCCGCACCCTGCCGTGCAGGTTGTCCACCCGCTGCCCCGCGGTCAGTCCGACGGAGTCACGCACCCCCCGGCGCAGGCCGAGGACCGGCGCCACGGTGGTGCTGCCCCCGAGGTGTGCGGCGCAGACCCGGGCCGCGGCGAGCACCGGGTCGCCGCCGCGCTGGCGAGCGGCCCGGGCACGGCTGGGCGCGGGCACCAGGTGCAGGGCGGCCAGCTCGGGCGGGTCGAGCTCGCCCCAGTCGCGCAGGTCGCGCAGGCACCGCGCCCAGGCCCGCCCCACGTGCACCAGCAGGTCGCGCCGGCCGCGCTCCTTGGCCGCGACCACCACCGCCCGGCGGGCACCGGTGTAGGCCCCGGTGGCCCACGCCGGCGGGACACCGTCCACCCGGGTGCGCGCCGGCACCGGCTCGCTGTCCAGCTCGGCGGCACAGCCGGCGCACCAGGGAGTGCCGGGCTCGCGGCAGCCACCGCACTCGGTGGGCAGGACCAGGTCGACGAGGGCGCGCACCAGTCCAGCGTGGCCGGGGGCCGGTGCCGACGGGCGAGTACCCGCAGGGCTGGGGACACCGCGGCACGACTGTGCACCGCGCGCGGGCTCAGCCGGGCAGGATCGGCGTGCTCGAGCCCCCACCGAGGCCCGCCACCTCGCGCCAGTAGCGCTCACCGGGTGCGTCCAGGACGTTGAGCTGCAGCACCGCCCGGCTGTCGGCGGCCAGCACCGACGACGCGGGCGCGGCCGCCACGTACCGAACCGGCGGGGACAGGTTGCGGCTGGGCAGCGGCTGGATCAGCGCGCCGTCCACCCCCACGGTGACCACCGGCACCTCGTCACCCCGGCCGGACACCACCAGGGTGTCGGCACTGGTCCAGTCCAGCGACACCGCGCCGTCCCCGAGGTCCGGGGCCACCGCCACCGGGCTGGTCAGCGCGAAGCCGCCGTTCTGCGCCCGGGTGACCACGGCCACGTACACCCGCCCCCCCACGATGAGCGCCGCACGGACGCCGTCCCTGGACAGCCGCAGCGCGCTGATCGGCCCACCGAGCGCGGTCACCGCGCCGGAGTCCACCGGCGAGCTGGACACCTGGCCGCTGGAGGGCTCCCGCACCACCCGCACCACGGTCCCGGTGTCCACCACCACCCAAGCCGCACGATCGTCCCCGGACCAGGTGGGGCGGGTCATCTCCGTGCCCGAGGCCGCGACGGCCACCGCCCCGCCGAGGCTGCCCACCAGCAGCTGCACCTGTCCCCCGGGCCTCGGGTCGCCCGTCATGGTGACCGCGGCGACCTGCTGCCCGTCGTGGGAGATGGCGGCTGACTCCAGCGAGCTGGCCCGACCCAGTGGCCCACCCACCGCGTTGACGCTGCCGTCGACCACCTTGACCAGGCTGCCGCCGGACACCGCGTGCAGCCCCACGTCGGCCCCGGATGAGGACGAGGGGTCGAAGGAGGCGACGTCGGCGGTGTCCCACCCCAGCGCGTAGCGCTCGTCCAGCGGGGCCCCGTCGGCGAGCAGCACGTACGGACCGCGCACGCCGGCGCTGTCCAGGGTCCACACCACCTGGGCGGCCAGCAGCTGGCGCTGCCCGGCGTCGAGGGACTCCAGCCCACCCAGGTCGATACCGACCCCGTTGGCCTCGCCGGCGCCGGGCACGCTCTCCCCGGTCGCGGTGGTGACGTTGCTGCGCAGCCGCACTCCCTGGCCCAGCTTGTTCACCACGCCGCTGGCCAGCTGCGCGTTCGGTCCGCCGATGAGCAGCTCCACCAGCCGTGCGGCCAGGGAGTCGGAGTCGCGCGCCACCCAGCGGGGGTCGGCCACCACCTTCTTCTGGTCGGGGTTGAGGAAGTACACCGGCACCCGCTGGTAGCGGGCCAGGAAGTCGGCACGCTCGAGCACCACGCCGCTGGGCAGGGCGTCGATGCGCCACTGGCCGTCGACCTTCAGCAGCGTCAGCCGGGCCTCGTAGGTGCCCTGGTCCTGGTTGTAGGTGCCGTCCCCGCTGAGCGTGCCGACCCGGTCGGCGCGCAGCAGGATGGTCACCCGGTTCTCGGCGCGCACGTCGTAGAGGGTGTCCACGTTGGTCAGGATCGTGGTGGACGTGCGGTCGTCCCAGCGCTGGGAGCCCTCACCGGTGAGGTACTGCCGCGCCACCCGGTGCTGGCCGCGCTGGGCGCTGCTGGCGGAGATGAAGTCGCGCACCAGCAGGTCGGGCTCCCGCCCGGCGATCGGCGCCTGCTCCACCTCCGGCTGCGGATCGGTGCGCACCGTGCTGATCACGTGCGGGGTGGAGCTGGTGGGCACGGTGGCGCACCCGGTGAGCACGGTGGCCACCGCCACCAGGCAGGACAGCACACGGAATCGGCGCATCAGGAGACTCCCACGTCGGGCGCGGCGGTGGCACGGTCAGGGACGCTCGCGGTGGACGGTGGCTGTACCACGTCGCCGACGGCGACGTTGGCGACGTCGAAGGGCTCGGTGGGCACCAGCGGGATGGGACCGTCCACCAGCGCGGCACCGCGCCGCAGCGGCAGGGTGAGCAGGAAGCAGGCGCCGCGGCCGGGCTCGCCCCAGGCCTGCAGCGAGCCGCCGTGCAGGCGGGCGTCCTCCACCGCGATGGCCAGGCCGAGACCAGTGCCGCCGGAGCGGCGCACCCGGGAGGGGTCGGCGCGCCAGAACCGGTTGAACACCTTCTCCGCCTCCCCCGGCTGCAGACCGATCCCGCTGTCCCGCACCAGCACGGACACCGACTGGTCGGAGGCGCGCATCTGCACCAGCACCGGCCGGCCCTCACCGTGGTCGAGCGCGTTGGCCAGCAGGTTGCGCAGCACGCGCTCCACCCGGCGGGCGTCGACCTCGGCGGTCACCTTGTCCTCGGGCAGGTCCAGCAGCAGCTCGCTGCCGGTCTGGGCCACCAGGTGGCGCACGGTGTCCACCGCACCACGCACGCACAGGCGCAGGTCCAGCGGCTCCGCGGCCAGGTCGGCCATGCCCGCGTCGTGCCTGCTGATCTCCAGCAGGTCGTTGAGCAGGGTCTCGAAGCGGTCCAGCTCGGCCACCAGCAGCTCGGCCGAGCGGCGCAGGGCCGGGTCCATCTCGTCGCTGCCGGCGTGCAGCACGTCGGCCGCCATCCGCACCGTGGTCAGCGGGGTGCGCAGCTCGTGGCTGACGTCGGAGGTGAACTGCCGCTGCAGGGCACCGAACTCCTCCAGCTGCGCGATCTGGTCGGCGAGGTTGGCCGCCATGTCGTTGAAAGCCAGCCCCAGCCGGGCGACGTCGTCCTCCCCGCGCACCGGCATGCGCGCCTCGAGCTGTCCGTCGGCGAAGCGCTCCGCCGCATCCACGGCGGTGCGGATGGGCAGGACCACCTGGCGGGTGACCAGCGCCGCCACCCCACCGAGCAGCAGGAGCAGGACGCCGCCACCGAGGGACATGGTGCCCTTGATCAGGCTGATCGAGCGCTCCTCGGCGTTCAGCGGGAACACCAGGTACAGCTCGAGCCCGGCGACGTCGGAGGGCGCCGGGGTGCCGACGACGAGGGTGGGGGCGCCGGCGATGGAGGTGTACTGGTAGGTCAGCTGCCCCTTCTGCACGAACGGGCGCAGCGACGTGGGCACCTCGGCGATGGGGCCGCTGGCGATGGCGCCACGCGGGCCGTCCCCGCGGACGATGAGCACCGGCTCGAAGGCGCCGGCGCCGCCGCTGGCCGAGCCACCCATGTCGATGCCGGGGCTGGTCAGCGCCGAGCTGGCGCTGTTGAGGCGGCTGCGCAGGGAGTTGCTCTCGTCGGCACCTGCCAGCTCGCGCTGCACGGTGGCGCGGGCTCGCTCCACCTCCTCGACGGCGGCATTGATCTTGGCGTCGAGCAGCCGGTCGGTGATCTGGCTGAGCAGCGCCACCCCGACGGTGAGCACCAGCACGGCCGACAGCGCCAGGGTGGACAGCACCACCCGCAGCTGCAGGGACCGCCGCCACCAGTACATGAAGCCCCGACCGGCGGCGGCGGAGGTGTGCCAGAGGTCGCGCAACAGGTGCCGCAGCGCTGCGCCGGGCGGGGTGCGTCCGGCGCGGCGGGCGAGCCTGGTGAGCGCTCGTCTCACGGCGGGCCGGCGCGGTACCCCACGCCGCGGACGGTGAGAACCACCTCCGGACGCTCGGGGTCCACCTCGATCTTGGCGCGCAGGCGCTGCACGTGCACGTTGACCAGGCGAGTGTCCGCGGCGTGGCGGTAGCCCCACACCTGCTCCAGGAGCACGTCCCGGCTGAACACCTGGCGCGGCTTGCGGGCCAGCGCCACCAGCAGGTCGAACTCCAGCGGGGTGAGCGAGATGGGCGTGCCGTTGCGGGTGACCTGGTGCGCGGGGACGTCGATCTCCACGTCGGCGATGTGCAGGATCTCCGCGGGCACCTCGGCGGTGCGCCGCAGCCGGGCCCGCAGCCGCGCGATCAGCTCCTTGGCCTTGAACGGCTTCATCACGTAGTCGTCAGCGCCGGACTCCAGGCCCAGCACCACGTCCACGGTGTCGGTCTTGGCGGTGAGCATGACGATCGGCACGCCCGACTCCGCCCGGATCACCCGGCACACGTCGATGCCGTTCATGCCGGGCAGCATCAGGTCGAGCAGGACCAGGTCCGGCTTGAACTCGCGGACCGCGGCCATCGCCTTGGACCCGTCCCCCACGACGGCGGCGTCCATGCCCTCGCCCTGCAGCACGATGGTCAGCATCTCTGCCAGTGCCGCGTCGTCGTCGACGACCAAGATCCGTGGTTTCATGCCGCCCATCCTGACACCTGCGTCGTGGTGCACTGCCCCGCGACGCGAGCGTGAGCTCGCCTGCGCGCCACCGTGCTCATGCGTCCGCCCCCGCCAGCACCCGGTCGGCGAGCGCGGTCACCGCGGCGACTGCTGCGCCGGCCGGGGCAGCGGTGTCGGCGGCGTCGGGCTGCTCGTGGACGTGCCAGGCCCCCGCCCAGCCGTCGGCGGCCAGGCCCTCGTAGACCGCCCCGGTCCGCTCCTGCAGCCCGGCGTCGCGCTCGAAGGCGTCGCGGGCGCGGCCGGCGTCGGCGGACTCGCGGTCCGCCGCGCGCGCGGTGGCCACGGCGACGGGCACCCGCAGCAGCACCTGCAGGGTGGGTGCGGGCAGGCGCAGGCGGTCGAACTCCAGCTGCCGGATCCACTCGGCGAACTCGCCGCGGGCGTCCTGGTGCAGCCGGGCCGCACCGAAGGCGGCGTTGGAGGCGGCGTAGCGGTCGAGCAGCACCACGTCGTTGCTGGCCAGCATCTCGGAGAGCTCGGGGACGGCCTCGGCGCGGTCGAGGGCGAACAGCACGGCCATGCCGTGCACGCTGTCGCCGAGGTCGCCGACCTTGCCGTGCAGCGCCTCGGAGACCAGGTCGGCGTGCACCGAGCGGCCGTAGCGGGGAAACGCGGTGGCGCCCACCCGGAGCCCGCGGGAGGCGAGCTCGGCGGTCAGCGCGGTGCTCAGCGTCCGCTTTCCCGCGCCGTCAAGACCTTCCACCGTCACGAGTACGCCCACGGGCAACTACCCTAACCGACCCCGAACGACGGGCAGGGCCCTCAGCGCCCCCAGGAGATCCCTGGAGGGCGCTGAGGGCCATGACCGCGGTGCTGGGCAGTGCCTAGCGGGGCCCGAGCGGGCGGGTGCTCAGTAGCGGTAGTGCTCGGGCTTGTACGGGCCCTCGACGTCCACGCCGATGTACTCCGCCTGCTCCTTGGTGAGCTTGGTCAGCGTGCCGCCCAAGGCCTCCACGTGGATGCGGGCCACCTTCTCGTCCAGGTGCTTGGGGAGGCGGTACACCTCGTTGTCGTACTCGTCGGGCTTGGTCCACAGCTCGATCTGCGCGATCACCTGGTTGGCGAAGGAGTTGCTCATCACAAAGCTGGGGTGGCCGGTGGCGTTGCCCAGGTTGAGCAGGCGGCCCTCGCTCAGCACGATGATGGTGTGGCCGTTCGGGAAGATGAACTCGTCCACCTGGGGCTTGATGTTGATGCGACGGATGTCCTTGTCGCCCTGCAGCCCCGCCATGTCGATCTCGTTGTCGAAGTGGCCGATGTTGCCCAGGATGGCCTGGTGCTTCATCTGCCGCATGTGGTCCAGGGTGATGATGTTCAGGTTTCCGGTGGCGGTGATGACGATGTCGGCCTTGCCGATGGCCTGGTCCACGGTCTCCACGGAGTAGCCGTCCATCATCGCCTGCAGCGCGCAGATCGGGTCGGCCTCGGCGACGACCACGCGGGCACCCTGGCCCTTGAGCGCCTCGGCACAGCCCTTGCCCACGTCGCCGTAGCCGACGACCAGGCAGGCCTTGCCGCCGATGAGCACGTCGGTGCCGCGGTTGATGCCGTCGATCAGCGAGTGGCGGGTGCCGTACTTGTTGTCGAACTTGCTCTTGGTCACCGAGTCGTTGACGTTGATGGCCGGGAAGGGCAGCTCGCCGGAGGCGGAGAACTGGTAGAGCCGGATGACGCCGGTGGTGGTCTCCTCGGTGACACCGCGGATGTTCTTGGCGGTCTCGGTCCACTTGGTGGTGGACTGCTCCAGCGAGCGCCGCAGCGTCTCCAGGACCACCTGGTACTCCTCGGAGTCGGTGTCCTCGGTGGAGGGCACGACGCCGGTCTTCTCGTACTGCGCGCCCTTGAGGACGTACATGGTGGCGTCGCCGCCGTCGTCGAGGATCATGTTCGCGGTCTCCCCGCCCGGCCAGGTGAGCATCTGCTCGGCGCACCACCAGTACTCCTCCAGCGACTCACCCTTCCAGGCGAACACCGGGACGCCCTTGGGCTCCTCGGGGGTGCCGTTGCGGCCCACGACGATGGCGGCCGCGGCGTGGTCCTGGGTGGAGAAGATGTTGCAGGAGGCCCAGCGGACCTCGGCGCCCAGGTCGACCAGGGTCTCGATGAGCACGGCCGTCTGGACCGTCATGTGCAGCGAGCCGGAGATGCGCGCACCCTTGAGCGGCTTGACCTCCGAGTACTCCCGGCGCAGCGTCGTCAGACCCGGCATCTCGTGCTCGGCAAGGCGGATCTCCTTGCGCCCGAACTCCGCCAGGGCGAGGTCGGCGACCTTGTAGTCGATGCCGTTGCGGGAGTCGGCGGTCAGCTCGGTTGCAGCCAGGGTCATAGAATTTTGCTCCTTGTCGAGGGGGTCAACTGAACAGGTTATCGGTTCTCGGCCGCTGGCGCGCAGGTGCGGCACCGGGCAGGCTGTAGCGATGGAGCACCGCACGATCGGCAGTCGCACCGTCAGCGCAATCGGGTTGGGCGGCATGCCCATGTCCGTGCAGGGCCGACCGGACCGCGAGCGCGCGCTGGCCACCGTCCATGCTGCCCTCAACGCCGGCGTCACGCTGATCGACACCGCCGACGCCTACAGCCTGGACGCCTCGGACTTCGGGCACAACGAGGAGCTGGTCGCCGAGGCGCTGCGGCACTGGGGCGGTGACCGCGAGGACGTGCTGGTGGCCACCAAGGGCGGGCACGTCCGCACCGCCGACGGCGGCTGGGCCCTGGACGGGCGCCCCGAGCACCTGCGCGCGGCCTGCGAGGCCTCGCTGCGGCGCCTCGGGGTGGACACCATCGACCTCTACCAGCTCCACCGGCCCGACCCGGCCGTCCCCGTGGAGGAGTCGGTGGGCGCGCTGGCCGAGCTGCTGGACGAGGGCAAGATCAGCATGGCCGGCGTCTCCAACTTCGACGTCGACCAGATCCGGCTGGCCCAGCGGGTGCTGGGCGGGCGCCTGGCCAGCGTGCAGAACGAGTACTCCCCGCGCTTTCGCTCCTCACGGCCGGAGCTGGAGCTGTGCGCCGAGCTGGGCGTGGCCTTTCTGCCCTGGTCGCCGCTGGGCGGCATCGGCAAGGCGGCCGAGCTGGGCCAGGCTCACCAGGCGTTCGCCGAGGTGGCCGCCGAGCACCACGTGAGCCCGCAGCAGGTGGCACTGGCCTGGGAGCTCTCCGCCGCCGACGTGGTCATCCCCATTCCCGGTGCCTCCCGCCCGGAGAGCGCCGTGGCCTCCGCCGCGGCCACCGAGCTGTCGCTCACCCCGCAGCAGCGCGCGCGCCTCGACGCCGCCTAACCGGGACTCGGCGAGCTGCCTAGCCGCTGTCCGACGGTGAGGACACCGCCGGCCGCATGCCCTCGGGCCGCTCGTAGCCCTCGGCCAGGGTGCTGCGCTTGCGGCCGTAGACGAAGTAGAGCACCACCCCGATGGCCATCCAGGCGAGGAAGCGCAGCCAGGTGTCCACCGGGAGGTTGAGCATCAGGTAGACGCTGGCCAGCACCGACACGATGGGCACGAAGGGCACGAGCGGCGTGCGGAACGAACGCTTGAGGTCGGGCCGGGTGCGGCGCAGCACCACCACGCCGATGGCCACCAGCACGAAGGCGAACAGGGTGCCGATGTTGACCAGCTTGGCCAGCTCGGTGAGCGGCACCAGCGCCGCGATGGTGGCCACCACGATGCCGGTGACCACGGTGGTGACTACCGGGGTGCCGGTGCGCGGGGAGACCTTGGCGAACGGGGCGGGCAGCAGCCGGTCGCGGCTCATCGCGAAGAACACCCGGCTCTGGCCGAGCATGAGGATCATCATCACGGTGGTCAGACCGGCCAGGGCGCCCACGGAGATGAGGGTGGCGATGGCGTCCTGTCCCACCGACCGGAACGCCGCCGCCAACGGCGCCGACGCCTCGATCTCGTTGTACTTGACCATGCCGGTGATGACCACGGAGACCAGCACGTAGAGCGCGGTGCAGATGGCCAGCGAGCCGAAGATGCCGATGGGCATGTCGCGCTGCGGCTTCTTGGTCTCCTCGGCGGCGGTGGCCACGATGTCGAAGCCGATGAAGGCGAAGAACACGGTGGCGGCGGCGGCGAAGATGCCGCCCACGCCGAACGCGCCGGGCGCGAACCCGAGCTCCTGCAGCAGCGACAGCGACGGCGCCTCGTCCGGCTTGGCGCTGGGTGAGCCCGACGGCGGGATGAACGGGTCGTAGTTGCTGGCCTTGACGTAGAAGAACCCGGCCACGATCACCAGCAGCACCACGCCCAGCTTGATCAGCACGGCCACCGCGTTGACCCGGCTGGAGACCTTGATGCCCAGGCAGATGACGCCGGTGAGGATGAGCACGATGGCTGCGGCGGTGACGTTGACCGTCGCCTCCTCGCCGGCGATGGACGAGGGCAGGTGCCACCCGATGGTCTCCAGCAGCTCCTGCAGGTAGCCCGACCAGCCGACCGCCACGGTCGCCGCGCCCAGGGCCATCTCCAGGATGAGGTCCCAGCCGATGATCCAGGCCAGCAGCTCGCCCAGGCTGGCGTAGGAGAACGTGTAGGCGCTGCCGGCCACCGGCACGGTGCTGGCGAACTCCGCGTAGCAGAGCGCGGCCAGGCCGCAGACGATGGCGGCGAAGACGAAGGACAGCGCCACGGCAGGTCCCGCCTCGAGCCCGGCGGCCTCACCGGTGAGCACGAAGATGCCGGTGCCGATCACCACGCCGACACCGAAGACGATGAGGTCGACGGGCCCCAGCGCCTTCTTCAGCTGGTGCTCGGGCTCCTCGGTGTCCGCGATCGACTGCTCGACGGACTTCGTCCGGAACACGCTGCCTGATCTCATCAGGATTGCCTTCTTCTCACGAGGGGGAACTGCACCGGTCGGGCCGTGAACGCTAGTACGGTAGCCACCCCGTTGCCCAATGGCCTGGTGAGCGGTAGTCCTGCTGCGGCTCAGCCGGTCTGGGCGCAGCGACCGCTAGCCCTGGTCCTGCTCCGCGCCGTGGCGCAGCGCCCCTGCGGCAGGGGCGCGGTAGAGGTCGGGCTCGAGGTAGATCACCCGCGCGGCGGGCACGGCGGCGCGCACCCGCTCCTCGGCGGCGTCGATGGCGGCGGCGATGCCGGCACTGGTCTCGTCGCCGCCCACGGCGACCTTGGCGGCCACCAGCAGCTCCTCCGGACCCAGGTACTGCGTCTTGAGGTGCACCACGCGGTCGATCGCGCCCCCGACCAGGGCTGCCTGGATGGCCTGCTCCTCCCCCGGGGTGGCGCCCTCGCCGATCAGCAGGCTCTGCATCTCGATGATGAGGATGACGGCGATGACACCGAGCAGCAGGCCGATGCTCACGGTTCCGATGCCGTCCCACACCGGGTCACCGGTGAGCACGCTCATGCCGACACCGACGAGGGCGAGCAGCAGGCCGACCAGCGCGCCGGCGTCCTCCAGCAGCACCACGGGCAGCTCGGGGCTGCGCGAGGTGCGGATGAACTGCCACCAGCTGGCCCTGCCCTTGAGCGGGCGCGACTCGTGCACGGCGGTGCGGAAGCTGTAGGTCTCCAGGCCGACGGCCACCAGCAGCACTCCGATGGCCACCCCGGGCGAGGTGAGCTCCTCCGGGTGGGAGATCTTGTGGATGCCCTCGTAGAGGGCGAACATCGAGCCCAGGGTGAACAGCACCAGCGCCACCACGAAGGAGTAGAAGTAGCGGTTGCGGCCGAAGCCGAACGGGTGCAGCTGGGTGGCGGCCTTCTTGGCCCGCTTCTGCCCGAGCAGCAGCAGCCCCTGGTTGGAGGTGTCGGCCACCGAGTGCACCGACTCGGCGAGCATCGACGACGACCCGGTCACGAGGAAGCCGACGAACTTGGCGACCGCGATTCCCGCGTTGGCGACCAGCGCCGCGAGGATGGCCTTGGTACCGCCTGATGCGGACATCCGTGAACTCCTTGGGTGAGCGGGGTCAGGCCCCGGTGGGTGCCTCGTCGGTGGTCAGGCCGTCCCGCACGCGAAACAGCTGAGCGCCATCATCTCCTGCCACAACCGACACCGCCGCACCGGTGGCCGGCAGCCACACTGATCCGCCCTTGTCCACGGTGAGCTCCGCGCCGTCGGCGGTGCTCAGCCGGGCCTGGCCAATCGTGCACAGCAGCACCTGGGGGCTGCCGCGGCCCAGCGTCAGCCGGTCGCCCGCGGGCAGCTCGACGCGGGAGAGCGCAAACTCCTCCGTCGGGGTGGGGTAGCCCAGCTCGGTGGCGCCCTGGCTCGCCGGCCCCCCCGACCACGGGGTGCCGGCGAGCACCGGCATGTCGCCGTGGGCGAAGTCGAGCACCCGCAGCAGCTCGGGCACGTCCACGTGCTTGGGGGTCAGGCCACCGCGCAGCACGTTGTCGGAGTTGGCCATCACCTCCACCCCCACCCCGCTGAGGTAGGCGTGCAGGTTGCCGGCAGGCAGGTAGATGGCCTCACCCGGCTTCAGCACCACTCGGTTCAGCAGCAGCGAGGCCAGCACCCCCGCGTCGCCCGGGTAGCGCTCCCCCAGCTCGAGGGTGGTCTGCGCCTCCAGCACGAAGTCGCCGTCCTCGGCCACCAGCTTGGTGAGGCTGGACAGCACCGCGGGCAGCAGCGACTCCAGCACCTGCACCGGCAGGGTGATCCAGGTCGTCAGCACGGCCCGCAGGCCGTGGGAGTCCGGCTGCCCCGCGAGCAGGCCCAGGTAGGTGTCCAGCTCGGGGCAGCGCATCGCGGTGAGCAGCTCGATGGTGCGGTCGACGCGGCGGAAGCCCGCCAGCGCGTGGAAGGTGGTCAGGGCGCAGAGCAGCTCGGGCTTGTGGCTGGGGTCGCGGTAGTTGCGCTCCTGCGAGCCCTGCGGCACGCGGCGCTGCTCCTCCCGCTCGTAGCCCTCCCGCGCCTGCTCGGCGCTGGGGTGGGCCTGCAGCGACAGCGGCTCGTCGGCCGCGAGCACCTTGAAGAGGAACGGCAGCGTGCCATCGAAGCGCGCGCAGCACGCCGCCCCCAGCTGGACCTCGGGCTCGGCCTCGATCGCGGCGAGCAGCGAGAGCTCCTGGCCGTCGGCGCGGCGCACGGTGGCGGGGTCGGCAGGGTGCGCGCCCAGCCACAGCTCGGCCTCCGGGTGCGGCGCCGGCGCCGGACGGCCAGTCAGCTCGGCGAGGGCGGTGCGCGATCCCCACGCGTAGTGCCGCACCACCCCTAGCAGCTCGTGCACGTCGTTCTCCGCTCCCTCGCCTTGCCGGTTGGTGGTGTCCCTGGGCTCAGCTCGCCAGCCCCAGGTACACCGCGGCCGTCTCGCACCGCGCGGCCAGCAGCAGCAGCTCTGCCGCTGGGTGGTGGCGCAGCGGGCCGTCGTCGAGCGTGCCGAGCACCAGCTCGACGTCCGGCAGCGACTCGCTGAGCGCACGCAGGCGCGTCTCCTCCTCCGCGGTGCCCAGCAGCAGCACCCGCAGGGGCGGCTCGGGAAGGGGCCCGTCGAGGTCCGGGTCGTGGAAGATCGGGTCGACCACCGGAGTCGCCACCGCGGCCGGACCGTGGCGCCGCGAGAGCAGCACCTGGGCCAGCTCGGCGGCACCGACCACCACGGCCGCGTTGCGCAGCAGCGAGGTGGCCACGTGACCGGCCAGCACCACCGCCGCCGGGTGCTCCGCCGCCACCACCAGGCGGTGCCCGGCGCAGCGCAGCGCCAGCAGCTTGGCCGGGTTGGCGAACACCTCGGTGCCCGGCTGGTTGCGGCCGGCCTCGGCGTCGAGCTCGTCGGCGAGGGCCTCCAGGTCGGGGCCCGCCAGCACGCGCAGCGCGCTCAGCACGGCCAGGCCCACCGCGGCGAAGCGGAAGAGCCCCATGCCCTGCGGCAGCGGGAGCCGGGGCGGCAGCAGCAGGGCGCGCCCGGCCGCTGCGGGAGCGAGCAGCCCCTCCTCGGGTGCGGCGAGCACCAGCTCGGCGCCTCGGCCCACCACGCGCCCCACCGACTCCGCCAGCTGCTGGTCGCCGGGGTCGTCGGAGAGCACCACCACCACGTCCAGCGCGCCCACCCAGCGCGGTGCCTGGGCGGCGACCACCACGGGAACGGTGCTGCTGTCACCGCACAGGGCCTGCAGCCACTCCGCGGCGTGGCGCGCGGGCCCGCGCGGGGCGAGCAGCACCACGCTGCGCACGCTGGCGCCCTGCAGCCGGGCCAGGGCGCCCTCGGCCACCGCGGCGGCGACGGCCCGCACAGAGGCCCCGGCCGAGGCCGCACCTCGCAGGCGCCCGTCGGCGTCGGCAGCGAGCAGGCGCTCGGTGTCGTCCAGGTCGGCGGGAGCCAGCGCGCGAGCAGCGGCGCCGGAGGCGGTCATGACGTCGCGGGGTCAGCCGACCGGGGCTGGCCCGGTTCGGGGTGCAGCGCCTCGTCCAGCAGCAGCACCGGGATGCCGTCGACCACCGGGAACGTGCGACCACAGCTGGTGCAGGTCAGCGCGTCCGCGTCGGGGTCGGTGGCCGAGCCGGCCCGCAGCGGGGCGTGCTCCGGGCAGGGGCAGGCGAGGATCTCCATCAGCTGGGGGTCAAGCGAAACAGCCATGGTCAGCCGTCCTCTCCTCGTGCGGGCAACAGGGAACGGGGGTGCGTGCTGCACACCGTCCGTCGGTCGGGTCCAGTGGTTCGCTCCGGCCACCTCGGCGCGGCGACCCGGGGTCCACCGAACACGGTAGTCACCCCCGCACGATCGCGAGCACCTCGTCCCGCAGCGCAGCGACCGCGGTGGCGTCGGCGGCCTCCACGTTCAGGCGCAGCAGCGGCTCGGTGTTGGACGCGCGCAGGTTGAACCAGGCGCCGTCGGCCAGGTCCACGGTCATCCCGTCGAGGGTGTCCACCGACACGGCGCGGTCGGCGAAGGCCTCGCGCACGGCCGCGGTGGCCGCGGCCGCGTCGGAAACGGTGGAGTTCACCTCGCCGGAGGCGGCGTAGCGCTCGTACTGGGCCATCAGCTCCGACAGCGGGCGGTCCTGCTCACCGAGCGCGGCCAGCACGTGCAGCGCGGCCAGCATGCCGGAGTCGGCGCACCAGAAGTCCTGGAAGTAGTAGTGCGCGGAGTGCTCGCCGCCGAACACGGCGCCGCGCTCAGCCATCTCCTGCTTGATGAACGAGTGCCCCACCCGGGTGCGCACCGCGGTGCCGCCCAGCTCGGTGACCAGCTCCGGCACCGCCCGGGAGGTGATCAGGTTGTAGATGATGGTGGCGCCGGGCTGGACCGCCAGGGTGCGGGCGGCCACCAGGGCGGTCACCGCGGACGGGGACACGGGCTCGCCGCGCTCGTCCACCACGAAGCACCGGTCAGCGTCGCCGTCGAAGGCCAGCCCGAGGTCAGCCGAGGTGGCCAGCACGTGGGCCTGCAGGTCCACCAGGTTGGCCGGGTCCAGCGGGTTCGCCTCGTGGTTGGGGAAGGTGCCGTCGAGCTCGAAGTACAACGGCTGCACCTGCAGCGGGAGCGCGCCCAGCACGGCGGGCACGGTGTGCCCGGCCATGCCGTTGCCCGCGTCCACGGCCACCGTCATGGGACGCAGCGCGGAGCAGTCGACCAGCCCGTGCAGGTGCGCGGCATAGTCGGCGAGCACGTCCTGGTGGCTGACGGTGCCCGGCGCGACGTCCAGGTCGGGCACCTGCTGGGCGGCCTCGGCGCGGATCTGCGCCAGGCCGGTGTCCTGCCCGATGGGCTTGGCCCCCGCGCGACACATCTTGATGCCGTTGTAGGTGGCCGGGTTGTGGCTGGCGGTGAACATGGCCCCCGGGCAGTCCAGCGCCCCGGAGGCGAAGTAGAGCTGGTCGGTGGAGGCGAGCCCGACGTGCACCACGTCCAGGCCCTGCGCCACCACGCCGGCGGCGAATGCCTCCGCCAGCTCGGGAGAGGAGGCCCGCATGTCCTGGCCGACGACGACGCGGCCGGCGTCGCGCACCAGCCGTCCGAAGGCGGCGCCCAGGTCACGCACCAGGGCCGCGTCGAGCTGCTCCCCGACCAGGCCGCGCACGTCGTAGGCCTTGACCACCGACGCCAGCAGCTCGGTCCGGTCGGCCAGCACCTGGTCGTTCACGCACGCTCCACTCTGTTTGCTCTTGCTTGCTGCGCTGCTCGACTTGCTGCTCGACCTGCTGCGCGGGGCGCCGGTCGGCACGGCTGCCGCGCGCCGGCACAGCCTAACCGGCGGGTCTGGCCGGCCGAGTCAGTCGTTGGGGTCGGGCAGGACGCGCAGGTGCCCACGGCGCCCGGTGGTGGCCTCGGCGCTGGGGTGCTGCTCCGAGCGGCCGCCGGTGTCGGAACCGCGCGCCTCCCCCGAGCGGGGCTGCGGGGCGGAGCCGGAGCGGCCGGCCTCGCGCACGGCCTCAGCCAGCGCGGTGAGGTCGTCGTCGTCCGGGCCCTGCGCGGCGAAGCCGCCGACGTGGCGGACGACCTCCCAGTCGCGCGGCACGGTGAGCCGCGTGGCGTGGGTCTCGCACAGGTCGTAGGAGTGCGGCTCGTCGTTGGTGGCCAGCGGCCCGACGACGGCGGTGGAGTCGGAGTAGACATACGTCAGCGTCGCGACTGCGGAACTTGTGCACCCGGGCCGGGAACACCGACGTGTTGACCTCACGGCGGCGACCTTAGCCCCACCGCCCGCGCGGGCCGGGCTCGACTCGCCGGAGGACTGCGTACTCTGCTGCACATGGCGTCCCGACCACTGCCGCGGGTGCGGCGCTCAGCGCGGCGAGCGGAGCTGCGCGGGCGTGGTGTGCGCGGCCCGATCCTGCCCACCACGGTCCCAGCCTGGCGCACCCGGGCCGAGCGCTTCGACGGGTTGGTGCTGGCGGCACTGGCGCCGATCAACCAGCGCTGGCACGAGCAGCTGCGTTCGCTGGACGTGGCGGTGGACGACGTTCCGCCGGTGCGCGCCGTGGACATCGCGCGAGTGCGTCGGGACGACCCGGCCGCCACCTCCTGGCCGCCGGAGGTGATCGCCGACGCGGCGGTGCCGCTGGCCCGGCTGGTGCAGGCCGGGGTGGACCGGCGCGGGGACGTGACGCGGGCCCGCATCGTGCTGTTCCGTCGGCCGCTGGAGCTGCGCGCCAAGCAGCCCGAGGAGCTCACCGACCTGATCCACGAGGTGCTCGTGGAGCAGGTGGCTACCTACCTCGGCCTCGACGCAGCGACCATCGACCCGGACGGCGAGGACGAGGACGAGGACCCGTCGGATCCCCCGCAGGACTGACCGGCACGGCCCGGCGGCGCGGCGGGATCGCCAGCAGCAGGGTGAACAGCAGCACGCCGGCCTGCACCAGCAGCAGGACGCTGCGCAGGGTGTCCGAGCGCTGCACGGTGATCTCGCTGGCGGTGTCCGGCAGCGCCACGCCCACCAGGTGCCCGTAGGCCGGAGCCACCGCCACCAGCGTGCCGTTGATGCGGACGTCCCAGCCCGGCTCGGTGTTGGCGGCCAGCACCAGCAGTCGCCCCTGGGGGCCGGCAGAGACGTTCACGCCCAGCTCGGGCGGTGCGGCGGGCACCTCGGTGGCGCCGCGGGCGGCCACGTCGGTGCTGCCCTGCACCCCCGGCGGCTGACCGCCCGTGCGTGCCGCGGTGGCCAGCGCGGGCTCGAGCACCCTGGCGCCGTAGGCGGGCAGCCGCACCCGGAACACGCTGCGGCCGTCGCTGGTGGTGCCGGCCTCGGAGAGCAGCCGAGCTGGGGCGCCGCTGCCCAGCCGCGAGCCGGCGGGCAGCACCACGGCGCCCACCCCCGACGCGGCGGCCTCGGCCACTGCGGCGGCCACGCTGTTCTCTCCGCCTCCGGTGATGGCGGCGCTCCACCCCACCACCCGTGCGGCGGCGTCGGGGGTGGGCACCAGGTCGTTGTCACCGAGCTGCGGGAGCGCGGGCGAGGACAGCCGTGCGGGCTGGTCTCCGTCGGCCGTTACCAGCACCAGCGCCCGCTGCGCGGTCAAGTCGGCGGCGATCGCGGGAGGCAGCTGCGGGGCCTGGCGGGCGCGCACGTCGCCCTGCGAGCCGCCGAGCACCACGCCGACGCCGAGCAGGGCCACCACGGCAAGGCCGAGCACCCCGAGCATGGGACTGGTGCGGGCGGCGGGCTCCAGCCGGTCCCGCTGGGCCTGCAGGCCCGCCATCACCACGAGGAACAGCCCCAGCGCGGTGAGCACCACGGCCGGGCCGGCGTTGCCGGCCACGGCGGCCGCGTCGGGCAGGCGGGCGTAGCGCTGCGCGGCGATCACCAGCGCAGCGGCCACCCCCAGGCTGGCCACCGCGAGACCGGCCACCATCCGCCAGGTGGGTGCCACGATGATCATCAGCACCGCCACCAGCAGCACCAGCGCTCCGGCGACCGACGTGATGCCGGGACCCAGCGTGACCAGCTGGGTGGGCGAGAAGTCGGCCAGCCCGGGGGTGGAGCCCACCCCCTGCAGCAGCACCGCCGGGTGGTTGAGCAGCACGCCCGGCCAGGGCAGCAGCAGGCCCACCGGCAGAAGGATGACGAAGAAGAGCGAGAAGGCCCGGCGCAGCGCCGTGCCGGGGACCGTGCGCAGCACCACGAAGCCGACCAGCACCACCACGAGCACCAGCACGTACATCACCGGGGAGGCGCTGGCCAGCACGGCCAGGCCCAGTGCGGTGCCTGCGGTGGTGGCCAGCCAGCTCGAGCGCGCGGTGGGACGCCCCTGGCGGTCGAGGGCGGCGGGGGCGCCGCGCAGCACGCTGACGACCCCGGCGAGCACCACGGGCAGCAGGACGAAGGTGAACACGGTGTCGAGCTGGCCGTCGGCGATGGCCGCGGTGCCGGCCGGCAGCAGCGCCCACATGCCGGCGAGCACCGCCCGAGTCGCTGGGCTCAGCCCCGACGAGCGGGTGGCGCAGTAGGCGGACAGGCCGGCCAGCGGGATGGCGGCGAGCAGCACCACGGCCATGGCCAGGGCGGCGCCACCGAAGGGAACCCCGAGCAGGCCGAAGAGCCCGGTGAGCGCAGCTGCGGGCGAGGAGGTGCCGCCGGCGACCGGGTGCCACTCGTCGAGGTAGCTGCGCAGCAGCGTCGTGCTGCCGTCCGGGGTGGGCAGCAGCGCACCGCCGGAGACCGCGGCGCCGATGCGGCTGCGGTTGACGGCGAAGGTCATGCCGACGAGGAAGACCAGCAGCAGCGTCACCGGGGCGGTGACGGCGTGGATCAGGGTGCGGCGGGCGCGCGAGTCGAGAGTGGCGCGCTCCTGCTCCGCCTCGCGCTCGGTGGCGCGGTCACGATCGGCCTGTTGCTGCTGGGCGGCACGGGCCGGGTCACGGAAGTGGGGGGCGGGGCGCGCGGGGCTCCCCTCCGGCGCACGCCGCGCACCCGTGGGGTGCACCAGGTTTGGACCGTCGCTGCCCTCGCCGGAAGTCACCGGCGTCAGACTGCGCTGCGCTTCAACCGGCGACGCTCACGCTCGGACAGTCCACCCCAGATGCCGAACCGCTCGTCGTGGGCCAGGGCGTACTCCAGGCACTCGTCGCGGACCTCGCACCCGGTGCAGATCCGCTTGGCCTCGCGGGTGGAGCCACCCTTCTCGGGGAAGAACGCCTCGGGGTCGGTCTGCGAGCACAGGGCCCGCTCCTGCCACTGCTCGTCGAGATCCCCAGCCCCCGGGTCGGCAGCGAAGAGCATGTCCATCGCATCGGGCACAACAGAAAGTGCGCGACCCTCACGCTTCGTATACCCATTCAGCTCTGGCACGCCAGCCTCCTTCAGCACGTCTTCCCCCAGTAGTTCATCGGTCAAGCTCGCGTCTGATGCAGGTGACGCCCTGTTCCGGCTGCGTTGCGGCCGGTAATAACACTCTTGTAATTAGACCCGACGCCGTCCCGAGGGTCAAGCGCCGAAGGCTGGGCGCATTACCACCGCCCTCCGACATTGCTGGTCGGCGACACGATGTGAACTTCGTCATTCTGGCAGTTCGGACAAGCTCCCGCTCGCGCGCCCCGGTCGAGCAACCGGCCGGTCAGAGCCCGGCCAGCGCTCCCCACCCGCTGCCCGGCGGTGCGTGGTCCGCCCCAGCACCCCTGGCCGAGCACACTATCGGCTGCCCTCGACCCCCGCACCCGTTCGACCAGCGCCGTTGGGCGAGCGCCGAGGGCCCGGCGTCGCGGGGAAGAGTCCTCGTGCCGCCCACCCGCGCTGGCCGACCGCGGACACCCGGCTGGCTCATCGGCGCCAGAGGGCTGCCCGAGGGCCGCCTGAGGCCGCGAGGACGACGATCACCGGCCTCGGCGAGCGTCACTCTCCGTGACGGCCACGCCGGAGCTCGGGTGGGCAGCTCTCGCGCTGACGGCCGCTGTCTGCCGCTGGCCGCAACCGCGCGACGGCGCCCGCGCCGGCCCGGAATAGGCTGGCTCCCCGTGAAGGTGACGGTACTGGTGGGCGGGGTCGGCGGAGCACGCTTCCTGCAGGGTGTGGAGACGCTGCTCGGGCTGGAGGCCGGCCCGGGAGGCAGCGGGGATGCAGCCGGCGGCGACGCCCGGCACGAGGTGACGGCGCTGGTGAACGTCGGCGACGACGTCTGGATGCACGGCCTGCGGATCTGCCCCGACCTGGACACCTGCATGTACACCCTGGGCGGCGGGGTGGACGTGGAGCGCGGCTGGGGCCAGCACGACGAGTCCTGGACGGTCAAGGAGGAGCTGGCTGCCTACGGCGCCGACCCCGACTGGTTCGGTCTGGGCGACCGCGACATCGCCACCCACCTGGTGCGCACCCGGATGCTGCGCGCCGGCTACCCGCTGTCGGCGGTGACCGAGGCGCTGTGCACCCGGTGGAAGTCCAGCATCCGGCTGCTGCCGGTCACCGACGACCGCTGCGAGACCCACGTGGTGGTGGACGACCCCACCGACGGAGAAACCCGCGCCATCCACTTCCAGGAGTGGTGGGTGCGCTACCGCGCCCAGGTCCCCACCCACTCCTTCGTCCAGGTGGGCGCCGAGCAGGCCACCCCCGCCCCGGGAGTGCTCGAGGCGATCGAGACCGCCGACGCGGTGCTGATCGCCCCGTCCAACCCGGTGGTCAGCGTGGGAGCCGCGCTCGCCGTGCCGGGACTGCGCGCTGCGCTGCGCACCACCAGGGCCAAGGTGGTGGGCATCTCCCCGATCGTGGCCGACCGACCGCTGCGCGGCATGGCCGACACCTGCCTGTCCGTGGTGGGGGTGGACACCACCGCCGAGGCCGTGGGCCGGCACTACGGCGCGCGCTCGGCGGCCGGGCTGCTGGACGGCTGGCTGATCGCCGAGGGCGAGTCTGCGGACGTGCCCGGCGTGGCGGTGCGGGCCGCACCGCTGCTGATGACTGACCGGGCCGCCACCGCCGAGATGGCCCGAGCCGCGCTCGAGCTGGCCGGCGTCTCGCTGTGACCTCCTCGGTCGTCGACCACGCGGGACCCGGCGAGCTGCGGCTGCTGCCGGTGCCCGGGCTGCCCGAGTTCCGGCCCGGCGACGACCTGGCTGCCGCCCTCGCCGCGGCCGCACCGTGGCTGGTGGACGGCGACGTGGTGGTGGTGACCAGCAAGGTGCTCTCCAAGGTGGAGGGGCGCCTGGTGCCGGCACCCACCGACCCCGAGGAGCGCGACGAGCTGCGCCGGGAGCTGGTGGAGGCCGAGGCCGTGCGGGTGTTGGCCCGCCGCGGCCGGACGCTGATCACCCAGAACCGCATCGGCGTGGTGCAGGCGGCGTCCGGGGTGGACAGCTCCAACGTCGCCGTCACCGAGCTGGCGCTGCTGCCGGTGGACCCCGACGCCAGTGCCGCGCGGCTGCGCGCCACGCTCCAGGAGCTGCTCGGGGTGACGGTGGCCGTGGTGGTCACCGACACCATGGGCCGCGCCTGGCGGGTGGGCCAGACCGACGCCGCGATCGGCTCGGCCGGGCTGCGGGTGCTGCACCCCTACGCCGGGGGCAGCGACGCGCACGGCAACGACCTGGTGGTCACCGAGGTGGCGGTGGCCGACGAGATCGCCGCTGCCGCCGACCTGGTGAAGGGCAAGCTCGGCGGGGTGCCGGTGGCGGTGCTGCGCGGCTACTCCCCCGTCGACGACGGCTCCACCGCCGCGGACCTGGTGCGCGGCGGGGTGGACGACATGTTCTCCCTGGGCACCGCCGAGGCGCTGGCCCAGGGCCGGGCCGAGGCGCTGCTGCGGCGGCGCTCGGTGCGCAGCTTCACCGACGCGCCGGTGGACCCGGCCGTGCTGCGCCGTGCCGTCGGCGCGGCGCTGACCGCCCCCGCACCGCACCACACGGCACCGGTGCGCTTCGTCTGGCTGCGCGACCCGGCTGCCCGCACCCGGCTGCTCGACGCGATGGCCGCGGCCTGGCGCGCCGACCTGGCCGCGGATGGCCTGGACCAGGCGGCGATCGAGCGGCGGGTGGGCCGTGGGTCGCTGCTGCGCGAGGCGCCGGAGGTGGTGCTGCCCTTCGCCGTGCCCGACGGCGCGCACACCTACCCTGACGCTGCTCGCACCGCCGCCGAGGAGACCATGTTCACCGTGGCCGGGGGCGCCGCCGTGCAGGGCCTGCTGGTGGCGCTGGCCGCGGCGGAGCTGGGCTCGTGCTGGATCGGCTCCACCATCTTCACCCCCGAGCTGGTGCGCGCCGAGCTGGACCTGCCCGCCGACTGGCGCCCGCTCGGGGCGATCGCGGTGGGCCACCCGGTGCAGCCGCTGGACGTGCGCCCGGGCAAGGACCCCGACGCCGCCCTGGTGCTGCGGTGACCCTGGTGCCTGCGGTGACCCTGGTGCTGCGGTGAGCGACCTGCACGCCGCCGCCGCCGCCCAGCTCGGCGCCTGGCTCACCCCCGACCCGGCCCAGAGCGCCCTGCGGCACACCATGCTGGCGTTCCTGGCCGCGCGCGAGGACGCCTGCCAGCGCTCCTGCGCCCCGGGCCACCTCACCGGCTCGGCCCTGGTGCTCAGCCACGACAGCACGCAGGTGCTGCTCACCCTGCACCCCAAGGTGGGGCGCTGGATCCAGCTGGGCGGGCACTGCGAGCCGGGCGACGCCACCCTGGCCGCGGCTGCCCTGCGCGAGGCGCAGGAGGAGTCCGGGCTGCCGGCGCTGACCATCGACCCGGACGTGCTGCACCTGGACACCCACCCGATCACCTGCTCGCTGGGGGTGCCCACCCGCCACCTGGACGTCCGCTTCCTGGTGCACGCCGCGCCCGGTGCACAGATCGTGCGCAGCTCGGAGTCGGTGGACCTGCGCTGGTGGCCGGTGGACGCGCTGCCGGCCGGCTCCGAGGACGACACGGTGGGCGAGCTGGTGCGCCTGGCCCTGGCCCGGGTCGCCGCCCGCTAGCCACCGCACGCCCTGCTCAGCAGCTGCGAAAGTTGCGCGGGCTCAGCCGGGGGCCGAAGCGCGGCCGCGGCGCTCCGCTGGCCAACAGGTAGCACACCGCACGGTGGCGCTGCGGGGCGTAGGGCGCCAGCAGCTGCGCCATCCCGTCGTCGTCCACCGGCTGCCCGGCCAGGGCCCAGCCGACGATGGTGGCCAGGTGGAAGTCGCCGAAGCTCACCGCGTCCGGGTCGCCCCAGGCGCGCTGGGCGACCTCGGCGGCGGTCCACTCCCCCACCCCGGGCAGCAGGCACAGCCAGTCGCGGCCGGCGCGGCCGCCCAGCTCCACCGCGTGCGGCAGCCGGTGGGCCACCGAGGCGGCGGCGAGCAGCGTCCGGCGGCGCTGCAGGTCCACCCCGGCGCGGTGCCACTCCCAGTCGGGCACGGCCAGCACGGCCTCCGGCGTGGGCGGCACCCGCAGCCCCTCCGGTGCTGGGCCCGGGGCGGCCGTGCCGAAGCGCCACACCAGCTCTCGCCAGGAGCGGAACGCCTCCGCGCAGGTCACCTTCTGCTCCAGCACCGCGGCCAGCAGCACGTCCCAGACCACACCGGTGGCACCCAGGCGCAGGTGCGGCAGCCGGTGGCGGGCGGCAGCCACCCGGTCGTGGTGGCTGGTGAAGTCGCGGGGGTCGTCGTCGGCACCCAGCAGCGCGGGCAGCTGGTGCAGGGCCCAGTCGGCCCCGGGCCCCCACGCCTGGGCGCGCACCGAGCCGTCGGCCCGGACGGCCACCGCCACCGACGCCGCCCCGTCCGGGGTGGTGCTGGCCCGCCAGTGCACCGGCCCCACCTGGCGCTGGCTGGGGTCACCCCGGCCGCGGCGCAGCGGGCGCAGGGCGGCCGCGAGGTCGACCACGAAGTCCGGGCGCCACTGCCACACCGGCGCGGTGGTGGTGACAGTCATCCGGGCGCACCCATCACACGTCGGTGGAGAACCGGATGCCGCCCTCGGGGATCTCCACCTTGGGCCACACGCGAGCCCCGCGGAGCAGCTCGCAGCGCACGCCGATCACGGCGTCGTCACCGATCACGCCGTCGCGCACCAGGGCACGGGCGCCGATGCGGGCACCGAAGCCCACGATGGAACGCTCCACCACGGCGCCGGCGTCCACCACGGCACCGTCGAAGAGCACGGCGCCGTCCAGCCGCGCACCGGCGCCGACCACGGCGTCGCGGCCCACCACGGTGCCACCGACGAGCATGGCGGTGGGGTCGACCCGGGCGCCGGGCAGCACCAGCGACTCCCCCGGCGTGCCCGGCAGGGCGGCCGAGGGAGCGATGCCGCGGACCAGGTCGGCCGAGCCCCGGACGAAGTCCTCGGGGGTGCCCATGTCGCGCCAGTACGCGGAGTCGACGTGGCCGAACACCCGTGCCCCGTCGTTGAGCAGCGCGGGGAAGATCTCCCGCTCCACCGACACCGGGCGCCCGGCCGGGATGGCCTCGATGATCTCGCGGTTGAACACGTAGCAGCCGGCGTTGATCTGGTTGGTCGGCGGGTCGGGCGTCTTCTCCAGGAAGGCGGTGACCCGGCCGTCGTCGTCGGTGGGCACGCAGCCGAATGCGCGGGCGTCGGAGACCTGCACCAGGTGCAGCGTGACGTCGGCGCGGTTGGCCCGGTGGGTGTCGAGCACCTTGCGCAGGTCGGTGCCGCCCAGCACGTCGCCGTTGAAGACCATGGCGGTGTCGTGGCGCAGCGCGGAGGCGACGTTGCGAATGCCTCCACCGGTGCCCAGCGGCTGCACCTCGTGGACGTACTCGATCTCCAGGCCCACCGAGGAGCCGTCACCGAAGTAGTCGGAGAACACCTGCGCCTCGAAGGAGGTGCCCAGCACCACGTGCTGCATCCCGGCGGCCCTGATGCGGGAGAGCAGGTGCGCCAGGAAGGGCAGCCCGGCGGTGGGCAGCATCGGCTTGGGCGCAGACATGGTGAGCGGTCGGAGCCGGGTGCCCTTGCCGCCCACCAAGATGACGGCGTCGGTCTCCTGCGGTGCCATGCGTGTCCCTCCGTGGCCGCGTCGTTGCGGCGAGTCGTGCCCTGGGGTGCCGGAAGTGAACACTACTGTGCTGGGCAGCAGGGGCCGAGGAGGCGACAGTGGTGCATGAGCTGTACCCGGTGCACGAGCAGGGCACCGACCCACGCAGGAATGCCGAGGCCGTGCTGGCCCGGGCCCGCAGCCGTGACCGGCGGGTGATCACCCCGGACCTGGCCAGCTCGCCCGCCGACTCCGCGGTCACCGTGATCCTGCCGCGCTACCGCATCACTGCGGCGGACGCGCGCACCGTGGACCCCGACGCCACCCAGGAGCTGCACCTGCCGACCAGCCCCCGGTGGGCGCCGCCCGAGGTGCCTCGCTAGCGGGTCGCCCAGCGGTTGCGGGCCCGCAGCGCCAGCCGCAGCGCGCCCCGCAGCGGCGCCTGGTGGCGACCCGGGTGGCGGTCGGCCAGGAAGCGGTAGGCGCTGTCGTGGTGGGCGGTGAGCATCCGGGTGGGGGCCTTGCTGGCGGCGTGGCCCTGCGCGTGGGTGACCACCGCGGTGGGGACGTAGACGTTGTGCCAGCCGGCACGGGTGATGCGGTCGCCGAGGTCGACGTCCTCGAAGTACATGAAGTACCGCGAGTCGAATCCGCCGAGCTGGTCGAAGACGCTGCGGCGCAGCAGCAGGCAGGAGCCGGACAGCCAGCCCGCCGGGCGCTCGCCGGGCTGCTCCTCCGGGCGGCGGTAGCTGCGGCTCCACGGGTTGCCGGGCCAGATGTTGGCCAGCACGGCGTGCCCGGACCCGGCCAGGATGGTGGGGACCTCGCGGGCGGAGGGGTAGATGCTGCCGTCGGGCTCGCGGATCAGCGGCCCCAGCGCCCCGGCCCGGGGCCAGCGCGCCGCCGCGGCGAGCAGCTCGTCCACCGAGCCGGGCAGGAAGGCCACGTCCGGGTTGGCCACCAGCACCCACTCCACGGTGGCGTCGAGCTCGGCCACCCCGCGGTTGGCCGCGGCGCCGTAGCCGATGTTACCGCCGGTGTGCAGCAGCCGGACGTGGTCGTGGCGCTGTGCGGCGGCCTCGGGGGCGCCGTCGGTGGAGCCGTTGTCGGCCAGGATCACCAGCGGCCGCTCCGTGGTGGCGGTGTCGAGGCTGTCCAGGAACTCCGCCAGGTGCTCACCGGGTGAGTAGGTGACCGTCACGACGGCCAGGCGGGACGACGCGCGGAAGGGTTCAGACACCCGGGGAGGCTACCGCGCGCCCGGCGCGGCTCCGGCTGCTACCGAACCCGGGTGTTCACCGACCCACGCCGCCCTGGGCGAGCGCCGCGTGCAGGGCCTGCTCCCAGGGCCGCAGGGGGGTGAGCCCGGCCGCGGTCCAGGCCGCCGCGGACAGCACGGAGTAGGCCGGGCGCGGGGCGGGCCGGGGGAACTCCTCGGTGCGGCACGGGTGCACTCGCTCGGGGTCGGCGCCCACCTCCGCGAACACCGCACGGGCCAGCCCGCACCAGGTGGTGTCGCCGCTGTTGGTGGCGTGCAGCACCCCGCCGGGCAGGTCGCGGCGCGCCGCCAGCTCCAGCAGCCCGGCGGCGAGGTCGGCCGACCAGGTCGGGGAGCCGCGCTGGTCGTCCACCACCCGCAGCGTGTCGTGGGTGGCCTCCAGCCGCAGCATGGTGGCCACGAAGTTGGACCCGTGCGCGCCGTAGACCCAGGCGGTGCGCACCACGTGGGCGCTGGGCAGGGCCGCGAGCACGGCCTGCTCCCCGGCCAGCTTGGTGCGGCCGTACACCGAGCGCGGCCCGGTGGGGTCGCCCGGCTCGTAGGGCCGGCTCGCGTCACCGGGGAAGACGTAGTCGGTGGAGACGTGCACCAGGTGCACGCCGTGGGCGGCACAGGCCCGCGCCAGGTGTCCGGGCGCGTCGGTGTTCACCGCGGCCGCCGCCGCCGGCTCGTCCTCGGCGGCGTCCACCGCGGTGTGCGCCGCGCAGTTGACCACCACGGCAGGCTGCTCCCCGGCCGCCAGGTCGGCCACCGCGGCGTGCACGGCCGCGGCGTCGGTCACGTCCAGGTCGGCCGACGCGGCCGCACGAACCTGGTGGCCCGCGGCCAGCGCCTGCTCCACCACGTCGGTGCCCAGCTGTCCCTTGGCGCCGGTGACCAGCAGGCTCAGCCGGTCGGGGCTGCTCATCGGCCGAGCCGGGTGTAGCCGTCCTCGGTGGCCTGCTTGGCCGGCTCCCACCAGGCCCGGTTGTCGGCGTACCACTGCACCGTCGCAGCCAGGCCGCTGTCCAGGTCGGCGTACTGCGGCTTCCAGTCCAGCTCGCCGCGCAGCTTGCTCGCGTCGATGGCGTACCGCAGGTCGTGGCCGGGGCGGTCGGAGACGAAGTCGAACCAGTCGTCGGGCTTGCCCAGCGCCCGCAGGATGGCGCGCACCACGGTGAGGTTGTCGGCCTCCCCGTCGGCGCCGATCAGGTAGGTGTCGCCGAGGGTGCCGCGGTCGAGCACCGCGTGCAGCGCCCGGTTGTGGTCGTCCACGTGGATCCAGTCCCGCACGTTGGCCCCGGTGCCGTACACCTTGGGCTTCACCCCGTTGAGCACGTTGGTGACCTGGCGCGGGATGAACTTCTCCACGTGCTGGTAGGGCCCGTAGTTGTTGGAGCAGTTGGAGATGGTGGCGGCGATGTCGAAGGAGCGCACCCAGGCCCGCACCAGCAGGTCTGCGCCGGCCTTGGTGGAGGAGTACGGGCTGGACGGACGGTAGGGGGTGTCCTCGGTGAACCGGGCCGGGTCGTCGAGCTCGAGGTCGCCGAACACCTCGTCGGTGGAGACGTGGTGCAGGCGGACCCCGTGCCGGCGCACCGCCTCCAGCAGCCGGTAGGTGCCCACCAGGTTGGTCTGCAGGAACGGCTCGGGCTCGTCCAGGGAGTTGTCGTTGTGCGACTCGGCGGCGAAGTTGACCACCACGTCGGCGTCAGCGACCAGCCGGTCGACCAGCTCGGCGTCGGCGATGGAGCCGTGCACGAAGTCCACCGCGTCGGCCACCGGGTCGAGGCTGGCCCGGTTGCCTGCGTAGGTGAGCGCGTCGAGCACCCGCACCTGGTGGTCCGGGCGCTCGCGCACGGTCTGGTGCACGAAGTTCGCTCCGATGAAACCGGCTCCGCCAGTGACGAGCAGACGCACTCGGACCCTCCTGGGGGTGGTGGTGGGACGCAGCGGACAACCGCCCGTGCAACGTGACAAGTCTGGCACGCCGGTGGCGGGAACGGGCTGCCCGCCGGTGTCGCCGCTAACCTTGACCTCGGCTCGGCCGAGATCGGAGGGGGCGCGCCGGCTCAGCCGGGACAGACAGCAACGACGTGGACGACGCACGAGAGATGGAGCGCCAGGGTGCCCGACCGGCCTGAGGACCACGACCGACCGCGTCGGCGGCGTTCCTCCGGCACTCCTCGGCGGTACGGCCCGCACGCGTCCCGCCCGTCCTCCGCCGCCGAGCCCGGCTCCTCCGGCCGCGCGGAGCGGATCCGCCCACCGGCGTCGGGATCCTCCCCGGCGGGCACTGGCTCCAGGGCCGCCGGGGCACGGCCCCCGTCTCCCAGCCGGCGCACTCCCCCCACGCCGGCCCAGCGCGGCGCCCGCCCGAGCACCGAGACCGGGCGGCCTCGCCAGCGGGGTGGGCGCACCCCGGCAGCCCGGCGACCATCCCGCGAGCACCGCCCGCACACCGCGCTGCGGGTGGCGGTTGCGGCGGTCTCCGCGATGGTGCTGCTGGTGACCGGTGCGGCCTGGAACACCCTGGACACCCTCACCAGCAACCTGGCCACCACCGGTGCCCTGCAGGGCAGCGACAACGCCAAGGACGGCGCGGTGGACATCCTGTTGGTCGGCATGGACAGCCGCACCGACGCCCAGGGCAAGCCGCTGACGCCGCAGGAGCAGCAGATGCTGAACTCCGGCGACGTCACGTCCACCAACACCGACACCATCGTGCTCATCCGGGTGCCCAACGACGGGAGCTCGGCCACCGCCGTCTCCATCCCGCGCGACTCCTGGGTGCAGGGACCGGACGGGATGACCAAGATCAACGGTGTCTACGGCGCGGCCAAGGACGCCGAGAACGCCACGCTCGCCACCACCCACGCCGGCGACCCGGCCGGCAACGAGACCAAGTCCACCGAGGCCGGCCGTGCGGCCCTGGTGTCCACGGTGGAGAACCTCACCGGGCTCAGCGTGGACCACTACGCCGAGGTGGGCCTGCTGGGCTTCGTGCTGCTGACCGACGCCGTCGGCGGGGTGCCGGTCTGCCTCGCCGCTCCCACCAAGGACTCCTACTCGGGCGCGAACTTCGCCGCCGGCGAGCAGACGCTGAACGGCGCCAAGGCCCTGGGCTTCGTGCGCCAGCGCCACGGGCTGCCCCGCGGCGACCTGGACCGCATCGTCCGTCAGCAGGCGTTCATGGCGTCACTGGCCCGCAAGGTGCTGCAGGCCCAGACGCTGGCCAACCCGGGGAAGGTCTCCGACCTCTCCGCGGCGCTGCAGCGCTCGGTGGTGATCGACTCGGGCTGGGACGTGGTGGGCTTCGCCATGCAGCTGCAGGGCCTGGCCGGGGGTGCGGTGCAGTTCCAGACCGTGCCGGTCACGGACCCCAACGACATGAACGACCAGGGGCAGAGCATCGTCCGGGTGGATCCGGCTGCGGTGCAGCAGTTCACCCGGGCACTGCTGGAGCCGGCCGCGACGGCGTCGGCACCGGCGCCCGCCACCACAGCCACGCCCACCCCCACCGCGAGCGCCCCCGCCGCGTCATCCATCCGGGTGAACGTGCTCAACGCCGCCGGCGTCTCCGGCCTCGCCTCGCAGGTGTCGGCCGTGCTGAGCAGCACCGGCTACCGCGAGGGCACCGTGAGCAACAGCTCCTCGGGCACCCGCAGCGACAGCGTGGTGCTGGCCCCCAGGAAGGACGACCCCGGCGCGGCCAGGGTCGCCGCCGAGCTCGGCGGGCTGCCGGTGCAGGTGGACACCTCGGTGACGCGCGGCTCGGTGAGCGTGGTGCTGGGCCGCTCCTACCAGGGACCCGGTGCCCCTGCCGCCAGCTCCACCACAGGCTCGTCCAGCACCCCCACCAGCAGCGAGCCGGCCGTCCCCCCGATCACCGCCGACGGGGTGCCCTGCATCAGCTGAGCGCCGCCTTGGCACGCTGAGGGGCATGACTGCACCGGAACCCACCCTCACGGATGCGCTGCTGCGTCCGGTCCTGCAGGTCGACGCCGCGGGCCCGCGCATCACCTACTACGACGACGCGACCGGGGAGCGGGTGGAGGTCTCGGCCACCACCCTGGCCAACTGGGCCGCCAAGACCGCCAACCTGCTGCGCGACGAGCTGGGGGTGCAGCCCGGTGACCGGGTGGCGGTGCTGCTGCCCGCCCACTGGCAGACCGCCGCGGTGCTGCTCGGCGCCTGGTGGTGCGGCGCCGTGGTGACCGACCCGGCTGCACCGATGGCAGGAGAGGTGGACGCGGCACTGTGCACGGCGGACCGACTCGCCGAGGCCGAGCAGGCGCCGGAGGTGGCGGTGCTCTCGCTGGACGCCTTCGGCCGCGGGGTGGACGACCTCCCCGTGGGCGTCACCGACTACGCCACCGCGGTGCGCGTGCACGGCGACGCCTTCGCCCCGGTGCCGCTGTCACCCTCCGCGCCCGCCCTGGCCCGACGCAGCATCGCCGAGGTGCTCGAGGCCGCTGCCGCCTCCGCCACCGCCCAGGGCTTCACCGCGCAGGACCGGGTGCTGTCCACCGCGGACTGGTCCACCACGCCCGAGCTGGTGGACGGGCTGCTGGCGGTGCTGTCCGCGGGCGCCTCCCTGGTGCAGGTGTCCCACCAGGACCCCGACGAGCAGCGCCAGACCCGTCGCATCGAGACCGAGCGGGTCACCGCCGTCCGGTGAGCGGCCCCCGTGCCGGCGTGCGGTAGAAGTGGTTGCAGCCCAGCACCTGTTGATCCGTCCTTCCCGATGCGAGGAGACATTCGTGTCCGACGTCCGCCAGCCCGCGCTGCCCACCCTGCCCCCGCCGTGGCGCACCCCCGAGCGCGAGGCGCTGCAGCAGCAGGTGCGCGCCTTCGCCCGGGACGAGGTGCTGCCGGTCGCCAACCGGCTGGACCCGGAGAAGGGCCTGATCCCCGAGGAGCTGCTCGCCCGGATGGGTGAGCTGGGCTACTTCGGCATCACCATCGGCACCGAGCACGGCGGCCTCGGCCTGGGCGCGTTCGAGTACTGCATGGTGGCCGAGGAGCTGGCCCGGGCCTGGATGAGCGTGGCCAGCATCATCGCCCGGGCGCAGGGGCTGGGCACCGGGCTGGCCGACAGCTCCGAGCGCGAGCGCCTGCTGCGGCTGTCGGCCAAGGGCGAGTGGATCGGGGCCATCGCCCTGTCCGAGCCCGAGGCCGGCTCGGACCTGGCCAGCGTGCACACCCGCGCGGTGCGCGAGGGCGACGAGTACGTGCTCACCGGGCAGAAGCGCTGGTGCGGCAACGCCAAGGCCGCCGACTTCATCCAGATCCTCTGCCGCACGCGTGACCCCGAGGAGGGTGAGTCCCGCTCGGCCGGCCTGGAGACGCTCCTGCTGAGCAAGCCGCGCGGGGAGTTCGTGCCCGGCCTCACCGGCCGCCCGATCGACAAGATCGGCTACCACGGCTTCCTCACCTGGGACCTGGAGCTGGACGGCGTGCGCATCCCGGCGGGCAACGTGGTCACCTCCGGCGAGCAGGAGGGTGGCTTCAGCGGCGTGGGGGCGTGGCTGGACATCGCCCGGGTGCACACCGCCGCCCGCGCGGTGGGCCTGGCCCAGGCCGCGGTGGAGGACTGCACGGTGTACCTGCAGGAGCGCGAGCAGTTCGGCCACCCGATCAGCGACTTCCAGGCGCTGCGCTTCGCGCTGGCCGACATGGCCTCGGAGGTGGAGCAGTCGCGGGCGATGTACCGCCAGGTGTCACACCTGCTCGACCAGGGCGTCACCTGCACCCGCGAGGCCGCGATGGCCAAGCTGCGGGCCACCGAGATGGCCGCGACGGTCACCACCCAGGCGATGCAGCTGCACGGCGGCAACGGCTACACCACCGAGCGGCAGGTGGAGCGGTACTGGCGCGACGCCCGGCTGACCACCATCTTCGAGGGCACCAGCGAGATCCAGCGCAAGATCATCTCCGACTCGATGCTGCCCCGCCCGCAGCAGTGAGCCGACCCGTCAGCGCGCGCTGCCCCAGGCGTGCTGACGGGGGCCTCGTCCGTGCCCCGGCGGCCGGGTGCCCCGTGCTGTACGTTCTGCCAGCGTAAGGGCACTCCTGGGGGTCTCCGCGGGCTTCCAGGCAGCGGTCAGGTCGTGCACAGCAGGCGGCGGGAGCATCGACCCTCATGACGACGGCACCCCCCTCCCCCCGTCCGGACTCCACCGCCGATCCCGCCCGGGGCCCGGCCAGGGCAGCCCTCGGGCGGGCCCGGATCCGGCCGGCGCTGGCCGCAGTGGTGTCGCTGCCGCTGGCCTGTGCGGGCGTGCTCGTGTGGGTGCTGTGGCGCACCGGGCCGGCCAAGGTGGACTACCTGGACCTGTTCGAGCTGACCGCGCGGCAGTGGCCCACGGCGCCGCTGCCCGAGGACAGCCAGTTCCTGCTCCGTGCCCCGCTCGGCCAGCTCATCTACCGGCTGCTGCCGGTGCACAGCACCGCCGCGTACCTGCTGCTGCACGCGGCCGCCCTGGCGGTGGCCGCGCTGTGGCTGACGCTGTGGCTGCGGCGGCGCCTGGGCGGGCGCAGCGGGTTGGTGGCAGCCACCGTTGTCGTCCTCGCCCCGGTCACCACGGTGCTGCTGCTGTGGATCGGGATGTACGACGCGTTCTCCGTGCTCGCCTGGATCGTGGTCCTGGTGTCGCTGCGCCACCGACCGGCGTGGCAGCTGGCCGCGGGCGTGCTGGCCGGGGGGCAGAACTTCGAGCAGGTCGCGGTGGGGCTGGTGCTGCTGGCGCTGGTGCCTCAGCTGCCGCGGGCGGTGGGGCTGCGCCCGCGCACGGCGCACCTGCTGGCCGGGGCGCTGGTGGGCAAGGTGGCGCTGGAGCTCTTCCTGCACGCCGTCGGCGCGGGCGGCGGGTCGCGGCTGACGTTCCTGGCCCGCTGGGAGGTGTTCACCGGGCTGCTGGGCTCGACCACGGCGGAGGCTCCGCTGCTGGTGTGGTCGGCACTGGCCGGGTTGTGGGGCTTCGCCCTCACCGGGCTGCTGCACTGCTGGCCCGGCTGGTCGCGCCGGGAGCAAGTGGGCCTGGTGCTGGCGGTGCTGCTGTGGCTGGGCACGGCGGCAGTCACCGCCGACCACACCCGGGTGCTGGCCATGACGTCGTTCCCGCTGGTGGTCATCGGCGCCATGGTGATCGCCGACCGCTGGCGCGACGTCCGTGAGCTGGCCCGGCTGCCGCAGAGCTGGATGCTGGTGCTGGCCCCGCCGGTGGTGCTGGTGGACTACACGCTGCTGCAGGTGGGGCTCAAGCCCGGCACCTGGGGCGTCTGGATCTTCTAGCGGTCGGGCTCGGCGCTGGCCAGCGCCTGCAGCGCGGCGCGGGCAGCCTCCAGCTCGGCGCTGAGCTGCGCCACCCGCTGCTCGGCGCTGCGACGGGCGTGGTCGAGCACCGCTGCCACGGCGCTGGTGGTGGCCTCGTCGCCCAGCTCGTGCACGGCGCGGGCGACGGCGTCCGGGCTCACCGGGGTGGCCTTGCCGCGCGCGGCGGCGCTGCCGCGGATGGCCTGCACCGACCACTGTCCGTCCGCGGTTCCGGTGATGGTCACCGTCACCCGCTCCGGGGTGCCGCGGCCGCTGCGCCGGGGGCGGGCGGGCGCCCCGGTGGCACCGGGCGCGGGCACGACAGCTGGGGGCACAGCAGGAGCGGGGGCGGCAGGAGCGGGGGCGGCGGAGGCCGGCTCAGCGTCCGCTGCGGACGGGGCCGCCGCGACGGGTGCCGGACTGCGGACGGCCGCTGGCCTGGATGCGGCGACAGCGCGGGGCCGCCGCTTCGGCGGGGCCTCGGGCGGCGGTGCGGCGGCGGCGAGCGCGGCCGAGCGGGAGGCGTAGAGCTCGCCCAGCTCGTAGGGCAGGTCGTCGCTGATCCCCTTGGGCCGCGCCAGCACGGTGGACTCCCCCTGCACGGAGACCACCCGCGCGCTGCTGGCGGCGGGCACACCCAGGCTGGGCACGCCGTCGCGCAGGTAGACGGTGGGACGCTTGCCCTCGGCCAGGGCGGCGCGCAGGGCGGCGGCGTCCTCCTGGGTCAACGTGGTGGCGGTCTTGCGGCGGGGAGGCACGGTAGTCATGATTCACCACCGCACCGACGGAATCACCTGACCCGGCCCGCGGCGGCCCGGCGGCTGGAGCGCACCGCCAGCGGCAGGGTGCACGTGAGCACCGCCGCGCAGAGCCCCATGGTCAGCGGAAAGCCCAGCGTGGTCGCGCTGAGGGCGCCCACGGCGACGGCGCCCACCCCGGTGCCCAGGTCGAAGCCGACGTTCCACACCGCGCTCGCGGTGGCGGCTCGCCCCGGCCCCGCCAGGGCGAACGCGTCCACCAGGGTGAGGTTCTGCACCGCACCCTGGCCGGCACCGAACACCGTGGCCCCCACCAGCACGGCCACCGCGGCCGCCGTCCCCGAGGCCCGGCCGAGGCCCACCGCCAGCAGCGCCCCGCCCACCCCGCTGACCACCACGGCGGTGGGCAGCAGCCACGCCCCGCGCACCCGGTCGCGCAGCGCCCCCACCCGCCAGCGGGTGAGCGCCCCGGCCAGACCGAGCAGCAGCACCGCGGTGGCGGCCAGCTGTCCGTCCGGGCGCTCGATGGGCAGCACCGTGAGCACCCCGCCGACGGAGATGGTCACCGCCAGCAGCACCACGGAGGGGCTGAGCACCGCGGCTACCGCCGACCACCGCGCGGCGGCCGCAGGGGCAGCGGCGGCCGCAGTGGCAGCAGGGGCAGCGACCTCGGCCTTCCGGGCGGGGCCGGCCACCGCGTGCAGGCCCCACGCCAGCGGCACCGCCAGCACCGGGGCGCCGGCCAGCACCGCCGCCCACGGGAACAACCCCGCCTGGGTCAGCGCCACCCCGGCGGGAATGGCCAGCAGGTTGGGCACCGAGATGGCGATGCCGTAGAGCCCCACCGCCTCCCCGTGACGGCCGGGCGGGGCCAGCGCAAAGGTCAGCAGGGTGCCCACCACGGTGAGGATGGCGAAGCCGATGCCCCGCACCACGGACAGGGCCAGCAGCCAGCGCAGGTCGTGGCTGAGCGCGTAGAACGGGGCCGGGGCGCCCAGGGCCAGCAGCCCCACCGCCATCACCCGACCCGCGCCGAAGCGCGCGGTCCACCACGGCACCGCCAGCTGCCCAATCACCGTGCTGACCAGCAGCACCGCGGTGACCAGCCCGGCGCTGCCCACGCCGGCGCCACCCTGCACCGCCCAGGCGGGCAGCGCCGAGAGGGTGAAGCAGAAACCAGTGAAGCCGAGCAGGCTGATCAGCACCAGGGTGGCCACCGGGCGGGAGCGCCACAGCGGCTGGCGCACGGTCTCACCCAGCACGGCCACCGCCGGGCAGCCAGTCCTGGGCCACCTGCATGGCCAGCTGACGCAGCAGCGGGCCCGCCTGGGCCATGCAGCGCTGCGGGTCCGGCTCGAGGTCGGTGAGCGCGTACGCCCGACCGATGCCCGCCGCTGCCAGCGCGGCGGGCTCCACCAGGCAGCGCCCGCTCACCGACACCACGGGCACCCCGGCGGCCGCCGCGGTCCGCGCCACGCCCACCGGGGTCTTGCCCCGCAGCGTCTGCTCGTCGAGCGAGCCCTCCCCCGTCACCACCAGCGCGGCGCCGGCCAGGTGCTCGGCGAAGCCCACCAGCTCCAGCACCTGCTCCACCCCGGGGCGGCGGTGGGCGCCCAGCACCGCCAGCGCGGCGAGTCCCACCCCACCGGCGGCGCCCGCTCCCGGCCGGTGCGCCCACTGCTCGCCGGTCGCGGCCTCGACCACCGCCGACCACTGCTGCAGGGCACGCTCCAGCAGCGCCACCTGGTCGGCGTCGGCCCCCTTCTGCGGCCCGAACACCGGGGCGGCACCGTGGGCGCCGAGCAGCGGGTTGTCCACGTCGGAGGCGAGCACCACCTCGGTCTCGGCCAGCGCGGGGTGCAGCCCGGCCAGGTCCAGCTGCGCCACGTCGACCAGCCCCGCCCCGCCGGGGCCGACGTCGGCCCCGGCGGCGTCGAGCACCCGGGCTCCCAGCGCCTGCAGCAGGCCCGCACCGCCGTCGGTGCACGCGCTGCCGCCCACGCCCAGCACCACCCGGCGGAGGCCGGCGTCCAGCACCGCCCGCAGCACCTCGCCGGTGCCGTGGCTGCTGGCGCGCAGCGGGGCCGGCACGCCGCCGGGCAACCGGTCCAGCCCGGACACGTCGGCCAGCTCCACCACCGCCACCCCGTCCCGCACGGCGTAGCCGGTGCGGCAGGGGACGCCGGTGGGTCCGGCGGCGTCCACCGGCACGGGCCGGAAGCCGGCGGCGACCGCGGCGGCCAGGGTGCCCTCGCCCCCGTCGGCCACCGGCAGCTGCACCACCGTCGCCTCGGGCCGCGCCCGGGTCAGCCCGGCAGCCACGTGGGCGGTCACCTGCGGCGCGGACAGCGAGCCGCGGAACTTGTCCGCCGCCACCAGCACCTTCATCACGCTCTCCTGTGCTCTGTGATCCCTGCTCTGGGATCCCTGCTCTGGGATCGTCTCGGGGCCCACTGTCTCACCCGCCCTCGGCTGTCTAGATTGAGCGCATGCTCCGCCCCTCCGTGCCCTGTCGGGCGCCCCGCCGATGAGGTGGCTGTTCCTGGTCCTGGCGATCGCGCTGGAGGTCACCGCCACCCTCTCGCTGCGAGCGTCGGAGGGCTTCAGCAGGCTCGGTTTCAGCCTGCTGGTGGTGGCCGGCTACACCGGCTCGTTCCTCGCGCTCAACCTGGTGCTCACCCGTGGCGTGCCGGTGGGCGTGGCCTACGGCATCTGGGCCGCCACCGGCGTGGCCGCGGTCGCCGTGCTGGGCAAGCTCCTCTTCGACGATCCCCTGACCCCGCTGATGGGGATGGGCATCGTGCTCATCATCGGTGGGGTGCTGCTGGTCGAGGTCGGCGGCACCCGGGCGGCGGAGTAGCGGGAGCCGCACGGGTGCACAACTACTGCGTGGTGGGCGGCGGCATCGTCGGCCTGGCCACCGCGCTGAGCCTGCTCCAGCAGCGACCCGGCGCGTCCCTGGTGCTGCTGGAGAAGGAGCCCGCGCTGGGCCGGCACCAGACCGGGCACAACAGCGGCGTCATCCACTCCGGGCTGTACTACCAGCCGGGCAGCCTCAAGGCGCGGCTGTGCCGGGCCGGCGCCCAGGCCACCAAGGACTTCTGCGCCCGCCACGACATCCCGGTGCGCCAGCTGGGCAAGCTGGTGGTGGCCACCACCGGTCGCGAGGTGGCCCGGATGGACGCCCTCGCCGAGCGCGCCGGGCACAACGGCATCACCGTGGCGCGCCTGGACGCCGCGGAGCTGGGCGAGCGTGAGCCGGCGGTGGCCGGGCTGGCGGCGCTGCACGTGCCGGTCACCGCCAGCGTGGACTTCACCCTGGTGTGCGCCGCGCTGCGCCGGGAGGTGGAGCGCCTCGGCGGCCAGGTGGTGCTGGGGGCGGCGGTGCGCGCCATCGCGGAGTCGGCGACCGAGGTGGTGGTGACCGCCGGCGAGCAGGTGGTGAGCTGCCGCCGGCTGGTGGTGTGCGGCGGGCTGCAGGCCGACCGGCTGGTGGCACTGGCCGGGGCCAGGCCCGAGGCCCGCATCGTGCCGTTTCGCGGCGAGTACTTCCAGCTGCCGCCGCACCGGCGGGACGTGGTGTCGCACCTGATCTACCCGGTCCCCGACCCCGACCTGCCGTTCCTGGGCGTGCACCTCACCCCGATGGTGGACGGCCGGGTGACCGTGGGCCCCAACGCGGTGTTGGGGCTGGCCAGGGAGGGGTACCGCCGGGGCAGCGTGGACCTGGCCGACGTCCGCGACGTCCTCGGCTACGCCGGGTTCTGGAACCTGGCGCGGCGCAACGTGCGCACCGGGGCCCGGGAGCTGCTGGGCTCGGCCTCCCGGCGGGCCTTCCTGGCCGCGGCCCGCACGTACTGCCCGCAGCTGGAGCTGGCCGACCTGCAGCCGCACGCGGCGGGCATCCGCGCCCAGGCCGTGCGCCCCGACGGCACCCTGGTGCACGACTTCCTGCTGCAGCGCACCGCCCGCACCCTGCACGTGCTCAACGCCCCCTCGCCGGCCGCCACTGCCGCACTGCCGATCGGGCGGCACGTGGCCCAGCAGTGCCTGGCCGCGGAGCCGGCCTGAGCACCGCGGGGCCCGGCGAACCGTCATCGTGGCGGCGGTCGTGGTAGTCAGGTCGGCATGACCAGCGACACCGACACCTGGCGCCAGGGCTACCCCTACGCCGACAAGCTGCGGCGCAGCGAGTACGAGCAGCAGAAGCGGCTGCTGCAGATCGAGCTGCTCAAGCTGCAGGTCTGGGCCAAGCACGTGGGGCTGCCGCTGGTGATCCTGTTCGAGGGCCGCGACGCCGCGGGCAAGGGCGGCACCATCAAGCGGTTCACCGAGCACCTCAACCCCCGCGGCGCGCACGTGGTGGCGCTGGAGAAGCCCACCGAGCGCGAGCGCACCCAGTGGTACTTCCAGCGCTACGTCGCCCACCTGCCCGCCGCCGGGGAGATCGTCATGTTCGACCGGTCCTGGTACAACCGGGCCGGCGTCGAGCGGGTGCTGGGCTTCTGCACCGACGACGAGTACTGGGAGTTCCTGCGCCAGGCCCCCGAGCTGGAGCGGATGCTGGTGCGCTCGGGCATCCACCTGGTCAAGTTCTGGTTCTCGGTGTCGCGCCTGGAGCAGCGCAGCCGCTTCGCCAAGCGGGCCAACGACCCGGTGCGCCAGTGGAAGCTCTCCCCCACCGACCTCGAGTCCATCGACAAGTGGGACGCCTACACCGACGCCAAGGAGACGATGTTCTTCTACACCGACAGCGAGTGGGCGCCGTGGACGGTGGTGAAGAGCAACGACAAGAAGCGGGCCCGGCTGGCCGCCATGCGGCACGTGCTCAGCCTGTTCGACTACGACGAGAAGGACGCCGAGCTGGTGGGCCGGCCCGACCCGCTGATCCTGGGTCCCGCCGCCGACGTCTACGAGCAGGGCGAGGTGGTCAACCGGGCCTTCCCCGCCCTGTGACCCGGGTTCCCCACGGCGGCCAGCGCCCGGCCGTGCCAGGGTGGGCACCATGACGACGGAGCGCTTCGAGGTCCAGCGGCAGGTGGCCGCGTCCCCCGCGGACGTGTTTGCGCTGCTGTGTGACCCACAGGGACACGTGCGCATCGACAGCTCCGGGATGCTGCAGTCCGCCGAGGGCGACGCGGTGCGCGCGGTGGGCGACGAGTTCCTGGTGCACATGGACCGGGAGTCGCTCAACGACTTCCCCATGGGCAAGTACGACGTCACGGTGATCATCACCGCCCTGGTGCCCGACGAGCTGATCGAGTGGACGATCTCCGGCACCATCCAGCCGCCCATCCGGCACCTCTACGGCTACCGGCTCCAGGCCCGCGAGGGCGGCACCCTGGTCACCTCGTACTACGACTGGAGCGAGATCGACGACCGCTTCCGCGACAAGGGCGTCTTCCCGGTGATCCCGGAGGCCGGGCTGCGCGCGACGCTGGGCATCCTGGCCCGCACCGTGGAGCAGCCCGCCGTCGCTGCCGGCTAGGCGCGCTGCGCCACCCTGGGGTTCGGCTCACGCTGAGCCGATTCGTTGTCTGCCGCCGCCCAGCCTCGCTAGCCTTGCGCCACACCATCCAGAGCGACCGAGAGACCTGGCTCGTCGACGTCGCAGCAACCCCCCGCAGCACGCGGGAGTGGGTGCTACTGCCAGGACCGATGGAGGCAACTGTGCCGGCCCTGCCCACCCCGAGCATGATCCGACCCGCCTTCTCGCGCCGGCGGCACGTCGACCTGTGCCGCACCGCCGGCGCCAGCTGTCGGCCCGGCACCGCCTGACCCGGCTGATCGCCCTGCGCCGCTGAGCGCGCCCCTGCTCGCACCCCTTCCTGCGCCCCGCCCCGTGGCGGCCGGCGCTGCCCTCTTGCGCCCGAAAGGCCTCCGATGTCGTTCCCCCTGTCCCGAAGACGAGCACTCTCCGTGCTGGCCACCACCGTCCTGTCCGTCGTCCTCGTCGGCTGCAGCGCCGACGAGCCACCCGCCCCGGTGCTCGCCGCCGACGGCTCGATCGACCTGTCCGGGGTGACCCTGCACGTGGGCGACCAGGTGCAGTCGGTGCAGTCGGTGCTCAAGGTCTCCGGCCAGCTCGACGAGCTGCCGTACAAGGTGGAGTGGGCCAGCTTCACCGCCGGACCGCCGCTGCTGGAGGCACTCAACGCCAAGGCGATCGACCTCGGCAGCGTGGGCGACAGCCCGCCGGTGCTGGCGCAGGCGGCCGGCATCGAGGCACGGATCGTCTCGGTGGAGGAGCGCGACAAGGCCAACGACTTCCTGCTCACCCGGGACGGCACCGGCATCCGCACGGCCGCCGACCTCAAGGGCAAGAGCGTGGCGGTGGCCAAGGGTTCCAGCTCGCACGGCCTGCTCATCGGGCTGCTGCAGCAGGCGGGGCTGTCCCAGGACGACGTCACCGTCCGCTACCTCGCCCCGCCGGACGCCCAGAGCGCGTTCGCGGCCGGGCAGGTGGACGCCTGGGCGGTCTGGAACCCCTACTACGCGGTGGCGATCGCCAGCGCCGGGGCGAAGGTGGTGGCCGACGGCACCACGCTGTCCACCGGCTACACCTACACCGTCGCCTCCACCGCGGCACTGGCCGACCCCACCACGGAGGCGGCCATCAAGGACTTCCTGGTGCGGCTGGTCAAGGCGCGCGCCTGGGCCGCGGCGCACCCCGACCAGTGGGTGCCGGTCTACTCCCAGCTGACCAACCTCCCGGCCGCGGTGGCCACCGTCACCTTCGACACCTCCCGGGGCAGGGCGATCCCCATCGACGACCGGGTGATCGCCCGCCAGCAGGAGCTGGCCGACCGCTTCGCCGCCGTCAAGCTCATCCCGTCCGCACCGAAGGTCCGCGACTTCTTCGACGACCGGTTCAACGCCGACGTCACGGCGGCCCAGCCGTGACCGCCACGACGGTGCGCCCGCCGGCGGCTCCCGCGGTGACCTCCGAGGCCCCCGCGGCGGCGGGACCCGCCCACCCGCGGCGACGGCTGCGCGCCGGCTGGTTGTTGCGCCTGGTCAGCCCGCTGCTGCTGCTCGCGCTGTGGCAGGGCCTCAGCAGCGCCGGCGCGATCTCCGAGCGCAAGCTGTCCTCCCCGCTGTCGGTGGTGGACGCCGCGGTGGAGCTATGGCGCAACGGGCAGCTCTCCGACGCGGTGGGCATCTCCCTGCAGCGGGTGCTGGTCGGGGTCGGCCTGGGCCTGCTGACCGGGGTGGTGCTGGCCCTGGTCTCCGGCTTCTCCCGCCTGGGCGAGCTGGCGCTGGACCCACCGCTGCAGATGCTGCGCACCGTGCCGTTCCTGGGGCTGGTGCCGCTGTTCATCCTGTGGTTCGGCATCGGGGAGCAGCCCAAGGTGCTGCTGGTGGCCCTGGGCGTCACCTTCCCGCTGTACCTCAACCTGTTCGCCGGCATCCGCGGCGTGGACGGCAAGCTGGTCGAGGCCGCCCGCACGCTGGGGCTGAAGGGCTTCGCCCTGGCCCGCCACGTCGTGCTGCCCGGTGCGCTGCCCCAGGCCCTCGTCGGGCTGCGGCAGTCGCTGGGCATCGCCTGGCTCTCGCTCATCGTGGCCGAGCAGATCAACGCCGACGCGGGCCTGGGCTACATCGTCATGAACGCCCGCGAGTTCTACCGCACCGACATCGTCGTGCTGGGCCTGGTGGTCTACGCCCTGCTCGGCCTGGCCACCGACGGCATCGTCCGCACCCTGGAAGGGAGGGCACTGTCATGGCGTCAGTCGTTCGTCCCCGCGTGAGCACCCCCGAGCAGACCCAGCTGGTCACGGCCCGCGGCGTGGGCCGCACGTTCGGCACCGACGCGGTGCTGCGCGACGTCGACCTCGACCTGGCCCCCGGTGAGATCGTCGCCCTGGTGGGGCGCAGCGGCTCCGGCAAGTCCACCCTGCTGCGCGCGCTGGCCGGCCTGGACACCGGCCACACCGGCACCATCGAGGTGCCCGCCAGCCGGGCCGTCGCCTTCCAGGAGCCGCGGCTGCTGCCGTGGAAGCGGGTGCGTGACAACGTCGCCCTCGGGCTGGGTCGGGGCGGCCGGGAGCGGGCCGAGGCCGCGCTGGCCGAGGTCGGCCTGACCCACCGGGTGCACGCCTGGCCGCTGACCCTCTCCGGCGGTGAGGCCCAGCGGGTGTCGCTGGCCCGCGCGCTGGTGCGCAACCCCGAGCTGCTGCTGCTGGACGAGCCCTTCGGCGCGCTGGACGCGCTCACCCGGCTCAGCGCCCACGAGCTGCTCGGGCGGCTGTGGGACCAGCACGGCTTCGCGGTCCTGCTCGTCACCCACGACGTGGAGGAGGCGGTGCTGCTGGCCGACCGCGTCCTCGTCCTTGACGACGGCCGCATCGCCCACGACCTCCCCGTCGACCTGCCCCGTCCGCGCCGGCGCTCCGACCCCGCCCTGGTCGCCCTGCGCACCACCATCCTCAGTCACCTGGGAGTCACCGCATGAGCATCCACCTGCACTGGTACCTGCCCACCTCCGGCGACGGCCGCGAGGTGATCGGCGCCCAGGCCCACCTGGGCACCGCGTCGGCTCCGCGCGCCGCGTCGCTGGACTACCTGGCCCTGGTGGCCCGGGCCGTGGAGCAGCTCGGCTTCGAGGCCGTCCTCACCCCCACCGGCACCCACTGCAACGACGCCTGGCTGACGACGGCGGCGCTGCTGCGGGAGACCCGCACGCTCAAGTTCCTGGTGGCCTTCCGCCCCGGCCTGGTCAGCCCCACCCTGGCTGCCCAGCAGGCCGCCGCGTACCAGGAGATCTCCGACGGGCGACTGCTGCTGAACATCGTCACCGGCGGCGACGCCCAGGAGCAGCGGCGCTTTGGTGACTGGCTCGACCACGACCGCCGCTACGAGCGCACCGCGGAGTTCCTCACCGTGCTGCGCGGGGCGTGGTCGGGCACCCCGTTCGACCACACCGGCGAGCACTACCAGGTGCAGGGCGCCACCGTGCACAACCCGCCGTCCCCGGTGCCCGAGGTGTTCTTCGGCGGGGCCAGCCCGGCGGGGCGGGAGGTGGCCGCCCAGCACGCCGACACCTACCTCACCTGGACCGAGCCACCGGCCAGGACCGCGGAGCTGCTCGACGACGTGCGGGCCCGCGCAGCGCGACACGGGCGCAGCCTCAGCCACGGCATCCGGGTGCACGTGATCAGCCGCGACACCACCGAGGAGGCCTGGGCTGAGGCCGCCAGGCTGCAGTCACGCATCGACCCCGCGCTGGCGTCGTTGGTGCAGGACAAGCTGGCGACGGTGGAGTCGGAGGGCCAGCGCCGCCAGACCGCGCAGCTCGCCGGCGCCAACGAGCGTCTGGAGGTCTACCCGGGCCTGTGGGCCGGTTACGGGCTGATCCGGCCCGGCGCCGGCACCGCGCTGGTGGGCAGCCACCAGGAGGTGGCCGACCTGCTGGCCGAGTACGCCGCCCTCGGCGTGGACCACTTCATCCTCTCCGGCCAGCCGCACCTGGAGGAGGCGTACTGGTTCGGCGAGGGGGTTGTCCCGCTGCTGCGCCGCCGCGGCCTGCTCGGTGACGGCGGGCCCGAGCAGGCGCCGCCGGCGCCGCCCCAGCCAGCGTCGGGGGCCTCGGTGCGCGAACCTGTGCTCAGCCCGTCCTGATCCCCCGCCCGCTCCGCCCACCGAACGGACTCCGCCATGAGCGTCACCGACGAGTACCTGACGAACAACGAGGCCTACGCCGCGTCCTTCAGCGGGCCCCTGCCGCTGCCCCCGGCCAAGCACGTGGCGGTGCTGGCCTGCATGGACGCCCGGCTCGACGTCCACGCCGCGCTGGGCATCAAGGAGGGCGAGGCCCACGTCATCCGCAACGCCGGCGGGGTGGTCACCGACGACGAGATCCGCTCGCTGGCCATCAGCCAGCGGCTGCTGGGCACCCGGGAGATCGTGCTGATCCACCACACCGACTGCGGGATGCTCACCTTCACCGACGAGGACTTCCGCTCCGCCATCGAGCAGGAGGTCGGGACCCGGCCCAGCTGGGCGTCCGAGGCCTTCACCGACCTCGAGACCGACGTCCGCCAGCAGGTGCAGAAGATCCTGGACAGTCCGTACATCCCGGTGAAGGACAGCGTGCGGGGCTTCATCTTCGACGTGGCCACCGGCCGGTTGTCCGAGGTGCGCTGACCGGGCTCAGTCGCCGTCGGCGAGGGACTCCACCCGGGCGGCGGCACGATCCCGGGCCTTCTCGGCGGCGGCGGCGTCCCGCTCGGCACTGCTGGTGCGCTGCTGGGCCTGGGCCAGCTCGGTGCGCGCCTCGTCCGCGGCCCGCTCGGTCTGGCGCAGCTGGGCGTGCAGCTGCGCCACCTGGTCGGCCAGCTCGTCGCGCCGAGCGGTGAGCTCCGCCACCCGGTGGGCCTCCTCCTCGGCGGTGGCTCGCGCCTCCTCGGCGTCGGCCGTGGCCCGCTCCGCCGCGTGGCGGGCCTCGGCCAGCTCCTGCCGCCGGCGCTCCGCGGCCTGGCGCTCCTCCTCGGCCTGGCGCTGCTCCTCAGCCCGCTGCTCCTCGGCACGCCTCTGCTCGTCGGCCCGGTGTTTCTCGCCAGCCCGGCGCCGGGGCGCAGGTGTGGGCCGGGGCGCTGCCTTGGCCGGGGACGGGGTCGCGCGGCTGCGGGCTGGCGTGGTCTTCTCCTGGTGCGGCGGCACCAGCCGCAGGTCCGGGCGGCCGGTCACCGTGCCGAACCCGCTGGTGGCCATCGGCTGCACCAGCCGGCCGGTGAGCAGCGCCGCACCGGCGTCCGGGTCGGCCATGGCCGCACGCAGGGTGTCCTCCACCTGCCCGGCCACGCTGCTGCTCACCCGGTGCCCGTGCTCGCGGGCCAGGGTGGCCGCCTGCCGGGTGAGCGCCGAGAGCAGCTGCATGCGCTGGCGGTTCAGTGCCCGCAGGTCCTCGCCCACCAGGTTCTGCTGCGCCTCGCGCAGCTGCGCACCCAGCTCCACCAGCCCCGCGACCTCGTCGTGACGCAGGCGCACCGCCAGGTTGCACACCCAGGCGGCCGAGGTCGGTTTGGCCAGCTCGCCGATGGCCTTGGCCAGGGCCTTGTCGCCCGCGGCGCGGGCCTCGGCCTGGCGCTCCTTGCGGGTCTCGACGAAGTCCTCGGGCAGCACCGAGTACAGCTCGTCGGCCACCTGCTCGAGATCCACGCCCGGCCTCTTCTCCCCCGCGCCGCCTCGTCTCCCGCGGCCTCGTCCCGGCCATCCAACCGTGCCGGGTCGCGCTCCGCGCGCAGCGGGTGGGCCCTGCTGCTCAGCGCGGCCAGTCGCCCTCGGCGTGGTCGCGGGCCGCCTGGAGGTCGCGGCGCAGCCGCTGGGCGTCGCGATCCGCACCCATCCGGCCCACCAGCGGCGCGGCAGGGGTGAACCAGCGGGAGAGGTCTACCCGACGCAGGCGGGCGACCAGCCCGGGCCCGCGGGCCGTGTCGGGTGCGTGGCTGCGGTGCAGGGACAGGGTGCTCACGGTGAACGTCATGGCAGCAATGCTGCGACCACGCAATGAGCGCCACCAGTGGCAGGAACGACAGCATTCGCAAAGATCCTGCCGTTAGAGTGGTCACATGCTGAAGTCGGTCGCAGCCCTGGTCCTGGACGGCCTCGCCATCTTCGAGTTCGGGGTGGTCTGCGAGGTCTTCGGGATCGACCGCACCGAGGACGGGGTGCCCCCCTTCGACTTCCGGGTGTGCGGCCCCGAGGCCGGAGTCCCGCTGACCTCCCCCGTCGGCGTGCAGGTGGTCCCGTCCCACGGCCTGGAGGGGATCGAGGGTGCCGACCTGGTCGCCATTCCCGCCGTCGAGGCGCTCGGCGACTACCCGCCGGAGGTGCTGGCGGCGGTGCGCCGGGCGCACGAGAACGGTGCGGTGCTGCTCAGCGTGTGCTCCGGCGCCTTTGTCCTCGGGGCGGCGGGACTGCTGGACGGCCGCCGCTGCACCACCCACTGGCGCCACGTGCGCGAGCTGCAGGCGCGCTTTCCCCTGGCCCAGGTCGACCCCGAGGTGCTCTTCGTGGACGAGGGCAGCCTGATCACCAGCGCAGGCACGGCCGCGGGGATCGATGCGTGCCTACACCTGGTGCGCCGGGAGCTCGGCTCCACCGTCACCAACGCCATCGCCCGACGAATGGTGGTGCCGCCGCAGCGCGAGGGCGGACAGCGCCAGTTCTTCGAGCGCCCCATCCCGGACTGCACCAGCGACGGCCTCGGCGAGATCCTCGGGTGGATGCTGGAGCACCTCGACCAGCCGCACACCGTGGCCGGCCTGGCCGCGCAGGCCCACACCTCCGCCCGCACCTTCGCCCGGCGCTTCGTCGCCGAGACCGGCACCACCCCGCTGCAGTGGCTCAACAGCCAGCGGGTGCTGCACGCCCAGCGGCTGCTGGAGGGCACCGACCTGGACATCGACTCGGTGGCCGAGCAGTGCGGCTTCGGCACCGCCACCCTGCTGCGCCACCACTTCACCCGCGCCGTCGGCGTCTCGCCCAGCGGCTACCGCAAGACCTTCAGCACCCTGCCCCGCTGACGCCGACCTCCGCGAGGGCCCCATCCCGGCGCGGGAGGCGCAGGTAGAATGACGTGCTTGCCTGCCCGGGCCAACCCAGGAGACCCCTTCATGGCTACTTCCGGATCGTTTCCCTCCGGGAGCATCGCTCCCTCGCAGGGTGACACACCCGACCCGCGGGCGGACCTGCTGGAGCCGTTGCGCGCCCTGGGTCGCATCGTGCTCGACCAGACGCCGCTGCAGGAGGTCATCGGGCAGGTCGCCACCCTGGCCAAGCAGTGCATCCCCGGTGTGGACGAGGTCTCGGTGACGCTGCTCAAGGGCACCCGGCCCTTCACCTTCGCCTCCACCGGCGAGCTGGCCCTCGTCCTCGACGAGCGCCAGTACAGCACCGGCCACGGTCCGTGCCTGGTCTCCGCGACCAGCGGACGCACCGTCCTGGTGGACGACATGCGCACCGAGACTCGCTGGCCGGACTACATCCCCAAGGCGGTGCAGGCCGGCGCGCGCAGCTCGGTGTCGGTGCCGCTGCCGCTGCGCGGGGAGACCGTCGGGGCGCTCAACATCTACGCCCTGCGCGCGCGCGTCATCGGGGACCTCGCCGTCGAGATCGCCGAGCACTTCGCCGGCTACGCCGCGGTGGCCATCACCAACGCCCACCTCTACGCCACCACCACCGAGCTGGCGCAGCAGATGGAGCGCGCGATGCAGTCGCGAGCAGTGATCGAGCAGGCCAAGGGCATCATCATGGGCGAGCGGCGCTGCTCCGAGGACGAGGCGTTCGCGATCCTGGCGCAGGTCTCGCAGGACGCCAACCGCAAGCTGCGTGACGTCGCGGCCGCCCTCGTCGCCCAGGCCCACCCCACCGGCTAGTCATCCCACGCCAAGGGTCAGCCTCCACAGCGGGCGGGCCGGCAGGTTCAGCGCCTCGCCCCAGTTCAGCCGCACCACCATGGCCGCCTCGTCGTGCGGGTGACCACTCGAGCGCCCGTCCGGTCCACGCCCGACCGTGTCCGCAGCCCGCTGACCACCCGGTTCGGCGTACAGTGATCTGTGCCACACAGATTGGTGCTGCCCACCCGGGCCGCCCCTCGGCGTCGAGCCGGACCAGACCGGCTGGACTATGGTCAGCGGCACGAATGCACACGGCGCACTTGCGCTGATTCGTACGAGGCGCCGCCGGGGTCCAGGACAGGGACCGGCCGTCGACGTGCCGACGAGAGCTGTCCGCCCCGGCACCCGGCCTCGGTACTCACCGTGTCGTGCCGCGGGCCCCGCGGCACTCGCGTCACAGGAGCGCCCCATGAGTGCCACACCTGATCCATCCACTCCCGCGGAGCCCACGCCAGCTCAGCCCAACGACGCACCGGCACCGCCGCCGATGGCCGAGCCCGGTTCGCGGGTGGCCGGCCACGTCGCCCGCGAGGAGATCCTGTCCCTGGTCGCGCTGCTGGCCAAGGACGCCGTCGCGGGCGCAGAGGAGGTGTCGGTCACGCTGGTGGGCGAGGGTGACCCGTTCACGGTGGCCTCCACCGATCCGCTCGCCGGGCGGATGGATGCCCTGCAGTACGCCGCTGGCGCCGGCCCGTGCCTGCTGGCCGGCACCGGCGGTGTCACCCAGCTGGCGGAGGACCTGACGGCCGAGGCGCGCTGGCCCGCGTTCGCCCGCGGAGCCGCCGAGGCTGGCGTGCGCAGCGTGCTCTCCACCGCGGTGCCGGGGCACGGGGCGACGGTGGGTTCGGTCAACATCTACTCCCGCGCCGCGGCCGCCTTCGACGCCCGCTCCCAGCAGGCTGCGCGCGAGGTGGCGGAGGTGGCGGCGGCCGCCCTTGCGGAGGCGGGCAACCAGCGCAGCGTGGCCGGCCTGACCGACCGCCCCCCACCGGCCTCCCGTGCGGGGGACCCGCGCGTCGCGGGCGCTGCGCCGCAGTGGCCGGCCGTCTAGCCGATCAGTCCAGGTTGGCGAGGAAGTCCACCATGATGCGGTTGACCTGCTCGGCCGCCTCCATCTGCACGAAGTGCCCGGCGCCGGCGATGACGTGCTCGGCGGCCAGGCCCGGCACCGAGGCCCGCATCTGCTCCATCGACCTGGCCCCGGTCATCGTCTGCACCGGGTCGCGGTCGCCGGTGATGAAGCAGACCGGCACGGTGACCGGTTCGTCGGGGCGCTGCTGCTTCTCCCGCCAGATGTGGTCGTGGGCGCGGTACCAGCTGAGGCCGCCGGTGAAGCCGGTGCGGGTGAACTCCTGCACGTAGTGGTCGAGCTCGGCCTCGCTCAGCCACGGCCAGGGCAGCGGCGGCGCCTCCGGCAGCACGTCCAGGTAGCCGTTGCCCGCGCTGGGGTGGGCGAAGATGTCCAGGTAGCGGTAGCCGCCGCTGAGCGCCCAGAACACCCGGCTGAGGAAGCCACGGGGATCGGCGTCGAGCTCGGCGTCGGCGACGCCCTGTTCCTGGAAGTAGTGCAGGTGCAGGAAGTGCCGCTGCGCCTGGTGGGCGAAGGCGGCGCTGGGCAGCACGGGCATCGACGGCGTGCGCGGCACGCTGAGCTGGACGAGGGCGCGCACCCGGCCCGGCGCCCACTGCGGCAGGTCCCACACCAGCGCGGCGCCGAAGTCGTGGCCCACGAACACCGCGTCGTCCAGGCCCAGTGCGTCGAGCAGCCCCACCATGTCAGCGACGGTGCTGGCCCGGTCGTAGGCCTGCGGGTCGGTGGGGGCGTCGGTGCGGCCGTAGCCGCGCATGTCCACCGCGATGGCCCGGTAGCCGGCCGCGGCGAGCGCGGGCAGCTGGTGGCGCCAGCTGTAGGAGAGCCCGGGGAAACCGTGGCAGAGCACCACCGCCGGCCCGCTGCCCTGCTGCACCACGTGCATGCTCAGCCCGCCGACGTCCACCGCGCTCTCGGTGGCCGTGCCCTGGTCTGCACCTGCTGCTCCCACGTCTGGCTCCTCTGCCTCTGGTGAACCAGATCACACCACACCGCGCCCCCAACGGAGGCGCTACCGAGGGCGGCGCTCCACCAGCACGTTCTGGGTGACGCGGCCGATCGGCCCGGCCGCGGAGTGGATGACTCCCGAGCTCATGGCCAGGCCGTCGCTGCCCACCGAGGTCTCCGCCGTCAGCCCCACCCACTCCCCGGTGGGCGGCTGGAACAGGTGGATGGTCAGCTCGGTGTTGAGGAACAGCCAGTCGGCGGCGTCCAGGCGCGCTCCCAGCCCGTTGGCCACGTCCACCATGGTGCTCACCCGCTCCAGGTCCGTCGGCTCCTCGCCCGCCACCAGCGGCATCCGCAGCCGCATCCACGCTCCGGTGGTCGTGCCGAGCTGGTCGGCGGCGGGCGGCACCTGCCACTCCAGCGCATCGACGAACCCGTGCTGCCAGGCATCCGGGAACGGCAGGTGTCCGAGGTCCTGGGCCCCGGCGCTGACCACCGGCAGCGGCGGGTCGGCGAGGTGCTGCACGTCGGCGGTGTCGCTGGTCTGCAGCCGCCACCCGTGCGCGCGGGCCACCGGCCGCAGCGTGCCGGTGCGGTCGGCGGCGGTGATCTCCGCCGCCAGCAGCTCGATGCGTCGGCCGGGGCGCTCCACCCAGGCGCGCACGTGCAGCTCGCTCATCGGCACGGCGCCCAGCAGGTCGACGCTGATGCGACCGAGGCGGGTGCCCTCGCGCGGGTTCGTTCGCTCCATCGCCCGCACCAGCAGCCCGGCGACGGGTCCGGCGTGCTGCAGGTCCGGCCCCCACGGGCTGGCGACGTGCTCGCTGGAGGCGAAGACCTCGGTGCCGCCGGCGTCGGCGCGGGTGGAGACGAGGCGGTACAGGCTCCCAGCGGCGCGCCCCGAGGCGCTCCCGGGTGCGGAGTCCGCATGAACGGCGTTCGGGTGCACGACAATCCGATCCGAGTTGAGGGAGGCGCCCGACGGGCACCATCAGGCATCAGTGCCTGACCATACTTTTCGGCTTCCGCACCGCGACGCCGGCCGGTCTGCTACCCGCCCCGGCTGGCGTGGCCCGGAGGCGGCGGCACTCGGATGCGTCCTGCTCAGCGACGTGCCGGTGCGCGAGACGACGTAGTCGAGCGGCGCAGGCCGGTCAGGCTCGAGCGGCGCAGGCCGCTCAGGCCTGGGCGGGCTGCAGGACGTTGATGTCGCCGACGGTGTGCTGCACGTGGAAGAGCAGGTCGGTGATCCGCCACCCCGCCGCCGTTCGGCGCAGCTGGTGGCGGTACACGCCGAAGCACTCGTAGGGGTCCAGCGCGGCCCGATCACCGGCGCCGTGGTGGTACACCCGCGCCTTGCAGGTGGACTCCGCGGTGTCGCCGTCGACGGTGACGACGTGCGTGGCCAGCAGGTGCTGCGAGGGCCCGCACCCACCGAGCATCGCCTTGATCGAGTCCACCAGGGCCACCCGTCCCTCGATCACCGGGCGGCTGGGGTGGCCGTAGCGGGCGACGGCGTCCTCGGTGAACACCTGGTCGAGCCGGTCCCAGTCGCGGTCGTCCAGGGCGTAGGCGTAGCGGTTGACCACGGCGGTGACGTCGGCGTGGTCGGCACCGGGGAACGCCGTGGCCGCACCAGGCACCGGAAAGGCCAGGTGTTCGGACACGTCGCCCACCAGGTCGAGCATCGTGTAGTCGCGGGCGGCGAAGCGCCACGTCCCGTCCACCCGCTCCAGCTCGTCGTGGTACCGCCCGGCCGCCACCACTTGCAGCGGCAGCGTGGGGGTGGCCTGCAGGACCGTGTAGTACGACCGGCAGGTGGCGCGGCCGGCCGTCTCGTCGATCTCCACGATGGGGTTGGTGATGACGTGCTTGGTCCGCGGCGTGCCGTCGGGATACAGCTTCACCATGGCGCGCCACTGCGCCAGCAAACCGGCCTCGTCGAGAACCCGGTCTCCCCCGCTGCGCACCTGGGCGTGCCGGAACAGCGCGGCGGCGTCGTCCAACCGGCCGGCGTCCATGAGCTCGGCGTAGCGGTGGAGCAGGTTGGTGATGGCGGTCTCGGGGCTCGTCATGGTGCGTCCCTTCCCAAGCTGTGTCCCGCGTCATTCTGCGGACGGCGACCACGCCGGCAGGACGGCGCTTCCACCCACCGGAACGCGATACCCCCGGGGGTAGGCGATCTGCCGTGCTACGGTGGAGAACATATACCCCCCTAGGTATAGGAAACGCCGTTTCAGGAGCTGCCGTGAGGCCCGAGATCGACCGGCGCACGCGGTCGGCACCGACGCCACCAGCGTGGCCGGCGGCACCGCGGCGTGGATCGAGGCCGGGTGCCCGGTCCAGACCGCTTCCTGACCAGGCGACACCACAGCACGAGAGGAACCCATGACGATCACCGTCCTTCCCCTGGACACCCCCGGCCTGGGTGACCGCACCTACCTGGCCCACGACGGCGAGGTCGCCCTGGTGGTCGACCCCCAGCGTGACGTCGACCGCGTCGTCGGGCTGGCGGCGGCCGCCGGGGTGCGCATCACGCACGTCTTCGAGTCGCACATCCACAACGACTACGTCACCGGCGGCTACCAGCTGGCCCGCGAGGTCGGCGCGCAGTACCTGCTCAACGCCGACGACCCGGTCTCCTTCGAGCGCACCGGTGTCTCCGACGGCGACGTCGTGGAGGTCGGTGACCGGATGCGGGTGACGGTCCTGCTCACCCCGGGGCACACCCACACCCACCTGTCCTTCGCCCTGTCCGAGGGCGACGAGCCGGTCGCGGTGTTCACCGGTGGCTCGCTGCTCCTCGGCTCCACCGGCCGCCCCGACCTGCTCGGCCCCGACCACACCGACACCCTCGCCCACGCCCAGTGGCACTCGGCACGGCGGCTGGCCGCCGAGCTGCCCGACCCCACCGCGATCTACCCGACGCACGGCTTCGGCAGCTTCTGCTCGGCCACCCAGTCCGGCGGGACCGCCAGCACCATCGGCCAGGAGAAGCTCGCCAACCCTGCCCTGACCAACGACGAGGCCCGCTACGTGGCGGAGCTGCTGGCCGGCCTGGACGCCTACCCTGCCTACTACGCGCACATGGGCCCGGCCAACGCCGCCGGCCCCGCCGAGGTGGACCTGTCCCTGCCGACCGAGGCCGACCCCGCCGAGCTGCGCCGGCGCATCCACGACGGCGAGTGGGTGGTGGACCTGCGCACCCGCACCGCGTTCGCCGCTGGGCACGTGGCCGGCACCCTCAGCCTCGGCCTCGACGGCCAGCTCGTCACCTACCTCGGCTGGCTGATTCCCTGGGGCACCCCGGTGACGCTGCTCGGCGAGGCGGCCGAGGACGTCGCCGAGGCCCAGCGCGAGCTGGTCCGCATCGGCATCGACCGGCCGGCCGCCATGGCCACCGGCCGCCCCGAGGACTGGGCCGGCGGCCAGCCGCTGCGCAGCCACGCCACGGCCACCTTCGCCGACCTGGCCGCCGAGCTGGCCGGCAACCCCCGGACGGCGATCCTCGACGTGCGCCGCGACCAGGAGCGAGCGCAGGCCCACATCGCCGGGTCCACGCACGTCCCGATCCACGAGGTGCTGCACCGCCTCGACGAGGTGCCGGCCGGCCCGGTCTGGGTGCACTGCGCCGGGGGCTACCGCGCCGCGGTCGTGGCCAGCCTGCTCGACGCCCGGGGCGTGGAGGTCGTCGCGGTCGACGACTCCTTCGACAGCGCCGGCCTCGCCGGCTGCCCCCTCGTCCACCCCACCGAGAACCACCAGGAGACCCCCGCATGAGCACTCCCGACGTCGACGCCCCCACCCTCGCCGAGCGCCTCGGCGACAGCTCCAGCCCGGACCCCACGCTGATCGACGTGCGCACCCCGGCGGAGTTCGAGGCGGGCCACGTCCCCGGCGCGCTCAACGTCCCCCTGGACGAGCTGAAGGCCTCCCTGGACGAGCTCTGCTCGGTGCTCGACGACCACCACGACGTGGTCCTGGTCTGCCGCTCCGGCGCGCGGGCGGGACAGGCCCGGCAGGCGCTGCAGGCGGGCGGCCTCACCTCCGCCACCGTCCTCGCCGGCGGCATGGTGAGCTGGGAGCAGGCCGGCGGCGCGGTGAACCGCGGTCGGCAGAGCTGGGAGCTGGAGCGGCAGGTGCGCCTGGCCGCCGGGGCGCTCGTGCTCACCGGGGTCCTCGGCAGCACCGTCGTGCCGCGGGCGAAGTGGCTGTCCGGGTTCGTCGGCGGCGGCCTGGTCTTCGCCGCCGTCTCCAACACCTGCGCGATGGGCATGGCCCTGGCGCGGATGCCGTGGAACACCCGCGGCGCCCGCACCACCGGCTCAGCCCTGGACCAGCTGAGCCAGCGGCGGTGACCCGGTGCTGATCGCGCTCACCGTCACCCTCGCCGTCGTCGTCGGGCTCGCCCTGGGGCTGCTCGGCGGCGGCGGGTCGATCCTGATGGTGCCCCTGCTGGTCTACGTGGCCGGCATGGACGCCAAGGAGGCGATCGCCGCCTCGCTCGTGGTGGTCGGGGTGACCTCCGCGGTCAGCGTCGTCGGCCACGCCCGCGGCGGGCGCGTCCGGTGGCGCACCGGGCTGCTCTTCGGTGCCGCCGGCATGGCCGGCGCGCTGGTCGGCGGACTCCTCGGCGGGCACCTGCCCGCACAGCTGCTGATGATCGGGTTCGCCGCGATGATGGTGGCCACCGCGGTCGCCATGCTCCGCGGCCGCAAGCCGGCCGATGGCGCGCAGGCGCACGCCCAGCTGCCGGTGGGCCGGGTCCTGCTCGACGGCGCGGCCGTCGGCCTGGTCACCGGACTGGTCGGCGCGGGCGGCGGCTTCCTGGTGGTCCCGGCGCTGGCGCTGCTCGCCGGGCTCCCGATGGGGGTGGCCGTGGGCACCTCGCTGCTGGTCATCGCCATGAAGTCCTTCGCCGGGCTGACGGGCTACCTGGCCACGGTGTCGATCGACTGGTCCCTCGTGGGGGCCATCACCGCCGCCGCCGTGGTCGGGAGCCTGCTGGGCGCCCGGCTGGTCGACCGCATCCCGGCCGACGCCCTGCGCCGGGTCTTCGGCTGGTTCGTGCTGGCCATGGGCGCGTTCGTGCTCATCCAGGAGGCGCCCGAGGGCATCCGGCTCCCGGGACTGGTCGCCCTCCTGGGCGTGGCCGCAGCGATGGCGACCTGCTCGGCACTGGTGCCGCGGTGCCCGCTCCGCCACGTGGGGACCTGACAGCGCGGGCGCCTGGCCCCACGACAGCGCCGCGCGGTGGGACCGGTGTCTGCCGGTCGCACCGCGCGGCGCTGGTGCCTGCACCCGCAGGCGGGGGTTCTACATGAGCGGGGGCTCCTACTTGAGCAGCGAGCGGGCCATCACCATGCGCTGGATCTGGTTGGTGCCCTCGTAGATCTGGGTGATCTTGGCGTCGCGCATCATCCGCTCCACCGGGAAGTCACGGGTGTAGCCGGCGCCACCGAAGAGCTGCACGGCGTCGGTGGTCACCTCCATGGCGACGTCGGTGGCGAAGCACTTGGCGGCCGAGGAGATGAAGCCGAGGTTGGGCTCCATCCGCTCTGCGCGCGCCGCGGCGGTGTACACCATGTGCCGGGCGGCCTCGATCTTCATGGCCATGTCGGCGAGCATGAACTCCACGCCCTGGAACCGGCTGATGGACTGGCCGAACTGCTTGCGGTCCTTGGTGTAGGCGATCGCCGCGTCGAGTGCGCCCTGGGCGATGCCGACGGCCTGCGCACCGATGGTGGGCCGGGTGTGGTCCAGCGTCTTCAGGGTGGTCTTGAAGCCGGTGCCGGGCGCGCCGATCATCCGGTCGCCGGGCACGCGGCACTGCTCGAAGTAGACCTCGCGCGTGGGGCTGCCCTTGATGCCGAGCTTGCGCTCCTTGGCACCCACCGAGATGCCCTCGTCGTCGGCGTTGACCATGAACGCGGAGATGCCGTTGGCACCCTTCTCGGGGTCGGTCACGGCCATCACGGTGTACCACTGGGACACGCCCGCGTTGGTGCACCACGCCTTGGTGCCGTTGATGATCCAGTCGTCGCCGTCGGCCTTGGCGCGGGTGCGCATGGACGCGGCGTCGGAGCCGGCCTCGCGCTCGCTCAGCGCGTAGGAGGCCATGGCCGCCCCGGAGGCGATGGAGGGCAGCACCTGCTGCTGCAGCTCCTCGCTGCCGGACAGGATCAGCCCCATGGTGCCCAGCTTGTTCACCGCCGGGATCAGCGACGACGAGCCACAGACCCGCGCGACCTCCTCGATGACGATGCAGGCCGCGACCGAGTCGGCGCCCTCGCCGCCGAAGCGCTCCGGCACGTGCACGGCGTTGAAGCCGGCGGCCACGAGGGCCTTGCGGGCCTCCTCGGGGTAGCGCTCGTGCTCGTCGACGTCCGCCGCGTAGGGCGCGATCTCCTTCTCGGCGAGCGAGCGCACTGCCTCGCGCAGGGCCTCGTGCTCGTCACCGAGGCGGTACATGTCGAAGTCGGGGTTGCCGAACTGGCTGGCCACAGGGTTCCTCCTGGTTAACGATTAGTAACCCCGATCGTAGTCGCCCGCCACACACCGCAGCAGGCGCCTCAGCCCAGCAGGCTCTCGCGCAGCGCTGCGTCCTTGGCGTGCACCGACTTCTCCAGCGCCACTTGAAAGTCCGCCATCCGCTGGCGCAGCGCGGGATCGCTCGCCCCGAGCACCCGCACCGCGAGCAGGCCGGCGTTGCGCGCCCCGCCCACCGACACCGTCGCCACCGGCACCCCGGCCGGCATCTGCACGATGGACAGCAGCGAGTCCATGCCGTCGAGGTGCTTCAGCGGCACCGGCACGCCGATCACCGGCAGCGGCGTGGCCGAGGCCACCATCCCGGGCAGGTGCGCCGCCCCGCCGGCTCCGGCGATGATCACCCGCAGTCCCCGACCGGCCGCGCTGGTGGCGTAGTCGAGCATGCGCTGCGGGGTGCGGTGCGCGGAGACCACGCCCACCTCGAAGGGCACCTCGAACTCGGCCAGCGCCTCGGCAGCCGCCTGCATCACCGGCCAGTCGGAGTCGCTGCCCATGATCAGGCCCACCTGCGGATCACTCACCGTGCACGTCCCATCCGTCGGTCCACTCCGCGTGCGACATCCACCGTGCCGCCAGCTCCGCCTCGCGCTGCACCTGCTCCAGGTCGTCCCCGAGCATCGTCACGTGGCCCACCTTGCGACCGGGCCGCTCCGCCTTGCCGTAGAGGTGCAGCTTGGCGTGCGGCAGGCGGGCGAACAGGTGGTGGGTGCGCTCGTCCATGCTCATCGCCGGCGCCTCCGCGGCCCCGAGCACGTTGGCCATCACCACCACCGGCGCGGTCATGGCGGTGGAGCCCAGCGGGTAGTCCAGCACCGCCCGCAGGTGCTGCTCGAACTGCGAGGTGCGCGCCCCCTCGATGCTCCAGTGCCCCGAGTTGTGCGGGCGCATCGCCAGCTCGTTCACCAGCAGCTCGCCGTCGGCGGTCTCGAACAGCTCCACGGCCAGCACCCCCACCACGCCCAGCTGCGCGGCCAGGCCCAGGGCCAGCTGCTCGGCCTGCTCGGCCAGGGCGTCGGAGAGCTGCGGTGCCGGGGCCAGCACCAGCGCGCAGATGCCGTCGCGCTGCACCGTCTGCACCACCGGCCAGGCCGCGCCCTGCCCGAACGGCGAGCGCGCCACCACGGCGGCCAGCTCCCGGACGAACGGCACCCGCTGCTCCACCAGCAGCGGGGTGCCCGCCGCCAGCTGCTCGGCCACCACGGCGCGGGCCTGCTCGGCGGCGTCGAGCATCCACACCCCGCGGCCGTCGTAGCCCCCGCGGATGGCCTTGAGCACGCACGGCCAGCCGTGGGTGCCGCCGAAGGCGATGACGTCCTCGGGGCGGTGCACCTCGGCAAAGGGCGGCACCGGCGCGCCCAGCTCGGCCAGGCGCGTGCGCATCACCAGCTTGTCCTGGGCGTGCAGCAGCGCCTCCGGCGGTGGCAGCACCGCCACTCCCTCGGCCACCAGGGTGTGCAGGTGCTCTTGGGGAACGTGCTCGTGATCGAAGGTGACCGCCGTGGCACCGGCGGCCACCAGCCGCAGCGCGGCCAGGTCGGTGTGCGCACCGAGCACCACGTCCGGGCTGACCTGCGCGGCGGGGTCCTGCGGGCCGGCGGAGAGCACCCGCAGGGTCTGGCCCAGCGCGACCGCGGCCTGGGCCGTCATCCTGGCCAGCTGACCGCCGCCGATCATGGCGACCACCGGCGAGTCGCCGGCGCGGGCCGGGGCCGGTCGCGGGGCTTGCGCCACCGGTGTGGCGAGGTCCACGGGACGGGGCTGCACGTCATCGGTCACAGGCACAGATCGTGCCACGCGCTCGCGTGACCTCCCGCACCGCGCAGCCGTGCTCGGGCCACGCGGCGGCCCGGTCAAGGCGTCGGAGCCCGAGGTCGCCTCGTAGAGTGCGGGTCGTGTCCTTCGTCGACGCGGCTGTGGCCCGCATGCCAGCACCGCTACAAAAGCTGGCGCTCGCCCACCGTGAGCTAGTCAAGTTCGCCATGGTCGGCGGCACGACCTTCATCGTGGACACCGCCGTCTTCTACCTGCTCAAGACCACGGTGCTGGCGGAGAAGCCGGTGACCGCCAAGATCTTCGCGGTGCTGGTGGCCACGATCCTGTCGTACGTGCTCAACCGCGAGTGGTCGTTCAAGGCGCGCGGTGGCCGCGAGACCCACCACGAGGCGGCACTGTTCTTCGCGATCAGTGCGGTCGGCATGGGCATCAACGCCGCGCCGCTGTGGATCTCCAGCTACGTCTTCGAGCTGCGGGTGCCCAACGTGACCCCGCTCGAGGAGAACATCGCCGACTTCATCAGCGCGCAGATCATCGGCACGCTGCTGGCGATGGTGTTCCGCTGGTGGGCCTTCCGCAAGTTCGTCTTCCTCGAGCTGGAGGAGGACCTGGCGGCGGTGGAACCTCCCGGCGACGACCTGGCTGAGCGCGAGGCCAGCTGACCGTCCGAGCTCGCTGATCGTCCGAGCTCGCTGGGCGTTCCCTAGCGGGGCTCGCGCGCCACGGTGGCGGGCCGCTGGCTGGGCGTCGGCTCCGGGCCGGGCTCGCCGTCGGGGTGGGGCACGGTGAGGAACAGCGCGAACACCGGTGGTCGTGCCCTTCGCAGCTCCAGCCGTCCCCCGTCGGTCTCGGCCAGCGACCGGGCCAGCGCCAGCCCCACGCCGGTGGAGTCCGCCCCGCTGAACCCTCGCTCGAAGACGTGCCGGACCAGCTCGTCGGGCACGCCCGGCCCCTCGTCGGCCACCTCGATGAGCGCGGTGGGCTCCATGAACGAGTCGCTGCCGGGACCCAGGCGCCCGGGCACCAGCCGCATGGTGAGCCGCACCTCGCCCGCGCCGTGGGCCAGCGCGTTGTCCAGCAGCACACCGACGGTCTCGCGCAGCCGCGCCTGGTTCACCCGGGCGGTGGCGCTCTCCGGCACGTCCACCCGCAGCACCCGGCCGGCGTCGGTGTAGAGCGGCTCCCACTCCGCCACCAGCTCGTGCAGCACCCGGGCGGCGTCGGTGGCGCCGGCGGCGGAGGTCCGCACCGCCCGCGAGGCGGTCACCATGTCGTTGATGGCGTTGGTCAGGCGGTCCACCTGGGCCAGCGCGGCCGCGGCCTCCTCCACCACCACCGGGTCGGCGTGGTCGGCCAGCTCGTCCAGGCGCAGCCGCACCGCTGTGAGCCGGCTGCGCAGCTGGTGGGACACGTCGCCGACCAGCTCGCGCTCGCGGCGCACCAGGGCGGCGAGCTCCGCGGCGGAGGAGTCCAGCACGTCGGAGACGCGGTCCAGCTCGGCGATGTCGTAGCGGGTGGGGTCGGCCCGGAAGTCCCCCGAGCCCAGCCGGGCCGCTCGGTGGGCGACGTCCATCAGCGGACCAGCCAGCCGCCGGGCGGTGATGGTGGAGATCAGCGCCCCGCCGCCGGTGGCCACCAGGATGACCACCAGCACCACCGCCATCGCCTGCAGCTGGGTGGTGCGCAGCCCGTCGCTGGGCACCTGCAGCTCCAGCGACCCGGTGCGCCCCAGGTCGAGCACCTGCACCACCGGGTTGGCCACCTCCGGCGCCCCGATCACCACGCTCTGCATGGCGCCGTTGCCGTCGGGGTAGGTGACCTGCAGCCGTCCGCCCGCGGGCAGGGCCAGGCCCAGCCGGTCGGTGTCCAGCACGCCGTCGATGCGGTTGTTGTCGCCCTCCTGGGCGGTGAGGTCGGCAGCCACCCGGTCCAGCCGCGCAGCCAGGTCACCGGTGGTGACGTCGTCCACCAGCCGCCAGGTGGTGAACATCAGCGGCACCCCCAGCAGCAGCGCGGTCAGTGCCACCACCAGCAGGGTGGACATCAGGATGCGACGGCGCATCAGGCAGCCACCGGATCAGATGAGGTTGAGTCGGAACCCGACGCCGCGGACGGTGGAGATACGTCGGTCGAGGTCGCCGTTGTCCACGCTGACGCTGGCACCGCTGCTGTGCCCGCCGATCTTGCGGCGCAGCCACGACATGTGCATGTCCAGGGTCTTGGAGCCGCGCAGCGACGGGTCGCCCCACACCTCGGTGAGGATCTGCTCGCGGGTGACCACCTGGCCGGCGTGCTCCAGCAGCAGCTTGAGCAGCTCGTACTCCTTGTTGGCCAGGCTCACCTCGAGCCCGTCCACGTACACCCGCCGCGCGGCGTGGTCCAGCCGGATGCCGGCGATGTCGAGCACCTCGTCACCCCCGCTGCCGCGGCGGCGCAGCAGCGCCCGCACCCGGGCCATCAGCTCGGCCACCCGGAAGGGCTTGCCCACGTAGTCGTCGGCCCCGGCGTCCAGGCCCACCACGAAGTCCACCTCGTCGGTGCGCGCGGTCAACATGAGCACCGCGACGTCCGGACGCACGGTCCGCAACCGGCGGCACACCTCCAGCCCGTCCATGCCGGGCAGCCCCAGGTCGAGCACCAGCAGGTCGAAGTCACCAGTGGTGGCCTGCTTCAGCGTGTCCGGCCCGTCGGCCACCACCTCCACCGCGTAGCCCTCCCGCTGCAGGGCCCTGGCGAGCGGCACCGCGATGGCCTCGTCGTCCTCCGCGAGCAACACCTTCGTCACAAGAAGCCAGCCTATGCCTGCCCGAGCTTGGTGCGCTCAACGCTCGCTCTTTGCCGGGTCCGGCCACGCCTCGCGGTCGGGGTCGCGCTCCGCCGGGCCCCGACCGCTGTCCAGCACCTCGTGGTAGAGCAGCGTGTGCACCCGCGCCACCTGCGGGATGTCGTCGAACTCCAGCGGCTCCTGCGACGCCGACTCCACGATCAGCGTGCCGGTGCGCAGCAGCCGGTCGGTGAGGCTGTGCCGGAAGCGGACGCTGTTGATGCGGGTGATCGGGATGTCCAGGCCCGAGCGGTGCAGCAGCCCCTGGCGCACCAGGATCCGACGATCGGTGAGCACGAAGTGGGTGGTGGCCCAGCGCAGGAACGGCAGCAGCGTCAGCCGCCCCACCGCTGCGGCGGCCAGCACGGCCAGCACCACCCAGCCGGCGTGCGCCCAGCTCTGGTTGCGCACCGCGGCCGCCAGGAAGCACGCCAGCCCCACCACGCCCAGCAGCGCCAGCACGGGGCCGACCAGCATCTTCCAGTGCGGGTGCCGGTGCAGCACCACCTGCTCCTCCGGCGCGAGGGCGTCCTCGGGGTATGCCACGAGACCTCCCAGGTCGACGACGGGCGCGGGGAACGCTACCGCTGCGCGGATCGCACGTGTGTCACGTCTCCGGCGGACAGGGCGTGGGTGCGCCCGGTGGCGTCGCGCACCACCAGGCGGCCGGTGGCGTCCACGTCCACCGCCTCTCCTGCGAGCTCTTCGCCGTGCGGCAGGTGCACCAGCACCTCCTGGCCCAGCGTGGAGCAGCGCGCCCGGTAGGCCTGCGCCAGCCCGGACAGCACCGGGTCCCCGGCCTTGCCGCGCCAGGCGCGCTCCTGCCGGGCCAGCTCGCGCAGCACCGCGCGCACCACCGGGTCGCGATCGGTGCAGGCGGACTGCTCCAGCGCCAGCGAGGTCGCGGTGGGCACGGGCAGCTCCTCGGCCCGCAGGCTGACGTTGAGGCCCAGCCCCACCACCACCACGGGGTCCGGCCCGGTGGCGGCCAGCTCGGCGAGGATGCCGCCCAGCTTGCGGCCGTGCACCAGCACGTCGTTGGGCCACTTCAGCGTCACCGGCACCTCGGCGATCTGCTGCACCGCCTCGGCCACCGCCACCCCGGTCAGCAGCGGCAGCCAGCCCAGCTGGTCCAGCGGCACACCGCGAGTGCGCAGCAGCACCGACAGGTTCACCCCGGCGCGCGGCGGGCTGGTCCACTGACGGGCGTGTCGGCCCCGGCCGGAAACCTGCTCCTCGGCGATGAGCACCGTCCGGTCCGCGGCCCCGGCCCGAGCGGCGTCGAGCAGGTCGGCGTTGGTGGACCCGGTGCTGGTCACCACGTCCAGGGCCGCCCACCCACCGGCCGGTTCGACCAGCGCCGAGCGCAGCGCCGCGGCGTCCAGCGGGGGCCTGTCCAGGTCTGTCCACATGCCTCGATGGTCCCACGTGCCGCCATGCTGACACCGACGCGAGCGCGCCCGATAGAGTCCGCGACATGACCAGTGCGACGGAGCAGGCGGAAGCGGTCTCTTCTGCCCCAGACATCCACACCACCGCAGGCAAGCTCGCCGATTTCCACCAGCGCGAGGAAGCCGCCATCCATGCCGGGTCGGCCAAGGCCGCCGAGAAGGCGCACGAGATGGGCAAGATGACCGCCCGCGAGCGCATCGAGGCCCTGCTCGACCCCGGCTCGTTCGTGGAGCTGGACGCGCTGGCGCGGCACCGCTCCACCAACTTCGGGTTGGAGAAGAACCGCCCCCTCGGTGACGGCGTCGTCACCGGCTACGGCACCATCGACGGCCGCGAGGTGTGCCTGTTCAGCCAGGACGCCACCGTCTTCGGCGGCAGCCTCGGTGAGGTCTACGGCGAGAAGATCGTCAAGGTCATGGACCTGGCCATCAAGACCGGGCGCCCGCTGGTCGGCATCAACGAGGGCGCCGGCGCCCGCATCCAGGAGGGCGTGGTCTCCCTCGGCCTCTACGGCGAGATCTTCCTGCGCAACGTGCACGCCTCCGGCGTCATCCCGCAGATCTCCCTGATCATGGGCCCCTGCGCCGGTGGTCACGTCTACTCCCCCGCGCTCACCGACTTCATCGTGATGGTCGACCAGACCAGCCAGATGTTCATCACCGGCCCAGACGTCATCAAGACCGTGACCGGCGAGGACGTCACCATGGAGGAGCTGGGTGGCGCGCGCACGCACAACAGCAAGTCCGGTGTCGCCCACTACATGGGCAGCGACGAGCAGGACGCGCTGGACTACGTCAAGGAGCTGCTCAGCTACCTGCCGAGCAACAACCTCTCCGAGGCCCCCCGCTTCCCCGCGCCGCCGCTGACCGAGGGCTCCATCGCCGACAACGTCACCGAGGCCGACCTCGAGCTGGACACGCTGATCCCGGACTCCGCGAACCAGCCCTACGACATGCACGAGGTCATCTCCCGCATCGTCGACGACGGCGAGTTCCTCGAGGTCCAGTCGCTGTGGGCGCCGAACATCCTGGTCGGCTACGCCCGGGTGGAGGGCCGCAGCGTCGGCATCGTCGCCAACCAGCCCACCCAGTTCGCCGGCTGCCTGGACATCGACGCCAGCGAGAAGGCCGCCCGCTTCGTGCGCACCTGCGACGCCTTCAACGTCCCGGTGCTGACCCTGGTGGACGTGCCCGGCTTCCTGCCCGGCACCGAGCAGGAGTACATGGGCATCATCCGGCGCGGCGCCAAGCTGATCTACGCCTACGCCGAGGCCACCGTCCCCAAGGTCACCGTCATCACCCGCAAGGCCTACGGCGGCGCGTACGACGTGATGGGCTCCAAGCACCTCGGTGCCGACGTGAACCTGTCCTGGCCCACCGGCCAGATCGCCGTGATGGGCGCCTCCGGCGCGGTGGGCATCGTGCACCGTCGCAAGCTGGCGGCGGCCAAGGCGGCCGGCGAGGATGTCGACGCCCTGCACCAGCAGCTGCAGCAGGAGTACGAGGACACCCTCGTCAACCCTTACATCGGCGCCGAGCGCGGCTACGTCGACGCGGTCATCCAGCCCTCGCACACCCGTGGCCAGGTGGCTCGTGCGCTCAAGATCCTGGAGAGCAAGCGGGAGACGCTGCCGCCCAAGAAGCACGGGAACATCCCCCTGTGAGCGAGGACGCCGTGAGCGAAGGTACCGACGCGCAGGAGGCCACCCCGGCTCCTGAGCAGCCGCAGGCGGAGCCGATGCTGCGGGTGCTGCGTGGCCAGCCGACCGACGCCGAGCTGGCCGCGCTGGTGCTCGTGGTGGCGGCCGCCAGCTCCTCGCCGGAGCCCGAGCCCGAGCCCCGCTCGCTGTGGAACGACCCGGCGCTGCTGCTGCGCTCCTCGGCGATGCCGTCGTCGAGCGCGTGGACCTCGCCAGTCAGGGCGCGCTGACGCACTCGTGACCACCACCCTGGTGCTGGCCTCCGCCTCACCGGCTCGCCTCGCCGTGCTTCGTGCGGCCGGGGTGCAGCCGGTGGTGCGGGTCTCCGGGGTGGACGAGGACGCCCTCGTCGCCGAGCTGGGCGAGGCGCCACCGGAGGCAGTGGTGACGGCGCTGGCCCAGGCCAAGGCCGCCGACGTGGTCGCCGCCCTGGGCGCAGACCCGCTGCTGCACGACGCCGTCGTGGTCGGCTGCGACTCCATGCTGCACATCGGCGGTGCTCTGGTGGGCAAGCCGGGCACCACCGAGGTGGCCCGGCAGCGGTGGGGCGCGATGGCCGGCGGCAGTGGCGAGCTGCTCACCGGCCACTCCGTGCTGCGGGTGCGCGAGGGCGCGGTGACCGGCCAGGCCACCGGGGTGGGCCGCACCGTGGTGCGCTTCGCCGACCCGTCCGAGGCGGAGCTGCAGGCCTACCTGGCCACCGGGGAGCCGCTGCGGGTGGCCGGCTCGTTCACCCTGGACGGGCTGGGGGGCTGGTTCGTGGACGGCATCGACGGCGACCCCTCCAGCGTCATCGGCATCGGGCTGCCCCTGCTGCGCGGACTGCTCGCCGAGGTGGGCGTCGCGGTGCACACCCTCTGGGCGCCCGCCGGAGCCTGACCCTGCCCGACTCAGCACTGCCCGACCGAACCTCCTGATGGCGTGGGGACAGGGATCGGCGGGTGTCGGGTCCTCGTTCGACCCGGCACCCGCCGTCTCGCCGCGGCGCTGCGGCCGCTCGCCCCTGCCCGGCTCAGTCCGCCGGGAGCTGTTCGAACCCGTCGGGCGACACCGCCACCACCTGGCCGGCACCCGGCCCCGCCAGCGACATCGCGGTGGCGTACAGGGTCCCGTCCGAGAACGTGATCCCCAGCGGCATGGGCACCGCCGCGGCATAGCGTCCGCCCCCGTCCGGGTCGATCTTCACGATGCGCCCCGGCGGTGGGGCGTCCGGCGGGGGCTGCTCCCCCTCCGGCGCTCCGTAGGTCACCTCGGTGACGTACACCGCCCCGTCCGGACCCACGGCCACGCCGGTGGGCCCGTCCAGCCCGGTGATGGTGTTCTCCAGCGCTCCGGTGGCCGGGTTGATCACGTACACCCGGCCCTCCCCGGGCACCCCGGCGGTGAAGGCGCTGACGTAGAGGCTGCCCTCGGGACCGAAGGCCAGCCCGGTGGGCACCGAGTCGCAGCCCGGTGTCTCCGGCGAGTTGTTGGGCAGGCCCGCGCACGCGCCGGTGTTCACCGTCGGTGGGACGAACAGCGTGCGCACGTTGCCGAGGAAGTCGACCGCCAGCACGTCGTTGGCACCGCCGTCGGCGATGTAGGCGTCCTCGAAGTAGCTGCGCTTGAGGACGCGGAACGGGTTGGACAACGCGTCGAGCAGCTCGCCGTTCGGCCCCTCCTGCAGCTGGCCGTCCGGGTTGTTGGCCCGCTCGTAAGCGGTGAGGTCCGCGACCTTCTGCGGCGGTCCGAACAGGTTGGCCAGGTACAGCGACGCCGGGTCGGGTGAGCCCGCGGGCAGCGGCGGTGCCTCGGTGCCCGGCTCCGGCGCACCGGTGACGAAGGGCAGCTGGCCCCACGGCACGGTGGCGCTGGCGATCCCGCCCAGGTTCTGCACCAGCGGGACGCTGAGCTGCAGCGGGGGCAGCACGGCGGTGACCTGGCCGGCTCCAGCCTCGGTGACGTAGAGCAGACCCAGCGGGCCGCCCTGCACGTCGTAGGGGTTGTTCAACCCGCCGACGACCACCGAGTACGGGGGTGGCGGACCGGTCTCCTGCGCGTGGACGCTGGGTGCCGCCACCAGCGCCATGGCGGTCGCCGCAGCTGCGGTGCACACCGCCGCTGTCCGCCTCCGTCGTGTGTTTCCCCGCATCTCGGCCCCCCTGGACGTGAAGTTGGTGTGAGCAACGTAACGTGGCGCTGGCGCGTTGACAAGGTCGTTAGCCCTCTGACCTGGGGATATGCAGCGCGCCAAGGGTTTCCTCGAGCAACCGCCGGGCCGCGTGGGAATCCGTCGGCCACCTGTGGCAACGTCAGCACTGCATGCGCCACGTTGGCGCACACACACGTTTGCCTTGGAGGTAGCTGTGCCCGTCGCTGCGGAACAGAACGCCGAGCTCGCCGACTACGCCCATCCCGAGCGCCTGGTGTCCACCGGCTGGGTGGCCGGGCACCTGGGCGAGCCCGGCCTGAAGATCGTCGAGTCCGACGAGGACGTGCTGCTCTACGAGAGCGGCCACATCCCCGGCTCGGTCAAGATCGACTGGCACACCGACCTCAACGACCCGGTCACCCGGGACTACGTCGACGGCGAGGGCTTTGCCCGGCTGATGGCCAGCAAGGGCATCAGCCGCGACGACACCGTGGTGATCTACGGCGACAAGAGCAACTGGTGGGCCGCCTACGCCCTCTGGGTCTTCACCCTCTTCGGCCACCCCGACGTGCGGCTGATGAACGGTGGCCGCACGCTGTGGCAGGCCGAGGGCCGCGAGCTCACCCGGGACAAGCCCACCGTCACCCCCGCCGAGTACCCGGTGGTGCAGCGCTCCGACGAGGCCATCCGCGCCTTCAAGGACGACGTGCTCGCCCACCTGGGCCGCGGTCCCCTCATCGACGTGCGCTCGGTGCCGGAGTACACCGGCGAGCGCACCCACATGCCTGACTACCCGGAGGAGGGCGCCCTGCGGGGCGGACACATCCCCTCCGCCGCCAGCGTCCCGTGGGCGAAGGCCGCCGCGGAGGACGGGCGCTTCAAGTCCCGCGCCGAGCTGGAGGCGGTGTACCAGGACGAGGCCGGCCTCACCCCCGGTGACGACGTGATCGCCTACTGCCGCATCGGTGAGCGCTCCAGCCACACCTGGTTCGTGCTCACCCACCTGCTGGGCTACGACAAGGTGCGCAACTACGACGGGTCCTGGACCGAGTGGGGCAACATGGTCCGGGTGCCGATCGTGCGCGGCGCGGAGCGCGGGGAGGTCCCGACCTCGTGACCCTGCCCGCCAAGCTGACCGAGATCATCGAGGACTTCGAGGCCGTCGAGGGTCAGGACAAGCTGCAGCTGCTGCTGGAGCTCAGCGACGAGCTGCCCGCCCTGCCCGCCGAGCTGGCCGAGCACCCGGAGCTCCTCGAGCCGGTGCCGGAGTGCCAGACGACGCTGTTCCTCAAGGTCGACGCCGCCGACGCCGAGCACGTGCGGCTGTACTTCTCCGCCCCGCCGGAGTCGCCCACCACCCGCGGGTTCGCCTCGATCCTGCACCAGGGCCTGGACGGGGAGAGCCGGCAGACCGTGCTCGCCGTGCCGGAGGACTTCTACCTCGCCTTCGGCCTGGGCGAGGCGGTCAGCCCGTTGCGCCTGCGCGGGCTCTCCGCGATGCTCAGCCGGATCAAGCGTCAGGTCCGCGAGGCTCAGCAAGCCTGAGCAGCAGCTGGTCGCCCGTCCAGCCCGGTTCTCCCGTCCGTCCAGAGAGGTTCCGCATGCGCGCCGTCCAGATCACCAGCCTCGATGGTCCCGACGCAGTCGAGGTCGCCGAGGTGGCCGAGCCGAAGCAGGACGACGCGCTGGTGCGGGTGCAGGTGCACGCCGCCGGGGTCGCCTTTCCCGACGCGCTGCTCACCCGCGGGCTCTACCAGTACAAGCCCGAGCCGCCGTTCACCCCGGGCAGCGAGGTGGCCGGGGTGGTGCTGTCGGCGCCGGAGGGCAGCGGCTTCACCCCGGGCGACCGGGTGGTGGGGCTGACCGGCATGGGTGACGGCATGGCCGAGGTGGCCAACCTGTCCCCGGACATGACCTTCCCGCTGCCCGACGCCGTCTCCATGGCTGCTGGTGCCGGCCTGCTGTTCAACGACCTCACCGTGCACTTCGCGCTGGGCAAGCGCGGTCGGCTGGCCGACGGCGAGACGGTGCTGGTGCACGGCGCCGCCGGCGGCATCGGCACCTCCACGCTGCGGATGGCCAAGCTGCTCGGCGCCGCGCGCACCATCGCGGTGGTGAGCACCGAGGCCAAGGTGGCCACCGCCCGCGAGGCCGGCGCCGACGAGGTGGTGCTGGCCGAGGGCTGGCTGGCCCAGGTGAAGGAGCTCACCGGCGGCACCGGCGTCGACGTCATCCTCGACCCCGTCGGCGGCGACCGCTTCACCGACAGCATCCGTGCCCTCGCCCCTGCCGGTCGGCTGGTGGTGGTCGGCTTCACCGGCGGTGACATCCCCACCGTCAAGGTGAACCGGCTGCTGCTCAACAACGTGGACGTGGTGGGGGCCGGCTGGGGCGCGTGGTTCATGACGCACCCCGGGTACGTGTCGTCGCAGTGGGCGCAGATCCAGCCGTGGCTGGCCTCTGGGGAGCTGAGCGCCCCGCAGCCCTCGGTGTTCCCGCTGGAGCAGGCTGCCGACGCCATCGGTGCGCTGGAGCGCCGCGAGGCGCTGGGCAAGGTCGTGCTCACCCTGCGCTGAGCCGCGCGCAGGGGCTGGTCAGCGCGGCAGCCGACGCGCATGCTGGCCGGCACGAGCGAGCAGCCAGCCGGCCGAGACGCCCACCACGAGTGGGGGCTGCGCCACTGCTGACCGGTCGCCACTGCCCAGCTCGCCAGGTCCGGCGTGACCACCGAGCGGGAGCCCCGCGCGGCGTGGACCGGGGCAGGTGCGACGATGAGTCCCGCCTGCAGAGCCGTGGCTGCCGCGACACGACGTGCGCGGCAACCACCTCGTGAGCAGCCAGCGACATCGGCTGCCTAGACTCCACAGGCAAACTCCCGCGATCCCCGCCGTGGCGATCGCCCGCGACGACAGGAGGCTTCGTGCCGACTCCAGGCTCAGCGCCCACCCAGGACAGCGCAGCGATCACGAAGGTGCTCGTCGCCAACCGTGGCGAGATCGCGGTCCGCGTCATCCGTGCCTGCGCCGACTCGGGCATCAGCAGCGTCGCCGTCTACGCCGAGCCGGACGCGGACGCCCCGCACGTGCGCCTGGCCGACGAGGCCTTCGCGCTCGGTGGCCAGACCGGAGCCGACTCCTACCTCAACATCGAGAAGCTCCTCGACGCCGCGAAGAAGTCCGGCGCGGACGCGATCCACCCCGGCTACGGCTTCCTCTCCGAGAACGCCGACTTCGCCCAGGCCGTCATCGACGCCGACCTCATCTGGATCGGCCCGAGCCCGCAGTCCATCCGCGACCTCGGCGACAAGGTGACCGCCCGGCACATCGCCACCCGCGCGGGTGCGCCCCTGGTCCCCGGCACCAACGACCCGGTGGCCAACGCCGACGAGGTCGTGGCCTTCGCCAAGGAGCACGGTCTGCCCGTCGCCATCAAGGCCGCCTTCGGTGGCGGTGGCCGCGGCATGAAGGTCGCCCGCAGCATCGAGGAGATCCCCGAGCTGTTCGACTCCGCCACCCGCGAGGCCGTCAGCGCCTTCGGTCGCGGCGAGTGCTTCGTGGAGCGCTACCTGGACAAGCCCCGCCACGTGGAGGCGCAGGTCCTGGCCGACATGCACGGCAACGTCATCGTCGTCGGCACCCGCGACTGCTCCCTGCAGCGCCGCTTCCAGAAGCTGGTCGAGGAGGCCCCCGCGCCGTTCCTCACCGACGAGCAGCGCAAGGAGATCCACACCAGCGCCAAGGCCATCTGCAAGGAGGCCAGCTACTACGGCGCCGGCACGGTGGAGTACCTGGTGGGCCAGGACGGGCTCATCTCCTTCCTCGAGGTGAACACCCGCCTGCAGGTGGAGCACCCGGTGAGCGAGGAGACCACCGGCATGGACCTGGTGCGTGCCCAGTTCCGCATCGCCGAGGGCAAGGCCCTGGAGATCACCGAGGACCCCGAGCCCCGCGGGCACTCCTTCGAGTTCCGCCTCAACGGTGAGGACGTGGGCCGCGGCTTCCTGCCCGCCCCCGGCACCGTCACCCGCTTCGTCCCCCCCGCCGGCCCCGGCGTCCGCAACGACGTGGGCGTGGAGAGCGGCAGCGTCATCGGCGGCCAGTTCGACTCCATGCTCGGCAAGCTGATCGTCAGCGGCGCCGACCGCAAGCAGGCGCTGGAGCGCTCCCGCCGCGCGCTCGACGAGCTCGTCGTCGAGGGCATGGCCACCGTGGTGCCCTTCCACCGGCTGGTCGTCCGCGACCCCGCCTTCATCGGCACCGACGAGGGCTTCGACGTGCACACCCGCTGGATCGAGACCGAGTGGGAGAACACCGTCGAGCCCTTCGGCGGCGCGGTTCCCGCCGACGACGACACCACCCCCCGCCAGACCGTGGTGGTCGAGGTGGGCGGACGCCGCCTGGAGGTGTCGCTGCCCGGCGACCTCGCCCTCGGTGGCGGCGGTGGCGCGGCTGCGGCCAAGAAGCCCAAGTCCCGCAAGCGTTCCGGTGGTGGCGCTGCCGCATCGGGCAACTCGGTGGTGGCGCCCATGCAGGGCACCGTCGTCAAGGTTGCCGTCGAGGAGGGCCAGCAGGTCACCGCGGGCGAGCTCATCGCGGTGCTCGAGGCGATGAAGATGGAGAACCCGGTCACCGCCCACAAGGACGGCACCATCTCCGGCCTCTCCGTCGAGCCCGGCGCGGCGGTCACCCAGGGCACCGTGCTCTGCGAGCTGAACGACTAGCAGCACCTGATCGACTCACCGGCCCTGCCCCGCGAGCTTCGCGAGGCAGGGCCGGTGCACGTTCGGCCCGAGACCCGACCAGACCAGCCCCGAGGGAGCCCCGACCGTGGAGCCGATCGAGATCAACGCCGGCACCTGGTACCTGCGCGCGCTGCGCGCCGACGAGCGGGTGGACGACTGCGCCACGCTGCTGACCACCGCGGACGACCCCGCCACCCTGCGCCACGCCCCTGAGCTGGTCGTGCGCACCCGGGAGGAGGCGGTGGCCTCGGTGGCGCGGCGCGTCACGCAGTGGGCCGACGAGACCGGTTTCTCCTGGGCCGTGTGCGAGCCCACCACCGGGGAGATGCTCGCCGAGGTTCGGCTGCGCAACGTCGACCACACCCACCGCAGCGCGGAGCTGGCCTGCTGGACCGCGCCGGCACACCGCCGCCGCGGCGTCATGGGCACCGCCGCCGGAGCGGTCACCCGGCTGGCCCTGGCCCCAGAGCGGCTGGGCGGGCTGGGCCTGCACCGGCTCAGCTACCTGCACACCGCGGACAACCCCGCCGCCGCGACGATCGCGCTGCGCTGCGGCATGACCGCCGAGGGTCGCCTGCGACAGGCGGCGCTGCTCGACGACGAGTGGCAAGACGTGCTGCTGCACGCCCGGCTGGCCACCGACTAGGCCTGGTCGGAGCAGCCGTCAGGGCGGCTCAGGTCAGCGGCTCGGCGATCTTCTCCCGCGCCTCGGGGGCGGCGGCGCGCAGCGCGTCCGCAGCAGCGTCGGTGAGCTCGGTCTGCGACTCCACCTCGGCGTGCACCCGCGACGTGTAGGTCTCCACCTCCCGCGTGGTGGTCGCCTCGTCCCACCCGAGCACCGGGGCCAGCAGCTCGGCCACCTCCCTGGCGCAGTCCACGCCGCGGTGGTCGTACTCGATGGAGATGCGGGTGCGCCGGGCCAGCACGTCCTCCAGGTGCAGCGCGCCCTCGGCCGCAGCGCCGTACACCGCCTCCACCCGCAGGTAGTCCGGCGCCTTCGCGAGGGGACGCAGCAGGCTCGGGTCGTCGGCGGCCAGCGCGAGCACCTGGTCGATCTCCGAGCCGTAGCGGTCGAGCAGGTGGCGCACCCGGTAGGGGTGCAGCCCGTGGCGCTCACCCACCTGCTGTGCCTGGTTCACCAGCGCGAAGTAGCCGTCCGCCCCCAGCAGCGGGACCTTGTCGGTCACCGAGTCCGCCACCCGGGTGGGCACGTCCTCGGCGGCGACGTCCACGGCATCGGCGCCCATCACCCGGTAGGTGGTGTACTTGCCGCCGGCGATGGCCACCAGCCCGGGCGCGACCCGGGCCACGGCGTGCTCGCGGGAGAGCTTGGAGCTCTGCTCGCTCTCCCCCGCCAGGAGTGGGCGCAGGCCGGCGTAGACGCCCTCGATGTCGGCGGGGGTCAGCGGCACCGCCAGCACCCGGTTGACGTGGTCGAGCAGGTAGTCGATGTCGGCACGGGTGGCCGCCGGGTGCGCCAGGTCGAGGTTCCAGTCGGTGTCGGTGGTGCCGATGATCCAGTGGTGGCCCCACGGGATGACGAACAGCACCGAGGTCTCGGTGCGCAGGATCATCGCCGCCTCGCTCACGATCTTGTCCCGACCCACCACGACGTGCACGCCCTTGGAGGCCCGCACCTTGAACCGCCCACGCCCGCCGGCGACGTGCTGCAGCTCGTCGGTCCACACACCGGTGGCGTTGATGACGGCGTGGCCGTGCACCTCGGTCTCCCGACCGTCCTCGGAGTCGCGCACCCGCACCCCGCTGATCCGGTCGGCCTCGCGGAGGAACCCCACCACCTGGGTGGAGGTGCGCACCACCGCGCCGTAGTGCGCCGCCGTGCGGGCCACCGTCATGGTGTGCCGGGCGTCGTCCACCACGGTGTCGTAGTAGCGGATGCCGCCGACCAGCGCCTTGGGCTTGAGCCCCGGAGCCAGCCGCAGCGCTGCCGCCCGGGTGAGGTGGTGCTGGCGCGGCACCGACTTGGCCCCGCCCATGGTGTCGTAGAGGAACATCCCCGCCGCCACGTACGGGCGCTCCCACACCCGGTGGGTGAGCGGGTAGAGGAACTTCAGCGGCTTGACCAGGTGCGGGGCCAGGGTGGACAGCGACAGCTCCCGCTCGTGCAGCGCCTCGCGCACCAGGCCGAACTCCAGCTGCTCCAGGTAGCGCAGGCCACCGTGGAACATCTTGGACGAGCGGCTGGACGTGCCCGACGCCAGGTCGCGCGCCTCCACCAGGGCCACCCGCAGCCCTCGGGTGGCCGCGTCCAGCGCCGCGCCCGCGCCCACCACCCCACCGCCGATGACGATCACGTCGAACTGCTCGGCACCCAGCTTCTCCCAGGCCTCCGCACGCTCGCGCGGGCCCAACACTCCATCTCGCTGCTGCTCGGTCAAGTCGGCTCCCTGGGTCGGACGTGCCTGCCTGCGGTGCACCGTGTCGTCGTGCTGCCTCCGCCGCGCCGCGTGGTCACTCCTCGGAGGCGAGCGGGTCGGTCTCGTCAGCACGGTGCCGGGGGGCGTCGAAGGCGTCGTCGGACGCCTGCAGTGCCGACCTGGCGTGCAGCACGTCACCGATGAACCAATCGTAGATGAGCACGCCGACCACGCCCCCGACCAGCGGACCCACGATGGGTATCCAGAAGTACCAGCTGAAGGCGCCCGGCACCGTTCCCGGCAGCGCCACCTCGCCCCACCCGGCGAAGAACGCGAACAGCCGCGGCCCGAAGTCACGAGCAGGGTTGATGGCGTACCCGGCGTTGGCGCCGAAGGACATCCCGATCGCGGCCACCACCAGACCGACCAGCAGCGGGCCGAGGTTGGCCCGCACCGCCTGGTTGCGCAGGTCGACCACCGCCGCCACGAAGACGATGAGGAACGCGGTGCCCACCACCTGGTCGATCAGCGGTCCGGCGATGGCGCCCTCGAAGTACGGCGCAGGCACGGTGCCGAAGATGGAGAAGGTGGTGTTGCCGCCGGCGGAGCTCCTGGTGGCCCCCACCGCCGCGTTGTACGCGTCGATCGCGTCGTAGTAGACCAGGTAGACCAGCGCGGCTCCGAGGAAGGCACCGACCACCTGGGAGCCCATGTAGGGCGCGACCTTGCGCCAGGCGAACCCGCGGCGCACGGCGAACGCCAGGGTGACCGCGGGGTTGAGGTGCGCCCCGCTCACGCCGCCGGCCACGTACACCCCGAAGGCCACGGCCAGCGCCCAGCCCCAGGTGATCAGCAGCCAGTCACCGGCACCCAGGAAGAACGTGGTGGGGCTCTCGGTGCGCTCGGAGCCGGGCAGCCCCGCCACGGCCATCGCCACCACGCCGTTGCCGAAGGAGATGAGCACGAAGGTGCCCAGGCCCTCGGCCAGGCACTCCCCCCAGGTCCCGCCCAGCCGCTTCAGCCCGCTGCCCTGGCGAACGGCTCGTCGCAGCGGAGTCACGTCGGTCATGGCCTCGCCTCCCGGCACTGCCTTCGCCGTCCACCGGCACCGCCTTCGCCGTCCACCGGCACCGCCTCACGCGATAGCGTGTGGGCTACGTCACCCACCTCAGAACGGTACAACCGCAGCCCAGGACCGGCCAGGAGAGAGGGAGGACCCGTGAGCAGCTCCAGCAGCGCCGCCCCCCAGAAGTACGTTGCCGCGATCGACCAGGGCACCACGTCCAGCCGGTGCATGATCTTCGACCACTCCGGCCGCGTGGTTGCCGTCGACCAGCGCGAGCACGAGCAGATCTTCCCGCGGGCCGGCTGGGTGGAGCACGACCCGATGGAGGTCTGGAACAACGTCCGCAACGTCACCGCGGGGGCGCTGGCCGACGCCGACCTCACCGCCGACGACATTGCCGCGGTGGGCATCACCAACCAGCGGGAGACCGCGGTGGTGTGGGACCGCCGCACCGGCGAGCCGATCTACAACGCGATCGTCTGGCAGGACACCCGCACCGACCGCATCTGCTCGGCCCTGGGCACCGACGACGGCCCGGACCGCTACCGCGACGTCACCGGGCTGCCGCTGGCCACGTACTTCTCCGGCCCCAAGGTGATGTGGATCCTGGACAACGTCGAGGGAGCGCGGGAGCGGGCCGAGGCCGGCGAGCTGTGCTTCGGCACCATGGACTCCTGGGTGCTGTGGAACATGACGGGCGGCCCGGACGGCGGGGTGCACCAGACCGACGTCACCAACGCCTCGCGGACGCTGCTGATGGACCTGGACACCCTGGCCTGGGACCCGGCGATCTGCGCGGACATGGGCATCCCGGAGTCGATGCTGCCCGAGATCAAGAGCTCCTCACAGATCTACGGCGAGGTGCGCGCCCGCGGCACGCTCAGCCGGGTGCCCATCGCCGGCATCCTGGGCGACCAGCAGGCAGCCACCTTCGGCCAGGCCTGCCTGGTGCCGGGCGAGGCCAAGAACACCTACGGGACCGGCAACTTCGTGCTGCTGAACACCGGCACCGAGAAGGTGATGAGCAAGAACGGGCTGCTCACCACCGTCTGCTACAAGATCGGCGAGAACGCCCCGGTGTACGCGCTGGAGGGATCCATCGCCGTCACCGGCTCGCTGGTGCAGTGGCTGCGGGACAACCTGGGCATGATCGACACCGCCGCCGACATCGAGACCCACGCCCGCTCGGTGGACGACAACGGCGGGGCCTACTTCGTGCCCGCCTTCTCCGGGCTGTTCGCCCCGTACTGGCGCTCCGACGCCCGCGGCGCCATCGTCGGGCTCACCCGCTACGTCACCAAGGGCCACCTCGCCCGGGCCGTCCTCGAGGCGACGGCCTACCAGACCCGTGCGGTGATCGACGCGATGAACAAGGACTCCGGAGTCGACCTCAGGGTGCTCAAGGTCGACGGCGGCATGGTGGTCAACGAGCTGCTCATGCAGTTCCAGGCCGACCTGCTCGGCGTGGAGGTGGTCCGTCCGGTGGTGGCGGAGACCACCGCCCTGGGCGCGGCCTACGCCGCCGGTCTCGCGGTGGGGTTCTGGGCCAGCGAGGACGACATCCGGGAGAACTGGCGCGAGGACAAGACCTGGTCACCGGCGATGGACCCCGCGGAGCGCGACCGTCTCTACGCCGGCTGGCAGAAGGCGGTCACCCGCACCTTCGACTGGGTCGACGACGAGGAGTAGCTAGTCCAGGTCGTCGTGGCCCATCAGCTGGCGGCCGGTCTCGGTGATCGACCCGGACAGCGACGGGTACACCGAGAACGTCTGGGCCAGGTCGGTGACGGTGAGGTGGTGCTGCACGGCCAGCGCGATGGGCAGGATCAGCTCCGACGCCACCGGGGCCACCACCACGCCACCGATGACCACGCCGGTGGAGGGCCGGCAGAACAGCTTGACGAAGCCGCGGCGCAGACCCTGCATCTTGGCGCGCGGGTTGGTGGCCAGCGGCAGCAGCACGGTGCGCGCGGCCACCTCGCCGGCGTCGATCGCGTTCTGGCTGATGCCCACCGTCGCCAGCTCCGGCCGGGTGAACACCGCCGAGGCCACGGTCTTGAGCTTGATGGGCAGCACGCCCTCGCCGAGGGCGTGCCACATGGCGGTGCGGCCCTGCATCGCGGCCACGGAGGCCAGCGGCAGCAGGCCGGTGCAGTCGCCGGCGGCGTAGATGCCCGGCACCTGGGTGCGGGAGACCCGGTCCACCGGGATGTAGCCGCCCCGGTTGAGCTGCAGGCCGACCTGCTCCAGGCCCAGGCCTGCGGTGTTGGGCACGGAGCCCACCGTCATCAGGGCGTGGCTGCCCTCCACCGTGCGACCGTCGGCCATCACCACCCGAACCCCGGACTCGGTGCGCTCCACCGTCTCGGCGCGGGCCTCCTTGACCAGGGTGACGCCGCGCTCGGCGAGCACCGCCTCCAGCACCGCGGCGGCGTCGGCGTCCTCCCCGGGCAGCACGCGGTCGCGGCTGGAGACCAGCGTGACCTTGACGCCCATCTCGGTGTAGGCGGAGACGAACTCCGCGCCGGTCACGCCGGAGCCGACCACGATGAGGTGCTCGGGCAGCTCGGTGAGGTCGTAGATCTGGCGCCAGTCCAGGATCCGCTCGCCGTCGGGCACCGCACCGGGCAGCACCCGGGGGCGGGCGCCGGTGGCCAGCAGCACCACGTCGGCGTCGAGCACCTCGGCCTCGCCCTCCTCGGGCGGGGTCACGTTGCCCTCCGCGTCCAGCCGCTCCACCGCCACCCGGTGCGTGGCCAGGCCGGGGACGTCGTCCACCAGGCGCGCGCTGCCGCGGATGAGCTCCACGCCCTCGCGCTGCAGGCGCACCCGGATGTCGGCCGACTGGGCCAGGGCGAGGGACTTCACCCGGCCGTGCACCACGGGCACGGCCACCGCGGCCTCGTCCAGGTCGATCTGCACACCCAGGTCCGCCGCGCGCCGCAGGTCGGTGCGCACGCCCGCGGAGGAGATGAACGTCTTGGAGGGCACGCAGTCGTAGAGCACGCAGGCCCCGCCGAGGCCCTCGGCCTCCACGACCACCACGTCGGCGCCGTACTGCGCCGCCACGAGTGCCGCCTCGTACCCGGCAGGGCCACCACCGATGATCACGATGCGGGTCACTGGTTCCTCCAAGCTTGGTCATGCTCGATGCCCACGTCGGGGCCCGGTAGGACCAAGGGACGCGGGTTTGACGGCACCCACGGTATCGCCTGCACCGATGACGGCTGCGCCACACCGCGCGGCTACGCTCTTGTCCGTGCCGATCTACGCCGCCTACGGCTCCAACATGGACCCGGAGCAGATGATGCAGCGGGCCCCCCACTCCCCCATGGCGGGCACCGGCTGGTTGCCCGGCTGGCGGCTCACCTTCGCCGGCGAGGACCTGGGCTGGGAGGGCGCGCTGGCCACGGTGGTGGAGGACCCCGACTCCCAGGTCTTCGTGGTGCTCTACGACATGAGCCCCGACGACGAGGAGAGCCTGGACCGCTGGGAGGGTGCCGAGCTGGGCATCCACCGCAAGCTGCGGCTGCGGGTGCAGACCCTCACCGGCTCGGTGCTGGCGTGGCTGTACGTCATCGACGCCTACGAGGGCGGACTGCCCTCGGCCCGCTACCTGGGCGTGATGGCTGACGCCGCCTACGCCGCCGGCGCTCCGGTGGACTACGTGCACGCCCTGCGCACCCGGCCCAGCCGCAACGTCGGCCCCGGCACCAAGAGCGACTAGCCCGCCTGGCCCTCGGACTCCGGGATGCCCGCGGGACCGCGACCGTCCGGGCCTGCCGCCCAGGTCTGCAGCGTGGTGTGCACCAGCAGGCGCACCCCCACCTCCAGCGCCCGCTCGTCGATCTCGAAGGTGGGCTGGTGCAGGTCCAGCTGCGCGCCGGTGCCCGACCACACGCCCAGCCGGGCCAGCGCGCCGGGCACGTGCTCGAGGTACCAGGCGAAGTCCTCGCCGCCGGAGGACTGGACCGTGGCGCACACCGCCTGCTCGCCCAGCCCCTGCGTGACCGCCTCGCGCAGCAGCCGCGCCGAGTCCACGTCGTTGACCACCGGGGGCACGCCACGCCGGTAGTCCAGCTCGTAGGTGACGCCGGTGGGGGCCAGCAGCGACGCCACGATCTCCGAGACCACCGACTTCAGCGTCGCCCAGGTCTCCCGGTCGCCGGTGCGCAGCGTCCCGCGCAGCACGCCACCCTGCGGGATGGCGTTGGGCGCGTCGCCGGCGTGCACCGCGCCCCACACCAGCACCGACGCCGACCGGGGGTCCAGCCGGCGAGTCAGCATCATCGGCAGCCCGGTGATGACCATGCCCAAGGCGTGGACCAGGTCAGCGGTGAGGTGCGGCCGGGCGGTGTGCCCGCCGGGTGAGCGCACGGTCAGCTCGATGCGGTCCGCGGCGGAGGTGAGCGCACCGGCGCGCACCCCCACCTGGCCGACGGCCACGTGCGGGTCGCAGTGCAGGGCGTAGATGCGGGAGACGCCGTCCAGCCAGCCGGCGGCGATGACGTCCAGCGCGCCGCCGGGCATCACCTCCTCCGCGGGCTGGAACAGCACCCGCACCCGGCCGGGCAGCGCGGGTGCCGCGGCCAGCGCCAGCGCGGTGCCGAGCAGGATCGCGGTGTGCGCGTCGTGCCCGCAGGCGTGCATCACCCCGTCCATCGTCGAGCGGTACGGCGACTGCACCAGCTCCTGCACCGGCAGCGCGTCCATGTCCGCCCGCAGCGCGACCAGCGGCCCAGGGGCGTCGGGGTCGCCGATGTCGCAGGCCAGCCCGGTGCCCGAGGGCAGGGTGCGCGGGTCCAGCCCGGCCGCCCGCAGCCGCTCGGCGACGTAGGCGGTGGTGTCCACCTCGTGGCGGGACAGCTCGGGGTGGGCGTGCAGGTGCCGGCGCCAGCGCACGAGCTCGTCGCGGCCGGTGAGCAGCCAGTCCTCCAGCCAGGCCGGGACGGCCGGGGAGGTGGCCCGCTCAGGCATTCCCGTCAAAGGAGATCGTGGCCTCGGCGGTGAGCGCGGCTGCGGCCGGGCCGTACATCACCTGCTTGATGGCGCCCAGGGTGTCGCCGCGCTTGCCCACCAGCGCCTGCGCCCGGGCCATGGCCCGCTCCAGCACCTGCTCCTGGCCGACGGCCTCGTCCACGATCCCCGCAGCGGCCGCGTCGGCTCCGCCGTAGCGCCGTCCGGTGGTCATCGCGGTGTGCGCGGTGGCCTTGGACAGCCGGGCCTGCAGCAGCGCCGCCATGCCGGGGGTGAACGGGATGTTGATGTCCACCTCGGGCAGGCAGAAGAAGCCACGGTCGGCGCGCATGACCTTCTCGTCGTGGGCCACGGCGAGCATGCCGCCGCCGGCGAAGGCGTGCCCCTGCACGGCGGCCACGGTGGCCATCGGCAGCAGCAGCACGCGGGCGAACAGCGACTGGATCGTGCCCACGTAGGACGAGGTCTGGTCGAGGTGGCCGGCGAGCCAGTCGAGGTCCAGCCCGTTGGAGTAGAACTTGCCGGTGCCGGTGGTGACCAGCGCAGCGTTGCCGGTGGAGGCCTCCACCTCGTCCAGCAGCGCGTGCACCTGGGCGAGGAAGTCGGGGCTGAACCGGTTCTCGGTGTCGGCAGCACCCTCCTCGCCGAGGTTGAGCACGAACACGTCGCCGTCACGCTGCAGGTAGGGCACACCGACTCCTCTGGGATAGGGACATTCCCGCAGACGGTATCGCCCCGCGGTGGCGACGCTCCTGCCGCAGTCCCCGCTCAGGGTGGGGCAGACTCTGCGCCATGGTGATCAAGCGCAGCCGAGGGGCCACCAGCGACGGTTCCTCCACCGCCCACCCGGGAGAGTCGTTGCACTTCTACTCCGTGCGCAGCGGCGACGGCACCGTGGTGGAGGCGTGGACCAACGACGCCGACGGGCCCACGGTGCTGCTGGCCAACGGCCTGGGCACCAACCCGCACGTGTGGCCGTCGCTGCTGCGCAAGGACTGCGGGGTGCGGGTGATCTCCTGGAACCACCGGGGCATCGGCGGCTCCGAGCGACCGGCCGACCGTGAGCGAGTCGGCGTGGACACCTTCGTGGAGGACGCCCTGGCGGTGCTGGACGACGCGGGGGTGGAGTCGGCGGTGGTGCTGGGCTGGTCCATCGGCGTGAACACCGCCTTCGAGCTGGCGGTGCGCTTCCCGGACCGGGTGCGCGGCATCGTGGCCGTGGCGGGGGTTCCCGGCGGGACGTTCCACGCGATGGGGGCACCGCTGCGGATTCCCCGGTTCGCGCGGCAGCCGGTGGCGCGGGCGGTGGCGCGCACGCTGCAGACCGTGGGCCCGGCGGTGAGCCCGGTGCTCCGCCAGCTGCGGCTGGGCCCGCTGGCCACCAAGGCCCTGCAGCACAGCGGCTTCATGCTTCCCGGTGCAGACCCTGCGGTGGTGCGCCGGGCGGTGCACACCTACCTGGAGACCCCGCTGCAGTGGGGAATGCACCTGGCGCGCTCCGCCGACGAGCACACCCGGGTGTCGCTGAGCAAGGTCGCGGTGCCCACGGTGTTCATCGCCGGGACGCACGACGTGCTGGCCTCGGCCAAGGACATGCGCAGCGCCGCGAACCGCATCCCGGGGGCGCAGTACGTGGAGCTGAACGCCTCGCACTTCATCCCGATGGAGCGCCCGGACACGGTGCTGCGGCACCTGCTCGAGGTGGTCGAGCTCACCGAGGCAGAGCGGTCCACCGGCTGACCAGCAGCTGCTGCGCCTAGCTGTCGCTCAGTGCCTCCACCCGGCGCAGGAACGAGCGCATCCGCAGGTGCTCAGCCAGGCTGTCGCGGTGCTCGCCGCAGGCGACCCACACCTTCTCCCGCTCTGGGGTGTGCACCTTCGGGTTGTTCCACACCACGGCCCACGTCGCGGCCTCTCGGCACCCCTTGGCCGAGCACACCGCACGCTGTTCCTGGTCCACAGGCGCCAGTGTCGCAGGGGTCCGCCGCGCACGGGCTCGGCGGGCTGCGAGACGATGAGCCCATGACAGCTGACAACGATGGTGGCGCCGCGTTCGAGACCCTGGTCGGGCAGCTGAACTACCCGATGTTCGTGGTGACCACGGCCGTTGCCGGTCACCGCTCGGGCTGCCTGGTCGGCTTCGCCACCCAGGTGAGCATCGAGCCTCGTCGCTTCCTGGTCGGGCTGTCCAACAAGAACCACACCTACCGGGTCGCCGCCGAGGCCACGCACCTGGCGGTGCACGTGCTCTCCCCCGCCGACCGCGAGCTGGCCCGCCTCTTCGGCTCCACCACCGGCGACGAGGTGGACAAGTTCGCCGACTGCGCCTGGCACGAGGGGCCGGAGGGACTGCCGATCCTGGACGGCGCCACCGCCTGGTTCAGCGGACGCATCCTGGAGCGGCTGCCGCTCGGCGACCACGTCGCCCACCTGCTGGAGCCCGAGTCCGGCAGCGTCGCCGAGGAGATCGGCGAGCTGGTCACCTTCGGCGACGTCAAGGACCTGGAGCCCGGTCACGACGCGTGAGCAGGCCCCGGTCCCGCCCGGCTAGGTGATGGTGATGCCGCCGTCCACGGCCAGCGTCTGCCCGGTGACGTAGCCGCCGGCGCTGCTGGCCAGGAACAGCACCGCAGCAGCGAGCTCCTCAGCGTCGCCCATCCGGCCGGCCAGCATCCGGGGCTGCTGGGAGCTCAGGTACTCCGGGGCGTAGGCGTCGGTCATCTCCGACGCGAAGAACCCCGGAGCGATGGCGTTCACGCGGATGCCCTTGCGCCCGGTCCACTGCTGGGCCAGGTCACGGGTCAGCCCGATCAGTCCTGCCTTGCTCGCGGCGTAGGCGGCCTGCGGCAGCCCAGCGGTGGTCAGGCCCAGGATGCTGCTGATGTTCACGATGCTGCTGCCCGGCTGCATCACCCGTCCGCACGCCTGTGCCATCCAGTAGCAGCCGTTGAGGTTGACGTCGATGACCTGGCGGAACTGCTCCGGGGTCTCCTTGGTGGCGGGTACCGCGGTGCCGATCCCGGCGTTGTTGACCAGGACGTCCACCCGGCCGAACTCCGCCATCGCCGCGTCCACCAAGGCCTGGCAGTCCTCCGGCCTGGCGACGTCGGTGGCCACCGCGATCGCGCGCCGGCCGTTGGCCTCCACCATCGCCTTGGTGGACTCCAGCCGGTCGACCCGGCGTGCACCCAGCGCGGTGTCGGCCCCCGCCTCCGACAGCGCCTTGGCAAAGGCCACGCCGAGACCTGCGGACGCGCCCGTGATGACGGCGACCTTGCCGTCGAGGCGGAATCGGTCGAGGACGGACATGTTTCCTCCGGAGGACGAAGCGACAGTGGACAAGCCGGGCCGTACCCACCGCGAAGGGCACGTAGCGGGCACGTCGCCACCATCCTTGCGCAGCCCGGAACACCACTGCGCCTTGGGCGCCACGCCGGTGGCGGTGGACAGTGCCGGTGACCTGGGCCACTCTGGACACACCGGCTCCGTGCCACGCGCGGACCCCCGCCCTCGCCCGGAGGTGCACGATGGATCCACGCAAGCTGTTCGCGGAGCTGCTCGGCACGGCGCTCCTGGTCTTCTTCGCAGTCGGGGTGGCCACGCTGTCGCTCGGCTTCGGTCTCACCGGTACCTCACCGTCGGCCGGCATCGTGGCCACCGCGCTGACCTTCGGCCTGGTCCTGCTGGTGCTGGTCTACTCCCTCGGCACCATCTCCGGCTGCCACGTCAACCCGGCCGTCACCATCGGCTTCCTGGCCGCTGGACGCATCGGGATCGCCGAGGCCATCGGCTACTGGATCGCCCAGTTCATCGGCGGCATCATCGGCGCCCTGGTGCTGTGGGCGATGTTCGAGGCCTCGCCGGCCTACGACCGGGAGACCGTCGGCCTCGGCGCCGACGGGTTCGGAGCCGAGTCGCTGATCCTGGTCAACGGCTGGGGCGCGTTCCTGGCCGAGGTGGTGCTGACCTTCCTGTTCGTGCTGGTGGTGCTGACCGTCACCCGCAGGTCGGCGTGGCCGCAGCTCGGCGGGGTGGCCATCGGCTTCGCCCTCACCACGGTGCACCTCATCGGCATCCCGATCACCGGCACCTCGGTGAACCCTGCCCGCAGCCTCGGCCCCGCCCTCATCGTGGGTGGTCCGGCGCTGAGCCAGCTGTGGCTGTTCATCGTGGCGCCGCTGATCGGCGGAGTGATCGCCGCGCTGGTCACGCTGTTCCTGTTCCCGGACGAGCGGCGCAGCGCGGAGGCCACCGCCCGGGAGACCCCCGGCGAGCACACGCGGTCGGCCGGCACCACGGCGCACGACCGGGGCGACAGCTCTCCCGGCGCCACCACCTAGCCAGGCGCGGCTAGCCGTCGAAGGCGGCCAGGATCTGCTGGGCGGCCAGCGCGGCGGTGAGCTCACCGTCGCGCACGGCCTGCTCGGTGTCGGCGCGCAGGGCCCGCACCTGCGGGTGGTCGCGCAGCCGGTCCAGCAGCTGCTCGCGCACCATGGTCCAGGTCCAGTCCACCTGCTGCTGGCTGCGCTTGCGGTCGAGCTCCCCGGCGTCGCGCAGCACCTTCTGGTGGCGCAGCACGGTGTCCCAGAACTCCCGCAGCCCGGTGCCCTCCAGCGCGCTCGTGGTGAGCACCGGTGGGCGCCACAGCGAGTCCGGTGGGTAGATCAGCCGCAGTGCCCCGGCCAGCTCGCGGGCCGCGCGCTCGGCGTCCTTGGCGTGGTTGCCGTCGGCCTTGTTCACGCTGACCAGGTCGGCCAGCTCCAGCACACCCTTCTTGATGCCCTGCAGCTGGTCGCCGGTGCGGGCCAGGGTGAGGAAGCAGAAGCAGTCGACCATGTTCGACACGGTCACCTCCGACTGCCCCACCCCGACGGTCTCCACCAGGATCACGTCGAAGCCCGCGGCCTCCAGCAGCACCATGGTCTCGCGCGTCGCCCGCGCCACCCCACCCAGCGTCCCCGCCGTGGGCGAGGGCCGGATGAACGCCTGGGGGTCGTTGGCCAGCCGCGTCATCCGCGTCTTGTCGCCCAGGATCGACCCCCCGGTGCGGGTGGAGGACGGGTCGACCGCCAGCACCGCCACCCGGTGCCCGTCCCCGGTGAGCAGCGTGCCCAGGGCGTCGATGAACGTGGACTTGCCCACGCCGGGCACACCGGTGATGCCGATCCGGTGTGCCCCGCCGGCCTTGGGCAGCAGCTTCAGCAGCAGCTCCTGCGCCTGCTGCCGGTGGTCCGCCCGGGTGGACTCCACCAGGGTGATCGCCCGGGCCAGCTGGGCGCGGTTGCCCCCGGTGATGCCCTCGGCCAGCGCGTCGACGTCAACCGGCGGACGTGCGGCGCCCATGCTCAGGCGTCGGCGGTGTCGGTCGGCTGGGCCGGGGCGGTGCGGGTGGCCGAGCTGCTCGTGGCCCCGGTGTCCACCGACTGCGCGTCCGCACCCTGCAGGGTGTGCCCGTTCTGCTCGGCCAGCTTGACCAGCAGCCCCGCGGCAGCGTCGGCGATGACGGTGCCGGGCGGGAAGATCGCCGTGGCCCCGGCCGCGTACAGCTCGTCGAAGTCCCCCGGCGGGATGACGCCACCCACGACGATCATCACGTCCGGGCGACCCACCTCGGCGAGGGCGTCGCGCAGCGCCGGCACCAGGGTGAGGTGACCGGCAGCCAGCGAGGACACCCCGATGATGTGCACGTCGGCGTCGGCGGCCTGGTTGGCCACCTCCTCCGGCGTCTGGAACAGCGGGCCGACGTCCACGTCGAAGCCGATGTCGGCGAACGCGGTGGCGATGACCTTCTGGCCGCGGTCGTGCCCGTCCTGGCCCATCTTGGCCACCAGGATGCGGGGGCGACGGCCCTCCGCCTCGGCGAACTGCTCCACCAGCTCGGTGGCGTGCTTGATGTTGGACACCGATCCCGCCTCGTCCCGGTAGACACCACTGATGGTGCGGATCTCCGCTGCGTGCCGGCCGTAGACCTTCTCCAGCGCCTCGGAGATCTCCCCGACCGTGGCCTTGGCCCGGGCCGCGTCGATGGCCAGGGCCAGCAGGTTGTTCTCCATACCGCCCTCGGTGGCCGCGGCGGCGCGGGTGAGCTGGGCCAGCGCAGCCTCGACGGCGTCGTTGTCGCGCTCGGCGCGCAGCCGCTCCAGCTTGTCCAGCTGCTCGCGGCGCACCTGGGCGTTGTCCACCCGGCGCACCTCGACGGTGTCGGGCTCACCCGGCACGTACTTGTTCACGCCCACCACCGGCTGGCGGCCGGAGTCGATGCGCGCCTGGGTGCGCGCCGCCGCCTCCTCGATGCGCAGCTTGGGGATGCCCTCGTCGATGGCCTGCGCCATGCCGCCGGCCTCCTCCACCTCGCGGATGTGCGCGCGGGCGCGGGCGGCGAGGTCGTGGGTGAGCTTCTCCACGTAGGAGGAGCCGCCCCACGGGTCGATCGGGCGCACGGTGCCCGACTCCTGCTGCAGCACCAGCTGGGTGTTGCGGGCAATGCGGGCGGAGAACTCCGTGGGCAGGGCCAGCGCCTCGTCCAGGGCGTTGGTGTGCAGGCTCTGGGTGTGGCCCTGCGTCGCGGCCATCGCCTCGATGCAGGTGCGGCCCACGTTGTTGAACACGTCCTGGGCGGTCAGCGACCAGCCCGAGGTCTGGCTGTGCGTGCGCAGGCTCAGCGACTTGGCGTTCTTCGGCTCGAACTCCGCCACCAGCTCCGCCCACAGCAGGCGGGCCGCGCGGAGCTTGGCCACCTCCATGAAGAAGTTCATCCCGATGGCCCAGAAGAAGCTCAGCCGCGGGGCGAAGGCGTCGACGTCCATGCCGGCAGCCAGGCCGGCCCGGATGTACTCGATGCCGTCGGCCAGGGTGTAGGCCAGCTCCAGGTCGGCCGTGGCTCCGGCCTCCTGGATGTGGTAGCCGGAGATGGAGATGGAGTTGTAGCGCGGCATCCGCTCGCTGGTGTAGGCGAAGATGTCGGAGATGATCCGCATCGACGGCTTCGGCGGGTAGATGTAGGTGTTGCGCACCATGAACTCTTTGAGGATGTCGTTCTGGATGGTGCCGGCCAGCTTCTCCGGCTCCACCCCCTGCTCCTCCGCCGCGGCCACGTAGAGCGCCAGGATGGGCAGCACCGCACCGTTCATCGTCATCGAGACGCTGATCTGGTCCAGCGGGATGCCGTCGAAGAGCTCGCGCATGTCGTAGATGGAGTCGATGGCCACCCCGGCCATGCCCACGTCGCCGGCCACCCGGGGGTGGTCGGAGTCGTAGCCGCGGTGGGTGGCCAGGTCGAAGGCCACCGACAGCCCCTTCTGCCCGGCCGCGAGGTTGCGGCGGTAGAAGGCGTTGGACTCCGAGGCGGTGGAGAAGCCCGCGTACTGGCGGATGGTCCACGGCTGGTTGACGTACATCGTGGGGTAGGGCCCACGCAGGTAGGGCGCCGCGCCGGGGAAGCTGCCCAGCGGGTACGGCGGCTCGCCGTCGCTGGGCTTGGCGATCTCCTCGAGGTCAGCGCGGGTGTACACCGGCTTGACGTCGATGCCCTCGGGGGTGCTCCACACCAGCTCCTCGGCGGGCTGGCCCGCCTCGGTGGCGGCGGCCTGGGTCCACTGCTCGGTGTCGGCGACGGTGGGGGCCGTCTCGGCGGCGTCCCCGCCCAGCTCGACCTCGGCGAAGTTCGGGATGCTCACTTGACCCCCAAGGTCTCGAGTAGTCCGGTCAGTGCGGTGACGGCGTTGATGCCCACGCCCAGGAAGCCGTCGGGCTGGTGCTCGTTGTCGGCGAAGCCCTTCTTGGCCCCGGCGACGAACACCTGGCCCGCCCCGGCCTCGCGCAGCGCGGCGACCGCGGCGGAGCCGTCGGCCCCGTAGCGCTTGTCGGTGCCGCAGACGACGGCCACCGGGCTCTCCGCCGCGGCGAAGGCCGCGCGGACGGCGTCGGCGGAGTCCAGCGGACCCGGGTTGACCACCGCGATGCCGCCGCTGGCCAGCAGGTTGGTGATGAAGCCGGCCCGCACGTTGTGCTCGGCGATGGGGCCCAGGGTGGCCAGGAAGGCCGTGGGGCGCGAGCCGGTGGCCGCCAGGTGCGCGTCGGAGCGGTCCCGCAGGCGCTCGAACGCCGCGGCGTAGCGGATCACCGGCAGCGCGCCGGTGTCCCCGGTGGTCCCGGGGTTGGCGACCGGGTCCTCGTCCAGGTTGGGGAACTCGTTGACGCCGGTGAGGGCGGTGCGCCGGTGCGCGATGTCGTCCTTGCGACGCTCGCGGGTGACGGCGATGCGCTCGTCCAGCAAGCCCTTGTCCAGCGCCGCGCGGAAGCCGCCGGCCGCCTCGAGCTCCTGGAAGAACGCCCACGCCGTCTCGGCGACCTGGTCGGTGAGCTGCTCCACGTAGTAGGAGCCACCGGCCGGGTCGACCACGCGACCGAGGTGCGACTCCTCCAGCAGCAGCAGCTGGGTGTTGCGGGCGATGCGCGCGGCGAAGGCGTCGGAGACCCCCGGTGCGCCGTCGGGCAGGGCGGCGTCGAAGGGCAGCACGGTGACCGCGTCCGCCCCGCCCACGCCGGCGCCGAAGGCGGCGACGGTGGTGCGCAGCATGTTCACCCACGGGTCGCGCTGGCTCATCATCGCCGCGGAGGTGACGACGTGCTGGCGGGCGCCACCGGCCGCGGCGGCGCCGACGACCTCGGCCACCCGGGCCCACAGCCGGCGACCGGCGCGCAGCTTGGCGATGGTCTGGAACTGGTCGTCGGTGGCGGCGTGCCGGAAGTCGATCTGGGCCAGGGCCTCGGCGACCTCCAGGCCGGCGTCGGTGAGGGCCCGCAGGTACTCCACCCCGGCGGCCAGGCTCGCGCCCAGCTCCTGGGCGTCGCTGGCGCCGGCGTCGTGGAACACGGTGCCGTCCACCACCAGGCTGCGCAGCAGGCCCGGACGCTCCACCGCCTGCTGGGCCAGCTCCACCGCGGCGGGCATGACGTCCTGGCCGGTGCGGATGAGCACGGTCAGCGGGTCGGCGCCGAGGGAGGCCTCCACGTCGGCGGACTCGAACTCCCCGCTGGCGTCGACCACGTCCAGGAAGGCCTGCGCGGCGGCGGCGAAGTCGGCGCCGGCGTCCAGCACCACCGGGGCCAGGTCCAGGTACACGCCCTCGAGGACCTTGGGCAGCGCGGACATCGCCATGTCGTCCCCGCCCAGGGACAGCCACAGCGAGGTGACGCCGTTCTCCAGGTCGGTGAGCACCGCCTGGTTGAGCTTCTCGGCGTCGGCGTCAGCGCCCACGCCGCGGCCCACCCGGGTGCGCACGTGCCAGCCCACCGTCACGTCCGGGCGCGGGTTGCGGCCCCGGGTGAACGGCGCGACCCCGGGCAGCGGGTGCTCGGGCAGCGAGTCGCCAGGGGTGTAGAGCGGGGCGACGGTGATCCCGTCGTAGGTCAGCGTGTCCAGCAGGCGCTCGGGCTCCTCGCCCAGCTCGGCCGGCTCCACCCGGCGGGACTTGGCCAGCACGCCGGCCACCGCCTTGCGCCAGGCCGCGAGGGCCTGGGGGTCGATGCCGTCCGATGCGCCGACCAGCGCGCTGGCCGGCAGCCCCGCGTCGTCGTGTGCAGACTCCGTCGTCATTCCGGTGATGCTAATGGCCGTGTGCCAGGCCACGTCCAAGCACCTCCGGTTGCGGCGACCGGGCACCGCCGGCGCAGGAGGTCCTAGGGTCTGCGAGCGTGACCTCTCCCCGTGCGAGCACCCCACCGTCCGACGTCTCCACCGACCCCGCCGGCGCGGCCCGGGCGGCCGCTGCGGCCATTGCCGAGCGCACCGGCCACAGCCACCACGACGTGGCCGTGGTGCTGGGCTCGGGCTGGCGCCCCGCCGCCGACCGGCTGGGCACCGCCGACGCCGAGATCGCCATGAGCGAGCTGCCCGGCTTCACCGCCCCCAGCGTGGCGGGGCAGGCGAACGCGGTGCGGTCGGTGCAGGTGGGCAGCGTGCGGGTGCTGGTGCTGCTGGGGCGCATCCACGCCTACGAGGGCTACGACCTGGCCGACGTGGTGCACCCGGTGCGGGCGGCGTGCGCGGCGGGCGTGCGCACGGTGGTGCTCACCAACGCCGCGGGCGGGCTGCGCGAGGGGATGGCGGTGGGCCAGCCGGTGCTCATCGCCGACCACCTCAACCTCACCGCCCGCTCCCCGCTGGTGGGCCCGCGCTTCGTGGACCTGACCGACGCCTACTCCCCCGCGCTGCGGGCGGCGGCCCGCGAGCTCGACCCCACGCTCACCGAGGGCGTCTACGCCGGGCTGCCCGGCCCGCACTACGAGACGCCGGCGGAGATCCGGATGCTGCGCACCCTGGGCGCCGACCTGGTGGGCATGTCCACCGTGCACGAGACCATCGCCGCCCGGGCCGACGGCGCTGACGTGCTGGGCATCTCGCTGGTGACCAACCTGGCCGCCGGCATCACCGGCCAGCCGCTGGACCACGCGGAGGTTCTCGCCGCGGGCGCTGCGGCCACCGAGGACATGGGCGCGCTGCTGCACGGCCTGCTGAGCCGCCTGTGAACCCCACCCCGCAGCAGGTGCAGGACTGGCTGGACGGCGACCCGGACGAGCCCACCCGCGGCGAGCTGGCCGCGCTGGCTGCCGCGGACGCCCCGGAGCTGGCGCGGCGCTTCGCCGGGCCGCTGCGCTTCGGCACCGCGGGGCTGCGCGGGCCGGTGCGCGCTGGCCCGAACGGGATGAACGTGGCCGTGGTGGTGCGCACCACCGCCGGGCTGGCCCGCTGGCTGGACGAGCACGGCCACGGCGGCGGCGTGGTGGTGGTGGGCCGCGACGCCCGGCACGGCTCCGCGGCGTTCGCCGAGGCCACGGCCCAGGTGCTGCGCGCCGCCGGCTTTGCGGTGCGCCAGCTGCCCCGACCGCTGCCCACGCCGGTGCTGGCCTTCGCGGTGCGCGCCTGGGGTGCGGTGGCCGGGGTGCAGGTGACCGCCTCGCACAACCCCGCCGCCGACAACGGCTACAAGCTCTACCTGGCCGGCGGGGCCCAGCTGGTGCCACCCATCGACTCCGAGATCGAGACCGCGACCGCCGCGGTCGGCCCGGCCAACCAGGTGCCCCGCCAGCCCGACCCGCAGCCGGACGCGGGGCCGGCGGAGGCGCTGCTGCAGGCCTACCTGGACCGGGTGGCCGCCCTGCCCCGCGGGCGGGAGCGCCGGCTGCGGGTGGCGCTCACCCCGCTGCACGGGGTGGGCGGGCAGGCGGGCGTCGAGGCGCTGCGGCGGGCCGGCTTCACCGACGTGCACGTGGTGGCCGCGCAGGCCGAGCCCGACCCGGACTTCCCCACCGTGGCCTTCCCCAACCCCGAGGAGCCTGGTGCCTGCGACCTGCTGCTGGCGCTGGCCGCGGAGGTGGACGCCGACCTGGCCGTCGCCCTGGACCCGGACGCCGACCGCTGTGCGGTGGGGGTGCCCACGCCCGACGGCTGGCGGATGCTGCGCGGCGACGAGCTGGGGGTGCTGCTGGGCCAGCACGTGCTGTCCACCCTGCACACCACCGGCGCTGCGGACGCCGCCGACCCGCTGGTGGCCAGCACGGTGGTCAGCTCACGGCTGCTGGCCGCGGTGGCCGCCGAGCACGGAGCCCGGCACGCGGAGACGCTCACCGGGTTCAAGTGGCTGGTGCGCGCCGGCGAGGGGCTGGTCTACGCCTACGAGGAGGCCATCGGCTACTGCGTGGACCCGGACGCGGTGCGCGACAAGGACGGCATCTCCGCGGCCGTGCTGGCCTGCGACCTGGCGGCGACGCTGCGGGCGCAGGGCCGCGGGCTGCCGGACGTGCTGGACGAGCTCGCCCTGCGCCACGGCCTGCACGCCGGCGACCAGGTGTCGGTGCGGGTGCAGCACGTGGAGCAGAGCTCGGCGATGATGCAGCGGCTGCGGGCGGCGCTGCCCGCAGCCCTGGACGGCAGCACGGTGGCCGCCGAGGACCTGCGTCCGCGCACCGACGCGGTGGTGCTCCGCGGCGCCGACGTCCGCGTGGTGGTGCGCCCGTCCGGCACCGAGCCCAAGCTCAAGTGCTACCTGGAGGTGGTGGCGCCGGTGGCCGACCGGGCGAGCCTGCCCGCGGCGCGGGCTCAGGCAGCGGCCCGGCTGGAGCGCCTCCGCACCGAGGTGCTGGCGCTGCTCGGTGCCCCCGAGCCGCCAGTCCCCGGGCAGCCGGACGCTGGCTAGATGCCCAGCCCGCGCATGGCGGCGGCGGGGTAGCGGCTGCCGGTGAAGGCCTCCGCCGGGGCCAGGGCGTCGATGCGCACCAGGTCGTCGTCGGTCAGCGCCAGCGTCGCCGCCGCCACGTTCTGCTCCAGGTAGGTGCGGCGCTTGGTGCCCGGGATCGGCACCACGTCCTCGCCGCGGGCCTGCACCCAGGCCAGGGCCAGCTGACCCGCGGTGACGCCGCGCTCCCGGGCGAGCTCCTCCAGCCCGCGCACCACCGCCATGTTGGCCTCGAAGGCCTCCTCCGCGAAGCGCGGGTTGGCCCGGCGGAAGTCGTCGTCGGCCAGGTCGTCCGGGGAGGTGATGGCACCGGTGAGGAAGCCGCGGCCCAGCGGGGAGTAGGCCACGATCCCGATGCCCAGCTCGCGGGCGGTGGGCACGATCTCCGGCTCGATGTCGCGGCTCCACAGCGACCACTCGCTCTGCAGCGCAGCGATCGGGTGCTCGGCGTGCGCGCGCCGCAGCGTCACCGCACCAGCCTCCGACAGCCCCAGGTGGCGCACCTTGCCGGCCGTCACCAGCTCGGCCATGGCCCCCACCGTCTCCTCGATCGGGGTGTCCGGGTCCACCCGGTGCAGGTAGTACAGGTCGATGTGGTCCACCCCCAGCCGCTGCAGCGAGCCGTCGCAGGACGAGCGCACGTACGCCGGGGTGCCGTTGACCCCGCGGTTGCCGTCGGGATCCACGGTGATGCCGAACTTCGTGGCCAGCACGACCTGCTCGCGCCGGCCGGCGATGGCCGCGCCCACCAGCCGCTCGTTGGTGTGCGGGCCGTACATGTCACTGGTGTCCAGCAGCGTCACGCCGAGGTCCAGCGCCTCGTGGATGGTGGCGGTGGACTCGGCGTCGTCGCGCGGGCCGTAGAAGGCACTCATGCCCATGCAGCCGAGGCCCTGCGCGCTCACCTCCAGGTCGCCGAGCCAGCGGGTGGGCAAGGTCTGGTCGCCAGGTGTCACGGGCGCTCCTCAGGCTGGGCAGAACACGTCACGATCGGGTGCTCACGCACGCTTCTCGCTGCGCGCCAGCGCGTCAACTGGAGCGTCGTCACCGCGCAGGACGGTGGGGGCGCCCCTATCCTGCAAGGGCGCCGACGCCACCAGTCCTGGGTCGAGCGCGGCAACCGGCCCCAGCAGAGGAGCACGTCCGTGATCACCGTGACCCGCACGACGACGGCAACCCCGGAGCAGGTGTGGGACGTGCTCAACGACGGCTGGCTCTACGTCGGCTGGGTGGTGGGCACCTCCACCATTCGTGAGGTGGACAAGAGCTGGCCGCAGCCGGAGTCGAAGCTGTACCACTCCGTGGGCGTCTGGCCGCTCACCCTGAACGACTCCACCTCGGTGGTCAGCGTCGACCCGGGCCGCTGCCTGGAGCTGCAGGCCCGCGGAAACCCCGGCGGTGAGGCCCGGGTGGTGGTGACCACCGAGCCCCGCGACGGCGGCACGCTGGTCACCATGGCCGAGGACGCGATCCGGGGTCCCGGCCGCCTCGTCCCCTACCCGCTGCGCTGGGCCAGCATCTGGCCGCGCAACACGGAGAGCCTGCGGCGGCTGTGCGCCCTGGCCGAGGGCCGCGCACGCTGAGCTGAGCTGCCGCCGAGCACCAGCCGGGCCACGTCCGCGACGTGGCCCGACCGACGTCCGGGGTGGTGAGCCCTCAGACCAGTCGGTCGGCGAGGCCGCGGAGCAGGTCGGCGGGGCGCTGCTGCTCGCCCTGCTGGGAACCGAGCACCATGATCGCGCCGGTGAGCACCGGGATGGCCCACTGCGTCACGGCGAGCTGCTTCTGCGCCTGGGCGACCGCCTCCGGGGTGCTGTCCGCCGGGGTGGTCGCGCCGGCGGCCGGCGTCTGGCCGGCCTGGGCGACCTTGGCGCCCAGCGTCCCGCTGTAGGCGGTGGCCCCCACGGCCGCCGCGGTGAGCGCCGCCTTGACCACCGTGTTGGCGGTGGCCCCCTTCTGCCCGGCCAGCCGGCCGCGGTTGACCAGGACGAGGCCGAGCCCCCCGACGAGGTGCGCCCCGATGGCCACCGCGTTGACCGGCGCCCACCGGGCCCAGCCCGCCGCGGCCACCCGGGACCGCTCTGCCGGGTCGGCCACGTCCGAGGCGGCACCGTTGAGTCCGACCGCGCCCATCAGCGACCCGCCGAACCAGGCCGCACCCCCCAGGTCGTGCATCGCCCTGATCACCGTGTTGCGCTCAGACATCGTGTCTCCCTGGGTCGTCTGTCGATCATTTCTGCTGGTCAGTGCCCGACGAGTCGACCACAGGCGGTGCGGCCACGCGCGACGAGCACGGGGGGCGATCTCACGTCTGCCGCTCCCGCGGCGTCTACTGGACGTGGCCATGAGACCTTTCGAGCACGTCGTCCGCGAGCACGGCGCCACCGTGCTGCGGGTGTGTCGCGCCGTCCTCGGCCCCGACGAGGCCGAGGACGCCTGGTCGGAGACCTTCCTGGCCGCGCTGCGCGCCTACCCGCAGCTCCCCGAGGACGCCAACGTCCAGGCCTGGCTGGTGACCATCGCCAAGCGCAAGGCCATCGACGTGCACCGCACGCGCGCCCGCACCCCGCTGCCGGTGGCCGAGGTGCCGGAGGCGGCCGACCCGGCCCCGCACCCCGCGCACCGGGACGACGCGCTGTGGTCGGCGCTGGCGGCGCTGCCCCGCAAGCAGCGCGAGGCCATCGCGTACCACCACGTCGGTGGCCTGCCGTTCGCCGAGGTGGCCGTGCTGCTGGAGAACACCGAGAGCGCTGCCCGCCGCGCCGCGGCCGACGGCATGAAGACGCTGCGCGCCCGCTACCCACGAGGAGCCCGCCCATGACCAGCCCCGAGCCCGCTGCAGAGCTCTTCCCAGCCGCCGACGAGGCGCCCGCCCTGCACCGCCTCCGCACCCGGCTGGCCGCCGACGCCGACGCCGCCGGGCTGCTCGACCTCGCCTACCGCACGGTGGACAGCCCCGTCGGGTCGCTGCTGCTGGTGGCCACCGAGCAGGGCCTGGTGCGGGTCGCCTTCGCCGGTGAGGACCACGACGCGGTGCTCGCCGCACTCGCCACCCGCATCAGCCCTCGGGTGCTGCACGCACCTGCCCGGCTGGACCAGCCCGCCCGCGAGCTCGCCGAGTACTTCGCCGGGCAGCGGCAGACCTTCACGGTGCCGGTGGACCTGCGGCTCAGCTCCGGCTTCCGGCGCCAGGTGCTCGACCGGATGCGGGAGATCGCCTATGGACGCACCGCCAGCTACCGCGGTCTCGCCGTCGCGGCCGGCAGCCCCCGCGCGGTGCGCGCGGTGGGCAGCGCCTGCGCCACCAACCCCCTGCCGGTGGTGATCCCCTGCCACCGGGTGCTCCGGTCGGACGGCACCCTGGGCGGCTACCTCGGTGGGCTGGCCGCCAAGACCGCCCTGCTGGAGCTGGAGAGCGCGGGAGCCGCCGCGTGAGCGAGCTGTTCCCCCGCGTGCGCACCGAGGTGGCCCCCGGCGCGGTGCACGTGCCCGACTGGTTGGACCTCGCCGCGCAGCGCCGCCTGGTGCGCGCCTGCCGGGAGTGGTCGGCCGCCCCGGCGCCGATGCGCGCCGCCCGCACACCCGGCGGTGGCCAGATGAGCGTGCAGACGGTGTGCCTGGGCTGGCACTGGTCGCCCTACCGCTACACCCGCACCGCGGTGGACGTCGACGACGCCCCGGTGACGCCGTTCCCGGACTGGCTGGGCGAGCTGGGCCGGGAGGCGGTGGCCGCCGCGCACGGGCGGCCGGCCCCGGACTACCGGCCAGACGTGGCGCTGGTGAACTACTACGACGACACCGCCAAGATGGGGCTGCACCAGGACAAGGACGAGCGCGCCGACGACCCGGTGGTCAGCCTCAGCCTGGGCGACAGCGCCGTCTTCCGGTTCGGCAACACCGAGAACCGCAACCAGCCGTGGACCGACCTGGAGCTGCGATCGGGCGACCTGTTCGTCTTCGGCGGACCGTCCCGCTTCGCCTTTCACGGCGTGGTGCGCACCCTGCCCGGCAGCTGCGAGGTGCCCATCGGCCTGCCGCGGGGCCGGCTGAACATCACTCTGCGGGTGTCCGGCCTGGGCTGACCGGGCGGGGCCCAGCCGTGGGCTAGCGGGGGCCGAACTGGCGGTCGCCGGCGTCGCCCAGGCCCGGCACGATGTAGGCGTTCTCGTCCAGGTCCTCGTCGATGCTGGCGGTGATCAGCCGGATCGGCAGCCCGCTGTCCTCCAGCCGCTGCACTCCCTGGGGGGCGACCAGCGCGCACAGCACGGTGATGTCGGTGGCGCCGCGGCCGGTGAGCAGCTCCACGGTGCCCACCATCGACCCGCCGGTGGCCAGCATCGGGTCGAGCACGAACACCGGGGTGCTGGAGAGGTCGTCGGGCAGGGACTGCAGGTAGGTGACCGGCTGGTGGGTCTCCTCGTCCCGGGCCATGCCGACGAAGCCCATCTGCGCCTCCGGGATCAGCGCGTGCGCCTGCTCCACCATGCCCAGCCCGGCGCGCAGCACGGGGACCAGCAGCGGCGGCTTGGCCAGGGCGTACCCGGTGGTGGTGGTGAGCGGGGTCAGGACGTCGAACTCGCGGACCGGGGCGGTGCTGGTGGCCTCGTAGACCAGCATCTTGGTCAGCTCCCCCAGCGCTGCTCGGAAGCCCGCGTTGTCGGTGCGCGCGTCGCGCATCGTGGTGAGTCGAGCGGCGGCCAGCGGGTGGTCGAGCAGATGCACGTGCATGCGGGCAGGATATGCGGCGCGCCTGCCGGGCTCGCTGCCGCCGGTGCCGGCCTGCCTCTGCAACCGGCACACCCGGTCGCCACTAGGCTCGCCCCATGGCACAGGACATCGTTCCGGTCGAGCTCGGACTCACCGAGGGTGACGTGCTCACCCTCTGGGCGCCGCGCTGGCGGGAAGACGGCGAGGAGTGGGAAGCCTTCCTCGGGCACGGCGAGCACCTCTACTGCTTCGACGAGGTCGCCGAGCTGGCTGCCTTCATCCGGACGGTGGACGAGCACGACCTGGTGGAGCACCCGGCGTGGCCGGCAGTGACCAGCCTGGCCGTGGCCGAGCTGGAGCCGGACGAGGACCACCGCTACGACATCGTGGGGGTGCCCGAGCTGGCCGCCGGCGAGCCCGACGCCTGGACGGTGAACCAGCTCGACGACGTGCTGCAGATGGTCGGTGCGCTCGCCGAGGTCTGCGAGCTGGACAAGGTCACCGAGGTGCTGGACTCCACCGACGGCTTCGCCGCGCTGCCCGCCGGGCCCACGGCGTTCCTGGGCAAGGACGGCCGCAAGCTCTGGGACGACCTCGGCACCGTGCTGGCCGAGCGCTGGGACGACGTGCTCGACGCCCTGGACGGGCTGGTGTTCGTGCCTGAGGTGGACGAGGAGGCGCTGGAGACCGCGCGGGACGAGCTCCTCGCCGCCCAGCCCGACGACGACCCCGAGGAGACCGACGACCTCGACGTGGTGGACGAGGACGAGGAGCCCGACGCCGACGCGGCGCACGAGGACGGCTTCTGGGAGAACGTCGGCATCGACCCGATCACCATCATCACCAGCGGCGAGGAGCTGCACTCGCTGCGCTGCTACCTCGACGACAAGCCTCTCTTCCTCGGCAGCGGCGGCAAGATCGACGTCTTCACCTCCCCGCGGGCGCTGGCTCGGTTCCTCGCCGAGGACACCGACCACGACATGGCCGCGCTGAGCACCTTCGAGGAGGTGCAGCAGGCCGCCGTGGCCGGCGAGCTGGAGATCACCGTCTCCGACGACAACACCTACGTGCTGCCCGGCATCGCCGACGACATCGCCGACGGACCGAGCGCGGTCGACCCGGCGCAGCTGGAGCTGGCGGTGGAGCTGTTCACCGACGCCGCGGACGCCGCCGGGGACGACTCGGTGGACGTCGCGCTGGTGAGCTCCTCCCCGCTGGGCTGGTTCGTGGACTTCGTGCTCCGGCCCAACCCGACCCGGCTGGCCCCCAGCCCGCCCTTCGACGGCGAGGCGGCGGCCTGGCGCGAGCTGGAGGCCGGCTTCGACGACCGGCTTCGACGGCGATGACCACGCCGGCCGGGGAGGCGCTGCGGCTCGCGCCGAAGGTGCTGCTGCACGATCACCTCGACGGTGGCCTGCGCCCGGCCACCGTGCTCGACCTCGCTCGCGAGGGCGGCTACCGCGACCTGCCCGCCGACGACCCGGCGAGCCTGTCGCGCTGGTTCCGGGAGTCGGCGGACTCCGGGTCGCTGGAGCGGTACCTGGAGACGTTCACCCACACCGTCGGGGTGATGCAGAGCCGGTCCGCCCTGGTCCGCGTGGCCCGGGAGTGTGCCCTCGACCTGGCCGCCGACGGGGTGGTCTACGCCGAGTCCCGCTTCGCCCCCGAGCAGCACATGGAGGACGGCCTGAGCCTGGACGAGGTGGTCCAGGCGGTGCTCGACGGCTTCCGGGCGGGCATGGCCGAGGCGGCCGAGCTGGGTCACCCCATCCGCATCGGGGTGCTGGTCACCGCGATGCGCCACGCGGCTCGGTCGCGGGAGATCGCCGAGCTGGCCGTGCGCTTCCGCGACGACGGCGTGGTCGGCTTCGACATCGCCGGCGCCGAGGCGGGCTACCCACCCACCCGTCACCTGGACGCCTTCGAGTACCTGCGCCAGGCCAACGCACACTTCACCATCCACGCCGGCGAGGCCTTCGGGCTGCCGTCGATCCACCAGGCCATCCAGTGGTGCGGCGCCGAGCGGCTCGGCCACGGGGTGCGGATCACCGACGACATCACCTTCGCCGAGGACGGCACCGCGCAGCTGGGGCGGCTGGCGTCCTTCGTCCGGGACAAGCGGATCCCGCTGGAGCTGTGCCCGTCGTCGAACGTGCAGACCGGGGCGGTGGCCTCGCTGGCCGAGCACCCGTTCCGGCTGCTGGCCGACCTGCGCTTCCGCGTGACCGTGAACACCGACAACCGGCTGATGAGCGACTGCACCATGAGCTCGGAGATGGCCAAGCTGATGGAGACCTTCGGCTACGGCTGGACCGATCTGCAGCGGTTCACCATCAACGCGATGAAGTCCTCGTTCCTGCCGTTCGACCAACGGCTGGCCCTCATCGATGAGGTGATCAAGCCCGGCTACGCTGTGCTGGTCGGATAGGTCCAGGTCGTCCGGGCGGTCCTCCCCAACGGATTCGGCCAGAACCGACGGCTGATCTGTCTGGTTTCTCACACCGGCCCAGGCCAGTGTCGCGCAAGTTCACGTCCGGTTTACGATTCAGAAACGCACTGCTCTGCTCGACGTGCTCAAGCCTGAGTGCCTGGGTAGCTCGACGGAGGAGGACGGCAGGTGGCCGTCCCGAGCAGTACCTGGCCAAGTTGGAGGCGTTGCACGCGATGGTAAGCACAATGGCAGCACAGAGTGCCCCGCGCACTCGGTCGCTGTACAAGGGCGACCCAGGAATGTGGTCCTGGGTCGCACACCGCATCACGGGTGTGGCGACCTTTTTCTTCCTCTTCGTCCACGTTCTCGACACCGCGCTCGTCCGGGTCTCCCCGCACGACTACGACGTCATCATCGAGACGTACAAGAACCCCGTGGTCAACCTCATGGAGGTCGGGCTCGTCGGCGCGGTGCTGTACCACGCGCTCAACGGCGTGCGCATCGTCCTGGTGGACTTCTGGGAGAAGGGCCCGAAGTTCCAGCGCCTGATGCTCTGGATCATCCTCGCCGTCTGGATCGTCGTGATGATCCCCGGCACCTACTTCATGATGGAGCGCACCGTGCGTGACCTGTTCGGGGGTGCCTAACCATGGCCGCTACTGACCACAGCACGAGCGTTGCCGCCCCGCGTGCCCCGCACCCCGGCTACAAGCAGCACCGGCCGGCGAAGACCAACTTCGAGATGTACGGCTGGATCTTCCAGCGCGTGTCCGGCCTGGCCCTGCTGGTGCTGGTCCTGGGCCACCTGCTGATCATGAACGTTCTCGACGGCGGCGTGCACCGCATCAACTTCGCCTTCGTCGCCGGCCGCTGGTCCAGCCCCTTCTGGCAGACCTGGGACCTGCTGATGCTCTGGCTGGCCGAGCTGCACGGCGCCAACGGCCTGCGCATCGTCATCAACGACTACGCCCGCAAGGACTCCACGCGGTTCTGGCTGCAGACGCTGCTCGCAGTGTCCGTGGTGCTCGTCGTGGTGCTCGGCACGTACGTCATCTTCACCTTCGACCCCAACATCGCCTGAGGCGTGTGTTGCTTCACGCCGCCGGGACACGTCGCGCCGGCCCGATCTACAGCCAGGAGCTGAGCTGCTGATGCAGGAACACACTTACGACGTGGTCATCGTGGGCGCCGGCGGTGCCGGTATGCGCGCGGCCATCGAGTCGGGCCAGCGGGCACGCACCGCGGTCCTCACCAAGCTCTACCCCACCCGGTCCCACACCGGCGCGGCCCAGGGCGGCATGTGTGCCGCCCTGGCCAACGTCGAGGAGGACAACTGGGAGTGGCACACCTTTGACACCGTCAAGGGTGGCGACTACCTGGTGGACCAGGACGCCGCGGAGATCATGGCCAAGGAGGCCATCGACGCGGTGCTCGACCTGGAGAAGATGGGGCTGCCGTTCAACCGCACCCCCGAGGGCAAGATCGACCAGCGCCGCTTCGGTGGGCACACCCGCGACCACGGCAAGTCCGCGGTCCGCCGGGCCTGCTACGCCGCCGACCGCACCGGTCACATGATCCTGCAGACCCTCTACCAGCAGTGCGTCAAGCACGAGGTGGAGTTCTACAACGAGTTCTACGTCCTCGACATGTGTCTCACCGACACCCCCGAGGGCAAGGTCTGCACCGGCGTCATCGCCTACGAGCTGGCCACCGGCGAGCTGCACATCTTCTCCGCCAAGTCGGTCATCTTCGCCACCGGCGGCGCGGGCAAGATCTACAAGACCAGCTCCAACGCCCACACCCTCACCGGTGACGGCCTGGGCATCGTCTTCCGCAAGGGCCTGCCGCTGGAGGACATGGAGTTCTTCCAGTTCCACCCGACCGGCCTGGCCGGCCTCGGCATCCTCATCTCCGAGGCCGTGCGTGGTGAGGGCGGCATCCTGCGCAACGCCGACGGTGAGCGCTTCATGGAGCGCTACGCCCCCACCATCAAGGACCTGGCGCCCCGCGACATCGTGGCCCGCTCCATCGTCCTGGAGGTCCGCGAGGGCCGGGGCTGCGGACCGGACAAGGATTACGTGGTCCTGGACGTCACCCACCTCGGTGCCGACGTCCTCGAGGCCAAGCTGCCCGACATCACCGAGTTCTCCCGCACCTACCTCGGCGTCGACCCCGTCGTCGAGCCGGTGCCGGTGTTCCCCACCTGCCACTACGTCATGGGCGGCATCCCCACCAACGTTCGCGGTGAGGTCCTCTCGGACAACACCACGGTGGTCAAGGGCCTCTACGCCGCTGGTGAGTGCGCGTGCGTGTCGGTGCACGGCTCCAACCGCCTGGGCACCAACTCGCTGCTGGACATCAACGTCTTCGGTCGCCGCGCCGGCATCGCCGCCGCGGAGTACGCCAACGGCACGGTGCACACCGAGCTGCCCGAGGCGCCGTCGAAGATGGTCGAGGACTGGATGGCCCTCATCCTCTCCGAGCACGGTGACGAGCGGGTGGCCGACATCCGCATCGAGCTGCAGGCCTCGATGGACAGCAACGCCTCGGTGTACCGCACCGAGGAGTCGCTGAAGGAGGCGCTGGCCGACATCCGCAGGCTCAAGGAGCGCTACTCGCGGATCACGGTGCAGGACAAGGGCAAGCGGTACAACACCGACCTGCTCGAGGCGGTCGAGCTCGGCTTCCTGCTGGAGCTCGCCGAGATCACCGTGGTGGGCGCGCTCGCCCGCAAGGAGACCCGCGGCGGCCACGCTCGCGAGGACTACCAGGAGCGCGACGACGTGAACTTCATGCGTCACACCATGGCGTACAAGCTGGGCGACGACCTCATCTCCGACATTCGCCTGGACTACAAGCCGGTCGTGCAGACCCGCTACGAGCCGATGGAGCGTAAGTACTGATGGCTGCCACTGCAGAGAAGACCCACACGCAGCAGAGCTCCGGCCCCAAGCCGCCGCCCGTCTCCGAGGGCTCGACGATGGTGACGGTGAAGATCCGTCGCTTCGACGCCGACGCTCCCGACGACGCCCGCTGGGACAGCTTCCAGGTCCCTGCGCAGCGCACCGACCGGGTGCTCAACCTGCTGCACTACATCAAGTGGTACCTGGACGGGACGCTCACCTTCCGGCGCTCCTGCGCCCACGGTGTCTGCGGCTCCGACGCGGTGCGCATCAACGGCGTCAACCGTCTCGCCTGCAAGGTCCTGCTGCGGGACATGCTGGAGAAGGACGGCAAGGACACCACCATCACCATCGAGCCCATCCGCGGCCTGCCCGTGGAGAAGGACCTCGTGGTGGACATGGAGCCGTTCTTCGCGGCCTACCGCGCGGTCAAGCCGTTCCTCATCACCACCGGGAACGAGCCCACCCGCGAGCGCTACCAGTCGGCGGCTGACCGGGCCCGCTTCGACGACACCACCAAGTGCATCCTGTGCGCGGCATGCACCACGTCGTGCCCGGTGTACTGGTCCGACGGCAGCTACTTCGGCCCTGCCGCCATCGTCAACGCGCACCGGTTCATCTTCGACAGCCGCGACGAGGGCTCCTCCGAGCGCCTGGAGATCCTCAACGACGTCGACGGGGTGTGGCGCTGCCGCACCACCTTCAACTGCACCGACGCCTGCCCCCGTGGCATCCAGGTCACCAAGGCCATCCAGGAGGTCAAGCGGGCCCTGCTCTTCGCCCGCTGACACCCCTCAGCGCCACCAGGACCGCCCTGCTCCCCCACCCGGTGAGCAGGGCGGTCCTGTCTCGTGTGCGGGCTCCTCAGCGCCCGGCAGGGACCTGCGGGGCCTCGGCCGAGGCGGCGGTGCGCCGGGCGGCGAGCAGGCCCCGGATGCCGAGCACCCCGATGGCGGTCCCCAGCACCAGCGACGTCGCCACCAGCAGCGCGTGCACGACGAAGAACGGGGTGGCGCCACCGCCCAGCTCGGCGGCGGTGAAGGAGCGCTCGTCGGCCCAGATGTTGCGCAGGAAGCTGGGCCAGATGAACCAGCTCCAGACGCCGAACGCGAGCAGGAACAACGACCATCCACGAGTGAGCCTCATGGGCCCATTGTCCCAGCGCGAGCTCGGCTCAGCGGCGGCGGCCCAGCAGGGTGGCCAGCGCCGCACCCACGCCCACCAGCAGCACGCCCAGGCCCACCCCGGGGCCCCGGCGCACCTGCACCTGGGGGGCGATCACGGCGGGTCCGGGCACCGGCGTGGTGGCCAGCAGCACCTGGTTCTCCCGGGCGGTGGCCGCCCAGGCGGTGGCGAAGAGCACCAGCCGCGAGGTGACGTAGAAGAAGACCAGGATGCCGATGATCGGGCCGAAGGTGACACCGGCCGGCCCTCCCGTGACCTGCTGCAGGTAGAACACCCCCACCTGCTTGAACACCTCGAACGCCACGGCCGCCAGCAGGGCCGCCCGGATCGCGCTGCGCCAGGTGACCGGCTCGCGCGGCAGCCGGGCGATCACCCAGACGAACACCCCCCACGTCGCAGCCACGGACAGCACGATGGCCAGCAGCGCGGTGAGCAGGAAGATCCCCGGCGCGTCCTCCACCCCGAGCAGGCGCAGCACCACGGCGTAGCCGCCACCGCCCAGCGCCGACAGGCTCAGCGACACCACCAGCGCCAGGCCCAGGCCCACCAGCGCGCCCAGGTCGCCGACCTTGGTGCGCGCGAACGACTGCCGGTCGTGCTGGGTGTCCCACTGCTCGGTGAGCGCCTCGCGCAGGTTGGCCATCCAGCCCAGCCCCGCGTACAGCGCACCGAGCAGGCCGATCACCCCCACGGTGCCGCGGGAGGCCAGCGACTTGGTGATCAGCTCGTTGATGGTGGCGCCCAGCGAGCCGGGCACGCTGCGGGTGATCGACTCCTGCAGCTCCACCAGCAGGTCGGGGCGGTCGGCCAGGACGAAGGCAGCCACCGCGAAGCCGACCATGGCCAGCGGGAACAAGGCCAGCACGCTGAAGTAGGTGATCGCCGCGGCGTAGAAGTCACCCTTCTGCGCCTTGTACCGCAGCCCCGTGCGCACCGCGTGGTCCAGCCAGGGACGGTCCTGCCGCTCGCGCTGCAGCCGGGCCACCAGCGCGCTCTGCCGCCCCGCTCCCCCCTCGGTGGCCACTGCCTAGCGGGCCGGGGGCAGGAAGCCGACGCGGTCGTAGACGTCGCGGACGGTGGCCGAGGCGACCTCGCGGGCCCGGCGCGCACCCGCAGCGAGGATGCGGTCCAGCTCGGCCGGATCGTCCAGGTAGCCCTGCACCGCGGCCTGGAAGGGCTCCACGAACTCGGTGAGCACGGTGGCCACGTCCACCTTGAGGTCGCCGTAGCCCTTGTCCGCGTAGCTCGTCTCCAGGTCGGCGATCGACTGCCCGGACAGCGCAGAGTGGATGGTCAGCAGGTTGCTGACGCCGGGCTTGCTCGCCACGTCGTAGCGGATCTCGCGCTCGTCGTCGGTGACCGCCGAGCGCACCTTCTTGGCCGACTTCTTCACCGGGTCGAGCAGGTCCACGATGCCGGCCGGGCTGGAGGCCGACTTGCTCATCTTCGCCGTGGGGTTCTGCAGGTCGTAGATCTTGGCGACGTCCTTGATGATGTGCGGCTCCGGCACCACGAAGGTGGTGCCGTAGCGGGTGTTGAAGCGGGCCGCCAGGTCACGGGTGAGCTCCAGGTGCTGGCGCTGGTCCTCGCCCACGGGCACCCGGTCGGCCTGGTACAGCAGGATGTCGGCGGCCATCAGGATGGGGTAGGTGAACAGGCCCACCGAGGAGCGGTCGTGACCGAAGCGCTGCGACTTGTCCTTGAACTGCGTCATCCGGCTGGCCTCGCCGAAGCCGGTGAGGCAGCTGAGCACCCAGGTCAGCTCGGTGTGCTCGGGCACGTGGCTCTGCACGAACAGCGACGCCCGCGCCGGGTCGATGCCCAGCGCCAGGATCTGCGCCGCGGCCACCCGGGTGCGCTGGCGCAGCACCTGCGGGTCCTGCTCGACGGTGATGGCGTGCAGGTCCACCACGCAGTAGAAGGCGTCGTGGTCGTCCTGCAGCGGGGCCCACTGCCGCAGCGCACCCAGGTAGTTGCCCAGGTGGAAGGAGTCAGCCGTCGGCTGGATGCCGGACAGCACGCGCGGGACTCCGCTGGTGGGTGCAGGGGTGGACATGGGTGGTGATCCTCTCACGCAGGTGGAGCGGCCAGGAGCTTTCGGTCGGCCCGCTAGGAGGCCCAGCGGTAGCCGACGGTGACGGGGGCGTGGTCGGACCAGCGCAGCGCGTGCTCGGCGGCACGCTCCACGCGGGCCCAGGCCACGGTGTCGGCCAGCGCACGGGTGGCCAGCTGGTAGTCGATGCGCCAGCCGGCGTCGTTGTCGAAGGCACGGCCGCGGTAGGACCACCACGTGTAGGGGCCGGGCACCCCGGGGTGCTGCGCGCGCACCACGTCCACCCAGCCCCCCGCCGGGGACAGCACCCGGTCCATCCACTCCCGCTCGTGCGGCAGGAAGCCGGAGGACTTGCGGTTGCCCTTCCAGTTCTTCAGGTCGCTCTCGGTGTGCGCGATGTTCCAGTCGCCACACACCACCGCAGCGCCGTCGGCCAGGCTCGCCAGGTAGGGCTCGAAGTCGGCCATGAACCGCTCCTTCTCCTCCTGCCGCGGGGTGCCGACCTCGCCGGAGGGCAGGTAGAGGCTGGCCACGGTGACGACCCCGTCCGCGGTGGCCAGGTCCACCTCCAGGTAGCGGCCGCAGTCCTCGAACTCCGGGGCACCGAAGCCCACCCGTACCGCCTTGGGCTGGCTGCGGGTGAGCACCGCGACTCCGTTGCGGCCCTTGAGTGCCGGCTCGGCCGACTCCAGGTGCCAGCCGGCGTCCAGCGCCGGGGCGAGGGCCTTGCGCAGCTGGGTGTCGTCGGCGCGGGTCTCCTGCAGGCAGACCGCGTCCACCGTGGTCTCGGCCAGCCAGGCCAGCAGGCCCTTGCCGGCAGCGGCGCGGACGCCGTTGACGTTGACGCTGGAGACGCTCAGGTGGGGGCTAGCGATGCTTGGCAGGGGTGGGGCGCTCACTGGAGGCAGCGTAGTGCTGGCGGGTGGCCGGCTCGACGCTGGGCTGGCGGCGCCGGGGCAGCGGCTCGCCGGTCAGCTCGGCCACTCGGTCGCGCAGCTCGTCGTTCTCCTGCACCAGGCGGGACAGCTCCAGCCGGTGCTGGGCCCGCAGCTGGAGCAGCTGCTCGTAGACGTGGTCGAGGAAGGCGTCCACCTCGTGCTCGTGGTAGCCCCGCTGCCCCCACGGGGCGCGGTCGAAGGTGACGTCGCGAACCTCGTCCGGAGTCAGACCCATCGTGGGCGCCTCTCTGTGGGTGGGACAGTGCCTGGTGCGAGGAGAAGTGGTGCGGGAGGCCATGGTGACACGACCGCGGCCCGGCCACGCCAGAGGCGGGACCGGGCCGCGGTCGTGTCAGCCGCGCAGGTAGCCGGAGGCTACTTCTGCATCGCGGCGCTGAGGTTCTCGTCCAGCGCGGCGAGGAACTTCTCGGTGGACAGGTACGGCGCGTCCTTGGAGATGAGCAGCGCCAGGTCCTTGGTCATCTTGCCGCTCTCGACGGTCTCGACGCAGACGCGCTCGAGGGTCTCGGCGAACTGGGTGACCTCGGGGGTGTTGTCCAGCTTGCCGCGGTGCTTGAGGCCACCGGTCCAGGCGAAGATCGACGCGATCGGGTTGGTCGAGGTCTCCTTGCCGGCCTGGTGCTGGCGGTAGTGCCGGGTGACGGTGCCGTGCGCGGCCTCCGCCTCGACGGTCTTGCCGTCCGGGGTCATCAGCACCGAGGTCATCAGGCCGAGCGAGCCGAAGCCCTGGGCCACGGTGTCCGACTGCACGTCACCGTCGTAGTTCTTGCAGGCCCAGACGTAGCCGCCCTCCCACTTCATGGCGGCGGCGACCATGTCGTCGATCAGGCGGTGCTCGTAGGTGAGCCCGGCCTTGTCGAAGTCAGCCTTGAACTCGTCCTCGTAGATGCGCTGGAAGATGTCCTTGAACGCACCGTCGTAGGCCTTGAGGATGGTGTTCTTGGTGGAGAGGTACACGGGGTAGTTCCGCTGCAGGCCGTAGGACAGCGAGGCCCGCGCGAAGTCCTCGATGGACTTGGTGAAGTTGTACATGCCCATGACGACGCCGCCGTCCTCGGGCATCTGCACCACCTCGTGCTCGATCGGCTCGGAGCCGTCGGAGGGGGTGTAGGTGATGGTGACGGTGCCGGGCCCGGGGACCTTGAAGTTGGTCGACTTGTACTGGTCGCCGTGGGCGTGGCGGCCGATGATGATCGGCTTGGTCCAGCCCGGGACCAGGCGCGGCACGTTGCTGCAGATGATCGGCTCACGGAAGACCACGCCGCCGAGGATGTTGCGGATGGTGCCGTTGGGCGAGACCCACATCTTCTTCAGGCCGAACTCCTCCACCCGCGCCTCGTCGGGGGTGATGGTGGCGCACTTGACGCCGACGCCGTGCTTCTTGATGGCGTTGGCCGCGTCCACGGTCACCTGGTCGTCCGTGGCGTCCCGGTGCTCGATGCCCAGGTCGTAGTACTCCAGGTCGATGTCCAGGTACGGGTGGATCAGCTTGTCCTTGATGAACTGCCAGATGATGCGGGTCATCTCGTCGCCGTCGAGCTCGACGACGGTGCCCTGAACCTTGATCTTGCTCATGCGGTGGGTCTCTCCTCTCGCTCCTCGCCGGGCCTCACGCACCTGTGCGATTGACGTGACCCAAGCAAGACGAGCGTACTGGTACGGGGGCTGACACGGTCCGTGAGCCTCAGCAGGCACGCTACTGCGCCGGCCCTGCTCAGGCAGCGCGACCCTGGTGGTCACGATCACCGTTGGTCCTCCGCAGTTGCTAGCGTCGAGCCCTGCCCGCCATCGGTGTGCCAGAGCGTTCCTCGCCCTCGGCGCTGAACTCGTGAGGAGCCAGTCGTGAGCAACACCCCCGTGAAGGTGGCCGTCACCGGTGCCGCCGGCCAGATCGGCTACCAGCTGCTCTTCCGCATCGCCAGCGGGGCCATGCTCGGCCCGGACACCCCTGTGGCACTGCGCCTGCTGGAGATCCCCGACGCCGTGGGCGCCGCCGAGGGCGTGGCCATGGAGCTGGAGGACTGCGCCTTCCCGCTGCTGCGCGGCGTGGACATCTCCGACGACGCCAACGAGTCCTTCGCCGGGGTCAACGTGGCCATGCTGGTGGGCTCGCGCCCGCGCACCAAGGGCATGGAGCGCGGCGACCTGCTCTCCGCCAACGGCGCCATCTTCACCAAGCAGGGCCGCGCGCTCAACGACAACGCCGCCGACGACCTGCGGGTGCTGGTGATCGGCAACCCCGCCAACACCAACGCCCTCATCGCGATGAGCAACGCCCCGGACGTGCCGGACGAGCGGTTCACCGCGATGACCCGGCTGGACCACAACCGGGCCATCGCCCAGCTGGCCAAGAAGACCGGCGTCCCGGTGCTGGACATCGCCAAGATGTCCATCTGGGGCAACCACTCCGCCACCCAGTACCCCGACCTGTTCCACGCCGAGGTGGACGGCAAGATCGCCGCCGAGGTGGTCAACGACCAGCAGTGGCTGGAGAGCGAGTTCCTGCCCACCGTGCAGAAGCGCGGCGCGGCCATCATCGAGGCCCGCGGGTCGTCCTCGGCCGCCTCGGCCGCCTCGGCCGGCATCGACCACGTGCACGACTGGGTGCACGGCACCCAGGCCGGCGACTGGGTGTCCATGGCGGTGCCCTCCGACGGCTCCTACGGCGTCCCGGAGGGGCTCATCTCGTCCTTCCCGGTGACCTGCTCGGGCGGGCGCTACGAGATCGTCCAGGGCCTGGAGATCGACGCCTTCTCCCGCGGCAAGATCGACGCCTCCGTCGCCGAGCTCACCGAGGAGCGCGACACCGTCCGCGAGCAGGGCCTGCTGGGCTGAGCCCCGCCCACCCCACACCTGTTACGCGCGAGACGACGGCTCCGCTAACATCTCTGCCAGGTCATGAGTGCCAGCGCGTAGCCCCGGCTTGCTGGACGGCAACCCTCCAACCGCGGTGGGGTGCCCCGGGTGATGACCGGGTCGATCGGAGCAACGTCCGGTCGTCAAGCGCGGGCCCGTCGCACGACTGGCCCCCCGTCTGTCGGAGGTCTCGCCATGTGTAGCGACTGTTGACCACCCAGGAGATCGCCCGCGGCCCGCTGGCCGCGCATCCCTTCCCCCACCGGGCGTGGACGACGCCCGCACCTTCTTGGAGCTGACTGACCCGATGAGCGACCCCACGACTTCCGATCCCGCTGCTTCCTGGAGCTTCGAGACCAAGCAGATCCACGCGGGCCAGGCCCCCGACCCCACCACCGGGGCCGTCGCGCTGCCGATCTACCAGACCACCGCCTACGCCTTCCGCGACACCGACCACGCGGCGGCGCTGTTCGCCCTGGCCGAGCCGGGCAACATCTACAGCCGCATCATGAACCCCACCAACGACGTGGTGGAGCAGCGGCTGGCCGCCCTCGAGGGCGGTGTGGCCGCGCTGCTGGTGGCCTCCGGCCAGGCCGCCACCACCTACGCGCTGCTCAACGTCGCCGAGTCCGGTGACCACGTGGTGGCCAGCCCGAGCCTCTACGGCGGCACCTACAACCTGTTCACCCAGACGCTGCCCAAGCTCGGCGTGCAGGTGTCCTTCGTCAGCGACCCGGACGACCTCGAGGAGTGGCGGGCCGCCATCCAGCCCAACACCAAGGCGTTCTTCGGCGAGACCATCGCCAACCCGCGCAACGACGTCCTCGACGTCCCCGGCGTGGCCGAGGTCGCCCACGCCGCTGGCATCCCGCTGATCGTGGACAACACCGTCGCCACGCCGTTCCTGATCCAGCCGCTGGCCCTGGGCGCCGACGTGGTGGTGCACTCGGCCACCAAGTACCTGGGCGGCACCGGCACCACCATCGCCGGCGCGGTCGTGGACGGCGGCACGTTCGACTGGACCAGCGGCCGCTTCCCCGGCTTCACCACCCCCGACCCCAGCTACAACGGCGTGGTCTTCGCCGACCTGGGCGCCCCGGCCTACGCGCTGAAGATGCGCGTGCAGCTGCTCCGCGACATGGGTGCAGCGCTGTCGCCGTTCAACGCCTGGCTGATCAACCAGGGCCTGCAGACGCTCAGCCTGCGCATGGAGCGGCACGTGGCCAACGCCCAGCAGGTGGCCGAGTTCCTCTCCGCCCGCGAGGACGTGGAGTCGGTGGCCTACGCCGGCCTGCCCAGCTCGCCGTGGTTCGACCGCGCCCAGAAGCTGCTGCCCAAGGGCGCCGGCGCGGTGCTGGCCTTCGAGATCGCCGGTGGCGTGGAGGCGGGCAAGCGCTTCGTCAACGCGCTGCAGCTGCACAGCCACGTGGCCAACATCGGCGACGTCCGCTCGCTGGTCATCCACCCGGCCTCCACCACGCACGCCCAGCTCTCCCCGGAGGAGCAGCTCTCCGCAGGCGTCACGCCGGGCCTGGTGCGCCTGGCGGTCGGCATCGAAGGTATCGAGGACATCCTGGGTGACCTGCGGACCGGGTTCGAAGCAGCAGCACAGGCGTGAGCTTGCTGCACGACGAGCACCCGTCGGCCTCCCGTCCGGCCGGTGCCACCCTTGCCGGGGCGCTGCGTCCGGACGGGGCGCTGACGACGGTCGACCTCGGCCCGCTGACGCTGGAGAGCGGCGTCGAGCTGGCCGAGGTGACCGTGGCCCTGCAGAGCTGGGGCACCCTGAACGCCACCGCCAGCAACGCCGTGCTGGTGCTGCACGCCCTCACCGGTGACTCCCACGTCACCGGCCCGGTCAGCCCGGAGCACCCCTCCCCCGGGTGGTGGAGCGGGTTGGTCGGGCCCGGCGCGGCGCTGGACACCGACGAGTGGTGCGTCATCGCCCCCAACGTGCTGGGCGGCTGCCGGGGCACCACCGGACCGTCCTCCCTCGCACCGGACGGCAAGGCGTGGGGCTCGCGCTTCCCCGCCATCACCATCCGCGACCAGGTGGCCATGGAGGCTGCCCTGGCCGACCGGCTGGGCGTCCCCCGCTTCGCCGCGGTGATGGGTGGCTCCATGGGGGGGATGCGCGCCCTGGAGTGGGTGGTGGGCCACCCCGACCGAGTGGGCGCGGCGCTGGTGCTGGCCACCGGGGCACGGGCCACCGCCGACCAGATCGGCACCCAGTCCGCCCAGATCCTGGCCATCACCTCCGACCCGGACTGGCAGGGCGGGGACTACCACGGCACCGGCCGCAGCCCGCGCACCGGTCTGGGCCTGGCCCGGCGCATCGCGCACCTCAGCTACCGCGCCGAGCACGAGCTGGACAGCCGCTTCGCCAACCTGCCCCAGGAGGGGGAGGACCCCGCCGAGGGTGGGCGCTACGCGGTGCAGAGCTACCTCGACCACCAGGCCGCCAAGCTGGTGCAGCGCTTCGACGCCGGCAGCTACGTGCGGCTGACCGACTCGATGAACTCCTACGACGTGGGTCGCGGCCGGGGTGGGGTGGCCGCGGCGCTGCGCGGCGTGCGCCGACCGGTGGTGGTCGGCGGCATCGACTCCGACCGGCTCTACCCGCTGCGGCTGCAGGCCGAGCTGGCCGAGGGGCTGCCCACCTGCGACCGGCTGCGGGTGATCACCTCGGAGTTCGGCCACGACGGGTTCCTGCTGGAGGCCGATGCGGTCAGCGAGCTCATCCAGGAGACCCTGGCGCGCTCCGCGGACTAGCCCTGGGCGGCGCTAGACCGTGCCCAGCGCATCGATCGAGCCGGCCAGGGCGAGCACGGCCACGCCGAACGCCGCGTAGGTGAGCACGTCCACCGGGCGCTGGCGCACGGCCAGCAGGCCCACCTGGTCGTCGCGCAGCACGGCCCGCAGCGCGGCGCCCACCAGCATGGCCGCACCCAGCACGATGGCCCCGCGGCGCCAGCGGTCGGTGAGCACGAACCCGCCGGCGACCAGCACCATCAGCACCACGGTCACGAACGGCCAGTGCAGGGTGCGCAGCCGCGCCGCGAGCGCCATCAGCCGCGCTGCGAGGCCAGGATCGCCTCGGCCCGCTCGACCACGTTGACCAGCAGCATGGCGCGGGTCATCAGGCCCACGCCGCCGGGGTTGGGCGAGAGGAAGCCGGCGACCTCGGCCACGTCCTTGGCGACGTCGCCCACCAGGCCGGCCTCGGTGCGGGTGACCCCCACGTCCAGCACGGCCGCGCCGGGGCGGACCATGTCCGCGGTGACCAGCCCGGGCACCCCGGCGGCCGCCACCACGATGTCGGCACGGGAGACCTCTGCGGCCAGGTCGCGGGTTCCGGTGTGGCACAGGGTGACGGTGGCGTTCTCGGTGCGTCGGGTGAGCAGCAGCCCCAGCGGACGGCCGACGGTGATGCCGCGCCCGACCACCACCACCTTGGCGCCGTCGATCGGCACGTCGTAGCGGCGCAGCAGCGCCACGATGCCGCGCGGGGTGCACGGCAGCGGGGCGGGCTCGCCGAGCACCAGCCGGCCCAGGTTCACCGGGTGCAGGCCGTCGGCGTCCTTGAGCGGGTCCATCCGCTCCAGCGTGCGCACCTCGTCGAGGTGCCGGGGCAGCGGCAGCTGCACGATGTAGCCGGTGCACTCGGGGTTGGCGTTGAGCTCCTCCACCGTCTCCAGCAGCTGCTCCTGGCTGACGTCGGCGGGCAGGTCCCGGCGCAGCGAGGTGATGCCCACCCGCGCGCAGTCGGCGTGCTTGCCCTTGACGTAGGCGTGCGAGCCCGGGTCGTCGCCCACGAGCACGGTCCCCAGCCCGGGGGTGATGCCCGCCTCGATGAGCCCCTGCACCCGGGTCTGCAGGTCCGCGTAGATCGCGTCGCGGGTGGTCTTGCCGTCCAGAAGGGTTGCCGTCACGCGCTCAGTGTTCCAGAACGCGTGCGGCACAGGTCTCAGGGACCTGGGGCGGCGGCCAGCTACTGCTGCAGGTCGACGCGCAGGCCGTGCGCAGCGGCGAAGGACAGCGCCTGCACGGGCTCCACCTGCACCCCGGTGAGCCGTGCGCCCACCCAGAGGTCGGCGTCCACCCGCGCGCCGCGCAGGTCCGCCTCCTCCAGCCGGGCACCCGAGGTGCGCGCCCCGCTGAGGTCGGCGCCCCGCAGCACCGCCTTGCGCAGGTCGGTGCCCACCAGGTTGGCCTCCCGCAGCCGCGCGGCCGTGAGGTCCACCCCGCGCAGGTCCGCCTGGCCCAGCGAGGTCAGCGACAGGTCGACCTCCTCGAGCACCAGCGGCCGCAGCCGGGCCCGCTCGAACACCGAGCCCATCAGGGTGCAGAAGCGAAAAGTACTGTGGTACAGGCTTGCCCGGGTGAAGTTGCACGACCGGAAGGCCGAGCCCAGGTGCACGGAGTCGCGCAGGTCGGCGCCGGTGAAGTCGCAGCCGGTGAAGGTCACGTTCTCGGTGCGCAACCCGCTGAGGTCGGCGTCGACGAAGCTGCAGTCGGTGTAGCTGCGCCGGGTCCAGCGCTCGTTCGCCAGCACCGTGTCCGCGAAGCTCTCCCCGATGAGCTCGGCGCCATCCTGCTCGTCGTGCGCGGACGTCTCGTCGTTCGGCCCAGCGGCCACGTGGTCCTCCTCCGATCGGCGCCCGGGTTCTCCCGCCGCCCGGCGATCCTGCCCCATCGACGGGCGAGCGCCGCACCCGCCGTCACCCCGCTGGTGACAGCTCACGAGCGCCCCACGCTCAGACCGGAACCCACCATCGGGGTGTGGCACTCTCAGGCCTCGGTGCGGTGCACGGCGCCGGGAGCGGGAGAAGCAGATGAGCGTGGACGTCGACGTGATCGTGGTGGGTGCCGGCCTGGCCGGGCTGGTGGCCACCTACGAGCTGACCAGGGCCGGGCGCACCGTCACCGTGGTGGAGCAGGAGAACCGGGCGAACCTGGGCGCGCAGGCGTTCTGGTCCCTCGGTGGGCTGTTCCTGGTGGACAGCCCCGAGCAGCGCCGCCTGGGCATCAAGGACTCCTACGAGCTGGCGCTACAGGACTGGATGGGCACCGCCGCCTTCGACCGCCCCGAGGACTTCTGGCCGCGGCAGTGGGCGCAGGCGTACGTGGAGTTCGCGGCCGGCGACAAGCGCGCGTACCTGCACGAGCTGGGCCTGCGGCTGATGCCCACGGTGGGCTGGGCCGAGCGCGGCAGCGGCACGGCCACCGGGCACGGCAACTCCGTGCCCCGCTTCCACCTCACCTGGGGCACCGGCCCCGAGGTGGTGCGGGTGTTCCTGGAGCGGGTGCTCGACGCCGAGCGCGCCGGGCTGGTCACCTTCTGCCACCGCCACCAGGTGGACGAGGTGCTGGTCAGCGACGGCCGTGCCTGCGGGGTGCGGGGCACCGTGCTGGAGGCCTCCGAGCAGCCGCGCGGGGTGGCGTCCTCGCGCACCGCGGTGGGTGAGTTCGAGCTGCACGCCCAGGCCGTGGTGGTCACCTCCGGCGGCATCGGCGCCAATGCCGAGCTGGTGCGCAAGAACTGGCCGCAGCGCCTGGGCGCGGCGCCCCAGCACATGCTCACCGGGGTGCCCGCGCACGTGGACGGGCGGATGCTGGAGATCACCGAGAACGCCGGCGCCAACCTGGTCAACCGAGACCGGATGTGGCACTACACCGAGGGCATCACCAACTGGGACCCCATCTGGCCCAACCACGGCATCCGCATCCTGCCCGGTCCGTCCTCGCTGTGGCTGGACGCCACCGGCACCCGGTTGCCCACGCCGTTGTTCCCTGGTTTCGACACGATGTCCACCCTCAGCCACATCCTCACCACCGGCCACGAGCACACCTGGTTCCTGCTGGACCAGTCGATCATCGAGAAGGAGTTCGCGCTGTCGGGCTCCGAGCAGAACCCCGACATCACCAGCAAGAGCCTGAAGATGGCGCTGAGCCGGGTGAAGAAGGGTGCGCCGCCGCCCATCGAGGCGTTCAAGCAGCACGGTGTGGACTTCGTGGTGCGCGACACCCTGCGCGAGCTGGTGGCCGGGATGAACGAGCTGACCGAGACGCCGCTGCTGGACTTCGACCACATCGAGCGGCAGGTGCTGGCCCACGACCGCGAGCTGGCCAACCGCTTCGGCAAGGACCTGCAGATCGCCGCCATCCGCGCCGCCCGCAGCTACCTCAGCGACCGGATCACCCGGGTGGTCAAGCCGCACGCGCTGCTCGACCCGGCGCACGGCCCGCTGATCGCGGTGCGGCTGCACCTGCTCACCCGCAAGACGCTGGGCGGGCTGGAGACCAACCTGGACTCGCAGGTGATGCGCGGCGACGGCAGCGCCTTCGACGGCCTGTACGCCGCCGGGGAGGTCGCCGGCTTCGGTGGTGGCGGGGTGCACGGCTACAACGCGCTGGAGGGCACCTTCCTGGGCGGGTGCATCTTCTCCGGCCGCGCCGCCGGGCGGGCACTGGCCCGTGACCTGGGCTAGCGGAAGTCGCGGCTGGTGGAGGCGACGCGCAGGTCCATCCGCTGCACGTGCTCGGCCACCACGGTCACCGCCCCCTCGGCGTTCTGCACCACGCCCCGGATCAGCAGCGCCGGCGCCGAGCGCACCACCCGGCGGTAGCGGGCCCACAGCCCCGGCGAGCACACGATGTTCACCATGCCGGTCTCGTCCTCCAGGTTGAGGAAGGTGACGCCGCTGGCCGTGGCCGGGCGCTGGCGGTGGGTGACCGCCCCGCCCACCAGCACCCGGCTGCCGTCGCGGACCCCGGTGAGCAGCTCCGCCGCGGGAACCACCCCCAGCCGCTCCAGCTGCGGGCGCAGGAACTGGGTGGGGTAGCTGTCCGGCGAGACCCCGGTGGCCCACACGTCGGCCACCGCCAGCTCCACCTCGCTCATGCCCGGCAGCGTCGGCGCGGTGGTGCCCACCCCGGTGCCGGGCAGCCGGTCGTACCGCTCGGCGGCGGCCGCTCCCGCCGCCCACAGGGCCTCCCGGCGCTGCAGGTCGAAGCAGCCCAGCGCCCCGGCGGTGGCCAGCGCCTCGGTCTGCGCCACGCTCAGCCCCACCCGGCGGGTGAGGTCGAGCAGGCTGGTGAACGGTCCGTGGGCGTCGCGCTCGGCGGTGATCCGCTCGGCCGTGGGGGTGCCCACGCTGCGCACCGCGCCCAGGCCCAGGCGCACCGCGGGGGTGCGGTCGTCGTCGCTGAGCGGCTCCAGGGTGGGGTGCGTGCAGCTGCGGTTGACGTCCGGGCCGTGCACCACCACCCCGTGGCGGCGGGCGTCGGCCACCAGCGACTGCGGGGAGTAGAAGCCCATCGGCTGGGCCCGCAGCAGGGCCGCGCAGAACGCCGCCGGGTGGTGCAGCTTGAACCACGCCGAGTAGAAGACCAGCGAGGCGAAGCTCAGCGAGTGGCTCTCCGGGAAACCGAAGTTGGCGAAGGCGAACAGCTTCTCGAAGATCCGGTCGGCCACCTCGCCGGTGATGCCGTTGGTCTCCTGCAGACCCCGGTAGAAGCGTGCCCGCAGCCGCTGCATCTTCTCCGGCGAGCGCTTGGAGCCCATCGCCCGGCGCAGCTCGTCGGCCTCGGCCCCGGTGAAGCCGGCACAGTCCACCGCCAGCTGCATCAGCTGCTCCTGGAACAGCGGCACCCCCAGGGTCTTGGCCAGCGCCCGCTCCATGGAGGGGTGCTCGTAGGTGACCGGCTCCAGCCCGTTGCGGCGCCGGATGAACGGGTGCACCGAGCCACCCTGGATGGGGCCGGGCCGGATGAGGGCCACCTCCACCACCAGGTCGTAGAACACCCGGGGCTTCAGCCGCGGCAGGGTGGCCATCTGCGCCCGCGACTCCACCTGGAACACCCCGATGGTGTCGGCTCGCTGCAGCATCTCGTAGACCGCCGGCTCGCCGAGGTCGAGGTGGGCCAGGTCCACCTGGATCCCCTCGTGGGCGGCCACGAAGTCGATGGCGTAGTGCAGCGCGGAGAGCATGCCCAGCCCGAGCAGGTCGAACTTCACCAGCCCCACCGCGGCGCAGTCGTCCTTGTCCCACTGCAGCACGCTGCGGTCGGCCATCCGCGCCCACTCCACCGGGCACACGTCGGCGATGGGCCGGTCGCAGATCACCATGCCCCCGGAGTGGATGCCCAGGTGCCGCGGGAAGTCCTCCAGCTGGGCGGCCAGTGCCAGCACCGGCTCGGGGATGTCGTGCTCCTGCTCCTGCGGGGACTTGTCCTGGGCGCTCGGCCCGACCAGCGGCCCCCAGCGGTCGATCTGCTTGCCCCACGCGTCCTGCTGCCCCTGGGAGTAGCCCAGCGCCTTGGCCATGTCGCGCACCGCGGAGCGACCGCGGTAGGTGATGACGTTGGCGACCTGCGCGGCGTGGCTGCGGCCGTAGCGGCCGTAGACGTACTGGATGGCCTCCTCCCGGCGGTCGGACTCGATGTCCACGTCGATGTCCGGCGGGCCGTCGCGCTCCGGGGACAGGAACCGCTCGAACAGCAGCCCGTTGGCCACCGCGTCCACCGCGGTGACGCCCAGGGCGTAGCAGACCGCGGAGTTGGCTGCCGAGCCCCGGCCCTGGCAGAGGATGCCGCTGCGCCGGCAGAAGCTGACGATGTCGTGCACCACCAGGAAGTAGCCGGGAAAGCTCAGCTCGCCGATGACGGTGAGCTCGCGCTCTATCTGGGCGTAGGCGGCGGGGTTGGCCGCCGGGGGGCCGTAGCGCTCGGCGGCCCCCCGCAGGGTGAGCTCGCGCAGCCAGGACTGCTCGGTGTGCCCGGCCGGCACGGCGAAGGGCGGCAGCTGCGGGGCGACCAGGCGCAGGTCGAAGGCGCACTCCCGGCCCAGCTCGGCGGCGGTGGGCACCGCTGCCGGGTGCCGCGCGAAGCGGGCGGCCAGCTCGGCGCCGGAGCGCAGGTGCGCGCCCCCGGCCGGGGGCAGCCAGCCCGCGGCGTCGTCCAGGCTGCGCCGGGCCCGCACCGCGGCCATCGCCGCGGCCAGGCGGTGCCGCGACGGGGTGGCGAAGTGCGCGGCCGTGCTGGCCACCACCCGCAGCCGGCGGCGCTGGGCCAGCTCGGCCAGCACGTCGTTGCGCTCGTCGTCGGTGGGCAGGCCCTGGTGGGTGAGCTCCACCGCCACGTGCTCGGCGCCGAAGCGCTCCACCAGCTCGGCCAGCGCCGCCTCGGCCGCCTCGGGTCCCCCGGTGCTCAGCGCCTGGCGCACCGCGCCCTTGCGGCAGCCGGTGAGCACCTGCCAGTGCCCGCCGGCGGCCGCGCTGAGCTGGTCCAGGTCGTAGCTGGGGCGGCCCTTCTCCCCACCGGCGAGGTGCGCGGCGGAAATCTCCCGGGACAGCCGCCGGTAGCCCTCCTGCCCCCGGGCGAGCACCAGCAGGTGGGTGCCCTCCGGGTCGGCCACCCCGTTCTGCGGCCCGCTCAGCCCCAGGCTCAGCTCGGCGCCGAACACGGTGCGCACGTTGAGCTCTCGTGCCGCCTCGGCGAAGCGCACCACTCCGTAGAGGCCGTCGTGGTCGGTGAGCGCGATGGCCTCCAGGCCCAGCCGGGCTGCCTCCTCCACCAGCTCCTCGGGCTGGCTGGCGCCGTCGAGGAAGCTGAACGAGGAGTGCGCGTGCAGCTCGGCGAAGGGCGTGGGGGCAGGCCCGGCGCGGCGGGGGGCCGGAGGCGGCTGGTAGCTGGCGCGCTTGCGCGACCAGGCGGGGCTGTCGCTGCCGTCACCGGGGTGCTGCGCCTCGTGCCGCGGCCGGCCGGAGAGCACCCGCTCCAGCTCCGCCCACGGCACCGGCGGGTTGCCGAAGCCCATCGCGCCACCTCCCGCGTTCGAACACTTGTTCTACTCGCAGGCGAGGGTGGCCGTCAAGGCGCGCTAGCCGGAGGGGCGGGAGGACACCCGTCCGTGCGCCCGCGCCAGCACCGACTCCCGCAGGGCCACCCGGGAGCGCTTGCCGGTGGCCGTGGTGGGCAGGAGGTCGTACTCCAGCAGCGTGCGCGGCACCTTGTACGGCGTGAGCCGGTCCCGGCAGTGGCTGGTGAGCTCAGCGGGGTCCAGCCGCCAGCCGGCCCGCGGCACCACGCAGGCCACCAGCTTCTCGCCCTGGCGCTCGTCGGGCACCCCCAGCACCGCCACGTCGGCCACGCCGTCGTGCTCCAGCAGCACCTGCTCCACCTCGCGGGGGTAGATGTTGAAGCCGCTGACCACCACGGTGTCCTTGGCCCGGGAGACCACGTGCAGGCGGCCCTCGGAGTCCAGCCGCCCCACGTCCCCGGTGTCCAGCCACCCCTGCGGGCGCAGCACCAGTGCCGTCTCGGCCGCGTCGTGCAGGTAGCCGCTCATCACGTTGTAGCCGCGCACCAGCACGCGGCCGTCCGCCCCGTGCACCGGCCGCCCCGCGTCGTCCACCACGGCCACCTCCACGCCGGGCAGCGGCGTGAGCCCCGCGGCGGCACCCTCCTCGGCCACGCCCACGGTGGCCACCGCCACGCTGCCGCACGCCTCGGTGAGCCCGTAGCCGCTCACCAGCGTGGTGATGCCCAGGGAGGTGCACAGCGCCTGCATCCGGTCCACCGACACGTCCGCGCCCCCGGTGATGGCCAGCCGCGTCACCCCGGTGAGGTCGGCCCCGGCGGTGGCCAGGTCGTGGAAGATCGTGGGTGGCCCGAGCACCACCGAGACGCCCTCCCGCTGCAGGATCTCGGCGAGGTGCCCGCGGTCGTGCGGCGACACCAGCCGCACCGCCGCACCCTGGACCAGCGCCAGCAGCAGCACCCCGTTGAAGCCGAAGGAGTGCGCCAGCGGCACCGCGCCGAGCAGGACGTCGGTGGCGGTGACCCCGACTGCCGCGGCCATGTCGGTGTAGCAGCGCACCAGCTGGCCGTGGGTCATCGGCACGTGCTTGGGGGTGCCGGTGGTCCCGGAGGTGGGCAGCACCACCGCCACGGCCTCGGGCGAGACCGCCACCGGCTCGGCCACGGCGCAGCCGTCGGCGGCGCCCTGCAGGCCGGCCAAGGTGTGCACCTCCACGTCGGGCTCCCAGTCCCGCTGCTCGGAGAGCACCAGCCGGGGTGCGACGCGGTCGAGCACCAGCCGCCGCTCGCGGCTCGACGCCGCGTGGCCGACCGGCACCAGGACGGCACCGGCGAAGACGACGCCGAGCGCCACCTCCACCCAGGACACCGAGCTGCGCCCGCACACCACCACGGCGTCCCCCGCCCGCACGCCCCGGGCGGCGAGCGCGGTGGCGACCTGCCCGGCCCGCTCGGCCAGCGCTGCGTACGTGCGGCTGCGGTCGGTGTCGCGCACGGCCAGCCGCGTCCCGTGCGTGACGGCACGCCGTCGGCACAGCTCGGGCAAGGTCGTCGCAACCGGCAGCAACGGGCTGGTCAGAGTCGGCCGACCCTCAGGACTCATGCCGGCATTGAATCACCCGAGGACGCAATCCACCCGGGCGACCGCCCGTGCGACGGCACGGGCCTCACGAGGTGAGCGTGAAGCCCTCGTAGCCCTTGGCCGCCACCTCGTCGCAGGCCCGACGGTAGGTGCCGAAGCCCCCGATGTAGGGCATGAACATCTGCTTCTTTCCCTCGATGTTGGCTCCCATGTACCAGGAGCGGGCCTGCGGGAACAGCGTCCCCTGCGCGACGGCGTCCACGTGCTCGGTCCACTCCTCGGCGGCCTCGCGCCGTGCCTCGACGGTGGCCACTCCCCGCTCCCGGCAGCTCGCCACCAGGTCGACGAGCCAGTCCACCTGAGCCTCGGCGTGCAGCACCATGTTGGCCAGCACCGACGGGCTGCCCGGACCGCTGAGGTTGAACAGGTTGGGCAGGCCGGGGATGGCCATGCCCAGGAAGGTGATCGGGCCCGCACCCCAGGCGTCGGCGATGGTGGTGCCCCGGGCTCCGCGGATGTCGATGCGCAGGAGCGCTCCGGTCATGGCGTCGAACCCGGTGGCGTAGACCAGCACGTCCAGCTCGTGGACGTCGTGCTCGGTGACGACTCCGGTGGGCGTGATCTCCACGATGGGGTCGGTGCGCAGGTTCACCAGCCGCACGTGGGGCTGGTTGAAGGTCTGGTAGTAACCGATGTCGGTGCAGATCCGCTTGGTGCCGATGGGGTGGTCGGTGGGCACCAGCGCGTCGGCGACCTCCGGGTCGGCCACCACCGAGCGGATCTTGGCCTCGGCGAACTCGCGGACCACGTCGTTGGCGGCGAGGTTGGCGTTCTGGTCGGGGAAGGTCTTGCCGAACAGCACCCCACCCTCGGCCCAGCGCGCCTCCATGGCGGCCAGCCGCTCCTGCTCGCTGAGCTCCAGCGCGTTGTGCGGGTAGCTCTCGTGCGGAGTCCCGGCCGGTGCGTAGGCGGACTTCTTGCGCCGCGCGGGGTACTCGGCGCGGATGCGCTCCTGGTCGGCGGGGGTGAGCACGTGGTTGGGCATGGGGACGCTGTAGTTGGCCGAGCGCTGGAACACCGTGAGCGAGGCGGCCCGCTCCGCCAGCAGCGGCACCGACTGCACTCCCGAGGAGCCGGTGCCGATGATCCCCACCCGCTTTCCGGTGAGGTCAGGCTCCTGCTGCGGCCACGCGGCGGTGAAGTACACCTCGCCGGCGAAGCTGTCCGTGCCGGGGATGTCGGGCTTGTTCAGCGCGGACAGGCAGCCGGTGGCCATCAGCACGAAGCGGGCCAGGTAGGTCTGGCCGGTGTCGGTGCCCACGTGCCACACCGCGGTGTCCTCGTCCAGGTGGGCGCTGGTGACCCGCTGGCCCAGCACGATGTCGCGGCGCAGGTCGAAGCGGTCGGCCACGTGCTCGAGGTAGGCGAGGATCTCCGGCTGCCCGGCGTAGCGCTCGGACCAGATCCAGCTCTGCTGCAGGTCCTCGTCGAAGGAGTAGGAGTAGTCGACGCTCTCCACGTCACACCGGGCGCCCGGGTAGCGGTTCCAGAACCAGGTGCCTCCCACGCCCGTGCCCGCCTCCACGGCCAGCACGTCCAGCCCGGCCTGGCGGGCGCGGTGCACGGCGTACAGGCCGGCGAAGCCCGCCCCCACCACGAGGACGTCGTGGACCGACTGCGGCGCAGGAGCGGTGCTGGTCATGGGTGATCCCCCGATGCGTTGTTCCGACTGCCCCCCGAGGAGGGCTTACGTTCGCGGAGGACTATACCTATTAGTAATAGTAGTGTCTAGCGGCGGTTCGCCGGCAGGCGGTTGCTACCAACGGGTAGGTTCTGTGCCATGGCAGATGACGACGCGGCGACCGAGTTCCCCTCGCTGCGGCCGACGAGCTGGGCCGTGCTGGGTCTGCTGTCCTTCGGCTCCGAGCTCTCCGGCTACGACCTCAAGAAGTGGGCGGACTGGAGCCTGCGCTTCTTCTACTGGGCCCCCTCCTACAGCCAGATCTACAGCGAGCTGCGCAAGCTCGAGGACTGCGGCTACGCCACCTCTCGCGTGGTGAGCAAGGACGACGTGCGGGGCAAGCGGCTGTACTCCATCACCGAGGAGGGCAGGGAGGCCGTGGCCCACTGGGCCAACGAGTCGCCGGTGGAGCCCGCCGTGCTCAAGCACGGGGTGATGCTGCGCATGTGGCTGGGCCACCTCGGTGACCCGGACCGGTTGCGCGAGGTGCTGGCCGAGCACCGCGACCAGTCGGAGAAGATGCGGGTACGGGCGGTCGCCGACGCGGTGGGCGCCGCCGAGGAGCCCGGCTGGGCCTACCCGGAGATGGTGCTGCGCTGGTCGGAGCAGTACTACGAGTCCGAGCGCGACCGGGCCGACGCGATGCTCGCCGACCTGGACCGGCTGGCCCAGGACCGCACCAAGAAGGGCCGCACCAAGCGAGCCAAGCCCACTCCGCGCTCCTCCGACGAGCTGACCAAGCACACCAAGTGAGCCTGGCCGGCCAGCAGCCGGCTCAGTCGTAGACACCCTCCAGCTGCCACCGGCCCTGCGAGCACCGCAGCAACAGCGCCAGCTGCTCCCCTGCGCCCGCCTCGCCTGGACCTGACTCGACTGGACCTGACTCACCGAGCAGCACCTGGGCGCGCACGGCCCGGTGCGCCTCGGCGGGATCCCACCACCGCTCGTCCACCGGCCAGGGCCCGGCCCACGCCAGCACCGGCCGCAGCCGGCCGTCGTAGCGGGCGGCCACCGGCTCCCCGCTGACCTCCGCCCGGCCGGTGACCTCCACCGGGAGCCCGGCGGCGTCCACCAGGTCCACCACCAGCGGCTCCGGGGGAACCGTGGCCGGCGCAGGGGCGGGCAGGCGACCGGGCCACGGCGCGGCCGGGTCGGCGGCGGGCACCCGCTCGTCGCCCCAGGGCAGCAGGGTCACCTGCTCGGCCGGCCCGCGGCCCCCGCTGGGCACCCCCACCTGCACCGCGTCCCCCCCGAGCAGGCCCTGCACCCGCACCAGGGCGCGCCGGGCCCGCTCGTCGCCCTCGCCGACCCCGCCCCACAGCCCCAGCTGCAGGGCCCCGGCGGAGACCACCTCCACCGGCTCCAGGCGCAGCAGCACCACTCCCGCGGTCGGCCGGGAGCTGCTGCGCCCGGTCAGCCACCCGTCCAGCTGCCAGCGCACCCGGTCAGCGGTGCCCGCGGGGGTGAGCGGCTCCGCGCAGCGCCAGGTGCGAGCCAGCTCCTCGCCGTTGCCGGTGCGGGCGCGCACCAGCAACCGGGTGCAGGCCACCCCGGCCGCCGAGAGCGTGGCGTGCAGCCGCTGCGCCAGCGCGCGGCCGGCGAACGCCGCGGCGTCCACCCGCTCCACCGGTGGGTCGCAGTCCAGCTCCACCTCCAGCTCCACCGGGGCCCGGCGGGCGGCAGGGGGACGCTCGGCCAGCCCGCGCGCGCTGCGGTGGGCCAGCACGGCGTCAGCACCGAAGCGCGACGCCACGTCGGTGGCGGTGAGCGCGGCGAAGTCCCCCACGGTGTGCAGGCCCAGCCGCCGCAGCAGGTCCACCAGCTCCACCCGGGCCGGGGCGGCCAGGCTCGGCTCGCGGGCCAGCTCGGCCACCGGCAGCGGGGCCAGGAACTCCGCACCCCCGCCGGGCGGAACCACTCGGCCGGCGCGGGCCGCCACCACCGCGGTGGACATCGCGTCGGCGATGCCCACCTGGCACTCCACCCCCACCCCGGACACCTCGTCCACCAACCGCTCGGCCGCCGCCTCCTCACCGCCGAAGTAGCCTGCCGGCCCCTGCGCGGCGAGCACCAGCAACCCCGGGCGCAGGATCTCCACCCCGGGGGCGAGTGCGTCCACGGCCGCCACCACCGGCTCGAAGAACCGGGCGTCGCGGTCGGCGTCGACCGTCACCACGTGCAGCTCCGGGCACCGGCCCTGCGCCTCCCGCCGACGCAGCCCCCGGCGCACCCCGTCGGCCCGGGCACCAGCCGTGCAGGCCACCACCCGGTTGGCCGAGACCACCGCCACCGGCGCCGCGGCCGAGAGACCGGCGGCGGTGGCGGCGGTGACGGCCGGCCAGTCCGGGCACCACACCGCCAGCGTCCGGGACCGCCGCTGCGTCACCTCCTCCGGTCCGCTCACGCGCGCACCGCCCGCACCGGGACGGATCCAGGGGGCAGGGGCCCAGGGGCGGCTGCAGGAGCACCGCCCTGCCACTGCACCGTGGAGGCAGTCCCGGCCCCGAGCACCACGTGGGTGCCTCGAGCCCGCACCGCCTGCCCGCGTCCACGCACCTGCACCGCCAGCTCCCGGCTCCGCAGCCGGCCGTGCCCCCGACCCAGCCCGCGGCACCCGCTGACCTGGGCCCGAAGCTGCAGCTCAGCACCCGGCCAGGTGCCCCCGGTGACCACCAGCACCCCGCCTCGGTGCCGGGCCCGGGCCACCAGCCCGCGGGCCCGGGTGGGCGCCACGGTGGCCCCGCCCAGGTCGAGCACCACCAGGTCCATCCCGTCGAGCAGCACCGCGGCCACGTCCACCGGGTCCTCGCCGGGCTCGGGCACCAGCGCCACCCGGCCGAGGTCGGCCCCCATCTCCTGCGCCGCGAGCAGACCCAGGCTGGGCCGGCCCACCACCGCCGCCCAGCTGCCCGCCGCCGTCACCGACGCGATCAGCCCGACCAGCAAGGAGGTGGCGCCACTGACCGAGACCACCGTGCCGCGGGTGAGCCCACCCCGAGGCAGCAACGCGGCCAGCGCCTCCGGCACGGGCAGCACCGGACGGGGTCGCGACACCTCGGCGGCGTTGGCGCCTGCGCCCTTCCCCGGCACAGCCACCAGCCGTCGCAGCGCCGCGAGCCGCTCCTCGCGGGTAGCCTCGCCCGCACCTGCCGGCACCGTCAGAGCAGCCGTCATCACCACACCACCTCCGCACATCCCCAACCGCTGGGCAGGTACCGCGGGGAAGGCACGGCGCACACCAACAACTGCACTGACTCACTTGTTCGAACGTGTGTTCGAACGTGGACCAAGTACACCCCCTCGGAGGGCGCTCCGTCAAGTGCCGGATCCGGCGGATCACCGGAGCACGACCGAGGTCGAGGGCGAGGCGCTCGGGCCGTGCCGAGATGTCCGCGGAGCAGGACCCGAGTCGTGGGGCGGCCCTGCCCCACCTAGCCTGGTCGGGTGCTGCGCACGGAGTGGGAAGCGGTCCTCGAGTCCAACCGCGCGGCCCTGGTCCGAGCGGTGCAGCCGCTCACCGACGAACAGAGCCGCCAGCGGCTGGTGCCCTCGCTGACCACGCCGGCAGGACTGGTCAAGCACTGCGCCGCCGCTGAGCGGGTGTGGTTCCAGCGCACCATCGGTGGGTTGGCAGAGGGCCAGTGCGACGGCTACGCCAGGGGTGATGACGGCGGCTGGCTGGTGCCGCCCGAGCAGACCCTGACCCAGGTGATCGCCGAGTACCAGGCCGCTGCCGCCCGGTCGCGGGCGATCGCCCGGACCGTCGCCGACGATGACCTCTTCGTCCACTACCGCCGCGGCGCGGTCAGCTTCTCCTGGATCTGCGCGCACATGATCGAGGAGCTCGCCCGCCACGCGGGGCACGCCGACATCCTGGTCGAGCAGATCCTCGCGGCGGATGCCGCCGGCCAGACCCGCGCAGACCGCCGCTCCATCCCTCAGTCGGCCACCGAGGAGTAGTCGACGAACCCGCTGGGGTCGTGCCGACCGATGCTGGCGTGCTCGAGCATCCCCCACCCCACGGCCCCGTCGCAGGTGGCCCGCGCGACGTGGTCGATCACGCCCCAGGGCACCCGGGCGACCACCTCGGGGTCGGTGAGGTCGTAGGCCTGCGCCTGCACCCAGCCCGCCCCCTTCCACTGTCCGTGCGTCCAGTCCGGGTCGCCGCCGTAGCCCGCGCCCACGTGCAGCGCCACGTGGTTCACCGTCTCCACGTCGATGGTCACCGGGGAGCCGTCGCCCGCCGTGAGGTGCAGGCGAGCACGCTCGGGGTGGCGCGTGCCGGAGCGGTAGGTGATGTCCAGCCGCGGCCAGCCCAGCTGCTCCACCCGCCCGTCCGGCCAGATCCGCTTGGCGTCGTTGAGGGTGCGGTAGCCGTCCGGGCGCTCCTGGATGATCACCACCACCGCGAAGTCGTCGAAGCGCAGCGGCACGTACAGCCACCAGAACCCCTCGGCCGGCTCGGCCGCGGCCCGGCCCGCGGGCTCGCCCTCCCCCACCGGACGGATGCCCCAGGAACGGTCCCTGGTCCCCGACCACACGTCCGGGGTCACCGCGACGTCCTCCCCGGCGATGGACAGGGTTCCGCTCCAGGTGCCCAGCTGGGCGAAGCGCTGCGCGTCCAGGGTGGGGCGCGCCCCGCTCAGCATCAGGTGCGGCTCCTCGTCCACCGCCGGGAACGCGCCGGTCCAGGTGATGTCCGCGCTCAGCGTCTCGTGCTCGCACACCAGCCGCAGCATCTTCAGCGGCTCCAGCACCTCGATGCGGTACCCGCCCACCGCCAGGTCCAGGCTGCGCTCGGTGAGCGCGTCGGAGAAGCGCACCACGTGCTGGCAGTCGTCGCGCCGCACGGTGAGGAAGGCGTCGGTGACCCCCAGGTTGGGGTACACCCCGAAGCCGGTGACCAGGAAGATCCCGCCGTCCTGGTTGTGCGCGTTGAGGTAGGACCGGTCGTAGAAGTTCCGGTCGCTGCTGGCCACGCGGTCCATGGTCAGCGGGGCCTGGTGGATGGGGAGCTCGTCGAGCGGAGAGGGCATGGGTCGTCTCTTCCGTCAGGAGGGATGTCGCAGGGGGATGCCACAGGAGGGATGTCGCAGGAGGGATGTCGCAGGAGGGATGTCGCAGGAGGGGATGTCGCAGGAGGGGGTCAGGACCAGCCGTAGGTGCCGGCCAGCAGCTTCTCCATCGCCACTCGGTGCATGACGAAGTCGTCCGGGTCCTCCGGCAGGGTGTCCTCGCCGAAGTGCATGCTGCGACGCTTGATGCGGGCCATCACGATGGCGTGGCGCAGGGCGGCGTAGACCAGGTAGAAGTCCAGGTCGGCCACCGTGGCGCCGGAGGCCTGCTCGTAGCTGCGCACCACGTCGCTGCGACGCAGGAAGTCCGGCAGCCCGGGCACCCCGGCCATGTCGGCGAAGTCCTGGAAGAAGCGGTGCAGGAAGATGAACCAGGCGACGTCGATCTCGCGCGGGCCGACCGCGGCCATCTCCCAGTCGAACACCGCCACCGGCTCGAAGTCCTGGTACATCACGTTGCCGATGCGGGCGTCGCCCCACAGCAGCACGTTGGGCCCGGGCTCGGCCGGCCAGTGCTGCTCCAGCCAGGCGAAGGCGCGGTCGATGATCGGCACCCGGATGCCGTCGTCGAGCAGCGCCCACCGGTAGTAGGCGTGCTGGTCGTCGACGTGGCGGCGCAGCGCCTGTGCCGGGTCGGCGGGGCACAGGTCGTCGAAGACGGTCTCGGGCGCCCCGATGGCGTGGATGTCCGCCAGCACCTGCAGCGTGCTGTCCTGCAGGCGCTGGCGCTGCTCAGGAGTGGCGTCGAGCACCCAGCTGTCGAAGACGTAGGGCAGGTTGTCCGGTGGCACCTGCCCGTAGGCGCGCTCCATCACGAAGAACGACGCCCCCAGCACCGCCGGGTCGGTCTCCAGCCACCACAGCCCGGGCACCGGCACGTCGCTGAGCGCGGCCACCCGCCGCAGGATCTCGAACTGCTGGGCCATGTCGTAGCGCGGGAAGACCAGCATGGCGGTGGACTCCGGCGCGGTGCGGGCCACGAACGACCCGCTGTGCCTGCGCCCGTCCACCGTCCAGCTGGCGTCGAAGAGCACCGAGGCGCTGGAGAAACCCATCACGTCGTCCTGGTCGGCGACGGTCAGCTCCGCCGTGGCGTCACCGACCCGATCCGCCAGCCAGGCCCGCAGCGGCTCCTGCAGCGACGCGAACGAGCGCGCCGTGGTGGTTATGCGGTGCTTCTCCAAGGTCACGACGACCACCCAGCTCTGCTCGGTCCACAGGGGCGGGACCAGCAGGACTAGAACCGGTTCCAGTCGCGAATGTAACCTGGGTCACAACCATCGGGCAAGACCCGAGCTCAGTGGGCGAAGTGCCGTGCCCCGGTGAGGTACATGGTGATGCCGGCCTCCTGCGCCGCCGCGATCACCTCGTTGTCGCGCACCGAGCCGCCGGGCTGGACCACGGCCCGCACCCCACCGTCGATGAGCACCTGCAGCCCGTCCGGGAACGGGAAGAAGGCGTCGGAGGCCCCCACCGACCCGGTGGCCCGCTCCCCCGCCCGCTGCACCGCCAGCTGGGCGGCGTCCACCCGGTTGACCTGACCCATGCCCACGCCCACGCTGGCGCCGTCGGCGGCGAGCAGGATGGCGTTGGACTTGACCGCACGGCAGGCGCGCCAGGCGAAGACCAGGTCGGCCAGCGTCTGGGCGTCGGCCGGCTCACCGGTGGCCAGCGTCCAGCTCTGCGGGTTGTCGCCCGGAGCGTCGAGGATGTCGCGCTGCTGCTGCAGGGCGCCGCCGGAGATGGGTCGCAGCTCGGTGCCGGCGCGCTCCGGCGCCTGCGCCACCAGGATGCGCACGTTCTTCTTGCGGCTGAGCACCTCCAGCGCACCGTCGGCGTAGGACGGCGCGACGATCACCTCGGTGAAGATCTCCGCCACCTGCTCGGCCATCTCCACGGTCACCTCGCGGTTGGCCGCGATCACCCCGCCGAAGGCGCTCACCGGGTCGCACGCGTGGGCCTTGCGGTGCGCCTCAGCGATGGCCCCGGCACCGTCCAGGGCGGACACGGCGATGCCACAGGGGTTGGCGTGCTTGATGATCGCCACGCACGGCCCCTCGTGGTCCCAGGCGGCCCGCCAGGCGGCGTCGGAGTCGGTGTAGTTGTTGTAGGACATCTCCTTGCCGTGCAGCTGCTCGGCCTGGGCCAGGCCGGCGGGCGCACCGGGCTGGGCGTACAGCGCCGCGGCCTGGTGCGGGTTCTCGCCGTAGCGCAGCACCGCCGAGCGCTCCCAGGTCTGCCCGCTCCACGCCGGGAACAGCTGGTCCGGCTCCGGCGCCAGCACCGAGCCCATCCAGGTGGCGACGGCGACGTCGTAGCTGGCGGTGTGACGGAAGGCGTCCGCGGCCAGCGCGGTGCGCTCGCCCAGCGTGAAGCCCCCGGCCGACACCGCGTCGAGCACCTCGGCGTAGCGCTGTGGGTCGACCACCACGGCCACCGACGGGTGGTTCTTGGCGGCGGCACGCACCATGGACGGCCCGCCGATGTCGATCTGCTCCACGCACTCGTCCGGGCTGGCCCCGGAGGCCACGGTCGCGGTGAAGGGGTAGAGGTTCACCACCACCAGCTCGAAGGCGGCGACACCGAGCTCCTCCAGCTGGGCGAGGTGCTCGGGGCGCCGGGTGTCGGCGAGCAGGCCGGCGTGCACGCGGGGGTGCAGCGTCTTCACCCGACCGTCCAGGCACTCGGGGAAGCCGGTGAGCTCCTCCACCGGGGTCACCGGGACACCGGCGGCGGCGATCTGCTGGGCGGTGGACCCGGTGGAGACCAGCTCGACTCCCGCGGCGTGCAGCCCCTGCGCGAGCTCGGCGAGCCCCGTCTTGTCGTAGACGCTGACCAGCGCACGCCGGACGGACTTTCGCGTACCACTCATCTGGGCTGCCTCACTCATGGATTCGGGCCTTCCGTCCGTCGGTGCTGATTCCTCTGGCGGCCACGGCGGACACCACGTCCACCAGCAGCCGTCGTTCCACAACCTTGATGCGCTCGTGCAGGCTCGCCTCGTCATCGTCGTCGAGGACCGCCACCGCCTCCTGCGCCAGGATCGGGCCGGTGTCCACACCGGCGTCCACCAGGTGCACGGTGGAGCCACTCACCTTCACCCCGTAGGCCAGGGCGTCGGACACCGCGTGCGCGCCGGGGAACGACGGCAGCAGCGCGGGGTGGGTGTTGAGGGTGCGCCCGCCGAAGCGAGCCAGGAACGCCGGGCCGAGCACCTTCATGAAGCCGGCGGAGACCACCAGGTCGGGGGCGTGCGCGGCGACGGCGTCGGCGAGCGCGTGGTCCCACGCCCCGCGGTCCGGGTGGTCGCCGAGGCGGACGGTGAAGGCAGCCAGGCCGGCGTCGGTGGCGTGCTGCACAGCGGGGCAGTCACGGTCGGTGCCCACGGCGACCACCTGGAAGGGGTGCTCGGCAGAACCGGCGGCAGCGACCAGCGCCTGCATCAGGCTGCCGGCACCCGAGACGAGGACGACGACGCGGGCCGGTGCCCCGGCGACCGGCGGTTGATCCTCGCGGGGCGCGTTCAGGGCAGAACTCCTGGCTACTCGACGGACAGCCCGGGCGCGGACTGGTCGTCAGCCTAGACGGCACCCAGGACGCCGCTTCCGTCCAGGTCGGTCCGGAAGGGGCTGGTCAGTCCTGGGAGCCGCGGCGCCCCTTCTCGTCGGCCTTGGACAACCGCTCGACCCGCGCCGCCTTGGCGGCCTCTGCCGTGGACGGCTTGCCATCCCGCCGCGACGGGCGACTCGCACGCAGCTTCGCCTTCTCCTCGGCGGTCTTCACTGGCTTGACCTTGTGCGGCTTGACCTTCTTGGCCGCCTTCCGCACCGTGACAGCCTCAGCCTTGGCCGCCTTCCGCTCGGCGCGCTCCGGCTCGTCGTGCTCGCGCAGCAGCGCCACGCTGGCGCTCACCAGCAGCAACCACGCCGCCGTGGCCCCGCCCAGGGCGAGCACCGGAACACCCACCGGCGACAGCGTCCCGGAACCCAGGGTGCCCCCGGCCAGTGCCCCCAGCAGCGCCACCACGAGTCCGGCGAGCACCGCCGTGGCGCCCAGCACCGCGAGCACCGATCGCTGCCGGCCACCACCGGTGTCCCCGCCGGCTGCGCGCACCACCCGGGCGCCCAGCCGGGCAGCCACCACCACCGGCACCACCAGCACCACCGGCCACCACCAGGAGCCGCTGCCGGAGGGCACCGCGGCCAGCACGGGCAGGGCGGGCAGGGGCGCATCCACCGAGCCGAAGGCCGTCACCGTGCTCTGCCCGAGCACCGCGCCGGGGCCCACCGCCACCGAGACGGCACCGAGGACCACGTTGGGGAGGTAGCCGAGGGACAGCACCACCAGGCCCAGCCCGCCAGCCAGGCCCCCGCCGCTGGAGACCAGGTCGGCGACCGTGCCGAGGGAGAGCAGCAGGCTGAGGACGGTGAGCACCGCGGCGCCGAGCACCAGCTCGGCCACCGCCCGCGGGACCAGCAGCAGCGCCGCGGACAACCAGTCGGGCAGCGGGGCCAGTGCCCGCTCGCGCAGCCGCGGTTGGGCGGCCGCACCGAGCAGCGCGCCGAGCAGGTGCACCCCGGCGACCGCGAGCAGGGCCACGACCGGGTTGGGGTTCTCCAGCGGCAGGTCAGCGGACTGGGTGTGCACCAGGGCCAGGGCGAGGCCCGCGAGCACCACCGGGCCCGCCACCGCCGCGCCCAGCGCCCGGCGCGGGTCGTGGTCGTGGCGCAGCGCCGCGGCAGTGCTGCGGGCCGTGGCCCACACCAGCAGCGCGGTGGGCAGCAGCGGCAGCACGCCGAGCACGCTGCCGCCGAGGGTGACGGGGACCTGGTGCATGGCGAGCCACGTCATCGCGGTGGACGCGGCCACCCCGCCCAGCTGGGCACCCGCAGTGACCAAGGTGAGCAGGACCAGCGCGGCGGCGATGGCGGCGGAGGCACCCGCGGGCCCCACCGCGACTGCGAGCAGGCCGCGCAGCTCGGCCCCCCTCGACCGCTCAGCGCCCCTGGAGCCGGAGTCGTTGCGGTCGGGGCGTTCGAGCAGAGCAGTCACTCTTGCAAGGATTGCACCGCGGCCGGGCACCGCTGGGCAGGCGCGCCGAACGCCGAACGGGGCACCACGCGTGCTGCGTGGTGCCCCGTCCGGGTGTTCGAGTGTTCAGTAGCAGCTACTGCTGGTTGGGCTGCCCGTACTGCGAGTCACGGGGGTGCGGGCCGGAGCCCTCCGCGGGGGTGGCGCCGAACGCCTGCGTCGGGGGCGCGTACGACCCGGACGGCTGCCCCTGCTCGGGGTTGTCCTGCGGCCACGACTGCTCCTGGCCCTGCTGGCCGTAGGGCTGCTGGCCGTAGGACTGCTGCTGGCCGTAGGGCTGCTGAGCCTGCCCGTAAGGCTGCTGCTGCTGCTGCGGCGCCTCGCCGTAGTAGCCGCCCTGCTGCGGCTGGCCGTAGGACTGCTGCTGCTGGGCGCCGCCCTGGCCGAACTGGCCGAACTGGCCCTGCTGCCCGGACTGACCGAACTGGCCGGCGCCACCGGCGCCCTGGCTGGACTTCCGCGGTGCCTTGACCACGCCGAGCTCGAGCAGCAGCGCACCGACGGTCACGAGCATGAGCACGAGACCGAGCACGAGCTCGAGGTAGTTGCCCCAGGCCAGGTCCGTGCCGTCGCTGGCGGTCGCCGCACCGATGGTGGAGAAGACCAGGTAGATGAAGCCGGAGACGCCGAGCACGGCGGCCAGGCCGGTGTACCGCTCCTGCCGGGGCAGCAGCGGGAGCGCCAGGAGCAGGCCGGCGATGAAGAGCACCACGAGCGGGCCAGCGTTGCCCGCCTCGTAGAAGTTGCCGCTGGAGTCCGAGCCCCTGGCGCTGGACTTGATGTGGGGCAGGAAGCCGAGCAGCAGGACGAGCAGGCCGAGGCCGGCGGCCACCAGGCCGAGCAGCCGCCCGAGACCGACGTCAGCACCCGTTCCGGGCCGGCCTGCGCCCGCGGGGGCGGACGAGCCCTGACCCGCGCTGGAAGGTTGGTAGGTCATCACTTCTCCGTGTCTGTAGAGGCAGTGGTCTGCCGGAACAGGTTGCTGCGGAGCATCTCTGCGCGCCGCAGCCGCCTGGAACGGCATCATTCTCGCCCACGGTAACGGATCGTCACCCTCATCCGGGACGAGAACGGGCCGACCCCCCGGAGGGAGTCGGCCCGTTCAGCGACGATCTGCGCTGATGATCAGCCGTGCAGCACGAAGTGCTACAGGGACTTCATGATCTCGCGCATCAGGTCCGCGGTGGCGGACGGCGTCTTGCCGACCTTGACCCCGGCGGCCTCGAGAGCGTCCTGCTTGGCCTGCGCGGTGCCCGAGGAGCCGGACACGATGGCGCCAGCGTGGCCCATGGTCTTGCCCTCGGGGGCGGTGAAGCCGGCGACGTAGCCCACGACGGGCTTGGTCACGTGCTCCTTGATGTAGTCGGCGGCACGCTCCTCGGCGTCGCCACCGATCTCACCGATCATCACGATGGCCGCGGTGTCGGGGTCCTCCTCGAACGCCTTGAGGCAGTCGATGTGGGTGGTCCCGATGACCGGGTCGCCGCCGATGCCCACGGCGGTGGAGAAGCCGAAGTCACGCAGCTCGTACATCATCTGGTAGGTCAGCGTGCCGGACTTGGAGACCAGCCCGATCTTGCCGGACTCGGCGATGTTGGACGGGATGATCCCGGCGTTGGACTGTCCGGGGCTGATGATGCCGGGGCAGTTGGGGCCGAGGATGCGGGTCTTCTCGCCCTGCTCCACGTTGTAGGCCCAGAAGCCGGCCGAGTCGTGCACCGGGATGCCCTCGGTGATGACCACGGCGAGGCCGATCTCGGCGTCGATGGCCTCGACGACGGCAGCCTTGGCGAACGCCGGCGGCACGAAGATGACGCTGACGTCGGCGCCGGTCTCCTTCATGGCCTCGGCGACGCTGGCGAACACCGGGATGCCGTCGACGTCAGTGCCCGCCTTGCGCGGGTTGACACCGCCCACGACGTTGGTGCCGGAGGCGACCATGCGGCGGGTGTGCTTGGTGCCCTCCGAGCCGGTGATGCCCTGGACGATGACCTTGCTGTCCTTGGTCAGGAAAATAGCCACAGTGATCGATTCCCTTACTTCGCGGCCGCGAGCTCGGCAGCCTTGCTGGCCGCGCCGTCCATGGTGTCGGCCTGCTGCACCAGCGGGTGCGCGGCCTCGGCGAGGATGCGTCGACCCTCGTCGACGTTGTTGCCGTCCAGACGGACGACCAGCGGCTTGGTAGCCGAGTCACCGAGCATCTCCAGCGCCTGCACGATGCCGTTGGCGACCGCGTCGCAGGAGGTGATGCCACCGAAGACGTTGACGAAGACGCTCTTCACGCTCGGGTCACCGAGGATGACGTCCAGGCCGTCCGCCATGACCTGCGCCGAGGCGCCGCCACCGATGTCCAGGAAGTTGGCGGGCTTGACGCCGCCGAAGTCCTCGCCCGCGTAGGCGACGACGTCCAGGGTGGACATGACCAGACCGGCGCCGTTGCCGATGATCCCGACCTCGCCGTCGAGCTTGACGTAGTTCAGGCCCTTGGCCTTCGCCTTGGCCTCGAGGGGGTCAGCTGCACCCTTGTCCTCCAGGTCGGCGTGGTCGGCGTGGCGGAAGTCCGCGTTGGCGTCCAGGGTGACCTTGCCGTCGAGGGCCAGGATCCGGTCGTCCGGGGTGCGCACCAGCGGGTTCACCTCGACGAGGAGCGCGTCCTCGTTGACGAAGACGTCCCACAGCTTGGTGATGCACTCGGCCGCGGAGTCGAGCACCTCGGCGGGCAGTCCACCCTTCTCGGCGATGCTGCGCGCGGTGGCCAGGTCGACACCCTTGTTCGCGTCCACGGGCACCTTGGCCAGCGCGTCGGGGTTCTCCTCGGCCGTGACCTCGATCTCGACTCCACCCTCGACCGAGCACATCGCGAGGAACGTGCGGTTGGTGCGGTCGAGCAGGAAGGAGATGTAGTACTCGGCGGCGATGTCGCTCGCCTCGGCGACCAGGACGTTGGGCACGACGTGGCCCTTGATGTCCATGCCGATGATGTTCTGGGCTTCCTTGTGCGCGTCCTCGGCGGTGGCGGCGTACTTGACGCCACCGGCCTTGCCACGCCCACCGACCTTCACCTGGGCCTTGACCATGACGGGCTTGCCGATCTCCTCGGCAATGGTCTTGGCCTCCTCGGCGGTCTCAGCGACCCGGCCGGGGGTGGTCGGTACTCCGTGCTTGGCGAAAAGGTCCTTCGCCTGGTATTCGAAGAGATCCATCAGCTCACCATCTCGTCTACGTTGACGCCCGACCAGGGGATGGCCGGATCCTCGGGGCACATTATCGACGTCTGGCCCCGCAGCGGGGATGGCGGGTCGCGCTAGTGGTCCAGGTCACCCGTCATCCGGCTCGGCGCCGCTCCACTCAGGAGGCCGGGCCGACGTGCTCGAACACCCAGCGCGGCACGGCATCGGCGTCGGCCGACGCGGGCAGGACACCGTCCAGGTCGGACTCCGCCGCTGCCTCCGCGGTGAGCGCGAGCACGCCGATGTCCGCCGCTCCCTGCTCGGCGAGCCGAGCCACGAGCTCCGCGCGGTCGGCGACGGTGGCCTGCAGCAGCCCCACCGCGTCGACGTCCTCCTGCAGCGCGCTGCCCAGCACGTGCTCGACGGCGTGGCCCCAGCCGGCGAGGACGACCTCGAACCCGGCGTTGCGGAGCGCCCGAGCCACCGCCGCCGCCGAGACGCGGCCCCCGCCCTCGCCCTCCGTCTCGGGCTCGGGACCGAGCCCGGCCAGCAGCACCCGGATCACGACTCCTCCGCGACCGGGCGCTGCGTGCCCTGCCGGTGGAGCGCCACCGCGAGGACGGCGGTGACCACCATCGCCAGCCCGGTGAGCACCACGCCGAGGCCGACCGTCGGGTCGGGCAGCCGGCCGGCGGTGAGCGGCCAGCTGAGCAGGTGCACCACCAGCACCAGCTCCACCCCGGCGAGCAGGGCCAGCGCTCGCGGCAGCCGGGCGCTCGTGGCCACCCCCAGTGCGCTGAGCACCGTCAGCGCCACCACCGCCAGCGTCCAGGTGTCCCACCCCCAGCTGGTGGAGAAGATCGCTGCCGCCTCCGCCTCTCCGCCGGAGTAGAGCGGGAGTCCGAGGCCGAGCAGCGCCGCAGCTGCGGCCACGCCCGCGCAGGTCCGCACCCCGGGAAGCGGGTCGCGCTGGCGGGAGAGGTCCACCTCGTCGCGCTCCACCGCCCCCGCCAGGCCCGCGGCGGCACCGGCCACCCCGGCGAGCAGCACGCTGAGCACGGTCAGCCAGGCGCCGGCGCCCAGGCCCACACCCGGCACGCTCACGGCCACGCGGACGGCCTCCAGCACTCCGCCGGCCCCCAGCAGCGGCGCCGCCCACAGCACCGCGACCACCGGCCGCACCTCCGCACCGAGCTCGCTGGGCAGCATGGCCACGCCGGCCGCGGCCAGCAGCACCCCGGCCAGCAGCAGCACCCGCACCGCGTGCACGTCCGGCTGCGGCACGCCGGCGGGGACCGCCAGCACCGGCAGCAGCGCCGCCACCACGGCGACCGCGCCGGCAGCCACCGCGCTGCCGCCGGCCAGCCGGTGCAGCCGCGACAGCGCAGGGAGCTGCACCTCGGTGGCCGCCCGCTCCGTGGCCGAGCGTGGGGTGCCGAACCGGCTGCGGCGCACCAGCAGCAGGGCGCAGCCAGCCAGCAGCAGAGCCCCTGCGGTGCCCACCAGCGAGCCGGCGCCGGCGCCGAGCCGATCGAGCAGCGTGCCGGCCACCAGCCGTGGTGCGAGGACGGCCAGCGCCCCCAGGGCGACCCCGGCGACCGCGCCGGCCCCGGCGGCGGCACTGGTGGAGACGAGCGCGAGCGCCACGGTGACCAGCACCGCCAGCGCGAGCAGGGCAGAGCCCAGCAGCACCGGGCCGGGTGACTCCACGACGCTGCCGACCAGGATCACCGGGTCCGTCGAGCGCAGCGGCGGGGCGAACACCGCGGCGGCCGTGACCGCCGCCGCCACCATCACCAGGGCGGTGGTGCCCCGCCCGGCCTTGCCGGCCAGCGAGGTGCCGCGGGCCTCCTGCTCACCGCCACCCAGCAGCCCGATGTCGAAGACGTCCGGGTCGTCCAGCAGGGCGGTGCGGCGCAGCGTCCACAGGGCCAGCCCGCCGCCGAGCACCGCCAGCACGTGGCCCACCAGCACGGCCACCACGCCCGCCCCCGCCTCGAGGGCTGCGGCGCCGGTGGGCCGGAAGAGCTCGAGGCGGTTGGCGTCGATCGCCCCGGTGAACAGCTGCAGGTCGAGCACGGCGGCAGCCAGGCTCGCGCCGGCCCAGCCGAGCAGCACTCCCACCGCTCCCACCACGCGCCCGCCACGCAGCAGCCACAGCGCCAGCAGGGGCGTCCCCACGGCCAGCAGCGCGGTGACCGCGGCCGCCAGGCCCTGCGGACCGGCCGGGGCAGCCACCGAGGTGACCACCTCCAGCAGCGGGGCACAGGCGACGGCCACCCCACCGATCAGGGCGGTGGTGGCGGCGACCGCGGTGCCCCCGACGCCCACCGCCAGGTCGGGTCCGCGCACGGCGGCAGGGTGGTTGGTCTCCAGGTTGGGCGCTGACACGGGAGGGACGCTAACCGCTCGCCCAGCGCCGCCCCACCTCCCACACCGCCGGTCTCCCCCCACGCTGTGGGATCACTCACCCCCGGCCGCTGCGCCGGGAGAGGTGCTTGCGCCCAATGTGACTGCTAGTTAGCGTGACGACACACGACATCACGAGATGGTCACGGACAGGCAACGAGCAGGTTCCGAGGCACCAGGTTCCGACGCTCCGAGTCTGACTTGGCCCCCGGCTGTGCCTGGACGTCATCGCGGACGATAGGGCAGGTCTTGGCGCGTCATCGCAGTACTGGTCACCGCAGCACTGGTGGTCGCAGCTCCACCCCCGCACTCGGCTCGGCTCAGGGTTCGCCCCCGCTCGACGCCGCGCCGCACGACATCCTGCAGGCCATCGCCGCCTACCCGCGCACCGGCGTGGCCCGTCACCGGGCCGCCACCTCGCCCCTGCTGCGGGGCCGGGTGGCCACCGCCTTCCTCACCGTCGGGGCCGCGGTCGCCGTGGGCCACCTGACCCAGGCTCCCGTCGCCGCCAGCACCACCGCTGCCTCCGGGCCGGTCTCGCTGGCCGCCGGACCGGCCACCCCGCTCGCCGGCACCACCGGAGCTGCCGCCACCGTGCGCAGCGCCAGCCTGGACAGCACGCGCCTGGACGCGGCGACCTCCCCCAACGTGCTGCCGGTGGCCAAGGCCGCTGACGTCGTCGCCCTGGACCAGCTAGTCAAGAGCGAGCGGATGAGCGCAGCCCGGGCGGCACGCGAGGCGGAGGCTCGTCGCCCGCTGTACGTGCTGCCCGCGGTCGGCACCTTCACCTCCGGCTACGGCCACCGCTGGGGCACCGAGCACGCCGGCATCGACATCGCCAACGCCATCGGCACGCCCATCGTCTCGGTGGCCGACGGCGTGGTGATCGACGCCGGCGCGGCCAGCGGGTTCGGGCTGTGGGTGCGGGTGCAGAACACCGACGGCACGGTCGCCGTCTACGGCCACGTGGACGAGATCCGCACGGCGGTGGGCCAGCAGGTCCGCGCCGGCGACCTCATCGCCACCATGGGCAACCGGGGCCAGTCCACCGGGCCGCACCTGCACTTCGAGATCCACCTGGGCCCGCTGAAGCTCGACCCGCTGCCGTGGCTGGCGCTGCACGGCCTGTCCGTGCGGTAGCGCCTCGCTCGCGGGGCCGGGCTAGAGCTTCACCATGGGCACTCCGCCGATGAGCATCAGCCGGACGGTGCCCGAGGTGCCGAAGTCGATGGTGGCGGTGGCGCGCGGGCCCACCCCGTCGGCGGCGATCACCGTGCCCAGGCCGTACTTGTCGTGGCTGACCCGGTCGCCGACCGCCAGCACCAGACCCTGCTTGCTGCCGCCCCCGCCACTGCCCCAGCCGCTGAACCCGGTGCTGCGCATGCCGCGCGCCGAGAGCCCGGCCTGGGCGGAGTCGCTGCCCGTGCGGTCGCCGCCCAGGGAGCGGCCCGAGGAGGTGCGCTGCGGCTCCAGGCGTCGCCAGTCGATGAGGTGCTCCGGGATCTCCTGCAGGAAGCGGGAGGCGGGGTTGGTCATCGGCTGGCCCCAGGCGGAGCGGACCATCGCCCGCGAGAGGTACAGGCGCTGGCGGGCCCGGGTGATGCCGACGTAGGCCAGCCGCCGCTCCTCGGACAGCTCCTGCGGGTCGCCGAGCGCCCGCATGTGCGGGAACTGCCCGTCCTCCCAGCCGGTGACGAACACGACGGGGAACTCCAGGCCCTTGGCGGTGTGCAGCGTCATCAGGGTGACCACGCCCTCGCCGGACTCCGGCAGCTGGTCGGCGTCGGCCACCAGCGACACCCGCTCCAGGAAGGCGGCCAGCGAGCCAGGCTGCGGCAGCCCCTCCTCGGCGGCGGCCAGGTCGACGGTGTCCACCCCGCCGGCCTCCTCGGCGAACTCCCGGGCCACGCTGACCAGCTCGGTGAGGTTGTCCAGCCGGGACTCGTCCTGCGGGTCGCTGCTGGCCTCCAGCTCGGCCCGGTAGCCGGTGCGGTCCAGGACCGCCTCGGTGAGCGCGGCGATGTCCACGCCGGGGGTGTTGCCGTCGCCGTTGAGCAGGGTGCGCAGCCCGTCCAGCAGCTCCACGAAGGAGCCGATGGCCCGCTGGGACCGGGTGTTCAGCAGCGCGACGTCGCCGCGGGCACCGTCGCGCAGGGCCTGGGCGAAGCTGACCCGGTTGCGCTCGGCGTGCGCGGCCACGCAGGCCTCGGCCCGGTCGCCGATGCCGCGGCGCGGGGTGTTGAGGATGCGCCGCATGCTGGCCTCGTCGTCAGGGTTGGCCAGCACTCGCAGGTAGGCCACGATGTCGCGGACCTCCTTGCGCTCGTAGAAGCGCACCCCGCCCACCACCTTGTAGGGCAGGCCGAGGCGGATGAAGACCTCCTCCAGCGACCGGGAGGAGTTGTTGGTCCGGTAGAACACCGCGATGTCGCCGAAGACCGCGTCGCCGTTGTCCACCAGGCGGTCGATCTCGCTGGCCACGAACGCGGCCTCGTCGTGCTCGTTGTCGGCGACGTAGCCCACGATGAGCTCGCCGTCGCCGGCGTCGGTCCACAGCCGCTTGTCCCGGCGCTCGGTGTTGCGCGCGATCACCGCGTTGGCGGCGCTGAGGATGGTCTGGGTGGAGCGGTAGTTCTGCTCCAGCAGGATGGTGCGCGCGTCGGGGTAGTCCCGCTCGAACTCCACGATGTTGCGGATGGTGGCGCCGCGGAAGGCGTAGATGGACTGGTCGGCGTCACCGACGACCACCAGCTCGGCCGGCGGCACCGCGTGCGCCTCGCCGGGGGAGCTGGCCCTGGTCAGCTCGCGCACCAGCATGTACTGGGCGTGGTTGGTGTCCTGGTACTCGTCCACCAGCACGTGCCGGAACCGCCGGTGGTAGTGCTCGGCCACGTCCGGGAACGCCTGCAGCAGCGCCACCGTCTCGCCGATCAGGTCGTCGAAGTCCAGTGCGTTGGCCGCACGCAGCCGGCGCTGGTAGTCGCGGTACACCTCGGCCACCCGCCGCTGCATGTCGTCGGCGGCGTCGGAGGCGGCGGTGTCGGGGTCGACCAGCTCGTTCTTGAGGTTGGAGATCTGGGTGGCCAGGCTGCGGGCCGGGTAGCGCTTGGGGTCGAGGTCCAGGTCCCGCGCCACCAGGGTGATCAGCCGCCGGGTGTCGTCGGAGTCGTAGATGGAGAACGACGAGGTGAGGCCGGGCAGGTGCTGGGCCTCGCGGCGCAGGATGCGCACGCAGGTGGAGTGGAAGGTGGACACCCACATCGCCCGCGCCCGGGTCCCCACCAGCGCCGCGACCCGCTCGCGCATCTCGGCGGCCGCCTTGTTGGTGAAGGTGATGGCCAGCACCTGGCCGGGGTGCACGCCGCGCTCGGCCAGCAGGTGGGCGATGCGCCGGGTGAGTACCGCCGTCTTGCCCGACCCCGCGCCGGCCACGATGAGCAGCGGGGAGCCGGAGTGCAGCACCGCCTCGCGCTGGGGGGCGTTGAGCCCGGCCAGCAGCTCGTCGGTGGAGGCGGGGGCGTCAGTGGGCAGTGCAGGCACGGTGTTCATCGCCTGACCACGTTACCGGCGGACCACGACAGTCCTGAGCCCTCGCCCCGCTGGTGGGCCTGCCACGGGATGCGCCGGTGAGCGGGACCACCGGCTTCCACCCCGTGCGCCCGCGTGGCAGACTGACCTGGTGCACAGCGCCTGGCGATTTTTCTACGGGTACCGGACTCCGGTGCCCGTGGCCTGAGCACGACCACCACGAGCCCCGCGGTCCGCATCCGGATCCGGGGCTCGTTCCGTGAGCGGCCCGCGGCACCGGGTGCACCGCGGCGGTTGGACCCCACATGAGGAGCACGAACATGACCAACCCGAGCAGCGCCCCGCACGGCAGCACCCAGACCACCATGGCGCAGGCGGACATCGACGAGCTCCGCAAGGAGATCGACCAGCTGGACCGGCAGATCCTGGACGCCGTGAAGCGCCGCACCGAGGTGTCCCGCCAGATCGGCGCCGCGCGGCTGGCCTCCGGCGGCACCAAGCTGGTGCACGTCCGGGAGATGGCGGTGCTGGAGCGCTTCGGCGAGCTGGGCCCCGAGGGCCGCAAGCTGGGCATGCTGCTGCTGAACCTCGGCCGCGGCCGCCTCGGTCACTGATCCGCGCCGTGGGTCGGCGGCGCCGTGAGCGCCGCCCGTCCCTCGCCGTCGGGCCGGTCGACTAGCCTCAGCAACCATGTCTGGCAACGGTGGCGACAACCGGCGCGCGGCGCCGGGGTACCTCGTCGCCGGCCGCTACCGGTTGCTGCGCCGGATCGGCAGCGGGGGCATGGGCTCGGTGTGGCTGGCCAACGACCAGCTGCTCGCCCGCGAGGTCGCCCTCAAGCAGATCACCCCCACCCCGGGCAGCAGCCAGCCCCAGGCCGAGGAGCAGAAGCAGCGCTTCCTGCGCGAGGGCCGCATCGCCGCTCGGCTCACCCACCCGCACGCCATCGCCATGTACGACGTGGCGGTGGAGGCCGGTGAGCCCTGGCTGGTGATGGAGTACCTGCCCTCCCGCAGCCTCGCCACCGTGCTCGCCAACGGCGCCACCCTGCCCGCCGACGAGGTGGCCCAGATCGGCGCCCAGCTGGCCGACGCCCTGGCTGCCGCGCACGGCGCCGGGATCGTGCACCGCGACGTCAAGCCCGGCAACGTGCTCATCGCCGACGCTGGACCGGCGGAGGGCACGGTGAAGATCACCGACTTCGGCATCTCCCGGGCCCACGGCGACGTGGCGCTCACCCAGACCGGGATCATCAACGGCACCCCGGCCTACCTGGCGCCGGAGGTCGCGCGCGGGCACGACCCCACCGAGGCCAGCGACGTGTTCGCCCTGGCGGCGACGCTGTTCACTGCCGTCGAGGGCACCCCGCCGTTCGGGCTGGACCCGAACCCGATGGCCCTGCTGCACCGGGTGGCCGCCGGCGAGATCGACCAGCCGCACCACGCCGGGGCGATGACGTCCACCCTGCTGTGGATGCTCGAGCCCGACCCCGCCCGCCGGCCCACCATGCCCCAGGCCCGGGACGAGCTGGCCCGGGTGGCGGCCGGCCGCGGCGGCGACACCCGCTCGGTGCTGTCGGCCCGCACCTCGGTCGCGGCTGCACCCAGCAGTCCCCCGCCGCCCACCGCGCGCTACGCCCCGGTGAGCACCGACCCGCAGGACGGACGCACCTCCGCGCAGGACGGTCCCCGCCGCGGGCGGCGCGTGCTGGGGGCGGCCGTGGCCGCCGTGCTCGTCGCTGCCGGGGTGGCGCTCGCCGTGTCGCTGGGCGCCGACGACACCAGCACCGGCGCGTCCCCCACCGCAGCACCCGCGGCCGCAGCCACCTCAGCCCCGGCCACCCCAGTGCCGGCCACCTCCACCACGGCGACCAAGGCGGCCACGACGACGGCCGAGTCCAGCACGCCGACCACCACCACGCCCGAGCCCACGACCACCACCCCGGCACCGACGACCACCCCACCGCCGGCCACCACCGCGGCGGCAGCGGCCTCAGGTGATGCGGCGCAGGCCCTGGTGCGCGACTACTACGGGATGCTGCCGGCCGACACCCAGGCAGCGTGGAGCCGCCTCGGTCCCGGGCTGCAGGCCCAGGGCTTCGGGTCCTTCAACTCCTTCTGGAAGGGCTTTCGCGACATCTCGCTGACCTCCGCGAGCTCCCCGGACAACGGCGCCACCGTGCTGGTGGACGTGGTGTTCACCCGCCCCAACGGCAGCACGGTGGCCGAGACGCACCGGCTGCAGATGTCCACCGGGCCCGACGGCGCCCCGGTGATCGACAGCGACACCCTGGTCAGCTCCCGCTCCGGGCGCTGACCCCGACCAGCTAGACGATCTTGCGGCGGTGGGCCCACCGCGTCAGTGCGTTGCGGTTGGACTGCTGGGTCTTGCGCAGCACGTTGGAGGAGTGCGTCTCCACCGTCTTCACCGAGATCACCAGCTCCTCGGCGATCTCCCGGTAGGTGTAGCCCCGCGCCAGCAGCCGCAGCACCTCCCGCTCCCGTGGGGTGAGCGCGTCCAGCTCCGGGTCGCTGGCCGTGGCGGGCTCGGGCGCGGCACCGGTGAAGGCGTCCAGCACGAACCCGGCCAGCCGCGGGCTGAACACCGCGTCGCCGGAGGCCACCCGGCGCACGGCCGCGGCGAGCTCCACCCCGGAGATGACCTTGGTGACGTAGCCGCGGGCACCGCCGCGGATCACCGCGATGACGTCCTCGGCGGAGTCGGACACGCTCAGCGCCAGGCACACCGGCCCGGGGTCCAGCGCGGCCAGCACGGCCTGCCCGCCGCCGTCGGGCAGGTGCACGTCCAGCAGCACCACGTCCGGGCGCAACCGGTTGATGCCGGCGACCGACTCCGCCACGGTGCCGGCCTCGCCGACCACCTCCAGGTCGTGCTCCACGCCCAGCTCGGCGCGCACGCCGGCCCGGAACACCGCGTGGTCGTCCACCAGGAACACCCGGAGCCGGCTGGCCGGCGGCGCCTCAGTCATCGCTGGTCCCCAGCGGCAGGCCCAGGCGCACCTCGGTGCCGCGACCGGGGGCGCTGATCACCTCGGCGGTGCCGCCGTGGCGGACCATCCGGTCGTGCACCGACCGCTGCAGGCCGTGCCGGTCGGCGGCCACCGCCTCCGGGTCGAAGCCCTTGCCCCGGTCCCTGACGAACACGCTCACCCGTTGCTCCTCCACCTCTGCGAACACGTCGACCTCCTGGACCCCGGCGTGCTTGGCCGCGTTCACCATCGCCTCCCGGGCCGCGGCGCACAGCGCGCGCAGCTCCGCGGTGAGGTCGGCGTCGCCCACGATCACCGGTCGGATGGTGACGCCGTGGTCGTCCTCCACCTCGGCCGCGACGGCGCGCAGGCAGGCCGCCAGGGTGGGCGCGGCCGGGTCGTCGGAGCTCTCCTCGCTGAACAGCCAGCTGCGCAGGTCGCGCTCCTGGGCGCGTGCCAGCCGGCTCACCTCCGTGGGGCTGTGCGCCTGCTTCTGGATGAGGGCCAGCGTCTGCAGCACCGAGTCGTGCAGGTGCGAGGCGATGTCGGCGCGCTCCTCGCTGCGGATGCGCACGCGGCGCTCCTCGGCGAGGTCGCGGGCCAGCCGCAGCCAGAACGGCACGCTGAGCAGGGCCACCCCGAGCAGCGTCGCCAGCACCGCCAGCACGCCGGCACGCAGCGCCCCCAGGTCGAGCTGGCCCAGGACCACCACCGCGAACCCGACCACCACCAGGGTCACGCCCGCGACCACCCGCGCCAGGGTCAGCATCTTGGGGCGGGTGCGCAACCCCCGGCCCGCGTCCGCCTCCTGCCACACCAGGGCCGCGCCGACGGCGATCACCAGCAGTGGCGCCAGCGCCCCGGCACTGCCGCTGAGCAGCATGGACATCACGCCGGCCAGGGCGAGGCCGATGACGGCGAGCCCCAGCGCCCGCCGCCGCTCCCCCGGCGGCGCGGGGGCCACGTCGTCGCCAGGGCGGGTGAAGATCCAGAGCAGGCCGTAGCCGACGACGCCGGCCCCACCCAGCGCGGCCAGCAGCACGAACACCACGCGCACCCGGAAGACGTCCACGCCCAGGTGCTCAGCCACCCCACCCGCCACACCACCGATCACCCGCGCACCGGTGCGGCGGCGCAGCGCCGGGGTGGAGGTGGAGGTGGCGGTGGGCACGTCACCATCCTCACACGGGCACCGCGGGTGGGGGCCCGGGCTCAGCCCCGACATCTGGCACGGAGAAGTTCAGGGTGATCACTGATGTGCAGCGGGGTCACCAGCGCGCACGCTTGCCGACATGACCACACCAGGCACCCAGGCACCCCAGCTGAGCTCGCTGCTGCAGGAGATGTGGCGGACCCGTCCGCACCGGCTGCGCGCCGAGGGGAAGATCGGCGGGGTCTGCGCCGGCATCGGGTACCGCTACGGCGTCGACCCGGTCCTGGTGCGGGTGGCTTTCGTGGTGTCCGCCCTCTTCGGCAGCGCCGGCATCCCGTTGTACCTGGCGCTGTGGCTGCTGCTGCCCGCGGCCGGCGACGAGGTGTCCGCGGCCGAGGCGATGGCCGGCAAGGGGCGCAGCTCGATGTCGCGCCACCACGCCATCGTCCTGGTCGTCGCCTGCGTCTTCACCTGGTCGGGGGTGGTGGGCGCGCCGTTCTGGCAGGACGTGGGGGGCAGCGGCGTGCTGGGCCTGGCCCTGATGCTCGGCGCGCTGTACCTGATGCACCGCCGCCAGCCCGTGCCACCGCCACCGCCCGCGCCCAAGGTCGACCTGACCAAGCCGGCCGCGGCCGCGGGCAGCGGGCAACAGGCGCCGCCCAGCTGGGACCCGTTGGGGGCCGCGCCGTTCGCCTGGGACCTGCCCGAGCCCGCACCCCCGGCACCGCCCAGGCGGCGCTCCCGGCACACCCCGGTGACGCTGGGCCTCGCCCTGATCCTGGTGGGCGCCGCCATCGCGGTGCGACTGGCCGCGGACACCGAGTGGCTCACTCCGGCGCGCATCGGGGCCATCGGCCTGGCGGTGATCGGCGCCGGCCTGGTGGTCGGGGCGTTCCGCCGCCGCGGCTGGGGGCTGCTGCCGCTGACCGGGCCGCTGATCGCGTTCGTGGTGATCGCCTCGGCGGTGGACCACGTGGGCCCGCTGCACAGCGTCGGCAACCAGAACCTGGTGGTGCAGACGCCCGAGCAGCTGCAGGACAGCTACCAGTTCGGGGTGGGCAACGCCCTGCTCGACCTCACCAGCCTGACCTTGACCGGCAACAGCGAGGTGAACGTCCGCGGCGGCATCGGCAACGTGACGGTGCTGCTGCCCCGCGACGTGCCGGTGACGCTGACGTGCGAGTCCGGGATCGGCGACACCCGCTGCGACACCCCGTCCAACGAGGGCCTGCAGGGCCCGACCCTGGACGTCTCCATCCGCTCCGGCATCGGCAACGTGGAGGTGCACCGTGGCTGAGCACGAGGACTACCCAGGCGACCAGCTCCCCCGCGAGGCCGAGCAGCCGCTGCCGACCGTCGAGCCCAGCACCACTGACCCGATCCCTGACCACCCAGGAGCGCACACCGTGGACCAGCCAGACCCGAGCGCCACCGAGGTGGGCACCGAGGCACGCCGACCGTCGGTGGTGCTGCTGCTGGCGGGGGTCGTGGCGCTGCTGGTGAGCGTGGCCGCGCTGACCGGGCTCATTCCCTGGGTGCTGGAGAACCGCCCCGACGCCGGTGTGGGCCGGTGGATCGGCGTGGCCGTCGTGGTCGGCGTCGGGGTGCTGCTGGTGGCCGCGCCGATGCGCAAGAAGCACCACCAGCACTGAGCCCAGGGCTCAGCGGCCGGGTGTCACTCCCACTCGATGGTGCCCGGCGGCTTGCTGGTCACGTCCAGGACCACCCGGTTGACCTCGGCCACCTCGTTGGTGATGCGGGTGGAGATACGCTCCAGCACGTCGTAGGGCAGGCGCGTCCAGTCCGCGGTCATGGCGTCCTCGCTGCTCACCGGACGCAGCACGATGGGGTGGCCGTAGGTGCGGCCGTCGCCCTGCACGCCGACGCTGCGCACGTCGGCCAGCAGCACCACGGGGCACTGCCAGATCTCCTTGTCCAGCCCGGCCGCGGTGAGCTCCTCGCGGGCGATCAGGTCGGCCGCGCGCAGCGTCTCCAGGCGGTCCAGGGTCACCTCGCCGACGATGCGGATGGCCAGGCCCGGCCCGGGGAAGGGCTGGCGGGAGACGATCTCCTCGGGCAGGCCCAACTCGCGGCCCACCGCCCGCACCTCGTCCTTGAACAGCAGGCGCAGCGGCTCCACCAGCTGGAACTCGAGGTCGTCGGGCAGCCCGCCCACGTTGTGGTGGCTCTTGATGGTGGCCGCGCCGGTACCGCCGCCGGACTCCACCACGTCGGGGTACAGCGTGCCCTGCACCAGGAAGTCCACGCTCTCGCCGTGCTCAGCGGCGTCGCCGAGCACCTCCGCGGTGGCACCCTCGAAGCTGCGGATGAACTCCCGGCCGATGGCCTTGCGCTTGGTCTCCGGGTCGGACGTGCCGGCCAGGGCGGCCATGAAGGTGTCCACCGCGTCCACGGTCACCAGCTTGGCGCCGGTGGCAGCGACGAAGTCGTTCTCCACCTGCTCACGCTCACCGGCGCGCAGCAGGCCGTGGTCGACGAACACGCAGGTGAGCTGGTCGCCGATGGCGCGCTGCACCAGCGCGGCGGCCACCGCCGAGTCCACCCCGCCGGAGAGCCCGCAGATGGCGCGCTTGTCGCCCACCTGCGCGCGCACCTGGGCCACCAGGGCGTCGGCGATGTTGGCCGGGGTCCAGGACGCCTCGATGCCGGCCACGTCCACCAGGAAGCGCCGCAGCACCTCCTGGCCGAACGGCGAGTGCAGCACCTCGGGGTGGTACTGCACGCCCGCCAGGCGCCGGGCCCGGTCCTCGAACGCGGCCACCGGGGCGCCGGAGCTGGTGGCGGTGACGGTGAAGCCGGGCGGGGCGGCGGTGACGGCGTCGCCGTGGCTCATCCACACCGGCTGGGTGGTGGGCAGACCGGCGTGCAGCAGGCCGGGCTCGGGCGCCACGGCCAGGTCGGTGCGGCCGTACTCCCGGGTGCCGGTGTGGGCGACGGTGCCGCCCAGCGCGCCGGCCATGGCCTGGAAGCCGTAGCAGATGCCGAACACCGGGATGTCGGCGTCGAACAGCTCCGCGTCCAGCTGCGGCGCACCCTCGACGTAGACGCTGGAGGGCCCGCCGGAGAGCACCACGGCCGCGGGCTTGCGGGCGATGATGTCCGCCACAGAGGTGGTGTGCGGGATCACCTCGGAGAAGACCTGCGCCTCGCGGACCCGGCGCGCGATCAGCTGCGCGTACTGGGCGCCGAAGTCGACCACCAGCACCGGGTGGGCGTCGTCCAGCAGCTGTTCGGGGTTCTCGGAGTTCTCGGGCACGGGCCCCAGCCTAGAGACCGGCTCAGCTCGCCTTCACGGCCGTGTCGGTCTTGGTGGCCGGGTTCACCACGGTCAGCGGCAGCCGCAGGGCCGCGGGGGCGTCGGCGGGCACCACCGGGCGCACCGGAGCCACCGGCGCCAGGCGCTGGTAGGGCGCACCCTGGCCCGGCCGGCGGTCCACCTCACCCTTGTTCGGCCACAGCGAGAAGGCGCGCTCGGCCTGGGCGGTGATGCTCAGCGACGGGTTCACGCCGAGGTTCGCCGAGATCGCGGCACCGTCGACGATGCTCAGGCCCGGGTAGCCGTGCACCCGGTGGTACGGGTCGATCACGCCGTTCTCCGGGGAGTCGGAGATGGCGCATCCGCCCAGGAAGTGGGCGGTCAGGGGGATGTCGAAGATCTCCCCCCAGGTGCCGCCCGGGATGCCGTCGATCTGCTTGGCCATCCGGCGCACGGCGTCGTTGCCGGCCGGGATCCAGCTGGGATTGGGCTCGCCGTGGCCCTGCCTGCTGCTGAGCTTGCGGCCGAACAGGCCCCGCTTGGTGAAGGTGGTGATGGAGTTGTCCAGGTTCTGCATCACCAGCGCGATGATGGTGCGCTCGCTCCACCGCTTCACTGGCAGCATCTTCAGCAGCAGGACGGGGTGGCGGGCCACCGAGCCCAGGAACTTCGCCCACCGCGGCACCCGGCCACCACCGTCGGTCTGCAGCGTCTGCAGCAGGCCCATCACGTTGGACCCCTTGCCGTAGCGCACCGGCTCGATGTGGGTCATCTCGTCGGGGTGGAAGGAGGACGTGATGGCCACGCCGGTGCTGAAGTTGCGATCAGGGTCGACGGTGTAGCGCCCGGCACCGACGATCGACTCGGAGTTGGTGCGGGTGAGCTCACCCAGCTTGGGCGAGAGCTTCGGCAGCACGCCGGAGTCCTTCATCGCGAACAACAGGTTCTGGGTGCCCCAGGTGCCCGCCGCCAGCACCACCTGCTGAGCGGTGATGGTGCGTCGGTGCTTGCGGGCCCAGGCACCGGTGCGCTCGGTGGTGACGGCCCAGGTGCCGTCGGCGCGCTGCTGCACGGCGGTCGCCGTGGTCAGCGGCAGCACCTCGGCGCCGGCCCGCTCGGCCAGCCCCAGGTAGTTCTTCACCAGGGTGTTCTTGGCGCCCACCCGGCAGCCGGTCATGCAGGCACCGCACTCGGTGCACCCGGTGCGCTCCGGTCCCACGCCGCCGAAGTAGGGATCGGCGCTGACCTCGCCGGGCTTGTCAAAGAAGACCCCGATCGGGGTGGGGCCGAAGGTGTCGCCCACCCCCATCTCCTCGGCGACGGCCTTCATCACGTGGTCCGACGGCGTCATGTTCGGGCTGGAGATCACGCCGAACATCCGCTGCGCCTGCTCGTAGAACGGGGTGAGCTCGGCCCGCCAGTCGGTGATGTGCGCCCACTGCTTGTCCCGGAAGAACGGCTCACCCGGCTGGTACAGCGTGTTGGCGTAGACCAGCGATCCGCCGCCCACACCGGATCCGGCCAGGATGAGCACGTCACGCAGCAGGTGCAGCCGCTGGATGCCGAAGCAGCCGAGCCGGGGCGCCCAGAGGTACTTGCGCAGGTCCCAGGAGGTCGTGGCGAAGTCCTCGTCGGCGAAGCGGCGGCCGGCCTCGAGCACGCCGACGCGGTAGCCCTTCTCCGTCAGCCGCAGGGCAGCGACGCTGCCGCCGAAGCCGGACCCGACCACCAGCACGTCGTAGTCCGTCTGCTGTCCCGGTGGCTTGCTCACCCGTGCTCCTACCCGCTCGAACGTCAGTTACCTGTGAACGGGTGTCACCTTAACCCGGCCACCGGAAACGTTCGTCCCGAAGGGCACGGGAGGTTCGGCCGCCGGGTCAGGCCCGGACGGACAGCCCGACGCGCTGGAACTCCTTGAGGTCGGAGTAGCCGGCCTTGGCCATGGAGCGACGCAGTCCACCGACCAGGTTGACCGTGCCGAACGGGTCGTCCGACGGGCCGGCGAGCACCTGCTGCAGCGGGGGGCGGTTCTGCGCCACCGCCACCGGCATGACCGCGCCACGGGGCATGGAGGGGTGCGCGGCGGCGGAGGGCCAGTACCAGCCGGCTCCCGGCGCCTCGGCGGCCGCGGCCAGCGGAGCGCCCAGCATGACGGCGTCGGCACCGCAGGCGATCGCCTTGGCCATGTCCCCGGCGCCGTAGATGTCGCCGTCGGCGATGACGTGCACGTAGCGCCCGCCGGTCTCGTCCAGGTAGTCCCGGCGCGCCGCGGCGGCGTCGGCGATGGCGGTGGCCATCGGGATGCCGATGCCCAGGACGTCACCGGTGGTGGTGGCACCCGCGCAGGCGCCGTAGCCGACGATGACGCCCGCGGCACCCGTGCGCATCAGGTGCAGCGCGGTGCGGTGGTCGCTCACGCCGCCGGCCACCACGGGGATGTCCAGCTCGGCGATGAAGGTCTTGAGGTTGAGCGCGTCCGGCTTGCCGGACTCCCGGCCCACGTGCTCGGCGGAGATGATGGTGCCCTGCACCACCAGCAGGTCGATTCCCGCGGCGAGCAGGGTGGGGGTCAGCGACGCGGCGTTCTGCGGGCTGACCCGCACCGCGGTGGTGACCCCGGCGGCGCGCACCTTGGCGATGGCCTCGGCCAGCAGATCCGGCTGCAGCGGCGCGGCGTGCAGCTCCTGCAGCAGGCGGATGACCTCCGAGGGGTCGTGGGCGCGGGCGGCCAGGTCGGTGACCCGCTCCAGCTGCGACTCCACGTCGGCGTGCCGGGCCCACAGCCCCTCCGCGTTGAGCACCCCCAGCCCGCCCTGGCGGCCCAGCTCGATGGCCATCGCCGGCGACACCACTGCGTCGGTGGGGTGGGACAGCACGGGCACCTCGAACCGGTAGGCGTCGAGCTGCCAGGCCGTCGACACCTCCTTGGAGGAGCGGGTGCGGCGGGAGGGAACGATGTTGACGTCGTTCAGCTCGTAGGTGCGTTGGGCGGTGCGGCCCATGCCGATCTCAACGAGGTCGCGCACGTGCGCCCCTTTCTGGGGTGTCTGGTGGTGCTCAGGGACTGGTGCTCAGGGAGGTGGACCGCCCGACGAGCGTCGGGCGGTCCAGCGCGGCTGGCCGGCTAGCGGCTGGCGTAGTTGGGCGCCTCGACGGTCATGGTGACGTCGTGCGGGTGGCTCTCCTTGAGCCCTGCTGCGGTGATCTGCACGAAGCGGGCCTGCTGCAGCTGCTCGATGGTGTCCGAGCCGGTGTAACCCATGGCCGAGCGCAGACCGCCGATGAGCTGGTGCGTCACCTGCTCCAGCGGGCCGCGGAAGGGCACCCGGCCCTCGATGCCCTCCGGAACCAGCTTGTCCTCGGAGAGCACGTCGTCCTGGAAGTAGCGGTCCTTGGAGAAGGACTGGGTCTGCCCCCGGCTCTGCATGGCGCCCAGCGAGCCCATGCCTCGGTAGGTCTTGAACTGCTTGCCGCCCACCAGCACCAGCTCACCCGGTGACTCGGCGGTGCCGGCCAGCAGGGAGCCGAGCATCACGCTGCTCGCCCCGGCGGCGAGCGCCTTGGCGATGTCGCCGGAGAACTGCAGGCCGCCGTCGGCGATCACCGGCACACCAGCAGGCCGGCACACCGCAGCCGCCTCCAGGATCGCCGTGACCTGCGGGGCGCCCACGCCGGCGACCACCCGGGTGGTGCAGATGCTGCCGGGACCGACCCCGACCTTGACCGCGTCCGCGCCGGCCTCGACCAGCGCCGCGGCGCCCTCGCGGGTGGCGACGTTGCCGCCCATCACCTGCACGCGGTCACCGACCTCGGACTTCAGCTTGGCCACCATGTCCAGCACCGGACGGCTGTGCCCGTGCGCGGTGTCCACCACGAGCACGTCCACCCCGGCGTCGATCAGGGCCATCGAGCGCTGCCAGGCGTCGTCGCCGATGCCGACCGCGGCACCGACGAGGAGGCGGCCGTCGCGGTCCTTGGTGGCGTCCGGGTACTTCTCGGTCTTGACGAAGTCCTTGACCGTGATGAGTCCGCGCAGCGCACCGTCACCGTCCACGATCGGCAGCTTCTCCAGCTTGTGCCGGCGCAGCAGGCCGAGCGCGGCCTCCGCGGTGACCCCGACCTGCGCCGTGATCAGCGGCGCCCGGGTCATCACCTCGCCGACCTTGCGGTTCTGGTCGGGCTCGAAGCGCATGTCGCGGTTGGTGATGATGCCGACCAGCGCGCCGGCGTCGTCGGTGACGGGCAGCCCGGAGATGCGGAAGCGCGCACACATCGCGTTGACCGTGGCCAGGGTGTCCTCGGGCGAGCACGTCACCGGATCGGTGACCATGCCGGCCTCGGAGCGCTTGACCGTCTCCACCTGGGTGGCCTGGTCCTGCCACGAGAGGTTGCGGTGCAGCACTCCCATGCCGCCCACGCGGGCCATCGCGATGGCCATCCGCGACTCGGTGACGGTGTCCATCGCCGAGCTGATCAGCGGGACGCTGATCCGGATGCCCTTGGTCAGCTGGGTGGAGGTGTCCGCCTCGTTGCGCATGATCTCCGACGCTGCCGGCAGCAGCAGCACGTCGTCGAAGGTCAGCCCCAGCATCGCGACCTTGCCCGGGTCGTCTCCCCCGGTGTGAACGGGTCCTGCTGCACTGCTCATCAGTTCGGCCTCCTGCTTTGCCCACGCTCGCCCAGCCGGCCCCATCGGGGCCGAAGTGCTAGACCTGCATCGTATCGGCTAGCAGTTCGGGCCTTCTCCTGCGTACCGTGTAGGCGTGCGTGATCAACTGCCTCCTGGACTGCCGCCCGACCCCTTCGCAGGCGACCCGGCGGACCCCTCTGCTGCCCTGGATGCGCTGGAGCCCGGCGAGCCGCTGGACGACGAGGAGCGCCACGCGGTGGAGGAGGACCTCGCCGACCTCGCCGTCTACGAGGCCCTGCTGGGCCACCGTGGCGTGCGCGGCCTGGTGGTCTCCTGCGAGGACTGCCAGCAGGAGCACTACCACGACTGGGACATGCTGCGCGCCAACCTCTTGCAGCTGCTCGTGGACGGCACGGTGCGCCCGCACGAGCCCGCCTACGATCCACAGCCTGACTCCTACGTCACCTGGGACTACTGCCGCGGCTACGCCGACGCGGTCACCGGCAACGACCCGATCGGCTCCTAGCCGGCGGCTCCCCTCGGAGGAGCAGTCCGGGGCTGCCAGCACCACGACAGTGCGCCCCCACCCAGCGGGTGGGGGCGCACTGTGCTGCCTTGTCGCGGCTCAGTGACTACCTCGTCACAGAGTGACCAGAATCGCCACGAACCGCCGCTCAACCGCCGGGCTGGACCGTGGTGAAGCCGGTGGTCGCGGTGCTGCTGGAGGTCATCCCGCTGGGCGTGGCGCCGCTCGGGGTGAGCTCGCTGGTGTCCGGCGCGGCCGGGGTGTCCAGGATCGTCGACGGCGGCAGCGGCTCGTCGGTGGTGACCGGCGGAGGCGGTGACGGGAGCGGCGGTTCGGTGGTGGTGGTCCCCGGAGCTGGCACCACCTCCGGCGGCGGCACGGTGGCCGGCGGCGGCACGACCACCGTCTCGGTCAGGGTGGGGCTGGCCGGCGAGGGCGACGGCGACGGCGACGGCGGGCTGGTGGTGCCACGGGTGTCGGTCGGCTCGGTGGTCGTCCTGGGCGGTGTGGTGGAGGACCCTGCGCCCGGTGTGGTGCTGGTGGTGGGGTCCGGCGGGGTGGTGGTGGCCGGGCTCGGTGGGGTGGTGCTCGGCGGCGCCGGGGCGGGGACGGCCGGTGCACCGGTGTGGGCCACCTGCGCCGACAGTGCCACGTAGAGGGTGGCGAGCAGCTCGCGGCCCTCTCCGGAACCCACCGAGCGCAGCGCCTCGCCGGCACGACTCAGCGCCTCCGCCGCGGCGGCGGGTGAGCCGGCGCGGATCTCCCGGGCCGCGACCTGCAGGTCGCTCTGGGCCTGGTCGGCCGCCACCACGGACTTGGCGTGCTCGGCGTAGACCACCTGGGTGACGCCCCACAACGTGTCGCCGGGCCGTGCGTCGTGGGCCAGCAGCGCCACGCCGGACAGGGCGATGCCCACGACCGCAGCAGCGGCGGTGACCGGAGTGAGCAGCCGGCGGCGGTGGGCCGGGCGCTGCACCGTGGCCAGCGCGCTCTCCGCGGTGAACAGGTCCGGCTGCACGGGCAGCGGCTCGGACTCGATGTCGCGCCGCCACGCGAGGACCATCCGGGCCAGGGCGTCGTCGCCGGGTCGGGTCTCGAACCGCTGCAGGGACTGGATCAGGTTCTCGTCCGCCTGCAGGTCGGCAAGGCTCTCGGGCACGGGAAGGTCCGATGCCTGGAAGTCGTCGGGGCGTCGTGGCTCGTCGCTCATCGCAGGTCATCTCCTTCCGTCATTGCCGCTAGCGTCGTCTTGAGCTTGGCCAGTCCTCGGTGCTGGGCCACGCGGACCGCACCGGCGGTGCTGCCCACCGCTGCCGCGGTCTCCTCGGCGGACATTCCCACCACCAGCCGCAACACCAGTATCTCGCGCTGGCGCTCCGGAAGCGTGTCCAGCAGAACCGTCATCCGCCGGGCAGCCTCGGAGTCCAGTGCCCGCTGCTCCGGACCGTCCAGCTCAGTTGGGGTGTCAGGTACGTCGGCCACCGGTTCCGACTTGTTTCGAGCGACGCCGCGGTGAGCATCGGCGACCTTGTGCGAGGCGATCCCGTAGACGAACGCCAAGAACGGACGGCCCTCGTCGCGGTAGCGCGGGAGCGCTGTGATCACGGCGAGACACACCTCCTGGACGACGTCATCCGCCGAGACGTAGCCCCGTTGCGAAGAGCCCACTCGCGCCCGGCAGTACCGGGCGACAATGGGACGGATCGTTTCCAGGAGACGAGCCAGAGCGACCCGGTCGCCGCGCGCGGCAGCGGAGGCGTCGGCATCCAACCTGTCTCCCGCTATGTCCATCGCGTCTGTTATCTCCAGCGTTACACCTCCACGCGGTACGTGGTGGAGACAGCGGTCGGAGCCCGGATCTTCTCCGCTGTTCACACCGTAGTCGTTGGGGCCCTCCGGAATCACGACCTTGGCCAGACAAGCACCGGCGAGGCTCAGCGCAACGGGCCGCCCCGACGGGCCAGGCGCTGCTCGGCGGCGGCCAGGTCCACCCCCAGGGCCTCGGCGCGCACCGACCCGGTCGGCTGCAGCGCCCGCAGCAGCATCCCGGCCGCCCACTCCAGCGGCAGCAGCCCGTGGTGGTGGGCTTGGGCGAGCACCTCCGCGGCCAGTGGCGCACCGCCGTCCGTGCCACGCGCCGCGGCGTGCACCAGCCGCGACTTCACCTGGTGCCGCACCGACGGGCACCGCTGTGCCAGCGCGTCGGCCGCCTCCCCGTGCTCGCGGGCCCCGGCGGTGTCGTCGGCGCAGAGCGCGGTCTCGGCGCTCACCCAGTGCCACCGCAGGCGGGCGCGCCACCCTGCTCCCGCCTCGGCAGAGGCCAGCTCGGCACCCAGCTCTTCGGCAACGTCCAGCTCGTCCCGACAGCGGGCGAGCAGCCGCTGAGACACTCGTACCTGGGCGCTGCCGAGGGCGTCCGCGGCCAGTCCCAGCAGCGCGTCGCAGCGCGCGGCCGCGGACTCCGGTGCCGACCCAGCCAGCAGCAGGGCACGCCCGTCCCAGGGCTTGGCCGCCGTGTGGCCGCCCAGCTGGCGCAGGTGCGACGCCCGGGTGCTGCTGGCCAGGGACGCCAACGAGTCGGTGCCGGCCCCGGCGGTCACCAGCCGCAGCTCAGCCTCCGCAGCCGCGTACCGGCCCTGCCCGCCCAGCGCGACCGCTCGCCACCACCGACCGTGCTGGGAGGAGGGCTCCGGGAGCACGGCGCGCTCCGGGCAGCCGCCGAAGGCCGCCTGCCACAGCACGGTGTCCGGGTTGTCGATCACGCTGTCCACTGTGTCCCCTGCCTGGTGGTGTGCCGGCGTCCGTTCGCGAGTTCGCGAAGTCCGACCGGACGGACGAGGGCCGCTCCCCCGAGACGGGAGAGCGGCCCTCTGGTCGGCACCGTCAGTGCCTACCTGGTGAATCTGGTGCCCGGTGGGTCAGTGACCGTGACCGTGGCCGTGCCCGTGGCCGTGGTTGCCGGCCTCCTCGGGCTCGCGCTCCTTCTTCTCCACGACGGCGCTCTCGGTGGTGAGCACCATCCTGGCGATGGAGGCGGCGTTGATCACGGCGGAGCGGGTGACCTTGACCGGGTCCACCACGCCGTCGGCGATCAGGTCGCCGTAGGTGAGGGTGGCGGCGTTGAAGCCCTGGCCCTGCGGCAGGTCGGCGACCTTGCTGACGATGACCGAGCCCTCCTCGCCGGCGTTGCTGGCGATCCAGAACAGCGGAGCCGACAGCGCGGTGCGCACGACGCCGACGCCGGTGGCCTCGTCGCCGGTGAAGCCGAGGTTGTCGGACAGCACCTGGGAGGCGTGCACCAGCGCGGAGCCGCCGCCGGGGACGATGCCCTCCTCCACCGCAGCCTTGGCGGCCGCGACAGCGTCCTCCACGCGGTGCTTGCGCTCCTTGAGCGCGGTCTCGGTGGCCGCACCAACCTTGACCACGGCGATGCCACCGGCCAGCTTGGCGAGGCGCTCCTCGAGCTTCTCGCGGTCCCAGTCGGAGTCGGTCTCCTCGACCTCGCGACGCAGCTGCGCCACCCGGCCGGCGATGTCGTCCTCGGTGCCGGCACCGTCCACGATGGTGGTGTCGTCCTTGGTGACCACGATGCGGCGGGCGCGGCCCAGCGAGTCCAGACCGGCGTCCTTGAGGGTCAGGCCCACCTCGGCGGTGATGACCGTGCCGCCGGTGACGACCGCCAGGTCGTCCAGGAACGCCTTGCGGCGGTCGCCGAAGAACGGCGCCTTGACCGCGCAGGCCTTGACGGTCTTGCGGATCGAGTTGACCACCAGGGTAGACAGGGCCTCGCCCTCGATGTCCTCGGCGATGATGAGGACCGGCTTGCCGCTCTCGGCGATCTTCTCCAGCAGCGGGAGCAGGTCGGCGAGGGCACTGATCTTCTCGCGGTGCAGCAGGATGTAGGCGTCCTCGAGCACAGCCTGCATCGACTCGGTGTCGGTGACGAAGTAGGGCGAGATGTAGCCCTTGTCGAACTGCACGCCCTCGGTCACCACGAGCTCGTCGGCCAGGGTGGAGGACTCCTCCACGGTGACGACGCCGTCCACGCCGACCACGGTCATGGCCTCGCCGACCATGTGGCCGATCCCCTCGTCGCGGGAGGAGACGGTGGCGACCTGGGCGATGGCCTCGGCGCCGACCACCGGGGTGGCGCGCTCGATGAGGGTCTCGGCGATCTTGGCCGCAGCGGCCTCGATGCCCTTGCCCATGGCCATCGGGTTGGCACCGGCAGCGACGTTGCGCAGCCCCGCCCGCACCATGGCCTGGGCCAGCACGGTCGCGGTGGTGGTGCCGTCGCCGGCGACGTCGTTGGTCTTGGTCGCGACGCTCTTCACCAGCTGCGCGCCGAGGTTCTCGAAGGAGTCCTCGAGGTCGATCTCGCGAGCGATGGTCACACCGTCGTTGGTGACCGTCGGTCCGCCGAAGCTCTTGGCCAGCACCACGTGCCGGCCGCGCGGGCCGAGGGTGACCTTGACTGCGTCGGCGAGCTTGTCGACGCCGCGCTCCATCGCGCGGCGGACGGTCTCGTTGAACTCGATCTCTTTCGCCATGTTGTTCCTATGCTCCCTGTCCGGGAAGTTCGGCGCCGCTGGCGCCTGGTGGATTCTGTGCGGGGACCACCCCGCACCGGTGGAGATCCGTGCGTGACGTGATCAATGCGCTCCGCCCCGGCGCTCGGCTCAGTGAACCGGGCCGCCGGGGCGGGGCGTGGAGGCTTCTTACTTGCTGACGACGGCCAGCACGTCGCGGGCCGAGAGGATCAGGTACTCCTCGCCGGAGTACTTGATCTCGGTGCCGCCGTACTTGCTGTAGATGACCACGTCGCCGGGGGCGACGTCCACGGGGATGCGGTCACCCTTCTCGCTGATGCGGCCGGGGCCGACTGCGACGACGGTGCCCTCCTGGGGCTTCTCCTTGGCCGTGTCAGGGATGACCAGGCCGGAGGCGGTCGTCGTCTCAGCCTCGTTGGCCTGGACGAGGATCTTGTCCTCGAGCGGCTTGATGTTCGCCACGGTAGACCTCCACTTTCAGGGGTCGAAACGTGCCGGGGCCATCCCCGGCACTGGGGTGATCACAGCTCAGTGCAACAACCCGACGGCGTCGTCGTCGCGGGAGCCGATGCCGGCCGGGTGTTGGTTGGCACTCTATACGTGCGAGTGCCAGCCCTCAACAACAGCCGCACGGGCGGCGGTGAACGGTGCGCCCAGCAGCGTCGTGTCGCCCGCTGTGTCCGTCACCACATCCAGCGCCCCAGCGGGCAGGATGGCTGCGGAGCAGCACGACGCTGGTGTCAGACGAGGAGCAGCGGTGAGTCAACACGGGCAGAACGGCTGGAGCAGAAGGAAGTTCCTCGGTGCCGCAGGCGCAGCGGGGGCGTTGTGGGCGGTCGGCACCGCAGGCCCCGCCCAGGCCGTCGACCGCGCCGTCCGGCGCACCGCGGCGCGCGCGGTGACCACCGCGGGCACCACCCTGGAGGCGGTGGCCACCCGGGTCTCCGCCACCGGCTACACCCGCCTGACCGCCGGTCCTGGCTGGCCGCTGGTGGTGCGCACGGACCTGGCCCCCGCTGGCGCCGGCCGCGACGACGCCCGCACCCCGCTGGCGTCCTTCGTGCAGCTGACCGACGTGCACGTGATCGACACCGAGAGCCCGGTGCGCTTCGAGTACGTGCACCCCTTCAACGGCTCGGCCCACCGTCCGCAGGAGACGCTGGGCACGCAGGGCACCTCGGCCCTGATCCGCCGAATCAACTCGCTAGCGCGCACCGGCGGCCCGTTCACCGGCCGCCCGTTCGACTGCCTGGTGTCCACCGGGGACAACACCGACAACTACGAGCAGGTGGAGCTGGACTGGTTCCTCACCTCCTACAACGGCGGGACCATCACCCCCACCACTGGCGACCTGACCCGCTACGAGGGCGTGCAGAGCTCCGGGGTGCCGCTGTACTGGAACCCGGCCTCGCCGTCACCCGACCTCTACAAGGACAAGGGCTTCCCCCAGCTGCCCGGGCTGCTCGACGCCGCCATCCGTCCCTTCACCACCGAGGGCATCGACCTGCCCTGGTACAGCGTGTTCGGCAACCACGACAACAGCGTGCAGGGCACCCTGCCCCCCGACATCCCGTTCTTCGACGACGCCTTCACCGGCAACCAGAAGATCATGGGCCCCAGCTCCATGGCGGCGGCGCAGAAGCTGGTGTCCGCGATGGAGACAGACCCGCAGGCAGTGGCCGGAATGGTCCCGGAGACCGCTGGCCTGGTCCGCACGGTCACTCCGGACGCGCGGCGGCGGCCGTTCACCCCGCGGGAGTACATCCGGGCCCACCTCGACCCCGCCAACGCCGGCCGGCACGGCCCGGTGGGGCACGGCTTCACCCCGGGCAGCGACGTCAGCGGCATCGCCTACTACACGTTCGAGATCGCCCCGGGCGTCGTGGGGATCACGATGGACTCGACCAACCGCATCGGCTTCACCGAGGGGTCCCTGGGGGAGGCACAGCTGCGCTGGATCGAGCGGACCCTGGTCGCCGGCAGCAGCCGCTACTTCGACGCCGCGGGCACCGAGACCCGCCACTCGGTGAGCGACACCTACTTCGTGCTGTTCAGCCACCACACCTCGACCACCATGAACAACCTGCTGCCCGACCCGGAGAACCTCCTGGAGCCGCGCCACAGCGGGGCGGAGCTGGTGGCGCTGCTGCAGCGCTTCCCCAACGTGCTCGCCTGGGTCAACGGCCACAGCCACCAGAACCTGATCACCGCACGGCGGGGTCCGGTCCCCGAGCGCAGCTTCTGGGAGATCAACACCGCCTCGCACATCGACTACCCGCAGCACGCGCGCCTGCTGGAGGTGGTGGACAACGCCGACGGCACGCTGTCCCTCTTCACCACGCTGGTGGAGGCGGAGAGCCCGTACCAGGGCAGCTACACCGACGGCTCCCCGCAGGGGCTGGCCTCGCTGTACCGGGAGCTGGCGTTCAACGACCTCCACGCCGACCCCGAGCGCATGGGGGCGCCGGCGGACCACAACACCGAGCTGCTGGTGCCCAACCCGCTGGGCGCACGCGCGATGGCCGCTGCTCCCCGCTCGCTCACCGCAGACTGGTGGTGACCGCCAGCGCAGGGTCGGTGGCGATGTCCAGCCGCGACGCCGGGGCGCCTGCCGCCACCAGGTGAGCGCCGAGCGCGGCGACCATCGCGCCGTTGTCGGTGCACAGCCCCGGCCGGGGCACCCGCAGCCGAAGGCCGGCATCGGCGCAGCGCGACTCGGCCATCGCCCGCAGCCGGGAGTTGGCGGCCACGCCGCCGCCGATCATCAGCGTGTCCACGCCGACGTCCCTGGCGGCCCGGATCGCCTTGCGGGTCAGCACGTCGGCCACCGCCTCCTGGAAGGAGGCGGCCACGTCGGCGCGCGGCACCGGCGTGCCGGCCCGCTCCAGGGCCTCCACGTGCCGGGCGACCGCGGTCTTCAGACCGGAGAAGGAGAAGTCGTGGCGGGAGTCGCGGGGGCCCATCATCGCCCGCGGGAACGCCACCGCGTCGGGGTTGCCCTCCCGTGCCATCCGGTCCAGGGCCGGCCCACCGGGAAAGCCCAGGCCGAGCAGCCGGGCCACCTTGTCGAAGGCCTCCCCCGCGGCGTCGTCCACGGTGGAGCCGAGCGGGCGCACCGGCTGGGCGAGGTCGGTGACCTCCAGGATGCTGGAGTGCCCGCCGGAGACCAGCAGCGCCAGGCAGGGCGGGAGCGGGCCGTGCTCGAGGGTGTCCACCGCGACGTGCGAACCCAGGTGGTTCACGCCGTAGAAGGGCACGTCCCAGGCGGCGGCGTAGGCCTTGGCCGCGGCCACGCCGACCAGCAGCGCGCCGGCCAGGCCCGGGCCGGCGGTCACCGCCACCGCGTCCGGGCGCCGCACGCCGGCCTGGGCCAGCGCCCGGTGCACGGTGGGGGCCATCGCCTCCAGGTGGGCCCGCGAGGCGACCTCGGGCACCACGCCGCCGAAGCGGGCGTGCTCGTCCACGCTGGAGGCCACCGCGTCGGCCAGCAGGGTCACCGAGCCGTCGTCGGCCAGGCGCACCACGCCGACACCGGTCTCGTCGCAGCTGGTCTCGATGCCGAGCACGATGGTCATGGCTGCGCCTCCTGGGCGGGTCGTTCGGAGTCGCCGGTGCGGGTGGCGGCGGGCCGGCGCATGGTGAAGGCGTCCGCCCCGCTGGGCTGGTAGTACCGAGGCCGTCGGCCCACCACCTCGAAGCCACGGTCGGCGTACAGCGCCTGCGCCGCGGTGTTGTCGGTGCGCACCTCCAGCCAGGTCTCGCCGCCGTGCGCGTCGGCCACCCGCAGCAGCTCGGTCAGCAGCAGCGCCCCGATGCCGCGGCGCTGGTGGGCGGGGTCGACGCCGATGGTGTGCACCTCGTTCTCCGGGTCACCGGCCCGGCCCAGCCGGGCGATGCCGGCGTAGCCCACCAGCAGCCCGTCCGGCCCGCCCAGGTGGGCGGTGACGTAGTGGTTGTGCGGCTGGGCCAGCTCGCTGTGGAAGGCCTGCTCGCTCCACGGGTCCTCGCCGGGGAACAGCACCTCCTCCAGCTCGGCGCAGCGGGCGGCGTCGGCGGGGCGCATGGCCACCAGCACCACGTCCTGGCCCGTCATCGCTGCGGTACCGCGGGCACCCGCGGGGCAGCGGCCACCGCGTCGGGGCGGCGCAGGTACAGCGGGACGAGCGGCTCCGGAGCGGCGTTGCTGCGCAGCGCGGGGGCCGCCAGCGCCACCAGCGCGGCGGGGTCCGGGCTGGTCGGGCCCACCACGGGCAGGTCGAACAGGGCGGCGTGGGTGGGCGAGCCCGCCACGGCCGTGGCGCCCGCGGCGTCCACCGCGTCCGGGCGGGCCACGGCGGGGCCGGCGACTCGCACACCGTCGCGGTAGCGGGCCCAGTAGAGCTCGCGCCGGCGTGCGTCGGTCACCACCAGCAGCTCGGCGTCCGCGGCTGGGCTCGCCACGGCACCGGCGACGGCGTCCAGGCTGCACACGCCGTGCACCGGGATCGCCAGGGCGTCGCCGAAGGCCACCGCCGTCACCATGCCCACCCGCAGGCCGGTGTACGGGCCCGGCCCGGTGCCGCAGACCACCGCGTCGAGGTCAGCCGGGGTCCGCCCGGTGTCGGCCAGGCACTGCAGCACCTGAGGCGTGAGCACCTCGGAGTGGGCACGGGGATCGTGGGTCTGCCGTGCGGCGAGAACCTCGGGGTGGGAAGTCGGCTCGGCGGACAGCTGCACCAGCGCCGCGAGCACCGTGGGGGTGGACGTGTCCACCGCGAGCACCAGCATGATGGTTCAGGCTACTCGGCGGTGCTGGTCACACCGGTGCCCCGCTGCTCGGGCCGGGCCCGCGGCTCTCGGGCTCCCGGCCCTGCACCCACTGCACGGTGGCGGTGCGCACCTCGCTGTCGGGGGCGCGCTCCAGCCGCACCAGCAGGTGACGCTCGGCCAGGTGCTCCACCACTCCCTGGCCCCACTCCACCACCACCACGGCGTCCACCAGGTCGTTGTCCAGGTCCAGCGCGTCCAGCTCCCCGCTGAGGTCGCCGCTGAGCGCCTCGGTGACCCCCAGCCGGTAGGCGTCCACGTGCACCAGCGGGATGCCCCGCGTCCCGGCCGCGTGCTCCCTGGCGATGATGAACGTGGGCGAGGTGACCGGTCCGCGCACGCCCAGCCCTGCCGCGATCCCCCGCACCAGCGCGGTCTTGCCCGCACCCAGCGGCCCGTCCAGCACCACCAGGTCCCCCGCAGACAGCTCCCGGCCCAGCCGCACCCCGAGCGCCTCGGTGTCGGCGACGGTGGGCAGCAGCTCAGGCACGGGCGGCAGCTCAGGCACGAGCGGCGGTGCGCCGGCGGCGGGGGCCGCGCACCTCGGTGATCAGGTCGAGCACGGCGTCGTTGACCAGGGTCGCGCGCTCCAGCTGCAGCAGGTGCCCGGCACCGGGCACCCGGGTGAGCCGGGCGTCGGCCAGCGCCTTGCCGATCACCGCGGTGTGCCGGTACGGGGTGAGCCGGTCGGCGTCGCCACAGAGCACGATGATGGGCCGACCGGCGACGGCGCCCAGTGCGTCCAGCTCGTCATGGTCGGCCAGGGTAGGCAGGAAGTCGAACACCGTCTTCGCCGGGGTGCTGGCGATCATCCGCTCGGTGAACTCCACCACGGTGCGGCTGGTGGTGCGGTCGCCGTAGGACATGGCCCGGACGATGGGCGCGAGCAGGACGTTCACCGGGGGCCGGCCCCGCTGCACCAGGTCGGGGCCGAGGTTTCCCGCCCAGCGCAGCGCCCCGATCAGCGGGTTGCGGGCGGACAGGCTCATCCGCGACGGCGCCATGCCGTTGGCCGCGGTGGCGATGAAGGCCACTCCGGCGATCTGGGAGTCGAACAGCTCCGGGCGCTGCCGGGCCAGCGCCATGATGGTCATGCCGCCCATCGAGTGACCCACCAGCACCACCGGGCCGGTCGGGGCGACGGTGCGCAGCACCGCCTGCAGGTCACGGCCCAGCTGGTCGATGGTGCAGTTCTCCGCGTCGGAGGTGCCGGAGCGTCCGTGGCTGCGCTGGTCGTAGAAGACCAGCCGAGCGTCGGTGCGCTGCGGCAGGTCGCGGCGCTGGAAGTACCACGAGCCCATGTTCAGGCAGAACCCGTGCACGAACACCACGGTCAGCGGGGCGTCCGGGCTGCCCGTCTCCTCCACCCGCAGCGGCACACCGTCGTCCGCGGCCACCGTGGACACCCGGTCCACGGGCAGCAGACCGAAGCCGTCCACCGTGTACGGGGAGGCGCCGAGCCGGCGGACGGCCTCCAGGTGCACGGTCGCCGCGGCTGCCACCCCCACCGCGCCGCTGGCGAGACCGGCGCGCCGCCAGCCGCTCACGCCCGGCCGCCGGTGTACCTGCGCCGCACCCGTCCCCGCACGGACGTGACCACTTCGTAGTGGATGGTGCCCAGCTTGGTGGCCCACTCCTGGGCGAGGGGCTCGTCGCGCTCGTCCGAGCCGAAGAACACCGCGGTGTCGCCCTCCTGCACCCCACCGCCGTCAGGGCCGCAGTCCACCACCACCTGGTCCATGCAGACCCGCCCGACCACCGGCCGGCGGCGGCCCCCCAGCTGCACCTCGAGGTTGTTGCTGAGCACCCGCGGGATCCCGTCGGCGTAGCCGATCGGCAGCAGGGCCACCGTGGTGTCCTGCGGGGCGGACCACAGGTGGCCGTAGGACACGCCCTCCCCCGCAGACACCCGCTTGACCAGCGCCACCCGGGAGCGCAGCGACATCGCCGGGCGCAGCCCGAAGCCGCCCGCCTCGGGCACCGGGGAGAGCCCGTAGACGGCGATGCCCGGGCGGACCATGTCGAAGGCCAGGTCGCTGCGGGTGAGGGTGGCGGCGGAGTTGGCCAGGTGCACCACCTCGAGGTCCAGCCCGGCCCGGCGGGCCTGCTCGGCGCCGGCCTGCAGGCGCTGGGCCTGGACGCTGATCACCGGGTGCTCGGGCTCGTCGGCGAAGATCAGGTGGGAGAACATCCCGCGCACCCGGATGGCGCCCTCGGCCTGGGCGCGCACCAGCTCGGCCAGCAGCTCGGGCCACTCGGTGGTGCTGGCGCCGTTGCGGTTGAGACCGGTGTCCAGCTTGACGGTGACCACCGCGGTGCGCCCGGCCGTGCGGGCGCCGGCGACGATGGCGGCGAGGTGGCGGCGCGAGGACACGCCCAGCTCGACGTCGGCGGCGATGGCGGGAGCGAAGTCCTCGTCCACCAGGTGCATCCAGGACAGCACCGGGGCGGTGATGCCGGCGTTGCGCAGCACCATCGCCTCCTCCAGCGTGGTCACGCCGAGCTCGCGGGCTCCAGCGGCGAGCGCGGTGCGGGCGACCTCGACGGCGCCGTGGCCGTAGCCGTCGGCCTTGACCACCGCCATCACCGCGGCGCTGCCGGCGTGCTCGCGCAGCACGCCCACGTTGTGCGCGATGGCATCGAGGTCCACCAGGGCCTCGGCTCGCGGCGTGCTCGTGGTCGCCTCGGTGTCGTTGATCAGTGCCCCGCTCATCCCGCTCATCTGCTTCTTCCTGCGTCGGTGCTCGTGGTGTCGTGGTCTTGGGCCGCCCGGCACTGCCGGATGGCCTCGGACAGGTGGTCCGCCAGCGGGGTGGCCGACGTCGGCGCACCTGCCGCGGCCAGCTCCGCAGCCAGGGCGTGCACGTGGGCTCCGGCGCCAGCGGCGGTCAGCGGGTCCAGCCCGCTGGCGAGCAGGGCGCCGAGCACCCCGGAGAGCACGTCGCCCGAGCCGGCGGTGGCTGCCCACCCACCAACGGCGACGTTGACCAGCGCGTCGCCGGCGGGGGTGGCGATGATGGTGGTGGAACCCTTGAGCAGCACCGTGGCGTCCAGGCGCCGGGCGGCCGCGCGCACCGCACCCAGGCGGTCGGGGCCGACGTCACCGCCCACCAGGCGGGCGAACTCCCCCGCGTGCGGAGTCAGCAGCACCGGCGCGGTGCGCCGGGCCAACAGCTCGGGGTGCTCGGCGAGCACCGTGGTGCCGTCGGCGTCCACCAGCACGGGCACCCCTGCGGCGAGGACGTGCTCCAGCACGGCGACGGACTCCGCCCCCGTGCCCAGGCCGGGACCCACCACCCAGGCCTGCACCCGACCAGCGTCGGCGACGCTGCTGACCGCCACCACCTCGGGCCGGTCGGCCAGCACCGCGTCAGCTCCGGTGCCGGCGTAGCGCACCATCCCCGAGGTGGCGGCCACCGCACCGGAGGTGGCGAGCACCGCGGCGCCGGGGTACTGCGCGGAGCCGGCGGCCACCCCGACCACACCCTGGCTGTACTTGTCGTCCTCGCGGCCCGGCACCGGCCACAGTCGGCCCACCTCGGCCCGCTCCAGGCTGCCCAGCGTGGCCGGCGGCAGCTCCAGCCCCAGCGGCACCAGCTCCACCCGTCCGCAGTGGCTCGCGGCGAGCAGGTGCACCGGCTTGCGGGAGCCGAAGGTCACCGTCACCGCGGCGCGCACGGCTGACCCCTGCACCACGCCGGTGTCGGGGTGGACGCCGCTGGGCAGGTCCACCGCGACGATGGGCACCCGCACCGCCGCGACCAGCGCTGCCGCGGTCGGGCGCAGGCCTCCGCTGGCCCCCAGGCCCACGATGCCGTCGACCACCAGGTCGGCGTCCGCCACTCCGGCCGTGTCCACCAGCTCAGGGACCGGCACCTCGGGGTCCTCCGGCGCAGTCACCACCTGCCCGCCGGCGAGCAGGAAGGCTCGCAGAGCAGCTGCGTGGGTCTTGTCCGGGGACAGCAGGACCGCGCGCGCACCCACTCCCCGCCGCTGCAGGAAGTGCCCCGCCCACAGGGCGTCGCCACCGTTGCCGCCGGCGCCGACCAGCAGCACCACCTGCCGCCCGCTCGCACCACCGCAGCGCGTGCGCAGCTCGGCGAGCACCGTGGTGGCGAGGCCGAAGGCGGCCCGACGCATCAGCGCGTTCTCCGGGGTGCGAGCGAGGACGGCTCCCTCGGCGGCCCGGACGGCTGCTACGTCGTGCGCCTCAAGCACGCGATGTCACTCCCGGACTGCTCGTTGCGCGCGCGAGGTCATTCCACGGTCACCGACTTGGCCAGGTTGCGCGGCTTGTCCACGTCGTACCCGCGGGCCTGCGCCACCTCGGCGGCGAAGACCTGCAGCGGCACCGTGGACACCAACGGCTGCAGCAGCGTGGGCACGGCCGGGATCTCGATCAGGTCGTCGGCGTAGGGACGCACCGTCTCGTCGCCCTCCTCGGCGATCACCACGGTGCGCGCCCCGCGCGCCTGGATCTCCCGGATGTTGCTCATCATCTTGGAGTGCAGCAGCGGCCGACTCTTGGGCGAGGGCATCACCACGATGACCGGCAGGTCGTCCTCGATCAGCGCGATGGGACCGTGCTTGAGCTCACCGGCCGCGAAGCCCTCGGCGTGCATGTAGGCGAGCTCCTTCAGCTTGAGCGCACCCTCCAGCGCCACTGGGTACCCCACGTGGCGCCCCAGGAACAGCACGGCGGGGGCGTTGACCAGCTCACGGGCCAGCGCGCGGACCGGCTCCACCGTCTTGAGCACCCGAGCGATCGCGTCGGGCATGGCCTCCAGCTCGGCGAACTCCCGCGCCACCTCGTCGGGATACTTGGTCCCCCGCGCCTGCGCCAGCGCCAGACCCACCAGGTAGCTCGCGGTGATCTGCGCCAGGAAGCACTTGGTGGAGGCCACCCCGATCTCCGGGCCGGCCCGGGTGTAGAGCACGGCGTCGGCCTCGCGCGGGATCTGGGCGCCGTTGGTGTTGCACACCGCCAGCACGCGAGCCTTCTGGTCCTTGGCGTGCCGTACTGCCTCGAGGGTGTCGGCGGTCTCGCCGGACTGGGAGATCGCCACCACCAGCGTGGAGCGGTCCAGCACCGGGTCGCGGTAGCGGAACTCGCTCGCCAGCTCCACCTCGACGGGCAGGCGCGTCCAGTGCTCGATGGCGTACTTGGCGAGCAGCCCAGCGTGGTAGGCCGTCCCGCAGGCCACCACGAAGACCTTGTCCACGTCGCGCAGGTCACCGTCGCTGATGCGCTGCTCGTCCAGCACGATGCGGTTGTCGACGAAGTGTCCCAGCAGGGTGTTGGCCACCGCTGCCGGCTGCTCCTCGATCTCCTTGAGCATGAAGTAGTCGTGGCCGCCCTTCTCGACGGCCTCCAGGTCCCAGTCCACGTGGAACGGACGGGTCTCCACGTCGTTGCCGGCGAAGTCGGTGACGTGGTAGCCCTCGGCGGTGACCACCACCACCTGGTCCTGGCCCAGCTCGACCGCGTCACGCGTGTAGGTGAAGAAGGCGGCGACGTCGGAGGCCACAAAGGTCTCGCCCTTGCCCACTCCCACCACCAGCGGGGTGGCGCGGCGAGCGGCGACGATGGTGTCCGGGTGGTCGGCGTGGGTGAAGACCAGGGTGTAAGCGCCCTCCAGCCGGCGGCAGACGGCGCGCACGGAGGCCGGGAAGTCGCCGGCACTCTCCCCGGCGGCGTAGGCCCGGGCCACCAGGTGCGCGGCGGTCTCGGAGTCGGTGTCGCTCTGCAGCTCGACGCCGGCGCTCTCCAGCTCCTCCCGCAGGTCCACGAAGTTCTCGATGATGCCGTTGTGCACCACCCCGACCTTGGCGGTGGCATCGACGTGGGGGTGGGCGTTGCGGTCGGTGGGCTTGCCGTGGGTGGCCCAGCGGGTGTGCCCCATCCCGGTTGTGCCGGCGAACGCACCGTCAGCGTGGGTGGTCAGCTGGGCCTCCAGGTTGGCCAGCGCACCAGCCTTGCGGTCGACGATGGTGTGACCCGCGCCGTCCACCACGGCGATGCCGGCGGAGTCGTAGCCGCGGTACTCCATTCGCCGCAGCCCTTCCATGACCACCTCAGCCGCCTGGCGATGGCCCACGTACCCCACGATTCCGCACATACCTCTGAGACTACTGGCGCTGCCGTCCGTTGCTGAGCACCACACCCAGGGTGAGCCAGTGACAAATCGGATACCGTCACTGCCCGTGGCCCGAACCAAGCACACCCCAGAAGACGCGAAGAACCTGATCAAGGCCCTGAGCCGGCGTGGTCCGCACCGGGTGCTGCGCGGAGACCTGGCCCTGGCCGGCCTACCGGGCGTGGTGCTCACCCCCGAGGAGGGCCTCGGACTGCCCGCGGTGGCCTTTGGGCACGAGTGGCTGCAGCCGGTGTCGCGCTACCTCGGCACGCTGCAGCACCTCGCCTCCTGGGGCATCGTGGCCGCCGCACCCGCCACCCAGCGCGGCCCCGTGCCGTCCCACCTGAAGATGGCCGCCGACCTCGCCACCGCGCTGGAGATCTGCAGCAGCGTCCGGCTCGGCCCCGGCGAGATCAGCGTGCAGCCCGACCGCCTGGCCGTGGCCGGCCACGGCATGGGTGCCGGCGCTGCCGTGCTGGCCGCGCGGCGCAACCCGGCGCTGAAGGCCGTCGCCGGCTTCGCCCCCGCGGACACCAGTCCGTCCGCAGTGCAGGCGGCCCAGGACTGCCGAGCGCCGGCGCTGCTGCTCAGCACCCCCCGCGACGAGAAGACCCCCGGCGACAGCGACGCCGAGCGCATTGCGCGCGCCTGGGCCGGCCCCGTGTCGCTGCGAGAGGTGGCGAAGGCCAACGACCTGGGCCTCACCGAGGGCTGGCACTGGACAAACCCGGTGATCGACGGCCGCCCGGAGCGCAAGACCCAGGCACTGGTGCGGGCGCTGTTCACTGGTTTCCTGCTCGCCACCCTCACCGGCGACGACCGTTACGCCGAGCTGGCCTCGCCCGAGGCCGTGCTTCCCGGCGCACGCGTCGTGGACCTCACCGAGGAGAAGGACGAGCAGCACCACGCACCCAGCATCGGCAACCTGATCAGCGCAGCCAGGAGCTGACCTGCTCGTTGGCGTCCAGCTCGTCCAGCTCCGGACCGACCCGGGGCGTCCCGCTGGGGCCAACCCAGGTGTCTGCCGGTGCGCTCAGCGCGGCCTGCGCCCGGGCGTCGATCGCCTCTGTCGACCGGGTCGTGGCCGCTCTGCTGGCTGCCCACCGGGCCAGAGCTGCCGTCACGGCCTCGTCGCGACGGGTGGCGATCTCCGCGTACCGACGGGCTACCTCGTCGCTCATGAGTGCTCCTGCCCGACGTCGCCCCGGTCCCGGGTGGGATCGGAGCCTGCCGACGCGGCGGCGCCCGGGGTGAGGGCCGAGCCCACGCTGGTCCACGCACCCTCGTCCCGCTGGTTCTCCACGATCCACTGGTCGCCGCTGGCCGCTGGGGTGAGCTCGTCCTGACGGTGCAGCGCCGCCATCGGGGCGCTGGCACCCACCCACTCGGCGGCCACCGAGTCGACCCCGGTGCCGGAGCCACCGCTGGCCGCGACGGCGCCCGTGCCGGCGTCCGTCCGCGCCGGCACGTCCGCGGGTCCACCGGCAGAAGCACCCTCCGCCGCGCCGCCGCCGGAGCCAGCTCCGGCGGCGCGCACCTGTCCGACCTCGTCCTCGGGAGGTGCCGCCGGGTTCGCCGTGGCGTCAAGCGCCCCACCTGTGCTGGAGACGCCCCCGACCTGCGTCCCCTCCGCACTGGTGCCCGTGCCAGCGGGCCTGACGGCGTCCGCCGCACCGGACTCGCCCAGGCTGAGCAGCCCGTCGGCCGGCATCGCCGCGCGGGTACCGACCGCCCACTGCGTCGACCCCATGGTCTGCCCCCAGCCATCGGCGTCGGACGGGGTGCGCCCACCTCCGACGAAGCCGTCCGGCCCACCGGTCCCGCTCGGCGCCACTGGACTGTGCGAGCCCGGGGCCGCCGGACCAGTCACCCCAGGTCCGGGGAGCGCGGGCAAGGCACCGGGAGTGCCGCTGAACGGGTGCCCCTCGGCGGCACCGGCCACCGCGGTGACGCTGCGGTAGAGGTCTCGCACGGCGGTGTCGGTGCTGGCGCACACCTCGGTGAGCAGGCGCCACCTCGACTCCACGTCGGGGATGAACACGGCGGTCACGAAGTCACGGCTGCACTGCACCGCCTGGTCCACGAGCCGCTGGAGGTAGGCCTCGGTCTGTCCGGCCAGCGCCTGAGCCACGGAGAGGAGGCCCGCGCCAGACGACAGGCGCAACCCTGTGTTCGCCACGGCGCCGACCTCGTCACCGGTGGGGCCGACGCCCCCGCCGAACATCTGCAGGATGCGCCCGGCCTGGGGTGCCGAGGTGACCGAGTGGCGGTCCTTGGCGAAGCTGATGATCTCGTCGATCTGGCTGGGGGTCTTGCCGCCCACGGTGGCGGCGTAGAGCTCGGCGACGGCGCTCGCCCGGACCCGCACGCACTCCTCGATCCCGTCGGCCGCCGGGCCCAGGGCGGCAGCCAGGTCGGCCGTCCGCCCTCGGGCGCTGTCAGCCTCAGTCAGGTACGTGCGCACGAAGGCGTCTGCTGCCACGCCGCCCCGGCCGGTCCAGATGCCCGACACCGCGTCCCAGGCGGCTCGCTGCCGGGCGAGCTCAACGCCCAACCGGTCCGCTCCCGACGTCATCGTCGCGGCATCGGCGCGCAGGGTGGCGAGGTCGATGTCGCGCTGCTCGTCGTAGAGCTGCACCGCCTTGTCCCGGCTGATGTCGGAACCGGAGATGCAGCGCTGGTACAGCGGAGCGAAGTGCTCGAAGTACCGCAGCCCCGGCGCCCCCTGGTCGAGGATCTCGTTGGAGCCGGCCGCGCCGAGCCGTGCCCCCTCCAGCGCCTGACGGCCCTGCTGGCTCTGCACCTCCCGGTGCGCCTGCGCCACCCGCTCCGACAGCTGCTTGGCCTCGACGACCGAGAGGTGACCGGGCAGGAACGCAGCCCCCAGACGATCAGCGGCGGCGTACAGCTCGTCATCGTCGGAGCCCGGGGCGGCAGCCAGGTAGGACTGCAGCAGGTCTCGCTTGGCCTGGTCGGAGAGACCCGGGCTGGCGACCAGCGCCTTGACCTCGTCCACGCTGGGCGCGCTCACCGTGGGGGGCCGTTCAGTCCGTCGGCCGTGTTGGCGTCGGTGCCGGAGTAGCCAGCGGCGGCGGCACGAAACGCCTCGGCCAGGCAGCGCGCCTGCAGCGTCCAGTCCTGCACCGCGGAGGCCGCGGTGGCATAGCCGGTCTGCAGCGCAGCGCCGGCCTCGGCGTAGGCGCGACCGGCGGAGGCCGACCGAAACCCGCAGTGGCCAATCGCCGTGCCGGTCGCGGCGAGGGCGTCGGCGGTCAGGTCGAAGTTGGACGCCAGCAGACCGATCGCGCCCCGCTCGATGTTCACCGGTGCACTCACTCGAACAGCTCCCCCCAGCTCAGGGCGTCCACGAGGACGCCTGGCCGGTGAGACGCGGAGTGCTGGCACGCGGTTCCCGGTGCTGGAGCGCTAGACGGCGCGCACCTGCGCTGCGAGGGCCTCGGCCACCCGCTGGGCGGTCTCTGCGGTGGGGGCCTCCACCATGACCCGGACCAGCTGTTCGGTGCCGGAGGGACGCAGCAGCACCCGGCCGGTGTCCCCGAGCTCAGCCTCGGCCGCCGCGACCGCCGCCTCGACCTCGGGGGCGCGGCTGACGGCGGCCTTGTCCGCGACCTTCACGTTGACCAGCACCTGCGGCAGCACCTGCAGCACACCGGCCAGCTCGGCCAGCGACGAGCCGGTGCGCACCATCTGCGCCATCAGGTGCAGCGCCGTGAGAGTGCCGTCACCGGTGGTGGCGTGGGCGGGCAGCACCACGTGCCCGGACTGCTCACCGCCCAGCGCGAACCCACCGCTGCGCAGCTCCTCCAGCACGTAGCGGTCACCCACGCCCGTCGTGCGCACGGCGATTCCGGCCTCGCGCATGGCCAGGTGCAGGCCGAGGTTGCTCATCACCGTGGCTACCAGGGTGGTCTCGGTCAGCGTGCCGGCGTCGCGCATGGCGATCGCCAGGATGGCCAGGATCGCGTCGCCGTCCACCACTGCACCGGTGGCGTCCACGGCCAGGCAGCGATCGGCGTCACCGTCGTGGGCCACCCCCAGGTCGGCCCCGTGCGTGACCACCGCACGCTGCAGGTCCTCCAGGTGGGTCGAGCCACACCCGTCGTTGATGTTCAGCCCGTCCGGCTCGGCGTGGATGGCGATCACCTCGGCGCCGGCGCGTCGGTACGCCTCAGGAGCCACCGCGAAGGCCGCGCCGTTGGCGCAGTCCACCACCACCCGCAGGCCGGCGAGGCTGCCGTCGGTGGCCTGCAGCAGGTGCGCCAGGTAGCGCTCGTCGGCGTCGGCCAGGTCACGGACCCGGCCGATGCGCGCGCCGACGGGTCGCTCGTAGGAGAGCCCGACGTGCTGCTCGACCTGGTCCTCCACCCGGTCGTCCAGCTTGTGGCCGCCGGCGGAGAACAGCTTGATGCCGTTGTCGGGCATGGCGTTGTGGGAGGCCGAGATCATCACGCCGAGATCCGCGCCGGCGTCGGCCACCAGGTGGGCCAGGGCTGGAGTCGGCAGCACGCCAGCCCGCAGGACGTCGGCTCCTGCCGCCGTGAGGCCCGCGGTGACCGCAGCCTCCAGCATCTCCCCGCTCGCCCGGGGGTCACGTCCGACCACCGCGACCGGGCGGTGGTCCAGCCCGGACTCGCGCAGCACCCGGGCCGCCGCCTCGGCCACCCGCAGGGCCAGCTCCGCCGTGAGGGTGGAGTTGGCCTCGGCGCGGATGCCGTCGGTGCCGAACAGGCGTGCCGCCGGGTTCTCGGTGACGGGGGGAGCTTCGGACACTGCACAACCTCCTGGTGCGACGGCCTGGTTGCGACCGCCCCCGCGAGGCAGCCGCTGAACGCACAAGTGCAGGCGCCCGACAAAGCGGAGCGCCTGCACGTGTGGTGACGTTGTCGAGCCTCACCGGCCTCGCGGCCGGCTGGGGATCAACGCTTGGAGTACTGAGGCGCCTTGCGCGCCTTCTTCAGGCCGTACTTCTTGCGCTCGGTCATGCGCGGGTCACGCGTGAGGAAGCCAGCGCGCTTGAGCGCCGGACGGTCCTCGGGCTGGACCTCGATGAGCGCACGGGCGATGGCCAGGCGCAGGGCGCCGGCCTGACCCGAGGTGCCGCCGCCGGTGAGGCGGGCGTGCACGTCGAAGATCTCGGTGCGCTCGGCGACCACGAAGGGGTCGTTGATGAGCTGCTGGTGCACCTTGTTCGGGAAGTACTCGGAGAGCGACTTGCCGTTCAGGGTGTAGTTGCCGGTGCCGGGCACGAGGCGGATCCGAACGACGGCCTCCTTGCGGCGACCGACGGTCTGGACCGGACGGTCCATCACGATGGGGGCGGGGCGGGCAGCCACGGGCGCCGATTCAAAGGTCTCCGCGGTCTCGTCCACCTGCTCGACGACCACGTCGTCAGCGAACTCGGGCGTGCTCATCTGCTGCTCCTCCGGTGCCGTCACTGGGCAACCTGGGTGATCTCGAACGGGGTGGGCTTCTGGGCCGTGTGCGGGTGGTCGGGACCCGCGTAGACCTTGAGCTTGCTGATCATGGCCCGGCCGAGACGGTTCTTCGGCAGCATGCCCTCGATGGCCTTCTCGACCAAGCGGTCCGGCTGCTTCTCGATCATCTCGCCGACCGACCGGCGACGCAGGCCGCCCGGGTGACCGGAGTGGCGGTAGATGAACTTCGCGTCGCGCTTGTTGCCGCTCACGGCGATCTTCTCCGCGTTGACGATGACGACGAAGTCACCGGTGTCGACGTGCGGCGCAAAGATCGGCTTGTGCTTTCCGCGCAACAGGGTTGCCGCTTGAGTCGCCAGGCGACCGAGCACCACGTCAGTGGCGTCGATGACGTGCCAGGTACGGGTGACGTCACCGGCCTTGGGGCTGTACGTACGCACAGGACTTCCTCGTCTTCTCGGGTGGTGCAGGTCTGACGGTGCGGCTGGGCTGGTACCCGGTGGCCGAAGCCGGCCGGGTGTCGGCCAACCGGTCGGGAACGACCGGGGCTCGTGCACCTGGGCCAGTGAAGCAGCCTCAGGTACAGCGCTCCGCACGCCGACCTCAGACGATACCGTCCCGGGTCCCCATGGGTCAAAAGGGCCCTGCCCGTGCTGGTGAGAGCCCCCTCGCGGTTGGCTGACACACGGACACCCCACGACTGTAGCGCCGTGGGGTGTCCGGGTCGTCGGAGCGTCGAGGAGCTGTCCGTGGGCCTGCTCAGCCGCCGAAGGACTTGCTGACCTGACCGTCCTTGACCTGCATGTCCTCGTTGCCGCGGGAGACGGCCTGGCTGATCTGGGCGAGCACCATGTTCAGGTCCGCGGCCGCCTGGTCCCACTTCGCCTTCTGAGCGAGGTAGGCAGCGGAGCCGGAACCCTCCCAGCGGCTCTCGATGTCGCGCAGGGCGGCCTTGAGGTCGTCCAGCTGGCCGTTCATGGCCCGGCTCGACGTGGCGATCTCCGCACTGGCGGTGTCGATGGCCCCGTGGTTGTACTTGATCAAACCGCTCATCTGGTCCTCCTGGGTAAGTGCTGCGGGTCAGTGGGGTGGTGCCGGCCGGACCCCGGTGGCGGGGCGGCCAGGTGCTGCTGGTGAGCCGGGCGGAACGGCCGGATCAGAGGTTGAGGGAGCTGCCCACGCTGTTGATCGAGCTGACGTGGTCCTGCTGGGTGGCGTCGAAGCCCTTGCCCGCGGCGGCCAGGTTGTCGCTGATGGCCAGCAGCGCCTCGTTGAGCTTCTTGGCGTCAACGTCCCAGCGCTCCATGAGGGCCCCGAAGGCGCGCTGGGCGTCGCCGGCCCACGACGCGCTGATGCCGGAGACGGTGCCGCGCAGCTTGCTGAGCTCGCCCTGCACCTGCTGGGCGGTGTCCTGAGCCTTGCTCGACGCGGTGGCCAGCTCTTCCGGTGTTGCGACAGTTGCGGACATGCGGATCCTCCTGGAGTAGTTCGCCTCGGGTTGCGGTGACCGGCACCCGGCGGCGCTGGCCTTGCTGTTGGCAACCACTACGACGTAGGGGCTTCGCGGAACGGTTCCCGCCGTCTCCGAGAACGTGTCAAGTCGGTTGCTTCTGCAAATCACTCGGAAGCTGGTCCGCCGCAACGTTGTCCGGAACAGCCTCCCGGGCGCCCGATCCGGGGCGTTACTCTCTGTGACGCCTGACCAACGCCGCACCTCTGGTTGGGGACCCACCACGCTCGTCGTCAAGGAGGAACTTCTCGTGCGCAAGGCCTCGAAGATCGCCGGCATCACCCTGGCCCTGGCGGTGCTCGCGCCGCCAGCAGCCGCCGTCGCCGGACCTTCGGCTGCACCCGCCGGGCCGGCCAGCTCGTCGGTGTGCCGGGTCGACTTCGCCGCCGAGCAGCAGCAGCGCCTGGTCACGCTCACCGACACCTCCACCCTCACCGGCATCGAGGACGCCAGGGCGCGGGTGGGCGAGCTGGTCCAGCGCCTCACCGACGCCGGTGACCACCGCGGCACCTTCGCGGTCGTCTACCAGGAGATCCTGGACAAGACGATTCCCGCGCTGGACGACGGCACCTTCGCCGACCCGGCCTGGGCACGCGCGCTGTCGGTGCACTTCGTGGCCACCTACCTGGACAACTTCCACCGCCACCTCACTGGCGGCCAGCCCACGCCGTACTGGCAGGCGTACTACGACCTGACGGCACAGTGCGACCGCAGCCCCGGACGCATCGTCTCCGAGGGCATCGCCACCCACCTGGTGGTGGACTTCCCCCAGTCGCTGGTGGCGGTGGACACCAAGCACTCGCACCTGCGCGACTACGTGGTGTACGGCGAGTCCCTGGTCGCCGCCGCTCCGTCGATCGTCGAGCGCATGCGCGCGGTCTACGGAGTGGACCTGGAGCCGTTCTTCCAGCTGTGGCTGGTGGGCGACGTCTTCGGCCAGACGCAGACCACGACGGCGCTGTTCCAGTCCGTTCGCGCCGTGGCCTGGGCCAACAGCATCGGCCTGAAGAGCCCGCTCACCCGGGCTCTCACCACGGCCAAGATCGACGGGACCTGGCGCGCCGCGGGAGTGGTGCTGGACGGCCTGGAGGCCGCGCACAAGATCTGAGCCCCGCTCAGCCCTGGCCCACCCGCACGGTGCGCACCGCCTGCGTGCACGCCGCGTCCAGGGTGGAGACACCAGGAGCGTGCAGACAACCCACGCTCACCTGGGTGCCCTGCTGCACCAGCACGTACCAGTCCACGACGGCACCGTCGGGGCGCAGCTCCCGGTAGGACGTCACCGCCCGGTCGGCGTAGCGGGTGTCGGCCGCGAAGTCGGCGTACTGCTTGCCAGCCCGCTGCTCCACCGCCAGCTGTTGCTGCAGCGCGGTGGCCAGCTCGGCCTGGCTCAGCGAGGTGCCGACGGTGATCTGCACCAGCAGGATGCGCTGCGGCTCCGGCGGGGTGCCGGTGGGAGTGAGCTCGAGGCGAGTACGAGTCGTGCTCTCACCCCGGTAGGACTCCTGCCAGTCGACGGGCACGGTCATGGTGGCGCGACCGGAGGCCACCACCTGGGTGGTCGGTGCCGTCGGGCGCTGGGCCACCAGCACCGCCCCCACCGCACCCGCGGCCAGGACGAGCACCGCGGCTGCCACCACGCGCCGCCGCCGGCGCCGGGCCCGCCGCCGCCCGGCACGGCTGTCGTCCACCGCACCGAACACCGGCCGGTCCGCAGCCGACCGAGCCCGCTCGGGCACCCTCTCTGCGGTGTTCTCGGGCTCCGGGGGAGCTGCCCGCAGCGCCCCGCGGGCCACCGACGTCTCCGGGTGCTCGGTGGTGCGCGGCAGCACACCGAGCCGCTGGTGGATCCGGGAGGCGACCAGCGGCGTGCGCGAGGCACCGCCCACCAGCAGCACCTCGGCGCGGCAGCCGCCACGGCGGTCCACTGCGCCCGCCTGGCGCAGGGCGTCCTCGAGCAGGTCCACCACGGCATCCACCCGGTGGCCGATCAGCCGCTCCAGGTCGGCGCGGGTGAGGTGGCCGTCCAGCAGCCCACCGGGCAGCGGGACGTCGGCGTAGGAGTGGCGGGAGAGACTCTCCTTGGCGGTCCGCACGTCGGCGCGCAGCGCCAGGTAGCGCTGCCGCGGCCCGAGCCCGCTGCCCCGCAGCACCGCGTCCCAGCGGGGCCGCTGCTGCGGGGTGACTCGCCGGCCCAGCTCGGCCAGCAGCAGCAGGTCGATCTCCGCGCCTGCCAGAGCTCCGTCCGTGCGGGTGGTGAGCACCCGGTAGCCGGTGGCACCACCCTCCAGGACCGCGACGTCCGTGCTGCCGGCCCCGACGTCCACCACCGCCACGAGCGCACCGGTGCGTGGCGGCTCGTGGGCCAGGGCCGCCGCCACGGGTTCGGGCACGGCCACCACCCGCGGCGCCAGGCCCTGTGCTGCCGAGGTGAGGACCTCCAGCCGCACCGGGCCCCACTCGGCGGGGTGGGTCAGCACCAGCACGTCCACCGGCTCGCCGTCGGCCGCGGCCACGGCCTCTCGCACCGCCCTGGCCAGCACCGCGGCCAGCGCCCGCCGCACCGGCACCACCTGCTCGCCCAGCAGCAGCGAGTCCTCGTCGATGCGTCGCACGGGTGTCGGCTCGTAGCGAGCCGGGTTCAGCGCCGCCTGACCATCCGCCTCTGCCCCCACGAACAGCGCGTGCCCGTCGGCGTACACCGCGCTGGACATCGTGGGTGCCCCGTCGATCGGCACGATCCGGGCGGGCTCACCGTCCACCGAGATGGCCACGCAGGTGGAGGCACTGCCCAGGTCCACGGCCACCGCGAGGCTCATTGCGGTGGCAACCACGCCAGCTGGACCAGCCGCTGACCCAGCTTGCGGCTCACCAGCACCCCACGCCCGGGCGGCTGCGCGGAGGGCTTGACCGTGCCGACCAGGGCGCCCTCGTCCCGGCTGCCGCTCATCACCAGACCAGGTGAGGCGAGGTCGCGCAACCGGGCGATGACGGGGTCGTACAGCGCTCGCGCGGCTCCGCCGCTGCGTCGGGTGACCACGAGGTGCAGGCCGACGTCCTTGGCCTGGGCGAGCAGGTCCACCAGTGGGCTCAGCGGGTTGCCGCTGCCGGTGGCCACCAGGTCGTAGTCGTCCACCACGACGTAGATCTCCGGCCCGCTCCACCACGAGCGGTCGCGCAGCTGCTCCTGGGTGACCGAGCTGTCCGGCATGCGCGCGTTGAGGTACACCACGATCTCGTTGATCATGTCGGTGAGCACCGCTGCGGAGGCGGCGTAGCCGGCCAGGTGGTCACCAGACACCACGCCCAGCAGCGTCCGCCGGTAGTCGGCGACGATGAACTTGGCCTGCTTGGGCGTCGTCCGGGCCATCACCTGGGTGCACAGGCTGCGCAGCAGGGCGGTCTTGCCCGACTCGCTGTCGGCGAAGACCAGCAGGTGCGGCTCCGCCGCGAAGTCCAGGTAGGCCGGCGCCAGCTCGTCCTCGTCGATGCCGATGGGGATCCGCATCGGGTCGCGCGGGTCCTGCTCGGTCGCGGCGAGCAGCGCCTCGAAGGGGTAGCGCTCCGGCAGCATCCGCACCGGCGGGGCCGGGCGCCCGGGCCAGGCCTCGGTGAGGCGGGCCGCGGCGTCGGCGATGCCGGCGGTGAGGTCGTCAGCCTGCGCACGGGAGTCCACCCGCGGCAGCGCGACGAGCATCTGCAGCTTGTCCCGGGACAGGCCGCGTCCAGGCCGGCCCTGCGGCACGTTGGCAGCCACCCGCCGGTCCACGTCGGACTCCGACGGGTCGCCCAGGCGCAGCTCCACCCGAGTGCCGAGCAGGTCCTTCAGCGCGGGGCGGATCTCGGCCCAGCGGGCGCTGGCCACCACCAGGTGCACGCCGTAGGACAGCCCCTGCGCCGCCAGCGTCATCACCGACTGCTCGAGGCTCTCGAACTCGGTCTTGAACGCCAGCCAGCCGTCGATCACCAGGAACACGTCCCCGAAGGGGTCCTCGGCGGTCTCCGGGAGCTCGCCCCGACGCCGGCGGGCCCGGAACTCGGCCATCGAGTCGATGCCGAGGTCGCGGAAGCGCTGCTCGCGGCGGCGCACCAGGCCGGTCAGCTCGGCCACGGTGCGCCGCACCCGGTCGGCGTCGAGCCGGCCGGCCACCGAGCCCACGTGCGGCAGGGCCGCCATCGGCCCGAGGGTGCCGCCGCCGAAGTCCAGGCAGTACAGCTGCACCTCCGCCGGGGTGTGGGTGAGCGCCAGCGCCAGCATGAAGGTGCGCAGCGCGGTGGACTTGCCGGTCTGTGGTCCGCCCAGCACCGCCATGTGGCCCTGACCGCCGGAGAGGTCCACCCACAGCTGGTCGCGCCGCTGCTCGAAGGGCTTGTCCACGATGCCGATGGGCACGGTGAGCCGGCCGTTGCCGAAGAAGCCCACCGGGCTCAGCCCCCGGTCGGGGGTGGCCGCCAGCGGGGGCAACAGCTGGTCCAGGGTGGGCGAGACCTCCAGCGGGGGCAGCCACACCTCGTGCGCGGCCGGGCCCTGCCCCTCCAGGCGACGCACCACCACGTCCAGCAGGGTGTCCTCCACACCGGACTCGGGCACCGGCGCCGGGGCGCCAGGCAGCGCCGGCTCGGCGAGCACCGGCTCCACGGCGTCGGGCTCGGTGCGCTCCGGACCGAACCAGCGGGGGCGGCGGGTGGCGGTCACCGGCGCGGTGACCGCCGGCTGGCCGTTGTCAGCGGCACGGTAGGGCCCGGAGACGTAGGCGGCCTTGAAGCGCACCAGGGTGGAGGTGTCCAGCTTCAGGTAGCCCGACCCGGGGATGCTGGGCAGCTCGTAGGCGTCCGGGACGCCGAGCACCGTGCGCGACTCCGACGCGGAGAACGTCTTGAGCCCGATCCGGTAGGACAGGTGGCTGTCCAGCCCGCGCAGCTTGCCCTCCTCCAGCCGCTGGCTGGCCAGCAGCAGGTGCATCTGCAGCGAGCGACCCAGCCGGCCGATGGCCACGAACAGGTCGGCGAAGTCGGGCTTCTGGCTGAGCAGCTCGGAGAACTCGTCCACCACGATGAACAGCGCGGGCAGCGGGTCGAGGTTGGCCCCGTTCTCCCGGGCCCGCTCGTACTCCTTGACGTTGGCGAAGTTGCCGGCACTCTTGAGCAGCTCCTGGCGACGGTTCATCTCCCCGGCCAGAGCGTCCTTCATGCGGTCGACCATGGTCAGGTCGTCAGCCAGGTTGGTGATCACCGCCGCCACGTGCGGCGCGCTCTCCAGCCCCAGGAACGTCGCGCCACCCTTGAAGTCCACCAGGATCAGGTTGAGGGCGGACGAGGAGTGGGTGGTGATCATGCCCAGCACCAGGGTGCGCAGGAACTCCGACTTGCCCGAGCCGGTGGCGCCGATGCACAGGCCGTGCGGTCCCATGCCCTCCTGGGCGGACTCCTTGATGTCCAGCTCCACCGGCTCCCCGTGCTCGCCGATCCCCACCGGGACCCGCAGGCGGTCGCGGAGCGGACGGGGGCGCCAGGCCTGGGCCACGTCGAAGGTCATGGCGTCCGGCAGGCCCAGCAGGTCCAGGAAGCCCACGTTGGACAGCAGCGGGTCCTCCCCGCTGTCCGCACCGCCGGCGCCGAGCCGGTAGGGGGCCAGCCGTCGGGCCAGCGCCTCGGCCTGGGCGACGCTCATCGCGTCGGGATCGGCGAAGCGCTCCACCCCGGCAGCGCTGCGGGCGCCGACACCCTCCGCGGTGACCACCAGGCGCAGGCCGCGGCGCGAGGCGAGCGTGCCCAGGCAGGCGGAGAGGTCGAGCAGGGTGACCGCGGCCAGACCCTCCTCCAGCAGGACGTGCTCGGTGCCGGTGACGTCGCCACCGTCCACCACCACCACCAGCTGCGGCTGGTCGGGCACGGGCGCGGCGTTGCGGCTGAAGCGGCCGCGGTCGGCCAGCACCTCCTGCAGCGACTCCTCCAGCTCGGCCAGCGAGGAGAACAGCATCCGCTCCGACCCCAGCGCGTCGGTGCGGTGCGGGTTCTGGGCGTGCGGGAGCCACTTCACCCACTCCCACTCGGCGCGCTGGACCCGGCCGGCGACCACGGCCACCAGCACGTCCTCCGGCGAGTGGAAGGTGACCAGCTGGGCCAGCATCGCCCGGGTCAGCGCCCGCGCGGCGTCCTCGTCGCCGCCCACCTCCACGGCCGCGAATCCGCCCACCGAGATGGCGATGGGCAGCTCGCTGACCACCGAGTGCGCCCGCACGAAGCGGCGCAGTGCCACCGTGGCGATCGGCTCGAGCTCCTCCACCGGCCCGGTCTGCGGCGGCACCAGCTGGGTGGCCAGCCGCTGGTGGCCGCGGCCCACTCGCACGTGGCAGAAGTCGGCGTCACTGGTGCGGCGCTCCCACATCCGGCGGGTGCGCACCATCGAGGACAGCGCCTCGGGATCGGGGTGCACCCACTCCAGGCCGGCACGCTGGTCGTTGCCGGCCTGGCGCGCTCGGCCCCGCATCTGGCCCAGGTAGCGCAGGTAGTCCTTGCGGTCCTCGTTCATCTCGGCCTTGCGCTGGCCCCCGCTGCGCCCGCCGCCGCCGGCGAACATTCCCACCATGGACATCAGCATCATCATCGGGAACAGCAGCGACGCCGGGTTCAGACCTCCACCGGAGGTGATCAGCAGGGCGACCATGCCCACCACGGCCACCACCATGACGACCGGCATGAGCTTCATCAGCAGCCCACCGGGGACGAGGCGAGGCACCTCCGGCGGCGGCTCCAGGTGCACCTCGCCGCCCGGGGTCCGGGGAGCGCTCATCCGCGCCGTGCGGCGAAACTGGATGGTGCTCACCGTCGCAACTCCCCCCAGGTGGCGTTCAGGCCAATTCGTGACGAACCCCGCCGAGCACCGCCAGTCGCAGCCATAATAGGGCCGCGCAGGGACCCCGCGAGCCGTATCGTCACAACGAGTCGTCCACTGTGCACGCTCCGTTTGCACTCGGGGACAACTGACTCGAGCGAGAGCCGATCTCGACGACGCACCGGACGGGGCCGCCGCGGGCGCGGACCAGGACGAGGAGACCCACCAGTGACGGCAGTGGCACCAGCACCCGGGAGCACCGTCTCCCCCACCCCGCCGGGCGCGCCCGCAGCCACGGGGGCGGCGTACACCCGCACCACCGTGCTGGCCCCGCGCACCCGGATCGACGTGGCGCTGCCCTCCGACGTCGCGGTGGCCGACCTGTTGCCCATGCTGCTGGACATGGGCCGTGCCACCACCGCCGACGGCGGCGCCCCGCACGGCGGCTGGTGCCTGGCCCGCGTGGCGCAGGGCCCGCTGGACGCCACCCGCACGCTGGCCGCCCAGGGCGTGCTCGACGGTGAGCTGCTGCAGCTGCGCAAGCGCTCGGAGTCACCGCCGCCACCCCTCTACGACGACGTGATCGACGCGGTGGCGCTGAGCGCGCCGGACGGCTACCGGCCGTGGACCGCCCAGACCGCTCGCGCCCTGGGCGCGGGAACCACGCTGCTGGCCCTGCTGGCCGCCACCGTGGCGCTGTACCTCGCCGGTCCGGGCACCGGCGAGGCGATCGCGGCCGCTGGTGCCGCTGCGGTCCTCGTGGCGGTGGCCGCCGTGGTGGCCCGGGTATACCGGGACCGCCGGAGCGCGGTGGTGATCGGAGTGGGGGCGCTGCCGCTGGGCGCCCTGGCCGGGCTGTTCGCGGTGCCCGGCGAGCTGGGCCGCCCACACCTGCTGCTGGCCTGCGTGGTGGCGGCCGTGCTGGCCACCGCCGCGCTGGCGCTGACCGCCACCGGGGTCACCCCCTTCGTGGCCGTCGTCGTCGCGGGCCTGCTGGGGGCCGGGGCCAGCGTGGTCGCCGTGCTGGTGGCCCACCCGCAGTGGGGCATCGGCGCCGGGATGGCCGCCGCTGCGCTGGTCGGTCTGTCCGTGGCGCCACGGCTGACCATCCACCTGGCTCGCCTGCCGCTGCCCTCGGTGCCGATCTCGGCCCAGGAGCTCAACCAGGACGACGACACCGAGTTCCCCGACGGTGCCAGCATCGAGCGCCAGGCCGCGCTGGGCCACCAGTACCTGTCCGGCCTGGTCATCGGGCTCGGCGTCACCGCCGGCGCCGGGGCGCTGCTGGCCGCCGAGCAGGGCCGGTTCGGGGTGGCCTTCGCCATCGTCGTGGCCGCCGTGCTGATGCTGCGGGCCCGCACCTACGCCAACGGCACGCAGGCGGTGTCCCTGCTGCTGGCCGGCACCGCCACCAGTGCCGGGCTCGTCGTCGGGTGGCTGTGCACCGGCGAGCAGCGGACCCTCGGGACATGGGTCTTCGCCACCTGCCTGCTGCTGGCCGCCGCCGCGCTGGTGCTCGGCGTGGTGTTCCCCCGCCAGCGGTTCTCCCCGGTGCTGCGGCGCACGGTCGAGCTGGTCGAGGCGGTGCTCATCGCGGTGGTGCTGCCGCTGGCCCTGGCGGTGATGGACCTCTACTCCACGATGCGGCACCTGTGACGCGACGTGCGCGCCGCTGCTCGGCTGCCGTGGCTGCCTCGGCGGTCGTGCTGACGCTGGGCTCCCCCGCCGCGCTGGCCCCACCGGTCCTTGCCCAGCCGGCACCCACCCCCACTCCGTCGCCCAGCTACACCACGCCGGCCCCGCCCGACCCGTTGATCACGCCGACCGCGCTGCCGATCGCCCCGGACGCCCCCACCGTCCGGACGAACGTGGCGTGCGTGCAGGCCGCCCCGGGCACGGCCGGGTCGACCATCGCCGCGGTGCCGTGGGGCCTGAGCCAGCTGCGCTTCGAGGACGCGTGGGCCCTGAGCACCGGCGCGGGCGTGCCGGTGGCCGTGATCGACACCGGGGTGAACGCCCACCCCCGGCTGGCCGGCCGGCTGGCCCCGGGCGGCGACTACGTCTCCGACAGCCAAGGTCTCACCGACTGCGACGGCCACGGCACGATCGTCGCGGGGATCATCGCGGCATCGGTGGACACCACCGAGCAGACCGGTTTCGCCGGGGTGGCACCGGGCGCCACGATCATCAGCATCCGCCAGTCGAGCAAGTACTACGAGACGGTGGGCCAGCAGGGCTCGGGCACCGTCGGCTACGGCAACCTCAACACCCTGGCCCGCTCGGTGACGCGAGCGGTGGAGCTGGGCGCACGGGTCATCAACATCTCCGAGGCGGCCTGCGCCCCGGCGAACGTGCGCCTGCAGGACAGCGCCCTCGGGGCGGCCCTGCGCCAGGCCGCCGACCGCGACGTGGTGGTGGTCGCCGCGGCGGGCAACACCGGTGCCGGCTCGGCGGAGGCCTGCCAGACGCAGAACTCCACGTCGCCCAGCCAGCCCGGGGTGGCCGGCCGGTCCGCGGTCGCCACCATCGTCAGCCCCGCCTGGTACAGCGACTCCGTGCTCACCGTGGGGGCCGTCGCCGAGGACGGCAGCCCGTCCGACTTCAGCCTGGCCGGGCCGTGGGTCGGGGTGGCCGGCCCGGGAGAGGACATCACCTCGCTGGACCCCGCCCCCGGCGCCACCGGGCTGACCAACCGCCTCGCCGAGCCCCCGGGCCTGAAGCTGGCCCCCATCCAGGGAACCAGCTTCGCGGTGCCCTACGTCGCCGGCACGGCAGCACTGGTGCGGGCCCGGTTTCCCAACCTCTCCGCCAAGCAGGTCGTGGCCCGGATCAAGGCCACCGCACGCACCCCCTCCGGCGGCTGGACGCCCCAGGTCGGCCACGGCGTTGTGGACCCGGTGGCCGCAGTCGCCGACGTGCTGCCCGAGGAGGTCTCGGCCCAGTCCGCCAGCACCAGCACCACCCAGCTCAGCGCGCCGCCACCGTCGCCGGCGCCCGACCACACGGCCCGGACGGTGGCCTTCGTGGGCTCGGCCACCGCACTGGCCCTGGTGCTCATCACCTTCGCGGTGCTCGACGCCGTGCGCCGGCACCGCCGCAACCAGCAGCCGGGCTAGTCGCCGGGCAGCGGCACCGCGGACGGGCTGGGGTCGCCCGCCAGCCCGTCGTGGGCGAGCAGCGCGGCCTGCTGGCTCAGCTCGGGGCCGATGGGCAGCAGCGCCAGCACCTGCTTGGGCGCGAGGTCGACCCGGCTGCCCAGCCCCAGCACCTGTGCGGTCTCGACGTTGGGGATGCCGTAGCGCACCCCGGTGTCGCTGACCAGGAACAGCTCGCCGACGTCGGTGCCGGGGCTCACCGCCCGCACCAGCGCCCCCTGGCCCGGGCGCAGGTACACCGAGTCCAGCTGCGGGCCCGGTCCGTCGGCCTGGGCCAGCGGCACCACCTGGGCCCCGGTGGGCACGGGCAGGCTGTCGCCGACGCGCACCGTGGGCTTGAGCGTGTGCGGCGCTGCTCCCGCGGCGGCCGGCTGCGGCTCGGTGCCCGTGCCGTCCCAGGACATGCAGGCCACCGGGGCGGTGTCGGCCTGCACCAGGGCGGGCATCCGGCTCGGCAGGTCGTCCACGGCCAACGCGGTCTGCGCGGTGGGCGGCACCCCCATCGCCGACGAGGAGACGGTGACCGGGTCCCCGGAGCTGGCGTACTGCAGCAACCGCGCCACCACGGGCGACACCGACTGCACGCCGTCGGCGAGGACCACGTACGACTGCTGGTCGGCTCCACTGCTGACCTGCAGCACGGTGCCCACCACCGCACTCGCCGGCAGCGCGTCCACCCCGGCGAAGCTGGGCCGCACCCCGGCGCCGGGCACCGTGGGCGGGCTGAGCTGCCCCACCGCGGGAATCGCGTTGAGCACGGCGGCGCTCATCGGCCGGGCGGTGGCGCCGTCGAGCTCCAGCGCCCGGGTCACCCGCTTGTCGGCCGGGTCGATGCGGGCCCGCCGCCCGTCCTGCACCAGGTAGGTGGCGCCCTCGGCGAAGCCGGGCTCGGGCGGGCCCTGCACCAGCAGCGCGCCGTCGGCGGGCACCGGTGGCGCGGTGACGCTGCCGGCGATGACCGTGGTGGTCGTGGTGGCGCTGGCCTGCTGGCTGGCGGACCGCGCGGTGGGGTCGGTGCTCAGGGTGTCGCAGACCGTCCAGGTGGCCTCCGGGCGGGCGTCCTCCCCCGGCAGCAGGGCGGGCGCCCCGGGGATGCCCAGCAGCGGCCCGCGCGGCAGGTCGGCCAGCGCAGCGGCGGACACCTCGCTGGGAGCGACGGCCTGGCCGACCACCAGCCGCGCCGAGGCCAGGTTCAGCACCGGGTGCAGCACACCATCGAGCCGGACGTAGGTGGCAGCAGAGTCCTTGACCGTGACGATCGCCTGGTCACCCAGTCCACCGGCGGGACGGAACAGCGCGAAGAGCGCGAAGCCGGCCAGGCCGATGATGGCCAGCACCAGCCCGACCACCGTGGCCCGCACCTGGGTGCGCATCGGGTCGTGCAGCATCACCGCGTCCTTGCGGACCAGGGCGTGCTCCATCCGCCGCAGGATGAAGCGATAGGCCTGCACCTGCGACTTCGTCGTCGGTGTTGCCGCCATCGACCCTCCCCAGCCCCTCGGCGTTGTACGGTTGCCGACGATAACCCGGCGGCAGAACGCTGTTGTGCCCGTTGCGCACTACTGGCCCAAGCGGTTCCGCCAGAGTAGTGGGCACCTGGCCGTCGGCGGCGACCACGAGGCGGGAAGGGCCGAGCACATGAGCGCTACCCGCGGTGACGCTGCCGAGGGCGCTCCGGCACGCCACCGGAGCCGGCGCGCCGACGCCGGGCTCCGGCGCGCGCCGGTGGGCACCACGGTGGCCGGCCTCCCGCTGACCAACCTGGTGGTGGCAGAGGTGGGCGCCGCGGCGGCGCTGCTGGTGCTGGCGCTGTCCACCCGGCTGTGGCCGCTGGCGGCGCTGCTCGGCGTGGTCGCGCTCGCGCTGGCCGCCACCCGCCGACACGGCCGGTGGCTCACCCAGTGGGTGGTCATCCTGGTGCGCTTCGTGCTGCGCGGCCGCAGCCGCGCTGTCGAGCCGGCGGCGACGGACCCGAGCGTGACCGCATCGCGCACCGACGCCGGTGCCCTGGCCGGTGCCGCCGACCCGCGGGTGGCCCTGCTGCGGCTGCTCGTGGACGACCTGGTGGTGGCCAGCGGCACCGACCACGAGCAGCAGCCGATCGGACTCGCCTGGCACGACGGCACCTGGACGGCGACGGTGGCCATCGACCCGGTGCCCGCCATGGTCTCCGCGGTGGGTGCGCACACTGACATCCCCCTGCGTGGGCTGGCCGCCACCCTCGACGACCGCGGGGTGGTGCTGGACTCCATCGGCGTCATCTGGCACTGCTACCCCGCGAGCTCGCGCCTGCCCGCCAGCTCCGCCGCCGTGGCTGCCTACAACGAGGTGCTCGGCCCGCTGCCCGCGGTGGCTCAGCGCGCTACCTGGGTGACGGTGCGGCTGGACCCGCGGCGCTGCCCCTCGGCGGTGCAGATCCGCGGGGGCGGCGTGGCCGGGGCGCACCGGGCGCTGGTGGGCGCCGTGGCCCGGGTGCGCGGGGCGCTGGAGCAGGCGGGGCTCACCAGCCGGGTGCTCACCCGCGACGAGCTGCTGCGGGCGGCGGTGTCCGCCGCCGAGCTCGCTCCCGCCGCGGGGTCCAGCCAGGAGCTCCAGCTGCACGAGCACTGGCGCGGCGTGCGCACCGGCGACGTCGAGCACGCCAGCTTCACCATCGACGGGTGGCCCGCCGACGGCGCCAGCCTGGAGGCGCTCACCAGCGTGCGGGCGCTGTCCACCACCGTCGCGCTGGCCCTGCGCCCCGGTCCGGACGAGGACAGCGTCGGGGTGCGCGGGGTGGTGCGGGTGTCGGCCCGCAGCAGCGGTGAGCTGGCCGGCTCCCTCGAGCGCCTGCGGACGCTCAGCGCTACCACCGGGGTGGCGCTGAGCCCGCTGGACGGGCAGCAGGCCGCCGCAGTGGCGGCCACCCTGCCGGTGGGAGCGGGCGCATGAGCACCCACGGCGCAGAGCGGACGGGTCGGCGTGGCCAACCCGCAGCCGCGGGCATCGGCACCGAGTTCGTGCTCTCCCCCGAGGCCCTGAGCCGGCTCAGCCTCACCGGCGACCGCGGTGGCGTGGTGCTGGGCTCGGACCTGCGCGGGGGCGCGGTGCAGCTGCACCTGGTGCGGCCCGTGCCGTCCCGGCTGGCCCTGGTGGGCGGGCTCTACCTGGCGATGCAGCTGGTGCTGCGGGCCGCGGCCACCGGGGTGCTGGTGGTGGTGGCCACCGGGCGGCCCGCTGCGTGGCAACCGCTGCAGCAGGCCTTCGCCGACGTCGCCCCCGCCACGCCTGCAGCCGGGGCCGGTGCCGACCCGACGGGCGCTCCGCCGCCGCTGCAGCTGCGCGGGCTGCACCCCGGACCGCTGCCCCGGGCCAGCGAGGACGCTCCCGTGCTGGTGGTGCAGGACAGCGGGGCGGTGCCCCAGGAGCTTTACCCGACCCGCAGCCCGTGGCAGTCCACGGCCTACGTCCTCCCGTACCTGCACCCACAGGTGGGCGGGAACGCCACCGCCGCCGACCTCGTCCTGCTGCAGCGGCTGCCGGTGGGGCAGGCCCAGCTGGCTGGCCGGCTGTGGCGCCTGCCGCCCGGCGTGGTGGACGACCTCGCCGGGCTCACCGACGACGGTCTGATCGCGCTGGGCGCCAACCTGTTCCTCCCCATGCGCCTGGTCACCACGCCCAAGGAGGCGAGCCTCATCGGACCGGTCCGGCGCGGCGACTAGTCCTGCCGGGGCACTGCCGGCCGCCTAGCGCAGCGGCCCGCGCACGGCCCGCGTCGTCTGGGCCCGCGCGGCCAGCTCGTGCTCCGGCGGGTAGTCCACGCCCACCAGGCTCAACCCGTGCGCGGGGGCGACGGCGATGCTGCCGGAGCGCTGCGAGGCGGTGAGCAGCTCCAGCACCCAGTCGTGGTCGCGGCGGCCCTGCCCCACCGCGAGCAGGGCACCGACCAGGCTGCGCACCATGGAGTGGCAGAAGGCGTCCGCGCTCACCCGGGCCACCAGGACCCCGTCGGCCAGCTCGGACCAGTCCAGCCGCTCCAGCCCGCGCACGGTGCTCGCACCCTCGCGGTGGCGGCAGAAGGCCACGAAGTCGTGCACCCCCAGCAGCAGGGCGGAGGCCTCCCGGATGCGGTCCACGTCCAGCTCGTGCGGCCAGACCAGGGTGTCCCGGGCACGCAGCGGCTCCGCACCCCACGGCGCGGTGGTGAGGCGGTAGGCGTAGTGCCGGCGCATGGCCGAGAATCGGGCGTCAAACTCCGCCGGCACTTCCCGCAGCTCGCGCACCCGGACGTCGGTGGGCAGCAGCCGGGCGAGCCGGCGCACCAGGCGACCCAGCCCGTCCGGCACCGTCGCGGGGTCGAGGTCCACGTGGGCCACCTGCCCGGCGGCGTGCACGCCAGCATCGGTGCGCCCGGCCACGGTGAGGGTGACCGGGGTGCGCAGCACGGTGGCCAGCGCCTCCTCGAGCACCCCGCACACCGTGCGCTGGCCGGGCTGGCGGGCCCAGCCGGCGAAGTCGGTGCCGTCGTAGGCGATGTCCAGGCGCACGCGCACGAGCCCGCCACCCCGGTGCGGGGTGGCGGGCTCAGGTGCTACGACGTCGGGGACGTCAGGACTTGTCAGCGTCCCTGTCCTCGGTGTCCAGCGCGGCGGGCGCGACGTCGTCGACGTCGGTCCCGGCGCCATCGGTGGGCACGTCGCCGCCGGTCTCGGGCTCAGCAGCCTCCGGCTCGGCAGCGGTGTCGGTGTCCACGTCGGAGACCGTCTCGGCAGGCTTGGTGGCCGCGACCCGACGGGCCCGGTCGGCCTCGGAGGTGACCGTCTTGTCCTGCAGCAGCTCGATGATCGCCATGGGGGCGTTGTCGCCCTTGCGCGGGATCGTCTTGATGATGCGGGTGTAGCCACCGTCGCGCTCGGCGAAGAACGGGCCGATGTCGGCGAACAGGCTGTGCACGACGTCCTTGTCGCGGATCACCTTCATGACCTCGCGACGGTTGTGCAGGTCACCGACCTTCGCCTTGCTGATCAGCTTCTCGGCGTAGGGGCGCAGGCGCTTGGCCTTGGCCTCGGTGGTGGTGATGCGCCCGTGCGTGAACAGCGAGGTCGCCAGGTTGGCGAGCATCAGCCGCTGGTGGGCCGGCGACCCGCCGAGACGGGCACCCTTGGTGGGCTTGGGCATTGTGGAGCTCCTCTAGGTCTCGCCCGACCCCGTCGCCGCGGGCGTGCGGCGACGGGGTAGGTGCAGCGGCTTACAGCTGTTCGGTCTCGGCGTAGTCGGTGTCGTCGCCTGCGGCGGCGTCACCTTCCTCGCCATCCTCGGTGTCGGTCCAGGTGCCGGTCTCGGCGTCGTACCCGGCAACGGTGGACGGGTCGAATCCGGGAGGGCTGTCCTTCAGGCTCAGGCCGAGCCCGACCAGCTTCACCTTCACCTCGTCGATGGACTTGGCGCCGAAGTTCCGGATGTCCAGCAGGTCCGCCTCGCTGCGGCCGACGAGCTCACCCACGGTGTGCACGCCCTCGCGCTTGAGGCAGTTGTACGAACGCACCGTCAGGTCCAGGTCCTCGATGGGCATGCTGAACGCGGCGATGTGGTTGGTCTCCGCCGGGGACGGGCCGATCTCGATGCCCTCGGCCTCGACGTTGAGCTCACGGGCCAGGCCGAAGAGCTCGGTCAGCGTGCGCCCGGCGGAGGCGATCGCGTCGCGCGGGGTGATGGAGGGCTTGCTCTCCACGTCCAGCACGAGGCGGTCGAAGTCGGTGCGCTGCTCCACGCGGGTGGCCTCGACCTTGTACGTCACCTTGAGCACCGGTGAGTAGATCGAGTCGACCGGGATGCGGCCGATCTCGGCGCCGGAGGCCTTGTTCTGCACGGCAGGGACGTAGCCGCGACCGCGCTCGACGACGAGCTCGATCTCCAGCTTGCCCTTGTCGTTCAGGGTGGCGATGTGCAGCTCGGGGTTGTGCACCGCGACGCCGGAGGGCGCGACGATGTCCGCAGCGGTGACCGCACCCGGGCCCTGCTTGCGCAGGTACATGGTGACCGGCTCGTCCTCCTCGGAGCTGACCACGAGGCCCTTGAGGTTCAGGATGATGTCGGTGACGTCCTCCTTCACCCCCGGGACGGTGGTGAACTCGTGCAGGACACCGTCGATGCGGATGCTGGTGACTGCCGCGCCCGGGATGGACGAGAGCAGCGTGCGGCGAAGCGAGTTGCCGAGGGTGTAGCCGAAACCAGGCTCGAGCGGCTCGATGACGAACCGCGACCGGGTGTCGCTGAGGACCTCCTCGGAGAGCTCAGGACGCTGAGAGATGAGCATGGGTGGTGTTCTCCTTCACCGACGTCCGCCATATGACGCCGAAAGGGTGGCGCAGCCGCCGCGGGTGCGGGGGCCGTGGGACCGCCTGGCGCACACGAGGTGCACCGGGCGACCAGGGGTGGTGCACAGGCCCGGCCGTGCCCCCCACGCTGCTGCGTGGTGCGGCACGGCCGGACCGGGCATCACTTCGAGTAGAGCTCGACGATCAGCTGCTCGTTGAGCGGGATGTCGATCTGCGCACGGTCCGGAAGCTGGTGGACCAGGATGCGCATCTGCGGTCCGACGACCTGGAGCCAGCCGGGAACCGGCCGGTCACCGAGGGTCTCCTTGGCCACCTGGAAGGGCAGGGTGGCCAGCGACTTCGGCTTGACGTCGATGATGTCGTACTGCGACACGCGGTAGCTGGGGATGTCGACCTTCTCGCCGTTGACGAGGAAGTGGCCGTGGGTCACCAGCTGGCGGGCCTGCCGACGCGTGCGGGCGAGCCCGGCACGGTAGACGACGCTGTCGAGGCGGCTCTCCAGGATCTGGAGCAGCACCGAACCGGTCTTGCCGGACTTGCGGTTCGCCTCGGCGTAGTAGCGGCGGAACTGCTTCTCCATGACGCCGTAGGTGAAGCGCGCCTTCTGCTTCTCCTGCAGCTGGAGCAGGTACTCGCTCTCCTTGATCCGCGCGCGGCCGTGCTGGCCCGGCGGGTAGGGGCGACGCTCGAAGGCGGCGTCCCCCCCGACGAGGTCAACGCGCAGTCGACGGGACTTGCGGGTGATGGGGCCGGTGTAACGAGCCATTGTTCTTCCTTTCCCTTCCCGCTAGACCCGGCGCCGCTTGGGCTGCCGGCAGCCGTTGTGCGGCTGAGGGGTGACGTCGGAGATGGTGCCGACCTCCAGGCCGGCGGCCTGCAGTGAGCGAATCGCGGTCTCGCGGCCGGAGCCGGGACCCTTGACGAACACGTCGACCTTCTTCATGCCGTGCTCCTGCGCCTTGCGGGCAGCGCTCTCGGCGGCCATCTGTGCGGCGAAGGGGGTGGACTTGCGCGACCCCTTGAAACCGACGTGGCCCGACGAGGCCCACGAGATCACGTTGCCAGCAGGATCGGTGATGGAGACGATCGTGTTGTTGAACGTGCTCTTGATGTGCGCAGCACCGTGGCTGACGTTCTTCTTTTCCTTGCGCCGAGTCTTCTGGGTCTTCTTGGGACCGCTCGCGGCGCGGGACTTGGGGGGCATCTCTTACCTAGCCTTCTTCTTGCCGGCGATGGTGCGCTTCGGGCCCTTGCGCGTGCGCGCGTTGGTCTTGGTGCGCTGGCCACGAACCGGCAGGCCACGGCGGTGCCGGATGCCCTGGTAGCAGCCAATCTCGATCTTGCGACGAATGTCGGCCTGCACCTCGCGGCGCAGGTCACCCTCGACCTTGAGGGACTCCTCGATGTACTCCCTCAGCTTGGTGAGGTCAGTGTCGCTGAGGTCCTTGGTGCGCAGGTCGAAGCTGATGCCAGTGGCATTCAGGATCTCCTGCGACTTCGTACGGCCGATGCCGTAGATGTAGGTGAGCGCGATCTCCATCCGCTTGTCGCGGGGGAGGTCGACGCCTGCGAGCCGTGCCATACGGCGTGTCCTTCCAGTTGTCCGGAGGTCTGCTCCTCGTCCGTCCCGGTTCGACCGACGCCGACCGTGTCGGCGCCACCGGGCCCCGGCCTCCGGGCCGAGGGTGTACTGAGTCGGCCCGTTCCCGGGACGCCCAGCTGGTGCGGGGAGTGATGTGGTGCTGTCGCGTCAGATCGACTGCGAGGGTGGTGCGGTGGAGCTGCTCAGCCCTGGCGCTGCTTGTGGCGCAGGTTCTCGCAGATCACCATGACCCGACCGTTGCGGCGGATCACCTTGCACTTCTCACAGATCTTCTTGACGCTGGGGTTGACCTTCACGTCTGTTGCTCTCCTGGTCGGTTGCTGCTTGCTGGGGACGCGCCACGGGCGCGCGCAACGACTGCTACTTGTAGCGGTAGACGATGCGCCCGCGGGAGAGGTCGTAGGGAGAAAGCTCCACGACCACCCTGTCCTCAGGCAGGATGCGGATGTAGTGCTGCCGCATCTTACCGCTGATGTGCGCGAGAACCCGGTGGCCGTTTTCCAGCTCCACGCGGAACATCGCGTTCGGCAGTGGCTCGACAACCCGACCCTCGACCTCGATGGCCCCGTCTTTCTTGCCCATGTCCTCCGCGATCCGTGGCAGTGACTTGCTGGTAACTCAACACCCCCGCCCCGAGCGCCGGTGACCGGTGCGCGGGGAAGCAGTCTCAAGTGGTGCGACAGGTGCCGGCGGAGACGCAAGACCTCGCGGGCACGCGCACAACCGGCGCACAGTGCGCGCCGTCGTTGAAGTCTACGCGGCGTGCCGGTGCAGGCCAAATGCGGGCCTGGGTGGTAGGTGCCGCGGCACCTGCGCAGCCCCCGCGGGCGCGAGTCAGCGGGGCAGCGTGAGGATGCGGGGACCGTCGGCGGTGACCGCCACGGTGTGCTCCCAGTGCGCGGCCCGGCTGCCGTCGGTGGTCACCACGGTCCAGTCGTCGGCGAGGACCAGGGTGTCCTCGGTGCCCAGGGTCAGCATCGGCTCGATGGCCAGCACCGAGCCCTCCACCAGCCGGGGACCGGTGTCCGGCGGACCCTCGTTGGCCAGGAACGGGTCGGCGTGCATGACGCGGCCGATGCCGTGGCCACCGTAGCCGTCGACGATGCCGTAGTGGCGACCGTCGCGCTGCTCCGCGGCCCGGGTGCCCAGCTCGATGGCGTGCGAGACGTCGCCGAGCCGGTTGCCCACCACCATGGCGGCGATGCCGGCCTCCATCGAGGTGCGGCACGCTTCGGACAGCTGCAGGTCCTCTGTGCGGGCGCCGGGGCCGACCACGAAGGTGACGGCGGAGTCGCCGTGCCAGCCGTCGACGATGGCACCGCAGTCGATGGACACGAGGTCGCCGTCGGCGAGCACCTCCTCGCTGGAGGGGATGCCGTGCACCACGCGGTCGTTGACCGAGGAACAGATGGTGGCCGGGAAGCCGTGGTAGCCCAGGAAGGAGGGCTCGGCACAAGCGTCGGCCATCACCTGGGCCGAGACCTCGTCGAGCTCAGCCGTGCTGACACCGGGACGGGCGGCCTCGCGCACCGCGGCCAGTGCAGCCGCGACGACCGAGCCGGCCAGCGCCATCGCGTCCAGCTCGCCGGGGGTCCGCGCGGGCACCACCTTGCGCCTGCGCAGCCGCACCATCAGCTGGTGCGGGTGCGCAGCGCCCGCAGTGCCCGCTGGGAGACCTCACCGACCTCGCCGACCGCGTCCACGACGACCAGCTGGTCGGCGTAGTGCTCCAGCAGCGGGGCCGTCTCGTCCCGGTACACGCGCATGCGGCGCCGGATGACGGCCTCGGTGTCGTCGGCGCGACCGCGGGCGAGCATGCGCTGCACCACCACGTCCTCGGTGACGCGCAGCTCGAGCACGGCGTCCAGCGGACGGCCCAGCTCTTCGAGGATGTTGGCCAGCACCTCGGCCTGGCCCACGGTGCGCGGGAAGCCGTCGAGCAGGAATCCCTGCGCAGCATCCGGCTCGGCCAGCCGCTCGCGGACCATCTCGATGGTCACCTCGTCCGGGACCAGGTCACCGGCCTCCACGTACTTCTTGGCCTCCTGGCCCAGCGGCGTCCCCTCCCCCATGTGCGCGCGAAAGAGGTCACCGGTGGAGATGTGCGGAACGCCGAGCTCGGCCGACAGCAGAGCAGCCTGGGTTCCCTTTCCCGCTCCGGGCGGGCCGACAAGGACGAGTCTCACTACTTCAGGAACCCTTCGTAGTTGCGCTGCATGAGCTGGCTCTCAATCTGCTTCACGGTGTCCAGACCGACACCGACCATGATCAGCACGGCCGTGCCACCGAACGGGAAGTTCTGCCCACCGCCGCTGCCGAGGTCCAAGAACAGGTTGGGCAGGACGGCCACGATACCCAGGTACAGCGACCCGAACAGCGTGATGCGTCCCAGCACGAAGCTGAGGTACTCGGCGGTGGGCCGGCCCGGGCGGATGCCGGGGATGAACCCGCCGAACTTCTTCATCTCGTCCGCGCGGTCCTCCGGGTTGAAGGTGATCGCCACGTAGAAGTACGTGAAGAACACGATCAGCGCGAAGTACAGCAGGATGTACGGCCCGCTGGACGGGCGGATCAGGTAGTCGTTGATGAACCGCTGCCACCAGGAGACGGACCCGTCGGTGGACGCCGTCAGCTGCGCGACCAGGTTCGGCAGGTACAACAGCGACGACGCGAAGATCACCGGGATCACGCCGGCCTGGTTCACCTTCAGCGGCAGGTACGTGGACGTGCCCCCGTACATGCGGCGGCCGACCATCCGCTTGGCGTACTGCACCGGGATGCGGCGCTGGCCCTGCTCGACGAAGACGACGCTGGCGAAGATGGCCAGGGCGGCAAGGCAGACCAGCGCGAAGACCAGCCCCCCGCGGCTGTCCAGCACGTTCTTGCCCTCGGTGGGGATCTGGGCGCCGATTGAGGTGAAGATCAGCAGCGACATGCCGTTGCCGATGCCGCGGTCGGTGATCAGCTCACCCAGCCACATGATCACCGCGGTGCCGGCGGTCATCACGATCACCACCACCAGCATGGTGAAGATGTCGCCGCCGGGGATGGCCGGGTACAGGTCGTTGTCGCAGCCCTGGAACAGCTGTCCACGGGTGGCCAGGGCCACGATGCCGGTGGACTGCAGGACCGCGAGGGCGATCGTCAGGTACCGGGTGTACTGCGTCATCTTGGCCTGGCCCGACTGGCCCTCCTTCTGCAGCGCCTCGAACCGTGGGATGACCACGGTGAGCAGCTGCACGATGATGCTCGCGGTGATGTAGGGCATGATGCCCAGCGCGAACACGGAGAGCTGGAGCAGGGCACCGCCGCTGAAGAGGTTGATCAGCGAGTAGATGCTCTGGCTGTCGCCACCGCTGACCTCCTTGAGGCAGGTCTGGATGTTGACGTAGGAGACGCCGGGCGACGGCAGCGTGGTACCCAGGCGGTAGATCGCGAGGATCCCCAGGGTGAAGAGGATCTTCCGCCTCAGGTCACGGGTCTTGAAGGCAGAGACGAAGGCGGAGAGCACTGATCCTCCTGGCAGCTTCGGGCGGACTAGCTCTGCCCCTGCTTAGCATTGGGATACGACGGGCAAGGCGACCCTGTGCGGGCGCCGACTAGTTGACTCTAACAGCCCCTCATCTCACCACACGGGCGGTGCGACGGCGGCAGCTGGGCCAGAAACGCGCTGACCGTGGCCGCCCTGCGAGTTCGCAGGCCGACCACGGTCAGCAGCACGTGCGGGTGTTACCGGTTCACCTGCTCAGAGCAGGGTGACGCTGCCACCGGCAGCCTCGATCTTCTCCTTGGCGGAACCGGAGCACTTGTTGGCAGTCACCTGCAGCGTCACCGAGCCGAGGTCCCCGTCACCGAGGATCTTGACCAGCTGGTTGCGGCGGACCGCGCCAGCGGCGACGAGCTCGTCGACGCCGATGGTGCCCCCCTGGGGGAACAGCCGCGCGAGGTCGGCCACGTTGACGACCTGGTACTCGACGCGGTTGCGGTTGGTGAAGCCCTTGAGCTTCGGCAGCCGCATGTGCAGCGGCATCTGGCCACCCTCGAACGCGGCGGGCACGTTCTTGCGGGCCTTGGTGCCCTTGGTGCCGCGACCGGCGGTCTTGCCGCGCTTGCCGCCCTCACCGCGACCGACGCGGATCTTGTCCTGCTTGGCGCCCGGTGCGGGCCGCAGGTGGTGAAGCTTGATGGTCATTGCGAGCTCTCCTTACCGGATCCTGCAGCGCTGACCGTCTCGACCGTCACCAGGTGGGCGACGGTGGAGATCATGCCCCGGACCTCCGGGGAGTCCGGTCGGACCACGGACTGCCGGATCTTGTGCAGCCCGAGCGTGCGCAGGGTGTTGCGCTGGTTCTGCTTCGTGCCGATGGTGCTGCGCACCTGAGTGACCAGGAGGTCTGCCATGGTGATCAGGCCCCCTGTCCGGCGCGAGCGCGCAGCATTCCGGCCGGCGCGACGTCCTCGATGGGCAGGCCACGGCGGGCCGCCACCTCCTCCGGACGCTGGAGCATCTTCAGCGCCGCAACGGTCGCGTGAACGACGTTGATGGCGTTGTCGCTGCCCAGCGACTTGGAGAGGACGTCGTGGATGCCGGCGCACTCCAGCACGGCGCGCACCGGACCACCGGCGATGACACCGGTACCGGGGCTGGCCGGGCGCAGCAGCACCACGCCCGCCGCCGCCTCACCCTGGACGGGGTGAGTGATGGTGGCACCGATCATCGGGACGCGGAAGAAGTTCTTGCGAGCCTCGTCGGAGCCCTTCTGGATGGCCGCGGGAACTTCCTTGGCCTTGCCGTAGCCGACGCCGACCATGCCGTTGCCGTCGCCGACGATCACCAGGGCGGTGAAGCTGAAGCGTCGACCACCCTTGACCACCTTCGAGACACGGTTGATGGCCACGACCCGCTCGAGCTGGGTCTTCTCCGGCGCCGCGCCGCGGCCGCCGTCGCGGCGACCGCCGCCCCGACGCTCGCCACCGGCGCCGCCAGCTGCGCCGGCACCGCCTTCACGCGCACGTCCCGGCATCAGGCTGTCCTTCCGTTCGTCTCGTTCATGGTGAGAGTGTGCTCCGTTGTCAGTGGGTGCATCAGAACTGCAACCCACCTTCGCGAGCTGCGTCCGCCAGGGCCGCGATCCGGCCGTGGTAGTCGTTGCCGCCACGGTCGAAGACGACGGCCTCGACGCCGATGGCCTTGGCCCGCTCGGCCAGCAGGGCGCCGACCTTGGCCGACTTGGCCTTCTTGTCGCCCTCCATCGCGCGGAGGTCCGCCTCGAGGGTGGACGCCGCGGCGAGGGTGTGACCGGAGAGGTCGTCCACCAGCTGGACGTGGATGTGCCGCGAGGAGCGGTTCACCACCAGTCGGGGACGGGCCGGCGTTCCGCTGACCTTCTTGCGGATGCGGAAGTGCCGCCGTGCGCGGGACAGTCGACGAACCGTGGAGGCGTCCTTGCCGAGCGGCTTGCGCCGCTTCGACCCGGAGCCTGCGACGGCCGTGCTTGCAGTCTGGCTCATGTCACTTACCCGTCTTTCCGACCTTGCGGCGGATCTGCTCGCCGGCGTAGCGGACGCCCTTGCCCTTGTACGGGTCGGGGCGGCGCAGCCGGCGAATGTTCGCCGCGATCTGGCCGACCTTCTGCTTGTCGATCCCGGAGATGGAGAACCTGGTGGGGGTCTCCACCGCGAAGCTGATGCCCTCGGGCGCCTCGATGGGGACGGGGTGGCTGTAGCCGAGTGCGAACTCCAGGTCGGAACCCTTGAGCTGCACGCGGTAACCCACGCCGTGGATCTCCATCTTGGTCTCGTAGCCGTTGGTGACGCCGATGACCATGTTCTGCACCAGGGTGCGGGACAGGCCGTGCAGCGACCGGCTGCGCCGCTCGTCGTCGGGACGGCTGACGGCGACAGCGCCGTCCTCGTCCTTCGTGACGATGATGGGCTCCGAGATGGTGGTCTGCAGGGTGCCCTTGGGCCCCTTGACCGTGACGTTCTGGCCCTCGATGGTCACGTCCACGCCGGACGGGACAGGAACGGGGAGCTTACCGATGCGTGACATTAGTTGCCTCCCTCACCAGACGTAGGCGAGGACTTCCCCGCCCACACCCTGCTTGGCCGCCTGGCGGTCGGTGAGCAGGCCGGTGGACGTGGAGATGATCGCCACACCGAGACCTCCCAGGACCTTGGGCAGGTTGGTGGATTTTGCGTAGACCCGCAGACCGGGCTTGGACACGCGCCGGAGACCAGCGATGCTCCGCTCACGGGTGGGGCCGTACTTCAGGTCGATGACGAGCGACTGTCCGACAGCCGCCTCCTCGGACCGGTAGTCGGAGATGTAGCCCTCCCGCTTGAGGATCTCGGCGATGTTCGCCTTGATCTTCGAGTGGGGCATCACGACTGCGTCGTGGTAGGCCGAGTTTGCGTTGCGCAGACGGGTCAGCATGTCTGCGATCGGGTCTGTCATGGTCATTCAGGTGACCTGTGCACCTTTCCCGCCGCGGTTCCCTCGTCGGATCCAAGTGGAGTCAACGGGCCTACGGCGAAGCGGTTCGAGTGCGGACGGGATGTCCGCGTGGGGTGAGCTGAGCGGGTGCTCAGCTCACCAAGAGGACTTGCGCACGCCGGGGAGCTCGCCCCGGTGAGCCATCTCGCGCAAGCAGATGCGGCAGAGGCCGAACTTGCGGAACACGGCGTGGGGACGCCCGCAACGCTGGCACCGGGTGTACGCCCGGACAGCAAACTTCGGCTTCTTGTTCGCCTTGTTGACCAGTGCCTTCTTGGCCATGCTCAGTTCTCCTTGAAGGGGAAGCCCAGGTGCTTCAGCAGAGCCCGGCCCTCCTCGTTGTTCGTCGCGGTGGTCACCACGGTGATGTCCATGCCTCGAGGACGGTCGATCGAGTCGATGTCGATCTCGTGGAACATGGACTGCTCGTTGAGCCCGAAGGTGTAGTTCCCGTTGCCGTCGAACTGCGTGCCCGACAGACCGCGGAAGTCGCGGATGCGAGGGAGCGCGATGCTCACCAGGCGGTCCAGGAACTCCCACATCCGGTCACCGCGGAGGGTGACCTTCGCGCCGATCGGCATGCCCTCGCGGAGCTTGAACTGCGCGATCGAGGTCTTGGAACGGCGGATCTCGGCCTTCTGGCCGGTGATCAGCGCCAGGTCGCGGACCGCACCGTCGATCAGCTTCGCGTCACGCGCAGCCTCACCGACACCCATGTTCACCACGACCTTGACGACGCCGGGGATCTGCATGACGTTGTCGTAGGAGTACTGCTCCTGCATGGCGGAGCGGATCTCCTCGCGGTACCGCTGCTTCAGCCGGGGCATCGTGGGGGCGGCGGCGACGGGGTTGTCGGTCACTGCGACAGAGCTCTTCTTGCTCGCCATCAGATGTCCTTCCCGTTCTTGCGCGACACGCGCACTCGCTTGGCACGGTCACCGCTGTCGTCGACGCGGTAGCCGACGCGGGTGGGCTTGCCGTCGGAGTCGACGACCATGACGTTGGAGACGTGGATCGAGGCCTCCTGCGTCACGATGCCGCCCGATGCCGCACCACGCTCGTTGGTGGAGACGGAGGTGTGCTTCTTGATCCGGTTGACGCCCTCGACCAGGACGCGCTCGTTCTCCGGGAAGGCCTGGATGACCTTGCCCTTCGCGCCCTTGTCCTTGCCGGCAACCACGATCACGGTGTCACCCTTGTGCACCTTCATCACAGCACCTCCGGCGCGAGCGAGATGATCTTCATGAACTTCTTGTCGCGCAGCTCGCGGCCCACGGGGCCGAAGATGCGCGTGCCTCGCGGCTCGTTGTCTGGCTTGATGAGGACTGCGGCGTTCTCGTCGAAGCGGATGTAGGAACCGTCCGGGCGGCGACGCTCCTTGGAGGTGCGCACGATGACCGCCTTGACGACGTCACCCCGCTTCACCCCCGCGCCCGGGATGGCTTCCTTCACTGTCGCCACGATGATGTCGCCGATACCGGCGTAACGCCGGGACGAGCCACCGAGGACGCGGATGCACAAGATCTCCTTGGCACCCGTGTTGTCGGCGACTCGCAGTCGCGACTCCTGCTGGATCACTTACAACTCCTGACCTGCGTGATGCGCGGCGGATTTCCGACCCGACGCGCGCGGTCCAAACTTACCTGTCAACTTCTAGGGGCAACGAGCCGGGCTGGCTCCGCGAGGAGCCGGCCCGACCTTCGAGAGCCACCGGGCCTTGCGAGCTACCGGGCCTTCTCGAGCACGGACACCAGGCGCCAGCGCTTGGTGGCCGACAGCGGCCGGGTCTCCATCAGCCGCACGCGGTCGCCGACACCGGCGTCACCGTTCTCGTCGTGGGCCTTGACCTTGGTGGTACGACGGATGACCTTGCTGTAGAGCGGGTGCTTGACCCGGTCCTCCAGCTCGACCACGATCGTCTTCTCCATCTTGTCCGAGACCACGTAGCCCACGCGCACCTTGCGGTTGTTGCGCTCGCTCGTGGCAGCGGTCTGCTCCGTGCTCACTTCTGCATCCCTCTCTACCGTCACGCTGCACCCTCATCCGAAACCGGCGCCGGTGCGAGACCGAGCTCGCGCTCACGCATGACCGTGTAGATCCGGGCGATGTCGCGCCGGACGGTCCGCAGTCGGCGGTTGTTGTCGAGCTGGCCGGTCGCCGTCTGGAAGCGCAGGTTGAACAGCTCTTCCTTGGACTCGCGGAGCTTGCTGACAAGCTCCTCGCCGGTGAGCTCGCGGAGCTCTGCGGCCTGTGTTGCGTCTGCCATCAGAACTGCCCCTCCCTGGTAACGATCCGGCACTTCATCGGGAGCTTGTGCATCGCGCGGCGCAGGGCCTCACGAGCGGTCTCCTCGTTGGGGTAGCTCAGCTCGAACATGATGCGTCCGGGCTTGACGTTGGCGACCCACCACTCGGGCGATCCCTTGCCGGAACCCATGCGGGTCTCGGCGGGCTTCTTGGTCAGCGGGCGGTCCGGGAAGATCGTGATCCAGACCTTGCCGCCGCGCTTGATGTGCCGGGTGACCGCGATACGGGCCGACTCGATCTGGCGGTTGGTCACGTAGGCCGGCTCCAGGGCCTGGATGCCCCACTCGCCGAACGTGACCTGCGTGCCGCCCTTGGCGTTGCCAGAGCGACTGGGGTGGTGCTGCTTGCGGTGCTTGACCCTGCGGGGAATCAGCATGTCCTCAGCCCTCCGTGCTTCCAGCAGGCGCCACAGGTGCTGCCTCGCTTGCCGGGGCCGTCGTAGTTCCTGCCGACTCGGCCGCCGCGCGGCCGGCGTCGGTGCTGGTGGCGGTGGTGCCCGAGGCACCGGAGCGACGACGCGCACCGGTCGGACGCTCGCGCCGTGCCGGACGCTCGTCGGTGACGACGTTCTCACGACGGCCGCCGACGATGTCGCCCTTGTAGATCCAGACCTTGACGCCGATCCGCCCGAAGGTGGTCTTGGCCTCGTACAGGCCGTAGTCGATGTCCGCGCGCAGCGTGTGCAGCGGGACCCGACCCTCGCGGTAGAACTCCGAGCGGGACATCTCCGCGCCGCCGAGGCGACCGGAGCACTGCACGCGGATGCCCTTGACCTGCGGCTGACGCATGGCCGACTGGATGGCCTTGCGCATCGCCCGGCGGAACGCCACGCGGTTGGACAGCTGCTCGGCGACCCCCTGGGCCACCAGCTGCGCCTCGGCCTCGGCGTTCTTCACCTCGAGGATGTTCAGCTGCACCTGCTTGCCGGTCAGCTTCTCCAGCTCGGAGCGGATGCGGTCGGCCTCGGCGCCGCGGCGACCGATGACGATGCCCGGACGCGCGGTGTGGATGTCGACCCGGACGCGGTCACGCGTGCGCTCGATCTCGACCTTGGCGATGCCGGCGCGCTCCATGCCGGTGGCGAGCAGCTTACGGATCGCCACGTCTTCCTTGACGTACTCCGCGTACTGCTTGTCGGCGTACCAGCGGGACTTCCAGTCAGTGGTGATACCCAGCCGGAAGCCGTGCGGGTTGATTTTCTGACCCACTACTGAGCACTTCCCTTCGAGGCGGCCTTGGCGGCCGAGCTCCTACGGTTTCGAGGCGAGGCGTCGGAGCTGCGACGCGGCCGGCTCTCAACCTCGATCGTGATGTGGCTCGTGCGCTTCCGGATGCGGAAGGCACGGCCCTGTGCCCGGGGCTGGAAACGCTTCAGCGTCGGTCCCTCGTCCACGAACGCCGTGGAGACGACCAGCGTGGCGGGGTCCAGCCCGAGGTTGTTCTCGGCGTTGGCGACGGCGCTCGCGAGCACCTTGGCCACCGGCTCACTGGCGGCCTGCGGCGCGAACCGCAGGACGGCGAGCGCCTCAGCCGCGGGACGGCCCTTGATCAGCTCGACGACGCGGCGCGCCTTCATGGGCGTGACCCGGACGTAGCGGGCCTTGGCCATCGCGTGCGGGAAAACTTCGTCTGTGCTGCTCATCGGCGGCGCGCCTTTCGGTCGTCCTTGATGTGTCCACGGAACGTCCGCGTGGGCGCGAACTCACCGAGCTTGTGTCCCACCATGGCGTCCGAGACGAACACCGGGACGTGCTTGCGGCCGTCGTGCACCGCGAACGTGTGTCCGATGAAGTCCGGCGTGATGGTCGATCGTCGGGACCAGGTCTTGATGACCTGCTTGGTCCCCTTCTCGTTCTGGACGTCCACCTTCGCAAGGAGGTGGTCATCGACGAACGGGCCCTTCTTAAGGCTGCGTGGCATCCTTCACTCCTCCCTGGTCAGCGCTTGTTCTTGCCCGTGCGGCGGCGCCGCACGATGAGCTTGTCGCTCGGCTTGCTCTTGCGGGTGCGGCCCTCAGGCGTGCCCCACGGGCTCACCGGGTGGCGACCACCGGAAGTCTTGCCCTCACCACCACCGTGCGGGTGGTCGACCGGGTTCATCACGACACCACGGACGGTCGGGCGCTTGCCCTTCCAGCGCATGCGGCCGGCCTTGCCCCAGTTGATGTTGGACTGCTCGGCGTTGCCGACCTCGCCCACCGAGGCGCGGCAGCGAACGTCCACGCGCCGGATCTCACCGGAGGGCATGCGCAGGGTGGCGTAGGTGCCCTCCTTGCCCAGCAGCTGGATGCTGGCGCCGGCCGAGCGGGCCATCTTGGCGCCGCCGCCGGGACGCAGCTCCACCGAGTGGATGGTGGTACCGGTCGGGATGTTGCGCAGGGGCAGGTTGTTGCCGGGCTTGATGTCAGCCTTGGCGCCGGCCTCCACGGTGTCGCCCTGCTTCAGCTTCGCCGGGGCGAGGATGTAGCGCTTCTCCCCGTCGGCGTAGTGCAGCAGCGCGATGTTGGCGGTGCGGTTCGGGTCGTACTCGATGTGCGCGACCTTGGCCGGCACACCATCCTTGTCGGCCCGGCGGAAGTCGATGAGCCGGTACGCACGCTTGTGGCCACCGCCCTTGTGGCGGGTGGTGATGCGGCCGTGGGCGTTGCGGCCACCTCGGCCGTGCAACGGACGGACCAGCGACTTCTCCGGGGTGGAACGGGTGATCTCAGCGAAGTCGGAGACGCTGGAGCCACGACGCCCGGGAGTGGTCGGCTTGTACTTGCGGATTGCCATGAGTCTTCTCAGTCCTCAGCTTGTCTGCCTGATTTCAACGAGTCCCGGCGCCGTCAGGCGACCGGGCCCCCGAAGATCTCGATGGGCTTGCTGTCGGCGGACAGGGTGACGATCGCGCGCTTGGTGTCCTTGCGCTTGCCGTACCCGAACTTCGTCCGCTTGCGCTTTCCCTGGCGGTTGGCGGTGTTGACGTTCTTGACAGTCACGCCGAAGACCTTCTCCACGGCGATCTTGATCTGCGTCTTGTTCGCGTCCGGCGACACCAGGAAGGTGTAGGTGTTCGACTCGAGCAGCCCGTAGGACTTCTCGGAGATCACCGGTGCCAGGAGCACGTCACGCGGGTCGGCAATCACTTGCTGTCCTCCTCGTTCTCCACGAGCTCACTCGAACGTGCCGACGCCGTGGCGCTGCGTCCGCGGGGCGGACCGGCGACGAGGGAGGCGAGCGACGCGCTGGTGAACACGACGTCGTCGGAGACGAGGACGTCGTAGGTGTTGAGCTGGTCCGGCGCAATGGGGTGCACACCGGGCAGGTTCTTCAGGCTGCGCCAGCCGGCAGCGTCCTGACGGTCCAGGACCACCAGGAAGCGACGACGGTCGCTGATCGCACCCAGCAGCGTCTTCACGCCCTTGGTGGAGGGCACGTCGTTGGCCACGAGCTCGCTGACGACGTGGATGCGGCCGGAGCGGGCCCGGTCGGAGAGCGCCCCGCGGAGAGCGGCGGCGATCATCTTCTTGGGCGTGCGCTGCGCGTAGCTGCGCGGCGTGGGGCCGTGCACGACGCCACCGCCGACGAACTGCGGCGCGCGGGTCGAGCCCTGACGGGCGCGGCCGGTGCCCTTCTGGCGGTAGGGCTTGGCGCCACCGCCGGACACCTCCGCGCGGGTCTTGGTCTTGTGCGTGCCCTGGCGGGCGGCGGCCATCTGCGCCACGACCACCTGGTGCATCAGCGGGATGTTCGCCTGCACGTTGAACAGCGACGCGGGCAGCTCGACGGTGCCGTTGGTGCCACCGTCGACGGTGCGCACGGGCACGGTCAGGGACGCCTCGGCGGCGTCAGCCTTCTTGGTGTCGATAGCCATCAGAGGGCACCACCCTTCACTGCGGACTTGACGAACACGAGTCCGCCCTTGTTGCCGGGAACGGCGCCCTTGATGAGCAGCAGGCCGGCCTCGGCGTCGACGCGGTACACGGTCAGGTTCTGCGTGGTGACCCGCTCGTTGCCCATCCGACCCGCCATGCGCATGCCCTTGAACACGCGACCGGGGGTGGAGGCGCCACCGATGGAGCCGGGCGAGCGGTGCACGCGCTTCACGCCGTGTCCCGCACCCAGGCCGTGGAAGCCGTGGCGCTTCATGACACCGGCGGTTCCCTTGCCCTTGCTGGTGCCGGTCACGTCGACCACTGCGCCATCGGCGAAGAGGTCGGCGGTGATCTCCTGGCCGACCTCGTAGCCGGAGACGTCCTCCATGCGGAGCTCGACGAGGTGGCGACGAGGCGTGGTGCCGGCCTTGGTGAACTGGCCCGCAACGGGCTTGATCACGCGGCGCGGGTCAATCGCGCCGAAGGCCAGCTGCACAGCGTTGTAGCCGTCGTTCTCTACGGTTCGCACCTGGGTGACGACACAGGGCCCAGCCTGCACGACGGTCACCGGGACGATCCGGTTGTTCTCGTCGAACACCTGGGTCATGCCGAGCTTGTTGCCCAGGATGCCCTTCATCTTGTTCTCAGCCATCGGTCCTGTCTCCGCCGTCACTGGATGTTGACGTCGACGCTCGCCGGAAGGTCGATGCGCATGAGCGCGTCCACCGTCTTGGGCGTCGGGTCGAGGATGTCAATGAGGCGCTTGTGGGTGCGCATCTCGAAGTGCTCGCGCGAGTCCTTGTACTTGTGCGGCGAGCGGATGACGCAGTACACGTTCTTCTCGGTCGGCAGCGGCACAGGACCGACCACGCGTGCACCCGTACGGGTGACGGTCTCGACGATCTTGCGCGCGGACGCGTCGATCGCCTCATGGTCATAGGCCTTGAGCCGGATGCGGATCTTTTGTCCCGCCACGCTTGCCCTCTTCCTTGCTTGCCGCTTTCGCGGCAACTCACTGTCGTATGAACGCCATGCGGTGTGTCAGCGCCGACCAGCAGGCTGCGCTGTTGTTCTCGAACTGTCGGTACGACGAGCCCATGCCCGACGACATCGACCATCCACCAGCACGGGAACCACGCGCAGGCGCAGCACCGATCCACTCGCGATGTTCAACTGTCGGGCCCGCCGGTACACGCGGTCGGGTGTGTCGCGTTCACGCCCGAGGACTGAAGTGCCATCCTACGGGGATCACCCGGCGCCAGCTCGGCGTCTATAGCCGAAGCTCACACATACCCTGCCCACCACGGACAGCCATGGGATCCGCGAGGAACCCACGACCCATCACGTCGTGTCAAGGCAACCGCACCAGTATGCACGACGCGCCCTCGCACATCAAACCGCCTCCGGCCGCGGCACTCACGCCGGCGGCACCGCGCCGGATCGGGGTCAGCACACGGTCGTGCCTGCTCAGCCGGTGCGGCGCCCGGTCTCGTGGATAACATCTGTGGGCCCACACGCGATGAGACAGGATGTCCGCTTCCCTACCCCCTGCTGCGTCCGGAGGACCCCGTGCCCGTCGCGACGCTGAACGGCATCCGGCTGAGCTACGCGGTGTCCGGCGAGGGGCCGCTGGTGGTCCTGGTGATGGGCAGCGGAAGCCCGGGGCGAGTGTGGGACCTGCACCAGACGCCCGCCCTGGAGGCGGCCGGCTACCGGGTGGCCAGGGTGGACAACCGAGGCATCGCGCCCAGCGACGAGTGCCCCGAGGGCTTCACCATCGCCGACATGGCTGCCGACACCGCCGCGCTGATCGAGCACCTCGGCGCCCCAGCGGCGGTGGTGGGCACCTCGCTGGGGGCCCGGATCACCCAGGAGCTGGCGCTGACCCGCCCCGAGCTGGTCTCCCGGGCGGTGCTGTTCACCGCGCACGCCCGGCTGCGTCCCGCCCAGGCCGCCCTGTCGGCGGCGGAGGCGGAGCTGGCCGAGACCGGGCAGCGGGTGTCCCCGCGGTACTCCGCAGCGGTCACTGCGGCGCTGAACCTCTCTCCCCGCACGCTCGCCGACCCGTCCACCTGCCAGGAGTGGCTGGACGTCCTGGAGTTCTCCGCCGCCACCGGCGGGCCCGGGACGGCCGCACAGCTGCGGCTGGACAACGGCTTCGACCGCCGGAGCGCCTACCGCGGCATCCGGGTGCCCACGATGGTCGTGGCCTTCGCCGACGACCGGGTGATCGACCCCCAGCTGTGCCGCGAGGTGGCCGACGCCATCCCCGGCTGCCGTTACGAGGTAGTTGCCGACGCAGGGCACTTCGGCCTGCTGGAACGCCCCGAGCCGGCAAACGCCCTGCTGCTGGAATTCCTTTCCGGCCGCTGACCACAGGAGGAAGCGACATGCCCGATCCGACCGACGGTGTGACCGTGCAGGGGGTCGAGAAGCGCTTCGGTGACGTGCGCGCCCTGCGCGGCATCACCTTCTCCGCCCCGCGCGGATCCGTGCTGGGGATTCTCGGTCCGAACGGCGCGGGCAAGACCACCGTGGTCAACGTGCTGACCACGCTGCTGCGCCCGGACGCCGGCACCGCCACGGTGGCCGGTTTCGACGTGGTCCGCCAGGCCGCGCAGGTGCGGCGCGCCATCATGGTCACCGGCCAGTACGCCGCGCTGGACGAGTCGTTGTCCGGCCGGGAGAACCTCGTGCTCTTCGGCCGCCTGATGGGGCTGGACAAGCGGTCCGCGCGGGTCAGGACCGCGGAGCTGCTGGCCGACTTCGACCTGGTGGAGGCGGCGGGACGCAAGGTGGGCGGCTACTCCGGAGGCATGCGCCGACGCATCGACATCGCGTGCGGGCTGGTGGTGCGACCGGACGTGGTGTTCCTGGACGAGCCGACCACCGGCCTGGACCCGCGGAGCCGCCAGTTCGTGTGGGACCTGGTGAGCCGGCTCAAGGACGACGGCATCACCACCGTCCTGACCACCCAGTACCTGGACGAGGTGGACGTGCTCTCGGACAACATCGTGGTGATCGACAAGGGCACGGTGGTGGCCGAGGGCACCGCTGACCAGCTCAAGGAGCGCACCGGCACCAGCTACTGCGAGATCGTCCCCCTGCACACCACGGACCTGCCGCAGCTGCTGGCCGCGCTGGGCCCGCTGGTTCCCGCGGGCACCGCGGCGGTGCCCGCGGGTGACCGGGTGTCCATCCCCGCTCCCCAGGGCGCCACCACCCTCGCCGAGGCGCTGCGCCGGCTGGACGCTGCGCAGGTGGAGATCGCCGACATCGCGCTGCGGCGGCCCTCCCTGGACGACGTGTTCTTCGCCCTGACCGCGCCGACCGACGCCGAGGCGGACCAGGACAGCGCCGCCACGGACACCCCCGCCGCGCCACGGCCCCGCCCAGCGGGGTCCAGCCCAGCGGGGTCCAGCCCAGCGGAGTCCAGCACCGGAAACCTGGGCGACGGCGACCCCGGTGACGCGCAGGTCAGCGATCGCGAGGGTGGCGGCGGTGAGGTGTCGGCGGAGGTCGGCGCGGGTGCGTCCCCGCCGTCGGGGCGCCGCGACGGTGGCGGCCCGGCGTGAGCGCCCCGGTGGCTTCCCGCGACAAGCCCGGCCCCTCCCCCCGCCCGCTGCACCACCACGCTCGGCCGGCGCCTGGCGGGCTGTCGCAGTGGCTGACCCTGGCCGGTCGGCACACCCGGGCCATGGGCACCAACGGCGAGCTGGCGGTCTCCCTGGTCGCGCCGCCGATCTTCGCGCTCGGCTTCGACCTGCCGCTGCGCTCCATCATGGATTCCCAGGGCGTCGACTACGGGCAGTTCATCACCCCGATCATCGTGCTGCAGGCGATGAGCTTCATCGCGGTCTCCTCCGCCGTGCGGGCCGCCTACGAGTCGGTGAACGGCATGACCACCCGGATGCGGACCATGCCGGTGAACCCCGCGGCTCCGCTGGCCGGGCGAATGACCGCCTCGGCCGTGCGGGTGGTGGTGTCACTGCTGTCCGCGCTGCTGTCGGGCTACCTGCTGGGATTCCGCTTCGAGAACGGCGTGGACAACGCGGTGCTGTTCTGCGGCTTCGCCTTCGTCATCGCCCTGGTGCTGTCCATCGGGGCTGACGCGCTGGGGACCCTGTCGCACAACCCTGAGGCGACCAGCCAGATCCTCACGCTGCCCCAGCTGGTGCTGGGCATGCTCTCCACCGGCTACGTGCCCGAGGAGGGCTTCCCCGAGTGGATCCAGCCGTTCGTGCGCAACCAGCCGGTGTCGCACTTCTGCGCAGTGATGCGGTCGCTGGCAGAGGGCACCGGGGACACCACGCACGTGCTGCCCGCGCTGCTGTGGCTGGGCGGGCTGGCCGCGGCCTTCACGCTGGCCTCGGTGCACGCCAACCTGCGGAGGGGCTAGCCGATGAGCACTGTCACCCCACCCAGTCGCACCCCGTGGCCGCCCAGCCCCACGCCGCGCCCGATCGTCACCCCACCCGAGCCCACAGGCGCGCTGGCCTTCCTCGTGCCCACCCGGGCCGCACCCGAGCGGTCGCTGCGAGCGCTCGGACCGCAGAGCCTGCTGCAGGCCCGGCGGCTGCTCACGCGGTGGCTGCGCGACCCCTTCACCACCATCCAGGCGCTGGTCTACCCCGCCGTCACGCTGGTGATGCTCTGGGTGGTGCTCGGTGACTCGATCGCCGACGCCACCGGGCAGGACGCTCTGGACGGGCTGGTGCCCATGACCGCGCTGGTGGGCACCATGGCCGGGGCGGTGGCCGGAGCGGTGTCGCTGATGGGTGAGCGCGACTCAGGGCTGGTGGGCCGGTTCTGGGTGATGCCGGTCAACCGGGCGGGGCCGATCGTCGGCCGTCTGCTCGCCGAGATGGTGCGCATCCTGCTCACCACGGTGATCATCGTCGCCGTCGGGCTGCTGATCGGCTTCCGCTTCGACCGGGGACTGCTGGCCGGGCTGGCCATGGTGGGGATGCCGCTGCTGTTCGGGCTGGGCTACTCCACCCTGGCCACCGCGGCCGCGCTCTACAGCCGCCGGACCACCTTCGTGGAGATGCTGTCGCTGGCCACCACCATCCTGATGTTCTTCAACACCGGGTTCGTGCCGCTGGACGCCTACCCCAGCTGGCTGCAGGGACCGGTGCAGTACCAGCCGATGTCCTGCGCGGTGGACACCATGAAGGCGCTGGCGGTGGGCGGACCCACGCTCACCCCGCTGCTGCTGCTGCTCGCCTGGACGGGCGGGCTGGTGGTGGTGTTCGGGTGGCCGGCCATCGTCGGCTACGGCCGGGCTGCGGGAAGTGCGCGCCGCTGAGCCGTCCTGCTGAGCCCGCACAGCGAGGGCGCCCGGCGTGATCGCCGGGCGCCCTCGCTGCGCAGTCGTCAGCTCGCCGTGCCGCGGGCGTCGGCCTCCATCGCCTCGACGAGGCTCTTCGGCCGCATGTCCGTCCAGCTCTCCTCCACGTAGCTGACGCACTCCGCGCGGGAGGCGGTGCCGAACGCCACGGTCCAGCCCGCGGGCACGTCGGCGAACTCCGGCCACAGCGAGTGCTGGTTCTCCTCGTTGACCAGCACCCGGAAACGGCCGTCCGCGTCGTCGAATGGGTTGCTCACTTGCCAGCTCCTTCTCGTTGTCACCTGTTCCGTGCCTGGCCCCGCGGGCCGCACGGCCGATCTGCTGGGCTACACGTGCCGCGCCACCGCGGTGAGCACCTGCTCCCAGAGCTCCATCAGGGCGTCGGCCTCCGCGGCGGGCAGCACGCCCTCCGGGTGCGACAGCTGCGCCACGTAGGTGGGCCCGTCCGGCCCGTCCTCCACCAGCGTCTGCAGGTCGAGCACCGCCTGGGCGGGCAGCTCGCTGCGGTCGGTGGTGAAGATGCCCTCGGCCTGCAGGTCCGGCTGCCAGGCGCCCTGCGCGCCCAGGTCTGCCCCCTCGGGCAGCCGGATCCGGCCGACGTAGTTGAAGACGACCTGCGGCTCGCCCAGGGGACGCAGCTCAGCCGCCGTCTCGGGGTTGAGGTAGCGCAGCATCCCGTAGCCGATTCCGTGGTCGGGCACCGCCGCCAGCTGCTGGTGCACCCGCCGGACCGCGTCCGCGGCAGCGAACGGGTTGCCGGAGGCGACCTCGTCCAGCTCCACCCCCCGCAGGTCCACCCGCGCGGGGTACATGGTGGTGAGCCACCCTGCCGTCCGGGAGAGGTCCGCACCCTCCACCAGGTGCTCCTCCCGGCCGTGACCCTCCAGGGTGAGCAGCACCGACCGCTGCCGCACCCCGCGCCGGCGCTGCCACAGCGACACCGCGGTGGCCAGGGTGGCCACCAGCACGTCGGGGAAGGTGCCGCCCAGCTCAGCCGTCGAGGCAGCCAGCAGCGGTCGGGTGACCGCCACCGGCAGCCGCAGCTCGGTGCGCCGCAAGGTCCGCGCCACGTCCACGCTGAGGTCCAGCGGCCGGGTGCCGAGCGCCGGTTCCGCCGTGTCCAGCACCGAGCGCCACCGCGCCAGCTCGGCGACCCGCTCGGGCGTGCGCGCCGCAGCGGTGAGGCCCCGGGTCCACTCCTGCAGCGAGGAGCCGGTGTGCATCAGCTGCACCGGCTGGCCGGCCTGCACCTGCTCACCGGCCGTGGCGAAGTCGGGGACCAGGAAGCGCCAGGAGACGGCGTCGACCACCGCGTGGTGCGCGGCCACCAGCAGTCGCCCTGCGGTGCCCGGCTCGGCCGGGGCCAGCCACAGGAAGCGCACCAGGGGCCCCCCGCTCACGTCGGTGGTGGCGACGGCGTGGTCGTAGGCGTCCCGGGCGGCGGCGGTGAACCCGGCGGTGCCCGGCTCCGCCCCGGCGGGGAGCTCCACCCGCTCGATCAGCTCGGTGGCGCGCAGCTCACCCACCGGCGGCACCCACAACGCCTTGCCGGCAGGCGCAGGGCCGCCCCGTGCGGCGTCCACCTGGGCCAGATCCACCTGGGCCGGGTCCATCAGGCGGGCACGCAGGGCCGGGTGCGCATCGAGCACCGCCTGCACCACCTGCTCGAGCTGGGTCACGGGCAGCCCCGGCGGCAGGGTCAGCAGCATCGGCATGTGGAACCAGCGGTAGTCACCGCCGCGCTCCACCATCTTGGCCGCCACCGGGGTGAGCGGTACCCAGCCCGATCCGTCGTCAGCGCCCTGCTGCGCCTGCGGCCCCCCGGTCGCCGGCTGGGCCTGCGCCCGGGCGAGCGCCGCCGCGGCGAGGTCAGCCACGGTCGGGCTGTCCACCACGTCCCTGGCCGTCAGCTGCAGGCCGGCGGCACGGGCGCAGGACACCAGCTGCATCGAGCCGATGCTGTCCCCGCCGAGGCCGAAGAAGGAGTCGTCCAGCCCCACCTTGTCGTGGCCGAGCAGGCCGGCGATCAGCTCGGCCACCACCTGCTCCACCGCGCTCTCCGGTGCCCGGTACTGCACCTCGTCGGTGCCCGGCACCGGCAGTGCGGCCCGGTCGACCTTGCCCGACGGTCCCAGCGGCATCTGCGCCAGCACGGTCACCACGGTGGGCACCAGGGAGGCGGGCAGCCGCGCCGCCACCGCTTCCCGCAGCTGCTGCGGGTCCAGCGGCGCGCCGTGGCCGTCGGCGCCTCGGTGGTCGGCGCTCACGTAGGCGGCCAGTGCGGTGGCCGTGCCCGCCTGACGAGCCACCACCACCGCGCGCGCCACCCCGGGCTGCTCCAGCAGCACCGCCTCCACCTCGCCGGGCTCCACCCGCAGCCCGCGGATCTTCAGCTGCAGGTCGCTGCGGCCGACGTACTCCAGCGCCCCGTCCGGACGCCAGCGCACCACGTCACCGGTGCGGTACATCCGCGCTCCGGCCCCGGTGAAGGGGTCGGCCACGAAGCGCTCGGCGGTGAGCCCCGACCGGGCGGCGTAGCCGCGGGACACCTGCTCTCCGGCCAGGTACAGCTCCCCCTCCGCCCCCACCGGAACCGGCTGCAGCGTGGGGCTGAGCACGTAGGCGCGGGTGTTCCACACCGGTGTGCCAATGGGCACCGCGCCTGCGGCGCCGCCAGCGGCCACCTGCGAGGTGGCGTCCACGGTCACCTCGGTGGGCCCGTACAGGTTGACCACCTCGGCGCCGAACACCCGGGCCGTCCTGCTCGCCAGCGCCTGGGTGAGCGTCTCCCCGCCGGAGAACACCCTGCGCAGGTGCAGCTCGGTGCCGGCCCGCTCGGCGGCGTCCACCACCAGGCTGAGCACGCTGGGCACGTACTGCACCACCGTCACGCCCTGGGTGGCGATGACGTCGAGCATGTACTCGGCGTCGACGTGGCCCTCCGGTGCCGGCACCACCAGGGTGGCCCCCACCGCCAGTGGCGCGAACAGCTCCCACACCGAGGCGTCGAAGGTGTGCAGGGTCTTCTGCAGCACCACGTCCTCGGCGTCGAGGCCGTGCTCGGCGCACAGCCACCGCACCTGGTTGACGATCGAGCGGTGCTGCACGGTCACCCCCTTGGGCCGCCCGGTGGACCCGGAGGTGAACAACACGTAGGCGGCGTTGCCCGGCCGCAGCGGCGCGGTGCGGTCGCTGTCTCGCAGGGGCGCGGCGGACAGCCCGGACAGGTCGAGCTGGTCGACGAGGACCGTGGGCACGTCCGGCAGCCGCTGCCCCGGGGTGCCGGAGGTGGTGAGCACGCAGACGGGCTGCGCGACCCGGACCATGTCGGCCAGCCGGTCGACCGGGTGGGTGGGGTCGAGCGGCAGGTAGGCGCCTCCGGCACGCACCACGGCGTGCAGCGCCACCAGCAGCTCCACCGACGTCTGCATGGCCACGCCCACGGTGCTCTCCGGGCCCACGCCCAGCGACACCAGGTGCCGGGCCAGCCGGTTGACCACCGCGTCCAGCTCCCCGTAGGTCAGCGAGCGGTCCGGCAGCACCACCGCGGTGCGGTCCGGGTCGACGTGGCCGAACAGCTCCGGCAGCGTCTGCTCGACCACCGCGTGGTCGGTGTCGTTGAAGGCGTGCAGCACCCGGGTCCGCTCCCCCTCAGCCAGCAGGTCGAGGCTGCTGACCGCGGTCTCCGGCGCCTGCGCGGCGGCGTGCAGGACCGTCTGCAGCTGACGGCCGATCGCGGTCACGGCCTCGGGGCCCACCACGTCGGGGAGGTGCTCCAGGACCACCCGCAGGGAGTCCTCGTCGAAGCAGGCGAGGGTGAGCGGGTAGTGCGTGGCGTCCGCGCCACGCACGCCCTCCACCGTCATCCCGGCCACGGACCCCGCCGCCTGCGCCCCGGCCGCGTCGATCGGGTACGACTCGAACACGGTCAGCGTGTCGAACACCGCGCCGTCGCCGGCCAGGTGCTGGATCTCGCTGAGCCCGACGTGGTGGTGCTCGAGCAGCTGAGCCTGCTCCTGCTGCAGCCGGCGCAGCAGGTCGGCGATGGTGTCGCCCGCCTCCTGGCGCACCCGGACCGGCAGCGTGTTGATGAACAGCCCGACCATCTGCTGCACGCCGTCCAGCTCGGGCGGGCGGCCGGAGACCGTGGCCCCGAACACCACGTCGTCCCGCCCCAGCAGGCGCCCGAGCACGACGCCCCAGGCGGCCTGCACCACCGTGTTGGTGGTGACGCCCAGCCGGGCGGCGGTGGTGCGCAGGGCGGCGGTGTCCTCGGGGCTGAGCCGGATCTCGGTCTTTCCGGGCTCGCCGGTGTTGGCCCGGTGCAGCGCCCCGAACAGGGTGCTCGGGGAGTCCAGCCCGGCCAGCGCCCGCGCCCACGCCTGGCGCGCCTGGCTCGGGTCCTGGCGGTGCAGCCACGCCAGGTAGTCCCGGAACTGCCGCGCCGGCGCCAGCCCCGCCGCGTGGCCGTCGGTGGCGTAGAGGGTGAGCAGCTCGCTGATCATGATGGGCATGGACCAGCCGTCCAGCAGGACGTGGTGGTTGGCCACCGCCAGCTCCCAGCTGTCCTGCTCCAGGTGCAGCAGCAGCAGGCGGACCAGGGGCGCGGCGTGCACGTCGAAGCGGTCGGTGCGGTTGGCGCCCAGCAGCTCCTGGCGACGTGCCTCGCGCTGTGTCGCGTCGAGGCCGGTGAGGTCGACCACCTCGAACGGCACGGCCACGTCGGTCACCACGACCTGCACCGGCGGTCCGGCGGAGGTGGCGTCGAAGGCCACCCGCAGGTTGGGGTAGCGCTGCAGCAGGGCGTGCGCGGCGCGCCGCAGCCGGTCGGCGTCGACCCGCCCGGACAGCTCCAGCACCACCTGGGCGGTGTAGAGGTCGACCGATCCCTCCGCGATCATCGCGTGGAAGAGCATCCCGGCCTGCAGCGGAGTCAGCGGCAGCACGTCGCTGAGGGTGCCGTGGCGCTGCTCCCACCCGTCCACGTCGGCCTGCGTGGCCGTGACCAGCTGCAGGTCCGAGGGGGTCAGCTCCCGGTGCTGCCCGGCCAGGGCAGCCGCGGCCACCGCCTCGCTGGCCTGCTCCCAGAGCTGGGCGAAGCGACCGACTGCACCTTCGTCGAGCAGGCCGGTGGCGTAGCCCAGGTGCACCGCCAACCGCTCCTGCCCGTCGCGGACCTCCACGGAGAGGTTGGCCTCCAGCGCCGCCGCGGCGGCCATCGCCCGCAGCGGCGGACGGTGTGCGCCGACGGCGTCCGCGGTGGGCATCCAGCCGTGGTCGGTGACGCTGTCGTCGGCCTCCCCGCCGAAGCGGCCGAGGTAGTTGAAGGTGATCTGCGGCTCTGCCAGGCCGTCGAGCTCGCCGGCGGTGGCGGGGTTGAGGTGGCGCAGCAGGCCGTGCCCGACTCCCTTGTCCGGGACCGCAGCCAGCTGCTCCTTGACCGCCTTGACCGCGCGCCCGGCCTCAGCGGCATCGGCACGGGCGGCGAACACCGCGTCCAGGTCGACCCCCGCGACGTCCAGGCGCACCGGGTGCACCGCGGTGAACCACCCGACGGTGCGGGAGAGGTCAGCGCCGGGCAGCAGCTCGTCCTGGCGGCCGTGGCCCTCCAGCCGCACCAGCGTGGACGTCGAGCGCTCTCCGCGCTCGCTGCGCCACCGGGCGACGGCCAGCGCCAGCGCGGTGAGCAGCCCGTCGTCGACGCCGCTGCCGAAGCGGTCCGGGAGCACGTTGAGCAGGGCGTGGGTGGCCTGCGGGCTGAGCTCGACCTGGTGCTCGGCGACGTCGGCGCTGGTGTCCACCTCGGGGTCCAGCGCCCGCCGGCCCAGCGGGGCCTCCGGCTCGGCCAGCATCGTCCGCCAGTACTCCAGCTCAGCGACGCGCTCCGCCGAGCTGGCCTGCTCGACCAGGGCGTGCGCCCAGGTGCGCAGCGAGGTGCCCACCTCGGCCAGCACCGGCGTGCTCCCGCCGGCCTGCTGGTACCAGGCGTCAGCGAGGTCGGGCACCAGAACCCGCCAGGAGACGGTGTCGACCACCAGGTGGTGCACCACCACGAACAGCCGACCCGACCGGTGCGGGCCGCGGTCGAACCACAGCAGCTCCACCACGCGGCCAGCGCGGACGTCCAGCCGCTCCAGCGCCCGGGCGTAGGCCTGCTCCACCACGGCGGTGAAGGCCGGGGAGCCGGGCTCTGCCTCGGTGGGCACGTGGGTGAGGACGTCCTCGGCGCGGACCGCGCCCACGGGGGCCACCTCGAGCTCCTCGGCGGAGAGCAGCCGGGCGCGCAGCCCGTCGTGGCGGTCGAGCACCGCCTGCACGGTGCTCAGCAGACCGTCGCGATCGGCCCCCACCGGCAGCGACAGCATCGTGGGCATGTCGAAGGCGTCGAAGTCACCGCCGCGGCCGAGCACCCAGCGCATCACCGGGGTGGTGGGCAGCCGCCCGACACCGCCGCCAGGCAGCTCGCGGTGCCCGGCCAGCTCGGCGGCCTCGGCGAACCGGGCCACCCGGGCGAGCTCGGCCACGGTGCGGTGCTGGAAGAGGTCGCTGGCCTTCAGCTGGACTCCGGCCGCCTTGGCCCGCGCGACCACCTGGATGGCGACGATGGAGTCACCGCCCAGGGCGAAGAACGACTCGTCCACCCCGACCGACGCCACGCCGAGCACCTCGGCGAACACCCGCTCCAGCGCCAGCTCCAGGTCAGTCGCCGGGGCCCGGCCTGCGCCGTCGGTGACGGCCAGCTCCGGCTCCGGCAGCGCCCGCACGTCGAGCTTGCCCGCCGGCGTCAGCGGGACAGTCGGCACCGGCACCACCGCGGCCGGAACCATGTGCCCGGGCAGCACCCGGGACAGGTGCTCCCTCAGCGCGGTGGTGTCGAGCTCCGCGCCGGGCGCCGGGCTCACGTAGGACACGAGCACGGTCGCCCCCGCCGGCCCGGGCCGGTCCACCGTGGCGGCGAAGGCCACCTCCGGTCGCTGGGCGAGGACCGCGTCGATCTCCCCCAGCTCGATGCGGAAGCCGCGGATCTGCACCTGGCGGTCGGCCCGGCCGGCGTACTCCAGCTCGGGCTCGCCCGCCGGGCCCAGCACCCACCGCACCACGTCCCCGGTGCGGTAGGCCACGCCGCCTGCCGGCATCGGGCCGGTACCGGCGCAGGGGTTGGCCACGAACCGCCCGGCGGTGAGCGAGGGCCGCCGCAGGTACCCGCGGGCCACCCCCGCGCCGCAGACGTAGAGCTCGCCGGGCACGCCCAGCGGCACCGGGCGCAGCCGGTCATCGAGCACCAACAGGTGCCCCCCGCTGAGCGGGCTGCCGATGACCACCGGCTCCCCGGGGCGCAGCGGGTGGCTGAGGCTGGCCACCACCGTGGTCTCGGTGGGCCCGTAGGCGTCCAGGAAGCGCCGGCCTGGGGCCCAGCGCGCCACCAGCGCGGCGGGAACCGCCTCACCACCCACCACCACGGTGCGCAGCTCGTCCAGCCTGGTGGGGTCGACGGTGGCCAGCGCCGCGGGTGTGCTGAAGGCGTGGGTGACGTGCTGCGTGCGGAGCAGCTCGGTCAGCTCCTCCCCGGCGTAGCTCTGCCGGGGCACCAGCACCATGGCCGCCGCGGCACCGATCGCCATGGTCAGCTCCAGCACGGAGGCGTCGAAGCTGGGTGAGGACGAGCCCAGGGTGCGCGAGCTCGCCGTCGTGCCGTAGCGCTCGCGCTGGCTGGCGGTGAGGTCGGCCAGCCCGGTGTGGGTGACCAGCACGCCCTTGGGCACCCCGGTGGTGCCGGAGGTGTAGATGACGTAGGCGAGGTTGCGCGCGCGCAGGGGGCGGCGTCGGTCGGCGTCGGTCACCGGCCGCGCGGAGCGCTGGGCCTGCTCGTGCGCGCACTCCGCGGAGTCCAGCAGCACCCAGGGCAGCAGGGTGGGCAGCGCGTCGGCGTGCTGGGTGGTGGTGACCCCGATCCGGGCGCCGGAGTCGGTGAGCATGTGCGCCACCCGCTCGCTGGGGTAGGTCGGGTCCACCGGCACGAACGCGGCGCCGGTCTTGGCCACCGCCCACACCGCCAGCACCGACTCCACCGAACGGGCGATCCCCAGGGCCACCACGTCCTCCGGTCCCACCCCACGGTCGATCAGCAGCCGGGCGAGCCGGTTGGACTGCTCGTCGAGCTCGCGGTAGGTGAGCACCCGGTCGCCGTCCACCAGGGCAGGGCCGTCGGGGTTGGTGGCGACGGCGGTGGCCATCAGGTCGGGCAGCGTGCGGGTCTGCTCCCCCGGCGCCCCGGACACCGGCACCAGCTGTTCGGTCTCCCGCGGGTCGAGCAGGTCGATGTCGCCCACGGTGAGGTCGGGCTGGGTGGCGAAGGCCTCCACCACCCGTAGGAAGCGCGCGCTGAGCTGCTCCACGGTGGCGGCGTCGAAGAGTGCGGTGGCGTAGGTGAACGACGCCTCCAGCGCGGTGGGGGCCCCGGTGTCGTCGGTGACCTCACCCAGGGTCAGCTGCAGCTCGAACTTGGCGACGTCGAGCTCACCGGGGAAGGGCTCCGCCCGCAGGCCCGCCACCTCCAGCTCCGGCACCTCGTCCTCCACCACCGACAGCGCCACCTGGAACAGCGGTGGGTGGGCGGTGCTGCGGTGCGGCGCGAGGGTGTCCACCAGCTTCTCGAACGGCACCTCGGTGTGCGTGAACGCCGCCAGGTCGGCCGCGCGGACCTGGCCGAGCAGCTCGTGCACCGTGGTCGTCGGTGCCACCTGCACCCGCAGGGCCAGGGTGTTGACGAACATGCCCACCACGTCGTCGAGCACCCGCTGCCCGCGGCCGGCGATGGGCGTGCCGATGACCACGTCGGTGGTCCCGCTCAGCCGGGCCAGCAGGGTGGCCAGGGCGGCGTGGGCGAGCATGAAGGTGGTGACGCCGCGGCGGCGAGCCGTGGCCCGCAGCTGCCGGTAGAGCTCAGTGTCCACCCGGAAGGTGTGCGTGGCACCGGCGAGGGACTGCACCGCCGGGCGGGGCCGGTCCATCGGCAGGTCGAGGGTCTCCGGCAGCCCGGCCAGCGTCTGCTGCCAGAACGCCAGCTGCCGGGCCACCGCCGAGTCCGGGTCGGACTCCTCGCCCAGCACGTCCCGCTGCCACAGCGCGTAGTCGGCGTACTGCACGGGCAGCGGCAGCCAGGCCGGCGGCTGCCCGGCCGTGCGGGCGGCGTAGGCCAGCATCAGGTCGCGGGTCAGCGGGGCCAGCGAGGAGCCGTCGGCGGCGATGTGGTGCAGCACGAGGACCAGCACGTGCTCGGTGGAGCCACCCACCGCCAGCAGCGCGGCGCGCAGCGGGGGCCGGGCCGCCACGTCGAAGCCCTCGGCCATCAGCTCGGTCACCCGGCGATCCAGGCCGTCGGCGGCGACCTCCTGCACGAGCAGCTGCACCCCGGCGTCCTCGGCGCTGAGCACCAGCTGGTGCGGGGTGGGCCCGTCGCTGGGGTAGCAGGTGCGCAGCGTCTCGTGCCGCTGCACCAGGTCGCCCAGCGCAGCCCGCATCGCGTCGGGGTCCACGGCGCCGGTCAGGCGCACCGCCAGGGGGATGTTGTAGGCGGGCGAGGTGGTGTCGAACTGGTTGAGGAACCACATGCGCAGCTGTGCGGAGGACAGCGGGACCTGCGCAGGGCGAGGACCGGCCACCAGCTTGGGCCGGGCGCGCCCACCCGCAGCGTCGGTGAGCTCACGCTGCACCCGGCGGGCGAGCTCGGCCACGCTGGGTGCCTCGAAGAGGTCGCGGACGCCCAGGGCGCAGTCCATCGCGTCGTTGACCCGGGCGATCACCCGGGTGGCCGACAGGGAGCTGCCACCGAGGTCGAAGAACCCGGTGGTCACCCCCACCCGGTCCACCCCCAGCACCTCGGCGAACACCCCGGCGACGACTTCCTCGACCGGGTCACGGGGGGCCACGTCGGCGGCGGAGGCCGCGAGCAGCTGCGGCTCCGGCAGCGCCGACCGGTCGAGCTTTCCGTTGGCGCTCAACGGCATCCGCGGCAGGACGGTGACCACCGAGGGCACCATGTAGGAGGGCAGCCGCTCGGCCAGCTGCTCGGTGACCGCCACCGGGTCGAGGTGGTGCTCGGCCACCCCGGCCGCGGGAGCGACGTAGGCGGCGAGCTGCTCACCGAGCCGCTCGTGGCTGTGCACCACCGCCACCGCGGCACCGACGCCCTCGATCGCCAGCAGGGCCGACTCGATCTCGCCCAGCTCGATCCGGAAGCCGTGCACCTTCACCTGGAAGTCGCTGCGCCCGAAGTACTCCAGCTCACCAGTCGGGGTGGAGCGGACCAGGTCGCCGGTGCGGTACATCCGCTCGCCGGGAGCGCCGTACGGGTCGGCGACGAAGCGGTCGGCCGTCAGCTCCGGCCGGTGGTGGTAGCCCCGGGCCAGCTGCACCCCGGCCAGGTACAGCTCACCGGTGCTGCCGGGCGGCACCGGGTGCAGGCGCCCGTCGAGCACGTAGCGACGCACGTTGGCCTCGGGGACGCCGATGGGCACCGCGCCCGCCTCGTCCGGCCCGCAGTGGTGCCAGGTCACGCTCACCGCAGCCTCGGTGGGGCCGTAGAGGTTGTGCACCTCGGTCCCGGCCGCGGCGGTGGCGGCCTGCAGCCGGGCGACGGTGCCGGCGGAGAGGGCCTCACCGATGCACAGCACCGCGCGCAGGTCCGGCAGCGGCAGGGCTCCCTCGGCGTCGGTCACCGTGTCCAGGAAGGCGTCGAGCAGGGACGGCACGAAGTGGGCCACGGTGGCACGGTGGCGGGCCATCAGCTCGGCCAGGTGCGCCGGGTCGCGGTGACCGTCCGGGCGGGCGAGCACCAGGCAGGCACCGGCGGTCAGCGGCCACCACAGCTCCCAGACGGAGAGGTCGAAGGTGGCGGGGGTCTTCTGCACCAGCACGTCGTGGGTGTCCAGCGGGAAGCGCAGCTGCTTCCAGCGCAGCTGGTTGACCACGGCGGCGTGCGGCACGGTGACGCCCTTGGGCCGGCCGGTGGAGCCGGAGGTGTAGATGACGTAGGCGGGGTGCTCGGCGCGCAGCGGCGCCCGGCGGTCGGCGTCGGTGATCGGGTGCGGGGCGGCCTCCCGCAGCGCCTGCTGCACCGTCGGCTCGTCCAGCACCAGCACCTGCTGCCCGGTGAGGACCTCGGCCAGCTCAGCCAGCTCGGCGGAACCACACAGCACCACCACCGGCCGTGCGCTGTCCAGCACGTAGCTGGTGCGCTCGTGCGGGTGGTCGGGATCCAGCGGCAGGTAGGCGCCACCGGCGGCGACCACCGCCTGCATCGCCAGCACCAGCTCGGGTGAGCGGCGCAGCGCCAGGCCCACCGTGGTCTCCGGCCCCACCCCGGCCTGCACCAGCAGCCGGGCCAGCCCGTTGACCCGGGCGGCGAGCTCGCCGTAGGTCCAGGTCTGCTCGTCGGCCCCGCGCAGGGCCACCGCGTCCGGCGTGGCCAGCGCCTGCGCCGCCACCAGCTCGGCCAGCGTGGTCTCCGCCGGACCGAGGTCGCGCGTGGTGTCGTTGGCCTGCACCAAGGCGCGCCGCTCGGCCGCGGAGAGCAGCTCCAGGTCGCCCAGCGGGCGCTGCGGCTGGGCCAGTGCCTCCTCCACCAGCCGGGTGAAGCGCTCGGCGATGCCCTGCACGGTCTCCGGCTGGAACAGCGCCCGGGCATAGGTGAACACCGCGTCCAGCCCGTCCGGCGCACCGTCGGCGGTGAACCGCTCGCTGACGATCAGGTGCAGGTCGTACTGGGTGTTGTCGGTCTCCAGCTCCATCGCCGAGACGTCCAGGCCGGGCAGCGCCAGCTCCGCGCGCTGCAGGTTCTGGAAGGAGAAGCCCACCTGTGCCAGCGGTGCGTAGGCCTGGGTGCGGGCGGGGTTCAGCGCGCTGACCAGCTGCTCGAAGGGCACGTCGGCGTGGGAGAAGGCATCCAGGTCGCCGCTGCGGACCGTGGCCAGCAGGTCGGCGAGGCCACGGTCCAGGTCCACCGGCGACCGCAGCACCAGGGTATTGACGAACATCCCGACCAGCGGCTCCAGCGCGGGCGCTCCCCGGCCCGCGACGGGGGTGGCCACGGCGACGTCGGTGCTGCCGCTGAGTCGGGCCAGCAGCGCCGCGAACGCGGCGTGGGTGGCCATGAAGGTGGTGGCACCGTGGCGGCGGGCCAGCTCCACCAGCCCCTGGTGGGCGGCAGCGGGCAGGGTGCAGCGCACCGAGCCGCCGTCGGTGGACTGCACCGCCGGACGCGGGTGGTCGGTGGGCAGCTCGAGCAGGTCCGGCAGGCCGGCCAGGTTCTGCGACCACCACCCGATCTGCGCGGCCGCCGGGGACTCGGGGTCGTCCGGGTCGCCGAGCGCGGCCCGCTGCCAGAGCGCGTAGTCGGCGTACTGCACCTCCAGCGGAGTCCACCGTGGAGCAGTGCCCTCGCGGCGGGCGGTGTAGGCGGTCATCACGTCCACCGCCAGCGGGACCGCTGACGTGCCGTCCGTCGCGACGTGGTGGATCACCAGCACCAGCACGTGCTCGTCCTCGGCCAGCCGCAGCAGCCCGGTGCGCAGCGGCACGGTCTGCGTCACGTCGAAGCCGGCGGCGGCCAGCCGCAGGGCGTGCTCGCGCAGCTGCGCCTCGGTGACGTCGACCGGGGTGAGCTCGGTGGGCACCAGGTCGGCGGGCAAGACCTGCTGGTACGGGCCGTCGCCGTCGCCGGGGTAGACGGTGCGCAGCGTCTCGTGGCGCTGCAGCACGTCGCGCAGCGCGGCGCGCAGCACGTCCAGGTCCAGCGCGCCACGCAGCCGCACCGCGATCGGCACGTTGTAGGCCGCGGTGTGCGGGTCGAGCTGGTTGATGAACCACATGCGCTGCTGGGCCAGCGACAACGGCAGGCGATCGGGGCGCTCGATGCTGCCCAGCACCGGCCCGCTCGCTGCGCCGTCCTCGGCCAGCGCCGCCACGGCGAGCGCAAGCTCAGCCACCGTGGGCGCGTCGAACAGGGTGCGCACCCCCACCGGGACGTCCAGCAGCTCCCCTAGCCGGGCGCTGACCCTGGTCGCCACCAGGGAGTTGCCGCCCAGGTCGAAGAAGCTGTCGTGGGCCCCGATTCGCTGCACCCCGAGCACCTCGGCGAAGACCTCCGCCACCATCCGCTCCATCGCCGTCGCCGGCTCGCGGTCGGCGTCGCTGTCCACGCCCAGCGGCAGCGCGGGGTCCAGCCGGTTGCGGTCGAGGGCACCGCTCGGCGTCAGCGGCAGCTCGTCCACCGCCACCACTGCGCTGGGGACCAGGTAGCCGGGCAGCCGGGCGGCGACGAGGGCCAGCAGCGCCGTCACGTCGACGACAGCGCCGGGCACCGGCTGGACGTAGGACACCAGCGCCGTGTGGCCCGCAGCGTCGAGCACACCCACGGTGGCCGAGACAGCGACCTCGGCGGCCTCGCCCAGCACGGCGTCCACCTCACCGGGACGCACCCAGAAACCACGGACCTTCACTCGCGGCTCGCTGCGCCCGACGCGCTCGACCGTCCCGACCCGGGTGCGGCGGACCACGGCACCGGTGTTGACCATCCGCTCCCCCGGCTGCCCGTAGGGGTCGGCCACGAAGCGCGCGGCGGTGGCGGCGGGCGCGTGGTGGTAGCCGCGGGCCAGCGCGGGCCCGGCGACGTACAGCTCGCCCGCGACGCCCACGGGCACCGGGCGCAGTCGCCGGTCCAGCACCATCAGCCGGACCCCGCGCGTCGGTGCACCGACGCTGGTGGCCGCCGCGGCCTCGTCGCCGTGCAGCGCGGCGGTGATCGCGGCGACGACCCCGGTCTCGGTCACGCCGAAGGCGGTGCGCAGCTGCCTGCCGTCCGGCTGGGCGGCATCGGGCAGCCAACGGGTGAGCAGGTCGGGGGCCCACTGCTCCCCCAGGACGAGCACCGACTCCACCGTCGTCAGCTCGCCGGGGTCGGTGCTGCGCAGCACGGCGGGGACCGCCACCAGGTGGGTGATGCCCCCCTGCCGCACCAGCTCGGCGAGCTGCGCCCCCAGGTGTGCCGCCGCCGGAGCCACCACCAGGGTGGCGCCGGCCGTGAGGGCGCTCAGCTGCTCCACCAGCGCGGCCTCGGTCCCGGTGGCCGCGGTGTGCAGCACCCGGGAACCTGGCCCGGTTCCGGTGCGCTCGGCCAGCTCGGTGGCGAGCTGGTCCAGGCCGCGGTGGGTGAGCACCGTCAGCCGTTCCGCAGGAGTGGACTCGTGGCTGCGGGGGGAACCGAGCACCACGTGCGCGGCGCTGTCCGGGTGCAGCGGTGCCCGCCGCTCGGCGTCGGTCAGCGGGGCGCTGGAGCTCGCCTCGACCGCGACCACCACCTCGCGGGAGTCCAGCACCACCCAGTCCTGGGTCTCGGGCCAGCAAAGGGCCTCGGGCAGCGCGGTCCGGTGCTGGCTGGCGGTCACGCCCACGACCAGGTCCGGCCGGGTCGTCAGGTCCGCCAGGCCCTCGAGCTCGGCCTCCGGGTCCAGCGCGAGCACTGCAGCCCCGGCCTTGGCCACCGCCCACGCCGCGAGCACGGCGGGTGCGCTCCGGGGCAAGGCCACGGCCACCAGCCGCTCCGGCCCTGCACCATGGGCGAGGAGCACCCGAGCCAGCCGGTTGGACTGCTCGTCGAGCTGGCGGTAGGTGAGCGTGTGTCCGCCGTCACGCACCGCGGGAGCGTCCGGCACCCGGGTGGCCACAGCGGTGAACAGCTCGGGCAGGGTGCGGGCCTGCTGCGGCGCCGGCTCGCCGACGCCGCGGAACGCGCTTCGCTCCTGCTCGTCGAGCAGGTCCACGTCGCCGATCACCACGTCCGGGTCGGCGACCACCGCGGCCGCGACCCGGCCCAGCCGCCGCGCGAGGGCGGCGACCGTCTCGGGGTCGAACAGGTCGGTGGCGTAGCTCAGCGCCGCGTCCAGCCCGGCCGGCGCGCCGGCGTCGTCCAGCTGCTCCACCACACTCAGCTGCAGGTCGAACTTGGCCACCTCCAGCCCGGCGTCCACCTCCGACACCCGCAGCCCGCTCGTCTCGAACACCGGGGCCAGGTTGTTGTCCAGCGACAGCGCCACCTGGAACAGCGGCTGCCCGGACCCCGACCGGGGCACCTCGAGCGCGTCGACCAGGCGCTCGAACGGCACGTCGGCGTGGCCGAACGCGTCCAGGTCGAAGTCCCGCACCGTGTCCAGCAGGTGGCTGAAGGACGCGTCGGGGTCGACCGCGGTCCGCAGCACCAGGGTGTTCACGAACATCCCGACCAGGTCGTCGAGCTCGGGGCGACCGCGCCCGGCCACCGGGGTGCCGATGCAGATGTCGGGCTCGGCGCTGAGCCGGTTGAGCAGCACCGCCAGCGTGGCGTGCAGCACCATGAACAGGCTGCTGCCGCTGCGGGCGGCCAGGTCCCGCAGGCCACGGTGCACCTCGGCGTCCAGCCGGAACCCGAGGGTGGCTCCGTGCAGCGACGGCGTGGCGGGGCGGGGCCGGTCGGTGGGCAGGTCGAGGGTCTCCGGCACCCCGCGCAGCCGCTCCGCCCAGAACTGCACCTGGCGCGCCACCAGGGACTGCGGGTCGTCCTCCTCGCCGAGCACCCGGCGCTGCCAGGCCGCGTAGTCGCCGTACTGCACCGGCAGCGGGTCCCAGCCCGGCTGCTCCCCCGCCCGGCGGGCGTCGTAGGCGAGCAGCAGGTCGCGCAGCAGCGGGGCCAGCGAGGCGCCGTCGGCGCTGATGTGGTGGGTGACCATGGCCAGCAGGTGCTCGTCGTCGGCGGTGCGCAGCAGGGCCATGCGCAGCGGCACGTCCACGGCCACGTCGAAGCCGCTGCCCGCCATCAGCCGCAGCTGGCCGGTCGCGGCCGCCGTCGGGTCCTGCTCGGTGCGCAGGTTCACCAGCGTGATGCGCTCGGCCAGCTCCTCGGCCGGGACCACCACCTGGTGGGGCTCGACTTCACCGGCGGGGAACCGGGTGCGCAGCGCCTCATGCCGGTCCAGCACGTCCACCACCGCCACCTGCAGCGCAGCCTGGTCGAGCTCACCGGCCAGGCGGACCGTGAGCGGCAGGTTGTAGGCGGGCGAGGAGGTGTCGTACTGGTTGAGGAACCACATGCGTTGCTGCGCCATCGACAGCGGCAGCGGCTCGGCGCGATCCACCGGCACGAGCGGCGCCGCCGTGGCGGAGACCCCGACGCGGTCCTGCAGGTACCCGGCCAGGCGATCGACCGTGCGGTGCTCGAACAGGTCGCGCACGGACATGTCCGCGTCCAGCGCGGTGTTCACCCGGGCCACCACCCGGGTGGCGGACAGCGAGTTGCCACCCAGGTCGAAGAAGTCGTCGTGCACGCCCACCGCGGAGGTCCCGATGACGGCCTCGAAGATGCTGGCGAGCAGCCGCTCCAGCTCGGTGGCCGGCGGCACGTGGTCCCGGCGCAGGGAGTCCAGGTCCGGGGTGGGCAGCTCGTTGCGGTCGAGCTTGCCGTTGCTGTTCAGCGGCATGGCGGCCAGCACGACCACGACGCCGGGAACCATGTAGTCGGGCAGCGCAGCCTCGCAGGCGAGGCGCAGCTCGTCGGGGTCCGGCTGGTGGCCGGGGACGGCCACCACGTAGCCGACCAGCAGCTCGGTGGAGCCGGCCATGCGCACCGCGGCCGCCGAGCCGGCAACCGTGGGGTGCCCGGCCAGCACAGCCTCGACCTCGCCGAGCTCGATGCGCAGACCACGAAGCTTGACCTGGTCGTCGGTGCGGCCGATGAACTCCAGCTCGCCGTGCTTGTTCCACCGCACGACGTCGCCGGTGCGGTACATCCGGCTGCCCGCGGGACCGAAGGGGTCGCTGACGAAGCGGTCGGCGGTCAGGTCAGGCCGCCCGAGGTAGCCACGGGCCAGCTGGGTGCCGGCGAGGTAGAGCTCACCGCCCACCCCGGTGGCCACCGGGCGCAGGCGGCGGTCGAGCACGTAGGCGTCGGTCTGCCGGATCGGCGAGCCGATGGGCACCACCGACCTGATGGGGTGCTCCAGCGGCGAGTAGGTGGCGCCGACGGTGAACTCTGTGGGTCCGTAGGTGTTGCACAGCCGGGCGCTGCTGACCTCCCGGAACCGGCGGACCTGCGCCAGGGTGAGCACCTCGCCGCCGGCCACCACCTCGACCGCGGAGGCGAAGACGTCGCCGAAGTCCGCGGTGAGCAGCACCTCCAGCATGGACGGGACGAACTCGAGCACGGTCACCTGCTGCTCGGTGATGAGCCGAGCGAGGTAGTCGGGCTCGCGGTGCCCGCCGTGGCGCGCCAGGACCACGGTGCCGCCCACCATCAGCGGAGCCAGGCACTCCCACATCGAGACGTCGAAGGTGTACGGGGCCTTCTGCAGCACCCGGGAGCTCGCGTCCAGCCGGTACTGCTCGATGGTCCAGTGCATGTGGTTGGCCAGGCCTGCGTAGGTGCAGGCCACGCCCTTGGGCCGGCCGGTGGAGCCGGAGGTGAAGATGACGTAGGCGACGTTGTCGCCGCGCAGCGGTGCGGTGCGCTCGGCGTCGCCCACCGGGTCGCCGGAGAGCCCCGACACGTCGAGCTCGTCGAGCTTCAGCACGCCGTGGGCGGGGTCCAGCTCGTCGAGGTCCGCGGGCAGCTGGGTGCGCGCCTCGGTGGTGGTCAGCAGGCACACCGGTCGCGCAGAGTCGAGCACCAGCCGGATGCGCTCCTCCGGGTGCTCCACGTCCACCGGGACGTAGGCGGCCCCGGTCGTGAGGACGGCGTGGATGGCCACCATCGCCTCGACCGAGCGGGGCAGCGCCACCGCCACGCGGTCCTCCGGCCCCACCCCGGCGCGGATGAGGTGCCGAGCCAGTCGGTTGGCGCGCTCGGCCAGCTCGCGGTAGGTGACCTCGGTGCCCTCGTGCACCAGCGCCACCGCGTCCGGGCTCGCCGCAGCGGCAGCGCTGAAGGCGGCCATCGGGGCGTCAGGGGCGTCAGGGCCGTCCTGGTCACCGCAGACGTCGGCGGCGCTGACCACCCCGGCCAGCTGCTGGGCCAGCTGCTGGGCGAAGGCGAGACCGTCCGCTCCGCCCAGGCGCCCCGGGGCCAGCTGGGTCAGTGCGGCGGTGACGGCAGCATCGGCGCCGAGCCCCATCACCGCGAAGCTCTCGGCGAGCTCGGCCGAGCGCTGGTGCAGCTGGCGGTGGGTGATGTCCGCGCCCTCGTGGGAGAGCACCACGCCCTCCGGGTCGACCTGTGCGGCGACGTCGAGCAGCTCGGGCAGTGAGCGGGCCAGCAGCGAGTCCCCCACCGGGGCGGCCGCCAGGGAGGGCGCTGCGGGAACGGGTGCTGCCGTCACGGGGGCTGCGGTCACGGGGGCTGCGCCGGGGCGTGACCCGCCGCGAGACTGCGTCGCGGCGCGCTCCTCGGCGGTGCGGATGTCGATGTCGCCGACGGCCCGCGTGGGCTCCGCGACGACCTCGCTGAGCACCCGGACCAGGCGCTCCCCCAGCGGAACGATGGTGTCCCGGTCGAAGATGTCCGTCGGGTAGTCCAGGTGCCCGGCCATCCCCGCGGAGTCGCCCGCTCCGCCCGGTGTGCCGATCAGGGTGAAGCCGAGGTCGGCCTGGGCCTCCACCTCGTCGGTCGCCAGCACCTCGATGGTGAGCCCGGCGAGCTCGACCACCGGCCGGTCGAGGTTCTGGAAGCTGAGCATCACCTGCGCGAACGGGGCGAACGAGCTGGAGCGGGTGGGCGAGAGCTCGTTGACCACCAGCTCGAAGGGCACCTCTGCGTTGCCGAACGCGGCCAGGTCGTCCTCGCGCAGGCGAGCCAGCAGCTCGGTGAAGGGCTGGTCGGGGTCCACGTCGGCGCGCAGCACGATGGTGTTGACGAACATGCCCACCAGCTCGTCCAGCGCCGCGTCGCCGCGGCCGGCGACCGGTGTGGTGACGGCGACGTCGCGCTCGCCGGTGAGCTGGGACAGCAGCACGGCGAGGGCCGCGTGCACCACCATGAACGGCGTGACCTGGTGCAGCCGGGCCAGCTCCTCCAGCGCGCTCACCGTCTCGGCGGGCACCTGGAAGTCCACCATCGCGCCGGCGCCGGAGCGCCGGGCCGGGCGGGGGCGGTCCAGCGGCAGCTCCAGCACCTCGGGCAACCCGTCCAGCGCCGCACGCCAGTAGGCCAGCTGCTCGGCGGCGAGGGAGTCCTCCTCCCGCGGGTCGCCCAGCACCTCGCGCTGCCACAGGGCGAAGTCGGCGTACTGCAGCGGCAGTGGCGCCCAGCCCGGTGCCTCGCCCTGCGCCCGCGCCGCGTAGGCCACCGTGAAGTCCCGGGCCAGCGGTGCCATCGAGGCCCCGTCGGCGCTGATGTGGTGCACCACCATCACCAGCACGTGCTCGTCCTCGGCCGGCCGCAGCAGCGCGAACCGGCTCGGCGGGTCGCTGCGCACGTCGAAGCCGCGGCCGGCAAGATCGCGCACCCGCTCGCCCAGCTGCTCCGGGCTGACCGGTTCCACGGGCAGCTCGACCGACACCTCCGGCGGCGCCAGCACGCGCTGGCTGGGCTCGTCGCCGACCACCGGGTACACCGTGCGCAGCGACTCGTGCCGCTCCACCACGTCACGCACCGCGGCCTGCACCGCGGCCTCGTCCAGGCGCCCACGCAGGCGCAGCGCGAGCGGGATGTTGTAGGCGGCGGCCTCGGGGTCGAGCCGGTTGAGGAACCACAGGCGCTGCTGGGCCAGCGACAGCGGCACCATCGGCGGCCGGGTTCGGGCGAGCAGCGCCGGACGCGCCCCGCCCGCACCGGCGATCTCGTCCATCCGGGCGGCGAGGCCCTCCACCGTGGGTGACTCGAACAGCGCGCGGACCCCGGCGTTCACCCCGAGACGGGCGTTGAGCCGACTGATCACCCGCGTCGCCAGCAGCGAGTTGCCGCCCATCGCGAAGAAGTCGTCGTCCAGCCCGGCTCGCTCGGCCCCGACCACCTCGGCCAGCTCGGTGGCGACCGTCCGCTCGGCCAGCGTCCGGGGAGCACGGTAGGAGACCTCGTTGGTGAACCACCGTGGCGCGGGCAGCGCCCGTCGGTCGATCTTGCCCGAGGGGGTCAGCGGCATCGTCTCCACCGGCACCACGGCGGAGGGCACCATGTGGGCGGGCAGCAGGGCGCCGGCCTGCGCCGCGACGTCGCGCGGCTCGAGCAGGGCCGCCTCCCGCGCCGTCACCCAGGCCACCAGGATCGGCTCCCCCGACGGCGCGGTGACCGTGCCGGCAGTGGCCGCCTCCACGTCGGGGTGACGCAGCAGCGCGCTCTCCACCTCGCCCAGCTCGATGCGGAAGCCGCGCACCTTCACCTGCTGGTCCTTGCGGCCCAGGTAGTCGATCTCCAGGCCGTGCGTGCCGCGCACCCAGCGCACCACGTCGCCGGTGCGGTACATCCGCTCGCCCGGCCCGCCGTGCGGGTTGGCGACGAAGCGCGACGCGGTCATGCCCCGCCGGTCGTGGTAGCCGCGGGTGACGCCCAGGCCCGCGAGGTAGAGCTCACCCGTGGCGCCCACCGCGGCGGGCTGCAGCTGGTCGTCGAGCACCAGCGCCGTGGTGCCGCGGACCGGCCCGCCGATGGTGATGCGGTCACCCGCCTGCAGCTGCTCGGACAACGTGGTCACGATCGTCGTCTCGGTCGGCCCGTAGGCGTTGACGAAGCGGCGACCGGGTGCCCACCGGGCCAGCAGCTCCGGCGAGCAGGCCTCCCCGCCGACCATCAGGCACTCCAGAGCCTCGCCCACCTGCTCCGGGTCGAGCGAGGCCACCGCGGCCGGGGTGGCGAAGGCGTGGCTGACCCGGTGCTCCCGCAGCACCCGTGCCAGGTCGGCGCCGCCGTAGACGGTCGGCGCGGCGATGACCATCGTCGCCCCCGCCCCGAACGCCATCAGCAGCTCGAGCACGGAGGCGTCGAAGGACGGTGAGGCGAAGTGCAGCGTTCGCGAGCTGCCGGTGGTGGCGAACCGGACGCGCATCTCCTCGGCGAAGGGCGCCAGGCCGGTGTGCGGCACCACCACACCCTTGGGCTGGCCGGTGGTGCCCGAGGTGTAGATGACGTAGGCGGTGTTCTCCGGCCGCAACGGCGCCCGCCGCTCGGCTCCGCAGAGCGCGTGCCCTGGCAGCGTGGCGGCCTCCTCGGCCAGCTCGCCGGAGTCCAGCGCCAGCCAGGAGCAGTCCGCGGTCAGCCCGGTGAACGCCGAGGCGTCCGCGGCGCAGGTGATCCCGAGCGGAGCCCCGGAGTCGGTGAGCATGTGCTCGATCCGACCGGCGGGGTAGCCGGGGTCCACCGGCAGGTAGGCACCCCCGGACTTGCTCACCGCCCAGATGCCCAGCACCGACTCGATCGAGCGGGTGATGCCGAGCGCGACGACGGTCTCCGGGCCGACTCCGCGTGCCACCAGCGCCCGCGCCAGCTGGTTGGACCGCTCGTCGATCTCGCCGTAGGTGATGGACCGCGCGCCGTCCACCACGGCGACCCGGGACGGGTCCTGGGCGGCGGCCCGCGCCAGCAGCTCGGGCAGGGTCGGCGCGAGAGCATCCTGCGCCGATCCAGGTGGGACCACCGCGGCACCCCGCACCCCGAGCAGCTCGGCCCGCTCCGCGGCACTGAGCAGGTCGACGCTGCCGACCGTGCGCTCCGGCGCCGCGACCACCGCGGCCAGGACCCGGTGCAGCTGGGCCAGGAGCCGCTCGGCGGTGTCCGGCTCGAACACGTCGGTGGCGTAGCCGAGGTCCACGTCGATGCCGGCCGGACGGCCGTCGGCGTCCCAGGTCTCGGCGAGGTCCAGCGCCAGGTCGAACTTGGCGCCGCCCAGGTCCACCGGGTCCACCTCGACCCGCACGCCGGGCAGCTCGAGCCGGGCAGGAGCGTTGTTCTGGTACCCCAGCATCACCTGGAACAGCGGGGAGTGGGCGGTGGAGCGGGCCGGCTGCAGCTCGTCCACGAGCCGCTCGAAGGGCACGTCGGTGTGCTCGAACGCCTGCAGGTCGGTGTCCCGGACCCGGTGCAGCAGGCTGCGGAAGCTCTCCTGCTGGTCGACCTGGGCTCGCAGCACCACCGTGTTGACGAACATTCCCACGAGGTCGTCCAGCGCCGCCTCGCCCCGGCCGGCGACCGCGGTGCCCACCGGTACGTCGGTGGTGCCGCAGAGCTTGGCCAGCAGCACCGACAGCGCAGCGTGCACCACCATGAACGGGCTGGCCCCCTGCTCGTGCGCGAGCCGCTCGACGGCTGCGTGCAGGTCCGCGTCCAGCCGCGCCGTGCGGTGGTCTCCGCGCATGGACCGCACTGCCGGACGGGGTCGGTCGAGCGGCAGGTCCAGCACCTCGGGCAGCTCGGCCAGGGCGCTGCGCCAGTAGGTCAGCTGCTGGTTGAGCAGCGAGCCGGGGTCGTCGTCGGTGCCCAGCACCGTCCGCTGCCACTGCGCGAAGTCGGCGTGCTGCACGGCCAGCGGGGTCCACTGTGGATCAGTGCCCTGGCTGCGCGCGGCGTAGGCGGCGCCGAGGTCGCGGGCCAGCGGGGCGAGGCTGAACCCGTCCGCGGCGATGTGGTGCACCACCAGCACCAGCAGGTGCTCGATCGGTTCAGCATCGGCCGGTCCAGCAGTGGCCGGTCCAGCACTGGCGAGGCGCAGCAGCCGGGCCCGCAGCGGCACGTCGGTGCGCACGTCGAAGGCAGCTCCGGCCAGCTCTGCCACGCGCTCGGCCACGTCCGCCGGGTCGACCACCTCGGCGGTGTCCAGCTGCAGCGCAACTTCCTCGGCTGGCACCACCCGCTGGTAGGGACCAGCGTCGTCCTCCGGAAACACCGTGCGCAGGGACTCGTGCCTGGCCACGACGTCGGCCAGCGCCTGGCCCAGCGCCTCCGGAACCAGCTCGCCCACCAGCCGCACCACGACCGGCATGTTGTAGAGGGACGACTCCGGGTCGAACCGGTTGAGGAACCAGATGCGCTGCTGGGCCAGCGACAGCGGCGGTCGCTCGCTGCGTGGCTGGGCCACGAGGGGTGGCCGGTCGCTCGCTCCGGAGTCCTCGGCCAGGCGAGCGATCGCCTCCACCGTGGGCCGCTCGAAGACGTCGCGCACCCGGATCGAGCACCCCAGGGCGGCGTTCACCCGGCTGACCAGCCGGGTGGCGAGCAGGGAGTTGCCGCCCAGGTCGAAGAGGTTGTCGGTGACCCCGACCTGCTCCGTACCCAGCAGGCGGGCGAGCACCTCGGCCACGGAGCGCTCGGCGAGGGTCCGCGGCGCGACCTGCGGACGATCGTCGGCCTCCAGCGCCGGCTCCGGCAGGGCGCGGCGGTCCACCTTGCCGGTGGCGTTCAGCGGCAGGGCGTCGAGCACGACGAGCGTGTGCGGGACCATGTACTCGGGCAGCCGCTCCCGGAGGAAGTCGGCCACCTCGGCGACGTCCGGTTGCTGGCTGCTGGCGCGGGTGACGTAGCCGACCAGCCGCTCCCCTGCCGGCCCGTCCCACACCGCCGCCACCGCGGCTCCCACCGCGGGGTGCGCGGCCAGCGCGGCCTCGACGTCCCCCAGCTCGATCCGCACACCCCGGAGCTTCACCTGGAAGTCGCTGCGGCCCACGAAGACCAGCTCGCCCTGCCGGTTGGCGCGGACCAGGTCGCCGGTGCGGTACATCCGCTGCCCGTCCCCGGCGAAGGGGTTGGCCACGAAGCGGTCGGCGGTCAGGTCCGCGCGGCCGGCATAGCCCCGGGCCAGCTGGACACCGGCCAGGTACAGCTCGCCGGTGCTGCCCTGCGGGACCGGCCGCAGCCGCTCGTCCAGGACGTGGACCTCGGTGTGGCTGACCGGCACCCCGATCGGCACGGCCGAGTCGTGGTCCGCCCCGTTCCGGGTCTGGTGGTGGGTCACCCCGACCGCGGCCTCGGTGGGGCCGTACTCGTTGTGCACCTGCGCCGCCGACAGCCCGGCCACCCGGGCGACGAGCCCGGTCGTCAGTGCCTCACCACCGCAGATGACCGTCCGCAGCGACGGCGGCACGCCCGCTCCGTCCTCGGCGTGCTCGACGAACACGGCCAGCAGCGCGGGCACGAAGATGGCCAGGGTGACTCGCTCGGTGTCGAGCAGCGAGTGCAGGTAGGCCGGATCGAGGTGCCCGTCCGGCCGGGCGAGCACCAGCCGACCGCCACCGGTGAGCGGCCCCCAGATCTCCAGCACCGACATGTCGAAGGCGAACGGCGCCTTGTGCACCACCACGTGCTCGGCGAGCCGGTAGGCACGGTCCATCCAGCGCAGTCGGCTGGCGATGGCACGGTGGCTGATCGCCGCACCCTTGGGCCGCCCGGTGGAGCCGGAGGTGAAGGTGACGTAGGCCAGGCTGTCGGGGTGCGGCGCCCGGCGCTCGGCGTCGGTCAGCGGCTCACCAGACAGCTCGTGCAGGTCAAGCTCGGTCAGGTCGATCACCGGGCGTCCCGCGGCGAAGCCCACCGCGGTGCCCGGGGTGAGCAGGCACAGCGGCGCCGCCGTCTCCACCACGTGGGCGTTGCGGACGTCAGGCTGGCTGTGGTCGATGGGGACGTAGCCGCCACCGGCCTTGACCACCGCCAGCATGGCCACGACCACCTCGACGGAGCGGGGCGTGACCACGCCGACCAGCACGTCCGGCCCCACACCGAGCCGGACCAGCATGCGGGCCAGCCGGTTGGCGCGGACGTCCAGCTCGGCGAAGGTGAGGGTGGCACCGTCGCAGGTCAGCGCGGGTGAGTCCGGGCGCGCGCGCACCTGCTGCTCGAAGAGCCCCGCCAGGGTGGACCCGGGCCCGTCCGGCTCGCCGCGGTCCCGGCTGCTCGCACCCGGTGCCCCGGCCACCACCACGGTCCCCTCGCCGGCGGCCGTCTCGGCCGCGGCCCGGACCTCCGCGAGAAGCTGGGGCATGCGCGGCAGCAGGGTGCCCAGCTGGGTCGGCGCCAGCTCGGTGATCAGCGCGTTGAGGGTCAGGGTGAGCAGCGCCTCGCTGCCCATCGCCGCACCCGCCATCATCTCCACCAGCTGGCGGTAGCGCTCGTGCAGGGTGCCCAGGTCCACCGCCTGCTCGCCCAGCACGCAGGCCGGTCCGCCCGGGTGGCGCTCGGCGGCGACGGACAGCAGGGCAGCGAGGTCGCCGGGCTCGTCCCGCGGCGCGGGAGGAACCGCAGCGGGGGCCTGCGGCTGCACCGCCGGGGCCGGGATGGCTGCCGGAGTGTCCGCTGCCGGGGTGTCCACGGTGAGCTCGGCCAGCGGTACCTCCGGGTTCTCGCTGACCTGCTCCAGCAGGTGGACAAGGCGGTGGCCGAAGGTGCGCATGGTCTCCTCGTCGAACAACGCGGTGGCGTAGGTGATCGCCAGGTCCAGACCCGCCAGTGCGGCGTCGTCATCGATCCGATCAGCGACCTCGATCGCGAGGTCGAGCTTGGCGTCGTGGCCGGAGAGGTCCACGGTCTCGGTGCGCAGCCCCGCGAGCTCCACCTCGGTGGCGGTGAAGTGCTGGTGCGACAGCAGCACCTGGAACAGCGGGTTCCACGCCGGGGAACGAGTGGCGCCCACCTCGTCGACCACCCAGTCGAAGGGCACCTCGGCGTGCTCGAAGGCGTCCAGGTCACCCGCGCGGACCTGGGCGAGCAGCTCGGTGAACGTGGTCGGTGCCCGCAGGTCGGTGCGCAGCACCAGGGTGTTCACGAGCATGCCCACCAGGTCCTCGAGCGCGGGGTCCCCGCGGCCGGCCACCGGGGTGCCGACGGCGACGTCACCGCTGCCCGAGAGCCGGGACAGCAGCACGGACAGCGCCGCGTGCACCACCATGAACACCGTGGCGCCCTGCTCGTGCGCCCGGGCGACCAGGCTGGCGGCCAGCTCGCGGTCGACACCCAGGCGGACGGTGGCACCCCGGGGGTCCGGCACCGCCGGCCGTGGGCGGTCGGTGGGCAGCTCGAGCAAGCCGGGCAGGCCGGCCAGGCGCTCCCGCCAGAAGGCCAGCTGCGCGGTGGCGGTGGCAGTCGGTTCGGCGGGCTCCCCGAGCAGGCCGCGCTGCCACAGGGCGTAGTCGGCGTACTGCACGGGCAGCGGCGACCACGTGGGCGCGCGCCCCTGCACCCGCGCGTCGTAGGCAGCGCCGAGGTCGCGGGCCAGCGGGCCCAGGGACGCCCCGTCCGCGGCGATGTGGTGCACCACCACCACGAGCAGGTGCTCAGCTGGGTTGGTGGTGAACAGCCGGGCGCGCACCGGGGCGTCGGTGGTGACGTCGAAGCCGCGCCGGGTGAGCTCCGCCACCCGCGCCGTCAGGTCCGTGGCCTCGACGAGCGCCGGAGCGAGGTCGACGTCCGCGCTGGCCGCCGCGGTGGACAGCACCTGCTGCTCGGGCGCCAGGTCCCCGTCGGGGTACACCGTGCGCAGCGACTCGTGGCGCTCGAGCACGTCTGCCCACGCCCGTGGGAGTGCCTCGGTGTCCAGCGCGCCGCGCAGGCGCAGCCCCATCGGCACGTTGTAGACCGCCGAGTCGGGGTCGTACTGGTTGACCACCCAGAGCCGCTGCTGGGCCGGGGCCAGTGGGACGTGAGCCGGGCGGGGAGCTGCCGCCAGCTCCGCGCCCACCCCGGGCGTGCTGGCGCCCTCGGCCGTCGCCGCGGGCAGGAACTCGGCCAGCGCCGCCACGGTGGGGTGCTCGAACAGCGCGCGCACCCCCACGTGCACCCCGCACGCGGAGCCCAGCCGGGCCACCACCTTGGTGGCGGTGAGCGAGTCACCCCCGAGGTCGAAGAAGGAGTCCGTGGCGCCCACCTGCTCGAGCCCGACGACCTCGGCGAACACCGCCGCCACCAGCTGCTCCTGGGCGGTGCGGGGCGGCACGTGCTCGCCGTTGGCACCGGCCAGGTTCGGCGCCGGCAGCGCGCTCCGGTCGAGCTTGCCCACCGGCGTCACCGGCACCTGGTCGATCTCCACGAAGGCCGCGGGCACCATCGCGCTGGGCAGCAGCGCGGCCACGTGCGCGGAGAGCGCCGCAGAGTCCACGCCGTCGCCGTTGACGGGCAGGACGTAGGACACCAGTGCCGTGCTGCCCGAGCCGAGCCGGTGCCCGACCGTGACCGCGAAGCGCACGGCGGGGTGGGTGCTCAGGACGCCGTCGACCTCGCCCGGCTCGATGCGCTGGCCGCGGATCTTCACCTGGGAGTCGCTGCGGCCGACGTGGCTGAGCTCCAGCCCACCCGTGCCCGGCGTCCAGCGCACCAGGTCGCCGGTGTCGTACATCCGGCTGCCGGCAGGTCCGTACGGGTTGGCCACGTACCGACGGGCGGTCAGCCCAGGCGCGGCGTGGTAGCCGCGGGTGACTCCGGGACCAGCGACGTAGAGGTGGCCCTCCACCCCCACCGGCACGGGCCGCAGGCGCTGGTCGAGCACCAGCAGGTGCACCCCGCGCAGCGGTGCTCCGATAGTCACCGGCGCGCCTGCCCGCATCGGCACGGAGGCGGTGGCCAGCACGGTCGTCTCGGTGGGGCCGTAGGCGTTGTGCAGGTGCAGCCCCGGCGCCCATGACGCCACCAGCTCGGCGGGCACCGTCTCTCCGCCGACCACCACGTGGGCCAGGCTCTCGCCCACTGCCGCCGGGTCCATGGAGCGGAGCACGGCCGGGGTGAGGAAGCCGTGGGTCACCCCGGAGGTGCGGATGAAGTCAGCCAGCTCGGCGCCGGCGTAGACGTCGGGAGGGGCGATCACCAGGGTGGCGCCCGCCCCGAGGGCGAGCAGCAGCTCCAGCACCGAGGCGTCGAAGGACGGCGAGGCCACGTGCAGCGCTCGCGCGGCGGGGGTGAGGTCGAAGGCCTCCCGCTCGCTCTGGCAGAGGCTGGCCAGTCCCTCGTGGGTGACCACCACGCCCTTGGGCCTGCCGGTGGTGCCGGAGGTGTAGATGACGTAGGCGGCGTTGCCCGGCCGCACCGGGCCGTGCGGCGCGGCTGGTGCCGACGGCTGCTCGGCGCCGGCGCGGCTGAGCTCGTCCACCTCCCACCAGGTGACCAGCTCGGGCAGCCGGCTGCGGTGCTCGGCCAGGGTCAGCCCGAGCACCGCTCCGCTGTCGCCGAGCATGTGCTCGATGCGCCCGGCCGGGTAGCCCGGGTCCACCGGCACGTAGGCACCGCCGGCCTTGGCCACCGCCCAGATCGCCACCACCAGCTCCAGCGACCGCGGCAGGCCGAGCGCGACGAAGACCTCCGGCCCGACGCCGCGGGCCACCAGCGCGCGGGCCAGGTGGGTGGAGCGCTCGTCCAGCTCGCGGTAGTCCACCGACCGGTCGCCGTCCACCACAGCCACGGCACCAGGGTCGCGGGCGGCGGCCGCGGCGAAGATCTCCGCCAGGGTCCTCGGCGGCAGCGGCTCCGCTCCGCGCACGTCCACCAGGTGGGCCAGCTCGGCGTCGGTGAGCACCTCCACCTCGCCCACCCGGCGCTGCGGGTGCTCCGTCATCGTGGTCAGCACCTGCAGGAAGCGAGCGACCAGCTGGTCCACCTTGGCGTCGTCGAACACCGACGGCGCCACCTTCAACCGGAAGTGCAGCTCGGGGTCCAGCAGCGTCACCAGGGCCACCGGGTAGTGGGTGGCGTCGTGCACCTGCACGTCCTCGACAGCCAGGCCGCTGCCGGCGGTACGGGCGGTCAGCCCGTCCCGGTCCACCGGGTAGGACTCCAGCACGGTGAGGGTGTCGAACAGCGCCGGGGTGCCGGCCGCCTGCTGGATCTCCGCCAGCCCGACCGCCTGGTGGTCGAGCAGGGCGGCACCCTCCTCCTGCAGCCGGCGCAGCAGCGCCTCGACGGTCTCCGCGGGCTGCAGCTGGGCGCGGACGGGCAGCGTGTTGATGAACAGCCCCACCATCTTCTCCACGCCGGGCAGCTCAGGCGGTCGGCCGGCCACGGTGGAGCCGAACACCACGTCCTGGCGTCCGGTGAGCCGGGACAGCAGCAGCGCCCAGGCCGTCTGGACCACCGTGTTCAGGGTGACTCCGGCAGAGCCGGCGAGCTCACCGAGCCGCGCGCGGAGCGCAGCGGGCAGCATCACGTCGTGGTCCACCGGCGCCTCGGCACCGGCGCGCGGATCAGCTGAGGGAGCGAGCAGGGTGGGTTCGCCGACGCCGGTGAGCACCTGCACCCACTGCTGCAGCGAAGGGGCACTGTCCTGCTCGGCCAGCCGGGCCAGGTGGTCGCGGTAGGAGGGCGCCGGCTCGGTGGCCGCGGTGCCGGTGTAGCCGGCCAGCAGCTCCTCGAGCACCAGCGGGATGGACCACCCGTCGATGACCAGGTGGTGGGCGGTCAGCGCCAGCGTCCAGTCGGTGGCACCGGCACGCACCGCAGTCATCCGCAGCAGCGGCGGGGTGGTGACGTCGAAGGGGCGCCGCCGCTCGGTGGCGAGCAGCCGGTCGAGCTCTGCCGCCGGGTCTGCCACCCCCGTGACGTCGTGCTCTGACCACGGCAGCGTGACGGTGCCGGCCACCAGCTGCACCACGGTGCCGTCGGAGCGGCTGACGAACCCGCCCCGCAGCGCGGCGTGCCGGTCGAGGAGGGACTGTCCGGCAGCGTGCAACCGAGCCGGGTCGACGTCGCCGCGCAGGCGCAGCAGGATCTGCGCGGTGTAGCCGTCGGAGTCGGTGCCGGCCAGCGCGGCGTGGAAGTGCAGCCCACGCTGTAGCGGGGCGAGCGGCCAGACGTCCTGCAGCCCGGGCAGTCGCTGCTCCCACTCCTCCAGCTCCGCCTGGGTCACGTCCACTAGCGGGGTGTCCGACGGGGTGAGCCCGCCGGCGTCATCGGTGCGCAGGTGCTCGGCGAGTGCGTCCAGCGCCTGCTCCCAGAGCCGGGCCACCATGCGGGCGTCCTCGTCCGGCAGCACGCCGCGAGCGTGGTCGAGGGTGGCCACGATGCGGGCGCCCTCGGGGGTGCTGCGGGTGAGGGCGTTGACCTCCAGCACCGCGGCGAGCGGCATGTCGTCGCCGCGCACGGCGCTCATGCCGTCGAGCTCGGGGTCGGGCTGCCAGCCGCCGTCTCCGCGCTCGGCCCAGTCCGTCCGCCCCAGGTAGTTGACGATCATCTCCGGGGTGGGCAGCCCCGCCAGGCGTCCGGCGGCCACCGGGTCGTGCTGGGCGGACAGGCCGAAGCCGATGCCGTGGTCGGGCACCGCGAGCAGCTGCTCCTTCACTGCCTTCACCGCGCCGCCGGCCGCGGGTCCCCCGGCGAGTGCCTCGTCCAGGTCCACCCCGGTGAGGTCCAGCCGCAGGGGGTAGGTGGAGGTGAACCAGCCGACGGTGCGGCTCAGGTCGGCGCCTGGGGCGAGCCACTCCTCGCGGCCGTGGCCCTCCAGGGTGACCGCCACCGGAGCGACGTCCGCTCCGCGCCCGCGCTGCAGCTGCGCGACGGCCTGCCCGAGCGCGCTCAGCAGCGCCACCTCCACCCCGGCCCCGTAGGCCTGCGGCAGCATGGCGAGCAGGGTTGCGGTGGTCTGTGCGGACAGCTGGACCGTGCTGCGCCCGGCCGTGGCGACGGTGTCCAGCTCGGGGTCCAGCGCCCGGGAGCCCAGTCCCGGGCCGCCCGGCTGCAGCGTGTGGACCCAGCCGTCCACCGCGTCGCGGACCCGGTCAGAGCCCGCCTGCTCCACCAGCGCGGCGCCCCAGCGGCGGAGGGAGGTCCGCTCCGTGGGCACGGTGGGCGGCTGTCCCGCAGCCACCTCAGCTGCGGCCGCCGCGAGGTCGGCCACGAGCACCCGCCAGGACACCCCGTCGACGACCAGGTGGTGGGCCACCAGCAGCAGCCGGCCCCCCAGGCCGTCCACCCCCGGAAACCACACCGCCGCCACCATCGCCCCGGCCACCGGGTCGAGCCGGTCTGCGGCGGCGGCGAGCTCGTGGGCGTGCCGGTCCGCCCACGCCGACCCGGTGAAGTCGGCGTCCGTCGGCGCCGTCCGCAGCAGCACGGGCGTGACCGGACCGGTCGGCTCGGGCACCACCAGGTGCGGGGTCGCCCCCAGCACCAGCCGGGCCCGCAGCGCGTCGTGCTGGCGGAGCACCTCCGCCAGCACGGTGCGCAGCAGCGGCTCGTCGACGTGGTCGGGCAGGGTCACGGTGACGGCCTGGCTGTAGCTGCGCAGCGCCTCCACCGGTCCAGCTCCCAGGGTGCGCAGAGCCAGCGGCGTCAGCGCGACCTCGCCGGCGGCGCCGCCCGGCAGCTCCGCGAGCTCGGTGGCCGCGGGCTCCACTGGCTGGGCGACCTCGGCGAGGCGAGCCACCGTGCGCAGCGAGAAGACCTCACGGGCGCTCACCGCCAGCCCGGCCTCGCGGGCCCGGGCGGAGAGCTGCATGGCCACGATGCTGTCGCCACCGAGGCTGAAGAAGCTGTCGTCCACGCCCACCCGCGGCACACCGAGCACCGTGGCGAACAGCTCGGCCAGCGTGGTCTGCACCGGTCCGACCGGGGGGCGGTAGCCCGCGTCGCTGCGGGGGGCGGAGGGATCGGGCAGCGCGCGGCGGTCCACCTTGCCGTTGGGGTTGACCGGGAGCTCGTCGAGCACCACCAGCTCTTCCGGGACCATGTACTCCGGCAGCACGGCGCGGGCCGCCGCCAGCAGGTGCCCCACGTCGGGCTGCACGCTGCCGCGGCCCACGACGTAACCCACCAGCCGCAGACCCAGCGGGGTCTCGCGGACGGCGACCACGGCCTGCCCCACGCCCGGGTCAGCCGCGAGCACCGACTCCACCTCGCCGAGCTCGATGCGGTAGCCCCGCAGCTTCACCTGGTCGTCGGTGCGGCCCAGGTACACGAGCTCGCCCTCGGCGCTCCAGCGGACCAGGTCGCCGGTGCGGTACATCCGGCTGCCGGCAGGGCCGAACGGGTCGGCCACGAAGCGCTCGGCGGACAGGTCGGGCCGGCCCAGGTAGCCGTGCGCCAGCTGGTCACCGGCCAGGTAGAGCTCCCCGGCCACCTCGTCCGCCACCGGACGCAGGCTGGTGTCCAGGACGTGGCAGCGGGTGTTGGCGACGGGCCTGCCGATCGGCACCGCCTCACCGTCGGCCCAGCTGCGCGCGGGATCGACCACGGTGTGCGTGGCGTGCACCGCTGCCTCGGTCGGCCCGTAGAGGTTGTGCAACCGGGCACCGCTGCGCTGGGCGAACCGTCGGGCGAGCGCGGGCGAGAGAGCCTCGCCGGCGGCAAACACCCGGGTGAGCGACGTGGTGTCCGCTGCACCGGCGTGGTCCAGGAAGGCAGCCAGCATGGTCGGCACGAAGGACGTGGCCGTCACCCCGTGCTGCTCGATGGTGCGAGCCAGGTACTCGGGGTCGCGGTGCCCGTCCGGCGCGGCCACCACCAGCCGTCCTCCGGTGTAGAGCGGGACGAACAGCTCCCACAGCGATACGTCGAAACCTGCCGGCGTCTTGAGCAGCACCACGTCCTCCGGGCCGAGGCGGTGCTCCTGGGCGAACCAGCACAGCTGGTTGGTGATGGCCCGGTGCGAGACGGCCACCCCCTTGGGCAGCCCGGTGGATCCGGAGGTGTAGATGACGTAGGCGGTGTTCTCCCTGCGCAGCGGTGCGCTCCGGTCGGCGTCCTCGATCGCCCGCGTCGGCAGGTCGTCCAGGGCCAGCCGGTCCACCTCCACCGCGGTGGTGCCCGGTGGCAGCGCTGCCGCGTCAGCGGCCCGGGTGAGCACGCAGACCGGCCCGGCCGAGCGCAGCACGTGCGCGGTGCGCTCCGCCGGGTGGTCCGGGTCCAGGGGCACGTAGGCACCGCCGGCCTTGAGCACCGCGTGGATGGCCACCACGAGCTCGGCGGACCGACGCATCGCCACACCTACTCGCGCCTCCGGGCCCACCCCGAGCCCGATCAGGTGGCGGGCCAGCTGGGTGGACCGTCGGTCGAGCTCGCCGTAGGACATGGTGGCGCCGTCGGCCAGCAGCAGCGCGGTGCGCTCGGGGGCACGGGCCACCTGGGCGCGCACCGGGGCCAGCAGGTCGCCAGCGCCCACCCCGCTGGTGGTGTCGTTGCGGGCCGCCAGGGTGCGTCGCTCGCCGGCGCGGAGCAGCCCCACCGACCGCAGGGTGCGCCCGCTGTCGCCGCCCACCAGGTCGGCCAGCAGGCCCAGGAACCGGTCGCGGTGGCGCTGCAGCTCCGCCTCCGTGTACCGATCCGGGTTGGCCTCCAGGTCCAGGTTGAGGCTGGTCTTGTCCGCCGCGGGGTAGACGTTGACGTTGAGGTCCTCCACCGGCCCGGTGGAGAGGATGTGCAGCCGGCCCTGTGCCGTGCCCAGCACCAGCTCCCGCTGGAACAGCATCAGGTTGACCATCGGTCCGAAGTACCCGCGCTCGCTGCCCTGCACCCCGGCGTCCCGGAGGATGTCCTCCGCCCGGTGCCGCTGGTGGCGCAGCGCTCCACCCAGGCTCTGCTGCACCGAGCTGAACAGCTCCTCGAGCGTCTGCTCCTCGTCCAGGCGCACCCGCACCGGGACGATGTTCGACACCATGCCGCCACCCCGCCGCAGCACCGCAGTGGTGCGGCCAGACACCGGCAGGCTGAGCACCACGTCGTCGCGGCCGCTCATCCGGCCCAGGTAGAGCGCGACCGCGGCCACCAGCACCGGCGACACCGACACGCCCAGGTTCCGCGCGTGTCGGCGCAGGCCCTCGGTGGTCGGGGCCGGCACCGGACCGATGACGTTGCGCCGGCGGGCGCTGGCCGGCGCGCGGCGGCGGGACAGGGTGAGCGGGTCGCCCAGGCCCTCGGTCTGTGAGCGCCAGTACTCGCGGTCGCGCTGCTGCCGCGCGGAGCCCTGGTAGGCCTGGTCGATCCCCAGCAGCGTGGACAGGTCGGTCGGGGGCTCCTGCCTGCCCTGCACCCGTGCGGCCAGCTCGGTGTAGACCTCCGCGATGCGGGTCAGCATCCGCATCGAGGCGAACCCGTCGAAGGCGAGGTGGTGCACCCGGGTGTACCAGAGGTGGTGTCGCTCGCCCACGCGCAGCACCGCCACCTGCACCAGCGGCGCCCCCACCAGCTGCACCGGCTGCTCCTGGTCGGCGCGCATCCAGCGGTGCGCCGCCGCCACGGGGTCGTGCTCGGCGCGCAGGTCCAGCACCACGCAGGGAAAAACCTCCCCGTCGATGGGCTGCACGTGCTGGTGCGGCACCCCGTCGACCAGGCTCACCCGAACCACCATCGACTGCTGCTCCAGGGCGGCACGGGCGTGGGCCGCCAGCAGCAGCTGCGGATCTAGCTGCCCATAGATCTCGACGTACTGGGCGATGACCACCGGAGTGGCGGGATCCATCTGCTGCATGAGCCAGATGCCTCGCTGCGCCGATGACAGCGGCAGGACGGACGGGCCGATCGTCTCGATGGTCGTGTCATGCGCGGGAAGCTCCCCACCCATTCAGTGCCCCCTAGCCTGACGTCATGGGTCATCACGCGGCCCTCCCCCCCTGTACAAGGAGCGACGCCTTGAGTACTATCTGCAAAGTAGGTCATCCGACCTCTTGTGGGCACTTGCGCCACTGAACGTCGGAGGGCCTATTTGTCGTGCATGGACGGACGGATGTCTATCGACTGGGTCGGTCGCCCCGTTACACCCTGGTCCGTGGAGCGAATGCCGCTGGCGCCGAACAACAGGTCCCGCACGGTCTGGTCAGATCACGACTGCATCGCCGTCCCGAGAGTAGAGGCGTTCGGCGGGCGTCGCACCCGCAAAGCCACGATCAGCCACACAGTTGCAGACCTGTGACCGAAACACGCAAAGGGGCGCCCCCGTCGATGACGGAGGCGCCCCTCGGCGCTGCAGCTGGAGACCAGCCGCTTGGTGTTACTTGGTGATCTTGGTGACTCGGCCGGCGCCGACGGTACGACCACCCTCACGGATGGCGAACCGCAGACCCTCGTCCATGGCGATCGGCTGGATGAGCTTGACGCTCATCTCGGTGTTGTCGCCGGGCATGACCATCTCGGTGCCCTCGGGCAGCGTGACGACGCCCGTGACGTCCGTGGTCCGGAAGTAGAACTGGGGGCGGTAGTTGTTGAAGAACGGCGTGTGCCGCCCGCCCTCGTCCTTCGACAGGATGTAGACGTTGCCCTCGAACTCCGTGTGCGGAGTGGTGGTGCCGGGCTTGACCACGACCATGCCGCGCTCGACGTCCTCGCGCTTGATGCCGCGGACCAGCAGGCCGACGTTGTCGCCCGCCTGGCCGCTGTCGAGCAGCTTGCGGAACATCTCGATGCCGGTAACGGTGGTCTTGGTGGACTTCTCGCGGATGCCCACCAGCTCGACCTCCTCGTTCACCTTCAGCTCGCCACGCTCGATGCGGCCGGTGACCACGGTGCCGCGGCCGGTGATGGTGAAGACGTCCTCGACGGGCATCAGGAACGGACGCTCGGTGTCGCGGACGGGGTCCGGCACGCTCTCGTCCACGGCGTCCATGAGCTCGACGATCTTCTCGGACCACTCCGGGTCGCCCTCGAGGGCCTTGAGCGCAGAGACGCGGACGATCGGGGCGTTGTCGCCGTCGAACTCCTGGTCGCTGAGCAGCTCACGGACCTCCATCTCGACGAGCTCGAGGATCTCCTCGTCGTCGACCATGTCCGACTTGTTCAGCGCCACCAGGATGTAGGGGACGCCGACCTGACGGGCGAGCAGCACGTGCTCACGCGTCTGGGGCATGGGGCCGTCGGTCGCCGCAACCACCAGGATCGCGCCGTCCATCTGGGCCGCACCGGTGATCATGTTCTTGATGTAGTCAGCGTGACCGGGGGCGTCGACGTGCGCGTAGTGACGCTTCTCGGTCTGGTACTCCACGTGGGAGATGTTGATCGTGATGCCGCGCTGACGCTCTTCCGGCGCCTTGTCGATCTGATCGAAGGCCGAGGCCTCGTTCAGGTCGGGGAACTTGTCGTGCAACACCTTGGTGATGGCAGCCGTCAGCGTGGTCTTGCCGTGGTCGACGTGACCGATGGTGCCGATGTTCACGTGCGGCTTCGTCCGCTCGAACTTCGCCTTCGCCACTGAATGTCCTCCTGGACTTGCGCGCTGTGCCTTGTGGCACAGCAGGTCTGGTTGTCTGAATCGTGTAGTGCTGGTGTTCGTCGTGCTCGTGCTAGCGCCTGCGCACAGCTGAAATCACTGCTTGCAGACTATCGTCCCCGATGGGTTACTCCCCCGTCGCCTTGGCGATGATCTCCTTGGCCACGTTGGCCGGGACCTCGGCGTAGGAGTCGAACACCATCGAGTAGTTTGCCCGGCCCTGCGTGCGGGACCGGAGGTCACCGACGTAGCCGAACATCTCCGACAGCGGCACGAGCGCCTTGACGATGCGCGCACCACTTCGTTCCTCCATGGCCTGGATCTGGCCACGGCGGGAGTTGAGGTCGCCGATCACGTCGCCCATGTAGTCCTCGGGCGTGATCACCTCGACCGCCATCAGCGGCTCGAGGATGACCGGGCCGGCCTGACGAGCAGCCTCCTTGAGCGCCATGGAACCGGCGACCTTGAAGGCCATCTCGGAGGAGTCGACCTCGTGGTAGGCACCGTCGAGCAGGGTCAGCTTGATGTTGACCAGCGGGTAGCCGGCCAGGATGCCGTACTGCATGGCGTCCTGCGCACCGGCGTCGACCGACGGGATGTACTCGCGGGGGACGCGCCCACCGGTGACCTTGTTCTCGAACTCGTAGAGCGCGCCGTCCTCCGAGGTGAACGGCTCGAGCTTGATGATCACCTTGGCGAACTGGCCGGAGCCACCGGTCTGCTTCTTGTGCGTGTAGTCGTACTTCTCGACCGTCTTGCGGATGGTCTCGCGGTACGCCACCTGCGGCTTGCCGACGTTGGCCTCGACCTTGAACTCGCGACGCATGCGGTCCACCAGGATGTCCAGGTGGAGCTCGCCCATGCCGCCGATCACGGTCTGGCCGGAGTCCTGGTCCAGGTGCACCTTGAAGGTCGGGTCCTCCTCGGCGAGCTTCTGGATCGCGATGCCCAGCTTCTCCTGGTCGGACTTCGTCTTCGGCTCGATCGCCACCTCGATGACCGGGTCCGGGAACGTCATCGACTCGAGGATGACCTGGTGCTGCGGGTCGCACAGCGTGTCACCGGTCGTGGTGTCCTTCAGACCGATCACGGCGTAGATGTGACCGACGCTCGCGTTGGGGACCGGGTTCTCCTTGTTGGAGTGCATCTGGAAGATCTTGCCCAGACGCTCCTTCTTGCCCTTGGTGGAGTTGACCACCTGGGCACCGGAGTCGACCCGCCCGGAGTACACCCGGACGTAGGTCAGCTTGCCGAAGAAGGGGTGCACCGCGATCTTGAACGCCAGAGCCGCGAACGGCTCGTCAGCGGCCGGCTTGCGGACGAGGAGCTCCTCCTCGTTGCCGGGCGCGTGGCCCTGCACCGACTCGACGTCCAGCGGGGACGGCAGGTAGTCGACCACGGCGTCGAGCATGGGCTGCACGCCCTTGTTCTTGAACGCCGAGCCACACAGCACCGGGTACAGCTCGCTGGCCACGGTGAGCTTGCGAATCGCCCCCTTGACCTCCTCGACCGTGAGGTCCTCGCCACCGAAGAACTTCTCCAGCAGGGCCTCGTCGGACTCCGCGACGGTCTCGAGCAGCTCCTGGCGGTACTGCTCGGCGCGCTCGGCGAGGTCCGCCGGGATCTCCTTGACCTCGTACTTCTCGCCCAGCTTCGTCTCGCCGGTCCAGACCTTGGCGTTCATCTCGACCAGGTCGACGATGCCCTCGAACTGGTCCTCGGCACCGATCGGCAGCTGGATGACCAACGGCTTGGCGCCCAGGCGGTCCTTGATGGTGTCGACCGTGTAGTAGAAGTCCGCGCCGAGCTTGTCCATCTTGTTGACGAAGCAGATGCGCGGGACGTCGTACTTGTCGGCCTGGCGCCAGACCTGCTCCGACTGGGGCTCGACGCCCTCCTTGCCGTCGAAGACCGCCACCGCGCCGTCCAGCACGCGCAGGGAGCGCTCCACCTCCACGGTGAAGTCGACGTGACCCGGGGTGTCGATGATGTTGATCTGGTTGTTGTTCCAGAAGCAGGTCACCGCGGCAGAGGTGATCGTGATGCCGCGCTCCTGCTCCTGCTCCATCCAGTCAGTCGTCGAGGCACCGTCGTGGGTCTCACCGATCTTGTAGTTCACACCGGTGTAGAAGAGGATGCGCTCGGTAGTGGTGGTCTTACCGGCATCGATGTGCGCCATGATGCCGATGTTGCGGACCTTGTTGAGGTCGGTCAGCACTTCCTGTGCCACGAGTGTGGTCCCCGCTTACGTTCATCGGTGGGCCAGCGGTGAGGTGATCACACACAGACCCTGGTGGTGGTCGATCTTCTTGTGCAGCACGTTCTGGTCGAGAAGGTGGTGGAGCTGCCCGGGGCCTGGGCCCCGGACCGGCTCACCAGCGGTAGTGCGCGAAGGCCTTGTTCGACTCGGCCATCTTGTGGGTGTCCTCGCGGCGCTTGACCGCCGCACCGAGGCCGTTGCTGGCGTCGAGCAGCTCGTTGGCGAGGCGCTCCACCATGGTCTTCTCGCGACGGGCGCGAGAGAAGGTGACGAGCCAGCGCAGCGCGAGGGTGTTCGCACGGCCGGGCTTGACCTCGATCGGGACCTGGTAGGTGGCGCCACCGACGCGGCGGCTCTTCACCTCGAGGGCCGGCTTCACGTTCTCCAGCGCCTTCTTCAGGGTCAGCACGGGGTCGGTGCCGGTCTTCTCGCGGCAGCCCTCCAGCGCACCGTAGACGATCGACTCCGCGATCGACTTCTTGCCGTCGAGCAGGATCTTGTTGACCAGCTGGGTGACGACCGGGGATCCGTAGACCGGGTCGTTGACCAGCGGGCGCTTCGGTGCGGGGCCCTTGCGAGGCATTAGCTCTTCTCCTTCTTCGCGCCGTACTTGCTGCGGCCCTGCTTGCGACCCTTGACGCCCTGGGTGTCAAGGGAGCCGCGAATGATCTTGTAACGCACACCAGGGAGGTCCTTCACGCGACCGCCTCGCACGAGCACCATGGAGTGCTCCTGCAGGTTGTGGCCCTCACCGGGGATGTACGCGGTGACCTCGACCTGGCTGGTCAGCCGGACACGAGCCACCTTGCGCAGAGCGGAGTTCGGCTTCTTCGGGGTGGTGGTGTACACGCGAGTGCACACGCCACGACGCTGGGGACTCCCCTTCAACGCCGCCGTCTTGAGCTTGGCGACCTTGTCCTGGCGACCCTTGCGGACCAGCTGCTGGATGGTGGGCATAGACCGGCTTTCTCGTATTGATGCGATCGGTGCGATCGTGGCTTCTCTGTACGTGACGTCGTTGGTGCTCGTGCAGCCTTGTCCCCGCGGTCGGGCGTGTCGGACTCCCCAACAGCAACATCCTGCGCGGAGACCTCGTGCTCACGGTCTCCCGGAATGGACGGGCACACTGCAATCCCGACCGAGGCCGGGCACGACCGCCAACGATACCTTTTCAGTTGCGGTGAGGTCAAAATGACCCCGCTCCGCGCTCCCTGTCGGCGCCACCGTGGGCCCCAGGCAGAGTGCCTGGGGCCCACGGGGTGGCACCAGCTCGGAGGTCAGCGGTAGTCGCTGCCGCCGAACCCGTAGTCGTCCAGCGGGACCGCAGCGCCCGTGCCGGTTCCGAAGGCGTCGGGCGAGTAGTACCCGTCGTCGAAGGACGGCATGGCGTAGGCGGCCGCGCGGGCCTCCTCGGTCGGCTGCACCTGGATGTTGCGGTACCGGTTGATGCCGGTACCCGCCGGGATCAGCTTTCCGATGATCACGTTCTCCTTCAGGCCCACCAGCTTGTCCCGCTTGCCGTTGATGGCGGCATCGGTGAGCACGCGGGTGGTCTCCTGGAAGGAGGCCGCCGACAGCCACGACTCGGTGGCCAGCGACGCCTTGGTGATGCCCATGAGCACCGGACGGCCGGCGGCCGGCTCGTTGCCCTCGGCCACGACGCGCCGGTTGGACGCCTCGAACTCGCTGCGCTCGGTGAGTGAACCGGGCAGGAACTCGGTGGCACCGGAGTCGATGATGGTCACGCGACGCAGCATCTGCCGCACGATCACCTCGATGTGCTTGTCGTGGATCGACACACCCTGGCTGCGGTAGACCTTCTGGACCTCGTCCACCAGGTGCATCTGCACCTCGCGGGGGCCCATCACGCGCAGCACCTCGTGCGGGTCGGACGCGCCCTCGAGGAGCTGGTCGCCCACCTCCACGTGGTCACCGTCCTGGAGCACGCGCTCGGTGCCGTCGACCGCGATGGTCTTCAGGCGTGAACGCTTGGACAGCTTCTCGTACACGACCTCCTCGCCCCCGTCGTCGGGAACGATGGTGATCTTGTAGAAGCGGTCGTTGTCCTCCAGCCGGATGCGCCCGCTGACGTCGGCGATCGGGGTCTTGCCCTTGGGCACCCGCGCCTCGAACAGCTCCTGCACACGCGGCAGACCACCGGTGATGTCGTCACCGCCGACGCCACCGGTGTGGAAGGTGCGCATGGTCAGCTGCGTGCCGGGCTCACCGATGGACTGTGCCGCGACGATGCCGACGGCCTCGCCCACGTCCACCAGCTTGCCGGTGGCCATGGAGCGGCCGTAGCAGGTCGCGCACACGCCGGTGGCCGACTCGCAGGTGAGCACGCTGCGCACCCGCACCTCGGTGACACCGCCGTTGAGCAGCGTCTCCAGCGCGGGGTCGCCCAGGTCCGAGCCCGCGGGCACGACGACGTTGCCGTCGGCGTCCACCGCGTCGGAGGCCAGCGTCCGTGCGTAGGTGCTGGTCTCCACGTGGGCGTCGCGCACCAGGGTGCCGTCGGGCTGACGCTCCGCGATGGTCATCATGATGCCGCGCTCGGTGGCGCAGTCGACCTCGCGGACGATGACGTCCTGCGACACGTCCACCAGACGGCGGGTGAGGTACCCGGAGTCGGCGGTGCGCAGCGCGGTGTCGGCCAGACCCTTGCGGGCGCCGTGGGTGGAGATGAAGTACTCCAGCACGGACAGACCCTCGCGGAAGTTCGCCTTGATGGGACGGACGATGTTCTCGCCCTTGGTGTTGGCCACCATCCCTCGCATGCCGGCGAGCTGCACGACCTGGTTCATGTTTCCGGCCGCACCCGACTTCACGATCATCGGGATCGGGTTGTCGTCGGGGAAGTTGGCCTCCATCGCGGCGGCCACCTCCTCCTTGGCTGCGGTCCAGATCTTCTCGAGGTCGCTCTGCCGCTCGGGGGCGGCGATCTTGCCCCGGGCGAACTTCTTCTCGATCTCGTCGGCCTGCAGCTCGTAGCCGTCCAGGATCTGCTGCTTGTTCGGCGGCACCAGGACGTCGGAGATGGCCACGGTGACACCCGAGCGGGTGGCCCAGTAGAAGCCGCAGTCCTTCAGCTTGTCCAGCGTCTGGGCCACGACCACCATCGGGTAGCGCTCGGCGAGGTCGTTGACGATCGCCGCCTGACGCTTCTTCGGCATCGCCTCGTTGACGAACGGGTAGTCCGCCGGCAGGAGCTGGTTGAAGATCACCCGACCGAGCGACGTCTCCGCCACCCACGGCTCACCCGGCTTCCAGCCCTCCTCCAGCATCCGCGGCTCGTCGGCCTTGGACGGGCGCAGGTCGCTGACCCGGATGCGGGTCATCGCCTGCACCGACAGCACGCCACGGTCCATCGCCATGATCGCCTCGGCCGGCGTGGAGAACACGCCGCCCTCGGCCACGTCGGCGCCGGCGAGGCGCTCACCCGGAGCACCGTCGACGATCCGGGTGAGGTGGTAGAGGCCGGTGACCATGTCCAGACGCGGCATGGCCAGCGGGCGACCCGATGCCGGCGAGAGGATGTTGTTCGACGACAGCATCAGGATGCGTGCCTCGGCCTGGGCCTCGGCACTCAGCGGCAGGTGCACCGCCATCTGGTCACCGTCGAAGTCGGCGTTGAACGCCTCGCACACCAGCGGGTGCAGCTGGATGGCCTTGCCCTCGACCAGCTGGGGCTCGAAGGCCTGGATGCCCAGACGGTGCAGGGTCGGCGCGCGGTTGAGCAGCACGGGGTGCTCGGAGATGACCTCCTCGAGCACGTCCCACACCTGGGCGCGACGACGCTCGACCATCCGCTTGGCCGACTTGATGTTCTGCGCGTGGTTGAGGTCCACCAGCCGCTTCATCACGAAGGGCTTGAAGAGCTCCAGCGCCATCAGCTTGGGCAGACCGCACTGGTGCAGCTTCAGCTGCGGACCGACGACGATCACCGAACGGCCGGAGTAGTCCACGCGCTTGCCCAGCAGGTTCTGGCGGAACCGACCCTGCTTGCCCTTGAGCAGGTCGCTCAGGGACTTCAGGGGCCGGTTGCCCGGACCAGTGACCGGACGACCGCGACGACCGTTGTCGAACAGGGCGTCGACGGACTCCTGCAGCATCCGCTTCTCGTTGTTGACGATGATCTCGGGCGCGCCGAGGTCGATCAGTCGCTTGAGGCGGTTGTTGCGGTTGATCACGCGGCGGTACAGGTCGTTCAGGTCGGAGGTCGCGAACCGGCCACCGTCGAGCTGGACCATGGGACGCAGGTCCGGCGGGATCACCGGGACACAGTCCAGGACCATGCCCTGCGGGTTGTTGCGGGTCTGCTGGAACGCCGCGACCACCTTGAGTCGCTTGAGCGCGCGCAGCTTCTTCTGGCCCTTGCCGCTGCGGATGGTCTCGCGCAGCAGCTCGGCCTCCGCGTCGATGTCGAAGACCTCCATCAGCTTCTGGATGGACTCCGCACCCATGGCCGAGGTGAAGTACTCGCCGTAGCGGTCGACCAGCTCGCGGTGCAGCATCTCGTCGATGACGAGCTGCTTGACCGAGAGCTTGGTGAAGGTGGTCCAGATCTCGTCGAGACGGTCCAGCTCACGACCGGCGCGGTCGCGGATCTGGCGCATCTCGCGCTCGCCGCTGTCCTTGACCTTGCGGCGGACGTCGCTCTTGGCGCCCTCGGCCTCGAGCTCGGCCAGGTCGGCCTCGAGCTTCTGGGCCCGGGCCTCCAGGTCGGCGTCACGCTGGTTCTCCACGGTCTTGCGCTCGCTGACCATCTCGGCCTCGAGGGTGGAGAGCTCGTTGTGGCGCAGCTCGGTGTCGACGCCGACGATGACGTAGGCGGCGAAGTAGATGATCTTCTCGAGGTCCTTGGGGGCCAGGTCGAGCAGGTAGCCCAACCGGGACGGAACGCCCTTGAAGTACCAGATGTGGGTGACCGGGGCGGCGAGCTCGATGTGGCCCATCCGCTCGCGGCGCACCTTGGCACGCGTCACCTCGACGCCGCAGCGCTCACAGATGATGCCCTTGAAGCGGACACGCTTGTACTTGCCGCAGTAGCACTCCCAGTCCCGGGTGGGACCGAAGATCTTCTCGCAGAACAAGCCGTCCTTCTCAGGCTTGAGCGTGCGGTAGTTGATGGTCTCGGGCTTCTTGACCTCGCCGAATGACCAGTGGCGGATGTCGTCTGCCGTGGCCAGTCCGATGCGTAGCTCATCGAAGAAGTTGACGTCGAGCACGTCGCTTCCTTCTCCCTTGGGGGTAGTGGCGCTCATGGTGCGAGCGGCCTAGGGGTGTGGACTTGTCCCTCCTCCGGTGCAGCCCGCGTGGGGCTGCACCGGAGGAAAGTGGTCGGCTCACCGGGTGAGCCAAACCTGCTGAAGCGGTTCGCCGCCTCAGTTCACGACGTCTTCGACGGTCACCGACTCGTTGCGGGAGAGGTTGATGCCGAGGTTGGCAGCAGCACGCTCCAGGTCCTCGTCGTCACCCCCGCCCATCTCGATCGCCGCGCCGTCACTGGAGAGCACCTCGACGTTGAGGCACAGCGACTGCAGCTCCTTGAGGAGCACCTTGAACGACTCCGGGATGCCCGGCTCGGGGATGTTCTCGCCCTTGACGATGGCCTCGTAGACCTTCACACGACCAAGGACGTCGTCCGACTTGATCGTGAGCAGCTCCTGCAGCGTGTACGCCGCGCCGTAGGCCTGCATCGCCCAGCACTCCATCTCACCGAAGCGCTGGCCACCGAACTGCGCCTTACCACCCAGCGGCTGCTGCGTGATCATCGAGTACGGGCCGGTGGAGCGGGCGTGGATCTTGTCGTCCACCAGGTGGTGCAGCTTGATGATGTACATGTAGCCGACTGCCACCGGGTACGGGTACGGCTCGCCGGAGCGACCGTCGAACAGGGTGGCCTTGCCGTCGCCCTTGACCATCATCTCGCCGTCCCGGTTGGGCAGCGTGGACCCGAGCAGCCCGGTGATCTCGTTCTCCCGAGCACCGTCGAACACCGGGGTGGCCGTGCGGGTGCCCGGCTCCGCGGAGTAGAGCTCCTCGGGCAGCTTGCTGGCCCAGTCCGGGTCACCGTTGATCTGCCAGCCGGTCTTGGCGATCCACCCGAGGTGGACCTCCAGGATCTGGCCGAGGTTCATCCGTCGCGGAACACCGTGGGTGTTCAGGATGATGTCGATCGGCGTGCCGTCGGGCAGGAAGGGCATGTCCTCGGCGGGCAGGATCTTGCCGATGACGCCCTTGTTGCCGTGCCGGCCGGCGAGCTTGTCGCCGTCCTGGATCTTGCGCTTCTGGGCCACGTAGACGCGGACCAGCTCGTTCACGCCGGGGGGCAGGTCGTCGTCGTCGTCGCGGGAGAACACCCGGATGCCGATGACCTTGCCGGTCTCGCCGTGGGGCACCTTGAGGCTGGTGTCGCGCACCTCGCGGGCCTTCTCGCCGAAGATCGCGCGCAGCAGCCGCTCCTCCGGGGTGAGCTCGGTCTCGCCCTTGGGCGTGACCTTGCCGACCAGCACGTCACCAGGCTGGACCTCGGCGCCGATGCGGATGATGCCGCGGTCGTCGAGGTCGGCCAGCACCTCCTCGGAGACGTTCGGGATGTCCCGGGTGATCTCCTCGGCACCAAGCTTGGTGTCGCGGGCGTCGATCTCGTGCTCCTCGATGTGGATCGAGGTGAGGGTGTCGTCCTGGATCAGCCGCTGGCTGAGGATGATCGCGTCCTCGTAGTTGTGACCCTCCCACGGCATGATCGCCACGAGCAGGTTCTTGCCCAGGGCCATCTCGCCGTTCTCGGTGCAGGGACCGTCGGCCAGGACCTGGCCGGACTCCACCCGCTGACCCTCGTCCACGATGGGGCGCTGGTTGGTGCAGGTGCCCTGGTTGGAGCGGGCGAACTTGCGCATGCGGTAGGTCTGGCGGGTGCCGTCGTCGGCCATCACGGTGACGTAGTCCGCCGAGACCTCCTCGATGACGCCGGACTTGCTGGTGACGATGACGTCACCGGCGTCCACCGCGGCCCGCAGCTCCATGCCGGTGCCGACCAGCGGTGCCTCGCTGCGCACCAGCGGGACCGCCTGGCGCTGCATGTTGGCGCCCATCAGCGCGCGGTTGGCGTCGTCGTGCTCCAGGAACGGGATCATCGCCGTGGCGACCGACACCATCTGGCGCGGGGAGACGTCGATGTAGTCGACGCCGTGCGGGTCGATGTAGTCGACCTCGCCACCCTTGCGGCGGACCAGCACGCGCTCGTCGGCGAGGTTGCCCTCGGCGTCGAGCGTCGAGTTGGCCTGCGCCACGACGAAGCGGTCCTCCTCGTCAGCGGTGAGGTAGTCCAGCTGGTCGGTGACGTGTCCGTCGACGACCTTGCGGTACGGCGTCTCGATGAACCCGAAGGGGTTCACCCGCGCGTAGGACGACAGCGAGCCGATCAGGCCGATGTTCGGGCCCTCAGGGGTCTCGATCGGGCACATGCGGCCGTAGTGGCTGGGGTGCACGTCGCGGACCTCGAAGCCGGCGCGCTCACGAGACAGACCACCCGGGCCCAGCGCGGACAGGCGACGCTTGTGCGTCAGTCCGGACAGGGGGTTGGTCTGGTCCATGAACTGGCTCAGCTGGGAGGTTCCGAAGAACTCCTTGATGGCCGCCACGACGGGACGGATGTTGATCAGGGTCTGGGGCGTGATCGCCTCGACGTCCTGGGTCGTCATCCGCTCGCGCACCACGCGCTCCATCCGGGACAGACCCACGCGGATCTGGTTCTGGATGAGCTCGCCGACGGTGCGCAGGCGCCGGTTGCCGAAGTGGTCGATGTCGTCCACCTCGACCGGGACCTCGACGCCGCCGGGGGCGGTCATCGTGGTCTCGCCCGCGTGCAGGCGCACCAGGTACTCGATGGTGGCGACGACGTCTTCCTCGGTCAGCGTGCTGCTGGTGACCGGCTGGCCCGCGTTGAGGCCGAGCTTCTTGTTGATCTTGTAGCGGCCGACCTTGGCCAGGTCGTAGCGCTTGTCCTTGAAGAACAGGTTCTCCAGCAGGGTCTGCGCGCTCTCCCGCGTGGGGGGCTCGCCCGGACGCAGCTTGCGGTAGATGTCCAGCAGGGCCTCGTCGGTGCCCGCGGTGTTGTCCTTCTCCAGCGTCGCCATCAGGATCTCGCTGAAGCCGAAGCGCTCGGTGATCTGCTCGGTGGTCCAGCCCAGCGCCTTCAGCAGCACGGTGACCGGCTGGCGGCGCTTGCGGTCGATGCGCACACCCACGGTGTCGCGCTTGTCGACGTCGAACTCCAGCCACGCACCGCGGCCGGGGATCACCTTGACGCTGTGCACGTCCTTGTCGGTGGCCTTGTCGACCGCGTGGTCGAAGTAGACGCCCGGGGAGCGCACCAGCTGGGAGACGACGACACGCTCGGTGCCGTTGATGACGAACGTGCCCTTGTCAGTCATCATCGGGAAGTCACCCATGAACACCGTCTGGCTCTTGATCTCGCCGGTGTTGTTGTTGATGAACTCCGCGGTGACGAACAGGGGCGCCGCGTACGTCATGTCCTTGTCCTTGCACTCCTCGACGGAGGCCTTGACCTCGTCGAAGCGCGGGTCGGAGAAGGACAGCGACATCGAGCCGGAGAAGTCCTCGATCGGGGACAGCTCCGTGAGGATGTCCTCGAGGCCACCGGACTCGGCGTTGTCGCCCCGGGAGAGCGCCCGCTCGCGCCACACCGGCGAACCGATCAGCCACTCAAAGGAGTCGGTCTGCAGGTCGAGTAGGTCTGGCACCTCCAAGGGCTCTTTGATCTTTGCGAACGAAACCCTCTTGGGGGCACCAGGGATGCCTACAAGCTTTGACTGGTCAGCAGGACCGGTCTTCTCGGGAGTGGTCTTGGTCTGGCGGGAGACTGCCAAGATGCATCCTTCCAGCACCTCATGCGGGCCGTCGCTGCTCGGACGGCCGCTGCTTTGTCGACACTGAACGACGGCTCTACCATGGGCAGATCCCTCGTCCAGACTCTGTTGCGGGCGGCCTGCTCTCGACCCCGGGTGTAGCTGATTTTGGGGTGCGGACAGCAGGAGACCAGCGCAACGTTGGAGTTTAGCCCCTGTTTCGGCCGTTGTCGAGTCGGCAGCCTCGATCCCACGCAGTCAAGCTGCGCGCGCAGGCACAAGCGTGGACGCCGCCTGCCGGTGCGTCAAGGGTGCCACGCACGGCGTGTCGGGTCCCGGCGGCGACCCGGGACAGGGGCGGGCCCGGGCGACGCGGCGTGATCAGGCCTCGGTGAGCCCGGACAGCAACCACTGCCCGTTGTCCCGCAACAGGTTTGCCGTGAAGCGGTAGCCGCTGGCCTGCAGGGCCTGACCGTTGTTGTCGGCGTTGATCACCACGAAGGCGATCACCTCGGCGCGGCCGCCGCTGAGCAGCCGGACCCCGTTGGAGACCACGGTCGCACTGGTGGTGGTCTTGGCCTGGGTGGCCACCTTGCGGATGTTGTCCCGGTTGGAGTTGTACTGGTTGGCCATCTCCGGCGTCATCAGCTTCACCGCGGCGTCGAAGTCGGCGTCCAGCGTGGTGTGGCTGTAGGTGTAGGCGGTCTTCAGCACGTTGGCCGCCGCAGCGTTGACCTCCTGGGTGGCCGGCTGGTCCACCAGCGCGGCGTTGGCGGTGTCGCCACCGTCGCCGGAGCTGTTGTGGATCACCGAGGTGACGGCGAGCACGACCGCCGCGACCAGCATGAGCGCCACCAGGGCGGACACCGCGATCCACCGCGGGTTGGTCAGCGAGGTGCGGGACGGTCGGTTCCGCCGCGGCCGCGGGCGAGCACTGGCCGGCTGCGCGGAGCCTGCCGAGGCCGCCGGGCTCTCCGTGGTGGTGCTGCTGGGGTCCGGCCGGCCGGTGTCCGCGGAGCTGGGAGCTGCCGTCGTCGAAGCGTGCGGCTGCGGGTCCTGCGCGGTGGGGCGGGCACGGGTGCCGGCCACCGCCGGGCGGCGCCGGGGGGTGGGCCGGGGTCCCGGGCCCTTGCGGTTCACCGGTGGCATCGGTACGTGCTCCTCTCGCAGCTGCTCGGACGGTGGTGGCGGCGGGTGCCGGTCACTGTCCGGCCTGCGTCGGCTCGTTGGGCTGCAGGTTGGAGACCTTCCAGCCATCTGCGGTGCGGACCATGGCCAGAGTCAGCGCCAGACGCTGCTTCTGGCCCGTTCCGCCGGCCTGCTCCGAGCCACTGGGCGCGGCGGCCGGGCTGCTGGGCGCAGGTGCGGCGCTGGGATCGGTCGAGCCGCCGGGGGCCGGCGCTGGGCTCGGGGCGGGAGCTGGCGTGGCGCTGGTGAAGGTGGTGTCCACGAAGACCAGCGCGCTGGCCGTGCCGGCGCCGGAGTCGAGCTCGGTGAGCGCGGCGTTGGTGACCGTCGAGGTGACGGAGCCCTTGGTCTGCGCGATCCGCTGGGTGAGCTGCGCCTCCTGCTGGGCGTACTGCTCGGCCAGCTCCCCGGTGATGGCGTTGCGCCACGCCTGCAGGGTGCCCTGCGGGTCTCCGCCGTTCACCGTGGTCATGGTGGCCCCGACGCTGCGGGCGGCTTCCACGGCGGCGTCGCGGTCGGCGGTCACCGACGTGGGGCCGGACTCGCTGAAGCTGTCCACGGTGTACCAGATCGCTCCGCCCAGCAGGGCAGCCGCGACCACGACCGCGGCTGCTGCCGTGGCGACCTTGGTTCGTCCGGGCTGGCGATCCCCGGTGCCCTGGCCGTCGTCGCCTGCACCGTCCTCGGCCTCCGTGGCGGCGCCGGCGCTACGGGCGGCAACGCCGGTCCCGTCGCCGGACTTCTTGCTCAGGTCAGGAGCAGCTGGCTCCCCCTGTGCGGCTCCCGTGTCGTCGGTCGGGGCACCGCGGTCCTGGCGGCGGCCGTGGTTGCTGTCGTCGACGCCGTCAGCGTCCAGGCGTGATTCATCCATTGCCATACATAGTGCCGGACTTCTCCGACATGCTCCGTTCTTCGATCAGTGCGCTGCGGACAGCGCCAGGGTGAGCAGTCCTGCACCACCCCGAGAGGATCTCACGACCCGAAGATCAACCGGTTGAGCAGGCCGGAGAGCTGGTTCACCAGCACCCCGGAGTCCTGGCTCAGCGCGCCGCTGTTGTAGCCGGCACCACCGGACTGCACCGGCGGAAGCACCGGGCTGCCGGGCTGGGCGACCGCGTGCTGGGTGCCACGGACCGAGATGGGGCTGCCGTTGGGCTCTGCGCAGTAGGCGTTGGTGTTCAGCGGGGGCTTGTCGTAGTAGTCGTTGAACGCGGGGTTGGCCGCGCGCTGCCGCTCCAGCTCCTGGTAGGTGCCCTCGTAGCCGGCGGTGCACGGGAACGGGTCGTTGACGTTGAGCACCAGGCCGAAGTGGGCGAAGCCGTCGCCCGGTGCGCTGGTGAACCCGGCGGCCGCCACGGCGGGCAGCAGCTGGTTGAGCGCTCGGAGGCCACCGGTGCGGGCCGAGGTCACGGTGGTGACCGTGCCGAGGTTGGCCACCGTGTTGGCCAGTGACGCGGAGCTGCTGTCCAGCAGGGCCCCCACCTCGCTGCCCGCGGACTGCCCGGTGGTGATCAGCCGGCGCAGGTCGGGGTCGCTGGCCTGCAGCTGCTGGGTGACCAGCTGCAGGTCCCGGCTGAAGCCGATGATGGAGGAGCCCTCGGAGCGCTGGGTGTCCAGCACGGTCTGGGCGTCGCTGATCAGCCGCAGCGTCTGCGGCTGGTTGTCGATCGCGGTGGTGGTGAGCAGGTTGCCCTGGTCGAGCAGGCGCTGCAGCGACGGGCCGAGGCCGTTGAAGGCGGTGCCCAGCTCGGAGACGACCGTGCGCAGGGACTCCACCGGCACCGACCGCACCAGCTGGTCCACGCTGCTGAGCAGCTTCTCGGTGGTGACCGGGACCGCGGTGCGATCCATCGGGATCACTGAGCCCGAGCTGAGGAATGGTCCCTCGCTGGTGTTGGGCTGCAGGTCGACGTACTGCTCGCCGACCGCGGACCGGTTGGCCACCACGGCCTTGAGGTCGGTGGGAATGTCCGGGGTGTTGTCGTTGATCAGCAGCTCCACCGACACACCGCGGTCGGTGAGCGTGAGCGGCCCGACCGTCCCGATGGCCACGCCACGATAGGTGACCTCGGCGTTCTCAAAGATCCCGCCGGAGTTCTGCAGCTCCATCTGGACGGAGTAGCCCGAGGACCACAGGTACTTGTCCAGCCCCACGTAGCGCACCCCGGTGAAGGTGATGCCGAGGATGGTGATGACCAGGAAGGCGACGAGCTGCCACCTCACCAGCTTGCTTCTCATGGTGCCCCCTGGGCGACGGTGGCTTGGGGCAGGGGCAGCGCCGGCAGACCCAGCAGGGTCGGGTCGAGCACGCCGTTGCTGATGATCGTGCCGAGGTTGAGGTCCGCGGTGAGGTTGAGGTTGACGAAGTTGCCCGCGACCGTGTCGATCGCGGCGTCGGTGAACGGGAAGGTCAGCAGGATCTCCAGGGACTTGGCCAGGTTGTCCCCGGAGTCCGCCAGGGACCGCAGCGTCGGGGAGAGCGCGTTGAGGTCGGCCACCAGGCTGTCCCTGCTCCGGTTCACGACGTTGGTCGCCACCACGCCCAGCTGGTCCAGCTGACGCAGGAGCAGCGTCAGCTGCGGCCGCTGCTCGTCCAGCGTCTGCACTCCTGCGGGCAGCTGGTCCAGCGCGGTGGTCAGGTTGACCCGCTGGCTGTCCACCGTCTTGGAGAGGGTGTTCAGGCCGTCCAGCGCCCGGTTGATCTCCCCGCGCTGGGTGTTGAGGCCGCCGATGAGGATGTTGGTCTGCTCCAGCAGCGAGCGCACCTCCCCCTCGCGTCCGCTGAGGGCGGAGTTGAGCTCGCGCGTGATGGTCTGCAGCTGGGCGACGCCGCCGCCGTTGAGCAGCAGGGACAGGGCGCCGAACACCTCCTCCAGTTCAGTTCCACGCGTGGTGCTCGCGAGCGGGATGGTGGCACCGTTGCCGAGCTTGCCCGTGGCCTGCTCGCCCTGCGGGGGCGAGAGGGTCACGTACTTCTCCCCCAGCAGGCTGGTCTGGTCGATCGAGCCGATGGCGTTGGCCGGCAGGTCGACGTCTCCGTTGAGCTTGAGCTTGACCTGGGCCGTCACCCCGTCCGGGGCCAGGTCGATGCTGTCCACGCGGCCCACGTTGACGTCGTTGACCTTGACGTTGGACTGCGGCACCAGGTCGAGGACGTCGGTGAAGTCGACCGTCACCTCGTAGGGGTTGGCGCCGAGGTCCGCGCCACCGGGCAGGGGCACCCCGTACAGGCCGCTGAACCCACAGCCGGTGCTGAGCAGCACCGCCGAGACCGCGGCTGCGGCGCTGGTGCGTGCCTTCGTGCTGATGCGCATCACTGCCCTCCCACGAGCGGTAGCGCCGGCGCGGCGGGCGGCCCTGCGGCTCCGTCGACCTCCAGGAAGTGCGGCGTCGGAATGACCAGCTTCCCGCCCTGCCCGTCGGCGATCGTCTTGCAGTAGTCGGTGATGGGCCCGACGTTGCCCCCCAGCGAGTCGTAGATCGCGTTGCCGGGGGCGAGCCGGCCCGGCTGGATCAGGTTGCAGATCAGCAGGCCGGGGTTGGACAGCTCGTTGAAGTTCAGCCGGGTGTCCAGCGTGCCCGATCCCGCGTTGTAGGCACTGATCAGGTTGGTGGCGGCGATCGGCGCGGTGTCGAGCACCTCCGCCAGCGCTCCCCGCTGCTTGGCCAGCACCCCGGTGATCGCCGACAGCCCGTCGAGGTTGCTGCTCAACGACTGCCGGTTGTCCCGCACGAAGGTGGCCACATCGCCCAGTGCCAGCGACAGCTGCTGCAGCGCCAGGCCCAGGTCGGTGCGCTCGTTGGCGAGGAAGCCGGAGAAGGAGGCCAGCTGCTGGGCGAACTGCTGCACCTGGGCGTCGTTGGCGGCCAGCGTGGTCACGAACGTCTGCAGGTTGGTGACCGTGGAGAACAGATCACCACGGGAGTTGGCCAGCGTGCTCACCGCCTGGGAGAGCTGGTCGAACGTCGCACCCAGCGCCTCACCGTTGCCCTCCAGGTTCGCCGCACCGGTGTTGAGCAGGTTGGTGAGGGCGCCGTCGGCGTTGGCCCCGTTGGGCCCGAGCGCAGTGGCCGTCTTCTCCAGGCTTGCCGACAGCTCGTCCAGCTCCACCGGAGTGGCCGTGCGGTCCCGGGGGATGACGTCGTTGTCGGCCAGCTTGGGCCCGCTGGTGTAGGTGGGCAGCATCTGGATGTATCGGTCGGCGACGACCGTCGGCGCCACGGCAGCCGCCCTGGCGTTGGCGGGCAGTGGCACGTCCGGGTCGAGGCTGAGCACGACCTTCACCTGGTCGCCCTCCGGCTCGACCGAGTCCACCTTGCCCATCTTCACGCCGAGCACCCGCACCTCGCTGCCCGGGTAGATGCCCACCGTGGTGCCGAAGTAGGCAGTCACCTTGGTGGAGGCCGGACGCAGGAACGCCCACCAGACAGCGGTGGCGACCACCAGCACGACGACGAGACCCAGCACGACGGGCCGGACTAGTCCACGACCACGCACGTCAGTTACCCCCTGACTCGGTGGAAGGAATGGTGCCGGTGTTGACCGAGGGCGGAGCGCTCTGTCCGCCGGCGAGCTGAGTGATCTCCGGCAGCAGCAGGTTCGGCACGATCGAGTCGAACCAGCGGCCGTTGCCGAGGGCGTTGCCGAACAGCCGGTAGTACGGAGCGAGCAGCGCGAGGCCAGTGTCGAGGTTGCCGAGGTTGGCGGTGAGGATGTTGACCACCCCCTGCAGCTGGCCGAGCACCGGCCCGAGCTGCGCCCGGTTGTCGTTGACCAGGCCGACCAGCTGCTGCGACAGCGACTGGGTGTTGGTCAGCAGGGCCGAGATGGCGTCCCGACGCTCGTTCAGCGCGGCCAGCAGCGTGCTGCCGTCGTTGAGCAGGGCGGCGAACTGGGCGTTGCGGTCGGCCAGGATCTGGCTGGTCTGCTTGGTGGCACCCAGCAGGGTGGTCAGCTCATTGTCCCGGCTGGACACCGTCTGGGACAGCCGGGTGACTCCGTCCAGGGCCGAGCGGATGTTCTCCGGGGTGCCCTCGAACGCCTGGGTGAGCGCCTGGAAGCTCTGCGCCAGCTGGTTGGTGTCGATGTCGCCCAGGGTGTTGCCCAGGCCGGAGAACGCCTCGACCACGTCGTAGGGCGCGACCGTGCGGTCCCGGGGGATGGACGCGTTGGGGTCCGCGTTCTCAGCGCCCAACGGGTCCAGCGCCAGGTACTTCTGGCCCAGGATGGTCTTGATCTTGATGGCCGCGGTGGTCTCGTTGCCCAGCCAGGCGTCCTTGACCTGGAAGCTGACCACCACGTGGTCACCGTCGAGCTTGATGTCCTTGACCGAGCCCGACCGCACACCGGCCACCCGCACCTCGTCACCGGTCTTCAGACCCGCTGCCTCGCTGAAGTCTGCGGTGTAGACGGTGCCGCCACCCACGATGGGGAGGTTGTCGCGGAAGATCACCGCAGCCAGGATCAGGGCCATCACCACCAGGGCGATGACCCCGCTCACCGCGGGGTTGCGCTTGCGTTGTCCAGCCATCACTGCCCCTGCTTGTAGCACCGCGGAGCGGTGTTCGTGTAGATCGGCAGCTGCGTGCTCGCGATGCCCGTGGGCAGGGCCAGCGGCGGGACGCTGCCGCCCAGACCGAAGGAGATGTCGGCGCTGCACAGGTACTGGTTGAACCAGGACCCGTAGCTGGCGGTGCGGTTCACGCCGTCGAGCTTGGTCGGCAGGTTGACCAGGAAGGTGTTCACCCGGGCCTCGTTGCGGTTGAGGTTGGCCGAGACGTCGCCGAGGGCGGCGATGCTGCTCTGCAGCGGCGACCGTGCCGGCCTGAGCAGCGCGGTGGTGGCGTCAGCCAGCTGGGACAGCGAGGAGATCGAGGACGTGATGGCCTCGCGGTCCTGGGAGAGCCCGGAGACCAGCTGCTGCAGCGAGACCACCAGCGAGCTCACCTTGTCCGAGCGCTGGTTGACCGTGTCCAGCACGGTGTTCAGGTTGCCGATCAGCTCGCCGATGACGCGGTCCTTGTCGGCGATGCTGTTGGTGAGCGTGGCGGTGTTGGCCACCAGGCTGTTCACCGTGCCGCCCTCCCCCTGCAGGACCTGGATGATCTCGTAGGAGAGCTGGTTGACCTGGGCCGGCTCGAGGGCCTGGAACAGCGGCTTGAAGCCGCCGAACAGCACCGTGAGGTCCACCGCGGGCTCGGTCTGCTCGACCGGGATCACTCCGCCGTCGGCCATGCTGCCGCTGCTGGCACTGTCGCCCTGGCCCACAGCGATGTAGCGCTGGCCGACGATGTTGCGGTAGCGCAAGGTGGCCGTGGCATCCGCGGGGATCGTGCGGTTCTTCTCCAGGTCCATGTTGACCTCGGCGAGCCGCTTGTCCTTGATCTTGATCTTGCTGACGCGACCGACCTTCACGCCGGAGATGCGCACGTCGTCACCGACGTTGAGCCCGGTCACGTCGGTGAAGACGGCCTTGACCGCCGGCCCGCCGCCGGAGCCGCTGTTGGAGATGGTGGCAGCGAGCAGACCAGTGGCCAGCAAGGTGATCAGGATGAACGCCCCCAGCTTGAGCAGGGGTGGCACGAGACTCTTCACTTGATCGTCACCTCGTTGCCCCGCAGCGCCGGTGCACCGACGAGCGCGCTCCACCCGGGCACCTCGGCGGGATCCGTTCCGTTGGCCTGGGCGAAGATCGTGGCGAGCAGCTCCTGCTCCGACACCGAGCCGGCCACACCCAGCCCGGCGCTGTCCGTCGGCAGCGACGACGCCTGGAAGTCGGCGTTGCTGGACGGTGGCTTGTAGGCGCCGTCCTGGACCGGCCCGCCGGGGTACTGCGGGAAGTTGCCCACGGCCGGATCCACGATCGGGTAGCAGGCCGGGCCGCGGTCGTCGGTGATGTTGGGCTCGTCTCGTCCGGGCACGTACTTGCCTCGGCTCTTGGTGATCTCCAGCTTCAGGTTCAGCCCCGGCCGGGCACTCCCCTTGCCCAGGGTGCCGTCGATGTTGGGCACCAGCCGGGCGAACTGGTCGAACACGCAGGGGTACTGGGGCGAGAAGCGCGCCAGCAGCTCCAGGGTCTCCACGGAGTCGTTGCTCAGCCGGATGATGTTCGCGCCGTTGGCGTTGAGGAAGCCGGTGAGGTTGGCCGAGGTGGCCGTGACCGTGGAGTACAGCAGGTCGAGGTTGTTGCGCTGGTCCACCACCGTGTTGGTGGTGGTGGTCAGGTTGGCCAGCGCCTGCAGCAGGTCCGGCGCCGCAGCGGTGTAGGTGTCGGCGAAGTCGGCGAGGCCGCTGATGTCGGCCTGCAGGGCCGGCAGCTCCCGGTTGAGCGAGGTGACCAGGGTGTTCAGCTGCGACAGGTTCTGGCCGAGCTGCTGGCCACGACCGTCGAGCGCCTGGGCCACTGCGCCCAGCGTGGAGTTGAGCTCAGCCGGCGGCACGGCCCGCAGCACGGGGAGCAGGCCGTCCAGCACGCGCTGGATCTCCACGGTCTCCTGGGTGGTGTCCTGGCGGATGACGTCGCCACCGCTGATCGGCTCGGCCTGGGCGGCGGGCATCACCAGGGACACGTACTTGTCCCCGAACAGCGTCTTGGGCAGGAAGCGCGCCGTGACGTTGTTGGGGATGAGCTCAGCCTTGTCCGGCTGCAGCGCCAGGGTCAGCTCGGCGCGGCCGTCAGCGGTGGTGATCTCCCGGACCTCGCCCACGATCAGCCCGTTGAGCTTGACGTCGGCCTCGGGCAGCAACTGGTTGCCCACGCTGTCGGCGGTCATGGTCACGCGCACCACGGAGACGAACTTCTTCTGGTAGATGAGCACCGTGAGCACCAGCCCCCCCACGATGAGCAGCACGAACAGCAGGCCCAGCAGCTGACGTCCCCAGGACGTACCGGTCCTCATCCCGCGATCCTCACCGACGTGGTGGTGCCCCAAATGGCCAGGCTCAGGAAGAAGTCCAGGACCGAGATGGCCACGATCGCCGTGCGCACCGCCCGGCCCACGGCCACACCCACACCGGCGGGACCGCCGCTGGCGTTGTAGCCGTAGTAGCAGTGCACCAGGATGATGACGACCGCGAAGACCAGCACTTTTCCGAACGACCAGAGCACGTCTATCGGTGGCAGGAACAAGTTGAAGTAGTGGTCGTAGCTACCTGTCGACTGTCCGTAGAACAACGTCGTGACCGTCCGGGACGCCAGGTAGGACATCAGCAGGCCGATGACGTAGAGCGGCACGACCGCCACGAACCCGGCGATGATCCGGCTGGTGACCAGGAACGGCAGGCTGGGCACGGCCATGACCTCGAGGGCGTCGATCTCCTCGGAGATCTTCATGGCGCCCAGCTGCGCGGTGAAGCCGCAGCCGACCGTGGCCGACAGCGCGAGACCAGCCACCAGCGGGGCGATCTCCCGGGTGTTGAAGTAGGCGGAGATGAAGCCGGTGAAGACCGCGCTGCCGATCTGGTTGAGCGCGGCGAAGCCCTGCAGACCGACCACCGTCCCGGTGAACACCGACAGCGCGGCGATCACGCCCACCGTGCCGCCGATCACCGCGAGCGCGCCGCTGCCGAAGCTGACCTCGGCCAGCAGGCGCAGCACCTCCTTGGAGTACTTGCGCAGCGTCTGCGGGATCCACAGGAGCGCACGCACGTAGAAGGAGAACTGGTCGCCCAGGTCCTCCAGCGCGCCCCGCGGTCGATCGACCGCCCGCTTGACGCGGTAGGTGAAGTTGGTTGGTGCGGTCACGGTGCCTAGGACCCCTTTGCCGGAACTACCTGCAGGTAGATCGTCGTCAGCACGAAGTTGACGAAGAACAACAGCAGGAAGGTGATGACGACCGACTGGTTGACCGCGTCGCCGACGCCCTTGGGCCCGCCGGAGGGGCTGAGCCCCTTGTAGGCCGCGATGACGGCGGCGATCAGTCCGAACAGCAGCGCCTTGATCTCACTGATGTAGAGGTCGGGCAGCTGCGCCAGCGCTGAGAAGGACGAGAGGTACGCCCCCGGCGTGCCGCCTTGCATGACGACGTTGAAGAAGTAGCCGCCGACGACGCCGACCACGCTGACCATGCCGTTGAGCAGCACCGCGACCAGCATCGCAGCGAGCACGCGAGGAACCACCAACCGGGCGATCGGATCGACTCCGAGCACCTTCATCGCGTCGATCTCCTCGCGGATGGTCCGTGAGCCGAGGTCGGCGCAGATCGCCGATCCGCCGGCACCGGCCACCAGCAGCGCAGTGACGATCGGACTCGCCTGCTGGATGATCGCCAGCACGCTGGCGGCGCCGGTGAACGACTGCGCGCCGAGCTGGCGGGTCAGCGAGCCGAGCTGCAGCGCGATGACCGCGCCGAACGGAATCGCCACCAGCGCGGTGGGCAAGATGGTGACGCTGGCGATGAACCACGACTGCTGGATGAACTCGCGGAACTGGAACGGCCGCCGGAAGAGCCCGCGCGCGATGGCTGCGGTGAGCTCGGCGACCTGCCCGATCTGCCGCAGCGCGTTGGTCCCCGGCAGTGGCTTGGAGGTCTGCGACGTCACTCGTCATCCCGCTGGTACGAGCGGCGGGCGGACCCGTCGGAGGCGCCCCCGGTCGCGGCGGGAAGACGGACGGTGGAGTCCGGGTCGGCAGAGCCGGCGCTGTGCCGGCCGCCGTTGCGCTCGTCCGCACTCTCCGCGCCATCACCCTGGTAGTCCTGGCTGTAGCCCTGCTCCTGCGGGTACTGGTCCTGGTTGTAGCCCTGGTCCTGGCTGTACCCCTGGTTCTGGGAGTACTGGTCCTGGGAGTAGCCCTGGCCGTTGCCGGCCTGGCGGCGCTCGTACACCGCACGGTCCTCGTCGGAGAACGAGTCCAGGATCCCGCGCTGGGCCTGCTCGGGCAGGGTGTGCAGCATCCCCATCACGCGCTCGCGGCGGCGGTGCACCGCCTGCCGGTCCGGGCTGCCGGGAGTGGCCTCGATCTGCGGGACGATGCCGCGCACGTCCTCGCCCGAGCCGTCGTGGTGACCGGCGTCGGCCATGGCCTGCTCCTCGGCCATCTGCGACTCGTCCTTCTCCTCGCTCATGCCGATGGGGCCGATGCGGCGACCGTTGAGGAACTGCTCGACGACCGGCTCCTCGCTGGTCAGCAGCACCTCGCGCGGACCGAACATGACCAGGTGGCGGCGGAAGAGCATCCCGAGGTTGTCCGGGACGGTGCGGGCCACGTTGATGTTGTGCGTGACGATGAGGATGGTGGCGTCGATCTGGGCGTTGATGTCGATCAGGGTCTGGCTCAGGTAGGCGGTGCGCACCGGGTCGAGACCGGAGTCGGGCTCGTCGCAGAGGATGATCTCGGGGTCCAGCACGAGGGCGCGGGCCAGGCCGGCGCGCTTCTTCATGCCGCCGGAGATCTCGCCGGGCAGCTTCTCCTCGGCGCCACTGAGGCCGACCAGCTCGAGCTTCTCCATCACGACGTTGCGGATGTCGGACTCGTTCTTCTTGGTGTGCTCGCGCAGCGGGAACGCCACGTTGTCGAAGATCGTCATCGACCCGAACAGCGCACCGTCCTGGAAGAGCACCCCGAACATCTTGCGGATGTCGTAGAGCTCCTTCTCCTTGCACTGCAGGATGTCGGTGCCGTCGATGACGATGCTGCCCGTCTCCGGGCGCAGCAGACCAATGATCGACTTGAGGAACACGGACTTGCCGGTACCCGAGGGTCCCAGCAGCGCACTCACCTCGCCCGCAGGCAGCGTGAGCGTGACGTCCTGCCAGATCTTCTGACTGCCGAAGGACTTCGTCAGTCCCTCGACGGACACCTCGACGCCCATCGCACCTCCAAGGTCAACCCCCGCGGGGCACCACTGATCCCGGGGCAAGTTGCCCGAGTCACCAAGCCCAACGACGGGACGGCACAGTAGTTACTGACGGGTTCACAAGTGGTTCCTCGTTGCCCGCTGACAGAAGCGGCGAGAGCGGCCTCCACAGGTGGAGGCCGCTCTCGCCGGCAGGTCGGGCTCTCGCCCGGGTGCCCCTCTCCGCGTCAGCAGGACGCGGGCGAGGGGCGGAGAATCACTTGACGGAGACGGATGCGCCCGCGCCCTCGAGCTTCTCCTTGGCCGCCTCGGCGGCCTCCTTGCTGACCTTCTCCAGGATGGCCTTGGGGGCGCTCTCCACGAGGTCCTTGGCCTCCTTCAGGCCCAGGCCGGAGACGACCTCACGGACGACCTTGATGACCTGGATCTTCTTCTCGCCAGCGCCCTCGAGGACGACGTCGAACTCGTCCTGCTCCTCAGCGGCCTCGACGGGGGCAGCGCCACCGGCGGCGGCCACGGCCACGGGGGCAGCGGCGGTGACCTCGAAGGTCTCCTCGAACTTCTTCACGAAGTCGGAGAGCTCCAGGAGGGTCATTTCCTTGAAAACGTCGAGCAGCTCGTCGTTGCTGAGCTTCGCCATGGTGGCGGTCCTTCCTAGTCAGTTCTGCTGGGGATCGTGCGGTGTGTGCGGAGCGGGTGGTGCGAGCCGTCAGGCGTCGGCCGGTGCGTCGGCACCGGTCTCGGCGGACTTCTTGTCCTGCAGGGCGGCAGCCAGGCGGGCCATCTGCGAGACCGGGGCGTTGAACACGCTCGCGGCCTTGCTCATGTTGCCCTTCATCGCGCCGGCCAGCTTGGCCAGCAGCACCTCGCGGGACTCCAGGTCCGCGATGCGGTCGACCTCGTCGGTCGACAGCGCGCGGCCGTCCATGTAGCCGCCCTTGATGACCAGCGCCTTGTTCTCCTTGGCGAAGGTCTTCAGTGCCTTGGCTGCGTCAACCGGCTCGCCGGTGACGAACGCGATGGCGGTCGGGCCGACGAACAGGTCGTCGAGACCCTCGACACCAGCCTCGGCGGCTGCACGACGAACCAGGGTGTTCTTGGCGACGGAGTAGGTGGAGCCCTCGCCCAGCGCCTGCCGCAGCTTGGTGAGCTGGCCGACCGACAGACCGCGGTACTCGGTGATCACGGCAGCGCTGCTGCCGCGGAAGCTCTCGGCGATCTCCGCGACCGCGGTGACCTTCTCGGACTTTGCCATGCCTTGCCTCCTCTCTGTGGATCTCAGGTCCGCAGGTCGCCGGGAAACCGGCGCAGACATGACAAACGCCCCGGGCGCAGGGCGCACGGGGCGTAACTCGACAGCCGAAGCTATCGCACCTCGTCCTCCTGCGCGGGCCGTCCGGTGCACTCCGGAACCTTCGCCGCACTCCTGGTGAGCGCGGTGACCTGCGGTCTTCGGTGGAACTGGGTGAATCCTACCTGACGTTTCCGGGGCGAACGACCACCCCCGCGCACACCTGCCCGAGACGCACAGGAGGGGCAGGCCGTCGGCCTGCCCCTCCTGGTGCTGCTGTGCGCTCCCGCGCCGCCTGAATCAGGCGGTGGCGGTCGCCGCGGTGTCGTCGGCGAGGAGGTTGCGCGTCAGCGCCGGGTCCACCGGGATGCCCGGTCCGGTGGTCGTGCTGACGGTGACCTTCTTGAGGTAGCGACCCTTGGCCGCGGCCGGCTTGGCCCGCAGGATCTCGTCGAGGGCCGCGGCGTAGTTCTCCACCAGCTGCTCGACCGGGAAGGACGCCTTGCCGATGACCAGGTGCAGGTTGGCCTGCTTGTCGACGCGGAAGTTGACCTTGCCGCCCTTGATGTCGGCGACTGCCTTGGTGACGTCGTTGGTCACGGTGCCGGTCTTCGGGTTGGGCATGAGCCCACGCGGACCGAGCACGCGGGCGATGCGCCCAACCTTGGCCATCTGGTCGGGAGTGGCGATGGCGGCGTCGAAGTCCAGCCACCCGCCCTGGATCCGCTCGATGAGGTCCTCGGCGCCCACGGCGTCGGCACCGGCGGCCTCAGCCTCGGCAGCCTTCTCGCCGGCGGCGAACACGATGACGCGGGCGGTCTTGCCGGTGCCGTGCGGCAGGTTGACCGTGCCACGCACCATCTGGTCGGCCTTGCGGGGGTCGATGCCCAGTCGCAGGGCCACCTCGACGGTGGCGTCCATCTTCTTGCTGGAGGTCTCCTTGGCAAGCCCTGCAGCCTGGAGCGGCGTGTAGAGGTTGTCGGCGTCGACCTTCTCGGCGGCCTGGAGGTAGGCCTTGCTGCGCTTCATGGTGCTGTCCTTCTTCTGTGGTCAGTGGTGGTTGCGGGCCGGCGCTGGCCCTCCCACCCGTTCGGGGAGCCGGAGTGGCTCGCTCAGCCCTCGACGGTGATGCCCATCGACCGGGCGGTGCCGGCGATGATCTTGGTGGCGGCATCGAGGTCGCCGGCGTTGAGGTCTTCCATCTTCGTCTGGGCGATCTCCTGGACCTGCGCCATGGTGACCTTGGCGACCTTGGTCTTGTGCGGCTCGCCCGAGCCCTTGGGCACACCGGCCGCCTTGAGCAGCAGTCGGGCCGCCGGCGGGGTCTTCAGCTTGAAGCTGAAGGAGCGGTCCTCGTAGACGGAGATCTCCACGGGCACCACGTTGCCGCGCTGGGCCTCCGTGGCGGCGTTGTACGCCTTGCAGAACTCCATGATGTTGACGCCGTGCTGGCCCAGCGCGGGGCCGACCGGCGGAGCGGGAGTGGCAGCGCCGGCCTGGATCTGGAGCTTGATGAGCCCGGCGAGCTTCTTCTTCTTGGGGGGCATCCTGTACTTCCTGCGTTGCGGGGCAGCCGGGTTCGCCGGTCGCCACTGGTGTGGACTTGGTGATGTGGTGGCGCAGCCGAGCAGTCGCGCTGCGCGCACCCCTCTCCGAGACTAGTCCCGGATCAGATCTTGGAAACCTGGGTGAACGACAGCTCGACCGGGGTCTCGCGCCCGAAGATCGAGACCAGCACCTTCAGCTTCTGCTGCTCGGCGTTGACCTCGCTGATCGTGGCAGGCAGCGTCGCGAACGGGCCGTCCATCACGGTGACGGACTCGCCGATCTCGAAGTCCACCTCGATCGCCGGCTTGGTCGCCTCGTCCGCCCCACCGGTCTTGCCGGTCTCCGCGGTCTTCTTGCGGTCCTGGGCGGGCAGGAGGAACTTGATGACCTCGTTGATGGTCAGCGGGGACGGCCGCGAGGTCGCCCCGACGAAGCCGGTGACGCCCGGGGTGTTGCGCACCGCGCCCCACGACTCGTCGTTGAGCTCCATCCGAACCAAGATGTAGCCGGGCAGCACCTTGCGGCTGACCTGCTTGCGCTGGCCGTTCTTGATCTCGGTGACCTCTTCGGTGGGCACCTCGACCTGGAAGATGTAGTCCTCCACGTCCAGGGTCTGCACCCGGGTCTCGAGGTTGGTCTTCACCTTGTTCTCGTAGCCGGCGTAGGAGTGCACGACGTACCAGTCGCCGGGAGCGCGGCGCAGGGCGGCGCGCATCTCCTCGACCGGGTCGACCTCTTCCTCGACGACGTCGGCGACGGCAGCGTCCTCCTCGGGCGCGCCAGCAGCGGCGTCGCCCTCGGCGACAGCGAGGTCGGTGTCCTGCACGGGGGCCTCGTCGGTCGCCTCGGGCTGCGCCGTGGCCTCGGCCACGAGCGCGTCGGCAGCCGCTACCGACTCCGGAGCCTCGGACTCCGAGGTCTCGACAGAGTCGGGCAAGCCGGCCTCGGGCTGGTCAGCCATGTTCTGGCCGCCCTCGGGGGTGCTCACGTGTGGACTCGCTTCCTCTCGTCATGTGCAGTACTTCCGGCTGGCGCCTGTCTCCAGGATCCACCGTCAGTCCCCGCCGCTACGGCCAGGTCGGCCGAGGTGGCGTGGTCGATCAGCCGAACACCGTCAGCACGGCCTTGGCGAACGCCAGGTCCAGCAGGTAGGTGAGGGCCACCATGAAGGCGACGAACACCAGGACGACGGTCGTGTAGGTGATGAGCTGGTTGCGGGTCGGCCAGATCACCTTGCGGAGCTCCGCCACGACCTCGCGGAGGTAGCGGATCACCCGAGTGGCGGGGTTGCCGCTGCTCGTCTTCGTCTGCTTGCTCGCCGCCGGGGTGGGTCGACCCTTGGTGCCGGCCCGCTCAGCGTCGGGCTTGCGGGCCCCAGCGGTGGCGGGCTTGCGGGTGGACCGGGCTGCCGGGCTGCGACGCTTGCCTGCCGGCCGTGCGGCCGCCGTGCTCACGTCGTCGGAGTCGTCCTCCGAGCTCAGCCCGGCCGCAGCGTCGGGATCGGTGTGCGAGTCACCTGCTGCGGCGGTGTCACCTGTCTCCGAGCCTTCTACCGGCTCGGGTGTGACGTCGTCGCGATCGTCGCTCACCGTCGTCCTCCAGTCGCTGCAATTCAGGCGCAGGGGCGACAGGACTTGAACCTGCAACCTGCGGTTTTGGAGACCGCTGCTCTGCCAGTTGAGCTACGCCCCTACGACCAACGCTCTGCGCCGGTCGCGCCGAAGCGTCCATGCCCTGACCCGAGGCTCGCAGCATCCACGAGGTGGACACCTGAGATTCGGGCAGCACACGAACGCCCCAGAAACGTCAGTGTACGACACCACGGTGCTTGGATTCCAACTCGCACCCACTGCCTCGGGCGCGGACACCGGGCTGAGCGGCGAAACGGCTGGTCAGGCCAGGCGCAGCAGCGCGATGGAGCGGCCGAACACCCGCTGGCCCTGCACGGCGACCGAGACTGCGACGGTGGCGGTGCGGGCATCGGGGTCCAGCTTCTTGACCACACCGGAGATCTGGACGACCACGGCCTCGTCGGCAGGGACCACGACCGGGCGGGTGAAGGTGACGGAGTAGTCGAGCACGGAGCCGGGGTCACCCGTCCAGGCAGTGAGCACCCGGGCGCCCAGCGCCATGGTGAGCATGCCGTGGGCGATCACGTCAGGAAGGCCGACGGCCGTGGCGACGGCGGGGTTCCAGTGGATCGGGTTGAAGTCGCCGGAGGCCCCGGCGTAGCGCACCAGGTCGGCGCGGGTGAGCGGCACCTGCAGCGTCGGCAGCTCGTCGCCGACGGAGACCTGGTCGAAGGTGCGCACGGGCACGGCTACTCCTCGTTCTCTGCGGCAGTGCCGCGAGCGACGACGGTGGAGTAGGCGGTGACCACGGGTGAGCCGTCCTCGGCGTGCACCTCGGTACGGGTGGTGACCAGGTCGTTGCCCGCCACCACCCGGATGGCGTCCACGACGACGGTGGTGGACAGCCGGTCGCCGGCCACGACGGGACGGTGGTGGACGAACCGCTGCTCCCGGTGGACCACCTTGGTGAAGTCCAGGCCGAGATCAGGATCAGCCATCAGGCGCAGCTCGGCGCCCATGGTGAGGATGATCGGAAAGGTCGGAGGCGCAACAAGGCCCTGGTATCCCAGGGCCTGTGCTGCTGCCTCGTCGTGGTGGGCCGGGTCGGTTGCACCGACGGCCGTCGCGAACTCGCGGATCTTCTCCCGGCCGACCTCGTAGACCTCGTCGGTCCCGAACTGTCGACCCACGTAAGCCGTGTTGACGCCCACCCCGTGTCTGCCCTGCTGCTGCGGCGCGCTGTCGCGCGTCAGCTCAGCGGGTCTCGCGGTGGGTCTTGTGGGTGCCGCAGTTGGAGCAGAACTTCTTCATCTCCATGCGGTCGGGGTCGTTCCGACGGTTCTTGCGGGTGATGTAGTTGCGGTGCTTGCAGTCCTCGCAGGCCAGCGTGATCTTCGGGCGGACGTCAGTGGCGGCCACGGGGTGCCTCTCTTCGGTGGAACTGGGAACGAAACGGTCATGTCCATCGTACGTCTGCGCCGTGCGACAGATCCTTGGGTAGCGATGGCCGGACTTGAACCGGCGACACAGCGATTATGAGTCGCTTGCTCTGCCAGCTGAGCTACACCGCCATGCGGCCTCGGGCTGCGCCCTCGACCGCGACAGCCGAACAGCGCTGCCCTCGCGGGTGGCGGCTGATCCAGCGAGCCCCTTTACGGAATCGAACCGTAGACCTTCTCCTTACCATGGAGACGCTCTGCCGACTGAGCTAAAGGGGCGTGCCTCGTGGTGCTGGGCGTGAGCCGCGCACCGGGTGAAGCGGTGTGAAGATTACACAGACGGGTGCCGATTTGCGAAACCGGTCCCCCACTTGCCGGTCGCCAGCGTACCGACGACCACCGCAGAACCCGGCGACCAGCGACGATGCCCCAACCAAGCGCTTGCTACCTCGCGAGGGGTAGATTCCGGCAGGACGTCGACGTCCGTCCGGAGCACTCCGCCGCGGTCGTCGCAGGAACACGAGAAAGAGGCTGCACCCGTGAACGCAGGGCACATCAACGAGGCGTACATCGTCGACGCGGTACGCACCCCAGTGGGCAAGCGCGGCGGCGCCTTTGCCGCCACGCACCCCGCTGACCTGGGGGCATACGCCCTCAACGCCCTGGTCGAGCGCAGCGGAATCGACCCGGGCGCCGTCGAGGACGTCATCTTCGGCTGCGTGGACACCATCGGTCCGCAGGCCGGTGACATCGCCCGCACCGCATGGCTGGCCGCCGGACTGCCGGACCACGTGCCGGGCACCACCATCGACCGGCAGTGTGGATCGTCACAACAGGCGGTGCACTTCGCGGCACAGGCAGTGATGAGCAACACCGCGGACGTCATCGTCGCCGGCGGTGTGCAGAACATGAGCGCGATCCCGATCTCCGCAGCGATGTACGCCGGCGAGGCCTACGGCTTCGGTGACCCGTTCTCCGGCTCCACCGGCTGGCAGAAGCGCTACGGCAGCCAGGAGGTCTCGCAGTTCCGCTCCGCGGAGATGATCGCCGAGAAGTGGGGCCTCACCCGCGAGCAGATGGAGGAGTTCTCCGTCGGCTCGCACGAGAAGGCGCTGCGCGCGCAGGCCGAGGGCCGCTTCGACCGCGAGATCGTCGCCGCCGGCGAGGCCACCGCCGACCAGGGCCCCCGCCAGCCCAACTGGGAGAAGATCCGCTCGCTGCCCACCCTGGTGCAGGACGGGCGGCTGACCGCGGCGCTGGCCAGCCAGACCTCCGACGCCTCGGCCGCCCTGCTCATCACCAACGAGCGGGGCCTGAAGACCCACGGGCTCACCCCGAGGGCCCGGATCCACCACATGTCGGTGCGCGGCGCCGACCCGGTGTGGATGCTGACCGCACCGATCCCCGCCACCGCACACGCGATGGAGAAGTCGGGCATGAAGCTCGACGACATCGACCTGGTGGAGATCAACGAGGCCTTCGCGTCGGTGGTGATGGCCTGGGGCCAGGAGACCGGCTACGACATGGCCAAGGTGAACGTCAACGGCGGCGCCATCGCCCTGGGGCACCCGCTGGGGGCCACCGGCGCCCGGCTGATGACCACGATGCTGCACGAGCTGGAGCGCACCGGTGGGCGCTACGGCATGCAGACGATGTGTGAGGGCGGCGGCCAGGCCAACGTCACCATCATCGAGCGGCTGGGCTGACCCACCCGCACCTGCCCCCGCCGAGCCCCCGACCACACCTGGTCGGGGGCTCGGCTGCGTCGTGGGCACCGATCGGCGCTCCTGCTCCGTGTCCCCGCCGGAGCAGGTAGACAGGACGCGTGCCCGGACACGTGCGGCGGTGGCTCCGCGAGCTCCCTGTGCTGGCGCGCGTGCTGCTGGGGGTCCTGCTGGCCGCTGCGGTGGTGCTCGGGCTGGCGCTGTGGCGCGGGCGGGACGTCACCGAGGCGGCCCAGCTCGCGGCGGGGATGGCGGTGCTGGCGGGCAGCCTCGCGCTGGTGACGGGCGGGCGGTGGCCAGGGCGGCGTGGCTAGCGGGACGTGGCCAGGCGACCTGGCTGGAGCACGCGATGACGCGAGCCAGAGATGACGCTCCAGAAATGACGCTGCGGGCCCCTCCCGGAGGAGGAACCCGCAGGTCAGACATGGTGGCAGGTGTAGGGTTCGAACCTACGTAGGCGATGCCGGCGGATTTACAGTCCGCTCCCTTTGGCCACTCGGGCAACCTGCCGTAACACTTCCTCTCCGCGACGCCGGCACTGGTCCGGGTCCCGCTTCAAGGGGTGCGCAAGGCAGACTACTAGACCTCGGTACGGGTCCGCCGCACCGGGGTAGGTAGTGCCAGTGCCGGCTCCGCGGGACGTCCTCCCACGGCAGCCCAGTCGCTCGAGTGAGGAGCCCTTCATGGCCGATGCGTCCTTCGACGTGGTGAGCAAGGTCGACCGCCAGGAGGTGGACAACGCGCTGAACCAGGCGGCCAAGGAGCTGTCCCAGCGCTTCGACTTCCGCAACACCGGCGCCGGCATCGAGTGGGCCGGCGACGAGGCCATCACCATCACCGCGAGCACCGAGGACCGGGTCAACGCCGCCCTGGAGGTGTTCATCGAGAAGCTGGTGCGTCGCGGCATCTCCATGAAGGCCTTCGACGCCGGCGAGCCCACCGCGTCGGGCAAGACCTTCAAGATCACCGGCAAGCTGGTCGAGGGCATCGACAACGAGCACGCCAAGAAGATCACCAAGGCCATTCGCGACTCCGGCCTGAAGAACGTGCAGGCGCGCATCCAGGGTGACGAGCTGCGGGTGAGCGGCAAGAAGCGCGACGACCTGCAGGCCGTCATCGCGCTGCTCAAGGACGGAGACTTCGGCGTCGCCCTGCAGTTCGTGAACTACCGATGAAGGGGATCGTGCTGGCGGGGGGCAGCGGCACCCGGCTGCACCCGATCACGCAGGCGGTGAGCAAGCAGCTGCTGCCGGTCTACGACAAGCCGATGATCTACTACCCGCTGTCGGTGCTGATGCTCGCCGGCATCCGCGAGGTGCTGATCATCTCCACCCCGCACGACCTGCCGATGTTCCGGCGACTGCTGGGTGACGGCTCGCAGTGGGGCATGGACCTGTCCTACGCCGAGCAGGCTGCGCCCAACGGGCTGGCCGAGGCCTTCATCATCGGCGCCAAGCACATCGGCAGCGACGACGTGGCACTGGTGCTGGGCGACAACATCTTCTACGGCCACGGCTTCTCCGGAAAGCTCCGCGAGCACACCGCAGGCCTGGACGGCTGCGTGCTGTTCGGCTACCCGGTGCGCGACCCCGAGCGCTACGGCGTCGGGGAGATCGACGCGGACGGCACGTTGCTCTCCATCGAGGAGAAGCCGGCGAAGCCCAAGTCCAACCACGCCATCACCGGCCTGTACTTCTACGACGGCGACGTGGTGGACATCGCCAGCGGGCTGCGGCCGTCGCCGCGCGGCGAGCTGGAGATCACCGACGTCAACCTGCACTACCTGGCCAAGGGCAAGGCCCGGCTGGTGGACCTGGGTCGCGGCTTCGCCTGGCTGGACACCGGCACGCACGACTCCCTGCTGGAGGCCGGCCAGTACGTCCAGGTGATCGAGCACCGCCAGGGCATCCGGGTGGCGTGCCTGGAGGAGGTCGCGCTGCGGATGGGCTTCATCGACGCCGACGCGTGCATGGCCCTGGGCAGCGCGCTGGCCAAGTCCGGCTACGGCCAGTACGTCATGCAGGTCGCCCAGTCCTTCGGGGCGACCCAGCCGGCCTAGGGCCGCCGGGCGCCAGCCTCAGGGCAGCTGCTTGCCCGCCATCCGCTGCAGTCGCTCGATGCGCTCGGCGATGGGCGGGTGGGTGGAGAACAGCCGTGCCGCCCGGTCGCCCACCCGGAACGGGTTGGCGATCATCAGGTGGGACTGGCTGGTGAGCGCGGGCTCGGGCGGCAGGGGGGCCGCCTGGGTGCCCAGCTCCAGCTTGCGCAGGGCCGAGGCCAGGGCCAGCGGGTCGCCGGTCAGCTCGGCGCCGGAGGCGTCGGCCTGGTACTCCCGGGAGCGCGACACCGCCATCTGCACCACGCCGGCGGCGATGGGGCCGAGCAGCGACACCAGGATCATCACCAGCGGGTTGGGGCGGTTGCCGCCGTTGCCGCCGAAGAAGCTGGAGAACATCGCCATGTTGGCCAGCCCGGTGATGACCGAGGCCAGCGCGCCGGCCACCGAGGAGATGAGGATGTCGCGGTTGTACACGTGCGACAGCTCGTGGCCCAGCACTGCTCGCAGCTCCCGGTCGTCGAGCAGCTGCAGGATCCCGGTGGTGCAGCAGACCGCGGCGTGCCGGGGGTTGCGGCCGGTGGCGAACGCGTTGGGTGCCACGGTGGGGCTGACGTAGAGCCGCGGCATCGGCTGGTGCGCCACGGTGGCGAGCTCGCGGACGATGGCGTACATCCGCGGCTGCTCCGCCTCGGTGACCGGCCGGGCGTGCATGGCCTTGAGCGCCAGGGTGTCGCTGCGGAAGTAGACGTAGGCGTTCATCCCCACCGCGAACACCACCGCGACGAGCAGCGCGGTGCGGCCGAAGAGCCCGCCGACCAGCACGATGAGCGCGGACATCGCACCCAGCAGCAGGGCCGTCTTCAGTCCGTTGGCGTGCCGGTGCATCCTGCCCAGTCCCTCCGTGTCCCCATGTCTGCTTGCTCACCACCACAACGCCGGGTCGCAGGCGTCAGTTCCCTGGTGGGGGCACCTGCGCCACCAGCTCGGCCAGCACGTCGCGCTCGGCCACCAGCTCCACCACGGCGGCGCTGCCCGCGGGGTCGACGCCGGGATAGTCGTGCGCCGGCGACCAGTGCAGCGCGTCGAACGGGCACGCGTCCACGCAGATGCCGCAGTACATGCACTGCCCGTAGTCGATGGCGAAGCGCTCCAGCACCGGCCGGGCCCGCGCGCGGGAGCGGCCGGCGGCGTCGCGGTCGGGCTGCTCGGTGCTGGACTCGATGTGGATGCACCAGTCGGGGCACTCGCGGGCGCAGATCATGCAGCTGGTGCAGTTCTCCGCCAGCAGCGCGATGACCCCGCGGGCACGATCGGGCACGGTCACTGCTGCTCCTCCCCGAGCTGCTCCCACTGCTGCCCGGGCACACCAGGGGCGCTGGCCCGACGGCGGCCGGCCGACGTGGGCGCGGCACCCTCCCCCGGCTCCATCCGGCCCGGCCACGGCCGCACTCCGCGCGAGGCGAGCACGGTGTCCTTGCGCAGCGGGTGCAGGCCGGCGCCGGGGGCCAGCAGCAGCGGTCGCAGGTCCGGGTGCCCGGTGACCTCCAGGCCGGCCATCTCCGCGGCCTCCCGCTCGTGCCACGCCGCGCCGGCCCACACGCCGGTGATGCTGGGCAGCTCACCGTCGACGGCCACCGTGGTGCGCACCAGCAGCCCGCGGCACCCGGCCGGCACCACCACGTGCGCGGTCACCTCCCAGCTCGCACCGCTGCCGCCGGGCCCACCGGCGTCGTGCACGGCGAGGTGGTCGAACATGCTGCAGCCCAGCTCGTCGCGGGCGACGGTGGCGGCCCGCACCCACTCCGGCAGCGGCACCTGTGCGGTGTGCTGGCCGAAGGACTCGGTCACCTCGCCGACGCCCAGCGCCTGCACCAGGGTGCGCGCCAGCCCGGCGTCACCGACGCTCACGCCGCCGCCCGCTCCGCGAGGACCACCGGCGCCAGGGCACGCAGCCCGTCGAGCACCGCCTCCGGCCGGGGCGGGCAGCCGGGCACCGAGACGTGCACCGGCACCAGCTGGTCCACGCCCTTGGTGACGCTGTAGGAGTCCCAGTAGGGACCACCGGTGGCGCAGCACGCCCCGATGGACACCACGTAGCGAGGTTCGGGCAGCCGCTCGTAGGCCGCGCGCACGGCGCCGGCCAGCACGTCGGTGACGGTCCCGGACACCACCAGCACCTGTGCGGTGGGCGCACCGGGTGGCGGCTCGGCCTGGGTGAGCGGGGGGCGGGAGCCGTCCTGCAGGGCCGCCATCACCTCCACCCCGCAGCAGGCCAGGCCCAGGTCGAGCACCTGCACCGTGAGCGCCACGCCTGCCACCTCGACCGTTGTCTGCACAGCGCCGAGAGTAGTGGAGCCGCGGCGCAGGTCCCTGGCGCGCGGGTGCCCGGCTGGCAGGATGCAGCCATGAGCCAGCCGAGCCCCAGCGTCGGGGTGCACACCGAGGTCTCCGACCGCGTCGCGGTGATCACCGTGAGCGACCCCGAGCGGCGCAACGCCCTCACCCTGCAGCTGTCCGAGGACCTGGCGGCGGCGGTGCACGCCTGCGAGGCCGACGAGGACGTGCACGCCGTGGTGGTGACTGGGGCAGCACCGGCGTTCTGCGCCGGCGCGGACCTCAGCGCGCTGGGCGCGGCCAAGGAGGAAGGTCTGCGGCGCATCTACGCCGGCTTCCTGGCCGTGGCCCGGTGCACGCTGCCCACGGTGGCCGCGGTGAACGGCGCGGCCGTGGGCGCTGGGCTCAACCTCGCCCTGGCGGCCGACGTGCGCCTGGCCGGACCCCGCGCCCGCTTCGACGCGCGCTTCCTGCAGCTGGGCATCCACCCCGGCGGTGGCATGACCTGGATGCTGCAGCGCGCCGTCGGTCCGGCCGCGGCGCGCGCCATGGTGCTCTTCGGCGAGATCTGTGACGCCGACGCCGCGGTGGCCAACGGGCTGGCGCTGGCCCGGCACGAGGACGTGGTGGCGGCGGCGGTGCAGCTGTGCGCCGCGCCGGCGGCCGCGCCCCGCGAGCTCGTGCTGGCCACCAAGGCGACGATGCGGGCCACCGGAGCGCCGGGCGCGCTGGACACCGACCTGCACGCCACCGCGCTGGCCGCGGAGCTCGGCCCGCAGGTCTCCTCGATCACGTCCCCGGAATTCACCGCCCGCCTGGCGGCGTTGCAGGAGAAGATCAGCAGCAAATCAGCTAGGCCACAGTGACACTGGTCACACCCGGTTGGTCGGCGCGACGGCCGTAGGATACCCAGGAGCAGCACCTTGACCGTCCCACGTATCGTCGTGGACTGGTCCAGGTGGCCGGAGAGTACCCCGGCCTCGTGCGATGCAGGATGACGGCCCGGAAGGGGTCCCTTTCTCGATGACTACCGATATCTCGACCGACACCGGTCTGCCCCGTGAGACCCGCGAGATCGACCGCGTGGTCATCCGATTCGCCGGTGACTCCGGTGACGGCATGCAGCTGGCAGGCGACCGGTTCACCTCCGAGGCGGCAGCGTTCGGCAACGACCTGGCCACCCAGCCCAACTTCCCGGCCGAGATCCGGGCCCCCCGCGGCACCCTGGCGGGAGTCTCGAGCTTCCAGATCCACTTCGCCGACTACGACATCCTCACCGCCGGCGACCGCCCCGACGTCCTGGTCGCGATGAACCCCGCCGCGCTCAAGGCCAACATCGGCGACCTCCCCCGCGGCGGCACGCTGATCGTCAACACCGACGAGTTCAGCAAGCGCAACCTCACCACGGCCGGCTACGCGGCCAACCCGCTGGAGACCGACGAGCTCCACGACTTCGTGGTGCACCCGGTGGCCATGGCCACGCTGACCCGCGGCGCGGTGGAGTCGACCGGGCTGTCCAAGAAGGACGCCGAGCGCGCGAAGAACATGTTCGCCCTCGGGCTGCTGTCCTGGATGTACCACCGCCCGGTGGAGGGCACCGAGGCGTTCCTGCGGGAGAAGTTCGCCAAGATCCCCGCGGTGGCCGAGGCCAACGTGCTCGCCTACAAGGCCGGCTGGAACTACGGCGAGACCACGGAGGCCTTCGCCACCACCTACAAGGTGGCTGCCGCCTCGCTGCCCAAGGGGACCTACCGCCAGGTCACCGGCAACACCGCGCTGGCCTACGGCCTGGTCGCTGCCGGCAAGCGCTCCGGCCTGCCGGTGTTCCTGGGCTCCTACCCCATCACCCCGGCGTCGGACATCCTGCACGAGCTGAGCAAGCACAAGAACTTCGACGTGACCACGCTGCAGGCCGAGGACGAGATCGCCGGCGTCGGCGCGGCGCTGGGCGCGGCCTTCGGTGGCGCGCTCGGGGTGACCACCACGTCCGGCCCCGGCCTGGCGCTCAAGAGCGAGACCATCGGCCTGGCCGTGATGACCGAGCTGCCGATGCTCATCATCGACGTCCAGCGCGGTGGCCCCTCCACGGGTCTGCCCACCAAGACCGAGCAGGCCGACCTGCTGCAGGCGATGTACGGCCGCAACGGTGAGTCGCCGGTGCCGATCGTGGCACCGCAGTCGCCCTCGGACTGCTTCGCCGCCGCCCTGGAGGCCGCGCGGATCGCGATCACCTACCGCACCCCCGTGCTGCTGCTCTCCGACGGCGCGATCGCCAACGGCTCCGAGCCGTGGGCGGTGCCCGAGGTGGACGACCTGCCCCGCATCGACCCCGCGTTCGCCGAGGCCCCCGCCGGTGGCGACGCCGCAGCCGGCGTGGGCCTGGGCAAGTCCGAGTTCGCTCCCTACGAGCGCGACCCGGAGACGCTCGCCCGCCCGTGGGCCATCCCCGGCACCGCGGGCCTGGAGCACCGCATCGGTGGCCTGGAGAAGTCCAACGGCCCCGGCGCCATCTCCTACGACCCGGCCAACCACTCGCTGATGGTCCGGCTGCGCCAGGCCAAGATCGACGGCATCACCGTGCCCGACGTCATCGTGGACGACCCCAGCGGCGCGGCCACGACGCTGGTGCTCGGCTGGGGCAGCTCCTACGGCCCCATCGGTGCCGCTGCCCGCCGGGTGCGCAAGCTCGGCACCCCCATCGCCCAGGCGCACCTGCGCCACCTCAACCCGCTGCCGGCGAACCTCGGTGAGGTGCTCCGCCGCTACGAGCGGGTGGTCGTTCCCGAGATGAACCTCGGGCAGCTGTCCATGATGCTGCGTGCGCGCTACCTCGTGGACATCCAGCCCGTCACCAAGGTGGCTGGGCTGGCCTTCCTGGCCGAGGAGCTGCAGGACGTGCTCCTGGAGGCCGAGGCCGGGACCCTGGCGGCGTCCGAGGCCGCCAAGAACACGGACGCGCGCGCCGCTGCCGCAACCACTGGAGAGGTTTCCGCATGACCGCCACTGTCGGCAATGACCTGGGACTGACCGCTCTCGCGGGCATCCCGACCACGGACATCCCGCAGAAGGCCAAGGACTTCACCTCCGGCTCCGAGGTCCGCTGGTGCCCCGGGTGTGGCGACTACGCCATCCTGGCCACCATCCGCGGCTTCCTGCCCGAGCTGGGCCTCAAGCGCGAGAACATCGTGTTCGTCTCCGGCATCGGCTGCTCCTCACGGTTCCCGTACTACCTCGAGACCTACGGGATGCACTCCATCCACGGCCGCGCCCCGGCCATCGCCACCGGCCTGTCGGTGTCGCGGCCGGACCTGTCGGTGTGGGTGGTCACCGGTGACGGCGACGCGCTGTCCATCGGCGGCAACCACCTGATCCACACCCTGCGCCGCAACGTGAACCTGAAGATCCTGCTGTTCAACAACCGGATCTACGGCCTCACCAAGGGGCAGTACTCCCCCACCTCCGAGGTCGGCAAGGTCACCAAGTCCACCCCGATGGGCTCGCTGGACAACCCGTTCAACCCGCTGTCGCTGGCGCTGGGCGCCGAGGCCACCTTCGTGGCCCGGGCGATGGACTCCGACCGCAAGGGCCTCGCCGAGGTGCTGCGCCAGGCCGCCGAGCACCGGGGCACCGCGTTCATCGAGATCTTCCAGGACTGCCCGATCTTCAACGACGGCTCCTTCGACGTCCTGCGCAAGGGCGAGGAGGCGCCGCACCGGCTGATCCCGCTCAGCCACGGCGAGCCGATCATCTTCGGCCCGGACGGCGAGCACTGCGTCGTCCGCGACGGGTTCAGCCTGAAGGTGGTGGACACCAACAGCGTGGCCGCGTCGGAGATCGTGGTGCACGACGCCACCACCGACAACCCCGAGTACCACTTCGCGCTGAGCCGACTGTCCGACCAGGACCTGAACCACACGGTCACGGGTGTCTTCCGGCGGGTCACCAAGCCCACCTACGACGACTCGGTCCGCGAGCAGGTGCAGACGGCCAAGGACGCCCGGCCCGGCGGCGACGAGGCCCTGCAGGGCCTGCTGTCCGGCAAGGACACCTGGACCGTGGCCTAGCAGCCCGACCACCCCGCACCACCCTGGACCGGCCCCCTCGTGGGGCCGGTCTATTTTTGTCCTGGTGAGCCACGACCAGCCCCGACCCGCGCGCACGGCGGCCCAGACTGGGCTCCTCATGGGGTTCGGCGCCTACGGGATGTGGGGGCTGTTCCCAGCCTTCTTCCCGCTGCTCAAGCCCGCGGGCGCGGTGGAGATCCTCGCGCACCGGATGGTGTGGACGCTGGTGTTCATGCTGGGGCTGCTGGCCCTGACCGGGCGGCTGGCCCGGCTGCGGGGCATCCCGGCCCGCACCTGGCTGATGGCCGCGGCCGCCTCGGTGCTGATCGCGGTGAACTGGGGTACCTACATCTACGCGGTGAACTCCGACCACGTGGTGGAGGCCGCGCTGGGGTACTTCATCAACCCGCTGCTGAGCGTCTTGCTGGGCGTGGTGGTGCTGCGGGAGCGGCTGCGTCGCTGGCAGCTGGTGGCGCTGCTGGTGGCCCTGTCGGCGGTGGTGGTGCTCACGGTGGCCTACGGGCGGCCGCCGTTCATCGCGCTCACCCTGGCCTGCTCCTTCGGCCTGTACGGGCTGGTGAAGAAGACCATCAAGCTGGATCCGCGCACCAGCCTCACCGCGGAGGGCATCGTGGTGGCGCCGCTCGCGGTCGGCTACCTGGTGTGGCTGCAGGTCAGCGGAGAGTCCACCTTCACCACGCACGGGGCGGGCCACGCGCTGCTGCTGGTCACCGCCGGGGTCGTCACCGCCCTGCCGCTGCTGCTCTTCGGCGGCGCTGCCCAGCGGGTGCCGCTGGTGACCATCGGCATGCTGCAGTACCTCACCCCGGTGCTGCAGCTGTGCTGGGGACTGCTGGTGGTGCACGAGACGATGCCCGCCTCGCGGTGGGCCGGGTTCGTCATCATCTGGGTGGCGCTGGCGATCTTCACCGCCGACGCCGTGGTCACGGCCAGGCGGTCAGCGAGATCGCGGTCAGCACCAGCTCTGGCGACGTCGTCCATCGTCCCCTGAGCTCGGTGAGCGGCACCCCGTCCACCACCGGGCCGGGCACCAGCAGCCGGGTGGTGAAGGTGCCCGCGTCCGGGTCGATGCTGATGTGGGCGTCCTCGAAGCCCAGCCAGCGGCCCGTGAGCGGGAACCAGACCTTGTAGGTGCTCTCCTTGGCGCTGAACAGCAGCTTGTCCCAGTGCACCCCCGGCGGTGCCTGCGCCAGCCACTCGCGCTCGGCGGGCAGGCTGATCACGTCCAGCACGCCGTCGGGCAGCGGCCCGTGCGGCTCGGCGTCGATGCCCACGCCGTGCACGTGGGCGGCCAGCGCCACCGCGGCGCCGCGGTAGCCCTCGCAGTGGGTCATGCTGCCCACCACCCCCGCCGGCCACTGGGGGGCGCCGCGGTCACCGGGCAGGATCGCCGCGGCCGGCACCCCGAGCTGGGCCATCGCCTGGCGGGCGCACCAGCGCACGTCGGCGAAGTCGCGCCGACGGCGCTGCACCGCTCGCTCGATCCGCTCGCGCTCGGTGGGGAACAGCTCGCGCTCGGGGGGTGGGCCGAAGGTCTCCTGGGTGGCGACCGCGGCGTCGACGATGCGCTCGATCACGGCGGCGGCGGCAGGATCTGGCGCAGCACCCCGGGCTGGGCGGAGCGGCGCTTCCACTCCCGCGGGTAGCCCAGCGAGACCTCCTCGAAGCGCACGCCGTCGTAGTGGGTGGTGCGCGGGATGTGCAGGTGCCCGTAGACCATGGCCACCGCCCCGAAGCGGGTGTGCCAGTCGGCGGTCAGCTCGGTGCCGCACCACTGCGCGAACTCCGGGTAGCGCAGCACGTCGGTGGGGGTGCGCACCAGCGGCCAGTGGTTGACCAGCACCACCGGGTTGGTCACCGCGGCCAGCCGGCGCTCGGTCACCGCGACCCGCTCGCGGCACCAGTCGTCGATGCCCGCGTGCGGGTCGGGGTGCAGCAGGAACTCGTCGGAGCACACCACGCCGGTGGAGTGGGCGTAGGCCAGCGCCTCCTCCTTGGTGGAGGTGCCGGCCGGCCGGAAGGTGTAGTCGTAGAGCAGGAACAGCGGCGCCACCGTCACCGGCCCGTCCGGTCCGCGCCACACCGGGTACGGGTCCTCCGGGGTGAGCACCCCCAGGCTGCGGCACAGCGCCACCAGGTGGTCGTAGCGGGCCTGGCCGCGCAGCCCGGCCCCGTCACCGCGCTGGGTGGTCCACAGCTCGTGGTTGCCCGGCACCCACACCACCCGGCGGAAGCGGTCGGTGAGCAGCCGCAGCGCCCAGGCGATGTCGTCCACCCGGTCGGCCACGTCGCCGACCACCAGCAGCCAGTCCTGCTCCCCCACCGGGCGCAGGCTCTCCAGCACCGCCTTGTTGTCGGCGTGCCCGACGTGCAGGTCGCTGATCGCCCAGACGGTGCTGGGCGCGGCGGCCAGGCTCACCCGCCCGCTAACCCGTCCGGGCGACGGTGTAGTCGACCAGTCGCCGCAGCGCGGTGTTGGCCGGCCCCTGCGGCAGTGCCGCCAGCTCGGCGTGCGCGGCGTCGGCGTAGCGGCCCAGGGTGGCCTTGGCCGCCACCAGCCCGGCTGAGCGGGACAGCAGCCCCAGCGCCTCGTTCACGTCGGCGTCGTCGGTGACGGGGCCGTCCAGCAGCACCCGGAGCCGCTCGGCGTCCGGGCCGGACTCGGTGAGGGCGAGCAGCACCGGCAGGGTGTGCACGCCCTCGCGCAGGTCGGTGCCCGGCGTCTTGCCCGACTCGGTGGAGTCCGAGGCGATGTCGATGATGTCGTCGGAGATCTGGAACGCGGTGCCCACCGCCTCGCCGAGCCGGTGCAGCCGCTCCACCTGCTCGTCGTCGGCGCCGGAGAACATGCCGCCGTAGCGCCCGCAGGTGGCGATGAGCGAACCGGTCTTCTCCGCCACCACCCGCAGGTAGTGCTGCACCGGGTCCTGGCCCTCAGCCAGGCCCACGGTCTCGCGCATCTGGCCGGTGGCCAGCTCGGCGAAGGTCTCGGCGATGATCCGCACCGCGTCGGGGCCCAGCCGGGCCACCAGGCGCGAGGCGTGGGCGAAGAGGAAGTCACCGGCGAGGATGGCGATGCTGTTGTCCCAGCGGGCGTTGGCGCTCACCGCGCCACGGCGCATGGTCGCCTCGTCCATCACGTCGTCGTGGTAGAGCGTGGCCAGGTGGATCAGCTCCACCACCCCGCCCGCGGTGACCACGTCGGGCGAGCCCGCGTCCGGGCCCAGCTGGGCCGCCAGCAGCGTGAACAACGGCCGGAAGCGCTTGCCGCCGGCGCGCACCAGGTGCAGCGCCTTCTCGGTGATGAAGAGGTCGCCGGTGCTGAGCTCGGTGGTCAGCAGCTCCTCGACCGCGTCGAGCCCGCCCTGCACCGCCTCAGCAAGAGCCGGGTCACCGAGGTCGACACCGGCCACTCGGTACTGGCCGGCGAACCCCTGCTCAGTCGCGCTCAAGGACATGCCTCTCTCAGGACGGGAGGCTGCTCATGAACGACTGAACAGCCGACAGGTCAAGCACCGGCCCAGGGACAACCCCCAGGACGAGGGTGCCGAGGAACCCGATACCAACGGCAACGGTAGTAAATACCCCCGGCACCGTGACGGTCGGCCCGTCCACGGCGGGTTCGCTGAAGAACATCAGCACGATCACGCGGAGGTAGAAGAAGGCCGCCACGGCGCTCATCAGCACGCCCACGACCACCAGCGGGGCCATCCCGTCCTGCAGGCCGGCGGAGAACACCCCGAACTTGGCGATGAACCCGCCGGTGAGCGGGATGCCCGCCAGCGAGAGCATGAGGAACGCGAAGATCCCCGCCACCAGCGGCGAGCGCCGGCCCAGCCCGCTCCACTGCGACAGGTGCGCGGCCTCTCCCCGGGAGTCCCGCACCAGCGTCACCACCCCGAGGGCCGCGATCACGGTGAGCCCGTAGACCAGCAGGTAGAACAGGGTGGCGGACAGCCCGTCCGGGGTGATGGCGATGGTGCCCACGAGGATGAAGCCGGCGTGGGCCACCGAGGAGTAGGCGATCAGCCGCTTCATGTCGGTCTGGGTGATGCCGATGATGGTGCCGATCACCATGGAGATGATGGCCACCGCCCACATCACCGGCCGCCAGTCCCACTGCACCCCGGCGAAGCCCACGTGCAGCACCCGCAGCAGCGCCCCGAAGGCGGCCACCTTGGTGCAGGCCGCCATCAGCGCGGTCACCGGGGTGGGGGCGCCCTGGTAGACGTCCGGGGTCCAGGTGTGGAACGGGCCGATGCTGGCCTTGAAGCACAGCCCCACCAGCAGCATGGCCAGCCCCGCGAACAGCAGGATGTCGGAGCGGTCGGTGCCCGAGGCGGCCGTGGCGATGTCGGCCAGGCGCACCGAGCCGGCGTAGCCGTAGAGCAGGGCCAGGCCGTACAGGAAGATCGCGGACGCGAACGCGCCGAGCAGGAAGTACTTCAGCGCCGCCTCCTGGGAGAGCAGCTGCCGGCGCCGGGCCAGCCCGCACAGCAGGTACAGCGGCAGCGAGAGCACCTCCAGGGCCACGAACATGGTGAGCAGGTCGTTGGCGGCGACGAAGGCCATCATCCCGGCCAGGGAGAACAGGGTGAGCGGGAAGACCTCGGTGTGGGTGGACCGGGCGCCGGCCTCCTGCCGCGACTGGACGGTGCCGGCGGTGACGTCGGAGAGGAAGGCCCCGCCGGGCTCCACCGAGCGGTCGGCGATGAGCAGCACCGCCGCGGCGGCCAGCACCAGCAGGCTTCCCCACAGGAACAGCGCGGGACGGTCCACCGTCAGCGTGCCCGCCAGCGTCTGCACGTCGGTGCGGCCGCTGGCGGAGGCGTGCAGCGCCAGCGCCACCCCGGCCGTGACCAGGGCGGCCAGGGAGAGTCCGACCTGCGCCGCCCAGCGGGAGCTGCGGGGCACGAAGGCCTCCACCAGCACCCCCAGGCAGGCCGCCGCCAGCAGCACCAGCAGCGGGCTGATCGCCGCGTAGTCCACCGACGGCGCCTGCACGGTCTCCTGGGCCAGCACGTGCTGGGTGAGCGGGACGTCCTGGACGAGCACGGGAAGGTTCTGGATGAGCACGGACATCAGCGCTGGCCTCCCTGGGCGGGCACGGTGACGGCCTCGGGCGCCACGCCCAGCTCGGTGAGCGTGGCGCTCACCGACGGGGTGATGACGTCGAGCACCGGCTTGGGGTAGAAGCCGAGCAGCAGGATCAGCGCCACCAGCGGGGCCACCGCGGTGACCTCCAGCCCGGTGACGTCACGCAGCCGCCCCTTGGCCCGGGCGGCCTCCACCCCGGCACCGCCCTCGGGCCCCTGCATCACCCGCTGGTAGACCCACAGCGAGTACAGCGCGGCGAGGATGATGCCCACGGTGGCCAGGATCGTGTACACCGGCTGCGTGGGGTAGGAGCCCAGCAGCACCAGGAACTCCGACACGAACGAGCTGGTCCCCGGCAGCGCCAGCGCGCACAGCGCCGCCAGCAGGAACAGCCCGGCCAGCACCGGGGTGGCACGCGCCATGCCCCGGTAGTCGCTGATCCGCCGCGACCCGCCACGAGCGATCACCATGCCCACCACCAGGAACAGCAGGCCGGTGGCCACCCCGTGGTTGACCATGTAGAGCACGGCGCCGGTGGCCGACTGCTGGGTGAAGGCGAACACCCCGAGGGCGATGAAGCCGAAGTGCGCGACCGAGGTGTAGGCCACCCAGCGCTTGAGGTCGGTCTGGCCCACCGCGACCAGGGCCCCGTAGAGCACGCCCAGCACCGCCATCACCAGCACCAGCCAGGCCAGGCTGCGGCTGGCGGAGGGGAACAGCGGCAGGCAGTAGCGCAGGAAGCCGAAGGTGCCCACCTTGTCCAGCACGCCCACCAGCAGCACGGCCGAGCCGATGGGGGCCTCCGCGCCGGCGTCAGGCAGCCAGGTGTGCAGCGGCACCAGCGGCGCCTTGATCGCGAAGGCGAGGAAGAAGCCGAGGAACAGCCACACCTGGGTGCTGTGCGGGATCTGTGGCGCCACCGCCACCAGCTCGCGCCAGTCGAAGGTGCCGGTGCCCAGGATCTTGGACGACTCGACGTACAGCCCGATCAGCGCGGCCAGCATCACCAGGCCGCCGAAGAGGGAGTACAGGAAGAACTTCATCGCCGCGAACTGCCGGCGCGGCCCGCCCCACCGCCCGATGAGGAAGTACATCGGCACGAGCATTCCCTCGAAGAACACGTAGAACAGGAAGACGTCGGTGGCCAGGAAGACGCCCATCATGAACGTCTCCAGCACCAGCAGCGTGGCGAAGTAGCCGGCGAAGCGGCTGCCCGCGGGCAGCTCACCCTCGGTGGTGCCGTGCTTCCACGACCCCAGCAGCACCACCGGGACCAGCACGCCGACCAGGGCCACCAGCACCAGCGCGATGCCGTCCAGGCCGAGGGCGAAGTGCACGCCGAAGGCGGGGATCCAGTCGGCCGACAGCGCCATCTGCAGCCGCGAGCCGTTCGCGGCCTCGGTGGTGGAGTAGCCCGCCCAGACCACCGCCACCAGCGCCAGCTCCACGAGCGCGGTGCCCAGCGCGGCGACCTTGGCCGGGGCGTCGCCCACGGTGCGGCCCAGGGTGAGCACCAGGGCGGCGCCGGCCAGCGGCAGGAGCAGCAGGGCCAGGAGCAGGGCCGAGGAGCTCATGTGCTGCTCACCATCAGCAGTGCGGCGACGATGACCACCGTTCCTCCCAGCATCCCCAGTGCGTAGCTACGGACAAACCCGGTCTGCAGCCGCCGGGTGCGGGAGGACGACCCGCCCAGCAGCGCGGCCCCGCCGGTGACCACCCCGTCCACCCCACGGTTGTCCACGAACACCAGCGCCCGGGTGAGCCAGGTGCCCGGCCGGGCGATGAGCGCCTCGTTGACGGCGTCGGCGTAGAGCCCCGCGCGGGCGGCGGCGACCGGGGCCGACACCCGGGTGGGGCGCTCCAGCGGCACCGGCCGGCGCCCCACCGCCAGCCAGCCCAGCAGCGCACCGGCGGCCGAGAGCAGCAGCGTCAGCGTGACGATGGCCCCGGCCGACAGCGGCGCGTCCTCGTGGTGCTCGACCAGCTCGCCCAGCGACGGGGTGAGGAAGCCGGCCAGCCGCTCGCCGTGCACGAGCACGTAGCCCGCCCCCACCGACCCGACGGCCAGCAGCACCATCGGCACCGTCATCACCCAGCCGGGCTCGTGCGGGCGCAGCTGGTCGCCCGCGGCGGTGCGCAGCTGCGCCCAGCGGGCCTCGCCGAAGAAGGTCATCAGCATCAGGCGGGTCATGTAGAAGGCGGTGAGGAAGGCACCCAGGACGGTGACCAGCCCGAACACCCAGCCCTGCCACCCGCTCTGCGCGAACGAGGCCTCGATGATGGCGTCCTTGGTGAAGTACCCGGACAGGAACGGGAAGCCGATGATGGCCAGGTACCCGAGCCCGAAGGTGGCGAAGGTGACGGGCATCTGCCGCCACAGCCCGCCGAAGCGGCGCATGTCGGTCTCGTCGTGCATGGCGTGCATGACGGACCCGGCACCGAGGAAGAGGCCGGCCTTGAAGAAGCCGTGCGCCAGCAGGTGCGCGATGGCCAGCGCGTAGCCCGCGGTGCCCAGCCCGACCGCCAGGATCATGTAGCCGATCTGGCTCACGGTGGAGTAGGCCAGCACCTTCTTCAGGTCGTCGTGGGCGCAGCCGGCGATGCAGCCGATGGTGATGGTGACCGCGCCGATGATCATCACCACCAGCCGGGCCGAGCTGCTCTGGTCGAAGATCGGGTTGCACCGGGCGATGAGGTACACCCCGGCGGTGACCATGGTGGCGGCGTGGATGAGCGCCGACACCGGCGTGGGGCCCTCCATGGCGTCGGGCAGCCAGGACTGCAGCGGGAACTGCCCGGACTTGCCGCAGGCGCCCAGCAGCAGCAGCAGGCAGATGGCCACCACCGTGCCGGGGCTGCGGGCGGCGAGGTCGGCGATGCCACCGGTCTCGGCGAAGATGCCGGCGTAGCTGACCGTGCCCAGGTTGGTCCAGAGCAGGAAGATGGCCAGCGCCAGCCCGACGTCGCCCACCCGGTTCATCAGGAAGGCCTTCTTGGCGGCCGTGGCCGCGGACGGGCGGTCCTGGTAGTAGCCGATGAGCAGGTAGGAGGCGACGCCCACGCCCTCCCAGCCCAGGTAGAGCACCACCAGGTTGTCCGCCAGCACCAGCACCACCATGGCGGCGATGAACAGGTTGAGGTAGGCGAAGAACCGGCGCCGGCCGGGGTCGTGGTCCAGGTAGCCCACCGAGTACAGGTGGATGAGGAAGCCGACGCCGGTGATCAGCAGCACGAAGGTCAGCGAGAGCGGGTCGATCCGCATCCCGAAGCTCAGCTGGTAGGAGCCGACGCTCATCCAGTCGAAGAGGGTGACGTCGGTGACCGGTGAGCCGGCGTCCCGCTCGGCGAACAGCGCCGCGCCGTAGCCGAGCGCGGCGAGCACGGTGGCGCACCCCAGCCAGTGGCCCCAGCGGTCGGTGCGGCGCCCCCCGAGCAGCAGCACCACCGCACCCAGCGCGGGCAGCGCCACCAGCAGCCACGCCGCCGACTGCAGCCCGCTGGCCTGGGTGGAGGCGGTCGCCGGCAGCTCCGCGGCCAGGGTGCCCAGCGCGTCCACCGCTGCGTGTGTCCCGTTCATCCGTCCCCGCCCCCGTCAGTACTTCAGCAAGCTGGCGTCGTCGACCGAGGCCGAGCGGCGTGAGCGGAACATCGCCATGATGATCGCGAGCCCGACGACCACCTCGGCGGCAGCCACCACCATGACGAAGAACGCCATGAGCTGGCCGGAGAGGTTGCCGTTGATGCGGGCGAAGGTGACCAGCGTCAGGTTCACCGCGTTGAGCATCAGCTCGATGCACATGAACACCACGATGGCGTTGCGGCGCACCAGCACCCCGACGGCGCCGACCGCGAACAGCAGCGCCGACAGCAGCAGGTAGTAGGCCGGGGTCACTGCTCCTCCTCCCGCGTGCCGTCGCCGGTGAGCTGGTGCGGGTCGCGGCTGTCGTGGCGGCTGCGGACCTGGGCGAGGTCCCGGGTGAGCCGCTCGGTGGCAGTGGCCTCGATGATCGCCGAGATCGACTCCGGGGCGACCGAGCCGTCCGGCAGCAGGGCGGGGGTGGCCACGGAGCTGGTGGTGGCGAACACCCCAGGCCCGGGCAGCGGGGAGATGCGGTCGCCGCGCAGCCGAGCCACCACCCGCTCGCGCTGGCTGGACTTGTCCTGCGCGCCCCTGCCGACGTAGGCGAGCACCATCGCGCCCAGGGCGGCGGTGATCAGCAGCGCGGACGTGAGCTCGAAGGGGAACAGGTAGTCGGTGAACAGCAGCCGGCCGATCTGCCCGACGTTGCCGCCGTCAGCGTCGTTGGCGGCCGTCAGCCCGGTGGCGTGCACGTCGGTGAGGGCGCGGGCCAGCGCCGCGACCACCAGCACCGCGAAGCCCAGCCCCAGGCCGATGCCGGCCAGCCGGTGCCCGCGCAGCACCTCCACCACCGAGTCCGAGGCGTCGCGGCCCACCAGCATGAGCACGAACAGGAACAGCATCATGATGGCGCCGGTGTAGACGATGATCTGCACGAAGCCCAGGAACGGGGCCTGCTGCACCAGGTAGAGCACCCCGAGGCTGAGCATGCTCATGGCCAGGAACAGCGCCGAGTGCACCGCGTTGCGGGCCAGCACCATGCCCAGCCCACCGGCCAGGGCGAGCGGGCCGAGGATCCAGAACACCACCGCCTCGCCGGTGCTCACCCCGCTGGCGCCCTGGGCCAGCAGGGTGGTGGTCATGGCGGTGCCGCCCATCACGCCCGCCCCGTCCCGGGGCCGCGCACGGTCGGCTCACCCTCGGCGGGCTCCCGGGCCAGGCGAGGGCCGTTGACGTAGTAGTCCTGCTCGTCCTCGCCCAGCCGCATGGGGTGCGGGGGTTGCTCCATGCCGGCCAGCAGCGGCGCCAGCAGGTCCTCCTTGGTGTAGATCAGCGCCTGCCGGTTGTTCTCGGCCAGCTCGTACACCGGGGTCATGGTCAGCGCCCGGGTGGGGCACGCCTCCACGCACAACCCGCAGCCGATGCAGCGCAGGTAGTTGATCTGGTAGTCCGCGCCGTAGCGCTCCCCGGGCGAGTAGCGGACCGCGTCGGTGTTGTCCGCACCCTCCACGAAGATGGCGTCGGCCGGGCAGGCCCAGGCGCACAGCTCGCAGCCCACGCACTTCTCCAGCCCGTCCGGGTGCCGGTTGAGCTGGTGGCGGCCGTGGTAGCCCTTGGCGGGGATCTTCACCTCCTCCGGGTACTGCTCGGTGGCGGCCTTGGTGAACATCGTCGCGAAGGTGAGGCCGAAGCCCCTCACCGGGTCAAGCAGACCCATGGCGGTCCTCCCTGCTGGTGCCGGACGGGGCGGGATCGGGGTCGGGCTGGTCGGAGCGGGCGGAGACCCGGCCGCGGCGCTTCGCCCGCAGCGCCCCGGGCTGGGCCGGCACGTCGGCGGCCGGGCCGCTGACGGCCGTCTGCTCGGCCCGCGCGATCCCCGGGTGCGGCGGGACCACCAGGTCCAGCGGCGGCACCGGGAACGACCCGACCACCGGCGGCTGCCCGTCGTCGTCGGGCACCGAGCGGTCGGGCACCAGGAAGGCCACGGCCAGCAGGATCACCAGCACCACGCCGCCGATGACCAGGATCGTGGTGGCGGAGACGTCCTCGCTGCGCTGCAGGGCCCGCACCGTGGCCACCGCGACGATCCACAGCAGGCTGAACGGCACGAGCACCTTCCAGCCCAGCGCCATGAACTGGTCGTAGCGGAAGCGGGGCAGGGCACCGCGCAGCCAGATGAACAGGAACAGGAAGCCGATGGTCTTGACCAGGAACCACAGCAGCGGCCACCAGCCGGTGTTGAGCACCCCGTCGCCCACCGCCGACAGCGGCCACGGTGCCCGCCAGCCGCCCAGGAACATGGTGGTGGCCAGCGCCGAGACGGTGACCATGTTGACGTACTCGGACAGGAAGAACAGCGCGAACTTCAGCGACGAGTACTCGGTGTGGAAGCCGCCGACCAGCTCGCTCTCGGCCTCGGCCAGGTCGAACGGGGCCCGGTTGGTCTCCCCGATCATGGAGACCACGTACACCGCGAAGCTGCCCAGCAGCACCACCACGAACCAGCGGTCGGCCTGCGCGCCGACGATGGCCGCGGTGGACAGCGACCCGGTGTAGAGCACCACCGCCACGATGGACAGGCCCATCGCGATCTCGTAGGAGATGACCTGCGCCGCCGAGCGCAGCGCGCCCAGCAGCGGGTAGGGCGAGCCGGAGGACCAGCCGGCCAGCACGATGCCGTACACCCCGACCGAGGACGCAGCCAGGATCACCAGCACCCCCACCGGCAGGTCGGCGACCTGCAGCAGGGTGGGCTCGCCGAAGATCGAGACCTCGCCGCCGAGCGGGATGACCGAGAAGGCCACGAACGCGGGAACGGTGGAGATCACCGGCGCCAGGAAGTAGACCCACTTGTCGGCCAGCAGCGGCCGGATGTCCTCCTTGAACGCCAGCTTGAGCCCGTCGGCCAGCGACTGCAGCAGCCCGAACTTGCCGGTGCGGTTGGGCCCGTACCGGTTCTGCATCCGCCCGATCATCCGGCGCTCCCACCAGATCATCAGCAGCGTCATGAGCAGCAGCAGGACGAAGATGCCGACGACCTTGACCAGCACCAACCAGATCGGGTCGTCCATCAGCACCTCGGTGCCCGGGGTGACCAGCCCGCCCTCCGCGCGGATCATGCCCCCAGCCCCTCGTGCGGCTCCCCGACCGGGGCGACCGCCACCGACACCACGTCACCGTGGCCGGAGCGCAGGCCGGTGCCACCCGGTATCCACACCACGCCGTCGACCACCGCCGCCAGCTCGACCGGCAGGGTCGCGCCACCGTGGCCGTCAGCCAGGGCCACCAGGTCACCGGCCAGCGCGCCGAGGCCGGCCGCGGTCGCGGGCGACATCACCGCACGGGCCGGGCGCCGGGTGCCGGCCAGCGCCGGCTCGTTCGACTGCAGGGCCGCGTCGTCCAGCAGCCGCCGCCAGGTGGCCAGCACCGCCTGGCCCACTCCCGGCCGCGCCGCGGGTCGGCTCGGCGCGTGCGGTGGCGGCGGAGCCTGGTCGTGGTGCGCCGCGCCCACCCGGCGCAGTTCGCCGGCGGCGGCGGCGGGGGTCTGGGTGAACAGGTCCACGTCCATCTCCACGGCGAGGGTGTCCAGCACCCGGCAGTCCGGCAGCAGGGTGCTGCCGTCCACCGTGGTCTGGAAGGGGCGCTCGCGGCCCTCCCAGTCGAGGTAGGAGCCGGCCTTGTGCACCGCCGGCGCCACCGGCAGCACCACGTCCGCCCGGGCGGTGGCCTCGCTGTGGCGCAGCTCCAGGCTGACCACGAACTGCGCACCGTCCAGGGCGCGGCGGGCCAGCGCGGGATCCGGCAGGTCTGCCAGCTCCACGCCGCCGACCACCAGCCCGGCCAGCTCACCGGCAGCGGCCGCGGCCAACATGGCGCTGGTGTCGCGGCCGGGCTCGGGGGGCAGGGTGCCCGGGGCGAGCCGCCAGACCTGCTCGCAGTGCGCCCGGGCCGCGGGGTCGGTCACCGCGAAGCCGCCGGGCAGCAGGGTGGGCAGCGCCCCGGCCGCCAGCGCGCCCCGCTCCCCGGCGCGCCGGGGCACCCAGGCCAGTCGCGCACCGGTGCGGGTGGCCAGGGCCAGCACGGCCGTCAGCAGGCCCGGCACCTCGGCGGCCCGCTCGCCCACCAGCAGCACCGCGCCGTCGGCGGACAGGCTCTGGCCCAGCTCGGTGTCCAGCTGCTCCAGGGCCGCCACCTCCCCGCCCGGCACCGCGGGCACCAGCCGGCCGCCGGTCTTGGCCACGGCGGGGCTGACCCAGGAGCCCAGGTGCGCCACCACGGCCTGGTGCTGGTGCACGGCCTTGCGCAGCCGCAGGAAGACGATGGGCGACTCCTCCTCCGGGTCGAGCGCCACGCACAGCACCGCGGGGGCGTGCTCGAGGTCGGCGTAGGTGACCCCGCCGGTGTCCGGCGTGCTGCCAACCACGTGCGCGGCCAGGAAGTCCTGCTCCTCGGCGGAGTGCCGGCGCGCGCGGAAGTCCACGTCGTTGCTGTGCAGCGCCAGGCGGGCGAACTTGGCGTAGGCGTAGGCGTCCTCGGTGGTGAGCCGTCCACCGGCCAGGGTGCCCACCCCGCCGGAGTCGCGGGCGGCCAGCAGCCCCTCGGCCGCGGTGCGCAGGGCGTCGGTCCAGGACGCCTCGTGCAGCACGCCGTCAGTGCCGCGCACCAGCGGCGCGGTGATGCGCTGGTCGTCGGTGAGGTAGCCGAAGCCGAAGCGGCCCTTGTCGCAGGTCCACTCCTCGTTCACCTCCGGGTCGGCCCCGGCCAGGCGGCGCTGCACCGTGCCGCGGCGCCAGTCGGTGCGCTGGGCGCAGCCGGACGCGCAGTGCTCGCACACCCCAGGCGTGGACATCAGGTCGAAGGGCCGCGAGCGGAACCGGTAGGAGGCGCTGGTGAGCGCACCCACCGGGCAGATCTGGATGGTGTTGCCGGAGAAGTAGCTGTGGAAGGGGTGCCCGCTGGCCGTGCCGATCTGCTGGTGGGCGCCGCGCTCGAGCAGGTCGATGAACGGGTCGCCGGCGATCTGCTCGGAGAAGCGGGTGCAGCGCTGGCAGAGCACGCAGCGCTCCCGGTCCAGCAGCACCTCGGTGGAGATGGGGACGGGCTTGGGGAAGGTGCGCTTGGTCTCGGTGAAGCGGGACTCGGTGCGCCCGTGGGCCATGGCCTGGTTCTGCAGCGGGCACTCCCCACCCTTGTCGCAGACCGGGCAGTCCAGCGGGTGGTTGATCAGCAGCAGCTCCATGATCCCGGCCTGGGCCTTCTTGGCCACGTCCGAGCTGTGCTGGGTGCGCACCACCATCCCGTCGGCGACGGTCATGGTGCAGGAGGCCTGCGGCTTGGGCATGGGCCGCCCGCCCATCTCCACCTCCACCAGGCACTGCCGGCAGGCGCCCGCGGGATCGAGCAGCGGGTGGTCGCAGAAGCGCGGCACGATGATGCCGAGACGCTCGCAGGTGCGGATGATCAGCTCGCCCTTGGGCGCGTCGACCTGCGCACCGTCGATCTCCAGGCGGACGTGCCCCTCGGGCACCGGCGGCGGCTCGGCGGCGGGCTTGTCCTGCGCAACGGTCATCGGAGGGCTCCTGCCAGCTGCGGGTCTGGGGACGGGCCACCGCCGGGCTGGGCGGCACACAGGTCGAGGAACTCCTGCCGGAAGTGCTTGATGCCGCTGGTGATCGGGCTGACGGCGCCGTCGGCCAGCGCGCAGAAGCTGCGGCCGAGGATGTTGTCGCACACGTCCAGCAGGGTGTCCACGTCCTCGGGGGTGCCTCGGCCGGCCACCATCCGGTGCAGCACCTGCTCCAGCCAGTAGGTGCCCTCCCGGCACGGGGTGCACTTGCCGCAGCTCTCGTGCTTGTAGAACTCGGTCCACTTCATCACCGCCCACGGCACGCTGACGGTCTCGTTGAACACCTGCACCGCGGTGGTGCCCAGGATGGTGCCCGCCTCCACCGCGCCCTCGAAGTCCAGCGGCACGTCCAGGTGCTCGGCGGTGAGCAGCGGGGTGGAGGAGCCGCCCGGCGTCCAGAACTTCAGCGGGATCCCGTCCTTCATCCCGCCGGCCAGCTCCAGCAGCTGGCGCAGCGTGGTGCCCATCGGCACCTCGTACTGGCCGGGTCGCTCCACGTGCCCGGACAGCGAGAAGATCTTGGGTCCCGGCGACTTCTCCCGGCCCATGCTGCGGAACCAGTCGCTGCCGCCGTTGACGATGAACGGGATGGTGGCGATGGTCTCCACGTTGTTCACCACGGTGGGGCTGGCGTAGAGCCCGGAGGTGGCGGGGAAGGGCGGCTTGAGGCGGGGCTGGCCGCGACGGCCCTCCAGCGAGTCCAGCAGCGCCGTCTCCTCGCCGCAGATGTAGGCACCGGCGCCGGCGTGCACCACGATCTCCAGGTCGAAGCCCGAGCCCAGGATGTCGGTGCCCAGGTAGCCGGCGGCCCGGGCCTCGTTCACGGCGTGCTGCAGCCGCCGGATGCAGTGCAGCGCCTCCCCGCGCACGTAGATGGCGCAGAAGCTGGCCCGGATGGCGTAGCTGGTGATGATGGCGCCCTCGATCAGCGAGTGCGGGTCGGCCATCATCAGCGGGATGTCCTTGCAGGTGCCCGGCTCGCCCTCGTCCGCGTTGACCACCAGGTACTTGGGCTTGGCCGCGGGCCCGCTGAGCTGGCCGGGCGCGGCCTGCGGGATGAAGCCCCACTTCATCCCGGTGGGGAAGCCCGCCCCGCCGCGTCCGCGCAGCCCGGAGGCCTTGACCAGCTCGATCAGCTGGTCGGGCTCGGCGGCCAGCGCGGTGCGCAGGGCGGTGTAGCCCTCCAGCTCGGCGTAGGTCTGCAGCGTCCACGACCGCGGGGAGGACCAGCGGCGGGTGAGGACCGGGGTGAGCGGATCGGTCATGACTTCTTCTCCGGGACGGGAAGCGGTGGGACGCTCTCCGGCAGGGCGGGGGCCTGCCAGCCGTGCTCCTGGGCCTGCACCACGCCGCGCAGCGTCTCCGGGGCGGCGGACGGTCCGTGCAGCTCCGGGTCGCTGGTGAAGAACCCGGCCAGCTGCAGCTCGGCGTCGCGCAGGTCGGTCAGCGGGGCGCCCCGGCTCGGGTCGGGGCGCTGTCCGCTGCGCAGGGCCCGCACCAGCTCCAGCGCGGTCTGCGGCGTCTGGTTGTCGAAGTACTCGTAGTTCACCTGCAGCACCGGGCCCAGGTCGCACGCGGCCAGGCACTCGGCGTGCTCCAGGGTGATCGATCCGGGCGCACCGGGCACGCCGGCCGTCTCCTCGTGGCCCAGCAGCGCCCCGTCCTGGCCCAGCTCGGTCTGCAGTGCCCGGTAGATGTGGTCGCCGCCGAGCACCGCGCACAAGGTGTTGGTGCACACGCTCACCAGGTGCTCGCCGCACGGACGCCGCTTGTACATCGTGTAGAAGGTGGCCACCGCGCGCACCTCGGCGGGGGTGAGGTGGAGGTGGTCGGCGCAGAAGGCGATGCCGTCGGGGCTGACCCAGCCCTGCACGCTCTGCACCAGGTGCAGCATCGGCAGCAGCGCCGAGCGGGCCTGCGGGTAGCGGGCGATGATCTCCTGCGCCCGGTCGTGGGTGAGCGCGTCGAAGGTCTCCCCGGTACCCGGATCCCCTGCGCCCGGATCCCCTGCGCCCGGATCCCCTGCGCCCGGATCCCCTGCGCCCGGATCCCGTGCGCCGGGGAACCCTGCCTCGTGCCGCTGCGCCTGGCTCATCGGTCCACTCCTCCCATCACCGGGTCGAGCGAGGCCACCGAGGCGATGACGTCGGCGACCAGGCCACCCTCGCTCATCGCGGGCATGGCCTGCAGGTTCACGAAGCTGGGGTCGCGCACGTGGGCGCGCAGCGGCCGGGTGCCCCCGTCGGAGACCAGGTGCACGCCCAGCTCGCCGCGCGGGGACTCGATGGAGGTGTAGACCTGCCCCGGCGGCACCCGGAAGCCCTCGGTGACCAGCTTGAAGTGGTGGATCAGCGACTCCATGGACTGGCCCATGATCGTGCGGACGTGCTCCAAGGAGTTGCCCAGCCCGTCGCTGCCCACCGACAGCTGCGCGGGCCAGGCGATCTTGCGATCGGCCACCATCACCGGCTGGCCGGCGAGCCCGGCGAGGCGGTCGGTGGCCTGCTCCACCAGCTTGAGGCTCTCCCGCATCTCCTGCACCCGCAGCCGGTAGCGGGCGAAGCAGTCGGCCTCGGTGGCGGTGGGGACGTCGAACTCGTAGCTGTCGTAGCCGCAGTAGGGCTCGATCTTGCGCAGGTCCCAGGCCAGGCCGGCCGAGCGCAGCACCGGCCCGGTGACGCCCAGCGCCAGGCAGCCGTCCAGCGGCAGGTAGCCCACCCCTTCCAGCCGGTTGCGCCAGATCGGCTGGCCGGTGAGCAGGGTGTCGTACTCGGGCAGCCGGCGCCGCATCTCCACCAGGAACTCCGCCACCTTCTTCTCGAAGCCGGCGGGCAGGTCGCGGGCGATGCCGCCGGGGCGGACGAAGGCGTGGTTCATCCGCAGCCCGGTGAGCTCCTCCAGCAGGTGCAGCACCGTCTCCCGCTCGCGGAAGCCGAAGGTCATCGCGGTGGACGAGCCCAGCTCCATGCCGCCGGTGGCCAGGTACACCAGGTGCGAGGCGACGCGGTTGAGCTCCATCAGCAGCACCCGCGCGGCCTGCGCCCGCTCGGGCACCTCGATGCCCAGCAGCTTCTCCACCGCGAGGCAGTACGCGGTCTCGTTGAACAGCGGGGACAGGTAGTCCATGCGGGTGACGAAGGTGGTGCCCTGCGTCCAGGTGCGGGCCTCGATGTTCTTCTCGATGCCGGTGTGCAGGTAGCCGATCACCGAGCGCAGCTGGGTGACCGTCTCGCCCTCCAGCTCCAGCACCAGGCGCAGCACGCCGTGGGTGGACGGGTGCTGGGGGCCCATGTTGATGACGATGCGCTCGTCGGCGCCGATGTCGGAGTCGGCGGCCAGGTCGTCGGTGAAGGTGTCCCAGTCCGCGCCGGTGACGGTGTAGACGCGGCCCTCGGTGGTCTGGCGCTCCCCCGCCGGGCTGGGCTGCGGACCCTCGTCGGTGGCGGTGGTGGTGTGGGTGTCGTAGCTGGTGCTGGTGGCCGAGCCGTCCGCGCGGGACTGGCCGCCGCCGGAGTCGGGCACGGTGCCCTCCGCCGCCTGCCGGGTGTCCGCGCCGCCGGTGTCGGAGGTGCCGGGCCGGGTGATGTCCCGCCCGGCCTCGGGACTGGTGTCCCGCTCGGAGCTCGTGTCCCGCTCGGCCTCGGAGCTCGTGTCCCGGCTCATGAGTACGCCCTCCGCTGCTCGGGCGGGGGGATCTCCGCACCCTTGTACTCCACGGGGATCCCGCCCAGGGGGTAGTCCTTGCGCTGCGGGTGCCCGGCCCAGTCGTCGGGCATGAGGATGCGGGTGAGCCCGGGGTGACCGTCGAAGACGATGCCGAACATGTCCCACACCTCCCGCTCCTGCCAGTCGGCGGTGGGGTAGACCTGCACCACGCTGGGCAGGTGCGGGTGCTCGCTCATTCCCCCGCTGCCGGGCACGTCCAGGGCCACCTCCAGGCGCACCCGGTGCCGGAAGGTCATCGACGTCAGGTGGTAGACCACGTGCAGCCGCTGGTCCACCGGCTGGTCCCCGTCGAACCCGTAGTCCACGCCGGACACCGACGAGCACAGCTCGAACCGCAGGGCGGGCTCGTCGCGCAGCACCCGGCACACCTCGAGCACCGTGTCCGGGCGCAGGTAGTAGGTGATCTCGCCGCGGTCGACCACCACCTGCTGCACCGCCTGGTCCAGCCCGCGCTGCGCCAGCGCCGCCAGCAGGTCGTCGGTGACCTGGTCGAACCAGCCCCCGTAGGGCCGTTGCGCCGGCGCCGGGCTGTAGGCGGGCAGCCGCAGGCCGCCGTAGCCGGAGGTGTCCCCCGACCCACGGATGCCGAACATGCCCTGCCTGGCGCCGCCGGCCACCAGTCCGCCGCGCTCCTGCCGCTCCTCCTCGGCGCCGCCGCTGTGGCCGGAGGAGGCCAGGCCGCCGTGCTCGGCGACGTCGGTGGGCTCCGGAACACCCTGGCCGGGCGTGCTCACGGCTGTCCCTGGGTGGGCTGCTCGGCGGAGGCCCGGTAGCCCTTGGCGTAGCGAACCGAGGACGGCACCATCTCGGTGCTGCTGCCGCTGGCCAGCCGCTCGGCGGCGCGGACGGGGCCCAGCGGCTCGTCCATGATCGTGGCGTGCAGCTTGAGGATGGCGTCGATGAGCATCTCCGGCCGCGGCGGACAGCCCGGGAGGTAGATGTCCACCGGAACCACGTGGTCCACGCCCTGCACCACCGCGTAGTTGTTGAACATCCCGCCCGAGGAGGCACACACGCCCATGGCGATCACCCAGCGCGGCTCGGGCATCTGGTCGTAGATCTGGCGCAGGACCGGGGCCATCTTGTTGGTGACCCGGCCGGCCACGATCATCAGGTCGGCCTGGCGCGGGGTGGCGCTGAAGCGCTCCATCCCGAAGCGGGCCAGGTCGTAGCGGGAGCCGCCCACCGTCATCATCTCGATGGCGCAGCAGGCCAGCCCGAAGGTCGCCGGCCACACCGAGCTCTTGCGCGACCAGTTGACCAGCTTCTCCACGCTGGCCAGCACGATCCCGTTGGGCAGCTTCTCCTCAAGTCCCATGCTTGCCTCCGCCACTCTCAGGTCCGGCCACGGTCAGTTCCAGTCCAGCCCGCCGCGGCGCCACACGTAGGCGTAGGCGATGCCCACCGTGCCGATGAACAGGACCACCTCCACCACGCCGAAGAGCCCGATGGCATCGGCGGACACCGCGAACGGGTAGAGGAAGACCATCTCGATGTCGAAGAGGATGAACAGCATCGCGGTGAGGTAGTAGGCCACCGGCATGCGCCCGCCGCCGGCCACCGGCTGCGGCGAGGGCTCGATGCCGCACTCGTAGGAGTCGAGCTTGGCCCGGTTGTAGCGGCGGGGCCCGACGAACGGTGCCACCGCCACCGAGAAGAGCGCGAAGGCCGCTGCCAGCGCGGCCATGACGACGAGCGGGATGTAGGGATCGAGCATCGCCAACCGCCCCCTTTCGGCAGTGCCACCGAACCGTCGCCTCCGCAGAAGCGACGCTCACCACATGACGCACCTCACAGTACGCAGAGCATTCGCCCAGAACGCCAGTAGGGGTGATCTAAACCACATTCCGTGTCGCGGAGGCCCCATCTCGCCTGGTCGGGGGCGGGCAGGATACTGGTCCGATGCCAGATTCCGCAGCCCTTCCTCGCTCCACCGACGTGCTGGTGGTCGGCGCCGGACCCGCCGGCTCCGCCGCCGCCGCGTGGGCTGCCCGGGCCGGCACCGAGGTGGTGCTGGCCGACGCCGCCACCTTCCCGCGGGACAAGACGTGCGGGGACGGGCTCACCCCACGAGCCATCGCCGAGCTCGACCGGCTGGGGCTGGGCGAGTGGGTGGCCGCGCACGGCACCAACCGCGGGCTGCGGGCGGCCGGCTTCGGCCAGGAGCTGCTGCTGCCGTGGCCCGGCGGCTCGCTGCCCAGCCACGGCTCCGCGGTGCCCCGCACCGAGCTGGACGACCGGATCCGCGCCGTGGCGGTGGCCGACGGTGCCACCGAGCTGCAGGGCGCGCGGGCGGTGGACGTGGTGCGGGACGGGTCGCGGGTGTCGGGAGTGTGCTTCCGGCTGGCCGACGGGGCCACCCACGAGGTGTCCTGCCGGCGCCTGGTCGTCGCTGACGGCGCCCGCTCGCCGCTGGGCCGCGTGCTGGGTCGGCAGTGGCACCAGGAGACCGCCTACGGCGTGGCCGCCCGCAGCTACGTGCGCTCCGGGCGCAGCAACGACGAGTGGATCTCCTCGCACCTGGAGCTGCGCGACGCCGAGCACAACCTGCTCTCCGGCTACGGCTGGGTGTTCCCGCTGGGCAACGGCGAGGTGAACCTCGGGGTGGGCACCCTGGCCACCGCCAAGCGCCCCGCCGCCGTGCGGCTGCGGGCCCTGGTGGAGCTCTACGCCGAGGCCCGGCGCGTGGACTGGGAGCTGGAGGGGCCGGTGCGCCACGTGGCGTCGGCGCTGCTGCCGATGGGCGGCGCGGTGTCCCACGTGGCCGGGGCCAACTGGGCGCTGATCGGCGACGCCGCCGGCTGCGTCAACCCGCTCAACGGCGAGGGAATCGACTACGGGCTGGAGACCGGCCGCCTGGTCGCCGACCTGCTCGGCGACACCGTCGACCTCTCCCTCGCCTGGCCGGCGCTGCTGCGCGGGCACTACGGCACCGCGTTCTCCATCGCCCGCCGGCTCGCCGGGCTGCTCACCCTGCCGCGGTTCCTGCCCGCCGCCGGACCGGTGGGCATGCGGTCCACCGCGCTGATGACCGCGGCGCTGCGGGTGATGGGCAACCTGGTGACCGACGAGGACCGCGACCTCACCGCGCGAGCATGGCGCCTGGCTGGGCGCGCGTCGGTCCGGCTGGACGCCCGGCCGCCCTTCCCGGCGGCCGACCTGCGGCGCTGACCGGACCAGCAGCTCCCCGGGGTTACTCGCGGGGCTCGGTGCTGTATCGCTCGCGGGGCTCGGTGCTGCATCACTCGCGGGGCTCGGTGCTGCATCACTCGCGGGGCTCGGTGCCGCCTCACTCGCGGGGCTCGGACGGTCTCCCTCCGCCCGCCTCCGGGATGCCCGACAGCTCCTCGTGCTCCTCGCGACGGGACTCCCGCTCGGAGTGCATCACCTGGTCCTGCTCGTCGGTGGGGTCCGGCGTGAACAGGGTGCCCGGCACCGGCACGCCGGCCATGCCCAGCTTGTTCATCCGCTTGGGCACCGGCGCTCCCTGGTACTCCAGCGGAACCGGGTGCCCGGAGCGGTCCACCTCGCCGAGCGGCTGGTGCACCTCCACGAACGCGCCGTTGGTGTCCCGCCGGATGATGCCGGTCTCCACCCCATGCTGCAGCACCTCCAGGTCGGAGCGCTGCAGCCCCACGCAGTAGCGGTAGGTGATCCAGTAGGCCACCGGCGGCACCACGAGCAGCCCGATGCGGCCGGCCCAGATCAGCGCGTTGATGGACATGTCGAACTTCAGCGCGATGATGTCGTTGGCGCCGGAGAGCAGCAGCACCACGTAGAAGGCCACGGCCATCGCCCCCAGCGCGGTGCGGACAGGGGCGTCCCGCGGTCGCTGCAGCAGGTTGTGCGGCAGGTTGTCGGGATGGGCGAGCCGGCGCTCGATCCACGGGTAGGCGAACATCAGCCCGAGGACCACGCCCAGCAGCAGCGCGACGAAGAACGGCTGCGGAATGGTGTAGCTGCCCAGGTAGATCTCCCACGGCGGGAAGACGCGCGCCGCACCGTCGGTGAAGCCCATGTACCAGTCGGGCTGCGAGCCGGCGGAGACCTGTGACGGGTCGTAGGGCCCCAGGTTCCAGATCGGGTTGATCTGCAGCAGGCCGCCCATGCCGGCGAGCACGCCGAACACGATGCCGAACCACCCACCGCCGCTCAGCGCGAACAGCGGCACGATGCGCACCCCCACCACGTTCTTCTCCGAGGCGCCGACCCCGGGGAACTGCGTGTGCTTCTGGTACCAGACCAGTGCCAGGTGCGCGGCGATGAGGGCCAGCAGGATGCCCGGGATGAGCAGCACGTGCGCGATGTAGAAGCGGTCGATGATGATGGTGCCGGGGAACTCGCCGTCGAAGACCAGCCACTGCACCCAGGTGCCGATCACCGGGATGGACAGCATGATGGCTCCGGCGATCCGCAGGCCCGTGCCGGAGAGCAGGTCGTCGGGCAGGGAGTAGCCGGCGAAGCCCTCCACGATGCCCAGGACCAGCAGCAGCGACCCGATGACCCAGTTGGCCTCGCGAGGCTTGCGGAACGCGCCGGTGAAGAAGATCCGCAGCAGGTGCACCACCATGGCGGCCAGGAACAGCAGCGCCGCCCAGTGGTGGATCTGGCGCATGAACAACCCGCCACGCACGTCGAAGGAGATGTTCAGCGCGGTCTCGTACGCCCGCGACATCTCTACCCCGCGCAGCGGGCCGTACACCCCGTCGTAGGTGACCTCCGCCATCGACGGGTCGAAGAAGAACGACAGGTACACCCCGCTCAGCAGCAAGATGATGAAGCTGTACAGCGCCATCTCGCCGAGCAGGAACGACCAGTGGTGCGGGAAGACCTTGTTGATCTGCCGGCGCATCCCGCCGGCGAGGTGGTAGCGCTCGTCGGTCCAGGTGGCCTGGGCGGCGAGGCGACGCTGGGCCTTGGACTCGCCCTGATCAGCGTGGGCGCGGTCGGTCGTGGCGCGGTTGGTCATGGTGCGGCTCCTGAAAGCAGGTTCACCCGGCAAAGCTGCGCCGCCGACCACGCGCTGTTGCGCTGCTGGACCCGCCAGCGACCACTCCACGGTAACCCCGGCCCACGGCCAGGCGCCGGGTGAGAAATCACGCCTGACCTGGGCGGCTGCACCTCTCAACCACCCCGCAACCGGACAGCGAGGTCGCTACCGCCCGGCAGGGCTGAGACCGCGCGCGCAGCGTGCGCAGCCGGTTCGGACCGCTAGGGCTTGACCGCGCGGTGCAGCGCCACGATGCCGCCGGTGAGGTTGCGCCACGCCACCGAGCCCCAGCCGGCGGCCTGGATCTGCGCCGCCAGCTCGGCCTGGTGGGGCCACTCCCGGATCGACTCCGCCAGGTAGACGTAGGCATCGGGGTTGCTGCTCACCGTGCGGGCCACCGCAGGCAGCGCGCGCATCAGGTACTCCAGGTACAGGGTGCGAAACGGCGTCCAGGTGGGGGTGGAGAACTCGCAGATGACCAGCCGCCCGCCGGGCTTGGTCACCCGGGCCAGCTCGGCCAGGCCCTGCTCGTGCGCCACCACGTTGCGCAGCCCGAAGGAGATGGTGACCGCGTCGAAGACCTCGTCGGCGTAGGGCAGGTGCAGCGCGTCGCCGGCGACCATCGGAACACCACGGGAGGCACCGGCCCGGAGCATGCCCTGGGAGAAGTCGGTGGCCACGCACCAGGCGCCGGAGCGGGCCAGCTCCACCGTGGACACTCCGGTCCCCGCGGCCAGGTCCAGCACCAGCTCGCCCGGCTGCGGCGCGAGGGCCTCCCGGGTCAGGCGGCGCCAGCGGCGGTCCTGGGCGAAGGAGAGCACCGAGTTGGTGAGGTCGTAGCGCTTGGCGACGCCGTCGAACATCACCGCCACGTCGCGCGGATTCTTGTCGAGCCCAGCTCTTGCCACCCCGGAGACGTTACCTGGGGTCGGTGCGGCCGGAGCCGCCAGAGGGACCTGTGCCGGAGTGCCGGGCACCGCTGCCCGGACCGGCGACGCGGCGCAGCACCAGCAGCAGTCCCCCGGCCACCCCCCACGCCAGCACCACCAACGAGCCCGCGGGCAGCAGGGCCAGGCCGGCGTTGCGTCCGGCCACCCGCACCAGGTCGGGGTCCGCCAGGGAGTACTCCACGTCGATGCGCTGGCCGGCGGACAGGCCCGTGGGGTAGAGCACGCCCAGCTTGGGGCTGTGGGTGACACCGTCGGGCGTGATGAAGCTGATGGCCGCGAACACCGGGGTGACCGAGAGCACGTCCGCGGTGGCCCGTCCCTCGTCCCGGCCGATGGTGACGTCGTTGCGCACGGCACCGGCGACCATCAGCACGGCCATGGCCGTCACCGCCAGAGCCAGCACGACGATGGTGCGGCGCAGGCGCGTCAGGGTCCGGTTGCTCACGAGGGGCGAGAGTAACCGGCTGTGGTCGCGCAGGTCGGGGGCGGCGGCTCGGGGCGGGGGCAACATCACGCGTGGGCGACTCCTACGCTGAACCGGTGATTCCTGCCCCCGACGCGCCCGCACGGCTGATGGTGGGGCGCACCCGGCTGCTGCCGAGCTTCCGCGGGGACCTCCTCGACCTGCTGCCCACGCCCGACGGCGTGTGCGCGTGGGTGCGTGACGGCGACGGCCTGGTCGGCTGGGGCGAGGCGGCGCGGGTGCAGACCTTCGGCGCCTCCCGCTACCGCGACGCCGCGCAGTGGTGGCAGCAGCTGTGCGCCCGTGCCCAGGTGCAGGACGAGGTGGGCGCCCCGGGCTCCGGACTGGTGGCGTTCGCCTCGATGGCCTTCTCCGACTCCCCTGGCAGCTCCGCGCTGGTGGTGCCCCAGGTGGTGGTGGGCCGCCGGCACGGACGCACCTGGATCACCGAGATCGACGCCGGCGCAGGAGCGCCCGGGGTCGACGCGGTGTCCGCGGCCGGCCCCGTGGTGCCTGTCACGGCGCCGCGCGGGCTGCACCAGCCCGCCGGCACCGACTCCGTGGTCCGCTGGCGGGGCGCGGTGGCCGAGGCGGTGCGGCGCATCCGCGGCGGTGAGCTGCAGAAGGTGGTGCTGGCCCGCGACCTGCACCTGCAGGCCGCGGCGCCGCTGGACTCCCGCTACGTGCTGGCGCGGCTGGCCCGGAGCTATCCGCAGTGCTGGACCTTCGCCGTGGACGGGCTGGTCGGCGCCACGCCCGAGCTGCTGGTTCGCCTGCAGGGCGAGGAGGTGTCCTCCCGGGTGCTGGCGGGCACCACCTGGCCGCGCCCGGACAGCACCAGCGCCGAGCTGGCCGCCGAGCTGCTGGCCTCGCCCAAGAACACCAGCGAGCACCGGTACGCGGTGACCTCGCTGCTGGAGTCGCTGCGCTCGGTGTGCACCGAGGTGCAGGCCGACGACGTGCAGGTGCTGCAGCTGCCCAACGTGGCGCACCTGTCCACCACCGTGCGGGCGCGGCTGGCCCGCTCCGGGGCCGGTGTGCTGGAGCTGGCCGAGGCCCTGCACCCCACCGCTGCGGTGGGCGGCACCCCCACCAGCGTGGCCACCGCGCTGATCGCCGAGCTGGAGGACATGGACCGCGGCCGCTACGCCGCCCCGGTCGGCTGGGTGGATGCCGCGGGCAACGGTGAGCTGGGGCTGGCCCTGCGCAGCGCGGAGATCGCGGGGCCCCGCGCACGGCTGTTCGCCGGCGGCGGGATCGTGGCCGAGTCCGATCCCGACGACGAGGTCAACGAGACCGACGCCAAGCTCTCCGCGGTGCGCGACGCGCTGCAGGCGGAGCAGTAGCCCGGCCCGCACCGCGCAAACCCGGCCCGCGAGGGCTGAAGCCCGGAGCTACAGCGTGTCCTTGAGCAGGTCGGCCGCGGGGAAGGGCACCGGCAGCGGCGTCTTGGCCGGGGGCACCCCCTCCAGCGCGGTGGCCAGCACCTGGCCGCCGAAGCGCACCAGCCCCAGCTGCCGCCGCAGGTTGGGCGACTGGGCGCGACGGGCGTAGCCGCACAGGGTGCCGTAGAGCGTCTGGTCGGCACGCCGCACCGGCACCCCCACGTACGCACCGGGCATCCCCATCCGCTCCAGCCCCAGCCGGGTCAGCTCCTCGCGCAGCACCACGTACTCGGGCACGGCGGAGACCACCGAGGCGACCTGTGGGGCCTCGCCGGCCACCATGACCCGACAGAAGGTGGCTCCCCAGGGAAGCGACATGCCGGGGCGCACCAGACCCTCCGGGTAGACCGCGACGGTGGTGTGGATGTCACCGTCCAGGCGGTTGAGCATCCAGACGTCGAGGCCGACGTTCTCGCGCAGCATGGTCAGGACGTCGGTGGCGGTCTCGGTGACGTTCTCCCAGGGTCGGACGTCGACTGCGGCGATCCGGGTGCGCGGGGTGACGGGAGCGGTGCTGCTCTTCACGGGGCTCTCCAACTGCTTGGGTGCCCCTCCCAGTCTCACCGCAATCTCACGACCGTGCCACCCCCGGGCGGTTCACGTGGTCGGAACGCGCAACCGGCTGTGCAGGACGCGAAGGTCGGTCCGCGTGGTGGCCACCTCCAGCACACGCAGCCTGGGCGAGCTCACCCCTCGGGGCGCCTCGACCAGCTCCGCAGCCAGCTCCACCAGGTCCACCCGGCGATGGGCCACCCCGTGCGCGGCGCACAGCGCGCCCAGGTCGGTGCCGTGCGCAGTACCGAAGACCCGCTCGAAGGCACCGGCGTGCTCGGGCGCACCCTGCTCCAGCAGCCCGAAGATGCCGCCGCCGTCGTCGTTGGGCACCACGATGGTCAGGTCGGCGCGCGGCTCCTGCGGCCCGGCGAGCAGCCCCCCGCTGTCGTGCAGGAAGGTCAGGTCACCCATCAGCGCCACGGTGCGCGAGCCCGGCACGGGGTGGCCCGCGGCGTGGGCCAGCGCAGCCCCGAGAGCGGTGGACACCGTGCCGTCGATGCCGGCCACCCCGCGGTTGGCCAGCACCCGCACCCCCGGCTTGGGCAGCCCCGCGTAGGCGGCGTCGCGCACCGGGTTGGACGAGCCCAGCACCAGCAGGTCGCCCGAGCGCAGGCTGTCGGCCACCACCCGGGCCACGTGCAGTCCGGTGGCGGAGCCGGCCGCCAGCCAGGTCGTCAGCTGCTGCGCCACGTGCTGCTCGGCCGCGCTGGAGGCGCGGGCCCAGCCCTGCGTCCACTCCTGGCTGGGCGCGCCGCGAGCCACCACCCGAGTGCCCACCGAGCGAGCGGTGCCGGCGACGTCGGTCCACGCGGTGCCCTGGGTGACCACGTGCACCGCGACGTCGTCAGCGCCGAGCAGGCTCAGCACCGGGCGGTGCAGGGTGGGCCGGCCGGTGACCACCACCTGCTGCGGGCGCAGCCGTGCCGTCGCGCCGAGCGCCAGCGGGTGCACCGGCAGCACCGGGGCGGGCGCGGAGGGCTCGGCCACCGTGGGCACCGCGGCCAGCTCGGGCAGCGCCACGGCCCCGTCGCCGGCCACCACCAGGGTGGGCACGGACAGGTCCACCTCCACCGGGGCGTCCACCCGGGCCGGGGCCACCGCCGACCAGGGCCCGCCGTCGGCGCGACCGGGCCAGGGCACCGGGCCCAGCGGCCCGTCCGGCACCAGCGGCTCGCGCAGGCCCACGTTGAGGTGCACCGGTCCGGCGTTGCCGTCGCGGGCGCCGGTGGCCGCGGCGAGCACGCGGCACACCGCCGAGCGCCAGCGCGCGTTCTGCCCCGCCTCGTGCTGGGGGCTGGGGTTGTCGGTGGCCGGGCTCAGCGTCACCCCGAGGCGGGCGGTGTCGCCGAACATCGCGTCCTGGCGCACCGTCTGGTTGGCCCCGGTGCCCAGCAGCTCCGGCGGCCGGTCGGCGCTGAGCACCACCAGCGGCACCCGGGAGTGCGAGGCCTCCAGCACGGCCGGGTGCAGGTTGGCCACCGCAGTGCCGGAGGTGGTGCACACCGGCACCGGGGTGGCCGATGCGCGGGCCAGGCCCAGGGCGAGGAAGCCGGCGCTGCGCTCGTCGATGCGCACGTGCAGCCGCAGCTGCCCGGCGCGGTCGGCCTCGTGCAGCGCGTAGGACAGCGGGGCGTTGCGCGAGCCGGGGCACAGCACCGCCTCGCGCACGCCGCCACGCACCAGCTCGTCCACGAGCACCTGAGCCTGCACGGAAGACGGATTCACACCAGAGAGACTGGCAGAGATGGCTGGGGGCTCTGCGACGTGGCAGCGTTAGCCGGGTGCGAACCGACTTCGATCCCGCCGAGACGGGCACCAGACGCTTCTACCAGCTGATGACCTCGGTGGTCGTGCCCCGGCCCATCGCCTGGGTGTCCACCCGGTCCGCGGCGGGCGTGGACAACCTGGCTCCGCACAGCTTCTTCACCGTCGCCGGGGTGGCACCGCCGGTGGTGCAGTTCACCTCCGTGGGGCGCAAGGACAGCCTGCGCAACATCGAGGCCACCGGTGAGTTCGTGGTGTGCCTGACCCCCGAGCCGCTGTTCGAGCAGGTCAACGCCACCGGTACCGACTTCGACGACGACACCAGCGAGTTCGACACGGTGGGCCTGGTCCGCGAGCCCAGCCGCACCGTGGCCCCGCCGCGGGTGGCGTCCTCACCGGTGGCGCTGGAGTGCCGGCTGCGGCAGGTGGTGGAGGTGGGCAGCTGCTTCCTCGTGCTGGGCGACGTGCTGCACGCCGCGGTGCACACCGAGACCCTGGGCGAGGACGGGTTGCCCACGCTGGACCGGCTGGCGCCGCTGAGCCGGCTGGGCCGCGACGAGTGGGGGGCACCGCCGCAGGTCCGCGAGATCACCCGCATCCCCGTGGAGCAGTGGCCGGGCCACTACCGGAAGGGGTGATGCCCCGCCGCGGGCAGCAGGGGTCCGCTCCAGCACGCTGGTGGGCGGTGATCCGGCGCTGGGCGCCGCTGGCCGTGGCGACGGCTGCGGTGGTGGCGGGGCTGGCACTGCTGGGGGTGCCGTCGCCGGCGCTGGTGGGAGCGCTGCTGGTGGGCATCGTCTTCGCCCTGACCGGGCACGCCCCCGCCCCGGTGCCGTCCTGGGCGATGCGCGGGGCCCAGGCCGTGCTCGGCGTGGTGATCGGCGCGCTGGTGCGCAGCGACACCTTGGTGGCGGTGGGCCACTCCTGGCTGCCGGTGCTCGGGGTGAGCCTGGCCACCCTGGCGCTGAGCGTGGGCGGCGGGCTGCTGCTGGGGCTGCACCGCGACGTGGACCCGCTCACCGGGTCGCTGGCGCTCACCGCCGGCGGCGCCTCCGGGCTCACCGCGATCAGCCGGGAGCTGGGCGCCGACGACCGGGTGGTGGCCGTGGTGCAGTACCTGCGGGTGGTGCTGGTGATCGCGCTGATGCCGCTGGCCGTCGCGGTGGTGTTCCACCCCGGTGGTGGCGCCCAGCCGGAGGCTGCCGCAGGTGCCCCCTGGTACCTGGACGTGGCGTTCCTGGTGGTGTGCTGCGCGGTGGGGCTGCCGCTGGGTCGGCTGGCGCACCTGCCGGCGGGTGCGCTGCTGGGCCCGCTGGCCGTGGCTGCAGTGCTCACGGTGGCCGGCTGGTCGTTCGACGCCACCGCCCCGGCCGCGCTGGCGGTGCTGGCCTACGTGGTGATCGGCCTGCAGGCGGGCCTGCGCTTCACCCGGCAGAGCCTGCAGCAGATCCGGCGCATCCTGCCGCTGGCGGTGCTGCTCATCGGGGTGGTGCTGCTGGCCTGCGCGGCGCTGGGTGCCCTGCTGGCCGAGCTGGCCGGGGTCAGCCAGCTCACCGGCTACCTGGCCACCACCCCGGGCGGGCTCTACGCGGTGCTGGCCACCGCGCGCGACGGCGGGGGGGACGTCACCTTCGTCCTCGCCGTGCAGGTGGTGCGGGTGGTGCTCATGCTCGCCGTCGCTCCGGCCCTGGCTCGGGGGCTCGCGCGGCTGCTCAGGCCACCCCCGGCGGGGGCCACGCCGGGTGGCCCGCCGCCAGCCGGGCGTGGGCGCGACTGATCCGCTCCCGCCACCAGTGCTCGCGGTCGGGGGCCACCGCCAGCGCCTGCAGCCGGTCGAGGTCGGGGTGCACCGAGCGCACCGGCAGCACCCCGCCCACCGGGCGCACCGGCGCGGTGACGTCCTCGGTGAGCAGTCCGCCGGTGGCCAGCCCGCAGGCGTGCTCCAGGTCCGGCAGAGCCGCCGCCGCCGCCAGGCCGGCACCGATGCCCACGGCGGAGTCCAGCGCGCTGGAGACCACCACCGGCAGCCCGTGCTCGCGCCGCAGCACCCTCGCCAGGGCCAGCACCCGCCGCATCCCGCCCAGCGGCGGCACCTTGAGCACGGCCACGTCGGCCGCCCCGGCCTGCGCCACCCGCAGCGGGTCCTCGGCCCGGCGGATGCTCTCGTCGGCAGCCACCGGCACGTCGGCACCGGCCGCCCGCAGGCGCACCCGCAGGTCGGCCAGCTCCGCCACGCTGGCGCAGGGCTGCTCGGCGTACTCCAGCGGACCCTGCTCGTGCAGCGCCACCAGTGCGCCCAGCGCCTCGTGCGGAGCCCAGCCGCCGTTGGCGTCCACCCGCACGGTGGGCACCAGCCGGCGCACCGCCGCCACCCGGGCCAGGTCGTCGGCCAGGGCCTGCCCGCGCTCGGCCACCTTGACCTTGGCGGTGGTGCAGCCGGGGAAGCGTGCGAGCACCGCGGGCACCTGCTCGGCCGGCACCGCGGGCACGGTGGCGTTGACCGTCACCTGCTCGCGCAGCGCCGGCGGCGGGCCCCACCACGCGGACTCCAGGGCGGCGGCCAGCCACCACGCCGACTCCGCGTCGTCGTACTCGGTGAACGGGGCGAACTCCCCCCAGCCAGCGGGCCCGCGCAGCAGCGACACCTCCCGCACGTCGATCCCGCGGAAGCGCACCTGCAGCGGCAGCGCCACCACGTGCAGCTGCGCGACCACCTCGTCCAGGCTGGGCAGTGGCACGGCACTCGGAGAGACGGCGCTCGACATGCCCCTCATCCTGCCCATCCGGCGGCGCTGGCGGGTGCTGTGGGCCGGAAACCCGGCGGCGGCCCCGAACTAGGGTGATGGCCATGACCTTCGACCCCAGCGTGTGGCGCACGGTGCCCGGCTTCGACGACCTCACCGACATCACCTACCACCGGCACGTCACCGACGGGACCGTCCGCGTCGCCTTCGACCGGCCCGAGGTGCGCAACGCCTTCCGGCCGCACACCGTGGACGAGCTCTACCGCGCCCTGGACCACGCCCGGATGACCTCCGACGTGGGCTGCGTGCTGCTCACCGGCAACGGCCCCAGCCCCAAGGACGGCGGGTGGGCGTTCTGCTCCGGCGGCGACCAGCGCATCCGGGGCCGCAGCGGCTACCAGTACGCCGGCGGTGACACCGCGGAGACGGTGGACCCCGCCCGCGCCGGCCGGCTGCACATCCTGGAGGTGCAGCGGCTCATCCGCTTCATGCCCAAGGTGGTCATCGCGGTGGTCAACGGCTGGGCAGCCGGCGGCGGGCACAGCCTGCACGTGGTGTGCGACCTGACGCTGGCCAGCCGCGAGCACGCCCGGTTCAAGCAGACCGATGCCGACGTGGGCAGCTTCGACGGTGGCTACGGCTCGGCGTACCTGGCCAAGCTGGTGGGGCAGAAGAACGCGCGGGAGATCTTCCACCTGGGGCGGGCCTACACCGGTGAGCAGATGCAGCGGATGGGCGCGGTGAACGAGGTGGTCGACCACGCCGAGCTGGAGGCCACCGCCATCCAGTGGGGCGCGGAGATCAACGGCAAGTCCCCCACCGCGCAGCGGATGCTGAAGTACGCCTTCAACCTCCCCGACGACGGGTTGGTGGGCCAGCAGCTCTTCGCCGGCGAGGCCACCCGGCTCGCCTACATGACCGACGAGGCCGTGGAGGGCCGGGACTCCTTCCTGGAGAAGCGCGACCCGGACTGGTCGCCCTACCCCTGGTACTTCTGAGCACCCCGACACCGCTCACCACCTGAAAGGTGTTGCCGTAGTGGAGATCCTGAACAGCCGCATCATCCTGCGCCCGGCCGACCCGGAGGCGTCGGTGCGCTTCTACCGCGACACCCTGGGCCTGGCCATCGGCCGGGAGTTTCCCGGCGGCACGGTGTTCTACCTGGGTCAGGGCCTGCTGGAGGTCTCCGGGCACGGCTCGGACACCGACCGGCAGGGCTCGGCCAGCACGGTGGTGTGGCTGCAGGTGCGTGACCTGGCCGCCACGGCCGCCGAGCTGGCCGAGAAGGGGGTGACCATCGACCGCGAGCCCAGGCAGGAGCCGTGGGGGCTGCACGAGATGTGGGTGCGCGACCCCGACGGGGTGCGGCTGGTCTTCGTCGAGGTTCCCGCCGACCACCCGCTGCGGCGCGACACCCGCTCGTGACCCACCCGCTGCGGGCGCTGCCGGTCCCCGGTGGGGCCGCGGTGCTCGACCTGCTGCCGGTGCTGGCCGCGGCGCTGCAGGGTGCGGGCCCCGCCTGGCTGCCCGTGCCCGCCGGCGATGCGCGGGAGACCGCCCGGCTGGCCGGCGCGCTGGCGGTGGACACCCCCATCGCCGAGGAGGTGGCGCTGGTGATGGCCACCTCCGGCTCCACCGGCACCCCCAAGGGCGCGATGCTCTCCGCCGCCGCGCTGCGAGCCAGCGGGGAGGCCACCCACGAGCGCCTGGGCGGGCCGGGCTCGTGGCTGCTGGCCCTGGCCCCGCACCACGTGGCCGGAATGCAGGTGCTGCTGCGCTCCGTGCTGGCCGGCACCACCCCCACCGTGCTGCCCACCGCCGACGGCTTCGACCCCGCGCTGCTGCCCGCCGCGGTCGCCGCCATGGGCCCCGGGCGTCGCTACACCTCCCTGGTGCCCACCCAGCTGGTGCGAGCGCTGGAGCACCCCGAGGCCACCGCCGCGCTGGCCGAGCTGGACGCGCTGCTGCTGGGCGGTGCCGCCACTCCCCCGGCGCTGCGCGCCGCCGCCGAGCAGGCGGGCATCGCCGTGGTGCTCACCTACGGGATGAGCGAGACCTGCGGGGGCTGCGTCTACGACGGCGTGCCGCTGGACGGCGTGCGGGTGCGCATCGAGGACGGCCGGGTGTTGCTGGGCGGTGCCCCGCTGGCCCTGGGCTATCGCAACCAGCCCGAGCACCCGGCGTTCGCCGAGCCCGGCTGGTTCCGCACCGACGACGCCGGCACCCTCACCGACGGCGTGCTCACCGTGCACGGGCGCCTGGACGACGCGATCACCACCGGCGGGCTCACCGTGCTGCCGCAGGTGGTGGAGGCGGCGCTGGCCACCCACCCGGGGGTGCGGGAGTGCGCCGTGGTGGGCGTGGCCGACGAGCAGTGGGGCCAGCGGGTGGTGGCGGTGGTGGTGCCGCACAACCCGGCCGCCGCGCCCACCCTGGCCGAGGTGCGCGCCCACGTGGCGCTGACGCTGGACCCCACCGCCGCCCCCAAGCAGCTGCACCTGGTGGACGCGCTGCCGCTGCGCGGGCCCGGCAAGGTGGACCGGCGCGGCCTGGCCGACCAGCTGGGAGCGACCGAGCACTAGCCCCCAGACGGGCAGGGGACGCGGACCGTCGGCGCCGCCTGAGAGAATCAGCCCATGGCCACCACTGCTGAATGGATCGAGGGGGCCCGTCCCCGCACCCTGCCCAACGCGATCGCACCGGTGATCGTGGGAACCGGTGCCGCGGCGGCGCTCGGACACGACGGCGCACCGGGTGCCGTGTGGTGGAAGGCGCTGCTGGCCCTGGTGGTGGCGCTGGCGCTGATCATCGGCGTGAACTTCGCCAACGACTACTCCGACGGCATCCGCGGCACCGACGACGAGCGGGTGGGTCCGCTGCGCCTGGTGGGATCCAAGGTCGCCAGCCCGCGTGCGGTGAAGCTGGCCGCCCTGGCGTGCTTCGCCGTCGCCGGCGTCGCCGGCCTCGCCCTGGCCCTGTCCAGCGCCTGGTGGCTGATCATCGTGGGCGCGTTCTGCATCGCCGGCGCCTGGTACTACACCGGTGGCAAGAACCCGTACGGCTACAGCGGTTTCGGTGAGATCTCGGTGTTCGTGTACTTCGGGCTGATCGCCGTGCTGGGCACCCAGTACGTGCAGGCGGAGCGCATCGACTGGGTGGGGGTGCTCGCGGCCGTGGCGGTCGGCGCCTTCTCCAGCGCCGTGCTGGTGGCCAACAACCTGCGCGACATCGCCTCCGACACCGTCGCCGGCAAGCGCACCCTGGCCGTGCGGCTGGGCGACCCGGGCACCCGCGGGCTGCACGCCGCGCTGCTGGCCGTGCCCTTCCTGGTCAGCGTGGCGCTGGCCTTCGCCACCCCGTGGGCGCTGGTGGGCGTGCTGGCGCTGCCGCTGGCGTGGAAGGCCAACGCCCCGGTGCGGCAGCGGGCGATGGGGCTGGCGCTGATCCCTGCGCTGCGCGACACCGGCCTGGCCATGCTGGCGTGGTCGGTGCTCACCGGTCTGGCGCTCGGCCTCGCCTGACGGTCCGGCGCACTCCCGCCTGCTCGGTTCCGGTCAGCGCGGCCAGGCTCCCGTGCTGGTGAACTCCGCGAGCTGCGCCGTGGCCGGGCCCAGGTCGAGGCCCTCGGCGGCCACCCAGTCGTCGTCGAAGTAGGTGGCGGCGTAGCGCTCGCCGGCGTCGCACAGCAGGGTCACCACGCTGCCGCGCTGGCCGCGCTCCACCATGTTCGCCACGAGGCTGAACGCGCCCCACAGGTTGGTGCCGGTGGACCCGCCCACGCGGCGGCCCAGGGCGCGGCTGGCGTGCCGGGCGGCGGCGATGGAGCAGGCGTCGGGCACTCGCTCCATGCGGTCGATCACCTGTCCGACGAAGGACGGCTCCACCCGGGGGCGGCCGATGCCCTCGATGCGGGAGCCACACGCGCGGACCAGCTCCGGCTGGTCGCTGCGCCAGGCGTCGAAGAACACCGAGCCCTCCGGGTCGACCACGCACAGCCGGGTGGCCAGCCGCCGGTAGCGCACGTAGCGGCCGATGGTGGCGCTGGTGCCGCCGGTGCCCGCGCCCACCACCACCCAGGTGGGCACCGGGTGCTCCTCCAGCCGCATCTGGGTGAAGATCGACTCCGCGATGTTGTTGTTTCCCCGCCAGTCGGTGGCCCGCTCGGCGTGGGTGAACTGGTCCATGAAGTGCCCGCCGCCGCGGGTCGTGCTCTCCTGCGCCAGCCGGTGCGACTCCGCGTAGAGGGTGGACGGGTCCGACACCAGGTGGCAGCGGCCGCCCTGCTCCTCGATCAGCGCCAGCTTGGCGGGGCTGGTGCGGGCGGGCACCACCGCGACGAAGGGCAGTCCCAACAGCTTGGCGAAGTAGGCCTCGCTGATGGCGGTGGACCCGGACGAGGCCTCGATGACGGTGGTGCCCTCGCCGACCCAGCCGTTGCAGATGGAGTACAGGAACAGCGACCGGGCCAGGCGGTGCTTGAGGCTGCCGGTCGGGTGGGTGGACTCGTCCTTCAGGTACAGCTGCACGCCCCACTCCTCGGGCAGCGGGTAGCGCAGCAGGTGGGTGTCGGCGCTGCGCTGGGCGTCGGCCTCCAGCAGCCGCACGGCGTTGTCCACCCACGCCCGGGAGGCGGAGCGGTCGACGACCTCCGCGGCCTCGGCCACCGCTCAGCCGTCCCCGCGCAGCTGGGCGCGCAGGTGGGCCTTGTCCTCGCGGCGGCGGGCGCCCACCACGTCCAGGTCGCCGGCCAGCCGCACCCGCATGCGGGCCAGCAGCACGTACGACAGCGGCAGCTGGATCACCACGCCGATGGCCAGTGCCACGATCAGCGGGATGGTCACGTCGAGCAGGGCGGCGGCGCCGAGCAGGATGGCCACCACGACCACGACGATGAGCAGCCGCGCGCCGGTGTAGGCCAGCACGTTGAGCATCAGGGAGCGCTTGGCCACCCGGACGTCGGGCTGGGGCTCGGCGGCCGCCGACCGGGTGCTGGACCGCTGCTGCGCAGACGCAGATGCCGGGGACGAGGAGGACGGGGAGCTGGGGTCAGAGTGCGCCACGAGTCCAGGTTACGCGGGCCGGACGTATGCCCGGGACGTCCCTTTTGCCCCTTACTTGCTCTTTACCAGCGCACAACCACTCGAGTACCTGGAGGTTTCGCTGTCACTATGACGGCGCACGTCCGAATCGTCTGGAATGCTGGAGGCACCCCATGGCACTCACACCACTGGTCACCACGTCGCGCTCGGAGCGTTTGCTGACCCCCGGAGAGGTCGCCACCATGTTCCGGGTGGATCCCAAGACCGTGACCCGTTGGGCCTCGGCCGGTCGACTCGGCTCCATCCGCACCCCGGGTGGCCACCGCCGCTTCCGGGAGTCCGAGGTGCAGGCGCTCATCACCGCGCTCACCACCGAGCCGACCAGCGACGCGGTCTAGGCCTCCGGCCGGGGGTCGCCGGCAGCGTCTGGCAGACGGGCTAGCCTGGCACCAGGAGGTGCGCCCGTGCTCTACCTAGCTGCCATCATCGTGCTCGTCGCCCTGACCGCGCTCTGCTGGAAGGCGTTTGGCCCCCAACAGCCGGCCAGGCCCACCCGCAGCCGCACCACGCGGGTGGTGGGGCCCGACGACGACCCGGACTTCCTGCGCCGGCTCGACCCAGGAAGCAACGGGCGCCGGGGCAACGGCGAGACCGACTCGATCCCCCCGCCAGACTGATCACCACCACCGAACGCCGCTCAGCCCCGCGCTGGGCGGCGTTCGGCGCTCCGGGGGCAGCCCCGGCCGGGTCACCTCCACCGCTACCGACACCGCTACCGACGCACGCCACCGCCGTACTCGGTAGCGGTTGCAGACTCCCTGGGCGCCGCTAGGGCGTACTTGCAGACGCCCCTACCGGGCGGCGAAGGCAGGGAAGTCGTCGGCGATGGTGGCCGCCAGGTCCAGCATGGCCGCGCGGGTGCCCAGCCGCAGCCGCTCCAGGTCGACCTCCGCGCCCTCCTCCAGGTGCGGGTCGAACGGCAGCACGTGCACCGCGCGGCACCGGGCGGCGAAGTGCTCCACCAGCTTGTTGACGTCGACCTTGCCCGACCCGGCGCGCACCGCGTTGATCACCGCCACCGAGCGCCGCACCAGGTCCTGGTAGCCGTGCATGTCCAGCCAGTCCAGGGTGGCCGCCGCGCTGCGGGCACCGTCGATGGACGTGGAGCTGACCAGCACCAGGCAGTCGGCCTCGTCCAGCACCCCCTTCATCGCCGAGTGCATCAGACCGGTGCCGCAGTCGGTGAGCACGATGTTGTAGAAGTGCTCGAGCAGGTCCACCGTGCGCCGGTAGTCCTCCTCGCTGAACGCCTCGGACACGGCTGGGTCGCTGTCGCTGGCCAGCACCTCCAGCCGGGAGGGCCCCTGCGAGGTGTAGGCGCGCACGTCGCTGTACCGGGTGATCCGGTGGGCGTCGCGCAGCAGGTGCCGCACCGTGGCCGCGGTCTCCAGCGGGATCTTCTGGCTCAACGTGCCGCGATCGGGGTTGGCGTCCACCGCGACCACCCGGTCGCCGCGCAGCGAGGCGAACGTGGAGCCCAGGGTCACCGTGGTGGTGGTCTTGCCCACGCCGCCCTTCAGGCTGAGCATGGCGATCTTGTAGCAGCCCTGCAGCGGCTGGTTGATCCGCGCCACCAGCTCGGCGCGGGCGAGGTCGGCGGCGCTGGGACCGAGGTTCACGGTGCGCCCGGACGCCAGGTACACGGCCTTGCGCCAGCCGCTGCGCGGCACGCTGCGCGGCTGGGCCAGCAGTGACGCGGCTGAGAGGTCCTCCACCGTGAGCGTGCGCTCCCCGGTGCCCCGCGGGGTCTGGTCGGGCACAGCGGGCTGTGGCGGCACGGCGTAGGAGTAGCCCACCGCGGGCTGCTGCGGCACCTGCAGCGGCGGGGCCGCCTGGGGCGGGGCCGAGGGGTGCGGGTCCCGGGGCGAGCCCTGCGGGGACAGCGGCGTCGGCATCGGCCCGGTCTGCAGGGCCGCGCCGCCCCGGCTCGCCGAGTGCGCCCCGCCCCCGCCGTGCGTGCCGGCCGGGGGCTCGCGGCGCTCCCGCGGGGAGGTCTGCTGCTGGGGTGGTTGGGGCGGATTGGCGGAGGACTCTGCCCACCCCGGCGATGCCGGGCCTGGGTCCTGCTGGTCACTCACCCGTGTTGCTCCCCTCGCTCCGCTCGGCGGCCACACACCCCGACGTGTGCTGCCGCTGGTCGCAGCGGCAACGCAGGCCAGCACCAACGCTATCGAAGACTGCGCTGGCGTGTGGGAAACCTCGCACAACCCCCGAACGGCAGGACGAACAACGACGCACCGCGGCTCAGTGCCGCGGTGCGTCGTTGTGCCAGAGGTGAAGTGGTGGTCAGTTGAGCCCTGCGTAGGAGTGCAGGCCGGACACCACCATGTTGATGAAGAAGAGGTTGAACATCATCACCGCGAGGCCGGCGATGTTGATCCAGGCCGCGCGGGTGTTGCGCCAGCCCGCGGTGGCGCGGGCGTGCAGGTAGGCCGCGTAGAGCACCCACGCGATGAAGGCCGTCGTCTCCTTGGGGTCCCAGCCCCAGAACCGGCCCCAGGCTGCCTCCGCCCAGATGGCGCCCAGGATGACCCCCGCGGTGAACAGCGGGAAGCCGAAGATGGCGGTGCGGTAGGCAACCCGGTCGAGCGCGGCGTCGGTGGGCATGCGCAGCGCGAGCCGGCCCAGCGCCGAGGAGCCCTCGCTGCCTGCCGGGTGGCGGCGGCGCAGCAGGAACAGCAGGCTGGCCACGCCGGAGACCATCATCACCGCGGTGGAGGCGGTGATCACCGAGACGTGGATGACCAGCCAGTACGAGCGCAGCGCCGGCACCACCGGGGCGGTGCGGGCGTACAGGACGGTGCCGGCCAGGAACATCAGCAAGATCACCGGGGCGAGCAGGAAGACGGTCAGCTGCCGCATGCCGGGCTTGCGGATCACCACCAGCCACGCCGCAACCGCGATGGCGCACATCAGCGAGACGAACTCGTACATGTTGCCCCAGGGCGCCCGGCTCGCCGCCATGCCGCGCAGCACCAGGGAGGCGACGTTGAGCAGCATGCCGAGCGCCACCAGGGCGACTCCCATGCGGCCGAAGCGCTCCGAGACCGGACGGGTCGGTGCGGCCTCCACCCGGCCGGGGCCGGTCGGCGTGCTGCCGGCGCCGACGAGCGCCTTCTCCCGGGTGCGGGACCCGGCGGCCCGGGACTGCAGCACGCCGTTGCGCGAGCCGGCGAAGTCCACCAGGACGAAGACCAGCGCCAGGATGTAGACCGCGATCGAGGAGCCGAAGGCGAGGTCGCTGTAGCGCGACAGGTCAGGATCGATGGGCATTAGGAGCGACCGTCCTCTGGATCGGGTGACTGTGACGCGGGCTCGGTGGAGCCGGGCTGGGTGCTGCGGGAGTGCGCGGCGCTGTTGTCGGGGCCGTCGGTGCTGACGAGCTCCTCGGAGAGGTGAGTGAACTCCTCGCCCCAGCCCGCCTGGTCGGTGCGGGCCAGCCCCCCTAGCTCGATGACGGTACGGCCTGTCGGGGTCCCGTCGGTAGCGGTGGCCGGGGTGAGCCTCGCCCAGACCCGGCGCCGCTTGACCAGCAGCGACACCATCAGGCCCGCGGTCATGGTGAGTGCGAAGACCAGCACGTACATCTGCGCCGGGTCGTGGGAGGTCTGCAGCGAAACCCACTCCTCCACGCCGTCGAGCTTCACCGTGGTGCCGTCGGGCAGGGTGGCGAGCTCGCCCGGGCGCAGGTTCACCCGCTCCTCCTTGACCAGCCGGCCGTCAGCCGCCAGCTGCGGGTCCAGGGAGAAGATGGACGAGGCCTTGCCCGCGTCCAGGCCGGTGTCGCCGCGGTAGATGTCCACCGCGACGGCCGGGTCCCGCAGGTCGGGGAACGACGAGCCCAGGATGGTGCCGTTGAACAGCGCGGTGGGGGCGAACAGGCCCTCGATGGCCAGCTGGTTCTTGCGGCGCTCCTCCGCGCTGGGGTACATCCCGGCCGGTGGGTCGATCCGCAGCGCACCCTCGGACAGCAGCGTGGTGGCGTCGGCCGGGCGGAACTGCACCATGTCGGTGCGAGTCTCGCCGTTGGGGTAGGTGACGGTGAACCGCGGGGCGTAGCCGTGGCCCAGCAGGTACACCCGCTCACCGCCGAGGCGCAGCGGCGAGTTCACCTTGAGGTCGTAGGGGCGCCAGGTGTTGGTCTGCAGGTCCTCGCCGGTCTGGTAGCTGACCTTGGCCTGGAAGGAGTCGGCCTGACCGGTCTCCAGGTAGTGCGCCTCGAAGGACTCGGTGCGCACGCAGAACGGCTCGAGGCCGGTGCCGTCGGCGCTGAGCCCGGCCCGGAAGGAGTCGTAGGCCGCCGTGGAGGTGTTGCAGAAGGTGGAACCTCCGCCGCCGTCGGCGATGGAGATGACCTGCCCCTCGTAGCCGAACAGCTTGCCCGCGGCGATGCCCACCAGCAGGCCCACCAGCGACAGGTGGAAGACCAGGTTGCCGGCCTCGCGCAGGTAGCCGCGCTCGGCGGAGATGGTCACCGCGCCGCTGGCCTCGGTGCGCCGGACGGTGCGCCAGCGGCGCAGCCGGCCCTGCACCAGTGCCGCGGCGCTGTCCACGTCGGTGGCCATCTCGGCGGTGTGGTGGTGCGGCAGCCGGGCCAGGTTGCGGGGAGTGGCCACCGGCTCCGAGCGCAGCACCCGGAAGTGCTCGACGGTGCGCGGCAGGATGCAGCCCACCAGGGAGATGAACAGCAGCACGTAGATGGCGGCGAACCAGGGGCTCGCGAAGACCTCGAACAGCCCCACCCGGTCGAACAGCGGGCCCAGCACCGAGTGCTCGGCGATGTAGTCGGCGACCTTGCCCTCGTTCAGGCTGCGCTGGGGCAGCAGCGCGCCGGGGATGGCCCCCAGCGCCAGCAGGAACAGCAGGATCAGCGCGGTGCGCATGCTCACCAGCACGCGCCAGGCGTTGCGGACGAGCTCCCAGGCTCGCCGGGGGGCGCTCGGCGGGGACGCCGGCGCGGGGCGCGGGCGGTCCTCAGTCACAGTCATGGCCGCTCACTCATTCGGAAGCTCGTTCATATCGGGAGGGTCACTTCGGCGATCGGCCCGTCACGCAGCCAGCCGACCAGGTCTGTCCAGGTGCCGGTGACCAGGGCTACGCCCACCGCCACCAGCGCGATGCCGCCGACCACCTGGATGGTGCGGGAGTGCCGGCGCAACCAGCCCACGCTGCGCAGCGCCCGGGTCGAGCCCAGCGCTAGCACCACGAACGGCAGCCCCAGGCCCAGGCAGTAGGCCACCACCAGCACCACGCCCCGGGCCGCGGTGGCCCCCTCGGTGCCGGCGGCCACCGACAGCACGCCCGTCAGCGTGGGGCCCAGGCACGGCGTCCAGCCCAGGCCGAACACCGCGCCCAGCAGCGGCGCGCCCACCAGGGCGGGGATGCGCCGGGGCTCGGGGCGGGTGTCGCGCTGCAGGGCGGGGACCAGGCCGACGAAGACCAGCCCCATGACGATGGTGACCACCCCGCCCACCCGCTGCAGCACCTCGGTGTTCAGCCGCAGCACCGAGATGAGGCCGAACACCGACACGGTGGCCAGCACGAACACCACGGTGAAGCCGGCGACGAACAGCCCGGCAGCCCCGGCCACCCGCCAGCGTCCGCTGGTGCGCACCTTGGTGTCGGTGGCGGTCACGGCCGGGGCGTCGGCGCCCACCACGCCGGCCAGGTAGGACAGGTAGCCCGGCACCAGCGGCACCACGCACGGCGAGGCGAACGAGACGATGCCGGCCAGCACGCACGCCGCGAGCGCGAGCAGCAGCGGCCCGGTGGCCGCGGTGCTCTGGAAGCTGTCGCCGATCCCCTCGGCCAGCACGGTCACGGCGACTCGGCGGCGAGCCGGGTCACCACGGGCAGCAGGTCGTCGGCGGTGAGGGTCTGCAGGAACACCGCCGCGACGCGGTGCTCGCGGTCCAGCACGATGGTGGAGGGGATGACGCTGGTGGGGTACTTGCTGCCCAGCGCGATGAGGCTGCGCATGGACGGGTCGTAGATCGACGGGTAGGTGATGTTGTTGTCCCGGACGAAGTCGCGCGGCTTGTCCTGCTGCGGGTCCTTGACGTTGATCCCGAGGAACTGCACGCCGGTGTCCTTGGTGTCGGCGTAGACCTTCTGCAGGGTGCCCGCCTCGGCCCGGCACGGGCCGCACCACTGGCCCCACAGGTTGATCACCACCACCTCGTCCTGGAACTGCCCCAGCGTGATCGGCTCGCCGGTGAGCAGGTCCGGACCGGTCAGGTTGCCGATGGTGCCGCGGGTGTCGGCGGGGTCGTAGGTCAGCGTGGTCTTGCCGCCCGGCGAGACGAAGTCGAAGGTGCCGCCCTGGGCCACCGCGTCCTGCCCGGTGGCACAGCCGGTGACCAGCACGGTCAGCCCGGCCAGCAGCGCCGTCCACACCTTGGCCCGCACGGCGGTGGCGCGGCGGGGCGTGCGGGTTGCGGGCGCAGTCATGCCCCGGTGACCCGGGGGTCGGAGGCTCCGGCGGGCTCGGAGTAGACCATGTCCACGATCTCGTCGCCCTCGAAGACGAGGCTGGTCAGCGAGGCCAGGCCGCACTGCCGCCGACGCGGGTCGTGCCAGAGCCGCTGACCCTGCACGAAGCGCCGCAGGGTCCACACCGGCAGCTGGTGGCTGACGCACACCGCCTCGTGCCCCTCGGCGGCGGCACGGGCGCGGTGCACGGCGCCGAGCATGCGGTGGGCGATCTCCAGGTACGGCTCGCCCCAGGACGGGGTGAACGGGTCGCGCAGCTTGCTCCAGTGCCGCGGCCGGCTCAGCGCGCCGTCACCCACCGCCACCCGCAGGCCCTCGAACTGGTTGCCGGCCTCGATCAGCCGGTCGTCGGTCTCGATGGTGAGCCCGTGCGCCTCGGCGACCGGCGCGGCCGTCTCCTGCGCCCGCTGCAGCGGGGAGGCCAGCACGTAGGTGACGTCGTGCCCGGACAGCGCCGAGGCCACCTTGCGAGCCTGGGCCTGCCCGGTCTCGGACAGCCGGAACCCGGGCAGGCGGCCGTAGAGGATGCCGTCGGGGTTGTGCACCTCACCGTGGCGGACCAGGTGGACGATCGTCCTGGGCAGCGAGCCCTGGGTCGGTGAGCCCTGGGGCAGGGGGCTCTGCGGCAGGGCGGTCTCGGGCTTGCTGGCGGGGCTCACTGGCCTGCTTCCTGTGTGGCCGCCGCAGCGGCGCGGGCCGCTGCCGGCAGGGCATCGGCGATCACCTCGAAGGCCTCGTCGTCCAGCGCCGCGGAGACGAACCACGTCTCGAAGGCGCTCGGCGGGGCGTACACGCCGCGCTCCAGCAGGGCGTGGAAGAACGGGGCGTAGCGCCACGTCTGGGTGGCCCTGACCTGGTCGTAGTCGCGCACCGGCGCGTCGGTGAAGAAGACGCTGAACATGCTGCTGGCGCGCTGCACCTGGTGAGCCACGCCCTCGGCGTCCAGCGCGGAGCTGATCAGTGCCTGCAGCCGCTCCGAGCTGCGGGTGAGGCCGGCGTAGACGTCGGCGTCGGCGGCGCGCAGGTTGGCCAGCCCCGCGGCGACGGCGACGGGGTTTCCGGAGAGCGTGCCCGCCTGGTAGACCGGGCCGGCCGGAGCGAGGTGGCTCATCACGTCGGCGCGGCCACCGAACGCAGCCGCAGGCAGGCCACCGGACATCACCTTGCCGAAGGTGTACAGGTCACCGGCCACACCCTCCACCCCGTACCAGCCCGAGGCGGAGGTGCGAAAGCCCGTCATGACCTCGTCCATGATCAGCAGGGCGCCGTGGTCGGCGCACAGCTGCTTGAGCCCGGCGTTGAAGCCCGGCTCCGGCGGCACGGTGCCCATGTTGCCGGCGGCGGCCTCGGTGATCACGCAGGCGATCTCGCTGCCCCGCTCGGCGAAGGCCGCGCGCACGGCGTCCAGGTCGTTGTAGGGCAGCACCAGGGTGTCGGCGGCCTGGGCGCCGGTGACGCCCGGCGAGGTGGGCAGCCCCAGGGTGGCCACGCCGGAGCCGGCGTCGGCGAGCAGCGCGTCCACGTGGCCGTGGTAGCAGCCGGCGAACTTGACGATGACGCTGCGACCGGTGAACCCCCGGGCCAGGCGCACGGCGCTCATGGTGGCCTCGGTGCCGGAGTTCACCAGGCGCACCTGCTCCACCGGCTCCACCCGGCGGACGATCTCCTCGGCCAGCTCCACCTCGCCCTCGGTGGGCGCGCCGAAGGACAGCCCCTGCGTGGCGGTGCGCTGCACGGCCTCCACCACGGCGGGGTGGGCGTGGCCCAGGATCATCGGACCCCACGAGCAGATCAGGTCCACGTAGCGGGCGCCGTCGACGTCGGTCAGCCACGGGCCGGCGGCGGAGGCGATGAAGCGCGGGGTGCCACCGACACCGGTGAAGGCCCGCACCGGGGAGTTGACCCCGCCGGGGGTGACGTCCGACGCCCGGGCGAACAGCGCCCGGGAGCGGGGTCCGGCGAAGGGGTCGGCAGGGGGCTGCGCGGCATCCCGGTCATCGTGCTTGGAAACAGTCACCAGGCCATTGTCCCAGTCCGGAACGGCCTGCGGCGGCTGGGGCCTGAGATCCTCACCACCGGCGCTGACCAGGGGTGGAAGCCCTGCGCGAAACCCCACACCGACCTCACCCGTGCCATGATCGAGATCACTGTGCATCGGTCCTTCAGCCGCTCGACGGCTGGCTGGTCCCTCCCTCGGATGACCCGACCCGGAGACCCAACCGGAGACCACGATGACCAAGACAGATGAGCCGACCCAACCGGACACCGGCCGCTCCCCGCTGGCCCGCGGCTTCCCCTTCTTCGCCATCATCGCAGTGGCGCTGCTGGCCCTGCTCGCCGGCGGGTTCGGCGGCAGCTACCAGGGCAAGCTCACCGAGGTCCAGAAGAACGACAACGCCTCGTACCTGCCAGCCACGGCGGAGTCGACCAAGGTGGGCGAGGAGTCGGCCCGCTTCCTGGACGTGGAGACCCTGCCCGGCTTCGTGGTGTTCCACCGCGAGACCGGCCTCACCGACCCCGACCGCGCCAGCCTCACCCAGGCCCTTGACGCCATCAAGGGTGTCGACGGCGTGCAGACCGCCGCCGTCACGGCGCCGCAGGTCTCCGCCGACGGCACCACTGCGTCCATCTACGCGCCGCTGGTGGCCAAGCAGGCCGGCGTGGGCGTGCCGGGCGACGAGCTGGTCACGGTGGAGGAGGACCTCCTGGCCGCCGCCCGAGCCGCGGTGACCGACGACCCGGGCTCGGCCGACCTGGCGGTGCACTCGGCGGGCCCGGGCGGGTTGCTGGTGGCCTTCATCGACGCCTTCAGCGGCATCGACGGCGTGCTGCTGGTCGCCGCAGGTTCGGTGGTCATCGCCATCCTGCTGGTGGTCTACCGCTCGCCCGTGCTGTGGTTCTTTCCGCTGTTCTCCGCACTGCTGGCGCTGGGCCTGTCGTCCATGCTCATCTACTTCCTGGCCGACGCCGACGTGGTCACCCTCACCGGGCAGAGCCAGGGCATCCTCTTCGTGCTCGTGCTGGGCGCCGGCACCGACTACGCCCTGCTGCTCATCTCCCGCTACCGCGAGGAGCTGCACAGCTGTCCCAGCCGAGCCGACGCGATGATCCGGGCCTGGCGGAGGTCGGCGCCGGCCATCGTGGCCTCGGCGGTCACGGTGATGGTGGGCCTGCTGTGCCTGACCTTCTCCGAGCTGCGCTCCAACCAGGGCCTGGGCCCGGTGGCCGCGATCGGCATCGCCTGCACGCTGCTGGTGATGATGACCTTCCTGCCGGTGGCGGTGGCCCTGGCCGGCCGCTGGGTGTTCTGGCCCCGCATCCCGCGGGTGGACCGCGCCGCCGACCTGGCCACCCACGGTCTGTGGGGGCGCATCGCGGCGGTGGTCGGCCGCCGCGACCGTCCCGCGTGGGTGGGGGCCACGGTGGCCCTGCTGCTGTGCGTCACCGGCATGGGCGCGCTGCAGACCGGCACGCTCAGCGCCTCCGAGGGCTTCACCAACCGCCCGGACGCCGTGGTCGGCCAGGAGCTCTACGACGCTGCCTTCGCCCGGGGCACCGGGGCCCCGGCGGTGATCACCACCAACGCCAGCGCCGTGGCTGAGGTGACCGCGGCGGCCGCCCAGGTGCCTGGCGTGGCCACCGCACCCGGCTCGGTGTGCGTGCAGGAGGACTACGCCAAGCTCGCCGCCCTCGGCGCCGGCTCCGGCGGTGCGGCCCCCGCGGCGGCGGCCCCCGCGTCCGGTTGCGTGCCGCCGGAGCTGCAGGTCACCCCGATCGACGGGCGCACCGTGGTCAACGCAGTGCTCGCCGACTCCTACGACTCCCCCGAGGCGCTGAACACCGTGGAGAACCTGCGGACGGCGCTGCACGCGGTGCCCGGCGCCGACGCCCGGGTCGGGGGCAGCTCGGCCAGCACCGTGGACGTGCAGGCCGCAGCGGTGCGCGACCGCAACCTCATCATCCCGGTGGTGCTGGTGGTGATCCTGCTGGTGCTCGCGCTGCTGCTGCGCTCGCTGCTGGCGCCGGTGCTGCTCATCGCCACGGTGGTGCTGTCCTTCGCCGCCACGCTCGGCGTGTGCGGGTTGGTGTTCGACCACGTCTTCGACTTCCCCGGCGCCGACCAGGAGTTCCCGCTGTTCGCCTTCGTCTTCCTGGTGGCCCTGGGCATCGACTACAACATCTTCCTGATGACCCGGATCCGGGAGGAGTCGCTGAAGCACGGGACGCGGGAGGGCGTGCTGCGCGGCCTCGCCGTCACCGGAGGCGTCATCACCTCGGCCGGGGTGGTGCTGGCCGCGACGTTCGCGGTCCTGGGAGTGCTGCCCGTGGTGTTCCTGGCCGAGCTGGGCTTCGCGGTGGCCTTCGGCGTGCTGCTGGACACCATCGTGGTGCGCAGCATCCTCGTCCCGGCTCTCTCGCACGACATCGGACGATCGATCTGGTGGCCATCGGCCCTCGCGAGAGCCGGCAGGTGAAGGGACCTGCCGCCACCTGAGCGACGCACAGACCCCATGCACTGCGTGCCGACCCCACCCCGGGACGGGGACGGGCTCAGCCCCGGACCAGCCCCGGTAGTGCGCCGGCCGACCACAGCCGGCGCAGCCCGTCCACGACGAGCAGCCCGGCCAGCACCACGCAGCCGATGGCCCCGCCCAGCCACGGACCGGAGTAGAAGGTGACCGGCTGCACGGTGGTGTCGGCGGTGTAGGGCGGGAAGTCGGCCACCTCGATGCCGCGGCTCCAGCACCAGACGGCAGCGACGACGAGGACCACCGCGAGCGCCGCCTGCACCACGGCGACCGGCACTGCCCAGGTGCGCCTCACGGGTGCACCACCTCCTGCAGCGCCGAGCGCAGCGCCCGGTCCTTGCGCGCCCACGCCTGCACCAGCCGACCGTCGGCGAGCTCCAGGCCCACCCCCACCCGGTGTCGGGGGACGCTGTGCGACTCCCCCAGCGCCCGGGCCAGCTCCCACGGCTCGAGCTCGTCGTCCCACGCCCGCTCACCGGGCTCGTCGAAGATGGCGGCGATCTCGCGCACGGGCAGCTCCTCGGTGCCCTGGCGCAGCACGGTGGGGGTCAGCTCGACCGTGCAGTGCTTGCGGGCGCCCACCACCTGCAGCGCGGCGATCCCGGCCAGCAGCAGCGCGATGGCGATGAGGGTGAACCAGTGCACGGGCACGCCCAGACCCAGCTCCAGCAGCACCGCCAGCAGGCAGAGCGCGGGTCCGTAGGCCACGGTGCGCCACCGTCCGCCGGGCTCGGCGAACAGCAGGGGCGAGGTGCTCACCGGCCTCGGGTGGGGGCGAGGAACTGCTTGGCCCCCTCGGAGTAGGTGCACACCACGGCGCAGGCGACGAGCAGCGCGTTGACCACCTGCAGCAGCGCGTCCAGCGGCTCTGCGCCGCTCACGGACACCGCGGTGGACACCACGTTGAGCACGGCCACCACGGTGAGCACCACCCTGGCCCACGCCGACCCCACGGCCAGGCGCCAGAGCAGGAAGAGCACCAGCGCCACCCACACGACGCTCTGCAGCACCACCGCGATCACCACGACCAGGTCGGGGTCCACGGTGGCCAGGTCGGGATTGCCGGACAGCTGCGCGTCGACCTCCTCGCGCAGGGCGGTGCGGGCGGTGCCGAAGGAGACCACCACGCCGATGACGCCGACCACCAGGCTGGCCAGCCAGAGGTAGATGGCCAGGCGCAGCTCGTGCGGCAGCGGAGGCCGGGGCGGGCGCGGGGCGCGGCCCGGCGGCGGGCCGCCCTGCCAACCCGGCGGCGGGCCGCCCTGCCAACCCGGCGGCGGGTACTGCCCACCCGGACCGGCCGGGGGTGGACCGTTCACCGCACCCACCCGGCGACCTCGGTCGCCCAGTAGGTCAGCACGATGTCGGCCCCGGCGCGGCGGATGCTGGTCACCGACTCCAGGATCGCCCGGTCCCGGTCGATCCAGCCGTTGGCCGCGGCGGCGGCGATCATCGCGTACTCGCCGGAGACCTGGTAGGCCGCCACCGGCAGCGGTGAGCGGTCGGCGGTCTCGCGCAGCACGTCGAGGTAGGACATGGCCGGCTTGACCATCACCATGTCGGCGCCCTCGGCGATGTCCAGGTCCACCTCACGGCGAGACTCCCGCCGGTTGGCCGGGTCCTGCTGGTAGGTCTTGCGGTCCCCGCGCAGGGTGGAGCCCACCGCCTCGCGGAAGGGCCCGTAGAAGGCCGAGGCGTACTTGGCCGAGTAGGCCAGGATGGCGGTGTCGGTGTGACCCACCAGGTCCAGGCCCATTCGGATGGCCTCCACCTGCCCGTCCATCATCCCGCTGGGGCCGACCACGTGCGCACCGCTGGCGGCCTGCACCGCCGCCATCTCCACGTAGAGCTCGAGGGTGGCGTCGTTGTCCACGCTGCCGTCCTCGGCGAGCACGCCGCAGTGGCCGTGGTCGGTGAACTCGTCCAGGCAGGTGTCGGCCATCAGCACCGTGTCCTCGCCCAGCTCCTCGCGCAGCGCCCGCAGGCCCACGTTGAGGATGCCGTTCTCGTCGATGGCACCGGACCCGGTGGCGTCGCGCTCCGCGGGCACGCCGAAGAGCATCAGCCCGCCGACGCCGGCCGCGGTGGCCTCCACCGCCGCCGCGCGCAGCGAGTCCAGCGTGTGCTGGACGACCCCGGGCATGGACTCGATCGGACGGGGCTCGGTGAGCCCCTCGGCCACGAACATCGGCAGCACCAGCTGCTGCGGGCGCACGGCGGTCTCTGCCACCAGCCTGCGCATCGCGGGGGTGCGGCGAAGTCGGCGGGGTCGGTCAATGGGAACCACGGGTGGTCTCCCCTTCTCTGGCTAGCGCCTGCTGCGGACCTTCTTGCGGGGCGGCGGGAGCGCGCCCTCGGCCCGAAGCCGGGCCGCATGCTCGGCGAGCGCGTCCACCAGCGACGGGATGTCGGCGGTCTCCGGCTGCACGTCCACCCGCAGGCCGAACTCCGCAGCAGTCTCGGCGGTCTTCGGTCCGATACAGGCAACGATGGTGCGGGCGTGTGGCTTCCCGGCGATGCCCACCAGGTTGCGCACCGTGGAGGAGGAGGTGAAGCAGACCGCGTCGAAGCCACCGGTCTTGATCATCTCGCGGGTGCTGGCCGCCGGCGGCGCCGCGCGCACGGTGCGGTAGGCGGTGACGTCGTCGATCTCCCACCCCCGCAGGCGCAGGCCCTCGGCCAGCGTCTCGGTGGCGATGTCGGCGCGGGGCAGCAGCACGCGGTCCACCGGGTCGAACACGTCGTCGTAGGGCGGGAAGTCGGCCAGCAGGCCCACGCTGGACTGCTCGCCGGAGGGCAGCAGCTCAGGGTGGATGCCGAAGCTGCGGACCTTCTCCGCGGTGGCCTCGCCCACGCAGGCGATCTTCACGCCGGAGAAGGCGCGCGCGTCCAGGCCGAAGTCGGCGAACTTCTCCCACACCGCACGGACGGCGTTGGTGGAGGTGAACACCACCCACTGGTAGCGCCCGTCCACCAGACCCTTGACCGCGCGCTCCATCTGGGCGGGGCTGCGGGGCGGCTCCACGGCGATGGTGGGGACCTCGACGGGGACGGCACCGTGGGTGCGCAGCCGCTCGCTCATCACGCCCGCCTGGTCCTTGGTGCGGGGCACCAGCACCTTCCAGCTGTACAGCGCCCGGGTCTCCCACCAGGAGAGCTTGTGCCGCTGGGTGACCAGCTTGCCGATGGTGAGCACCAGCGGGCCGGGCAGCGCGCCGCCGACCTCGTTGAGGGTGGCCAGCGTGGCGTCGAGGGTGCGCTGGTTGCAGGTGGTGCCGTTGGTGGTGATGGACACCGGAGTCTGCGAGGCCATGCCGTGCTCGACCAGCGCGCTGGCCGTCTCGGCCAGGTGGCCGGAGGTGGCGTTGAGCACCAGCGGGCCCGGGGCGGCTGCCACGGCCGCCCAGTTCACGTCACCGCGCACGTCGACCACGGTGTGCTCGGAGCCGATGGCGATGCCGGCGTAGGTGGGCACCGCGGTGGCACCGGTCAGGCCGGGCACGAACTCGAACTGCACGGAGGTGCGGGCCACGGCCTGCGCCTCGGCGACGACGGAGTCGGTGGACAGCGGGTCCCCAGCGACCAGGCGCACCACGTCGTGGCCGGCCTTGGCCTCGGCCACCAGCGCCTTGGCGACCTCGGCGGGCTCGCCCACGGCCGGGCGGACGTCGGCCACGGGGCCCTCGCCCTCGGCCGGCTCGGGCAGCGCGGTGCCGATCAGGTCAGCGACCCCGGTGGCCACGTCGTGGTCGAGGAAGGCCATCCTCGAGTGGGCGAGGACCGTTTGCGCCCGGACGGTGAGCAGCGCCGGGTCGCCTGGTCCGGACCCGATGAACAGGATCCGTCCAGGAGTGGTCTTGCGGGCTCTGCTCATGGGTGACTCTCCAGTGAGGGTTGTGGCTCTACAGGTGGTGCTTCGACGAGGTCGCGGGCGCCGAGGTCGAGCAGCTCGGCAGCCACCGACTCGCCCAGTGCGGTGGGATCGGTGAGTGCACCGACGCCGGACGCCCGCAGCACCTCAGATCCGTCGAGCGCTGCGACGCACGCTCGCAGCGAGATCTCCTCGATGATGCGGCCGTCGTCGGTGAGTGACTCGACGACCTCCGCGACTGCGCCGACGGGGGCCGTGCAGCCGGCTTCCAGCGCGGCGAGGAGCGCGCGCTCGGCCACAACCGTGGCACGTGCGGAGCGATCTTCCAAAGTTGACAGAAGACCGACGAGGTCCTCCTCCCCCGCACGGCACTCGATGGCCAGGGCGCCCTGGGCCGGGGCGGGCAGCATCTGCACGGGGTCGAAGGACTCGGTCACCTCACCGAGGCGACCCACCCGGGACAGCCCGGCACGGGCCAGCACGATCGCATCGAGCTCACCGTCGTGCACCCGGGCGAGCCGGGAGTCGATGTTGCCGCGCAGCGGCACCACGTCCAGGCCCAGGCCCAGGGCGTGCAGCTGGGCGATCCGTCGCGGCGCGGAGGTGCCCACCGTGGACCCGGCGGGCAGCTGGCCGAGCACCAGGCCGTCGCGGGCCACCAGGGCGTCGCGGGAATCCTCGCGCACCGGCACGGCCGCGATGACGAAGCGGGGGTCCTCGGCGGTGGGCAGGTCCTTGTAGCTGTGCACCGCCACGTCGACCTCGCCGTCGGCCAGGGCCTCGCGCAGGGCGGCGGTGAACACCCCGACGCCGATCTGCGCCACCGGGGCGGCCGAGGCGTCCCCGGCGGTGCGCACCACCACCAGCTCGGCCGGCTGGCCGTGCGCGATGAGCGCGTCCCTGATCGTTCCTGCCTGGGTGAGGGCCAGGTGGCTCCCTCGTGTACCGATTCGCAGTACTCCCGTGCTCACAGCTCTCCGTTCCCGTGGTGTCGTGCGGGGTCGGCGCTCGAGATGTACTCGGCCAGCGTCGCCTCGTTCATGGCTGCCTCGGTCAACGCGCTGTCCAGGACCGTGGGGACGTCGCTGGGGACGTCCGCGGCGATCGAGGACGGCACGACCGTGTGCGTGTTCGTGGTGGGCGGGTTCGTGGTGGAGGCCGCGACGGCGTCCACCGCGCCCGGCCCGAGCTCGAAGAGCTCGCGCAGCGCCTGGGCGTAGGTGTCGCCGCCGGGCGCGGCGGCCAGCTGCTTCACCCGCACCGTCGGGGCGTGCAGCAGCTTGTCCACCACGCGGCGCACCGCCCGGCCCACCTCGTCGCGCTCGACGTCGCCGAGCGTGGGCAGGCGGGTCTCCAGGCGGAGCAGCTCGGCCTCCACCACCTCCGCCGCGCGCCGACGCAGCGCGGTGACGGTGGGGGTGACCTCGGCGGCACGCTGGGCGGCGAGGTAGGTGGACAGCTCGGCGGCCACGATGGCGCGGGCGGCATCGGTGTCGGCCGAGGCCGCGTGGGCCTCCGGCGCGCGCTGCAGCGCCTCCAGCCCCACCAGCACCACGCCGGGCAGATCGGCCACGGCGGGCTCGACGTCGCGGGGCAGGCCCAGGTCGCAGATCACCAGGAGACCACGGTCGGGTGAGCGAGCGGCCAGCGCCCGGTGGGCCTGGGCGAGGGTGACCACCGCGCCGACCGCGCCGGTGCAGGTGACCAGCACGTCGGCGTCGGCCAGCACCGCAGGCAGCTCGTCCAGCCCCACGGCGCGCGCCTCCACGTTGCCCTCCGCGGCGGTGGCCGCCAGGTTCGCGGCGCGCTCGGGGGTGCGGTTGGCCACCACGATGCTGGCCACCCCGGCGCGCTGCAGCAGCGCGACCGCCAGGCCGCCCATCGCCCCGGCACCGAGCACCACGGCCTTGCGTGCGCTGAGGTCGTCCGAGCCCAGGGCCTTGGCCGCCCGCTGCAGCGCCACCGAGACCACCGAGGCACCGGCGGAGTCGATGCCGGTCTCGGAGTGCACCCGCTTGCCCACCCGCAGCGCCTGCTGCGCCAGCTCGTGGATGGTGCGGCCGGCGGTCTGCTCGGCGTCGGCGGCGGCGTAGGCGGACCGGATCTGGCCGAGGATCTGCTGCTCGCCCACCACCATGGAGTCCAGGCCGCTGGCCACCGAGAACAGGTGCTCCACCGCCGACTCGCTGTAGCGGACGTAGAGGTGGCGGGTGAGCTCGGCGACGTCGGACTGCGCGTGCTCGGCGAGCAGCTCGCCGACGTCGGTGAGGGCACCGTGGAAGGCATCGACCACCGCGTAGATCTCCACCCGGTTGCAGGTGGACACCAGCAGCGCCTCGGAGATGTGGGGAGAGCGCAGCAAGCCCTCCAGCAGCTTGGGACGCTCACCATCGGTGACGGCGACGCGCTCCAGCATGGTCACGGGGGCACTGCGGTGCGACATCCCCACGAGCAGAACACTCACGGCACAATCACCGATCCATCTCCTCCAGACCTCGTCTGCTCTGTAGCACCGGACTGGCCGGCCTGTTGGGTGCCCGCGGCGCGCCCGGCGGCGCGCCGGGCGCCGTGGAAGGAGAGCACCTGCATCTCCACGGCGAGGTCCACCCGCCGCACGTCCACGGTCTCGGGCACCTGCAGCGCCACCGGCGCGAAGTTGAGGATGCAGCCGACTCCGGCTGCCACCAGTCGGTCACACACCTGCTGCGCTGCGGCGGCGGGGGTGGCCACCACCCCGATGCTGATCTCCAGCTCTGCACACACGGCGTCGACGTCGTCGAGGTGCCGGATCTCCAGCTCACCCAGCCGGGTGCCCACCCGCGCGGGGTCGTTGTCGAACAGCGCGGTCACGGTGAAGCCGCGGTCAGCGAAACCGTCGTAGCCGGCCAGTGCGTGGCCGAGGTTGCCCACCCCCACCAGGGCCACCCGGTGGCGACGGTTCAGGCCCAGCGCCTGCTCGATGCGACCGACCAGGCGGGGCACGTCGTAGCCCACCCCACGGGTGCCGTTGGAGCCGAGGAAGGACAGGTCCTTGCGCAGCTTGGCCGAACCGACGCCGGCCAGCGCGGCCAGCTCCTCGCTGGAGACCGTGCGGGTGCCCGCCTCGACCAGCGAGCCCAGCACGCGCAGGTACAGCGCCAGCCGCGCCACCGTGGCCTCGGGCACCGCCCGCACCTCCTCGCCCGACCCCTGCTTGGGGCGCGAGGCGCCGACGGTAGACTCGCCCGCCTCTGCGGTGGCGCCAGCACGCGGCATCGTGCGAGGAGCACTCGGCTCGGTCACGATCAACTCCTCGCACGGGTGGGCTGGGCGAAAGCAGGACGTGGGCACACGGGTGCGCCGGTCGGGACGCAGCTCCGCCCGGGGGCTGAGGGGGTCTCAGAACCCACGGTAACCGCTTGTGAACGCCTGCACAAAGTCGTGGCGGTGTGTGCTGCAGCGCCCGTGACCTGCGCCGCACTCGCCGCCGCCCTGCTGCCCACACCCGGTTCTGCGCCTGGTCTGGGACGTTTCCGCCCTTTCCCTGCCGGTTCGCCGCGCCACCCGAGCGCGTTCGGTGCGACCGAGGTCACCTCGCCGTCGGCGGAGCGGACGCCAACGGGCGCCCCGGCGATGGCCGGGGCGCCCGTGGTGTGCGCTCGTTCGTGGAGCCGGGGAGGCTCAGCTCACTTCATGGCCGGCGGCATCAGCACCTGGCCGATGGCGAAGACCGTGGCGTTGGCGGTGGGGATGTTGCCGCAGGCGACCGGGACCTGGTTGATCAGCGGCGCCTGCGCGGTGCCGGTGATGGTGACCGACTCACCCTCGACGGACTTGACCGAGCCCGCCTTGACCAGGCCGGCGGCGTCGTAGCGCTGGGGCACGACGTGGTAGGTCAGGATCTTGGTGAGATCACCCTTCGGGTCCTTCAACAGGGTGTCCAGGGTGCCCGCCGGCAGCGCCGCGAACGCTGCGTCGGTGGGCGCGAACACGGTGTAGGCGGCGTCCGGCTTGTTCAGGGTGTCCACCAGCCCGGCCGCCTTGACGGCGGTGACCAGGGTGGAGAACAGTGGGTTGGCCGAGGCCGCGGTGGCGACCGGCTGGTTGACCATGCCCTCGGGCGAGCCCGGACCGGTCTTCGGCACGCTGGAGCACGCGGGTCCGAAGATGTCGGCAACCGTGGTGACCCCGCTGCTGGAGGCGGCTGCGGCCGCCGAGGACGGTGCCCCCGAGCTGGAGGCCGCCGCCGAGGTGGTGGGCGCCGCGGAGGTGGTCTCGGTGGAGGCCTCCTCCGAGTTGCTGCAGGCGGCGATGGACAGGGTGAGTGCCGCGAGCGCACCGACAGCTGCGAGTCGCTGAGTCTTTCTCATGTCAATGTCCTCCTGGTTCGTGCGAGCCCGGTCTTTCCGGGCCGTCTGATCAGGTCTTCGTGCCTCGCAGTCACTCCGGTTCGATCCGGTGGCATCACAGTTCGGTAACGGACTTCGCGGGCAGTCCAGAGTGGACAGTGCAGGGCCGTCCCGCCGTCCGCCCTGGGCGACCTGCCGCTCACGCCACGGTGAACAGCGCGCTGTGCCACCCCGAGGCCCCGTCGGGGAGGGTGGCCGCCCGCTCCTGCACCTGCAGGTTGCCCTGGGCATCGGTGGCCCGGCAGGTGACGGTGTGGCTGCCGGCCCCCACGTCAGGCAGGTCGATCCGCCACATGCGCCAGGTGTCCCTGCCCACCTCGGTGCCCAGCCGGGCCGGCAGCCAGGGGCCGTCGTCCAGGCGCACCTCGACGGAGCGGATGCCCACCCCCTGCCGCCAGGCGGTGCCGGTGACGGTGACCCGGCCCGCCGGGACCTGCTCGAACCCGCCGGGGCTGGTGATCTGCGACTGCAGCTTGATCGGTGCCCGCTCCGCGTAGCCCCGCGGAACCCAGTAGGCCTTCTTCTGGGCGAAGGTGGTCAGCTCGATGTCGGTGATCCACTTGGTGGCCGAGGCGTAGCCGTACACACCCGGCACCAGCATCCGCACCGGGAAGCCGTGCTCCACCGGCAGCGGCTGGCCGTTCATGTTCACGGCGAGCATCGCCCCGCGGTCGGGCTCGAGGACCGTGGCCAGCGGGGTGCCCGCCGAGTACCCGCCGATGGCGGTGGACAGCAGCTGGTCGGCGCCGGCCTGCACCCCGGCCTCCAGCAGCAGGTCGCGCAGCGACACCCCGACCCAGGCGGCAGACCCCACCAGGTCCCCACCCACCTCGTTGGACACGCAGGTGAGCGTCACGCGCCGCTCCTCCAGCGGCCGGCTGACCAGCTCGTCGAAGCTGAGCGTGATCTCGCGATCGACCATCCCGTGGATGCGCAGCGACCAGTCCCGGGCCGAGACCTGGGGCGGCGAGAGCGCGGTGTCCACCCGGTAGAAGGTGTCGTTGCTGGTGGTGAAGGGCAGGCCGCCGTCGGCGACGAAGTCCACCCCGGCGGGCAGCGGGGGCAGCGGCTGGGCAGCCGCGCGGGTCCCCACCACCGACGCGTCCACCTTCGACAGCACCGCCTGCCCGCCGAGTCCGGCCACGCCAGCGCCGACGGCGACCGCGGCCGAGGTGCCCAGGAAGCTGCGCCGGGACACCTCCGCGCCGTCGTCGCGCACGGCGGGCGCGGCCGCCGCCCGCAGCAGGGTGAGGAGCACGGACACCGCGACCACCGCAGCCACCAGCGCAGAGAGCACGCCCACCCGCGCGGTGTCCGGTCGGTCGAGCACGGCCAGCGCGCCGACCACCCCGAGCGCGACCAGCACCGCCACCCCGGCCGCCACCCGCACCCGGGTGAGCAGGCCGGCGACCGCGCCCACCAGCAGCAGCACGATCCCCATGCCGACGAGCAGGGCCTTCTTGTCGTTGCTGCCGAACTGCTCGATCGCGAAGGACTTGGCCCACTCCGGCGTGCGGTCGATCGCCGCGTTGCCCACCGCGAGGTAGGGAGAGGACTCCGGGTCGACGAGCCCGGCGAACAGGTGGGCGACGGCGAGCGCCGCCACCACCGCCAGCACGCCAGCGACGGCGGCGACGAGGGCCGGGCGACGGGGGCGCACGGACGGCGAGCGGCCAGGCGTGCTCGGCCCAGCTGAGGTGGGCGCGGGTGAGGTCATGCTGCGGGTTCGCACTGGGACGCTCACCCGGTTCAGCGCCGCAGGTCAGGCGGGCCGGGGCTAGGGCGCGCCGGCCTCCGGGTGCCCGGTGGCCGCCGCGAGGTCGCGGCGCAGCCGGGGCTCGTCCACGTCGAAATAGCTGTGCTCACGCCCGTCCAGCAGCACCACCGGCAGCCGGTCTCCGTACTCGGCGCGCAGCTCGGGCTGGGTTGTCGCCGCCTCGTCGACGTCCACCGCGCTCCACGGCAGCCCGAAGTCGGCGCACACCGCCGCCAGCTCCTCGGCCGCCGTGGTGCACGCCGAGCACCCCTGCCGCGTGAGCAGCTCTACTCGCACCATCAGCCACCTTCTCCTGCCGCCCGAGGCGGCCCCACCGTCGCGTCCTGACGCCACCCAGTGAACACGCCGCGAACCGCAGGGCGAGCCCCGGGCTGCAGCCGCGGAAGAGCCACCACCGGTGTCCCAGGGATGCGTCTTGTACCACCTGATCGTGACGGGCGGATGAAGGCGATGGACATCACCGCTATGATTCTGCCCACGCCCGTTGGATCGGTCGCGGGAGACCGCGGCGCGGACAAGGTGCACGTCGGTGGCAGCGACGGACCGTTGCAGACAGGGGAGCAGGTGGAGCAGGTGTCCTCACTCGGCAGCAGCACTCGGGCAGGACGGGTCACCGACACGGTCGACGTGCAGGGTGGCCTGTCCGCATGAGCAGCACAGCAGCGTCGCTCGCGGTCACGTCCACGCACGGCGAGGACACCGGCGAGCCGGGGGCTGACCTGCGCTTCGTGTCCCCGCCCGACGAGTCCGTCGCAGCTGTGGCGGTGGAGATCGTCGCGGCCCCAACGGTTCTCGATCTGCCTCTGGTGCTGGTGCCGCAGGCGGCCCCCGACGTGGCTGCCCCAGCGGGAGTGCTGGCGGACATCGACCGGCGGACCACCACCGCCCCGCTGCTCGGCGCCCGCCCGGAGCGCACGCCCGAGGAGGAGGAGCAGGTCCTCGCCACCTGGGAGCTGGTGCGAGCCGCCCAGGCCGGTGACACCGATGCTTTTGGCCAGCTCTACGACCGCTACGTCGACATCGTGTTCCGCTACGTGCTGTTCCGGGTGAACGACCGCACCCTGGCCGAGGACCTCACCAGCGAGACCTTTCTCCGCGCCCTCCGCCGAATTGCCTCGATCACCTATCAGGGCAAGGACGTGGGGGCGTGGTTCGTCACCATTGCCCGCAACATCGTTCTCGACTACATGAAGTCGAGTCGGCACCGCCTGGAGTTCAGCACCGCGGAGATCTTGGACTCCGACAGCGCCGATGACCCCGAGGACGAGGTCATCACGGCGAGCATCGTGGCCGAGCTGCTGGACTGCGTGCGCCAGCTCGGCGACGACCAGCGCGAGTGCATCGTCCTGCGGTTCCTGCAGGGGATGTCGGTCTCGGAGACGGCTGCGGCCATGGGTCGCAACGAGGGCGCGGTCAAGGCGCTGCAGCATCGCGCCGTGCGCCGGCTAGCCAAGCTCGTGCCCGACACCTTGCGCTGACCCACCGGCAAAGTGTCTTTTACCTTTCGTAACACCTTTCTTCTGGTGATCCCGCTCAACGGAAAGTGACGGCCGTCCCCGTATCTGTTGCACAGGGCGCTCGTTTTCTCTGTGAAGGTGCGAGGAACCATTACCTGGTTGCCCGATCGGCTGCTTGGTGGGGTCCACAGCACGCGAGGAAAGCGTCAGCCGTGCGAGAGGGAGCGAGGTCAGGCGTGTGGCCTGAACGCGAGATTCTCAACGAACACCAGCTGCGGCTCGTGCCGACTGCGTCCGAGGACACGGTGGTGGCCGCGCTGGTCGCCGCCGGCCCGGCTCTCGACCCGTCCCGTGCCGCCCGCTCCCGCATGCAGCGCCGGTTGCTCGCCGCCCTGCGCACCGCTGACCGCACCGGCGCGGACCGCACCGCCAGCGAGTCGCTCCGGCTCGCGGTCTCGCACTAGCAACCCCGGGCGGGGGGCTGGCCCCGTGCCGCTCCTCCCCCGCAGCCTCCCGCGCGCCCTTCCCGCCACTCAGCCGGTCTCGTTGACACGGCCCTCTGGCGCTGTGCGGCGACGGCTAAGGTGGGTGCACGCGGTCGCTCGTCGCCCGAGCACTGCCCGGACGTTCGCTCGGCGACGTTCCCCGTGGTCGGAGCAGAGGGAGTCGGGAGGTGCGCTTGCCTCGAGAGAACAGACGGTTCGGCCGTGCCGTTCCCAGTCCCGCGCAGATTCGTGCGGCCATCGCCGGGGAGGCCAGCGCGACTGCCGGGCTCAAGGCGGCCAGGCGCGCCCGGGCCGTCAGCGCTGCGGAGCCTCCGGACGCAACGGCAGGCCTCGAGCTCGGCTCCGGCCAGGACACACCCGACACGCCGGTCCCCGATCCCCCGCCGCCGGTTCCCCGGGACCTCACCGCGGCCGCCTTCTTCGACGTCGACAACACCATGGTGATCGGCGCCAGCATCCTGCACTTCGCGCGGGGGCTGGCCGCACGCAAGTACTTCACCGCCGGCGACGTGATGGGCTTCGCCTGGCACCAGGTCCGCTTTCGGGTCAGCGGCAAGGAGCACGTCGCCTCGGTGGCCAGCGGCCGCGAGCAGGCGCTGTCGTTCGTGGCCGGACGGGAGACCGCCGAGATCCGCCGCCTCGGCGAGGAGATCTACGACGAGCTCATCGCCGACAAGATCTGGACCGGAACTCGGGCGCTGGCACAGCTGCACCTGGACGCCGGCCAACAGGTCTGGCTGGTCACCGCCACCCCCGTCGAGCTGGCCGAGATCATCGCCCGCCGCCTCGGCCTCACTGGAGCGCTGGGCACCGTGGCCGAGAGCGAGGGCGGCAAGTTCACCGGTCGCCTGGTGGGCGACATCCTGCACGGCACGGCCAAGGCGCAGGCGGTGCGCTCCCTGGCCGCCCGCGAGGGCCTGGACCTGCGTCGGTGCACCGCCTACTCCGACAGCCACAACGACGTGCCCATGCTGTCGGTGGTGGGCAACGCGGTGGCGGTCAACCCCGACCAGGACCTCCGCGAGGTGGCCAAGGCCCGCGGCTGGCAGATCCGGGACTTCCGCACCGGCCGCAAGGCCGCCAAGATCGGCGTCCCCTCGCTGCTGGGCGCCGGCGCCGTGGCCGGCGCCGTGGCGGCCGGGATGAGCCACCGCCGCGGCGCCTGAGCGCAGCCGAGCGGCCGTCGGCCCGAGGTCGACTCAGCCCAGGAACACGTTGCGCCGCTGGGAGAGCAGCCGGTAGAGCGTCTGCTGGATGGTGTCGCGCACCTGGTCGGCCAGGTCGAAGACCATCATCGGGTCCTCGGCCGCCGCCGGGCCGATCGAAGCCGTGTCGATCGGCTCGCCGAACTCGATGTACCACTTGGTGGGCAGCGGCAACAGCCCGAGCGCACCCAGGTGTGGAAACAGCGGCGTCACCGGGAAGTAGGGCAGCCCCAGCGCCTTGGCCGCCACCGTGAGGTCGCCGATCTTGGGGTAGATCTCCTCAGCACCGACGATCGAGCAGGGGATGATCGGCGCCCCCGCTCGCAGAGCCGACGCGACGAAACCGCCGCGTCCGAAGCGCTGCAGCCGGTAGCGCTCGGAAAAGGGCTTGCCGATGCCCTTGAAGCCCTCGGGCCACACCGCCGCCAGCTCGCCGGTCTCCAGCAGCCGCTGTGCGTCCGCGGCGCAGGCCAGCGTGTGCCCGGCCTTGCGGGCCAGCGAGCCCAGCACCGGCGTCTCGAACAACAGGTCGGCGCCCAGCATCCGCAGCGGGCGGTGGGCGGGATGGTGGTCGTGCAGAGCCACCGCGGTCATCAGGGCGTCCAGCGGAATGACCCCGGAGTGGTTGGCCACCACCAAGGCGCTGCCGGTGTCGGGGACGTTGTGCAGCCCGGTGACGCTGACCCGGAACCAGGAGTCGAACAGCGGCCGCAGCGCGGGCACCAGCACGTGGTCGTTGAGGTCGGGGTCGAAGCCGAACTCGTCGACCGGGTAGGCCCCGTCCAGCCGGCGCCGCAGGAAGGCAGCCACGCCCGCGAGGTGCCCGGCCAACCCACCGGCAGGCTCGCTCCCCACTCCGTCGGCGTCGCGGTCCGCCCCGTGCGCGGGCCCCGCGTCGTGGTGCAGCGGAATCACCTTGGCGCTCATCTCAGCAGTCCCCCCACCGTCGTTGCTCCCGCGGTCAAGGTTCGCACAACGGGCTGGTCGGTGAGCGGACGCAGTCCCTGCGCGCGCAGGAAGCTGTCGTAGGCGTCGGCAGTGCTCCACCGCGGACGGAAGCCCAAAGCCCCCCGCACCCGGCTGGTGTCCAGCACACGGCCGTAGGTCAGCAGCGCCACCTGTGCAGCCGAGAAGCTCACTCGTCGGGTACCGCGCAGCACCCGGCCCACCGGGGCCAGCGCGGGCACCGGCAGCGGCAGCGGCACGCGTCCGGCCCGGCGCACCGCCTGCGACAGCGTCAGCACCCCGTCAGCGGCCACGTTGAACACCCCGGGCACGCCGACCGCGGTGGCCAGCTCCAGCGCCGCCAGGGCGTCGTCGGAGTGCAGCATCTGCAGCCGGGCGTCGAAGCCCAGCGGGGTGGGCACCACGGGCATGGTGAGGTACTCCGTCAACGGGCCTCGCACCTGCGGGCCGACCAGGTCCGCCAGGCGCAGCACGCTCACGGCCACGTCCGTGCGCCGGCGGGCGAAGGTGCGCACGCAGCTCTCCACCTCGACGGCGTCGGCGGCACCGCGGCTGACCACGGAGTGGGCCGGCTCGTCCTCGCCGAACAGAGCGGGATCGCGCGGCCCGGCGCCGTAGACGGCGGCGGAGGACACCACCACCAGCCGGCGCACCCGCGGTGCGTGCTGGCAGGCCGCGAGCAGCTGCAGGGTGCCCAGCACGTCCAGGCGGGCGCCGCTGCGCTCGTAGCCGGGGCGCTGCGGGCCCTTGTGCACCCCGGCGTGCACCACGGTGTCCACCTCGGCCTGCTCGAGCAGCGTGACCAGCGCGTGGTCACCCAGGTCGGCCTGGTGGAACTCGCTGCGGCCCAGGGACCGCCGGTGTGGGCGCACCGCGTCCACCGCGATGACGCGCTGCACCGACTCGCGGTGGGCGAGCCGGGTGGCCAGCTGGGACGCGAGAAAACCGCTGCCGCCGGTGACCAGCACCACGCGGGGCGGCTCGGCCGGCGCGCTCACCCCCGCGCTCCGGCCGGAGGCGCAAGACAGCCCGCCACCGGAGGTGCGGGGTGCTGGGCGACCAGCACTGCACGGGGTGACGGGCTGCGCCGCACGCGAAGTCGCGTAGGGCTACTTGCCGAGCTTGCGGCGCTGCACACGGGTCTTGCGCAGCAGCTTGCGGTGCTTCTTCTTCGACATCCGCTTGCGTCGCTTCTTGATCACTGAACCCATGTGGGTATGTCCTCGCCGTCTGTAGGTAGTTCGTTCGAGCCTGTCAGGTGCACGGGCGGTTGAGCTCAGGCGCCAACACAGCACCAACTGCGCAACACCTTACTAGGCCCTGGCGCTTCGCCTGACCACGGTATCCGCTCGGGTCCCTGCCGGCACGGTCAGCCCGCGTCGAAGTAGGACGTCTCCAGGTAGGCGTGAACTGCTGCGGCGCGCACCCGGAAGGACCGACCCACCCGCACGGCGGGCAGCTCGCCGCTGTGCACCAGGCGGTACACGGTCATCTTGGACACCCGCATCACCTTGGCCACCTCGGCCACGGTGAGGAACTGGGTGTCGGCCAGCGCGGCGGGCCCGTCGCCGGAACCCCCGATCGGGCTCGTGCTTCGAGAAGGGCCCACACCTTCGGGGCCGGATCGTTCTGCAGACATGGTTACCGACTTCCGGCACGTGTCGCGCCGTCGGGCTTCCCCTCCGACGGAACGGGACACGCACGTGCTTGTCCGAGCCTAGCGGGACGGCTGGGGTTTGTGGGATGAGTGTGGTCAGGACTTCGAGGGTGCGCCGAGCTGCACGGAGCGGTCGCGTGCCGCCTCGACCGCCGCGTACATCGCAGCTCGCACCCCATGGTCCTCCAGTGCGCGGACTCCGGCAGCGGTGGTGCCTCCCGGGGAGGAGACGCCCTCGCGCAGCAGCACCGGGTGGGTGCCGGTCTCGCGCAGCACGGTGCTCGCGCCCAGGGCCGACTGGGTGGCCAGCTCGGTGGCCACCGCCCGGCTCAGCCCGAGCATGACGCCCGCGTCGACGAGCGCCTCCACCACGAGGTAGAAGTACGCCGGCCCGGAGCCCGACAGCGCGGTGACCGCGTCCTGCTGGCTCTCCGGCACTCGCACCACCCGGCCCACCGCGCTCATCAGCTCCTCGGCGAGGTCCAGGTGCGCCTCGGTGGCGGCCCGGCCCGGCGACAGCGCGCTCATCGCCTGGCCGACCACCATCGGGGCGTTGGGCATCACCCGCACCACCGGGGTGCCGGCAGGCAGCTGCCCCTCGAAGGTGGTGGTGGGCAGCCCGGCGCACAGCGACACCACGAGGGTGGTGGGGTCGATCCCGGCCAGCTCGCCCAGCAGGGCGTCCACGTCCTGCGGCTTGACCGCGATGAACAGCACGTCGGCGTGCGCAGCGGCCTCGGCCGGCGTGACGGCCCGCACGCCGTGGCGCGCCTCGAGCTCGGCAGCCCGCTCGGCGTAGCGCTCGGTGAACACCAGGTCGTCGGGAGCACGACCCGCCCGCAGCAGCCCGGCCAGCAGGGCCTCACCGATCGTTCCCGCACCCAGCACCGCAACCCTCGTCATGGCTGCCATGGTGTCATGCGCGGGTGGTGCGTCAGCGGCCTGGCAGCGGCGCAGCGGGAGCTGGCGCCATCGCCAGCTGGCGGGCCTGGCAGACCATCGTTCCCTTGGAGTCGATCACCACCGCGTCGCCGTCGAACCAGGTGCCGCCCACCACGCTGGTGCTCATCTCCACCCGCAGCCAGCCGGGCGCGGGCTGCGCGCGCAGCAGCGCGGTGAGCTGGACGGTGGGTGCCCAGCCCTGCCGGCCCAGGTTGAGGGTGACCGGCGGCGCGACGTCGCCGGCCATCAGCGCGAACAACGCGTCCGGGTCCTCGCCGGTGGGGCGCACCCAGAGCCGGATCACCGGGTCGCTGGCCACCTCGCCGCGCAGGTACGCGGCGGTCGTCGGGTCCACCCGCATCTCGCAGGCCTTGGACACGTTCACGATGTCGCCCATCGGGTGGGCGCGGACGTCGATGGTGTCCGACGGCGGATCCACCGGCAGCTCCTGCAGCGGGTGCGCCCGCTCGAACGGACCGGCGCCGGTCTCGGCCGGACCCAGGGTCACCACCACCTGCACCGCGGTGCGCGCACCCTGGCGCAGCTGCACCTCCACCAGCGACACGGTGCGGCCGCGCTTGGTCACCACGGCCCGCAGCTGCACAGCACCGGGGTCGGGCGGGCTGAGGAAGCTCGCGGACACCGCCAGCGGCTCCACCCCGGCCACGCCCAGCGCCTGCTCGGCGGCGTGGGCGCACAGGGCCAGCAGCAGGCCGCCGTGCGCCTTGGGGCCGATCGTCCAGAGCTCGCCGAGCTGGGCGTGGAACAGCTGCACGTCGGGGTTGTCACTGGGGTCGGCCGTCAGCTCGAGGGCGGCGCGAAACGGTGCGTTCATGCCCCATCCCTATCACTGCCGCCCACGCCACCGGCGTCGTGGGCCGCAGTGAGGCTGGGCCCGGAGTCAGCGCTTGAGGTGGCGGCGCGCGAAGGCGAGCGCCTCGGCGAGCATCGCGGCCCGGTCGCGCCGGGTGCGGGCGGACTGGGAGTTGATCTCCAGCACGGCCACACCGTCGAACCCGGTGGCGGCCAGCGTCTCGCAGACGTGGGCGCACGGCTGGCTGCCGTAGCCCGGCACCAGGTGCTGGTCCACGGCGGCGCCGTCCCCGTCGGCCAGGTGCAGGTGCGCCAGCCGCGAGCCCATCCTGGTGGCCATGGCCACGGCGTCGGTGCCCGCCGTCGCGGTGTGCGAGAGGTCCAGGGTGTAGTGCGGGTACCCCACCTCGGTGGGGTCGATGGACGGCGAGAACGCGGAGATGGACGGGCCCGGCCCGCCCCCGCGGCGAGCCAGCCGCTCGGCACCGGAGGCACCGGCACCGAAGAAGCGGTCGGTGCGCAGCGGGAACATGTTCTCCACCGCCACCACGAGGTCGCTGCGCTCCTCGAGCTCGGCGACCTGGTCGGCGAAGCCGTCGGCGTAGCGGCGCTGCCAGCGGAACGGCGGGTGCACCACCACGGTGCTGGCACCCAGCACGGCCGCGGTGTCCACCGCCCGGTCCAGCCGCGCCACCGGGTCGGAGCCCCACACCCGCTGGGTGATGAGCAGACAGGGAGCGTGCACGGCCAGGACCGGCACGCCGTACCGACGGATCAGCCGGCCCACCGCGGCGGGGTCCTGGCTGACCGGGTCGGTCCACACCATCAGCTCGACGCCGTCGTAGCCCAGGTCGGCGGCCAGCTCGAAGCCGCTCTCCACCGACTCGGGGTAGACCGAGGCCGTGGACAGCGCGATGGGGATGGGCCGCTGCGGCGCGGACCAGCTGCTCTCGGAAGTCATCTGCCAGTCACCTGTCGTCATCCGCCGGCCAGCGTCACCAGGGCCGGGCTCATGGTCACCACGAGACCCACCACGATCGACAGCGGCGTGCTCATGAGATCTTCCCCCCGATGACCGAGCCGGACAACCAGAACGGTACCGGTGGTGGCCACGGCGGCAAGACCAACCGCCGCGAGCGGCCAGGTCTGCCACAGCCAGCGGAACACCAGCCACGCCAGCACCCCCGCCAGCACCGCCAGCGCCAGCTCGGCGCACACCTTCGCGGCACTGGTGGTGGGCGCAGGGGTGGTGGGCACAGGGGTGGTGGGCACAGCAGCAGCGGCCGGCTCGGCGGTGGTTGCGGGTTCAGCAGCAGGGTCCGGCGCTGGGTCGGGGCGACGGCGGCGTCCGCCTGGCGCGACCGGGGCACGGCCGTTGCGAGCCAGGAGCTCGGCGACCGTCACCGCCGACGTCGGCTCCTGCTCGTGCGTCCCCCCGGCGCGCGTCACAGCCCGTTCTCAGCCCGGTCCAGTCGACGCAGCACCATGCCCTCGCGCAGCGCCCAGGGGCAGATCTCCAGCTCCTCGAGCTGCAGCGCCCGCATGGCCGCCTCGGCCACCAGCGCCCCGGCCACCAGCTGGTAGGACCGGGAGCGGCTCACGCCGTCGACCTCGGCGAGGTCGGCGCCGGACATCCGGGTGATCAGCGGGACCAGCTGGTGCAGGCCCTCCGCGGTGAGCACCCGGCGGACCCGCGGCCCGGCTGCCGACGGGGCGGCTCCGGTGAGGCGGGCCAGCGAGCGGAACGTCTTGGAGGTGGCCACCGCCTTGTCGGGACGGCCCTGGTCGTTGAGCTCCTTGGCGGTGCTGCGCAGCTCGGAGTCCAGCCACTCGCGCAGCGACTCCACCTCGGCCCGCGTGGGCGGGTCCTGTCGCAGGTGGTCCACGGTGAGCCGCCCGGCACCCAGCGGCAGCGACAGCGCCAGGTCGGGCACCTCGTCGATGCCCAGCGCCAGCTCCAGCGACCCGCCGCCGATGTCCAGGCCGAGGATGCGCCCGGCGCTCCAGCCGCACCAGCGGCGCACGGCGAGGAAGGTCAACCGCGCCTCGTCCGGTCCGGACAGGACCTGCAGCGACACCCCGGTGCGGTCCCGGACGGCGTCCAGCACCTCGATGCTGTTGCCCGCGTCGCGCACGGCGGAGGTGGCGAAGGCCATCATCTCCTCGCAGCGCGAGGTCTCGGCCACGGCCGCGGACTCGCTGACGGCCGCGCAGAGCCGGTCGACGCCGTCGCGGGAGATGTGCCCGGAGCTGTCCAGGTACTCGATGAGCCGCAAGTTCGTCTTGGTCGAGCTCATCGGCGTGGGATGGGCGCCACGATGGGCATCCACCACCTGAAGGTGCACAGTGTTCGAGCCGACGTCCAGCACCCCTAATCGCACGGGCCACACGGTAGCCGGTCTACCGTCGGGTGCTGTGACCGCCAGTGCTGAAGTGGCCTCGGGCTTCCCCCGGGAGTGGGTGGAGCTCACCGATCCGGACGATCCCGAGCACCAGGTTCGGGCTGACCTGACCTGGCTGTTGTCGTCCTGGACCTGCGTGTTCGGCACCCCCGCCTGCCAGGGCACGGTGGCGGGGCGGCCCGACGACGGCTGCTGCTCGCACGGCGCGTTCCTCAGCGACGCCGACGACCGCGACCGGCTCGCCGCAGCGGTGGCCGAGCTGACCGAGCAGGACTGGCAGCTGCACCGCGAGGGCCTGGGGCCGCAGGGCTACCTGGAGGAGGACGACCTCGACGACGAGCCCGCGCTGCGCACCCGCCGCACCGACGGCGCCTGCGTCTTCCTCAACCGACCCGGCTTCGCCGGTGGCCCCGGCTGCGCGCTGCACCAGCTGGCGCTGCGCCAAGGCCGCCCGCCCATGGAGACCAAGCCCGACGTCTGCTGGCAGCTGCCGATCCGCCGGACCGAGGAGTGGGTGACGCTGGCCGACGGTGCCCAGGTGCTGCAGACCACCGTCGGGGAGTACGACCGGCGCGGCTGGGGCGAGGGTGGGGCCGACCTGCACTGGTGGTGCACCAGCTCCCCCGACGCCCACGTCGGCACCGAGGCGGTGTGGCAGTCCTACCGGCTGGAGCTGATCGGGCTGCTGGGCGCGAGCGTGTACGACGTGCTGGCCGACCTCTGCCGCCGCCGCGCCGGGCTCGGGCTGGTGGCGGTGCACCCGGCCACCAGCACGGCCCAGGCCCGGCCGCCCCGCACCGGCTAGGACTGCAGCTTGTAGCCCAGTCCGCGCACGGTGAGCAGGTGCACCGGGTGGGCGGGGTCGGGCTCGATCTTGGCGCGCAGCCGCTTGACGTGGACGTCCAGGGTCTTGGTGTCGCCCACGTAGTCCGCGCCCCACACCCGCTCGATCAGCTGCCCGCGGGTGAGCACGCGGCCGGCGTTGCGCAGCAGGTACTCCAGCAGGTCGAACTCCTTGAGCGGCAGCGACACCTCCTGCTCCCCCACGTGCACGGTGTGCCGGTCGACGTCCATCCGCACCGGCCCGGCCCGCAGCACCGGCTCGCCCAGCGGCTCCGGCTCGGGCTCGGTGCCGCGGCGCAGCACCGCGCGGATGCGCGCGATCAGCTCGCGGGCGGAGTAGGGCTTGGTCACGTAGTCGTCGGCGCCGATCTCCAGCCCGACCACCTTGTCGATCTCGCTGTCCTTGGCGGTCACCATGATCACCGGGACCCTGGAGCGCTGGCGCAGCTGCTTGCACACGTCGGTGCCGCTCATCCCGGGCAGCATCACGTCCAGCAGCACGATGTCGGCGCCGTGCCGGTCGAACTCGGTCAGCGCGGCCGGGCCGTCGCCGGTCACCACGGCCTCGAACCCCTCCTTGCGGAGCAGGAAGGCCAGCGGCTCGGCCAGCGACTCCTCGTCCTCCACGATCAGCACCCTGGTCACTGCGGCTCCTGTCCCGGTGCGTCGTCCCTGTGCGGCTCCGGCGCGGGCCGCGCCGGAGCCTCCTGGTCTGGTCCACTGTGCGCGCCAGGAGCGGGTCCGTCGTCCTCCACGTGCGCGGGCAGGCGCAGGGTGAACGTCGACCCGGTGCCCGGCCGGCTCCACAACCGCACGTCGCCGTTGTGGTTGGCGGCCACGTGCTTGACGATGGCCAGGCCCAGCCCGGTGCCGCCGGTGGCCCGCGAGCGGCCCGGGTCCACCCGGAAGAACCGCTCGAACACCCGCTCGTGCAGGTCCGGCGGGATGCCCACGCCGCGGTCGGTGACGCTCACCTCCACGCGCCCCTCGCGCAGGGCACGGCTCACCGAGACCGCTCGTCCCGGCGGGGAGTAGGAGATGGCGTTCTCCACCAGGTTGGTCAGCGCGGTGAGCAGCAGCCGGCGATCACCCGAGACCTCCAGCCCCCGGGGCGCGTCGGCGGTCACCTCGATGCCGGCCGCCTCCGCGCTCAGGCGGGTGCGCTCGAGCACCTCAGCGACCAGCGCGTCGACGTCGACGATCTCCAGGCCCGGCAGCCGCTCCGCACCCTGGAGCCGGGACAGCTCGATCAGCTCGGTGACCAGCGCGCCCAGCCGACGGGCCTCGTGATGCAGCCGGCCGCCGAAGTGCCGGACCGCCTCGGGGTCATCGGCCGACTCCAGCAGTGCCTCCGCCTGCAGCGCCATCGCTCCCACCGGCGTCTTGAGCTCGTGGCTGACGTTGGCCACGAAGTCGCGGCGGGCGGCCTCCAGGCGCACCTGCTCGCTCTCGTCGTTGGCGTCGATCACCACGAACCGGCGACCGGAGTCGGTGAGCAGGCGCTCGCGCAGGTGCACCGTCATCGGGGTGCGGCGCAGGTGCGTCTCCGGCCAGGAGAGGTCGAGCTCGGTGGTGCGGCCGTGCTCGAGCACCGTGCGGGCGGCCGCGGCGACGGAGGGCTCGAGGCGGCGGTTGACCACCACCCCGAGCTGCTCGGCCCGCGGGTTGTGCAGCAGCACGTCACCGAAGTGGTCGACGACGGCGATGCCGGTGAGCGAGGACTCGAACACCTGCTGGAGCACCTCGCGGACGGTGATCCCCGCCGCGGCCACCCGGCGCTGCTCCTGCCGGCGCAGGCCCAGCATCACCAGCACGCCGAGCAGCCCGCCCAGCACGGCGGCACCGACCGCGAGCAGCACGGCACTGAGCACGGTCACAGGCGGATCGTACGTTCCGGCGAGGAGCGCTCAGCACCACCCAGAGTCACCACAGGTCCCTGTCCAGGGCCTTGATGGCGTACGTGCACGCACTGTTCACCTGCTGTTCGACCGACCGTCAACCAGTGCTCGGTGCTAGCCGGCCTTGCCCTGGTTGGCCACTGCCGCCGCACCCGCGGCGGCCGCCTCGGGGTCGAGGTACTCCCCGCCCGGCACCACCGGCTTGAGGTCGGCGTCGAGGTCGTAGCGCAGCGGGATGCCGGTGGGGATGTTCAGCCCGGCGATGTCGTCGTCGGAGATCCCGTCCAGGTGCTTGACCAGCGCACGCAGGGAGTTGCCGTGCGCGGCGACGAGCACCGTCCTGCCCGCCCGCAGGTCCGGCACGATGGCCGACTCCCAGTAGGGCAGCAGCCGGGCGACGACGTCGGCCAGGCACTCGGTCAGCGGGCCGCCGTCGATGTCGGCGTAGCGCGGGTCGGTGTCCTGGCTGTACTCGCTGCCCGCGGCGATGGGCGGCGGCGGGGTGTCATAGCTGCGGCGCCAGAGCATGAACTGCTCCTCGCCGAACTCGTCCTTGGTCTCCTGCTTGTTCTTGCCCTGCAGGGCGCCGTAGTGGCGCTCGTTCAGGCGCCAGTCCCGGCGCACCGGGATCCAGTGCCGGTCGGCCGTGTCCAGCGCCAGCGCGGCGGTGGTGATGGCACGCCGCAGCAGCGAGGTGTGCAGCACATCGGGCAGCAGGTCGTGCTCGGTGAGCAGCTCCCCGCCACGCACGGCCTCCGCGCGGCCCTTGTCGGTGAGCGGGACGTCCACCCAGCCGGTGAACTGCCCGGAGGCGTTCCACGTGCTCTCACCGTGGCGTAGCAGGACAAGGGTTCCGGTACTCGCTGGCGCGCTCATGCCCACATCTTGACAGACGGCGCAGGCCCACCGATCCGTGGACCGGTGGGCCTGCGCCGAGCCGAAGCGGGGGCCGGTGCCTCAGACCGCGGCCTGCTTGGCGCGCAGGTCCTTGCGCAGGATCTTGCCCGCCGCCGACTTCGGGATGGCCTCCAGGAACTCCACCTGGCGCACCTTCTTGTACGGGGCGACCTTGCTGGCCACGAAGTCCATCACCTCCTCGGCACTGAGCTCCGCCCCGGGCTGGCGCACCACGAAGGCCTTGGGCACCTCCTCGCCCTCGGCGTCGGTCACCCCGATGCAGGCCGCGTCGGCGATCTTGTCGTGGGTGAGCAGCAGCGCCTCCAGCTCCGCCGGCGGCACCTGGTAGCCCTTGTACTTGATGAGCTCCTTGACCCGGTCGACGATGGTGACGTAGCCCTCGGCCGAGACGGTGGCGACGTCCCCGGTGTGCAGGAAGCCGTCCTCGTCCAGGGTGGCCGCGGTGGCCTCCGGGTTCTCCAGGTAGCCCAGCATGATGTTGGGCCCCTTGCACCACAGCTCGCCCGGCGCGCTGGTCCCCTCGGCTGGCACCTCGATCTCCGTGCCGTCGGCGTCCACGATCTTGCACTCCATGTTGGGCAGCGTCAGTCCCACGGTGCCGAGCGGGACGTCGTCGCGGTCGTCGGGCATGGAGTGGCTGACCGGGCTCATCTCGCTCATGCCGTAGCCCTGGCGCACCTCGCAGCCCAGCCGCTTGGCCACCTTGTGGCCCAGCTCGGCGTCCAGCGGGGCCGCTCCGGAGAACACCACCTTGATGGAGGAGGTGTCGTGCTCCTCGACCATCGGGTGCTTGGCCAGCGCCACCGCCACCGGAGGGGCGATGAAGACGTAGGTGCACTGCTGCTCGGCGATCACCCGCAGGAAGTCGGCCAGGTCGAACCGCGGGAGGGTGACCACCGTGGCGCCGCGCGCCAGGCTCGAGTTCATCAGCACGCTCATGCCGTAGATGTGGAAGAACGGCAGCACCGCCAGGACCTTGTCGTCGGAGGTGAGACGGATCATCGAGCCGCTCTGCTCGACGTTGGCCACCAGGTTGCGGTGGCTGAGCATCACGCCCTTGGCCCGGCCGGTGGTGCCCGAGGAGTAGGGCAGCACCGCGACGTGGGTGGCGGGGTCGAGCTCGACCTGCGGCGGCGGTGCCCCGGTGCTCAGCAGCTCCCGCAGCGAGGTGCGGTCGGGGTGCACGTCCGGGGAGCCGTCGATGAGGACCACGTTCTCCGGGGCGATGCCCACCGTGGCAGCGGCGTCGTCGGCCTGCGGCAGGAACAGGGAGATGGTGAACAGGTACTTCGCCTTGGCGTCGCTGAGCTGGCTGGCGATCTCGCCGGCGGTGTAGAGGGAGTTGATGGTGGTGGCCGTGCCCCCCGCGCGCAGGATGCCGTGGAACACGGTGGCGAAGGCGGGGACGTTGGGGCACAGCAACCCGGCCACGTCGCCCTGGTGGAAGCCCCGCTGGGCCAGGCCGCCGGCGAGGGCGTTGACCTGCCCCACGAGCTGGCCGTAGGTGGTGACGGCCCCGCTGGTGCCGTCCACCAGCGCCGGCCGCGCCGCCAGCGCCTCGTCCTCGGCAACCTTCCCGAACAGGAAGTCGAACAGGCTGGTGTCGGGGATCTCGACGTCGGGGAAGGGGCTGTGGAAGCTCATCGCACTCCTCAAGGTGATGGTGGTGCACATCACATTACGGGAGTGGTGGTTTGTCCGCTTCGTCGATGAGGTGGGTGAAGGCCTGCAGGTTGCGCAGCGACTCCCCGCGGGAGACCCGCCACGCCCACTCCCGCCGGATGGAGGTGGCGAAGCCGAGCTCGAGCAGGGTGTTGAAGTCACCGTCGGCGGCCTCGAGCACCTGCCCCAGGACGCGGTCGAGCTCGTCGGAGGTGACGTTCTCCCTGGCTACCTGGCCCACCAGGTAGATGTCGCCGGCCTTGTCGATCGTGTAGTGCACCCCGAAGAGGTGCCGGTTGCGGCGCAGCAGGAACTCGTGCACGCCCTCCCGGTTCTCGTCGGGGTGGCGGCACACGAACGCCTCGACCCGCAGGCCGTGGTTGCCGATGGTGAGCATGCAGGTGGTCTGCAGCCGGGCCTCCCCCGGCAGCACCACCAGGAACAGCTCCGGGCTCTGCCGGGTGTAGTCCAGCTCGCGGTCGATCAGCGTCGTCTCGATGACCTCCGCGGTGCGCGCCGGACCGGACTGGTCGGCCGTGGTGCCGTCGGAGGTGGTGGTCTCGCTCATGCGCGCACCCCGCTGACCCGGCGGGCCCGCAGGCTGCGGGGGGCGGAGCGCACCGGGGCGCTGGGCAGCGGCGGCATCATGGCCCTCGCCTTCGCGTAGGTGTCCAACAGGGCGTCGGCCGTGCGGTCCCAGGAGAACTGCGCGGCGTGCTCGGGGGCTGCCGTGGCCAGGGCCTGCCGGCGAGCGGGGTGGTCGACCACCTGGGCGAGGGCGTCCGCCCAGTCCTGGGTGCGGTGGGTGGGCACGAGCAGCCCGGTGACTCCGTCGCGCACCGCCACCCCCAGCCCGCCGACGTCGGCGGCCACCACCGGGGTGCCACAGGCCTGCGCCTCCAGCGCCACCAGGCCGAAGGACTCCGAGTGCGAGGGCACCGCCACCACGTCGGAGGCGCGGTAGACGTCGGCCAGCTGCTCGGGCGGCTGCGGGGGCAGGAAGGTGACCGAGCTGGTGATCCCCAGCTCGGCGGCCAGGCCCACCAGTGACTCCGGCTGCTCCAGCCCGCTGCCGGAGGGCCCGCCCACCACCAGCGCGCGCAGGCGGCGACGGGGGTCGCGACGCAGCAGCTCGGCCACCGCGCGCAGCAGCACGTCCGGCGCCTTCAGCGGCTGGATGCGGCCCACGAAGCTGAGCACCACCTCGTCGCCGGCGATGCCGAGGGCGGCCCGGGCGGCGGCCCGGTCGCCCACCCGGAAGCGCTGCAGGTCCGCGCCCGGGGCGATGGTGTCCACCCGGGCGGGGTCGGCGTCGTAGAGGTCGATGAGCTGGCTGGCCTCGGCGGAGGTGTTGGCCACCAGCCGGTCGGCCTCGGCCACCACCTGCTGCTCGCCGATGAGGCGCACCTTGGGCTCGGGGGCGTCGCCGGTGGCCAGCGCGGCGTTCTTCACCTTGGCCAGGGTGTGCGCGGTGTGCACCAGCGGCACCCCCCAGCGATCCCTGGCGAGCCAGCCAACCTGCCCGGAGAGCCAGTAGTGGGAGTGCACCAGGTCGTAGTAGCCGGCGTCGTGGCGCGCCTCGGCGCGCAGCACCCCGGCGGTGAACGCGCACAGCTGCGCAGGCAGCTCGTCCTTGTCCAGCCCCGAGAAGGGGCCGGCGACGACGTTGCGCACCAGCACGCCGGGGGCGGCCTGCACCACGGGCGGGGCCGCCGAGGACGTGGCCCGGGTGAAGATCTCCACCTCCACGCCCCGGCGCGCCATCCGCAGCGCGGTCTGCAGGACGTAGACGTTCATCCCGCCGGCGTCACCGGTGCCGGGCTGCTCCAGCGGAGAGGTGTGCACGGACAGCACGGCGACCCGACGGGGAAGGGCCTGGTCGCTGGTCACCCGACCATCTTGCCTTCCGCGCCCCGCAGGGGCGACGCCGAGGGGCTGCGCCCTGCGTCACCCACGGGGTCCACCACTGCGTCGTCGCTGCCGTGCAGCAGCACCACGGCGGGGCTGGTGGGGTCCCCGGCGTGCCGGTAGGCCAGCCGCGTCTCGTCCGCGCTCACCGCGTCCGCAGAGTGCATCCGCACAGGGTAGGCGTCGCGCCCGGTGCCGGGGGGCTGCCCGTCGCTGTCCCCGGCGGCCTAGATTCGGCGCATGAGCACTGAGCCCAGCAGCCCGTCCGACCACGGCGACGCCCCCTCCCGCCCGCCGTCCGGCCGGCGCACCGCGGTGGTCACCGGCGCCAGCTCCGGGATCGGGGCGGCCACCGCCCGGGTGCTGGCCGCCGCCGGCTACCACGTGGTGCTGGGCGCTCGTCGCGTCGAGCGCTGCCAAGCCATCGCCGCCGAGATCGACGGCACCGCGCTCGCCCTGGACGTGACCGACCAGGAGTCGGTGGACGCCTTCGTCGCCGCTGCCGGCCCGGTGAGCGTGCTGGTGAACAACGCCGGTGGCGCCAAGGGCCTGGCCCCGCTGGCCGAAGCCGACCTGGACGACTGGCGCTGGATGTGGGAGACCAACGTGCTGGGCACGGTGCGGATGACCAAGGCGCTGCTGCCCGCGCTGGTCGCCTCCGGCGACGGCCTGGTGGTGACGGTGACCTCCACGGCGGCGCTGGAGACCTACGACAACGGCTCGGGCTACACCTCGGCCAAGCACGCCCAGGCGGTGGCCCACCGCACGCTGCGCGGCGAGCTGCTGGGCCAGCCGGTGCGGTTCACCGAGATCTGCCCGGGCCTGGTGGAGACGGACTTCTCGCGGGTGCGCTTCAAGGGTGACGAGGAGCGGGCGGCCGCCGTCTACGCCGGCCTCACCCCGCTGACGGCCGAGGACGTGGCCGAGGTCATCAGCTTCGTGGCCACCCGCCCGGCACACGTGGACCTCGACCAGGTGGTCATCCGGCCGCGGGAGCAGGCGTCGTCCATGCGGGTGCACCGCAGCTGAGCTGCGCAGACCAGCACCGCAGCTGAGCTGCGCAGACCAGCACCGCAGCTGAGCTGCGCAGACCAGCACCGCAGCTGAGCTGCGCAGGACCAGCACCGCAGCTGAGCGCAGGCTAGAGCGCCGACAGCTGCTGCCACTGCGGCCAGGTCAGTGCCCAGTCGTAGATGTCGCCGTCGGCGGCGGAGAGCGGGATCGAGGTGTTGGTGACCTCCACCGGGTCGCCGAACATGGCGGAGTGGAAGTACTTCTCCGCGTCGGCGAGCGACTCGTTGATGCAGCCGTTGGACACGTTGGCCGCGCCCTGCACACCCACGGTGTTGGGGTTGGCGTGGATGAACTCGCCGTTGTTGCTGATCCGCACCGCCCACTTCTCGCGCACGTTCTGGTAGCCGGCGGGGATGTTGGTCATCAGCACGTCGGCCAGCTTCTCGGTGACCACGTGCACACCGCTGCGGGTGACGTTGCGGGGCAGGTCGCCCTTGCCGTAGCTGACCGGGAAGTCGAACAGCACCGCGCCCTCGCGCAGCACCACCAGGCGGTGGCTGGCGGCGTCGGCCTTGACCACCTGGCTGCGGCCGATGGTGAAGTGCGAGGTGAGGTCGGAGCTGCCGTAGCTGCCGCCGCCGAGGTCCACCCCGTAGAGGGTGACTCCGACGTCCACCACGGTGCCGGGGGTGAAGTAGGCCTTGGGGCGCCAGTGCGCGCGCGAGCCCTCGGCGGTGTCCGGCAGCCACGCCCAGGAACCCTCGGTGGGCACGCTGGTGCGCACCGACAGGCCGCGCTCGGCGGTCGCCTTGTCGGCGACCGGGTCGCTGAACTGGACGACGATCGGGGCGGCGATGCCCACCACCGCGTCGTCACCGATGTTGATCTGGGCGCTGGTGGTGTCCCGCGGGGCCAGGGTGCGGAAGGAGCCGGTGATCGCCGAGGTGTGGCCCGCGGGGTCGCTGGCCGTGCCGGACCAGGTGTAGGTGTTGCCGTAGCCGAGCGCCTCGCCGGCGGTCCAGGTACGGCCGGCCGGGTCGAGCACCCCGGACACGGTGGCGCCGGTGGAGCTGCTGAGCACCACCTCGTGCAGGGTGCCGTCGGCCACCGAGACCGACACCGGTGTGGTCGGCAGCACGTCCTGGGCACCGTCGGCCGGGGCCTGGGTCACCGGGACCGTCACGGGAGCACTGGCGGGGTCCGGGCCGGTGCCCGGCAGGGGTGCAGCGGTGCACCCGGTGAGCACCACCAGCAGCATGGCGAGCGCGGGAAGCCTGCGCCACCAAGAGGTCACGCAGACGCTTCCTGACATGCGGCGACGATACCTCCGTGCCTGCTCAGAGCCGGCAGCCCACCAGCACCGGCTCGGGCTCGAGCTCCACGCCGAAGGCGTGCCGCACCCCGTCGCGGACCACCCGGGCGAGGGCCAGCAGGTCGGCGGTGCTGGCGTGGCCGCGGTTGGTCAGCGCCAGGGTGTGCTTGGTGGACAGCCGGGCGGGCGCGTCGGCGTCGGGGTAGCCGCGGTGGAAGCCGGCGTGCTCGATCAACCAGCCGGCGGAGAGCTTGGTGCCGGCCGCACCCGGGTAGCGCGGCACGTCCGGGCCGGTGCGGGCCAGCACCTGCGCCAGCTGCTGCTCGTCGAGCACCGGGTTGGTGAAGAAGGAGCCGGCGCTCCAGGAGTCGTGGTCGCCAGCATCGCTGACCATCCCCTTGCCGCGGCGCAGCCCCAGCACGGCGTCGCGCACCTGGGCGGCGGGCAGCCGGGCACCGGGCGCGGTGTCGAGGGCGGCGGTGAGCTCGCGGTAGGTCAGCGCAGCGCTGCCGCCGTCGGCTCGCAGCGCCAGCTCCACCGCCAGGACCACGGCGTGGTCGGTGTGCTTGAGGGCACTGGTGCGGTAGCCCAGCGCCAGCTCGGCGGGCTCCACCCAGCGCACCTGGCCGTCAGTCCGCTGCAGCAGCTGCACCCGCTGCAGCACCGAGGAGATCTCCACGCCGTAGGCGCCGACGTTCTGCACCGGGGTGGCGCCGGCGCTGCCGGGGATGCCGGACAGGCACTCCAGCCCGCCCAGCCCGTCGGCGACCGTCTTGGCCACCACGGCGTCCCACGGGGCGCCGGCGGCGACGTGCACGGTGACCGTCTCGGTCTCGGACCCTGCGGGGTCGGCCGCGGCCGTGCCACAGCTGCGCACCTCGTCGGTGGCCACCCGCACCACGGTGCCGGCGAAACCGGCGTCGGCGACGACGAGGTTGGACCCGCCGCCCAGCACCAGCAGCGGCTCGCCGGCGTCGTCGAGGGCGCGCACGGCGGCGACCACGGCGTCGGTGGTGGTGCAGTGCAGCACGGTGTGTGCCGGCCCACCGCAACGCAGCGTGGTCATGGTGGCGAACGGCACGTCGTGCTGGGCCTGGGCGCCGGCGGCCTCGACCTGACGGAGCAGCTTGGGATCGAGCACGACTCCGAACGGTAGCGTGCCGGGTATGTCACGCCGCATCGAGCACGCCGCCACCTACGACCGGAGTCCGCAGCTGCTGCACCCGGTGCTGCTGGACGAGGCGTACTGGCGCGCGCGGGTGGAGTCGGTCGGCGGCCCCGCGGCCTCGCTGGACTCGGTGGAGCGTGTCGACGGCGGCGTGGAGGTTCGCCTCACCCAGTCCATCCCGGCCGAGCACCTGCCCAGCGTGGTGCGCAAGCTGCGGTCCGGGGACCTGCTGGTGCAGCGCATCGAGCGGTGGGGCCCGCTGGACGGCTTCTCGGCCTCCGGCAGCTTCCGGGCCAGCGTGCCCGGCACCCCCGTCACCCTGGATGGCGCCCACGCGCTCAGCGGCGACGACGCCTCGACCACCAGCCGCACCACCGGCACCGCCAAGGTCGCCGTCCCGCTGGTGGGCGCCAAGATCGAGAAGATCATCGCGGAGAACATCGCCGAGCTGCTGGTCATCGAGCAGCGCTTCACCGTCGCGTGGCTCGCGCAGCGGTAGGGCGTCCGGAACCAGCGCACGGTCACGTCACCCGCGGCACCACCGGCATCAACCGGTTGCGCCGCAGCGATCGATGGATCACCCACGCCCCCGAGGTGCGGGACGCGCTGGCCGGCGGCCCGCTGGTGGTGGACCTGGGTTACGGGGCCAGCCCGGTGACCACGGTGGAGCTGGCGGCGCGGCTGCGCACCGTGCGCCCGGACGTGCGCGTGGTGGGCCTGGAGATCGATCCGGCACGCGTGGCGGCCGCCCAGGCCGCGGCCACGCCGTGGGTGCAGTTCCGCCGTGGCGGCTTCGAGCTGGCCGGTCTCCGGCCGTCGCTGGTGCGCAGCTTCAACGTGCTCCGTCAGTACGACGAGACGGACGTGGCGGCCGCCTGGCGGCGGATGTGCGCCGGACTGGCCCCGGGCGGGCTGGTGGTGGAGGGCACCTGCGACGAGCTCGGGCGCCGCTGCGCCTGGGTCACCCTGTCCGCAGCGGGTCCGCAGACGCTCACCCTGGCGTGGGACCCGTTCGACCTGGCCACCCCGTCGGAGATCGCACCCCGGCTGCCCAAGGCGCTGATCCACCGCAACGTCACCGGCGAGCCGGTGCACCGGCTGCTCACCGCGGCCGACCGCTGCTGGGCGCACGCCGCCCCGCACGCGGTGTTCGGCCCGCGGGTGCGGTGGCGCCGCACGCTGGAGCTGCTGCGCGCCGAGGGCGTGCCGGTACGGGCCCACCCCGGCCGCCAGCGTGACTGCGTGCTCACCGTGCCGTGGGCCGCGGTGGCGCCCACCCACGCTGGTGGTGCACCGGCCGGGGTCCGCCGCGTCCTCACAACCGCTCCCCCGCACCGGCCGGCACGGGCCACTGGGACAATGGCGTCATGACTGAACGCCGCTACGTGCTCACCCTCGGGTGCCCCGACCGGACCGGCATCGTGGCGCGCATCTCCACGTTCCTGGCCGAGGCCGGTGGCTCCATCATGGAGGCCGCCTACCACGCCGACGCCGACTCCGGCTGGTTCTTCACCCGCCAGGTGGTGCGGGCCTCCTCCATCCCCTGGACCGTGCAGGAGCTGCGGGAGCGCTTCGCCGTGGTTGCCGGCGAGCTGGGCCCGGAGGCGGAGTGGACCCTGGCCGACAGCGCCGAGGTCAAGCGGGTGGTGCTGCTGGTGAGCAAGGAGGCGCACTGCCTGCACGACCTGCTGGGACGCATCCGCGGCGGCGAGCTGCAGGCCACCGTCCCCCTGGTGATCGGCAACCACCCGGACCTGGCTCCGGTGGCCGAGGCGCACGGGGTGGACTTCGTCCACGTGCCCTTCCCGCGGGACCCGGCCGAGCGCGGTCCGGCGTTCGAGCACGTGCAGCAGCTGGTGGACTCGTTCTCCCCGCACGCCATCGTGCTGGCCCGCTTCATGCAGGTGCTGCCGCCCGCGCTGTGCGAGCACTGGGCGGGACGGGCACTGAACATCCACCACAGCTTCCTGCCCTCCTTCGTCGGGGCGCGGCCCTACCACCAGGCGTTCACCCGCGGGGTGAAGCTCATCGGGGCCACCTGCCACTACGTCACCGCCGAGCTGGACGCCGGGCCCATCGTCGAGCAGGACGTGATCCGGGTGAGCCACGCCGACGACGTCGCCGACATGGTTCGGCAGGGCCGCGACATCGAGAAGCTGGTGCTGTCCCGCGGGCTGCGCTGGCACCTGGAGGACCGGGTGCTGGTGCACGGCAGCAAGACGGTCGTGTTCAGCTAGCACCGTGTTCAGCTAGCACCGTGGTCAGCTAGCACCGTCTGCCACTGGCGCTGCTCCCACCTGCAGGAACGGTCGTTGTCGAGCGAGCAGCCCTCCGTACCATCGGAGCAATGCGCGGCGCGTTCGACGTCTGGCAGCGGGGTGTGCGCGCCTACCTCGCCGCCGATCCCGGGCTGGCCCGCCTGCGCAGCGCCTCGGGCGTCACGCTGACGCTGGTGCTGGCGCTGCTGGTGCTCATCGTCGGCGCCAGGCTGGCCGACCAGCCGTTGCCCGTGGCCCTGCTCGGCGCGGTGGTCGGCACGCTGATCGCAGGGGCCAACCGCGAGCACACCGTGCGGGCCCGAGCCGTCACCACCGTGCTGGCCGCGCTGCCTGCGATGGCGTCGGTGACCCTCGCCGCCACCCTGAACGAGTGGCGCTACGCCGCCGACCTGGGCTTCGTGGCAGTGCTCTTCCTGGCCACCTGGGCTCGCCGCTTCGGGGTGCGGGGCGTGGTGCTGGGGATGGCCGCCTTCGTCGCCTACTTCTTCTCCCTCTTCCTGCACACCACGGTCAGCGAGGTGCCGCGGCTGCTGCTGTCGGTCCTCGTCGGCCTGGCCCTCGCCCTGCTGGTGCTCACCGTCCTGCTGCCCAACCGGCCGACGACCGAGCTGCACCGGCTGATGGCGGCCCTGCGCGCGGCCTGCGCGCTGGCGGTGGAGGCGGCCGTGCAGAAGCAGGCGCCCGACGCCGCCCACGACGCCCGCGGAGCCCAGCGACGGGAGCGGCACCTGCGCCGCCAGCTCGACCACTTGTCCACCTCGGCGCTGCTGATCGAGTCGTGGCTGGACACCTACGGCGCCGACCTGCACGCCACCGCCGGTGGGCAGCCGTTGTCGTTGGCGGTGTTCGACGCCCAGCTGTCCACCGAGCAGCTCGTGGACACGCTCATCCGGTCCGGCACCACCGACACCTGGCCGCCCGAGCAGCTGGCCGCCGTGGACGACGTTCGGGTGAGCCTGCGCGAGGGCTCGTCGGCCGACCAGCTGGACGAGGCCAGGCGCCACGTGCACGACTTGGCCGACCAGGCCGACACCCGAACGCCGGCCGGGCTGGCGACCTACCTGGCCGCGCACACCGTGGACGCTCACCTGACCGTGCGCGACCTCGCCCTGGACCGCGACCCGGCGTCCGGCGAGCAGGCGCCTGCTCCGGCCGAGCGCCGGGGCACCACCGCCCGGCGCCTGCCCCTGCCCCGCCTGCGCGGTCACCACCTGCGGTGGCGCGAGCCGCACCTGCTGCCGACCACCAAGGCTGCGCTGCAGGTGGCCGCCGCCGCCGTCGTGGCCACCGTCGTCGGCGACCTGGTCTCCCCTGAGCGGTGGTACTGGGCGGTGCTGACCGCCTTCGTGGTCTACAACGGCACCCAGAGCCGGGGCGACATCCTCACCCGCGCCTGGGAGCGCGTGCTCGGCACCTTCTTGGGCGTGCTGGCGGGAGTGGTCCTGGGGGCCCTGGTCGGGCGCCACACCACCGTCCAGCTGGTGCTGCTGGTGGCCTTCGTGTTCATCGCCTTCTACTCCCTGCAGATCTCGCGCACCGTGCAGGCCTTCTTCCTCACGATGATGCTGGCGATGCTCTACGGCCTGCTGGGGGTGTTCAGCGTCGACGTGCTGGCGCTGCGCCTGGAGGAGACCGCCGTGGGCGCGGCGATCGGGGTGGCGGCCGGATACCTCATCCTGCCCACCCGTACCCGCGACACCGTGGTCCGCAGCATCGACCACTACCTGGACACGCTGAGCACCGTGATCCGGGGCAGCGTCGAGCAGGCGCTCGCCCCGGCCGGTGATGTGGACCTTCTCGGGCAGGGACGCGACCTGGACAAGGCGCTGCAGGGGGTGAGCACGTCCGCGACCCCGCTCACCCGCTGGCGCACGGTCCGCGTGAATCGGAGCATCCGGCAGTGGGTGCGGGTGCTGCGTGCCTGCGACAGCTACTCGCGGGTGCTGGCGAGGGCGGCGTACGCGCTCTCCTCGGGGGTGCCCAGTCCCGCACCGAGCCCGGTGGGCGACACCACCCAGCCACCGCGTGCGGGTGCAGATGCGGCGACCACCGTTGGCGACCGACCGGCTGGTGCGCTGCGTGCCGTGAGCGAGGAGATCGACGCACACGTCAGCGCGCTGCAGGCGCTGCTGCACGGAGAGCCGGTCCAGCCGGTGTCACCGGTGCGGCCGGCGCTGGAGGACGTGCTGGGCGACCGAGTCCCTGCCCACGGCCGGGACGGGTCCCTGGAGACGGCGGTGTTCGCGCTGACCCGGATCGACCGAGCGATGCTGGAGCTGCTGCCCCGGGACCCAGCGGAGTAGGCGCCTACCAGCGGGGGCGCTGGACCTCTTCCACCTTGGGGCGGACGTCAGCCAGGTAGACCCCGATCGCGACCACGCCGATCAGCCAGAGGAAGGGCACCTGGACGAGGACGACCGCGGTACCGACGCCCACGATGGCCAGCCACTTGTTCTTGGTCAGCTTGTCTGCCGCGGTGAACGCGTCCGGACGCTGCCGGATGGCGTGCACCAGGGAGAACAGGCCGGCAATCGCGACGCAGACCTGGAGCGCGAGCAGGACGTATCCGGCGCCGGGGAGCATGCACCGATGATACGTGCCGGAGCGGCCTGGCGGCGAAGTTGCTGTGCCGTCGGCAGAGCCGAGCCGCGGGCTCCCGGCAGACATGCCTCAGCCCCCCGGGATCGCCGGGGGGCTGAGGTACGAGAGCGGCCGGATCAGCTCTTGGTGCTGCTGCTGGTGCTCGTGCCGCCGGTGGTGCGCGCCGTCGCCGTGTTCTGTGCCTTGGTGGCGGTGTTCTTGGTGTCGGTCGCCGTCTTCGACGCGGTGGACGCCGTCTTGGTGGCAGTGCTGCGCGCCTTGCCCGCCTGGGCGCTGGCCTTGCTGGCCGCACCGCTGGCCTTGCTCGCCGTGGTGCTCGCCTTGCTCGCCGTGGTGCTGCGGGCGGCGCTGGCCTTCTTGGCCACGGTCGGCTTGCTGTCGGTGGTGCTCTTGGCGGAGGCAGCCTCGTTGGCCGTCTTGCGGGCGGTCGAGCGGATCTGGTGCGCGGTGTCCGCACCGGCCTCGCTCACCGCGGCGTTGGTGCGGCCGGTGACGCGCTCGGTGGCCCGGGCGGCCCGCTCGCCGATGGAGCGGGTCTGGCGCGCCACGGTGCCGAGCACCTCGTTGGTCAGGCCGCGGGCGTCCCCGGCGGCGTCCTCGGCGCGCTCCAGCGCCTCCTCGAGCTGGGGCTGCTTGCGCACCTTGGCCAGCAGGTCCTCGCCCCGCTCGGCCAGCGACACGTAGATCCCGGCCGCCACCTGCACGTAGGCGTCGGCCACCTTGCGCAGCTCCTCGGGGTCGAGCCTGGTGCGCAGCTCGGCGAGCTGGGCGTTGAGCTCCTCGGGCAGGTCGAAGACCCGGTCACGGGCGGTCTCGACGCTCTCCTCGGCCCGGGAACGGGCGTTGAGCACGGCCTCGGTGACCGAGGTCAGGGCGTAGTCGCCGGCGCCAAGTGCGGCGAGAAAGGGGGTCTTGGCCTGGTCAATGTTGTTCGGCATGTCGTGGCTCCTCAGGGTCAGGCGTGGTCGGTGGGTGGGGCGATCTGCTCGGCTGCGACGTTCTCCCGGCGGAAGGAGTCGTAGATCTCGATGAGCATCTGCTTCTGCCGCTCGGTGATCTGGGTGTCGGTGAGCACGGCGTCCAGGACGGGGCTGGCGTTCTTCTCCTCGAGAATCCCGGCCTGGACGTAGAGCACCTCAGCCGAGACCCGCAGCCCCTTGGCGATCTGCTGCAGCACTTCCGCGGACGGCTTGCGAAGCCCGCGCTCGATCTGGCTCAGGTACGGGTTGCTCACTCCCGCGAGCTTGGCCAGCTGACGCAGGGACACCTGCGCCGACTCGCGCTGCGCGCGGATGAAGCCTCCGAGGTCCTGCACCGCGGCGGTCACCGCGGCTCCTGCTGCCGCCACGATCTCTTCGGAAGCGGCTGCGCCCTCCTGGAGGGTCTCCGCAACACCCGACTCCCTCGGCTTGCGCCCGTTGTCGTCAGACATTGTGTTCACCTCCTGGTCAAGGACTCAGCAAGAACGCTAACGCCTTGTGCTAACTATTGCAAGCACTCTGCTAGCACTCTGGGCGTGAGGTGAACCACATCGTCACGCTCAGCGATCGCGCTAAAGCTGCTGGTCACAACCGCGCTGCCCCGACCCGTCCTGGACAGCCCGGCAGCGGGTGGCCCGCAGGTGCTAGCGGCTCGCCACCCGGCGGTACCGGTTCACGGCCAGCGGAAGGAACACCACGACGATGGCCAGCGAGGTGAGCAGGGAGTACAGGACGTCGTGCTGAGCGGGCCACCCGGTGGGCACCGCGAACTGTGCCGGTGCGCTGTTGCCGAACAGGCTGCGCGCGGCGGATGCCACCGCGGTCACCGGGTTCCACTCGGCAATCGCCCGCAGCGGCCCCGGGAGGCTGGCGGCGGAGACGAAGGCCGAGGAGATGAAGGTGAAGGGGAAGAGCCAGATGAGCCCGGCGCTCTGGGCCACCTCCACGTTGCGGGCCAGCAGACCCACCCAGGCGCCCACCATCGACATCGCGAACGCGAACAGCAGCAGCAGCGCGAAGGCCAGCACCGCCTCGCCGACGCTGCCATGGATGCGCCAGCCCACGACCAGCCCGCACAGCGCCATCACCACCAGGGTCACCGCGCTGAGCACTAGGTCGGAGGCGGACCGGCCCAAGATGACCGCCATCCGCGACATGGGCAGCGACCGCAACCGGTCGATGATGCCCTTCTGCAGGTCGTTGGCCAGACCGACGGTGGTGAACGCGGCGTTGAAGGCCACCGTCTGGGCGAAGATGCCGCCCAGCAAGAACTCCCGGTAGGACTCCCCACCCAGGCTGCTGCCGAACACGTAGGAGAACAGCAGCACGAACATCAGCGGCTGGACGGTGGCCCCGATCGCGAGGTCGGGGATGCGCACGATGGTGATGAGGTTGCGCCGGGTGACGACGGCACTGTCGCGCAGCGCCTTGACCGGGGTGGTCACTGCGGAGCTCCTTCGGTGGTGTCGGTCGCGTGGCCGGTGAGGGAGAGGAACACGTCGTCCAGGGTGGGGCGGTTGAGCGCCACGTCCAGCACGGTGATCCCGATGGCGTCCAGCTCGCGCAGCACCCGCACCAGGGTGGCGGAGCCCCCGTCCACGGTGACCCCGAGGTGACCGGTGTCCGCATCCACCGCCGGCTCGCCCGACCCGAGCCCGGCGAGCACCTCCAGCGCCTTCGGCTGGTCCTCCGCCGAGGCCAGCTCGATCTGCAGGCGCTCGCCGCCCACCTCGTTCTTCAGCTGGTCGGCCGTGCCGCGGGCGATCACCTTGCCCTTGTCGATGACCGCGATGCTGTGCGCGAGCTGGTCGGCCTCCTCCAGGTACTGGGTGGTGAGCAGCACGGTGGTGCCGTCCGCCACCAGACCGGTGATGACCGCCCACATGTCCAGCCGCCCCCGGGGGTCGAGGCCGGTGGTGGGCTCGTCCAGCACCACCACCGGGGGCCTGGCCACCAGGGCCCCGGCGAGGTCCAGGCGACGGCGCATGCCGCCGGAGTAGGTCTTGGCTGGGCGGTCGGCGGCCTCCTCCAGCCGGAAGTCGGTGAGCAGCTCCCGGGCGCGCGCCGTGGCCTGCCGGGTGGGCATGCCGTACAGCTGACCCACCATCCGCAGGTTCTCCAGGCCGGTGAGGTGCTCGTCCACCGCCGCGTACTGGCCGGACAGCCCGATATTGCTGCGCACCTCGTTGGCCTGGCGCACCACGTCCAGTCCCGCCACCTGCGCGGTGCCGGAGTCTGGACGGAGCAGCGTGGTGAGGATCCGGACCACGGTGGTCTTGCCCGCACCGTTGGGACCGAGCAGCCCCAGGACCGTGCCGGTGGGCACCTCCAGGTCCACCCCGTCCAGCGCGCGCACGCCGCCACGCCTGCCGCGGTAGATCTTGACCAGTCCCTCGGCCTGCACGGCGAGCTCCTGGACTCCGGTGGTGGTCGCGGTTCTGGTCATGCCGTCTCCTCGCGCGGGTGCCGTGTGCTCGACACCACAAACGTAGCGAGGGAGGGGGACAGTTCTCGCCCCATTTTTCGTCCAGCGAGCCGAGCGCACGGGCTCGGCGCCGCCTCGGCCGTTGCCCCGCACGGGCATCCGTTGCGAGGATGTCCCGATGACGACGGTGCTGATGCGAGCTGGTAGCCCTGGTGAGGACGGCGCGGCGCTGGCGGTGCCGGCATGAGCGCACTCGTCGACATCCCGTTCGCGACGGCCGACGGTGGCCAGGCGTCCCTGGCCGATCACGCCGGCGAGGTGGTCCTCGTCGTCAACGTGGCGTCCCAGTGCGGCCTGACCCCGCAGTACGAGGCGCTACAGGGCCTGCACAGCAGCCTGCAGGCGAGGGGCCTGACGGTGCTGGCGTTCCCGGCCAACAACTTCATGGGCCAGGAGCCGGGCACCGACGCCGAGATCGCCGACTTCTGCTCGACGCAGTACGCCGTCACCTTCCCGGTGCTGGCCAAGATCAGCGTGGTCGGCGACGACCAGCACCCGCTGTACGCCGAGCTGACGCGCCAAGCGCCGGCGGCCGCGGGCACGTCGGACTTCCGCGACAACCTGCGGGCCGCGGGGATCGAGCCCACCGAGGACCCGGACGTGCTCTGGAACTTCGAGAAGTTCCTGGTCAGCAAGCAGGGTGAGGTGGTGGCGCGCTTCGCGCCGTCGGTCGCACCCGACGCCCCCGAGATCGTCCGCGCGGTCGAGGCGGAGCTCGCCCGCTGAGACGGGGCCGGAGCCGGGTCAGCCGAACAGCAGGTCCGACACGGCGTAGATGACCAGGCCGGCCAGTGCGCCGACCACGGTGCCGTTGATGCGGATGAACTGCAGGTCACGACCCACCTGCAGCTCGATCTTGCGGCTGGTCTCCTGCGCGTCCCACCGGGCCACGGTGTCGGTGATGACCCCGGTGATCTCGTCGGCGTAGTTGCTCACCACGTACCGCAGGCTGCCCTCCAGCCAGCCGTCGACCTTGCCGCGCACCGCCGGGTCGTCGGCCAGCCGGGCACCCCAGGAGGCGACCAGGTCGCGGGCCCGCACCCGCAGCTCGCTGGAGGGGTCCTCCACCGCGTCCAGGATCATCCGCTTGGCGGTGCCCCAGGCGCTGGCCACCACGTTCTGCACCTCGGGGTGCTCCAGGATCTGCTGCTTGACCGACTCCGCCCGGGCGATGGTGTCCGGGTCGTGCTGCAGGTCCTCGGCGAACTCGGCCATGAACTTGTCCACCGCCTTGCGCATCTGGTGCTCGGGGTCGTCGCGCACCGCGCGGGCGAAGTCGAGCACCTCGCGGTGCAGCCGGTCGGCGAGCATGTCGTCCAGGAAGCGCGGCGACCACGCCGGCGCCTGCTGGCTGACCACCCGCACCACCGTGTCGTGGTTGACCAGCACCCAGTCGTAGGCCCGGTCGCAGATGAGGTCCACCAGGCGCTTGTGCTTGCCGTCGGCGAGCACCTCGGCCAGCAGCTTGCCCAGCGGCGGCCCCCAGGGGCGGTCCACCAGGCGGCGCACCAGGGTCGCGTCGATCACCTGCTGCACGTCCTCGTCCCGCAGCACCGTCACCGCGCCCCGAGCGAGCACCGCCGCCTCGGCGGTGATCCGCTCGGCGTTGGCCGGCTGGGCCACCCAGCGGCCGAGCCGCTCGGGCACCCGGGCCGCGCGCAGCTTGTCCACCACCACGTCCGGGGCCAGGAAGTTGGTGCCCACGAAGTCGCCCAGGCTCGCGCCGAGCTGGTCCTTCTTGCGCGGGATGATCGCGGTGTGCGGGATGGGGATGCGCAACGGGTGGCGGAACAGCGCGGTGACGGCGAACCAGTCCGCCAGGGCACCGACCATGCCCGCCTCGGCTGCGGTGCGCACGTAGCCCACCCAGCCGCCGGCCCCGATCGACTCCTGCCACCGGGCGAAGAGGAACACCACGGTGGCCGCCACCAGGAAGCCGGTGGCCACCACCTTCATCTTGCGCAGGTCAGCACGCTTGGTCTCGTCGTCCAGGGTGAGGTCCACGGCGTTCATCCTCCCAGGTGCGTGGCGAGGGCAGCGGGCCGGCGAGGCGAGCAGGCAGGATGGCGCAGGTGATGCCGCCTCCCCAGCTGGTGCCCCACCTGCAGCCGTTCGCCTCGACGATCTTCGCGGAGGTGACCGCGCTGGCCACCGAGCACGGGGCGATCAACCTGGGGCAGGGCTTCCCGGACACCGACGGCCCCGCCGCCATGCTGGAGGCAGCGCGCGCAGCCATCGCCGCGGGCCACAACCAGTACGCCCCCGGACCGGGCATCCCCGCGCTGCGCCAGGCCGTCGCGGCCGATCGCGCCACCCGCTACGGGCTGCACCACGACCCGGACACCGAGGTGCTGGTGACCGTGGGGGCCACCGAGGCGATCACCGCCGCGGTGCTGGCGCTGGTGCGCCCGGGCGAGGAGGTGGTGATGGTCGAGCCCTACTACGACTCCTACCCGGTGGCCGTGGCGATGGCCGGTGCCACCCGGCGCACCGTGGCGCTGGTGCGCGACGGCGACCGGTTCGCCCTGGACCTGGACGCGCTGCGTGCGGCGGTGAACCCGGCCACCCGCATGCTGCTGGTGAACTCCCCGCACAACCCCACCGGCACGGTGTTCACCACCGAGGAGCTGGCGGCCATCGCCGAGCTGGCCTGCGAGCACGACCTGGTGGTGCTCACTGACGAGGTCTACGAGCACCTGGTCTACGACGGGCGCGTGCACCAACCGCTGGCCGGGCTGCCCGGCATGGCCGAGCGCACGCTGTCGGTGTCGTCGGTGGCCAAGACCTTCAGCGCCACCGGCTGGAAGACCGGCTGGGTGTGCGGGCCCGCCGAGCTGGTGGCCGCGGTGCGCACCGCCAAGCAGTTCATGAGCTTCGTCGGCGCCACCCCGATGCAGCACGCCGCCGCCCACGCCCTCACCCACGAGCAGGCCTGGGTGCAGCAGCTGCGCACCGACCTGCAGGGCAAGCGCGACCTGCTGTCCACGGCGCTGGCCGAGGTGGGCTTCCGGGTGCACCCCAGCGAGGCCAGCTACTTCGTCTGTGCCGACGCCGCACCGCTGGGCGAGACCGACGCGGTGGCCCTGTGCACGCAGCTGCCGGTGCAGGTGGGGGTGGCGGCGGTGCCGGTGAGCGTGTTCTGCGACTCCCCCACCCGGGAGCAGCAGCCCTGGCGCCAGCTGCTGCGGTTCGCCTTCTGCAAGCGCGACGACGTGCTGCACGAGGCCGCCCGACGGCTGCACGCGCTCAGAGCATGCTGATCTTCTTGTACAGCCGCACCGAGGGCCCGCCCACCAGGCCGACCTCGTCCAGGAACGCCATCAGCTTGGCGGCGCTGTCGCGCAGCCGCGCGCGGTAGTGCTCGTTGGTCCTGGCCGCCGCCATCGCCCGCTTGGGGTCGAGCCCGGCCGCGGCGTACACGTCCGGGTGCACCAGGCTGGTGGTGATGAAGTAGGCGCCGGCGGCCAGCATCGCGCGCTCGCGGGCGCGCTGGGCCGCGGACATGCCCTGCACCCGGCGGGCGATCTCCTCGCGGGCGAAGCGCATGTGCCGCGCCTCCTCCAGCACGTGGATCTTGGCCGTGGTGCGGGTGATCGGCTGCACCCGCTCGTCCCGCATCCAGTCGCGCTGCATGACGCCGAGGATCTCCTCGGCCACCAGGATGCCGGCGTAGGCGGTGGCCCCCACCGCGGTGGCCTTGAAGACCCGGCCCAGCTCGAGGACGGTGCGCGAGGGCCGGTAGGCGGGAGCGCCGAAACGTTCGGCGGCGCGGGCGAACATGATCGAGTGGCGGCACTCGTCAGCGATCTCGGTGAGGGCAAACTGGAAGTGCGGCGTGGAAGCGTCCTGCCCGTAGATGTCCCGCACCACCATCTGCATGAGGATCATCTCGAACCAGATGCCGGTGCTCATGATGGAGGAGACCTCGTGCTTGGTCAGCGTGACCTGCTGCTCCAGGCTCATCTCCTCCCACAGCGACGTGCCGTAGAGGGTGCTCCACTCCGGCGTCAGGCCGAAGAGGTGGTCCGGGACCGGCGCCTGCCAGTCGACCTCGACCATCGGGTCGTAGGACTTCTTGGCCGCCGAGGACAGCAAGCGGCTGGCGATCTCCTGGCGGTCGGTCACCTTGACGCCCCGCGACGCGCTGCTGGTGGTGGTGCTCGACATGTGGTTCTCCCCGGCGCCCGGACGTACCCCAGCCGTGTGCACGCCCGGTCGCACTCGCGACCACCCGCCCGGTATGAAGCACATCATGTGATTGGATGTAACTGCTAACATGAGTAACATGAACCATGACGGCGATGCTGTCAAGGGTGAGCGGACCGATAGCCCCTCCGCCCCAAGGCCCCAGGGGCCGCGGCCTGCTGTTCCGGCCACCTGGGTGAAGACCATGACCTCCGCCGCAGCCACGGCCGCCGCGGTGGTGGACGAGGCGCGCTCGGCGCGGGTGGCCATCGACGGGCGCAAGAAGCGCTGGGACGAGCACAAGCGCGCCCGGCGCGAGGAGTTCGTGGACGGCGCGCTGGCAGCCATCCGGCGCAACGGCCCCCAGATCGGCATGGAGGACATCGCCGGCGAGCTGCAGGTGTCCAAGACGGTGCTCTACCGCCACTTCACCGACAAGAGCGACCTGGTCGACGCGATCCTCACCCGCATCGCCCAGACCGTCGCGCTGCCGCCGCTGCTGGCCGAGCTCTCCCAGGAGCGGGCCGACTTCGACCAGGCGCGGGCGCTGATCGGCGCCTACGTGCGCTCTGTCGCCGCCGAGCCCGAGCTCTACGGCTACGTGTTCACCCACAACCAGGAGGTGGGTGGCGCGGAGAGCGTGGTGGCCACCACCGAGCGGGTGATCGCCGAGGCGCTCTCCGGGCTGGTCGGTGACCGGCTGCGCACCATGGGCATGGACTCCGGCGGGGCGCAGCCGTGGGCCTACGGAGTGGTGGGCATGGTCCAGCTGGCCACGCACTGGTGGCTGGACAACCGCACCATGTCCTCCGACGCGCTGGTGGACTACCTGAGCATGCTCGTCTGGGGCGGGCTCGAGGGTGTGCTGCGTGCCGACGGCGCCCCCGCCAAGTTCGTCCCCGCCGCGGCGTCCGACCCGACCAGGCGGCTGCTCGGCGGACCCCTCACCCCTGATTCCGCCCCTGACCCGGACGCCGATCCCGACCAGAAGGACAGCCACGGATGAGCACACCGGAGGAGCACGACGATCCCGCGGGCTACCAGGGCCCGGCAACGGCGGCGCACGACGAGCACGAGCACGCCGTGGACCTCACCCTCTCCGGGCACTTCGAGCCCATTGGCGGCACGTACTCCTGGTACGGCCGGGTGCGCGGGCTGCCGCAGACCCCGAGCGGGACGACGCTGACGGTGCGCACCGACGCCGCCGAGGCACAGGTGGTGGTCACCGAGCAGGACCTGTGGGGCAACCACCTGGTGCGGGGCGTCGGCGCGCCCCCGTTCGAGGCCTTCGACGCCACCGTCCTGGACTAGGCGAGGCGGTAGAACCGCCACAGGTCGTGCTCGACGGGCAGGGTGTCCACCGAGGTGAACCCCGCCTGCCGCGCGTAGTCGCGCAGGGTGCTCTCCCGCATGACGGTCCCGGTGGCGGCCGAGCCCGGCGTGCTCATGCTGTCGGGCAGGCACACCGACAGGCTGAAGCCGTACATCAGCCGCTCCACCAGGTCACCCGGCGGGGCGAAGGCGCTGGCCACCTTCATGTCGGCCACCAGCACGGCCCCGCTCGGCGCGGCCAGGGCGCGCATGGCCGCCAGCGCCGGCACGGGGTGCGGCAGGTCGTGCAGGCACTCGAAGGCGGTCACCAGGTCGTAGCCGGCCTCCGCCCGCACGGTGGCGACGTCCTGCTCCCAGACCCGCACCCGCCCGTCCAGGCCGGCCTCGGCCACGTTGCGCCGGGCCAGCTCCACCGAGGCAGGGTCCAGCTCGAAGGCGTCCACCTGCACCCCGGGCAGGCCCTGCGCCAGCCCGATGGCCGACCACCCGCCGCCGCACCCCACGTCGGCCACCCGCGCCGGCGGGTCGGAGTGCAGCCTCAGCTGGACGTCGGGCAGGGTGGCCAGCCACTCCTGCGCGAGCAGGCCGAGGAAGCCGGGGCGGTTCAGGTCGGCCTGGGACTCCCGCATGTCGGTTCCGAACGCCGACCAGGGAACGCCCGTGCCGGCACGGAAGGCCTCCGCCACCGCGGGCACCTGCGCCGCCGCGGCCACCAGCTGACGGGCCAGCGGCGCCAGGTAGCCGAGGTCGTCGGCGCTGGCCAGCACCTGACCCACGCCCGGCTTGAGCCGGTAGCGCCGGTCGGCCGCCACGGCGGAGCTGGCGGCGAGCTCGACCAGGCCGGTCACGGCCTGCTGCTCCAGCCACTCCCGGGCTCCCCGCTCGCCGGTGCCGGTGGCCGCGGCCAGCTCGGTGGAGGACAGCGGCGGAGCGCCGTCCAGGCAGCGGTAGTAGCCGAGCCGGTCGCCCAGTGCCACCGCCATCAGGTCGAACATCCCGGCGGCTGAGCTCATCAGCCGGTCAGCGACCTCGGTCGCAGGATCCATGGCGGACCACCTCGCAGGACGGGTACGTCCTGCCAGTGTCCTCCGCTGGTCGAGCAGCACAACCCCTGGTCGACGGCGCTCCCGGCGCGCTCAGCGGCCCTGGAACTCCGGGCTGCGCTTGTCCCGGCGGGCCTGCTGCCCCTCGGCGAAGTCCGCGCTGGTCCAGCAGCGCTCGAACTCCGCCACCTCCCAGTCGGCGTTGGTGTCGGCCTCTCGTGCTCCGTCGGCGGTGAGGCCGTTGAGCACTCGCTTGGAGTAGGCCAGGCTGAGCGGCGCCAGGCTGGCGCAGTGCGTCGCCAGCTCCAGGGCGTCGGCGAGGTCGCCCTCCCCGTCGGCCAGCCCGCTGCGCAGCGCCTCGGCTGCGGTCACGGTCTGCGCGGTGAGCATCATCCGCCGGGCCATCCCGCCGCCGGCGAACATGGCCAGCCGGCGCAGCGTCCAGGCGTCGGCGGCCAGGCCGAGCTTGGCGGTGGGCACCCCGAACACGGCGGTGGGCGCGGCCACCCGCAGGTCGCAGCACACCGCTAGCTGGGTGCCCGCGCCGATGGCCGGCCCGTTCACCGCGGCGATCACCGGCACCGGGGCGTCGGTGACCGCCCGCAGCATCGCGCGCAGGGCGTCGAGGAACCCGTCGCCGTACACCCCGCCGAGGTCGGCGCCGGAGCAGAAGCTGGTGCCCGCGCCCGTGATCACCAGCGCGCGGGCACCGGCCTCGACGCTGCCGGTCACCGCCTCGCGCAGCTGGTCGCAGAGCTCGGTGCTGAGGGCGTTGCGGCGCTCCGGCCGGTCGATCTCCAAGATGGTGACGCGGCCGTGGTGGCTGGTGTTGATCATGGGTTCCAGTATCGCCCTGCCTGGTTCGGCCCTGGCCGGGTGGTTCGGCTACTTGGGCAGGGCGCGCCCGCACACCGCGGCGACCACCCGCTGGTAGCCGGAACCGGTGACTCGGACCAGGGCGTCGAGGGCCTTGGCGTCGGAGCCGATGAGCACGCGCGGCCGTCCAGCGCCGACTCCCCTGAGGATGACGCGTGCGGCGGTCTCGGGCGTGGTCTTGGCCAGCTTGGCGTCGAAGAACTCCGCAAGGATCTTGGCGTCGGAGCCCACCGCGGCCGTGCTGTTGCGGGCGATGCCCGTCTTGATGCCCCCGGGGTGCACGCAGGTGACCTTGACGGGGTGCTTGTTGATGAGCATCTCCTGGCGCAGCGACTCGGTGAAGCCGCGCACGGCGAACTTGGCCGAGTTGTAGGCGCTCTGGGTGGGGATGGACAGCAGCCCGAACAGGCTGGAGACGTTGACCAGGTGGCCGTCGCCGGAGGCGATGAGGTGGGGCAGGAACGCCTTGGTGCCGTTGACGACCCCCCAGAAGTCGACGTCCATCACCCGCTCGATGTCCTTGAACTCGGTGACCTCGACGTCGCCGCTGAAGGCGATGCCGGCGTTGTTGAACAGCAGGTTGACCACGCCGTAGTGCGCCGCGACGGCGTCGGCGTACTCCAGCACCGCCGAGCGCTCGGCCACGTCGAGGTGGTCGGAGCGCACCTGCGCCCCCAGCCCCTCGCACTGGCGAACCGTCTCGGCCAGGCCGGCACTGTCCACGTCGGACAGGGCCAGCCGGGCGCCCCGGCTGGCGAGGTCCAGCGCCAGCGCGCGGCCGATGCCCGAGCCGGCTCCGGTGATGACGGCGACCTTGTTGGTGAAGTCGGTCTTCATGCTGACGCCTCCTCGGCGGTCGGGACCGGCTGCGCGGGTGCAGCTGTGGACGGCCCAGCGGTGGAGCTGACAGCGGCGCGGCGGGTGTAGCGGTAGGCGTCCAGGTCGAAGCTCTTGGTGGCCTTGCGGAAGGCGAAGGTGAAGTCCGGCCACAGGGTGGTGTTGTTGCCGTGCGCGTCGAGGTACCAGCTGGCGCACCCACCGCGCATCCACACCGTGGGGTCGAGCTTGCGCTGCAGCATGGCGTTGTACTCCTGCTGCACCTCCGGGCGGACCTCGACGGTCGCGATGCGCTCCCGCGCCACGGTGTCCACCGCGTCCAGCACGTAGCTCAGCTGCGACTCGATCATGTAGACCATCGAGGTGTGCCCGAGGCCGGTGTTGGGTCCGACCAGGAAGAACATGTTGGGGAAGCCGGTGACGGCCGAGCCCTTGTAGGCCTGCATGCCGCGCTCGGCGAAGTGCTCAGCCAGCGTGCGGCCGTCGGCTCCGACGATGGTCTCGTAGGTGGGTGAGTCGGTGACGTGGAAGCCGGTGGCCACCACGATGGCGTCCACCTCGCGCACGGTGCCGTCCTTGGTGACCACCGCGTTGCTGGTGACCTTGTCGATGCCGTCGGTGACCAGGTCGACGTTGTCGCGCTGCAGGGCCGGGTACCAGTTGTTGGAGATGAGCATCCGCTTGCAGCCGATGCGCCAGGTGGGCGTGACCTTCTTGCGCAGCTCGGCGTCGGGCACCTGCTGGGCCATGTGCTTCGAGGCCACGCGCTGCAGGATGCGGGTGAGGCGCGGGTCCTTGGCCAGTGCCACCACCTGGGTCTCGCGCATCGCGTAGATCAGGCCGCGGGAGAGCTTCTGGAAGCCGGGCACGTGCCGGAACGCGAAGCGCTCCAGCCTGGTGTACTCGCGGTCGAACCGGGGCAGGATCCACGGGGCGGTGCGCTGGTAGACGTCCATGTGGGCCACCTGCGGCGCGACGGCGGGCACGATCTGGATGCCCGAGGCGCCGGTGCCGATCACCGCCACCCGCTTGCCGGTGAGGTCGGAGTCGTGGTTCCAGCGAGCGGAGTGGAAGATCTCGCCGGTGAAGTCCTCGATGCCGGCGATGTTGGGCAGCGCGGGCTCGCACAGCGCGCCGACCGCGCTGATGACGGTGGCCGCCGACCAGCGGCCCTTGGACGTCTGCACGTCCCAGCGCTGCGTCTGGCCGTTCCAGCGGGCGGACTCCATCTCGCAGCCGAAGACGTGCTTGTCCAGCACGTCGTAGCGGCGCGCGGTCTGCTCCAGGTAGTCCTGGATCTCCGCCTGCCGGGAGAAGCTGCGGCTCCACTCCGGGTTGAGCGCGAAGGAGTACGAGTACAGGTGCGAGGGCACGTCGCAGGCAGCACCGGGGTAGGTGTTGTCGCGCCAGGTGCCGCCGACGTCGGCGCCACGCTCGATCACCACGTAGTTGTTCTTGCCCGCCTGGGTGAGCTTGATGGCCGCACCGAGACCGGAGAACCCGCTGCCGATGATGAGCACGTCGACCTGCTTCGCCTGGGACGGCGCGCGGTCCTGCGCGGGCGTCGCGGCTGCGTCTGTGGCTGTTGTCATGTGGCAACGGTAAACCACTGTTGAACGACGGTCAATAACTGTTGAGCAGGATTCAGTAGGGTGGTGGCGTGCCCACCGACAAGCGAACCCGGCTCAGCCCGGGAGCCCGCCGCGCCCAGCTCATCGCCCTCGGCGCGGAGATGCTGGCCGAGCGCCGCCTGGAGGAGGTGGGCGTGGAGGAGATCGCCGACCGGGCCGGGATCTCCCGAGGGCTGCTGTTCCACTACTTCGCCTCCAAGCAGGACTTCCACCTGGCCGTGGTGCGGGAGATGGCCGCCGCCATGCTGGAGCGCACCGCACCCGACCCGGCGCTGCCGCCGCTGGAGGCGCTGCACAGCTCGCTGTCGGCGTTCATCGACTTCGTCAGCGAGAACCGCAGCGGCTACGTGTCGCTGCTGCGCGGTGCGGCCAGCGGGGACGAGGCGATGCGTCAGGTCTTCGACGACACTCGGGCCGAGATGGCCAGCCGGACCCTCGCCCAGACCCCGGTGCTGGGCATCCCCGCCGGCCCACGCACCCGGCTGGCGGTGCGCGGCTGGATCGCCTTCACCGAGGAGGCGGTGATCAGCTGGTTGGCCGAGGACGACCTCTCCCGCGAGGAGCTGATCGACCTGATCAGCCAGGCACTGACCGCGCTGCTGCTCGGCGCCGCCCCGCAGTGAGGCCCGCCCGCCTGCCGCCGGGCCGGCTCAGGCGGTGAGCCGCGCGGCGACGAGCTTGCTGGCCTGCTCGATGTAGTCGATGCCGGTCTGCCGGTCGGGCTGGTGCTGGGTGAACACCACGAGCAGGATCCGGTGTCCGGCCGCGGTGACCACGCCCATGCTGGTCACCGCCCACTGGTTGTCGTCGTCGGAGTTGGGCAGCCAGCCGTTCTTCACCGCCGTGGTCGCCCCGGGATCGGCCGCCGCCGTCACCCCCCAGCGCTGGTCGGCTGCCACCGACTGCATGAGGCCCAGCGCGTACTCCCGGTTCTCGGTGTTGAGCACCGACGTGGAGGCGGTCAGCGCATCGAGCAGCGCGACCTGGTCCTGGGCGTTGGTGGTGGTGAGTCCAAAGAAGCCGGAGGCACCGACCTCGGTGCTGCGCAGGCCCAGCCGCTTGCTCACCGTCGCGAGCCCCGGTCCGCCACCCAGGCGGTCGAAGAGGGTGGTCGCCGCGTCGTTGTCGCTGATGGTGATCATCCGCGTCGCCAGGTCCTCCTCGGACGCGCTCAGCGGCCGACCGGCATCCTGCGCCTTGAGCAGCGTTCCGATGAGGATCTCCACCTTGACGGCGCTGGCGGTGACCATGCCGGCCGTGGCGCCGGTGACCACGCTCTGCCCGGTGCTCAGGTCCCGAGCGGCGATGGAGACGTCGGCCGAGCGCGTGATGCCGAAGGAGCGGTCGAGCTGGGCGAGCTGCGCCTGGAAGGCCGTCTCCGCCGCCTCGGTGCCGGAGGTGCCGGCGCGCTCGGCGGCGCGGGTGGTGGTCTCCGGAGTGCTCGTGGGGGGCGCGCTGGTCGGTGCGGCGGGGACCGGCGAGGCGGTGACGCTGGGTGCGACCAGGACGTCCTCGTCAGTGGTGCGGGCGACCGGACCACTGGACTGCGACAGCGCGGCGGAGCAACCCGTGGCGAGCAGCGGGAGGACGAGCGCGGCGACCACGGTCGCGCCGACGGAGCGTCGTGCCATGCGTCCACTCCGTTCCGATCACCGGTTCCCTGCCGTCCTCTGCGGCGAGGATATCGGGGGAACCTGCCCGAAGCCTGGCAGAGCTCGCGGGCCACGCCGGAGCGCGACTGTCCTCACACGAGCCCAGTGTCTCCGATCAGGTCACCAACGGCGAAGGTGATGCCCATGGCGGCCCCGCCACCAACCACCAGGCGGACCATCGCCGGCACGGCAGGGGCGCCCCCCAGCCGGGCGCTGATCCAGCCGGTGATCGCCAGGGCCACCAGCACCACCACCACGGTGACCGGCACGCGCCAGGTCGCCGGCGGCAGCACGATGGCCAGCAGGGGCAGGATCGCGCCGAGGGTGAACGACAGGCCCGACGCCCCCGCGGCGTGCCAGGGGTTGGCCAGCTCGTCGGGGTCGATGCCCAGCTCCACCTCCGCGTGCGCGCCCAGCGGGTCGCGCGCGGTGAGCTCCTTGGCCACCCGGTGGGCGGTCTCGTCGCTGATGCCCTTGGCCCGGTAGAACCCGGCCAGCTCCTCCAGCTCGGCCTGCGGCATCTCTGCCAGCTCCTGGCGCTCCCGGTCCAGCAGGGAGCGCTCGGTGTCGCGCTGGCTGCTCACCGAGACGTACTCCCCCAGCGCCATGGACACCGCGCCGGAGACCAGGCCGGCCACACCGGCGGCGACGAGGGGGCCGCGGCTGGTCGCCGCCCCGGCCACACCCACCACCAGTCCCGCGGTGGAGACGATGCCGTCGTTGGCCCCCAGCACGCCGGCCCGCAGCCAGTTCAGCCGCGAGGAGAGCTGCCCGGGGCGGTGCGGCTCGCCGGAGTGCGCGTGGCTGCGGCGTCCGTGCGGCGCGGACGCACCGCCGGCGGCGCCACGCGAGGGCCCGGGAGTCACCCCGTCCACGGTAGGTAGCGGCCGGGGACCCGACCAGCAAGGCGAGGCTTACCGGGCTGCTAGCCCAGCACCAGCACCGCGGTGCAGAACACGACCACGACCACCAGCGCTGCCACGTCGAGCAGCCCCAGGCGGGCCTTCTGCGCGGTGAGCTGGCCGGTTCCGCCGCGGGCGGTCACCGCATCGCCCAGCTCGGCGGCGCGGCGCAGCGAGACCGCCATGGCCGCGCTGAGCATGTCCAGCCCCTCCGTCATCAGCTGGTCCAGCGACCGCCTGCGCCGCCCCTCGGGCACCGGGCGCAGCCGCTGGGCCGCCCGCAGCACCGACCACTCCTCGGCGAACAGTGGCACCGCCCGCAGGCACAGCCCCACGGTCACCGCCCACTCCTCCACCGGCAGCCGCAGCCACTTCAGCGGGCGGGTCAGCCGGGCGAACGCCGGGGCGATCTCGCCCATGGGCGTGGTGAGCCCGACCATCAGGGAGATCCCCAGCAGGACGAAGGCCAGCACGGTGACGCGCACGTAGATCAGCAGGGCGCCGAGACCGACGGTGACCGGCCCGAGCGTCACCTCCGGGGTTCCGCCGGCGGGCACGTTCAGCAGCGCGCCCAGCCCCAGGGCCAGCCAGAACCACCACGGCACGTGCGGCAGCACGGCACGCGGAACTCGGGCGACCGCGATGAGCACGGCCAGCAGCACGGCGGTGGCCCCGAGCGCCGGCCAGGAAGGCACGAAGGTGAGGGTGAGGCCGATCAGGACGACGCACACCAGCTTGGTGCCCGCCCACAGCCGGTGGACCACGGTGTTGCCGGGCACCTGCCGCAGCAGCGTGGGTGAGCTCATCGCCGGGCCTCCCCGAGCACCGGGCGGGGCTCGTCGCTGAGCCGGCCGCGGTGCAGCCGCACGGTGCGCGAGCACACCGCCTCCATGCCGTCGAGGTCGTGGGAGATGACCACCACGGTGAGCCCCGCCTCGCGGCGCAGCCGGGCGAGCAGCTCCACCAGGCCGCGCTGGCTGGGCACGTCCAGGCCGGCCAGCGGCTCGTCCAGGACGAGGACCCGGGGGCGGTTGGCGAGCAGGCCGGCCAGCGCGACCCGCCGCAGCTGCCCCCCGCTGAGCTGGTCCACCGGTCGGGCGGTGAGCAGCGGGTCCAGGCCCACCGCCGCCAGCGCCTCGCCCACGGCGGACCAGTCGGGGTGGCTCTCGGTGCCCGTGGCGGCAGCGACGTCGGCACCCACGGTCGGGCGCAGCACCTGCAGCCGGGCGTGCTGGAACGCCAGGGCGACCGCGCCGACCTGCTCGTGCACCGGCCGCCCGTCGAGCAGGCACTGCCCGGCGGTGGGCTGCACCAGCCCGGCGAGCACCCAGGCCAGGGTGGACTTGCCGGAGCCGTTGCCGCCGACCACCAGCACCCCCTCGCCCTCGCGCACGGTGAGGTCGACCTCCGCCAGCCCACGCTGCGCCCAGGGGGAGCTGACGTCGTAGGTGTGGCTGACGCCGCGCAGCTGCAGCAGGGGCCGGCCGGTGGCCGGCGGCGCGGGCGTCAGCGCGGGGCGGGCTCCCTCGCTGAGCCAGGCGGCGGGGGCGTCCACCACCCGGCCCTGCACCAGGTGCACCACGTGGTCGGCGCCCACCGTGTCGGCGGCGCGGTGGGTGACGTGCACGACGGCGATGCCGTGGGTGTGGGCGAGCTCGCCGAGCAGCGCCACCAGCTGCTGCCGGCCCTCGGCGTCGACCATGGCGGTGGACTCGTCGGAGAGCAGCAGCGCGGGTCGGCGGGCCAGCGCGGCGGCCACGGCGAGTCGTTGCAGCTCCCCGCCGGAGAGGGTGCTGGTGTCGCGGTCGCCCATGCCCGCCAGGCCCACCGTGCGCAGCAACCCGTCGACGTCCACCGCGGTGCCCTCCGGCAGGCCCCACACCACGTCGTCGGCCACCCGCACGCCCAGGATCTGACTCTCCGGGCGCTGCAGGATCATCGCGGTGCCGCCGTGGGCGCCCAGCCCGCTGCTGCCCGGCCGCAGCACGGCGCCGTGGCTGGGCGCGCGGCCCGCCAGCAGGCGCAGCAGGGTGGACTTGCCCGAGCCGTTGGCGCCGACCACGGCCACCAGCTCACCCGGGCGGACGGTCAGGTCGACGTCGGTGAGCACGGCGCGCTCGGTGCCGGGGTAGGTGAACCCGACGCGCTCCAGCGACGCCGGTACCGGTGCCACCGTGTCGTCGCCGGGCTGCTGTCCGGTGGCCGGACCCTGCAGCGGGTCGGGCGCCGCGGCCAGCTCCATCCGGTGCACCACCGCGCCCAGCAGCGACCAGGTGACCCAGGTTCCGAACGCCAGGCTCACCCCGACGACGGCGGGCACGGTGAGCCACCAGTAGTCGATCATCGTCTGGGTGCGGGCGTCGACGTCGGCGGCGAGGTCGGCGAACGGGGCGAACCCGGCCAGCATCTCCATCGCCCCGTGCACGCTGTTGGCCACCGAGTCCAGCACCAGCTGCCTGGTCTGGCTGAACAGCAGCAGCAGCAGGTCCACCAGCACGCCCAGCACCGGCACCGCGAGGAGGACGTAGAGGGCGGCGGTGAACCCACCGCGACCGCGACGGCGGACGTCGCCGACGAGCCCGCCCAGCAGCACACCTGCCCACACCCCGGCCAGCGCGCCCGTGCCCGCCAGCGCGAAGGCGACCACGGTGGCGGCGACGGAGGCGCCCAGCAGCGCACGGAGGCGGTGGCGGTAGGCCACCAGGCCCATCGGGACGACGCCGACGAAGGTGAGCGCGCTGGCCGCCGGGATCACCGTGGCCAGCACTCCGAGCCCAGCCGTCATGGCCGCCATCACGCCGGCGGTGGCCAGCTCCACCGGCTGCAGCGCGCCTCGCGGTTGCCTCGGGTGGGACCGGGATTCCAACACGTCGCCAAGTCTGCCATCGCCGCCTTACAGCCAACTGAGTCCCGGCCGTTCCGCAGTCCTGTCCACGGAGCCCGCCGCGGCGCAGAATCGAGACCACCCCGTCGACCACAGGAGCCTCGTTGACCACACCACGCACCACTCCCGCCTCGCCGCGCGTCGTCGTGGGCATCGACGGATCAGCGCCGTCGGAGCAGGCCCTGCGGTGGGCCCGCTTCCTGGCCGACACCACCGGCGCCGGGGTGGAGGCAGTGGCGGTGTGGCGGGCGCCCTCCACCTACGGCTGGGCCGGCATCAGCCGACCGGAGATCACCCTGGGGTGGGACCCCGCGGCCGACGCACACCGACTCGTGGTGGAGACGGTGCAGAAGGTGTTCGGCACGCCCACCTTCCCCGGCCTGACCGTCACGGTGCGCGAGGGCAACACCGTCGAGGTGCTGCTGGAGCTGAGCGGCGAGGCCCAGGTGCTGGTGGTGGGCAGCCGGGGGCGGGGCGGGTTCAGCGGCATGCTGCTCGGCTCGGTCAGCGCCGCCTGCGCCGAGCACGCCACCTGCCCGGTAATGGTGGTGCACGGAACCACCCCGCCCCCGCCCCGTCCGTGAGCTGAGCGCCCACGCCCAGAGCTGCCCCTTGACCGACGGCGGGCGACTCCGACCGCCGCCGCGGCAGGCGTCGGCACCTCCGGCGACCACGGTGAGCGACACCGCATTACAGTGACCTGGATCACGAGGGGTCGCCTGCGCGCCCGCCAGACGCGCTCGTGCCCGCCAGACAAGGGGAGGCCGCCGTGCCCGAGGTCCACGGATTCTGCGACGACCGCTTCGCTGCGCTGCACGCCGCGCTGCAGGACAACCTGTCCTCAGGGGCTGAGCTGGGCGCGTGCCTGGCGGTGACCATCGACGGCGAACCGGTGGTGGACCTGTGGGGCGGCTGGTCGGACACCGAGCAGACCGTGCCGTGGGAGCGCGACACCATCACCAACGTGTGGTCGTCGACCAAGACGGTGACCGCCCTGGCCGCCCTGGTGCTGGTCGAGCGGGGCGAGCTGGACGTCCACTCCCCCGTGGCGCGGTACTGGCCGGAGTTCGCCGCCAACGGCAAGCAGGACGTGCAGGTGCGCCACCTGCTCTCGCACACCTCCGGCGTCTCTGGGTGGGACGCGCCGTTCGCCATCGAGGAGATGTACGACGCCGAGACGGCCGCGGCCCGGCTGGCCGCGCAGGCGCCGTGGTGGGAGCCGGGCACCGCCTCCGGCTACCACGCGCTGAACTACGGCCACCTCGTCGGGGAGGTGGTGCGGCGCGTGACGGGACAGTCGCTGGGCCAGTTCGTGGCCACCGAGATCACCGGCCCGCTGGGCGCCGACCTGCACATCGGCCTGCCGGCGAGCGAGCTCGGCCGGGTCTCCGACGTGGTGCCGCCACCGCCGCTGGGCCTGGACTACAGCACCATCGACCCCAGCAGCGTGATGATCCGGACGTTCACCGGACCGGTGGCCGACGCCCGCGCCAGCTGGACCGACGCGTGGCGCGCGGCGGAGATCGGCGGCGCCAACGGCCACGGCAACGCCCGTGCGCTGGCGCGCATCCAGTCGGTGATCGCCTGCGGCGGCGAGGTGGACGGGGTGCGGCTGCTCTCCCCCGCCACCATCAAGCTGATCTTCGACCAGCAGTCCGACGGCACCGACCTGGTGCTGCAGACGCCGCTGCGCTTCGGCATCGGCTTCGCCCTGCCGCACCCGACGTCGGTGCCCTTCGTGCCGGACGAGAAGGGCATCTGCTTCTGGGGCGGCTGGGGCGGGTCGCAGGTCGTCATCGACACCGAGCGCCGGATGGTGGTGTCCTACGTGATGAACAAGATGGGCGCGGGCCTGCTGGGATCGGACCGCAGCGCCCAGTACGTATCGGCGGCGTTCGCGGCGGTGTGACCGCGGCGCGGCCGGAGCGGCTGCGGCTCGGAAGAAGAAGGACGTGGTGGCCAGGGCCGGGATCGAACCGGCGACCCTCCGCTTTTCAGGCGGATGCTCGTACCAACTGAGCTACCTGGCCGGATGCGACCGGAGTCATCCGAACGCCTGGCGACCCTGACGGGACTCGAACCCGCGACCTCCGCCGTGACAGGGCGGCGCGCTAACCAACTGCGCTACAGGGCCATGCTTGTGGTGCTTGTACAACCTACCGTGCTCATCGAGAGTGTACTGCCGTACCCCCTACGGGATTCGAACCCGCGCTGCCGCCTTGAAAGGGCGGTGTCCTAGGCCGCTAAACGAAGGGGGCGCACTGGTTTCCCGGCTGGGCCACCAGCGGTGATTTCCACCGTCCAGCTTTCCGTTGGGGAGCGGAGGAAGCATAGGACACCTTCGGCGTGGTTCCCAAACCGGGTGGTCAGCGGCCTGCTGGCGAGCGTTTGCGCAGGTGGCTTGGCCCCGAACTTGCCGCGCGCCCGCCGATCGGGTGCGCTGGGTGACATGAGCGACACTTTTGACGTCATCGTGGTGGGCGCCGGGGCCATCGGGGAGAACGCCGCGGGGCGCGCCGTGCAGGGCGGGCTGTCGGTGGCGATGGTGGAGGCGCAGCTGATCGGCGGGGAGTGCTCCTACTGGGCGTGCATGCCCAGCAAGGCCCTCATCCGCACCCCGCAGGCAGTGCACGACGCACGGGCCCTGCCCGGGGTGACCGCCTCGTTCGACCCGGCCGCGGTGCTGGCCCGGCGCAACCAGTTCACCCACGACTGGGACGACGCCAGCCAGCAGGAGTGGGCCGAGGGCGCCGGCATCACCGTCGTCCGCGGCACCGCGCGGCTCACCGGGCCCAAGGAGGTGCAGCTGGACGACGGCCGCCGGCTCACCGCCACCCAGGCCGTGGTGCTGGCCACCGGCAGCGTGCCGGCCGAGCCACCCATCGACGGCCTGGCGGACACCGAGCACTGGGGCTCGCGGGAGGCGACCTCGGCCCAGGCGGTGCCGGAGAGCCTGGTGGTGCTGGGCAGCGGGGTGGTGGGCTGCGAGCTGGCCCAGGCCTACGCCCGGCTCGGCTCAGCGGTGACCATGCTGGTGCGCGGTGACCGGGTGCTGCCCAAGGTGGAGCCGGCGGCCTCGGACCTGGTGCGCGCCGGCCTGGCGGCCGACGGCGTGGACCTGCGGTTCGGGGTGAACCTCACGCGGGTGCACCGCGACGACGACGGTCTGCTGCTCCACCTCGACGACGGCAGCGAGCTACGGGCCGAGCAGCTGTTGGTGGCCACCGGACGACGCCCGGCCACCGACGACGTCGGCGTGGAGACGGTGGGCCTCACCCCGGGCGAGACCCTGCACGTGGACGACAGCGGGCAGGTGCAGGGCGTGGACGGCGACTGGCTCTACGCCTGCGGCGACGTCACCGGCCGCGCACCGCTCACCCACCAGGGCAAGTACGACGCCCGCGTGGTGGGCGACGTGATCGCCGCCCGGGCCAAGGGGACGGTGGACGCCGCGCCGTGGAGCCGCTACGCCGCCACCGCCGACCACGCCGCGGTGCCGCAGGTGGTGTTCACCGACCCCGAGGTGGCCTACGTGGGCAGGACCGCCCAGGAGACCGAGCGGGCCGGCATCGCCCACGACGTGGTGGAGATCGACATCGCGGTGGGCGGGTCCTCGCTGTACGCCGACGGGTACACGGGCAAGGCGGTGATGGTGGTGGACCGCGAGCGCCAGGTGCTGCTGGGGCTGACGTTCGTGGGTCCGGGGGTGGCGGAGATGCTGCACGCCGCGACCATCGCGATCGTGGGCGAGGTGCCGCTGCACCGGCTGTGGCACGCCGTGCCGTCCTACCCGACGCTGAGCGAGGTGTGGCTGCGGCTGCTGGAGGCCTACGGCCTGTAGGGGCGTCTGCAAGTACGCCCTACCGGCCCCGTGGCCGTCTGCAACCGCTACCAAGCAGCCAGCCCAAGCACCCAGCCGCCGCTACGACTCCAGCGCCTCCGCCACGGCGGGCCCGAGCACCTCGGCGGCCCGCCCGCGCACCACCAGGTCGGCGATGCCGTCCAGCGGTGTCGGCTCGTCGTTGACGATCACCAGCGCCGCGCCGGCCTTCACCCCCTGCACCGGCAGATCCGCGGCCGGGAACACCTGCAGCGAGGAGCCCACCGCGATCACCAGGTCAGCCGAGCACACCAGCTCCACCGCTTGCTGCACCACGTCGGGGAAGAGCATCTGCCCGAAGGAGACGGTGGCCGACTTCACCAGGCCGCCGCAGAGGGGGCAGTGCGGGTCCGGGTCGCCGGCGTCCACCTGCTCCTCGCCCCACGTGTACGGCGCGGTGAACCCGCAGCCGTCCGGCGTGCCGTCGCGCGGGGCGAGGCCGATGCACATCACGTCGCGAGCCGTCCCGTGCACCTCCACCACCGGGCTGCTGCCGGCCAGCTGGTGCAGCCCGTCGATGTTCTGGGTGACGACCCCGACGGCGTGCCCGGCGTCCTGCAGCTGGGCCAGTGCCCGGTGCGCGGCGTTGGGCTGGGCGTTGTGGGCGAAGAACTCCCGCCGCATGGCCCAGCTGTTGGCCCGAACCTGCGCGGAGGAGACGTAGCGGTCGAAGGTGTACTCGCTGGGGTCGTAGCGGGTCCACACCCCGCCGGGCGAGCGAAAGTCCGGGATCCCGGACTCGGTGGAGATCCCGGCCCCGGTGAAGGCCACCGCGCGCCGGCTGCTGCGCAGCAGCTCGACCAGGGTCGGAGCGTCGTAACCAGGCATGGCAGGCATACCCCAATTGTCCCAGGTGTCGCTTGCTCGAGGCACGAGGGCGCACACGAGAGCCCCGGTGGCACGAGACCACCGGGGCCGCTGGAGGTGTGATGGCTGTGGCACCAGCCCGCCACTCAGGTGCCGAGTGCTGGCAGTGCGCGGGGCCGTCGACGCGGACCCTCAGCGCCACAAGGGGATGCGCAACGTGCGGGCGAGTGGGCAGCCATCGTCGTTGTCAACGTCGTCTGCTATGTCATCACCGTCCTCGTCATCGTCTCCTCCTGGGGGTGGTGACAGCTCACGTCACCACGTGGGTCGCAGCTCCCCCGCTCGAGGCGGAGACCGCTGCCTGCACTGGGCGCTCATCGTGGTGTCCCGCTGACCGGACAGTCTCTGCGCGGCCAGGACGGCACCGGAGTGCTCGGGCGCTCGGTACAGCTGGTCGATCATCGTTGCTCGGGTGTGCATCGGGACTCCTGCGTCCGTGCCCGGGTGGGTGAGCCAGCGAGCTCAGGCGTTGGTGAGCTGCTTGGCCTCGCCCTGGTCCGGGCTGATCACCTGGATCTTGCGTGGCTTGGCCTTCTCCGCGACCGGGATGGTCAGGCGCAGCACCCCGTCCCGGTAGACCGCCTCGATGCGGTCGGTGTCGAGGGTGTCGCCCAGGAAGAGCTGACGGCTGAAGACCCCCCGCGGGCGTTCAGCAGCCACCATCTCCCGGTCGGAGCTTCGAGCCGGGCGCTGCGCGTGCACCGTCAAGGTGTTGCGCTCCACGTCCAGGTCGATCGAGTCGGCCTGCACGCCAGGGAGGTCGAACTCCACGACGAAGGAGTCCCCCTCCCGCCAGGCGTCCATCGGCATCGCCGTCGGACGGGCAGCGGTGCCCATCACCTGCTGCGTCAGGCGGTCGAGCTCGCGGAACGGATCGGTACGCATCAGCATCTTGCCTCCACCTCCAGTGTCCGGTTCTCGGTTCCGGTGTGCAAGTTATCTGCATCACCCGGCACAGGTTTTTTATAGCACTGGCGTCAGCGTCTAGGCAAGGGGGTACCGCTCCCCCTCCGCCGCGCGGCGAGCAGCCTTGCGGCCTACCTTCGCCAGCACTGGGGCGATGAGCCGGCCCAGCGCTTGCCCGGCAGGAGGGAGAAGCCGTGACCGTGGACCTGGCCCACGACGTGACCGGCCGCGCCGACGCCCCGGTGGTGGTGCTGCTGGGGTCGCTGGGCACCGACCGCACCGTGTGGGACCCCCAGCTGGGGCCGCTGGCCGAGCACCTGCGCGTGCTGCGGGTGGAGCTGCGCGGCAACGGCGCCTCGCCCGCCCCGGAGGGCCCGTACACGATGGCCGAGCTGGGGGGTGACGTGCTGGCGCTGCTGGACCGCCTGGAGCTGCCCCGCGCCCACCTGGTGGGGCTCTCGCTGGGCGGGATGGTGGCGCAGTGGATCGCCGCGCACTCCCCCGAGCGAGTGCACACCCTGAGCCTGCTCAGCACCTCCGCGCACTTCGACGAGCCGCAGGCCTGGCGCCAGCGGGCGGCGACGGTGCGCCAGTCGGGCTGCGCGGAGCTGGCCCCCACCGTGGTGCAGCGGTGGTTCACTCCCGAGCTGGCCCAGCGCGACCCCGCGCTGGTGCGGCGCTACGTGGCGATGGTCGGCGCGACCGATCCGCAGGGCTACGCCGGCTGCGCCGAGGCGATCGCCGGCTGGGACGGGCGCGCCGACCTCGGCCGGATCACCGCCCGCACCCTGGTGGTGGCCGGGGCGGACGACCACGCGACGCCGCCGTCGCACCTGGAGACCATCGCCGACGGGGTGGCCGACGCGCACCTGCACGTGCTGACCCGCGCCGCGCACCTGTGCAGCGTGGAGCAGGCCGGCGCGGTCACCCAGCTGCTGCTGGACCAGCTGGTCGGCGAGCACGCCGGCCGGGCCCAGGCGCACGCGGTGGGGCTGCGGGTGCGGCGCGAGGTGCTGGGCGCTGCCCAGGTGGACTCCGCGATGGAGGCCACCACGGAGTTCAGCGCGCCGTTCCAGGACTTCCTCACCCGGGTGGCCTGGGGCGACGTCTGGCACCGCCCGGGCCTGAGCCGGGCCACCCGCTCGGCCGTCACCCTGGCCGCGCTCACCGCGCTGGGCAGCGAGCAGGAGCTGGCCGTGCACGTGCGGGCGGCGCTGCGCAACGGGCTGTCCTCGGAGGAGATTGCCGAGGTGCTGCTGCAGACGGCCGTCTACGCCGGACTGCCCCGTGGCAACCGCGCCTTCGCGGTAGCACAGAATGTGATCACCGCTACTGCCGGCTGATCCACCGTGCCTGTGCGTACCGGTGTGGCGCCCGCGCAGCGGAAGTGCGAAAGTAGCCGTAACACCGTGAGCCCGCTCACAGTCCGATGAGGAGCGTACTTAGTGCCTTGGCTCCATTCTGGGCGGATTGACGCTCCCCGTCGCCGCGCGCCCCAAGCGGTCCTCGCCCTGCTCGCGTCCCTGCTGGTGCTGGTGGGCGTGGCCAGCCCCGCCGCCGCCCAGCCCGACCCCACACCGCCCCCCAACCCGGGCGACGGCCAGCTCAACGAGGCCGCCGAGGCCGCGCAGCGCAAGGCCGACGAGCTCACTCGCCTGGCGGGACAGCTGACCTCCGCGCAGACGCAGCTGGTGGAGCTGCACAACCAGCTGGCGCTGACGATGGAGACCGCCAACAAGGCGCTGGTGGACCACACCGCCGCCCAGCAGGCAGCGACGTCGGCGGCCACCGCGGCCACCGTGTCCGGGCTGTCGGTGCTGCTGGCCAAGACGTCCCTGGACGACGCCAACGCCCGGGCCGCTCGCTTCGCCCTGGGCAGCTTCCAGCAGGGCAGCACCATCAGCTCGTTCAGCGCCTACATGGCGGCCAACAGCCCCGACGAGCTGCTCGACCGGGTGGCCCTGCTCAACGCCGTGGGCGGCAGCCAGCTCGAGGTGATGAAGGGCCTGGACGCCGCGCGGCAGTCCACCGCCGACGCCGACGCGCGAGCGGTGGCCAGCAAGGCCCAGGCCGACATCGCCGCTGCCGATGCCGGCAGGGCCAAGCAGACCGCCGACGCCGCCATGCAGCAGGCCAGCAAGGCCCAGGCCAGCCAGCTGGCGCGGGCCAAGCAGCTGGAGAGCCAGGCGGCACGGGCGCAGTACGACCTGCAGGTGGCGGCGGACACCGCCAACGGCCTGCAGCGGCAGCGGGCCAGCTTCGAGCAGTGGGACGCCCAGCGCCGCGCCCAGCAGGCCGCCGCCGACCGCGAGGCGGCCGAGCAGGCCCGGCAGGCGATCGCGAGCATCAACGGCTCGCTGGAGGCCGTGCCGGCCACCCCGGCGGCGCAGGCCGTGATCCGCCGGGCCGCCACCCAGCTGGGCCAGCCGTACTCCTGGGGCGGCGGTAGCTACACCGGCCCCACGGTGGGCATCCGCGACGGCGGGGTGGCCGACACCTTCGGCGACTACGCCAAGGTGGGCTTCGACTGCTCCGGGCTGATGATGTACGCCTTTGCCGCGGTGGGCATCCAGCTGCCGCACTACTCCGGCTACCAGTACCAGTCGGGCCGGCAGGTGCCGCTGGCTGAGATGCAGCCCGGCGACATGGTCTTCTACGGCCCGTCCGGCATCCACCACGTGGCGCTGTACATCGGGGCGGGCAAGATGATCGAGGCGCCCGAGTCGGGCAAGTTCGTGACGGTGTCGAACGTGCGCACCGACGGTTTGGTGCCCTACGCAGTCCGGCTGACCTGAACAGTGCGGCTGACCTGAACCCGCACCTGCAGCGCGGCGGCGGCCTTCGCTAGGCTTCCCAGGGCGATCGGCCCTGCTGGGCTGGACGTCTCGGGCCTCTAGCTCAGTTGGTAGAGCTACGGACTTTTAATCCGCAGGTCGTCGGTTCGAGCCCGACGGGGCCCACCATTTTCCGCCGAGGTGAGGGCAGAAGTTCGGGCCCCAGCTGTGGCTCCGCGTGCCGCCGCACCGAAGATCGTCGGATCACCCTGCACGGCCGTCATGCACGCCGTCTCAGCTCACCGGCGCGTCCGTGCCCGCAGCGACCACCGCCTCGGACTTCGGAACAGTCGGGGCAGAAGCCTCGGCGTTCACCATCGACCGGATCAGCTCGTTGATCGCCTCGCGCTGGCGCCGGGTGAGGCGGGCCGCCTCAGGCGGTGCCACGTACGGATCAGCCTCCCCCGCCTGCACTCCCGCGGCACGCCGCAGCTCCGCCAGGGACAGCGACGGCAGCGTGCCGGCGAGCGCCTGCAGGACCTCTTCCGTGGGCACTCCGTGCTTGCCGCGAAGGATGTTGTTGACCGTTGCGGGCGAGAGGCTGTAGTCGCGGGCCCCGGCTTCCCGGGACACTCGCCGCCCGCTCCAGTCCTCGGGGAGGTGCTGCTTCAGCAGATCCGAAAGTTGGCTCATGACGAGAAGAGTTCTCAGGAATGGCGCGATGAGTCAACTGTCCGTCTAGCCGAGGTGCGGTTCACCGGACGTGTGCGCCCGAGTCCCTGGCGCCCCTAGGCCGAGGTCAGGGCGTGAGCAGCGCCTTGATGGCCCGGCGCTCGTCCATCGCGCGGTATCCCTCGGCGGCCTGGTCCAGCGGCAGGGTGAGGTCGAAGACCTTGCCTGGGTCGATCTTGCGGTCCCAGATGAGCTGCACCAGCTCGGGCAGGTACCGGCGCACGGGGGCTGGTCCCCCGTGCAGGTGCACGCCGGAGAAGAACAGCTCCTGGCCGGGCAGCGTCACGTCGTGGGACACCCCGACGTAGCCGACGTGCCCGCCAGGCCGGGCGGAGCGGATGGCCTGCATCATCGACTCCTGGGTGCCCACCGCCTCGATCACGCTGTGCGCACCGAGCCCGTCGGTCAGCTCCTTGATCCTGGCCACGCCATCGTCGCCGCGCTCCTCCACGATGGTGCTGGCACCGAAGTCCCGGGCCAGCGCCTGCCGGTCGGCGTGGCGGGACATGGCGATGATGTGCTCCGCGCCCAGCTGCCGGGCGGCGAGCACCCCGAGCAGACCCACCGCGCCGTCCCCGACCACCACCACCGTCTTGCCCGGCCCCGCCGCGGCGGCGTCGGCGGCGAACCAGCCGGTGCCCAGCACGTCGGAGGCGGCCAGCAGCGACGGGACCAGCTCGGGGTCGGGCTGGCCCGGGGTGGCGACCAGGGTGCCGTCGGCGAGCGGGATGCGCGCCCGCTCGGCCTGCGTCCCGATTCCGCCCATCCCCACCCGGTGCACGCAGTGCGACTGGTAGCCCGACCGGCAGATCTCGCAGGTGTTGTCGGAGGCGAAGAACGACCCGACGACGAAGTCGCCGACCGTCAGCGTCCGCACCTCCGGCCCGATCTCCTCCACCACGCCGACGTACTCGTGTCCCATGGGGGCGTCCTTTACCGACTCGATGCCGCGGTAGGGCCACAGGTCCGACCCGCAGACGCAGGTCGCGGTGACCCGGATGATGGCGTCGCTGGGCTCGACGATCCGGGGATCCTCGCGCTCCTCGACTCGGACGTCACCGGGGGCGTGCATCACGACTCCACGCATGTGGCCACTCCTCACTCTCGCGGGCTCTCGCCCCATTGAACGCCCGCCGGTGGTGCCCCGCAGACGTCAGCGGGGCCCGGACGGTCATGATGGCGCGGTGACGAGCACGCGCACCGTGGCGATCCTGGCCTTCAACGACATGGAGGTCCTCGACTACGCCGGGCCCTACGAGGTCTTCAACGTGGCCGGCGAGCTGAGCGACCCCGCCGAGTTCTCGGTGATCTCGGTCGGACTCACCGGCGCGGTCGCTACCGGACGCGGTGGCTTCACGGTGCAACCCGACCACGGCTTGGACGACTGCCCGCCCGCCGACCTGCTGGTGGTGCCCGGCGGCGCCGGTGCCCGCAAGCTCCAGTCCGACGACCGGCTGCTGGCCTGGCTGCGCGACCGGGCGGCCGAGGTCGAGATGCTGCTCTCCGTCTGCACCGGGTCGCTCGTGCTGGCCTCTGCCGGCCTGCTGCACCGGCGGCGGGCGACCACGCACCACACGGCGTACGCCGAGCTTGCCGACCTCGATCCGACCGTGCAGGTCGAGCGCGGGCCGCGGTTCGTGCGCAGCGCGGACCGGCTGTGGACCTCCGCCGGGATCTCCGCCGGCATCGACCTGTCGCTGCGGGTCGTCCGCGAGCTCGCCGGGGCGCGGATCCACGACGACGTGGTCGCCGAGATGGAGTGGGGCTGGGGGTCCTGAGCGTCGCCGGAGTGGTTACCGGCGCCGGGTGAAGCCGCCCCGGAGCTCTGCCGCTGAACGCCGAGCCCCGGTGGCACCGCACACGCCAGCGGCCGGCCTCTCCGTGCAGGAGAGACCGGCCGCTGGGGTGGGGTGCTGCTGGTTACGCGCCCATGTCCACGATGGCCGCGACGGGGCCGCCGCCCTCGGGGCCCTGGTGGGCCGCGGAGACGGAGACGAACACCGCCGGGTCACCGGTGACCGCTGCGGTCACGCCACCGACGCAGGACTTGATCTGGCGGTGCCAGTGCACGTCGGAGTCGTCCAGCATCGCGTTGCGACGGCCGCGCACGGTGCCGTCCTGGCTCGCCTCGCACTTGAGGAAGACGTTGACGAGCTTGCCGTCGAGGTCGCTGGTGTGCGGCCGCTCGGGCAGCTCCAGGCCGGCGTCACGGATGGCGGCCCAGATGCCGTCGGAGTCCAGGGCGTCCTTCATCACGCTGTGGCCGACGCGGTAGCGGCCACCGACGCCGCGGGCGTTGCCCACCACGACGATCTGCGCGCGGTCGAGCTCCACGCCCGAGGAGCACGAGGCCACCGCGGAGTACAGCTCGCGGTTGTGCATGACGTCCTCGTCGGTCGGCATGTCGATCTCGCCGAGCGCGACGGCGATGCCCAGGGCCGTGCCGCCGTTGGACAGGTCCATGGACTCGTGCGTCTGCTCGGTCCACACCGTCTTGCCGCGGCTCTTGGCGTCGCGGATGGTGTGGATGGTCAGCAGCGGGGTCTTGGTCTGCACGTAGTGCACGTCGGCGGGGTCGGTGATGCCGGCCTGGGCCATCGCGTCCTTCACGGCGGCGGCGACCTTGGTGATCATCGCGGTGCGACCGATGTCCTCGGGCAGCAGCTCCTCGCTCATCGCCACGCCCACGGTCAGGCGCGGCTCGTCGGTCTGCGGGGCCTTCTCCGCCGGGACCGTGGCGAAGATGGTGGCGTGCGGGCTGATCACGCCGTCGGTGCCGCCGGACCAGACGATGGGGATGTCGCCCACCTCGGCCGCGCTGCGCGTGCCCTTGGCGGAGATGACCTCGCGGAAGGCGCGGTCGGCGATGATGCGGGTGTAGTCGTTGACGCCACCGTTGCCCTCGGTCTTGCCGATCACCGCGATCACGCGGTCGGCCTCCAGGACGCCGTCGTCGATGAGCTTGGCCAGCTCGCTCGCGTCCGAGACGTTGTGCAGCGGAACCTTGCGGACCTCAATTGCTTCAGGCACTGAGCTCTCCTCCGAGTTGGTGGATGTGGCGTTGATGGGTGTGGCGTTGGTGAGTGGAGCAGCCGGGGTCAGGGGGTCACGATCGTTCCTGCGGTCCCCGCCAGCGCACCGGCGATGTTGTGCAGGGAGGTGATGACCGAGCGCCCGCCTGCCTCGGCGAAGCGGCAGGCAGCATCGACCTTGGGGCCCATGCTGCCGCCGGCGAAGTGCCCGGCCGCGGCCAGGTCGCGCAGCTCGGCCGCGGTGATCGCACCGATGGGGCGCGCGTCGGGCGTGCCCCAGCCGATGATCGCGGCGTCGACGTCGGTGGCGATGACGAGCACGTCCACCGCCAGCTGGTCGGCGAGCACCGCGGCGGTGAGGTCCTTGTCGATCACGGCCTCCACGCCGCAGAGCTCACCGTCGGCACTGCGGACCACGGGGACCCCACCACCGCCGGCGCAGACCACCACCTGCCCGGCGTCGAGCAGGGCGGTCACCGTGGCCGACTCCAGGCACTCCAGCGGCTCCGGGGAGGCGACCATGCGCCGCCAGCCCCGCTCACCGCGGTCCTCCCAGACCTGGCCGTGGTCGATCATCACCTTGGCCTCGGCCTCGGGGAGGTAGCGGCCGACGGGCTTGCTGGGCTTGGCGAAGTGCGGGTCGTCGCCGGAGACCAGGGTGCGCGAGACCAGCACCGCCGAGCGCGCCGAGCACTCGCGCTGGGCCAGGGCCTGGTCGAGCGCGTTGAGCACCAGCACGCCGATGGTGGCCTGGGTCTGCGCCCCGCACCAGTCCAGCGGCACCGGCGGCACCACCGCGGCGGCGATCTCGTTCTTCACCAGGAGGTTGCCCACCTGCGGACCGTTGCCGTGCGTGAGCACCACCTCGGCACCGTCGGCCACCAGGTCGGCCACCGCGGCCATGGCCGAGACCACGGCCGCCCGCTGGTCGTCCGGGTCGGCACGGCCGTCGGGCGCGGTCATGGCGTTGCCACCCAGCGCAATCAGTACTCTCACCTTGGCCACGCTAGCCACGGACCGTTGCCCAGGGCATCGGCAATGGTTGCCCAAACAATCACAGTCCTTGGTCACGTTGCCACGCCCAGCCGTCGGTAGCGGTCGAGCCTGGCGGTGCGCAGGTCCGTCGGAGTGCGGGTCAGCAACATCGCCAGCTCGTGCTCCAGCACCCCACCGAGCCGGCTCAGGAACTCCGCCGGCTCGTCCGCGGCGTCGGGGTGCTCAGCCACGATGCGGTCCACGATGCCGTTGCGGAGCAGGTCCAGGCTGCGCACCCCCTGGGCGGCCGCCATCTCGTCCGCCCGCTCGGTGGTGTGGAACCGGATGGCCGAGGCCCCTTCCGGGGGCAGCGGCGAGAGCCAGGCGTGCTGCGCGCAGAGCACCCGGTCAGCCGGCAGCAGCGCCAGCGCTCCCCCGCCTGCTCCCTCACCGAGCAGCAGGCAGATGGTGGGCGCGGCGAGGGTGGTCAGCTCCACCAGGCAGCGCGCGATCTCCCCGGCCAGGCCACCCTCCTCGGCGTCCTTGCTCAGCGCCGCGCCGGCCGTGTCGATCACGGTGACCAGGGGCAGGCCCAGCCCGGCGGCCAGGCGCATGCCCCGGCGCGCCTCGCGCAGGCCCGCCGGGCCCAGCGGCTGGTCGGCGAACTTGCGGTCCTGGCCGAGCACCACGCAGGCGGCCGGTCCGAACTTCGCCAGGGCCAGCAGCAGCCCGGGCTCCTGCTCCCCCGCACCCGTGCCCTGCAGGGGAGTCACCGTGTTGGCGGCGACCTTCAGCAGGGCCCGCACCCCGGGCCGGGCCGGGTTGCGCGAGCGCTGGATGGACTCCCAGGCCGGCACGTCCGGCAGCTGCTCCAGCGGCAGGTTGGGCACCGCCGGAGGGGCCTCCCGCGGGGCGCAGAGCACGGCCAGCGCGTCGGCGGCGATCCGGCGCAGCTCCGCCGGCGCCACCACGGCGTCGATGAGCCCGCGGGCGGCCAGGTTCTCCGCGGTCTGCACGTCCGGGGGGAACTCCTCGCCGTAGAGCGCCTGGTACACCCGCGGGCCCAGGAACCCGAGCAGGGCGCCCGGCTCGGCCGCGGTGACGTGGCCGAGCGAGCCCCACGAGGCCATCACCCCGCCGGTGGTGGGGTGACGCAGGTAGACCACGTAGGCCAGCCCGGCGGCCTTGTGCGCCGCGATGGCCGCCGAGATCTTCACCATCTGCAGGAAGGCGACGGTGCCCTCCTGCATGCGGGTGCCGCCGGAGGCCGGTACCGCCAGCAGCGGCAGCCCCTCGGCGGTCGCCCGCTCGATGCCCAGGGTGAGCCGCTCGGCGGCGGCCACCCCGATGGAGCCGGCGAGGAAGCGGAACTCGCACATGATGATCGCGACGCGGCGACCCTCGATGGCCGCCTCGCCGGTGATCACCGATTCGTCCACCCCGGAGCGCTCCCGCGCCGCGGCCAGCTCGTCGTGGTAGCTCTGCTCCGGCTCGCCGTGCACGCCCCGGGGCGGCAGCGGCTCGGTGTCCCAGCGCTGGAAGCTGTCCGGATCGACCACCAGCTCCAGCAGCTCGACCGCCCCGAGCCGGCTCACGGCGCCGACTGCTCGAGCCAGGCGCGGATCTCCGCGCCGTGCTGGTCCAGGGTCGGGGGGGCCGTGTGCGTGGTGCGCACCGTGGTCTCCGACGCGTCCACGCCCGCCGGCTTGTCGGAGATCTCCTGGAAGCGCAGCGGCGGCCCGGGCAGGGTGATGGGACCCAGCGCCGCGTGGTCCACCTCCACCAGCAGCCCCTGCGAGCGGGTCTGCTCCCAGGTGTAGACCTCCTCGAGGTTGCGCACCTTGCCCGCGGGCACCCCCAGCTCGTCCAGGCGAGCCAGCAGCTCGGCGCTGGGCAGCGTGCTGAAGGCCGCGTCCACCGCGGCGATCACCGCGTCGCGGTCACCCACCCGCTCGGGGTTGGTGGCCCACTCCGGCCGGTCCAGGCCGAACTCCGGGGCGAACCGCCGCCACAGCCCCTCGCTGCCCACGGCGATCTGCACGAAGCCGTCGGCGGCGTGGAAGAGGCCGTAGGGGCAGATGGACGGGTGGTGGCCCCCCGTGGGCTGCGGGACCTCCCCGGCCACGGTGAAGCGGGTGCCCTGGAAGGCGTGCACGCCCACGATGGACGCGAGCAGGCTGGTGCGCACCACCCGGCCGCGCCCCGTGGTGGTGCGGGCGTGCAGCGCCGCGACCACCCCGTAGGCCCCGTTCATGCCGGCCAGCAGGTCACCGATGGGCACGCCCACCCGGGTGGGCTCGGCCGCGGACGGGCCGGTGAGCGACATCAGCCCGGCCTCGCCCTGGGCGATCTGGTCATACCCCGGCCGGGTGCCCTCGGGGCCGTCGTGGCCGAAGCCGGTGATCGACAGGACCACCAGCCGCGGGTTCAGCTCGGCGAGCTGCTCCACGCTGAACCCCAGCCGGTCGAGCACGCCGGGGCGGAAGTTCTCCACCAGCACGTCGGCCCGGGCGATGAGCGCGGTGAGCGTGGCGCGGCCGTCGTCGCTCTTGAGGTCCAGCGCGATGGACTCCTTGTTGCGGTTGCAGGACAGGAAGTACGTGGAGTGGCGCTCCCCGTCCGAGCCGTCCACGAAGGGCGGTCCCCAGCTGCGGGTGTCGTCCCCGCTGCCCGGTGACTCCACCTTGATGACCCGGGCACCCAGGTCACCCAGCATCATCGCGGCGTGTGGCCCGGCCAGGGCGCGGGAGAGGTCGACGACCAGGACGTCGGACAGTGGTCCCGTCATCAGGCCACCGCCCCGCCGTCGAGGAAGTCGTACTCCGCCGAGTCGGCGCCGCCGGAGAGCTGGGCGTAGCCGGGGCCGCGGTCGAAGAAGGCCTCGTCGCCGGTGCGGACGCCCCGCAGCTCGGCGCGCAGCGCCTCGGTGGCCGCGACGTCCGCCTCGGGCGCGTCGGCGTCACCAGTGATCACCACGCCGTAGTCGGCGCGGGCGGCCTCCACGGAGACCTTGCCCCACAGCACGTCCCGCACGACGTGGTCGACGTCGCGGTCGAGCGGGTCACCCCAGCCGCCACCACCGGTGGTGCGGATGCGGATGAGCCCGCCGGCGGGCACGAACTCGGCGTCGGCCAGGGCGTCCACCACCCGCTCGTTCGGGCCACCGGGGTCGATGGTCACCGAGAAGGACTCGCCGGCCTTGCCGCCCTTGACACCCCAGCAGGCCAGGATGGAGCGGTCGGCGATGGACATGAAGTGCGCGTCCTTGCGCATCCGGATGAGCTTCTCGTAGCCGAGGCCACCGCGGAACTGGCCGGCGCCGCCGGAGTCCTTGGCCAGGCCGAGGCGCTCCACGATGAACGGGAAGCGGGCCTCGGTGAACTCCGAGGGCAGGTTCCGGGAGTCGGGCACCACGTGGATGGTGTCCTCGCCGTCGGCGTAGTAGCGCCCGCCGGAGCCGCCGCCGAGCACCTCCCGCATGAGGTAGGGCTCGCCGTTGTCGTCGTTGCCGTACACCCCGGTGTAGCGGATGGTCTCCTGGTCGGCCGGCATGCGGCCGTCCACGGCCTTGGCCACCACGCCGGACAGCACGCCGAGCAGTCGCAGGATCACGAACGTCCGGGCGTTGGTCGGGGCGGGGAAGATCGGCGTGACCAGCGTGCCCGGCGGCGGGAAGCGCATGTCGATGAGGTCGACCACGCCCTCGTTGACGTCGAGCTCGGCCATCCGCTCGGGGGTGTCGGCCAGGTTGCGCAGCACCGGGGCCAGCCACTTCTTGAGGAAGTTGCCGTCGGCGTAGTCACCGCAGTGGTTGATCGGGCCCTTGGCCTGCGGCGCGGTGCCGGTGAAGTCGATGATGAGCTTGGGGCCCTCGGGCTCGTCCTCGCCGACCTTGGTCAGGGTGATCCGCTGGGTGTGCAGCTTGGGGTCGTCCACGCCGTCGTGCTCGGCGTAGTCCTCCCACGTCCAGGAACCGGTGGGGATCTTGGAGAGGATCTCGCGGCGGTAGGTCTCGGTGGTGCCGGAGACGATGGCGTCGAAGCAGGCCTCGATGGTCGCCCGGCCGTAGCGGGTGAACAGCTCGGTGAGCCGGCGCGAGCCCATCAGGCAGGCCGAGCACTCCGCGTCGAGGTCGGCGGCCAGCGAGTCGGGCATCCGGGAGTTGCGGGTCATGATCGACAGCGCCGCCCGGTTGGGCACGCCGGCGTCCCACAGCTTGATCGGGGGGACCATCAGGCCCTCCTCGAACACGCTGGTGGCGTGGCTGGGCATGGAGCCCGGCACGCCGCCGCCGATGTCGTCGTGGTGGCCGAAGGCCTGCACGAAGGCGACCACCTCGGGGCCGTTGCCGTCGTCGTGGAAGACCGGCACGGTGACGCAGAGGTCGGGCAGGTGCCCGATGCCGCCCTCGGACTGGTACACGTCGTTGTGGAAGAACACGTCACCCGGACGCATGGTCTCCAGCGGGAAGTCCCGGGCGATGGGCTGCACCAGCGCGCTGTAGGACCGGCCGGTGAGCTTGCGCAGCAGGCGGTCGTGGATGCCGGCGCGGTAGTCGTGCGCGTCGCGGATCATCGGGGAGCGGGAGGTGCGACCGATGGCGGTCTCCACCTCCATCTCGATCGAGGCGAGGCTGCCGGCGACGATCTCCTGCAGCACCGGGTCGACCACGGTGGAGCCACCTAGGGTCTGAGTCTTCATGCCGAAACCTCCGCGGTGGTGGTGACGAGCAGGTTGCCGAAGCGGTCAACCCGCGCGGTGAAGCCCGGGTGCACGGGCACGGTGGAGCCGAACTCCTCGATGATCGAGGGCCCGTGGAGCACGTCGCCGGGGGCGAGGTCAGCACGCCAGTAGACGGCGGCGTCGACGTAGCCGGTGTCGCCGTCGAAGCACACCGCCCGGGTGGCGGTGCGGGCGCGCTCCGGGTTGCCGTCGCCGGCGGCCAGCTCGGCCAGGTCCGGGCGGCGGATCGGGCCGATGCCCGACACCCGCAGGTTCACCCACTCCACGGCCTGGGTGTCGTCGCCGCGGAAGTCGTAGCCGTACAGCGCGCGGTGGGCGTCGTGGAAGGCGCCGGCCACGGCCTCGGCCACGTCTGCGTCGAGCACGCCGGCCGGCACCGGCACCCGCACCTCGAAGGCCTGCCCGAAGTAGCGCAGGTCCGCGGTCCGGTCGTAGCGGTGCTCGGCGGCCGGGAAGCCCTGCCCGGTGAGCGCGGTGCTCGCCTGGCCCTGCAGCTCGGCGAAGATCGCCTCCACCGCGGCCGGCTCGAGGTCGTCGTGGCGGCGGATGGCGGTGCGCACGTAGTCGTTCTTCACGTCCACGGTGAGCAGGCCGAAGGCCGAGACGTTGCCCGGGTTGGGCGGGACCAGCACGCCGCGCAGGCCAAGGATGTCGATCAGCCGGCACAGCAGCAGCGAGCCGGAGCCGCCGAAGGTGGCCAGGGTGAAGTCACGAACGTCCAGGCCCCGCTTCACGGTGATCTGGCGGACCGCGTTCGCCTGGTTCCAGGCGGAGATCTCCAGGATGCCGGTGGCGCAGGCCTCCGGGGTCAGGCCGAGCTCGGTGGCCAGCTCGGTGAGCCCGGCGCGGGCGGCCTCGGTGTCCAGGGGCACCTCGCCGCCGAGCAGGTGCGGGGGGATCCGGCCGAGCACCACGTGGGCGTCGGTGATGGTGACCTCGCGGCCGCCCTTGCCGTAGCAGAGCGGACCCGGGTCGGCGCCGGCCGACATCGGGCCGACCTTGAGCGCGCCCTCGGGCGAGACCCAGGCGACGGACCCGCCGCCGGCGCCCACGGTGACCACGTCGATCATCGGGATCTTGGACGGGTAGACCCCGACGCTGCCCTCCGTGGTGAGCGTGGGCTCGCCCTCGAGCACCACGGACACGTCGGTGGAGGTGCCGCCGCCGTCGCAGGTGAGGACCTGGTCGAAGCCGGCGTTGCGGGCGATCAGCGCGGCGCCGAGCGCCCCGGCCGCCGGGCCGCTGAGCACCGTGGTGATCGGCTGGTGCACGACCTCCTCGGCGGAGAGCACGCCACCGTTGGACTTCATCACGTAGAACGGCATGGGGGTGTCGCGGCCGGCGAAGCTGTTCAGCCGCTCGGCGATCGAGCGGACGTAGGCGGACACCTTGGGCTTGACCGCGGCGTCGACCAGCGTGGTCATGGAGCGCTCGTACTCGCGGTACTCGCGCAGCACCTGCGAGGAGATCGACACGACCGCCTTGGGGTGCTCGCGCGCGATCACCTCGCGCATCCGCTCCTCGTGCTCGGGGTTGGCGTAGGAGTGCAGGAAGCACACGCCGAGGGTGTCGATGCCCCGGTCGCGGAACCAGCGGGCGACCTCGACGGCCCGCTCCTCGTCGAAGGGACGCAGCTCGGCACCGGTGTGGTCCAGGCGGCCACCGATGGTCTTGACCAGGTGGGCGGGCACGATCCGGTCCGGCTTGACCCAGAAGTAGGAGTTGCCGTAGCCGTCGGGCACCGACTGCCGGGCGATCTCCAGCACGAACTCGTAGCCCTCGGTGGTGATGAAGCCGAGCTCCTCCACCTTGCCCTCGAGCAGCTGGTTGGTCGCGACGGTCGTGCCGTGGCTGACGGCGGCGAGGGCGTCGCCACCCTTGCCGAGGAGGTCGAGGACCTTGTGCACGCCGGCGATGAACCCCTCCGCGGGGTCGGCCGGGGTGGAGGGCGTCTTGGTGGTGGTGAGCTGGCCGGTGGTCTCGTCGAAGGCCACGACGTCGGTGAACGTGCCACCGGTGTCGATGCCGATGCGGATGTGGGGAGGCGTCATGGGTGCGAGTCAACTGGCACTACTCGCCAAAGTCGCTGGCAATAGTTGCCGAGGGTGCGGCACGGGTTTTAGCAGCGCTCCGGTGCGGCCGACCGACCAGCGGCGACTCCGAGTTAAGTCTGCGAGACAGACCGGTAAACCCCCAGGCGGCGGGCCGCACGTCCATTGACACCCCCGTCGGGCGTTGGTCGAATGTCGCGTAGTTCGAGACGCCGTCTCTGGCCACTTCCCCTACCGCTCAGCACCGCAGCGCTGCCCGCGACCGGGTGCACCGTCCACTGTGGCCGCCCGTCGTCGATCCCCGCGCACGTCCCCTTGTCGCCCCTGGAGGCTTCGATGACGACCCACCTCGCCCGTCCGCCCGCCCGCCCCCGCCGGCGGCTGCGCCGCCACCTCGGCGCCGTCGCCGCCGGCTGCGCCCTGCTGCTGCTGACCGCCTGCGGGGGGACGACCGGTGCGGAGTCCACCGGTGGAGGCGGCTCCGGGGACGCGGCGGCGCCGCTGGTCTACGGCATCTTCGCGACGCCGCTGGAGGAGCCCTGGGACGGCGCGATCCACACCGCGCTCACCAAGGCCGCCGACGAGGGCAAGATCCGCTACAAGCACGTGGACAACCTGAAGACCTCGGACTCGCTGGAGCGCTCCCTGCGCGACATCGCGCGCACCGAGAAGCCCGCCGCCATCATGGGTGACGCGTTCGCGGCCGAGGAGGCCGTGCGGAAGGTGGCCGCGGAGTTCCCGACCATCCCGTTCGTCTTCGGGTCCGGGGGCAAGCCCGTCGCACCGAACATGAGCGTCTTCGACAACTGGATGCAGGACCCCGCCTACCTGGCCGGAATGCTGGCCGGAGGCCTCACCAAGACCAACACCATCGGGGTGGTCGGGGCCATGCCCATCCCCGAGGTCAACCGGATCGTCAACGCCTTCGTGCAGGGCATCAAGGCCACCAACTCCCAGGCCACGGTGAAGGTGTCCTTCATCAACACCTTCTTCGACCCGGCGGCGGCCAAGCAGTCGGCCCAGGCCCAGATCGCCGCCGGTGCCGACGTCCTCTTCGCCGAGCGTGACGGCGTGATCGCCGCCGCCAAGGAGGCGAACGTCCCGGTCGTCGGCATGATGACCGACCAGTCCGCGGACGGGCCCAAGCACGTGGCGACGTCGCTGATCTGGAACGTCAGCCCCACCGTGGAGGCCGTGATCAAGCAGGCCACCGGCGGGCCCGAGGCCGTCGACCTCGGCAAGTTCTCCTTCATGAACGTGGGCGGCAGCGCACTGGCACCCCTGAACACCGACGTGGTCGGGGGCATCCCCGACGCGCTGGCCAAGCAGGTGGCCGCCAAGGAGCAGGAGATCAAGAGCGGGGCGTTCGTCACGCCGGTGGACGAGAGCGCACCGGCCGGGTCCATCGTGGTCGCGGGCGAGTGAGCGCACCGGCAGCGCGTGCACCCCACCGCGAGGCCGGCCCCGGCGACCCCCTCATCGAGCTGCGCGAGATCGGCAAGCGCTACGGCGACCTGGTGGCCAACGACGGCGTGACGCTGTCGGTGGCCGCCGGCGAGGTGGTCGCCATGCTCGGGGAGAACGGCGCGGGAAAGTCCACCCTGATGAAGATCGTCTACGGGCTGGTGCGAGCGGACTCCGGGACCATCTGGATGGGCGGCCGGGAGCTGGCCATCAGCTCGCCCCGGGACGCCATGGCCGCCGGGATCGGGATGGTGACGCAGGAGTTCTCCCTGGTGGAGACCATGACGGTCACCGAGAACGTGGCCCTGTCCGGCATCGGTCTCGGCCGGGTGGACCTGCGCGCGGCCCGGCGCCGCGTGGTGGCGGCGATGGAGCGGATCGGGGTGTCGCTGGACCCGGACGCGCTGGTGTCCACGCTGTCCATCGGCGAGCGCCAGCGCGTGGAGATCGTCAAGGCCCTCTTCCACGACTGCCGGGTGCTGATCCTGGACGAGCCCACCGCGGTGCTGGTGCCGCAGGACGTGCGGGCGCTGTTCACCACCGTGGAGCGGCTGCGCGCCGCCGGCCTCGGGGTGCTGTTCGTCTCGCACAAGCTGCGCGAGGTGGCCGAGATCTCCGACCGGGTGGTGGTGCTGCGCAAGGGTCGGCTGGTGGCCACCCGGCGGACCGCCGACGTGGACGTGGACGTGACCACCCTGGCCGCCCTGATGATGGGCATCGCCGACGACGCACCGCCGCCGTCGACGGAGGCCGCCACGGCGGTGGGCCTGCCCACCGAGGCCACACCGACCGCACCCGCCGAGCCCACCCCGGCCGCGCCCGTGCGCCCGGCCGGGTCCGCCGAGGCGGAGCCGGTGCTCCAGCTGAGCGGGCTGTCGGCGCAGCGGGGCGGTCGCACGGTGCTCGACGGGGTGGACCTGGTGGTGCGCCCCGGGGAGATCGTGGGCATCGCGGGCATCTCCGGCAACGGGCAGACCGAGCTGATGGACGTGCTGTGCGCGGTGCAGGCACCGTCGCAGGGCACGATTTGCGTGGCCGGCACCGACGTGACGCGGCTGGACAGCGGCGCTCGCCTGGCTGCCGGGCTCGGGCGGCTCACCGAGGACCGCAAGGGCAGCGTGGTGCCCACCATGAGCGTCGCCGACAACCTGGTGCTGGAGGACCTCGCCGCCTACACCCGCCGCGGGCTGCTCGACCGCTCCGCGGTGCGGGCGCACGCCGAGGAGATGATCGAGCGGTTCGCCATCCGGGCCAAGCCGGGCGACGCCATCGGCACGCTCTCCGGCGGCAACGTGCAGAAGGTCCTGCTGGCCCGTGCGCTGGCCCGCCGGCCCCGGGTCCTCGTGGTGGCCCAGCCCACCCGGGGGCTGGACGTGGGCGCCTACCGGTACGTGCACACCCAGCTGCAGCAGCTGCGCAGCTCCGGCGCCGGCGTGGTGGTGATCTCCGAGGACCTGGACGAGATCACCAGTCTCTGCGACCGGATCGCGGTGCTCTTCCGCGGCCAGGTCGTCGGCGAGCTCTCCGGCGCCGACGCCACCCCCGAGCGACTGGGCCTGATGATGGCCGGCGAGGCAGTGCCAGTCACGAGCGAGCGAAGCGACGTGGGGTTGCAGTCATGAGCGAGCGAAGCGACGTGGGAACGACGTCATGAGAATGGTCCTACGTGGCCACGAGCCGCGCTGGGTGGCCCCTGCCGCGGTGGCTATGGCCATCCTCGTCACCGTCGCCCTCACCGCCATCCCCATCCGCCTCGCCGGCGCCAACCCGCCGGCGGCGTTCGAGCGGTACCTGTTCACCCCGCTGAGCTCCACGGCGAACCTCTACGAGGTGCTGCTCACGGCCACCCCGCTGCTGTTCACCGGGCTGGCGGTGGCCATCGCCTTCCGTGCCGGCTACTGGAACATCGGCGCGGAGGGGCAGTTCCTGGCCGGCGCCATCGGCACCACGGCCATCGGCCTGGGCCTGCCCGACCTGCCTGCGCCGCTGGCCCTTCCGCTCGGCTTCCTCGCCGGAGCCCTGGGCGGCGTGCTGTGGGCGACCCTGCCCGCGTGGCTCAAGCGGCGCGCCAACATCGACGAGGTGGTCACCACGCTGCTGCTCAACCCGGTGGCCCTGCTCGTGGTGCAGGGCCTGCTGGTCGGGCCCTGGCGCAACTCCAGCAGCGGCTTCACCGACTCCGACCGGATCGGCCACGGCTACGACCTGCCGGCGCTGCTGCCCGGCACCCGGGTGCACTGGGGATTCGCCGTGGCCCTCGTGGCCGTCGTCCTCACCTGGCTGGTGATGTCGCGGACGGCGACCGGGGTGCGCATCAGGGCCGCCGGCCAGGCCCCGCAGGCCGCCGCGTTCAGCGGCATCGCCGTGGGCCGCCTGCAGTGGCGGTGCGCCCTGGTCTCCGGCGGTGTCGCCGGCCTGGGCGGCGCCTCCCAGGTGATGGGCGTGCAGCACCAGCTGACGGCGGGCATCAGCAACAGCTACGGCTACACCGGCGTCATCATCGCCACCCTCGCCGGGCTGAGCGCGGTGGGCGTGCTGCTCGTCGCCGGCCTGCTCGCCGACATCACCGTGGGCGCGGAGAACGTCTCGCTGGTGCTGCAGGTGCCCGCCCAGCTCGGCCGCGTGTTCAGCGCCCTGCTGCTGCTGGTCGTGCTCTCGGCGATGATGTGGCGCCGCTACCGCGTCCAGCTGCGCACCCACACCCGCCGGCGATCGCGGTCGAGCGCGCCCGAGGAGGTACCCGCATGAGCATCAACGTCCTCGCCCTCATCGGCGCGATGCTCACCATCGCCACCCCGCTGGTCTGGGCGGGCGTGGGCGAGCTGGTGGTGGAGCGCACCGGCATCCTGAACCTGGGCATCGAGGGCACCATGTACCTGGGCGCCTTCGCCGGCTTCCTGACGGCCGTGCGCACCGGCTCACCGTGGCTCGGGCTGCTCGTGGCCATCGTGGCCGGGATGCTCGCCGGGGTGCTGATGGGTCTGCTCACCGTCACCCTGGGGCTCAACCAGCACGTCTCCGGCATCGGCCTGACGCTGCTGCTGGTGGCGGCCTGCGAGTTCACCTTCCGGCTGCTCTACGCCGGCGACCGCCCCACCATGGAGCGCAAGTTCGAGGTGCTGCTGGCCGACGTGCAGGTGCTCAACCAGCACTGGCTCACCTACCTGGCGTTCCTGGTGCTGGCCCCGGGGGCCTGGTGGGTGCTGCGCTCGACCGGCGTGGGCTACCGCCTGCGCGCGGTGGGTGAGAACTTCGAGGCCGCCGAGGTGGCCGGAATCTCGGTGACGCGCACGCGCTACGCGGCGCTGGTGGTCGGCAGCGCCTTCATGGCCATCGGCGGCGCCTTCCTCACCCTGGCCGTGCTCGGCAGCTTCACCCTGGACATCATCAACGGCCGGGGCTGGGTGTGCATCGCGCTGGTGATCTTCGCCAAGTGGCGGGTGTGGCCGGCCCTGGGAGGTGCACTCATCTTCGCGGTGACCGACGCGCTGCAGCTGCAGCTGGCCATCACCGCCACGTTCAGCCAGATCCCCCGCGAGCTGATGCTGGCGCTGCCCTACCTGGCCGTGATCGCCGCCCTCTTCGTCTGGGGTCGCAAGGTCCGCTACCCCGCCTCCTACCTCAAGGCCTACCGCCGTGCCTGACTCCCTTTGCGAACGGAAGCACCATGACTGACCCGACCCTGACCGACGAGGCCCTGCTCGCCCACGCCCTGGCGGCGGCCCGCACGAGCCTGGCCGAGGGTGGCATCCCGATCGGCGCCGCCCTCGCCCACGACGGCGAGATCCTCGGGGTCGGCCACAACCGGCGGGTGCAGGACAACAGCGCCATCCGGCACGGCGAGACCGACTGCCTGGAGAACATCGGACGGCTGCCGGCATCGGTCTACGCCGGCGCCACCATGGTCACCACGCTGTCCCCGTGCGACATGTGCACCGGCGCGATCCTGCTCTACGGCATCCCGCGGGTGGTCATCGGGGAGAACAGCAACTTCACCGGGGGCGAGGACCTGCTGCGCTCGCGCGGGGTGCAGGTGGTGGTGCTCGACGACGCCGAGTGCACCGAGATGATGGCGGCCTTCATCGCCGACCAGCCGCAGCTGTGGCACGAGGACATCGGCGAGCAGGGCTGACGGCCAGCCGGCCGGCCCGGCGGGGCCGGCCGGGCACGAGCTAGCCGCGGGCCAGAGCGGTGCTGGTTGGGCTGGCCGCGAGAGCCTCGCCGAACGTCGTGGGTGCCCGCCCCAGCAGCCCGGCCAGCACCCGCGGGTTGCCCACCAGGCCGTGCCGGTCGTAGTAGTCGAACATCGCCAGCAGGTCCTGGCGGGTCCTGGCATCGAGCTCGGGCACGGTGGCCGACCAGTCCTCGGCGGACTGTGCACGGGCCTGCACGTCCCGGCCGAGCACCGCGCTCAGGCACGCGGCCATCGCCACGGTGTCCAGCACGGCCGGACCGCACAGCTCGTAGCTGGCGTGGGTGTGGCCCGCCTCGGTGAGCACCACTGCGGCGGCCTCGGCCACGTCGGCCAGGTCCACCGGGGTGAACGGCGCCGTGGTGCGGTAGGGCACGGTGAGCACCCCGGTGCGGCGCACCAGCTCCACCGCCACGTTCTGCGCGTAGCTGGCCGGCTGCAGGATCGTCCAGTCCAGCCCGCTGCCGCGCAGCACCCGCTCGCTGTCGGCCTTGCGCAGGTGGTGCGGCATGTCCGGCAGGTAGGGCGCGAGCACGCTGTGCAGCACGAACCGGCGGGCACCGCACTGCTGCGCCGCCGTCACCGCGATGCGGGTCAGCCCCACCTCGTCCGGGTGCATGTTGGGGGCGACGTGGTACATCGCGTGGTGGCCGTCCAGCGCCGCCCGCACGCGCGCCGGGTCGCCAAGGTCCACCACCACCGCTCGAGCTGCCCCGGCGGCCAGCGCTGCCGGTCGTTGCTCCGCCCGCCGCACCAGCGCGGTGACGGCGAGCCCGCGGGCCGTGCAGGCTCGGGTCACCGCCAGGCCGGTCTTGCCGGCCGCCCCGCTCACCACCACGGTGGACGGGGCGGCCGCCGAGCGGGTCAGCGCCGTCGGCCGAGCAGACCGCCGACCAGCACTCCCACCAGGGTGAGCACCGCGCCGAGGACCGCGCCGGGCAGCAGGCCGTCACCGGCCAGCCCGGGCAGGCCACCGGCCGTGCTGGGGCTGGGGGGTGCGGTGAACACCCCGGGCTGGGTCACCGGGGCACCGGCATCCGTGGTCGCGGCGGCACCCGCCGGCGCGGCCACCGGGGCAGCGACCGGAGCGGCACTCTTGCCGGTGATCACGTCGTCCACGGCCTTGAAGAACTCACCGGCCATCTTCTTGGTGACACCGATGAGCATGCGCTGGCCCACGCCCGCCACCGCACCGCCGATGACGGCGTCGGCGTCGTAGGTCAGCTGAGTGGTGCCGTCGCCGCCGTCGGCCAGCTTCACCCGCACCTCGGCGCTGACCGTGCCGGGACCGCCGGCCCCGGACGCCTTCATCAGGAACGAGCTCGGCTCCTCCTGCTCGCACAGCGTCACCTCGCCGGTGTAGGTGCCCTTGATCGAGGCGACCCCGGCGGTGACCACCATCGCGTACTCGTCCTTGCCGGTGGCCTCCAGGCGCTCACAGCCGGGAATGGTGCGCACCAGGACGGCCGGGTCGTTCAGCGCGTCCCAGACCTTGTCGACCGGGGCGTGCAGCTGGGCTTTTCCACTGACCTTCATCGTGTGCTCTCCTCTGAGTGGGTGCGGCGAAGCTCGAAGAGCTCGCTCGGCGAGATGGGCATCGCGGTGATCGGGAAGCCCTCGGCGTCCTCGATGGCCGAGGCGATCGCGGCAGAGGTGGGGATGACCCCAGCCTCTCCGGCGCCCTTGATGCCCAGCGGGTTCAGCGGTGACGGAGTCACCAGGTGGTCGATCTCGATCTTCTTGGGGACCTCGGTGACGTAGGGCATCAGGAAGTCCATGAAGGACGCGTTCTGCAGCTGGCCGGAGTCGTCGTAGGCCATCCGCTCGAACAGCGCCCCGCCCACTCCCTGGGCCACCCCGCCGTGGATCTGGCCCTCGACGATCCGGGGGTTGATCAGGTTGCCGCAGTCGTGCACCACGCAGTACCGCAGGATGGTGATCTCGGCGGTGTCCGGGTCGGTCTCCACCACCACCGCGTGGATGCCGGCGGCGAAGGTGGACTGCATCGGCGAGAAGAACGACCGGCCCTCCAGGCCCGGCTCCTCCCCGTCGGCCACCGGCGGCTTGCTGGTGTCGCCGACCGCGAACTGGGTGGCCAGCGCCGAGGACTCGTCGAAGGCGTAGCGCAACGGGTTGGACAGCACGGCGATGGTGGCGAGCGAGACACCGGTGCCCGGAGCTCCGACCACCCGAACCGTCCCGTCCACGATCTCCAGGTCCGACGCGTCCACCTCCAGCGCCTCGGCGGCGAGCGTGAGCGCCTTGTCCCGCACCACCCGGGTGGCCAGCGCGATGGCCGAGCCGCTCATCACCGCCGCGCGGGAGGCGAAGGTGCCGACCGCATAGCCCATGCGGCGGGTGTCGCCGGTGACCACCTCGACGTCGGAGACCGCCACGCCCAGCTCGTCGGCGACGATCTGGGCGAACGCCGTCTGGTGCCCCTGGCCCTGGGAGGTCAGCCCGGTGGCCACCTTCACCTTGCCGGAGGGCTCGATGACCACGTGCCCGCCCTCGTACGGCCCCGCACCGGTGCCCTCCACGTAGCACCCGATGCCGATCCCCACGGTGCGCCCCTCGGCGCGGGCGGCGTCACGGTAGGCGGTGAAGTCGTCCCAGCCCACCATCTCCTTGGCCTTGGCCAGCAGGGTGGGGTAGTCGCCCGAGTCGTAGATCAGCGGCCGACCGTCCTGGAAGGTCATCTGGTGGTCGTAGGGCATCTCCTCCGGCTGGATGAAGTTGCGCTCGCGCACCACGGTGCGGTCCAGGCCGAGCTCGGCGGCGATGGCGTCCATCGTGCGCTCCATGACGAACACCCCCTGCGGCCGGCCTGCGCCGCGGTAGGGGATCACGATGAGGGTGTTGGTGTAGAGGGAGTCGAACGACACCCGGTACGCGCCGGGCTTGTACGGGCCGAGCAGCTGGGTGGAGGTGTTGTGCGGGACGATCACGCCGTAGGGGATGTACGCGCCGTGGTCGTGCCAGAACCGGACGTCCAGCCCGAGGATGCGACCGTCGTGGTCGAAGCCGACCCGCACGTGGTGCAGCTGCGCCCGCTCGTGGGCGCTGGCCACGAAGTGCTCGCGCCGGTCCTCGGTGAACTTCACCGGCTGCCCCAGCACCTTGGCCGCCCACGGCACCAGCACCTCCTCCGGCCACGGGTGCATGATCTTGACGCCGAAGCCGCCGCCGGTGTCCGGGGTGATCACGTCCACGTCGGCCAGCGCGAGGCGGAGCTTGGCGGCCACCGCCGCGCGCACCCCGGTGGAGGTCTGCGTGGAGGTCCACATCCGCAGGCGCCCGGCCTGGGTGTCCCAGCGGGCGAGCACGCCGCGGCCCTCCATCGGGGTGGCGGCGGAGCGCTCGATGGACAGGTCCAGCTCCAGGGTGTGCGCCGCCCCGGCGATCGCGGTGTCCACGTCGCCCACGTTCTGCACGCAGCTGGCGGCGACGTTGCCCGGCACGTCCTCGTGCACCAGGTGAGTGGCCTCGCGGGCCGCCTCGATCCCCACCACGGGCTTGAGCGGCCGGTAGCTGACGACGATGCGCTCGACGGCGTCCTCGGCGACGTAGCGGTCGGTGGCCACCACCATCACCACCGGCTCGCCCACGTGGTTGACCTCGTCGCGCGCCAGGGCGTACTGGGTGCGCCCGTGGGTCAGCGAGGGGTGCGGGATGAGCAGCGGCATCGGCTCGGCGACGCGGTCGGGCAGGTCCTCGTAGGTGTAGACGGCCACCAGCCCGTCGATCTCCAGCGCACCGGAGACGTCCACGTCGAGGACCTCCGCGTGCGCGTGCGGGCTGCGCACGAAGGCCACGGCGAGGGCGTCGTTGCCGAGGTCGTCGAGGTAGGCGCCGTCGCCGCGGACCAGGCGGTCGTCCTCCACCCGGGCGATGGGCTCGCCGAACATCTTGGTGGTCACGAGGTCGCCCGCTCTCGCTGCAGCTTCGCGGCGCAGTGCACCGCGGCCACGATGTTCTGGTAGCCGGTGCAGCGGCACAGGTTGCCGCCGATGAGCTCGCGCGCCTGCTCGTCGTCGGGGTCGGGGTTCTCCCGCAGGCCGGCGGTGATGGTGGTGAGGAAGCCGGGGGTGCAGAAGCCGCACTGCAGGCCGTGGCAGTCGGAGAAGGCCTGCTGCACCGGGGAGAGGGTGCCGTCGGGCTCGGTGAGCCCCTCGACGGTGGTCACCTCGCCACCGTCGGCGGAGACGGCGAACATCAGGCAGGCCCGGGTGGGGGCACCGTCGAACAGCACGGTGCACGCACCGCACACGCCGTGCTCGCAGCCCACGTGGGTGCCGGTCAGCCCCAGGTCCTGGCGGAGGCAGTCCGACAGCAGCCGGCGCGCCGGGACTCGCACCTCGTGGGTGGTCCCGTTGACCGTGATTCGTACGTCGTGGAGCTCTTCAGTCATGCCGCGTTCCTTTCACGTGCCGCCGTGTGCGCCTGGGCGAGTGCGCGCCTGGTGAGCACGACGGCGAGCTGTCGCCGGTAGTCCGCTGTCGCGTGGATGTCCGGGTCGGGGTCGAGGTTGTCGCCGACGAAGCCGGCCACGTCGCCGCTGCCGTCGGCGCCACAGGCCTCGCTGAGGTCGAGGACCACCGGGGTGGCCGACACCGACAGGTACGCCGCGCGGGCGGAGCTGATGGCGCCGTCCGGCCCCAGCTGGACGTGGGCGGCGACGCCGCAGACGGCGTAGTCGCCGTGGCGTCGGGCCACCTCGACGAACGCGGTGCCGGCCGCCGGGTCGAGCACCGGGAAGCTGGCCTCCACCGCGAGCTCACCGGGGGCCACCGCCGACTCCATCGGGCCCAGGAAGAAGTCCTCGGCGGCCACCTCCCGCTCACCGGCGGCGGTGGCCACCCGCACCGTGCCCCCGAGCAGGGCCAGCACTGCGGTCATCTCCCCGGAGGGGTCGGCGTGCACGATGCTGCCCACCGTCGTGCCCCGGTTGCGGATGGTGGCGTGGGCGACCATCTGCAGCCCCTGGCCGAGCAACGGCTGAGCCGCGGCGGCGTCGGGGTCCCGCAGCACCGCGGCGTGCCGGGCGAGGGCCCCCACCCGCACCTGCCCGTCCGCCACCCGCACGTACGCCAGCTCGGCCAGGCGGTTGATGTCCACGAGGTGCTGCGGGGCAGCCAGGCGCATCGACATGATCGGCAGCAGCGACTGGCCGCCGGCGAGCACCTTTCCGTCAGTGCCCAGCGAGTCGAGGGTGGTCAGTGCCTCCTCGAGAGACTCCGGCCGGGAGTACCCGAATGTGGACGGTTTCAACGACGATCGTCTCCTTGGGTTTCGGCGGTGCCGGGCACGACTACGGCGTCGGCGGCACGGCCTTCGGGGATGCGGTTCGGCTCCTGCAGCCCTTCCCGCAGGTGGGCCGGCGCGAACGGGCGGACGCAGTGGTAGAAGACCAGCACGATGATGGAGCCCAGGGCGATGCCGCTGATCGAGAAGCTGTCGGTGAAGTCCAGCGCCACTCCGCCGATGCCGGCGACGAGGCCCGCCGCGAGCGGGATGAGGTTCACCGGGTTCGCGAAGTCGACGCGGTTCTCCACCCAGATCTTGGCGCCGAGCAGGCCGATCATCCCGTAGAGCACCACCGTGATCCCGCCGAGCACGCCACCGGGCGTGGCGCTGACCACGGCCCCGAACTTGGGGCAGAAGCCGAGCAGCACGGCGACGGCGGCCGCCACCCAGTAGGCCGCGGTGGAGTACACCCTGGTCGCCGCCATCACGCCGATGTTCTCGGCGTAGGTGGTGGTCGGCGACCCGCCGACGGCGCTGGCCAGCGCGGTGCCGACGCCGTCACCGATGAAGGCGCGGCCGAGGTAGCGGTCGAGGTTCTCGCCGGTCATCTCGCTGACCGCCTTCACGTGGCCGGCGTTCTCCGCGACCAGCGCGATGACGGCCGGCAGCACCAGCAGGATGAAGGTCATGTTGAAGCTCGGCGCGTGCCAGCCGGCGACCGTCTCCGACCCGTCGGCGGCGAACAGCGACTTCTGCGGGAAGCCGATCCAGTCGGCGCTGCGCACGCTCGACCAGTCGATGCGGTAGTGGTCCACCGGGGTGTCGCTGGTCGGGGTGATCGAGTGGATCACCCCGAAGACGCGGTCGAACACCCAGGAGAGGGCGTAGCCCAGGACGAGGCCCAGGAAGATGGCGATCCGGGACCAGAAGCCGCGGAAGATCACGGTCGCGATCACCAGGAAGACCATGACGATGAAGCCGATCCACTGGTCCTGCGGCCAGTACACGCTGGCGACCACGGGTGCGAGGTTGAAGCCGATGAGCATGACGACGGCCCCGCTGACCGCCGGTGGCAGCACCTTCTGCACCACGCCCCCGCCGGCGAAGTGCACGATCACGCCGATCACCACGATCAGCAGGCCGGCGACCAGGATGGACCCGGTGACCTCCCGGGAGTTCCCGCCCTGGGCGCGGATCGCCGCGACCGCAGCCACGAAGGACGCCGAGGTGCCCAGGTAGGAGGGGATCTTGCCCTTCACGATGAGCAGGAACAGGATCGTCGCGACCCCGGACATCAGGATCGCGAGGTTCGGGTTCAGGCCCATGACCACCGGGAACACGAAGGTGGCGCCGAACATGGCCACCACGTGCTGGGTGCCCAGCCCCACGGTGCGGGGCCACGACAGCCGCTCGTCGGGACGAACCACCTCGCCTGGCGGTGGGGTCTTGCCCCCGTAAACCAGCTTCCATCCCACTGCGGACATCTGAGCCGTCCTTTCGGTTGCCGATCTACCCACATCGCAACGTCAACCGCCGCCTGTGATCGCGCTCACTCAGGACGTTATGGCGGCCGACAGCCTCGATCATGGGCAGATCTTGACGAAGCCCGCGGACACCGTCGGTAGTTGCGAGGAGAGCCAGAATCGCCGCTGGTTGTTTCCGCAGGGGGCCACGCATGTTGCTCGTTGATGACGAAGATGTCACACAGAGTGACCACTGAGCGGGTCTCCGCTGGTCGGCCGGCTACAGGCCGCGCATCTCCACCACGCGCAGCGCCAGCGCAAGGTCCAGGCGCAGGTTCGCGTCGGCGGTGAACCGGCCGACGATGCCCTCGAGCTTGCCGATGCGGTACCGCAGCGTGTTGTAGTGGAAGTGCAGGACCCGTGCCGTCTCGGCGACGTTGCAGTTGGTGTCCAGCAGCGCCTGCAGGGTCTGGCGCAGGTCCCTGGCCTCGTCGGTGTCCGCGGCGAGGGAGCCGAGCACCTCGCTGGCGAAGGTGTGCAGCTCGGCACTGTCGCTGACCAGGGAGAGCAGCCGGTGCACCCCCAGGTTGTCGAAGTGCGCCAGCGCCCCGTTGCCCCGCATCCGGCGGCCCACCAGCACGGCCTTGCGGGCCTGCTCGTAGGCGTCCGGGAGGTCGGCGACCGAGCTGATCACCCGGCTGACCCCGGTGCTGAAGAGGTGCCGGCCACCACCGCGGTCGCCGGTGACCGCCGCGACCAGGTCGTCGAGGACGTCCACGGCGTTGTCCGCCCGGACCGGGATCAGGGCCACCACCTCGTGGCTGAACCCCACCACCGGAGCGGCCCGGTCCCGGCGCCTCACCACCTGCTGCCACGCGGCGGTGAGGCGCTCCTGCGGCTGCCGGGCCGAGGCCGGCGGTGAGGACGGCGCGTCCCCCGTGGTCTCCTCCTCGGGGTCGAGCTGGGCCACCACCACCACCATGCTGCGACGGACGTCCCAGTCCAGCTGCGCGCAGTGCTCCGCCACCTGCTCCGGCGACCCGGCGGTGCCGGCGAGCACCTCCCGCAGGTAGTCGCCGCGGAACTTCGACTCCACGGCGGACACGGCGAGCCGCTTGGTGACGGCCAGCGCCACCACGGTCGCGGCCCGCTCCAGCGCCTGCACCGTGACCGCGCCCAGGCCGCCGGCGGGGGCGTAGGCGACGATCAGGCCGTGGTCGGTGCCCCCGGCGATCACCGGGGCCACCGCGATCTGGCCGGGCAGCTCGCCCGGACTCTCCTGCAGGCCGTGGCGCAGCCGCTCGGTGCGCAGCCGCCCGGAGGGGTCGAACAGCGGCAGGGCCTCCAGCGCGTCCCGGTCGGCCAGCCCTCCTGCCGTGGTCTGCACCCGGCCGTCGGGGGAGCAGATGAGCACCGCGGCCTCGAACAGCGCCGACACCTCGTCGGCGATCTGCGGCAGGTCACCGCCCTCCAGCACGATCGTGGTCAGGGCCCGGTGCGTGCGGTCGGCGACGTCCAGCGTCATCGACTGACGGTCGATCAGGTGCATGAACACCTCCGACATCACCTCGTCGAACCCCACGTCACGGGGGATGAGGAACAACGGGAAGCTCAGCCGCTCGGCGGCGTCGATCATCGCCCGGGGCAGCTCGTCGAGGTAGCGGCCCGCCTTGACCCCGAGTGCGGCCGCGCCGCAGCGCACGAGGCCCTCGACCAGGTCCACCAGGGCCCGCGGGTCGAACGGCTGCGCGGTGTCGCCGAAGCGGATGGGGAACCCGGTGGTCAGCAGCAGCACGTCCGGCTTCACCCACGGCAGGATGTCCGGCACCTCGATGACGTTGACGCCACGCACGTTGCGGTGCAGCCCGCTGGCCCCGCCGACCAGCGTCGAGCCGGCCAGGCTGGGCAGGGAGATCAGCTCGTGGACCGCCAGGGCAGCCCCGAGACGTGCTGGCAGATCCTGTGCCTGTGAGTCCACAATGTTGGCAACGTCTTCCATGGGGTGACCGTACTCGGGGGGGTTAGCGTCCAGGCATCATGCATATCCCTGGCGCCTCGAGCACGGCCATCCGTGCGGTGACCGCGGGACCGCTGCAACCTGCGCAGTGGCTCGGGGCGGTGGACGCTGCGCTGTACTTCGCCACCACCGGACCGGGCTCCACCGTGTTCGCGGTGCTCAGCCACGACGCCGTGCGCCTGCCCTGCGGGCTGGTGCTGGCCACCACCACGGCCGAGCTTCCGCTGGCCAGCCTCGCTCCGGCCCGCGCGCTGCGCGAGCACCAGGGCGTGGTGGTGGGCGAGGGCCGCATCGAGTGGCTCGGCCCGGACGGCGCGGTGACGGTGGTGGCCGCACGGCAGTGGTCGCCGCTGCGGGTCCGCCCAGGTGCACCCCGGCCGGGTGCGCTGACCGAGCTGCGGGGCCTGCTCGCCGGGCGTGAGATCGGCCTGGAGCCCCACCGGCTGGCGGAGCTCGCCGAGGGCGCCACCGCCGCGGCCGTGGCCGGGCTGCTCGGCCGCGGGCCGGGACTGACCCCCAGCGGTGACGACGTGCTCGCCGGGTACCTGGTGGGCGCCGGCGCGTTCGGCCTGCCGGTCGAGGAGCTGCGGCGCTCGGTGGCCGCGCGCTCGGGCCAGGCCACCAGCGCCCTGTCGGCCCAGCTGCTGCGGCACGCCGCGCAGCACGAGGCCGTGGCCGAGCTGGTCGAGCTGGTCGCCGCGCTCACCCACTCCCCTGCCGAGCTGACCCCTGTCCTCACCCGACTGCTCCAGGTCGGCCACACCTCCGGTGCGGCCCTGGCCTGGGGCGTCCTGCTCGCCGGCGAGCGTGCCGGCCGGCACCACCCTGTTCTGTCTATCCCCCATGGAGGCCACCGGTGACTGTGCACCACGTCGAGGCACGACCAGGCGCGTACGCGGACTCGGTCACGCTGATGCAAGTCAGCCGAAAAGCCGGCGACACCGACGGCGCCGAGGGGGTGCTGGTGGCGATGGCCACCGAGCTCAACCTCGACCTGCTGCGCGGCATGGGCTTCGAGGAGCCCGACGGCATCGGCCCGAACGACCTGTTCGTCGCCGTGCGCGCCCGTGACGACGCCGCGCTGGCGCAGGTGCTCTCGGTGGTCACCGAGGCCCTGGCCGCCCGCCCGACCGCCTCGGGTGGCTCCTTCGCCGAGATGCCCCCGCGCACGGTGTCCGCCGCCGCGCGCAGCACCGGCCCGGCGCTGGTGCTCATCTCGCTGCCCGGCCAGCACGCCTTCGTGGAGGCGATGGACGCCCTGGACGCCGGCTGCGACGTGATGATCTTCTCCGACAACGTCAGCGTGGAGCAGGAGGTCCAGCTCAAGGAGGCTGCGGCCGCCCGGGGCCTGCTGGTGCTCGGCCCCGACTGCGGCACCGCCGTGGTCGGCGGGATCGGCCTCGGCTTCGCCCACACCGTGGAGCCCGGACCGGTCGGCCTCGTCGCCGCCTCCGGCACCGGCGCCCAGCAGATCCTGTGTCTGCTCGACGCCGCGGGCACCGGCGTGACCGCCGCGCTCGGGGTCGGGGGTCGCGACCTGTCCACCGCAGTCGGTGGCCGCTCCACCCGCGCCGCGCTGGTGGCCCTGGACGAGGACCCCGCCACCGAGCTCATCGTGCTGGTCTCCAAGCCGCCCGCCCCCGAGGTCGCCGAGGAGCTGGCCGCCTTCGCCGCCACGCTCTCCACGCCGGTGCAGCTGGCGCTGCTCGGAGCCGGCCGCCCCGACCTGACCGCGGCCACCGAGGACGCCCTGCGGGCGGTCGGCGCCGCGGTGCCGGAGTGGCAGCACTGGGCGGGCCCGCAGGCACAGCCGCGCACCGGCGCCCTGCGGGGGCTCTTCGCCGGCGGCACGCTCTGCGACGAGGCCATGGTCATCGCCAGCGAGCGCTTCGGCGAGATCGCCTCGAACATCCCGCTGCGCCCGGAGTGGCGACTCGATCCCCGCACCCCGGCCACCGGGCACGCGATGATCGACTTCGGCGACGACGAGCTGACCGCGGGGCGCCCGCACCCGATGATCGACCCGTCGCTGCGCCTGGAGCGCCTGGCCAAGGAAGCCCTCGACCCGGACACCGCCGTCATCCTGATGGACGTGGTGCTCGGCCACGGCGCCCACCCCGACCCGGCCGCCGAGCTGGCCCCGGCGATCGCCGCGGCCCGGGAGAGCGGCGACGTCTCCGTCGTGCTCTCGCTGGTCGGCGCCAAGGGTGACCCGCAGAACCTCACCGCCCAAGCCCGTGCCCTCAACGATGCCGGGGCGCACGTGTTCACCTCCAACGCGCAAGCCGCCCGGTTCGCGTGCGACCTGATTGCGAGCCGATGATGACCGAGCTCCTGCGCCGCGACCCCCAGCTGATCACCGCCGGGGTCGACCTGTTCGCTGATGCCGCCCAGAGCCAGGCCGCGCGCGTCACGCGCGTCGACTGGGCGCCGCCGATGGCCGCGACCACCGACGACCTGGACGCCGTGCTCGCCGACACCCGGCGCGTGGAGGCCAACGCCCTGGCGGTGCAGCGCATGCTGGCCGTCCGCGCCATGGTGGTCGACGTGGTTCCCGCCGCCGAGGCGCTCGGCCTCGGCCCCCACGACCTGCTGCACGCCGGCCCCCCGATCGACTGGGAGCGCGCCTCCGGTCCGATGCGGGGTGCGCTGATGGGTGCCGCCCTGTTCGAGAACCTGGTCACCGACCCCGAGGACGCGGCCGGGCTGCTCCAGCGCGGCGAGATCACCCTGGACCCCTGCCACCACCACGACGCGGTGGGCCCGATGGCCGGCGTGGTGTCGGCGTCCATGTGGGTCTTCGTCATCGAGGACCCCGCCACCGGGCGCCGCACCTACTGCTCGCTGAACGAGGGGCTGGGCAAGGTGCTGCGCTACGGCGCCTACTCCGAGGAGGTCATCACCCGGCTGCGCTGGATGTCCGCCGTGCTCGGGCCGGTGCTGCAGACCGCGATCCGGGCGCACGGCCCCATCGACGTGACCTCGATCCTGGCGCAGATGGTGCAGATGGGCGACGAGGCGCACAACCGCAACCGGGCCGGCACGCTGATGCTGCTGCGGGAGCTGATGCCGGCGATCATCGAGTCCGGCTTCCCCTCCGCCGACCTGGCCGAGGCCGCCCGCTTCGTCGCCGGCAACGACCACTTCTTCCTCAACCTGGCCATGCCCGCCTGCAAGCTGGCGCTGGACGCCGCCCGGGACATCCCCGGCTCCACCATGGTGGTGGCCATGGCGCGCAACGGCACCGACTTCGGCATCCAGGTCTCCGGCTCCGGCGACCAGTGGTTCACCGGCCCCGCGCAGGTGCCCGAGGGCCTCTTCCTCGGCGACTACGGCCCGGAGGACGCCAACCCCGACATCGGTGACTCCGCCATCACCGAGACCGCCGGCCTCGGTGGCTTCGCGATGGCGGCGGCACCGGCCATCGTCCGCTTCGTCGGCGGCACGGTGTCCGACGCGCTGGCCAACACCCGTCGGATGTACGAGATCACCCTGGCCGAGCACAACATGTACTCGGTGCCGGTGCTGGACTTCCGGGGCACCCCGGCCGGCATCGACGTCACCAAGGTGGTGCGCACCGGCATCCTGCCGCAGATCAACACCGGCATGGCCGGCAAGGTCGCCGGCACCGGCCAGGTGGGCGCCGGCCTGGTCACCCCACCGGCGGAGATCTTCCCCGCCGCGCTGGCCGAGCTCGCCCGCCGCACCGCCTGACGCGGGCGGCCCTGCGCCTCGCCCGCCCGCCACCCTCACCCCGACCTGGAGGACCACCCATGTCCGACGACCTGTGCTTCACCCCCGCCATCGAGCTGGCGGCGATGCTTCGTCGCCGGGACCTCTCGGCTCGGGAGCTGCTGGACGCCCACCTCGACCGCATCGACCGGACCAACCCGCAGGTCAACGCCATCGTCACCCTCGACGTGGAGGGGGCGCGGGCGCAGGCCGACGCCGCCGACGCCGCCACGGCCCGCGGCGAGTCCACCGGTCCGCTGCACGGCCTGCCGGTGGCGCACAAGGACACCCACGTCACCGGCGGGATGCGCACCACCTGGGGCTCGCCCCTGCACCGTGACTTCGTGCCGGAGCAGGACGAGCTGGTGGTGGCGCGGCTGCGCGAGGCGGGCGCGGTCCGGGTGGGCAAGACCAACGTGCCGGAGTTCGCGGCCGGCTCGCACACGTACAACACCGTGTTCGGCGCCACCCGCAACCCCTACCGCCTGGACGTGAGCGCCGGCGGCTCCAGCGGTGGCGCCGCCGCCGCGCTCGCCTCGGGAATGGTCGCCCTGGCCGAGGGCAGCGACATGGGCGGGTCGCTGCGCAACCCGGCCGCGTTCTGCAACGTGGTCGGTCTGCGCCCCACCCCGGGGCGCGTGCCCAGCCACCCCACCCAGATGGGGTGGTCCACGCTCAGCGTGCAGGGCCCGATGGGCCGCACCGTGGGCGACGTGGCGCTGGGCCTGTCCGCCCTGGCCGGTCCGGACCCGCGGGTGCCCATCTCGCTCACCGAGGCCGGTGCGGGCTTCGCCGCCCCGATGCCCACGGAGCTCACCGGCCTGCGCGTGGCGTGGGCCCCCGACTTCGGCGGCCGCATGCCGGTCGACCCCGAGGTGCGCGCGGCCCTGGCCCCGGTCCCGCAGGTGTTCGAGAGCCTCGGCGCCCACGTGGACGAGGCCTGCCCGGACCTCGACGACGCCGACGAGGTGTTCTCCGTGCTGCGGGCGTGGCTGTTCGTCGCGTCCTTCGGCGACGTCGTCACGCGCCACCCGGACCAGGTCAAGGCGGCCATCGCCTGGAACGTGGAGCAGGGCCGCAAGCTCACCGGCCAGGACGTGGCCCGTGCGGAGACGCTGCACACCCGGCTGCACCACCGCATGGTGGAGTTCTTCGACAGCTACGACGTGCTGCTGGCCCCCACCACCCAGGTGGTGCCCTTCGACGTGGACACCGAGTACCCGGCGCAGGTGGACGGGGTGCAGCAGGACAGCTACCTGGGGTGGATGCGGTCGTGCTCCATGATCAGCGCGGCCGGCGTCCCCGCGCTGTCCGTGCCGGCCGGGTTCACCGACGACGGGCTGCCGGTGGGGCTGCAGGTCATCGGTGCACCCCGGGCGGACCGTCGGGTGCTCGAGGTCGGCCACGCCTTCGAGCAGGCCACCGGGGTGGGCCGGCGGCGGCCGACGCTCACCCCGTGAGCCCTGCGGTGGTGGCTCAGCCTGCGGGCTGAGCCACCACCGACGGCTCCGCCGACGCCGCACCGGCGTCCGGGCGAACCCCGCCCAGACCCTGCAGCCGCGGCTGCAGGAGCAGCAGCAGCGCGGGCAGCAGCACCAGGCGCACGACCGTCGCGTCCACCAGGATCGCCACCGCGAGCCCCACCCCCATCTGCTTCATCTCCACCATGCTGAGCGTGGCGAACACCGCGAAGATCGACACCATCACCAGCGCCGCGCTGGTCACCACCGAGGCCGTGCCTCGCACGCTGTCGGCCACCGCGGCCCGGTAGGGCACGCCCGCCCGCAGCGCCTCGCGCAGGCGGCTCAGCACGAACACGTGGTAGTCCATCGACAGGCCCACCAGCACCACGAAGCAGAACAGCGGCACCCAGTCCACGATGGCTCCGGTGGAGGTGTAGCCCAGCAGCCCGTCCGCCCACGAGTGGGTGAACACCAGCGTGAGCACCCCGAACGCCGCCCCCACCGACAGCAGGTTGAGCACCGTCGTCAGCGCCGCCAGCGTGCGGCTGCGGAACGTCACCCCGATCATCGCCATGGTGAGCACCAGCACGAACGCGACCACCCACGGCAGGCTGCCGGACATGGCGTCGCGCCGGTCGATGCCCTCGGCCACGTCCCCGCCCACGGCCCAGTCCCCGCCCACGGCCCAGTCCGTGCCCACCGCGTGCGGCAGCACGTCTGTGCGCAGCGTCCGGACCGCGGCCTCGTTCCCTGCTGCGCCCGCGGCGCCCGGCGCGGTCAGGGTGAGCACGGCGGTGCGCCCGTCCCCGCTCGTGCGGACATCCTCGGTGGGTGTCCCCAGCCCGTCCTGCGCCGCGGCTGCGGCCACCTCGGCCAGCGTCCCCCGCAGCGCGGTGGCGTCCTCGCCGTGCAGCACCACCTCGACGCGCGGCCCCCCGACGGGGAACCGCTGCTGCAGGTGCTGAGCCGCCTGCACGGCGGGCAGGTCCTGGGGCAGCGTCTGCAGCGTGGCTTCGTGCACCCGCATCCCCAGCACTGGTGCGGCCAGCGCCAGCAGCACGAGGAACGCAGCGGCAGCCGCAGCGCGGGGGCGGGCCAGCACCGGTCGCAGCATCCGCCCGCTCAGCGCGCCGGAGCCCATCCGGTCGGTGAGCCGCCACAGCAGCGGCACCCGCGGCCGGTCCACCGCCCCACCGAGCTTGACCAGCAGCGCCGGCAGCACGGTGACCGAGGTCAGCACCGACACCACCACCACCAGGATCGTGCCGACTCCCAGCCCGGTGAACACCGCGTCCCGGGTGACCAACAAGCCCGACATCGCCACCACCACCGCGGCGCCGGAGACGACGATGGCCCGTCCTGCGGTGGCTGCGGCGACCTCGATCGCCTCCGTGCTGGTGCGCCCCCGGCGTCGCTCGTCCCGCTGGCGCTTGAGGAAGAACAGCGCGTAGTCCACCCCCACCGCCATCCCGATCAGCAGCACCACGTTGGCGACGCTGCCGGCGTCCGGGACCAGGTGGGACAGCGGCGCGTACAGGCCCAGCGTGAGCAGCACCGCGCTGAAGGCCAGCAGCACCGGGATGCCGGCGGCGACCACCGCGCCGAAGGCCACCAGCAGGATGCCGAAGGTGATGGGCAGCCCCAGCGCCTCGCCCGAGCCCAGGTCCTCCCCCACGCGCTCGTTGACCGCGGCGTCGAGCGACGCCGAGCCGACCTGCTCGATCGTGAGCGCTGGGTGGCGGGCCTGGGCCTGCTCACCGGCGGTCAGCACCGTCTGGACGTGGTCGTCCGCCCCGGCCTCGTCACCGAGCAGGGTGACCGGCAGCAGCAGCGCACCGCGGTCCGCCGACCACTCCGCCTCGCCCACCGTCGCGATGCCGGTCCCGCCCACCAGGGCCTGTCGCAGCTCCGCCGCGGCCTCCTGCGCCTGGGCGGGGTCCAGGGTGCCCGCGCGTGCGGTGAGCAGCAGCGTCTCGACCTCCGGCAGCTGCAGCCCGGCGTCTCGGACGAGCTCCGCGGCCCGACCCGACTCGCCGACCACGGTGGCGGCGTCGGTGGCGGTCTGGGTGGGCACCAGCGCGGCGGTGGTGATCGCGGCCAGCACCACGACGAGCCAGCCGGCGATCGTCCGCCAGGGGTGGCTGATGCACCACCGAGTGATCGCGGTGACCGACGGGCGCCTGGCTGACCTGTCTCTGCTGGCGTTGCCCCTCATGGTTCCTGCCTCCCCTGTCCTGGCCCTGTTCTTGCTCTGCCTGGCTTGTGCTTCCGTGGTGTCAAAGCCTGCGGTGTGCGGGGTGCGCTGACACGGGGGCCAGACCCCGAGGTGAAGGGGGGCCCAGGCCCCTGTTCCCGGTGGGCCAGTCGGGTGACGATGAACCGGTGACCGACCTCGATCCCCCGCCGACGCCCGACGCGGCGGTTGCGCCCGCCCGGGGCACCGGCGGCCGGCCGACTGCGGGCGGCGGCGTCACCTGGCGGCTGCGACTGAGCCTGCTGGCGCTCGCCTACGTGTTCCTGGCCGTGCCGGCCCTGGTGCTGCTGGTGGTGCTCAGCACGGCGCTCGGGCTCGCGGTGGTGGGCGTCGGCCTCGTGCTGCTGCTGCTGTTCGTGCCGCAGAACCGGCAGCTGGCCCAGCTGCACCGCCGCCTCGCCGGCACCGTGCTGGGGCGGCCCGTGGAGACCCCCGACTACCTCACCGCGCCGAGGTCACACCCGTGGGCGCTGCTGCGCACCTGGGCGCGCGACCCGGCACGCTGGCGCGACTACCTGTGGACCTGGGTGAGCACCACCCTGGGCTGGGCGCTCGCCTTAATCGCCCTGGCGCTGCCGCTGACCGTGGTGTTCTACCTGGTCGCCCCGTTCCTCTACGCCGTCACCCCCGACGGTGTCTTCGAGACCAACTACGGCGTGGTGCGCATCGACTCGCAGGCCAAGGCCTTCCTGGAGTGGAGCTTCCTGCTGGTGGCCGGGCCGGCGTGGTGGTACCTGCTGCCGGTGCTGGTGCGCTGGCGCGCCCAGCTGGACGAGGCCCTGCTCTCGCCCTCCCGGGCAGAGCTGCAGCGGCGGGTGGCCCAGGTGTCGCAGACGCGCGCCGAGAGCATCGACCACTCCGCCTCCGAGCTGCGCCGCATCGAGCGCGACCTGCATGACGGCGCCCAGGCCCGGCTGGTCTCGCTGGGGATGAACCTGGGCATCGCCGAGCAGCTGTGGGACACCGACCCGGCCGCCGCCGCGCGGCTCGTCGCCGAGGCCCGCGGCGCCACCGTCTCGGCGCTCGGCGACCTGCGCTCGGTGGTGCGCGGCATCCACCCGCCGGTGCTGGCCGACCGGGGCCTGGCCGGTGCCGTGGAGGCCCTCGCCCTGGACATGGCCACCCCGATCTCGGTGTTCGTGGCGCTGCCCGGGCGCCCGCCGGCCCCGGTGGAGTCGGCGGTGTACTTCGGCGTGGCCGAGTGCCTGGCCAACCTGGGCAAGCACAGCGGCGCCACCCGTGCCTCGGTGACGCTCAGCCACGACGGCGCCCGGCTGCGGGCGGTGGTGGTCGACGACGGGCGCGGCGGGGCGCGGGCCGCTGCCGGCGGCGGCCTGGCGGGAGTCGCTCGGCGTCTGGCTGCCTTCGACGGCACGATGGATGTGCAGAGTCCCGCAGGCGGCCCGACCGCCGTGACCATGGAGCTGCCGTGCGCGTTGTCATCGCCGAGGACCACGCCCTCCTCCGGGACGGACTGACGCGGCTGCTGGTGGCCTCCGGGTTCGACGTGGTGGCTGCGGTGGACAGCGCTCCCGCGCTGGCGGCGGCGCTGGCCGAGGGTGCGGCGGACGTGGCAGTGGTCGACGTCCGCATGCCGCCCACGTTCACCGACGACGGCCTGCGGGTGGCGATCGAGGCCCGCAAGGCGCGCCCCGGCCTGCCCGTGCTGGTGCTCTCGCAGTACGTCGAGCAGCTCTACGCCCGCGAGCTGCTGGCCACTGGTGAAGGGTCGGTGGGCTACCTGCTCAAGGACCGGGTGGCCGACGTGAGCGCCTTCGTCGAGGCCGTGCGCACCGTGGCCGGCGGCAGAACCGTGCTCGACCCGGAGGTGGTGGCCGCGCTGCTGTCGCGGGCTCGGGACAACCACCCGCTGGGCCGGCTCACCGCGCGGGAGCGGGAGGTGCTCGCCCTGATCGCCGAGGGCCGGTCCAACGCGGCCATCGCCGGCCGGCTGTTCATCACCGAGAAGGCCGTCGGCAAGCACAGCGCCAACATCTTCGACAAGCTCGAGCTGTACCTGAGCGGCGACGACAACCGCCGGGTGCTCGCGGTGCTCGCCTACCTGCAGGGCTGACCGTCGTCTGGTCCAGTCCCGGTGGACGGGACCGGTCGCACCACGAAGTTCGCGCTCGTTAGCCTCTAGCAATGCCTGTGCGCCGTACCGAGCCTGACTTCACCCACCTCCTCTCCGCAGGCCGGATCGGTCCGGTGGAGCTGGCCAACCGGGTGATCCTGCCCGCGATGGACATGAACCTCTGCGACGACGGCGCCATCGTCGCCCACGACGTGGAGCACTTCGCCGCCCGCGCCGCCGGGGGCACCGCCATGATCATCACCGGCGCCTCCGCCGTGGCCTACCCCCAGGGCGCCACCAGCCGCAAGGAGCCCGGGCTCTCGGAGGACCGGTTCATCCCCGGCCTGAAGATGCTGGCCGACGGGGTGCACGCGGCCGGCTCGCTGCTGTGCGTGCAGATGACCCACCACAGCCGCATCGCCCGCATCGACACCCTCGACGGCCGGCCGATGCTGGTGGCGTCCACGCCGCAAGAGCCCCGGGACATGTCCGCGCTGCGGGACAACACCCGCGAGGAGCTGACCATGATGGCCGCCGTGGCCGGGGGCAACCAGCCCACGTACAAGGAGGCCACCGAGGAAGACATCGTCTGGGTGATCGACCAGTTCGCGCAGGCCGCCCGCCGGGTGATGGAGGCCGGTGGCGACGCCGTGGAGATCCACGTGGCGCACGGCTACCTGCTGGGCGGATTCCTCTCCCGCGCCGACAACCGCCGCACCGACGAGTGGGGCGGCTCGCTGCAGAACCGCGCCAAGCTCGCCTGCAAGGTGATCGAGGCCGTGGTGGACATGGTCGGTGAGCGCCTCGCCGTGCTGGTGCGCGTGGCCGGCAAGGAGTTCGGCGAGGAGGGCTCGCTCACCACCGCCGAGGCCGTGCAGGCCGCCCAGCTGTTCGAGCAGGCCGGCGCGCACGCCATCCACGTCACCGGCTGGGCCCGCAACTCCTTCCGCGACTTCACCGAGGGCCCCCTGCCGGACAAGGTCGGCGCGTACCGCGACTTCGCCCGCCAGGTGAAGGCCGCGGTGTCCATCCCGGTCATCGCCGTCGGACGGGTGCTGCCCGAGGTCGGCGAGGAGATGATCGCCGCCGGGGAGACCGACTTCGTGGCCATGGGCCGTCAGCTGCTGGCCGACCCCGACCTGGTGAACAAGCTGCGGGCGGGCAACCGCAAGTCGGTGCGCCCGTGCATCAACTGCTACGTGTGCGTGGAGCAGAACTTCTGGGACGGCACCCCGGTGTGCGCGGTCAACCCCGCCCTGAGCAACGAGTCGGCGTCCACCTTCTTGTCCATCCCCTCTCCCCGGCACGTCGTCGTGGTCGGGGGTGGACCCGGCGGCATGGAGAGCGCGCGGGTGGCCCGCGAGCGCGGCCACCGCGTCACCCTGCTCGACGCCGGCGACCGGCTGGGCGGCTCCGCGTGGTTCTCCCAGCTGACCACCCCGGCCAACGGCCCGCTGCTGGACTGGCAGCGCCACGAGCTGGAGCGGCTCGGCGTGGTGGTGCAGCTCAACCACAAGGCCACCGCCAGCTCCATCGCCGAGCTCAAGCCCAGCGTGGTGGTGCTGGCCACCGGTGCCCACCGCGGCGTGCCCGCGGTGCCGGGCTCCACCCTGCCGCACGTGCACACCGGCGACACCCTCCGAGCGCTGATGACGGGCAACGGCGACGCCGGGAAGACCGGTCCGCTGCTCAAGGCCTTCGGCTTCCTCGGCCGGGCCAGCCGCATCACCCGCAACCCCGACCTCATCCGCGAGGTGACCAAGCGGTTCCTGCCGATGGGCAGAAACGTCACGGTCATCGGCGGCTCGCTGGTGGGCATCGAGCTGGCGGAGTTCCTCGCCGAGCGCGGCCGCAACGTCACCGTGCTCGAGGCCGGCAAGCACATCGGTCTGCCGATGGCCATGCCGCGGCGCTGGACCGCGGTGCGCCGGGCGGGCGAGCACGGCGTGACGATCGTGCGCGAGGCGGAGGTCACCGATATCACCAGCGACCAGGTCCGCTACCGCGTCGGCGACCAGACCGCCTCGGCGCCGGCCGACCTGGTGGTCGTGGCCTCGAACGTCTCCGCCGGCGCGCCCCTGGAGGCCGAGCTCACCGCCCGCGGCATCGAGGTGCACGTGGTGGGTGACGCCGGTTCCGTCGGCTACATCCAGGGCGCCATCCACTCCGCCTGGGCGACCGCCGGCAAGATCTGAGCCAACCCGCTCCCCGAGCGGAAGCGGCTCAGGCCAGCAGCCACGCCCAGGCACCGGCCACCGTGAGCAGCACGCTGCCCACGTACAGCGCCACCCACCGGACGCTGCGCACGGTGCTGCCGTGCGCCGGCACCAGGTCGCGCAGCTCCAGCACGGGCGCGGGGGTGCGGCGGTACCAGCCGCGCACCAGCACCTCCTGGCCGAGGAAGGTCTCCGCCCGCAGCACCCCGAACAGGCTGCGAGCGAACGGCCACGGCTGCCGGTAGCGCACCGCCACGAAGCCGCTGTCGTCCTGCACCACCAGGTCGGGGGAGAGCACGTAGCCTGGCGCGCCCCGGCCGATCACCCGGCCACGGATGCTCACGGCCATCCCGGCCACCGGGCTCGCGTCCAGCCGCCCCAGCAGCGACGCCACCCGGTCCACCGGCTCCGTCCCGGACACCGGGTGCGCGAGCGCCGTCTGCAGCAGCAGCGTCAGCCCCAGTGCGGTGGCCGACTGAGCCAGCAGCGGCGCGCTCTCCTGCACCCAGCCCAGCAGCAGCCCCAGGCCGGCGAGCCACGGCGCGAACCGCACCACCAGCTCCACGGCGAAGCGCCGCCGGGCCCGGGTCAGCTCGCCCGTCGCGCAGGAGGCCTCCACGTCGCTGGCGCTCCACCGCGTCGGTGCCCCGGGCAGGCCGCTGGTCTCCAGCGCGGCGATGCGGCGCACCACCAGCGGGTGGGTGGACAGCACCTGGTTGAACCGCCCCCACGGGTTGCAGGTCTCCCAGCGCATCGCCCCGACGACCTCGGTCGGGTCCAGGCCCTGTTCCGTGGCCGCCAGCGCCGAGGCACCCTGCTCGGGGTCGGCGATGCCGAGCATCCCCACCGACCGCACCCGGCGCTGCTTGGCCAGGTCGGCGCGGGCCTCCTTCTTGTCCGCCCGGTCGCCGTTGTCGAGCAGCCGGCGCGCCCACACCTGTCGCTCGCGGTCCGCCTGCCCCATGCCGTAGGCGATCTTGACCAGCGCGCTGCACAGGGCGTCGCCGTCCCCGGTGACCTGGCAGCTCCAGTGGTCGGCGCTGAGCTCGCGGGCCCGGGAGAGCCCGAGCACCGCCAGCTGCGACAGCAGGTAGCCCAGGTAGGCGGCGACGGCCGGCAGGGCGGCGTTCTGGTCGCGGCTCTCGCGCAGTGCCAGGTGCACGTAGTAGAGCAGCACCGGCACGGCCGAGGCGATCGCCATCACCACCACGTCGTTGTGCTTGACGTGGCCCACCTCGTGGCTGACCACCGCGTCCAGCTCGCGCTCGTCCAGGCGCTCCAGCAGTCCGCGGGTGACCCAGATGCGGGCGTTGCGGCGGGTGTGGCCGAAGGTGAACGCGTTGGGGGTGCCGTCCTCGACGATGCCCAGCCGCACCGGCCGCACTCCCGCCTCGGCGCAGCGGCGCGCCACGATCTCCCCCAGCACGTGGTCGGTGTGGTAGCCGTCGGCGTCGTGGTGCACCTCGTTGGCCTGCACCAGCCACTGCACCAGGAACGGCGAGAGCGCCCACTGGCCGGCAACGAGCACCGCCGCCAGGACCAGCGGCACCCACACCGGAACCCCCAGCAGCACCAGCACGGTGCCGCCGGTCACCAGCAGCAGCCCGAGCAGGCTGAGCACCCCCAGCGATCGGCGCAGCACGACTCCCGTCATCACGATCCCCCGTCGTGGCCCCCACGGGCCGTCACGGCGACGCTATCCGCTGCGCCATCGGCGCGAAAGGCCAAGCGGGTCAACGAGAAGCGGGAACCGTCTGCGCGCGCAGCCCGTCACAGACGGTGACACACCGACCCCGCCCCCTCGGGAGAGCCCATGCCGCACGACTTGCTGGAGCGCCTGCGCGCCACCCAGTCCGAGCTCCAGACGTCGCTCACCGCACTGCAGGCGTCACTCGCCGAGACCGCCGACGGCCTGCGTGCCGCCCAGGGCGAGGCTGAGGTGACGATCTCCCTGGCCACCGACGGCCTGCCCCAGTCGGCGCAGATCTCGCGCAGCTGGGAGCAGCGCATCCCGGCCGAGGAGCTCGCCGGTGCGCTCACCGCCGGCGCCCAGCTGGCCATGCTGACCCGCTCGCTCGAGCAGGCCGGCACGGCAGACCCGCCCGCTGACCGGGCAGCGCCCACCCAGTCGCTGGCGGACACGCTGGAGCAGACGCTGTCCGCGGCCCGCGCCGAGCTCGACGGAGCCAGCACCAGCGCGCCGGCGGACGCCGCAACCGGCACCGACCGCTCCGGACGAGTCCGGGTGCACAGCACCGGAACCGAGGTGTGGTTCACCGTCTCACCTGCCCCTCGCGGCGCCACCGCCGCCCAGCTGATGTCGCAGGTCAGCGAGGCGCTGCTACACCGTGCTGGTCGGCACCGCGCAGGTGTCCTGACGCTGCTTCGTCGCCACCGTGGGCGGGTGTCGACCTAGCATCTCGAGATGGCGCCCACCCACCTGTTGATGGACCTGGCCGGAGTGCTCGCCGGATTCGACCGGGCACCCCGCGTCGCCGCACTGGCCCAGCTGGCCGGGCTCAGCGAGGACGAGGTGCACCGCCGCCTCTACGGCAGTGGCTTCGTGGACTCCGCCGACGCCGGGGAGGTGGACGCCGACGGCGTGCGTGCGGGCATCCGCAGCCGGCTCGACCTGCGCTGCCCCCTGGCTGACCTGGAGGCCGCGTGGATGGCCGCCTTCGCCGAGGACGATGCCGCCCTGGCGGTGCTGGACGCGGTGCGCCCGCCCGCCGTGGTCGCGCTGCTCACCAACAACGACGCGCTGGTGGGCACCCTCCTGGCCGAGCACCTGCCCGGCGTGGCCGAGCGCTGCGACGCGGTGCTGGTGGCCGGGTTCATGAAGGTGACCAAGCCGGACGAGCGCGCCTACACCCAGGCCGCAGAGGCTCTCGAGGTCCCGCTGTCGAGCTGCCTGTTCGTCGACGACAAGCAGGAGAACGTGGACGGCGGCCTGGCCGCGGGACTCGACTCGGTGCTCTACGCCGGACCCGACCAGCTGCGCGCCGAGCTGACCGCCCGCGGGCTCCTCGGCAGCTGACCCGCCTCCGCCACCGTCAGGCGGGGTGCACCTGCCGGCCGCCCACCACGGTGGCCAGCACTGGGACGTCCGCCAGCGCGGCAGGGTCGGTGGCCAGTGGATCTGCCCCCAGCACCACGAAGTCGGCCAGCTTGCCCACCTCGATGGTGCCCTTCACCGCGTCCTCGCCGGCCAGCGCCGCGGCCGAGCTGGTGTAGCCGGCCAGGGCCTGCCGCGGGGTGACCGCCTGCTCCGGGCCGAGCACGGCGCCCTGCCGGGTTCGGCGGGTGACCGCGGTGGCCATGGTGAACAGCGGGTTCACCGGCGTCACCGGGCAGTCGCAGTGCAGCGCGTAGCGGATGCCGGCCTGCGCCACCGACGCCACCGGACTGATGCGGGCACCGCGGTCCGGGCCCAGGAAGCGGTCGCGGTGGCGGTCGCCCCAGTAGTAGACGTGGTTGACGAAGATCGACGCCGACACCCCCAGCCGGGCCATCCGCTGCACCTGGTCCTCGCGCAGGGTCTGCACGTGCTCGAGCCGGTGGTGCAGCTGCTCGTCGGGACGCCCGGCCTGCGCCTGCTCGATCGCGTCCAGGGCGTGGTCGATGGCCAGGTCGCCGTTGGTGTGCACGGCCACCTGCCTGCCCCCGGCGTGCACCCGCTCCACCAGCGCGGCCAGCGGTGCGGCGGGGATGACCATCGACCCGCAGCTGCACCCGCCCAGGTCGTGGTACGGCTCGCTGAGCGCCGCGGTGTGCAGCTGGATGGAGCCGTCGGAGATCAGCTTGACCCCGCCCACCCGCAGCTGGTCGTCGTCGGCCGCCTCCAGTGCTCCTGCCCCGTCTGCTCCTGCGCCGCCCAGCTCTGCATCGAGCAGGTGGTGGCCCACGTACAGGCGCCCGCGCAGCCGCAGCTCCCCGGCCGCGTGCACCGCCCGGTAGGCCTGCAGCATGTCGGCGGTGACGTAGAGGTCGTGGAAGCTGGTGACGCCCACCTCCGCCATCCGCTGCTGCGCCCGCAGCAGCCCCGCCCGGGCCGCGTCCGGGGCCATCGCCTGGCTGTGGTCGGCCACCAGTGCCATGGCGCCGGGCTCCTGCAGCTCCCCCGTCGGTTGGCCGCTGGCGTCACGGACGATGTGGCCGCCGGCCGGCTCGGGAGTCTCGGCGGTCACGCCGCACTGCTGCAGCACCAGGGTGTTCACGTACTCCGCGTGCACCGACAGGTGCCGCACCCGCACCGGGTGCGCGGTGGTGGCCCGGTCGAGGTCGGCGGCGGTGAGGGCCCTGTCCTCGGCGACCAGGCTGTCGTCAAAGCCCCAGGCGTTGATCGCCTCGCCGGCGGGCGTGCTGGCCGCCCGCACCCGGATCGCCTCGACCACCGCCTCGATGGACGGGCAGGCCTCGCTGGTGGCGTCCACGTCGGCCAGCAGCATCCCCCACATCAGCGGGTGCAGGTGCGTCTCGATGAACCCGGGCACCACGGTGGCCCCGCCCAGGTCCACCACCTCCGCGTCGGCGCTGGCCGCCGCCCGCACCTCCTCCTCGGTGCCCACCGCGAGGAACCGCCCGTCGCGGCAGGCGAGCGCGGTCGCCGGCGTGGCACTGGCTTGCGGTGCCATGGTGTGCACCGTCGCGTTGCGGTAGATCCGGTCGGTCGTCATGGCAGGGCCACCTTCGGGGTGAGGACGGGGGTGCGGGAGGCACGGGTGGAGACGGTGGCGGTGACGGCGGCCAGCACCAGGCCGGCGCCCACGGTTTGCGTCGTGGTGGGCAGCTGGTGCAGCAGCAGCGCCGCAAAGCCGAGCGCCGCCGTGGACTGCAGCACCAGTCCTGCGGCCACGGAGCTGGCGGGCAGCCGCTGGCTGGCCCGGGAGACCAGCAGCCAGCCGAGCACCTGGGCGTCCAGGGCCAGCAGCACCAACCAGCCGTGGGCGGCAGCCGGCGGCGTCAGGTCCAGGCTGCCGTCCCACAGGCCGACCAGTCCGACCGTCACCGCCGTGGCCATCGTGGACACCAGCATCGGGCCGCTGGACTGACGCGCCCGGCGGGTGGCCGCGCCGACCCCGACGATGTAGACCGCGTACGCCGCGGCGGCCACCACTGCCCCGACGAACCCGGACAGGCTGGTGACGGCCAGGCCCGAGACGGTGAGCCCGCCCACCAGCGCCACCCCGAGCAGCAGCACCGGCAGGCACCACCACAGCCGGGGGCTCACCCGCTGGCGCAGCACGAGGTAGCCCAGTCCGGCGGCGAAGACCACCTGCAGGCTGATCAGCACGGTGGCCAGCCCCGCGCCGATCTCGTTGATCGCGTGGTGCCACAGCAGCAGGTCGAGGCCGAGGAACACCCCCGCACCCACCGCGGCGCCGGACCAGCCGCCCGTGGTGGGCCGACCGTCGCGTCGGCGACGGAGCAGCACCAGCAGCCCCAGGGGCACGACGGCGTAGAGGCAGCGGAAGAAGGCCCCGGTGGAGGGTGTGGTGGCGGAGAGCTCGTAGAGGATGGAGGTGAGACCGAGGATGGTCGCCCCCGCACCCACCTGGAGCAGCGCGCGCCCCTGCGCGTCCCCAGCACGCGGAGATGGACCATCATTCACAGTGATAACCTATCACCAGCACGCCTCAGGCAGGGAGCACGCAGTGAGCAGGACCTTCCTCACCCGGGAGCGCGTCATGGCCGCCGCCGCCGAGCTGGTCGACCGCGACGGCGTGGACGCGCTGAACCTCACCCGGCTCGCCGCCACGCTCTCGGTGCGGCAGTCGGCGCTGTACAACCACGTCAGCGGGGTCAGCGACGTGCTCCGCGGCCTCAGCCTGCACGCCCGCTCGATCCTCGCCGCCGACCTGCGCAACGCCGCCGTGGGCCTGGCCCGCGACGACGCGGTGCGGGCCCTCGCCGAGGCCTGGCGCCGCTTCGTCCAGGAGCACCCCGGTCTCTACGCCGCCACCGACCGCTACCCCACCGCGCCGGACGCCGAGCTCAGCGCCGCCGCCGGTGAGGTGGTGACGGCGATCAGCCAGGTGCTCGCCGGCTACGGCCTGGACGCGGTCGACTCCGAGCAGGCCGGCTGGTCGCTGCGCAGCGCCCTGCACGGCTTCTGCGTGCTGGAGGCCACCGAGGGCAGTCCGGCCGCCACCGACCTCGACCTGGTCTACCAGCGGTTGGTGGCCATGCTCTGCGCCGGCATCAGCCGCATGGCCTCCGTCGACTGACCGGTTCGGGGGCTTGGCGCGCCTGGTCCCACCAGGTTGGATACCGGGATGACCAGCTCCGCGGCACAGCCCCGCAGGTCCACCGTCGAGATTCCCGGCCTGTGGGTCGGTGTGCTGGAGTGGGGCCCGGCCGACGGGCCGCTCGCCCTGTGCCTGCACGGCTTCCCCGACACCGCGTGGAGCTGGCGGCACCTCGCGCCCGCACTGGCCGCTGACGGCTGGCGGGTGGTGGCGCCGTTCTCCCGCGGCTACGCGCCCACCTCGCTGGCCCCCGACGGCAGCTACCAGACCGGCGCACTGGTCAGCGACGTGGTGGCGCTGCACGCCGCCCTCGGCGGCGACGAGCGCGCGGTGCTGCTGGGCCACGACTGGGGTGCCATCACCGCCTACGGGGTGGGCGCCTTCGCGCCGACGCTGTTCGCGCGGATCGTCACGATGGCGGTGCCGCCCATCCCCGCCATGGCCGCCAGGCGCCGGCACCCCGCGGTGCTGGCCCGGCAGGCACGCTCCTCCTGGTACATCGCCTACAACCACCTGCCCGGGCTCAGCGAGCGGACGCTGCCGTGGCTGGTGCGCCGGCTGTGGCAGGACTGGTCGCCGGGCTACGACGCCGAGCAGGACCTGGCCTACGTCGCCGACGCGCTGGACACCGGCGCCCGTCGCACCGCGGCGCTGCGCTACTACCGCGCCTGGGGCTACCCGTGGCTGCGCTCGCCGACCTACGCCGCCGAGCAGGCCAGGGCACTCGGCGTGCCCCAGGTGCCCACGCTGTACCTGCACGGCGACCGCGACGGCTGCCTGCGCCCTGAGCTGGCCGAGGGTGCAGCCTCGGCGCTGCCCGCGGGCAGCACGGCGGTGACCATCGCCGGCGCAGGACACTTCCTGCAGCTGGAGCAGCCCGAGCAGGCCCTGGCCGCCATCCGCCCTTTCCTGGCTGCTGAGGAGTAGCCCGGCCGGGCCTGCAGGCAGCCCAGTTGACCAGCCGGGACGGCGCGTCATGATTGAGGTGGTGAGCGGAAGGAGTCCCGGCATGGTCGACGCGGATCAGCTGGACCTGGCCACGGCTCGCGAGGCGCTCGCCGTGGCCTCGCGCGCACCCTCGGTGCTCAACACCCAGCCCTGGAGCTGGCGGGTGCAGGGCCGCACCGTCGACCTGTACGCCGACCCCGGGCGGCAGCTGACGGTGGTGGACCCGCACGGCCGGGACATGACGATCAGCTGCGGCGCGGCGCTGGACCACGCCCGGGTGGCGTTCCTGGCGATGGGCTGGCGCAGCGAGATCACCCGCCTGCCTCGTCCCGAGGAGCCGCTGCACCTGGCCACCATGCAGCTGCACCGGGCGACCGAGCCGGACCGTGACGCCATCGCCCTGGTGGCTGCCGCCGAGGCCCGGCACACCGACCGGCGTCCGTTCCGCTCCGTGGTGGTTCCCGAGACCACCCTGGCCGACGTCGCCCAGGTGCCACGCGACCCGCGGGTGCAGGTCACGCTGATCACCGACCCCACCCGCCGGGACGAGCTGGTGGTGGGCCTGGGCCACGCCGACGCGGTGCAGCGCAACGACCCGCGCTACCGGGACGAGCTGGCCAGCTGGACGCACACCTCGGTGGCCTCCGGGGAGGGGATCCCCGCCGGGAACCTGCCCTCCACCGGCACCGTGCCCGGCGCGGTGCCCGGGCGGGCCGGCCAGCCCGGCGACCTCGCGTCGCCGCCGGCGCAGGACGACGGCGCGGTGTTCTGCGTGCTGAGCACGCCCACCGACCAGCAGGTCGACTGGTTGTGCTCGGGCGAGACGCTGTCGGCCGTGCTGCTGCAGGCCACCCTGGACGGGTTCGCCACGTGCACGCTGAGCCAGGTGTCGGAGTCCCCGGTCGTCCGCAACCTCGCCCGCCTGGTGGCCCTGGACGGCGAGGGTGAGCCGCAGGTGATGGTGCGGGTGGGTGAGCCCGTCACCGAGGAGTTCCCCGGTCCGCGCACCCCGCGCAGACCCCTCACCGACACCGTCACCACGCAGGGCTAGCGCACCCAACACCAGCTCGGCAGCACCGACGAGGAGAGGGCGACCCATGAGCCACCACGCGCAGGACCGTCTCCCGTGACCGCCGTCAGCGGGCTGCAGGAGGTCACCATCCCGGCGTTCCCGCCGGAGCGGCTGACCCCGGTGCTCGGCGCCGAGCGGGTCGCGCACTTCACGGAGGTGGCCGACGACCTGCAGCACCAGCTCGGCCGCCCGGCGATCTGGAACGTCAGCTCCACCGCCCAGGGCGGTGGCGTCGCCGAGATGCTCCGCGCGCTGCTGGGCTGGGCCCGCGGAGTCGGGGTCAGCGCACGGTGGCTGGTCATCCCCGGCCCGCCCGAGTTCTTCGCGGTGACCAAGCGGGTGCACAACAACATCTACGGCTTCGCCGGCGACGGCGGGGAGCTGGGCACGACAGAGCACGCCCTGTACGAGGCCACGCTGGCGCCCAGCGCCCAGGAGCTGCGTGCCGTGGTGCGCGCCGGTGACGTGGTGGTGCTGCACGACCCGCAGACCGCTGGGCTCGTCGACGCGGTGCACGAGCTGGGGGCAACCGCGCTCTGGCGCTGCCACATCGGGATCGACCACCCCAACCACTTCTCGGCCACGGGCTGGGCCTTCCTGGAGCCCTACCTGCGCCAGGTCGACCGGGTGGTGGTCACCCTGCCCGCGTTCGCCCCGCCGTGGCTCGCTCCCGACCAGGTGAGCGCCATCCCACCCTCCATCGACCCCTTCAGCCCCAAGAACCACTACCTGTCCCCGGAGCAGGTGCGCGCCATCCTGGTGCACACCGGAGTGGTCCAGGGCGCGCCCGACGCGACGTCACTGCCCACCTTCACCCGCACCGACGGCTCGCCCGACCGGGTGGACCGCTGCGTCGACGCGCTGCAGGCCGGCCCGCCGGCCCCGGTGGACGCGCCGCTGGTGGCGCAGATCTCGCGCTGGGACCACGCCAAGGACATGGGCGGCGTGATGCGCTCCTTCGCCGAGCTCGTCGCCCCGCACACCCCCGCGCACCTGCTGCTGGCCGGGCCGGCCGTCGCCGGGGTGGCCGACGACCCGGAGGCCCGGGCGGTGCTGCTGGCCTGCATGCAGCAGTGGAGCGAGCTGCCCGACTGGATCCGGGCCCGCGTCCACCTGGCCTGCCTGCCGATGGCCGACATCGACGAGAACGCTGCCATCGTCAACGCGATCCAGCGGCACGCCACCGTGATCACCCAGAAGAGCCTGGCCGAGGGCTTCGGCCTTACCGTGGCCGAGGCCATGTGGAAGGGCCGGCCAGTCGTGGCCAGCGCGGTCGGCGGGATCCAGGCGCAGATCGTGGACGGCACCAGCGGCATCCTGCTCGACGACCCCCGCGACCTCGGGGCCTTCGGGGCGGCGCTGCGCCGCGTGCTCGACGACCCGGCCCTGGCCGACCAGCTCGGCCGGGGCGCCGAGCAGCGCGTGCGGGAGAAGTTCCTGGGCGACACCCACCTCGAGCTGTGGGTGACGACCCTGCTCGCGCTGCTCGGCCCCGGCGCGGAGCCGGCTACTTCTTGACCTCGATCTTCACCTTCTTCTCTCGCGGCTCGGTGTCGTGCGGCATGGTGATCTCCAAGATCCCGTCCTGGTAGGTGGCGGAGATCTTGGCGGTGTCCGCGCCCTGCGGCAGCGCGATGCTGCGACGGAACGACCCGTAGCTGAACTCGCTGCGGTCGTTGTCGCTGTGCGACTCCTGGCGCTCCGCGCTGATGGTCAGCACACCATCCTGTGCGGTGACCGAGATGTTGTTCTCCGGGTCGAACCCCGGCAGCTCGGCGCGCACCACGTAGCTGCCGTCCTTGCTGCGCTCCTCGATGCGCACCGGCTTGAACTCCGAGTCCAGCCACGGACTCTCCAGCCAGGCTGCCAGGCTCGGGAGCATCCGCTGGGTGGGTGCGAGTGACGTCATGGTCGTTCCTCTCGTCAGGACGGTGACCTGCTCCGGCCCCGGTGGACGCGGCCCGGCACCTCCACGGTCCCCCGATCGCTGCTGTGCGGCCACCACCGTCGCGCGTCCCCGCCGCCTTGAGGCCGAAAACCTAGGTGTGCCATAGGGTTACACCTGTCCACAGCATGGTGTCGCAACGTCGGAAGGATCTCCCAGTGACTGCAAGGCTCGCTGGCGCCTGCCCGACCACCGAGGGAGCCGGCGCGTGCTGAGCGGGTGGCAGTGGGTCGTCATCCTCAACCTCGTCACCGCCGCGGCCTACCTGGGCATCGCCGGCACCATCCTCAAGGGACTGGTCCAGACCCGCCAGCTGTTCGCCAACCGGCTGGCGCTGGCCACCTCGTTCATCTTCCTCAGCTGTTGCCTGCACCACGGCCACATGGCGCTGGGGATGCTGACGACCGGTCACCACTCGGCGCACCACCTCGAGGCGGTGCGCGAGGTGATGGGCGGCTGGCACGGCGTGGCCATCGACGCCTTCGCCGCGGCGGTCGGCATCGTCTACCTCACCCTGCGCCGGTCCTACGGGGTGCTGCTGCGCAGCCCCGCCATGTTCGAGATGTCCAGCGAGGGCAACTACCGCCAGCTCGCGGCCAACCTGCCCAACACGCAGATCTACATGCTCGACCGCAAGCAGCGGGTGCTGCTCGCCGCCGGGGGTGGGCTCTCCGGGGATGCGGCCGCGACGTCGCTGAGCGCCACCCAGCTGGAGGGCAAGCTCGTCTCCGAGGTCATGTCCGGCCGGCTGCTGGCGGCCTACGTCCCGTACTTCGAGGCGGCGCTGGAGGGCACGCCCGCCGACTTCGACTTCGTCAGCGACACCAACGGGCGCACCTACCAGAACCACGTCCGCCCGCTGCGCGACAAGAGCGAGACGGTGGTGGGCGTGCTCTTCATCGCCGAGGACGTCACCAGCGAGCGAGCCGCCCACCAGCAGCTGCAGGAGTCACACGCCTTCAGCGAGGCGGTGCTGGCGACCTCGCCGGACATCACGCTGATCAGCAACCTCGCCACCGGCGAGCTCGAGTGGGCCTCCCGCGACGCGTTCGCGCTGGTCGGGTGGAGCCCGGAGCAGGTGCAGGCCCGGGAGGGGCTGCTGCTGCGCGACCTGCTGGCCTCGGAGGACCGCCTCCGACTGTCCTCGATCAACGAGGCCATCCGCGACCTGGCCGACGGGGAGACCCTCACCGACCGGTTCGCGCTGCACGGCCCGGACGGGGAGAAGCACTGGATCTCCCGACGCACCACGCCGTTCGGCCGCGACGCGAGCGGCCTGCCGGTGCGCGCCCTGTCGGTCATCCGCGAGGTCACCGACCTGGTGGAGGCGGAGCAGCGGCTGCAGCACGCCGCGCTGCACGACCCGCTCACCGGCCTGCCCAACCGCACGCTGCTGCTGGACCGCATCACCTCTGCGGTCAACCGGGCCGACCGTGCCGGCGACGAGGTGGCCGTGCTCTTCTGCGACCTCGACGGCTTCAAGCGGGTCAACGACACCGAGGGCCACGCGGCCGGCGACGTGCTGCTCATCGAGGTGGCCGAGCGGCTGCGGCGGGTGCTGCGCAAGGGCGACTCCGTGGCCCGGGTGGGTGGCGACGAGTTCGTGGTGGTGCTGGAGCCGCCGGAGGACAGCCAGCCGATGCGCACCCGCGAGGTGGCCACCATGCTGGCCGAGCGCATCCGGGTCGACCTGTCGGAGGCCTTCGTCCACCAGGGCAACGAGCACGCCATCTCGGTGAGCGTGGGGATGACCTTCGCCGGGCGCAACCGCGCCGCCGAGGAGGTGCTGCGCGACGCCGACGCCGCGATGTACCTGGCCAAGCAGCGGGGCAAGAACCGCTTCGAGGTGTTCGACGACCGGCTGCGCGCGGACATCATCGAGCGGGGGCGGGTGGAGCAGGCGCTGCACACCGCCCTCACCACCGCCCCCGGCGACCGGCCCGGGCTGTCGGTGGCGTTCCAGCCGATGGTGCACCTGGGCACCGGTGCGCTGGTCAGCTTCGAGGCCCTGGCCCGGCTCACCGACGCCAACGGTCGCCCGGTCGACACCAACAGCGTCATCGCGGTGGCCGAGGAGACCGGCCTCATCTCCGGCCTCGGCGAGCGGGTGCTGGGCCTGGCCCTGGACGGGCTGGTCCAGTGGCGCCGCGACCACCCCGAGCACGCGGCAGCCACCGTGTCGGTCAACCTCAGCGGCCGCCAGGCCCGCGACGCAGACATGCCCCGGCTGATCTGCGCCGCCCTGGAGGAGCGCAACCTGCAGCCCACCGACCTGACGCTGGAGCTCACCGAGACGGTGCTGCTGGAGGCGGGCTCGTCCACGCTGCGCCAGCTGGCCGAGCTGCGGAAGCTGGGCGTGGGCATCGCCATCGACGACTTCGGCATCGGCTACGCCAGCCTGCGGCACCTGGCGATGCTGCCGGTGAGCGCGGTGAAGGTGGACCGGTCGTTCACCGCGGGGATGGGCACCGACGACACCAGCGCCACCATCGTGCTGGCCATCACCACGCTCGCAGCCAACCTGGGGCTGGACTGCGTGGTGGAGGGCATCGAGACCGCCGAGCAGCTGGCTGCGCTGCCCACCACGGTGCACGGCCAGGGCTACCTGTGGGGCCGTCCCGCCCCGTCCCCGCAGCACCCGGCAACCCTGGACACGGTGCGCGCGACCCGCCCCTAGCGGCGGGTGGGCCGGGCGCTAGCCGTGCTCGGCGTGCTCGGTGGCCGTCCAGGCGGCGACTGCCGCGTCGGTGGTCCGGGCGAGGTCGGCGCTGGTGTCCAGCTCCACTGCCCACGGCCACGGGTCGGCGACAGCCGCCATCGCGGTCGCGGTCTGCGGGGTGGCCTCGGAGAACCCTGGCCGGCGGGTGCGGATGCGTTCAGCGGCCAGCTCCGGCGGCGCCACGCAGCGCAGCTGCACCAGCACGGAGGCGGTCGTCGACGCCAGTGCAGTGGCGGCCTGCCGGTGCTTGTCGTCGGTCCACGAGGCGTCCAGCACCACCGACTCCCCCAGCTCCAGGCACGCCTCGGCCCGGCGCAGCATGGTGTCGTACACCAGCGCAGTGGCCTCCGGGCGGTAGCGTCCCGCGCCGAAGGTGCCCGCCTCCCCCGACAGCTGCCCGCGCTCGGTGAGCTCGGCCCGCACCGCGTCGCTGGAGATGACCACTGCGCCCACCTGGGCGGCCAGGGCCGTGGCCACGGTGGACTTGCCGGTGCCGGGCAGGCCCCCGACCACGCCGAGGCGGACCGTGCCGCGGCGCAGGTGGGCCAGGGCGAGCTCGGTGTGCCTGCGGGCGTCGGCCGCCGCGCCGGCGCGACCCTGGCTGTGCTGGATGCAGTCCACCTTGGTGCGCACGAACGCCCGGTAGGCCAGGTAGTGGTGGTACAGCGACGTCGGCGGCGGCGGTGCGGCGGCAGCGCTGGTGCAGCGCTGCAGGAACAGCCCCGCCAGGTCCGGCCGGCCGAGGAACTCCAGGTCCATCGCCAGGAAGGCCACGTCGTCGAGCACGTCCACGAACCGCAGCCGCTCGTCGAAGTCCAGGCAGTCCAGCACCCGTGGACCGTCCTCCAGGCAGAAGACGTCGTCGGTGATGAGGTCGCCGTGGCCGTCCACCATGCAGGCCTCCCCGATGCGTCGCTCCAGCAGCCGCTGCCGCCCGTCGAGGTAGCCGGTGGCGAGCAGGCCGACGGTCTCCAGCGAACCCGGCGGCAACAGCTCCTCGGCCCACGGCTGGGTCTCCCGCAGGTTCGCCAGCCAGCGCTGCTGCAGCGCCTCGGCGGTGCCCTCGGCGTCCACCTGCGGGCCGCGGCGGCCCTTGCGGTGGAAGTCCGCCAGCAGCTGGGCCAGCTCGGCCAGCTGGTCGCGCACGTCGTGGCCGGCGGTGACCAGCGTGGACAGCCGGCGGTCCTCGGGCATCCGGCGCATCACCACCATCGGCTCCGCGGGGCCGCCGGCCGGATCGCTGAGGTGGGCAACCCCGAGGTAGACGTCCGGGGCCAGCCGCTGGTTCAGCTGCACCTCGCGGGCGCAGGCCTCCTCGCGCAGCTGTGGGGTGCTGAAGTCCAGGAACCCGGTGGTGACCGGCTTCTTCGCCTTGTAGGCACGTTCTCCCACCAGCACGACCACACCGGAGTGCGTCTCCCGGACCTCGGCGAACGGGGCGGCCCAGCTCGACATCGTCTGATTCCTCCGGCACGTCTCGGCCATGGGTGCCCTGCCAGTCTGGCGCACCGGAGGCGCCAGTGGTGGATCCGTGGCCGAGCCGCTGCACGCACTGCCGCACCGGGGCGATACTGGCGGGACGGGTGGGTCCCCGCACCGCCCGCGGGAGGAGCGTCATGCCCACCGACCCGGAGCCACGACCCCCGCTGGGGCTGCCGCCCAGCGTGCACGCCTGCCTGTTCGACCTGGACGGCGTGCTCACCCAGACCGCCGCCGTGCACGAGGCGGCCTGGCGGGAGATGTTCGACGCCTTCCTGCAGCAGCGGGAGGGGGTTGGCTACCGCCCGTTCACCAGCTCCGACTACGACCGCTACGTCGACGGCCGGCCCCGCGCCGACGGGGTCCGCACCTTCCTCCGCTCGCGCGACATCACGCTGCCCGAGGGCAGTCCGGACGACCCACCGACGGCCGACACCGTCAACGGGCTGGGCAACCGGAAGAACCGGGCCGTGCTGCGCCGCATCCACGACGACGGAGTGCAGCCCTACCCCGGGTCGGTGCGCTACGTGCAGGCGGTGCGGGAGGCCGGGCTGCGCACTGCGGTGGTGTCCTCCAGCGCCAACTGCCGCGACGTGCTGGTGGCAGCGGGCCTGCAGGACCTGGTGGACGCGCGCATCGACGGGGTCACCGCGGCCGAGCGCCACCTGGCCGGCAAGCCCGCACCGGACACCTACCTGGCCGGTGCGAAGGCCGTCGGGGTGGAGCCGCTGCAGGCCGCGGTGTTCGAGGACGCCCTGGCCGGGGTGGCCGCGGGACGCGCCGGCGGGTTCGGCCTGGTGGTCGGCGTGGACCGGGTCGGGCAGGCCCAGGCGCTGCGCGAGCACGGGGCCGACGTCGTCGTCACCGACCTGGGGGAGCTGCTGTGTCGCGACTGATCAACCACCCGGAGTTCACCGTCGATCCGTGGTGCCTGCACGCCAAGAACCTGGACCTGGACGTGCTGGCCCAGACCGAGTCGGTGTTCACGCTCGCCAACGGACACGTGGGCTGGCGGGGCAACCTCGAGGAGGGTGAGCCGCACGGGCTGCCCGGCACCTACCTCAACGGCGTCTACGAGCTGCGCCCGCTGCCCTACGCCGAGGCGGGCTACGGGTACCCGGAGTCGGGGCAGACCATCATCAACGTCACCAACGGCAAGATGATCCGGCTGCTGGTGGACGACGAGCCCTTCGACATCCGCTACGGCCGCATGCACAGCCACGAGCGGACGCTGGACTTCCGGGACGGGGTGCTGCACCGCAGCGTGGAGTGGACCTCCCCCACCGGGCGCACCGTACGGATCAAGACGACGCGGCTGGTGTCGTTCACCCAGCGCTCCATCGCAGCCACCTACTACGAGGTGGAGCCGGTGGACGGCCCGGCCCGCGTGGTGGTGCAGTCAGAGCTGGTCACCAACGAGCAGCTGCCTCGGCCGGTGGGCGATCCACGGGTGGCGGTGGCGATGGACAACGTGCTGGTGGCCGAGCGGCACGAGGCGCTCGGCGCCCGAGTGGACACCGTGCACCGCACCCGGCGCAGCGGCATCCGGGTGGGTGCGGCGATGGACCACGAGGTGCTGCATCCCCCCACCTACCAGCTCAGCTCGGAGAGCACCGACAACCTGGGGCGGGTCACCCTGGCGGTGGACCTCAAGAAGGGGCAGTCGCTGAGGTTCGTCAAGTACGTCAGCCACGGCTGGTCGGCCGAGCGGTCGCTGCCCGGGGTGCGCGCCCAGGTGGGGGCGGCGCTCACGGCGGCCCGCCAGACCGGGTGGGAGGACCTGCTCACCGACCAGCAGCGCTACCTGGAGACGTTCTGGGACCGCGCCGACGTGGAGATCGACGGCGATCCCGAGCTCCAGCAGGCCGTGCGCTTCGCGTTGTTCCACGTGCTGCAGGCGGGGGCGCGGGCGGAGGGGCGGGCGATTCCGGCCAAGGGCCTCACCGGCACCGGCTACGACGGGCACGCCTTCTGGGACACCGAGATGTTCGTGCTGCCGGTGCTCACCTACACCCAGCCCGACGCTGCGGCCAACGCCCTGCTGTGGCGCTACAACACGCTGACCCGGGCGACCACCCGGGCGCAGCAGCTGGGCCTGGCCGGGGCAGCGTTCCCGTGGCGGTCCATCAACGGCAGCGAGTGCTCGGGCTACTGGCCGGCGGGCACCGCCGCCTTCCACGTCAACGCCGACGTCGCCGACGCGGTGGTGCGCTACCTCCGCAACACCCGCGACGTCGACTTCAGCCAGTTCGTCGGGCTGCCCCTGCTGGTGGAGACCGCGCGGCTGTGGCGCAGCCTGGGGCACTACGGACCCGGGGGCGAGTTCCGCATCGCCGGGGTGACCGGGCCCGACGAGTACAGCGCGGTGGCCGACGACAACCTCTACACCAACCTGATGGCACAGCAGAACCTGCAGTTCGCGGCCGAGGTGGCCGGTGCGCACCCGGATCGGGCCAAGCAGATGGGGGTCTCCGGCGAGGAGATGGCCGACTGGACGGCCGCGGCGCTGGCGATGTACGTGCCCTTCGACGAGAAGCTGCGCATCCATCTGCAGGCGGAGTCCTTCAGCCAGCACCAGGTGTGGGACTTCGCCAGCACCCGCCCCATCGACTACCCGCTGATGCTGCACTTTCCGTACTTCGACCTGTACCGGAAGCAGGTGATCAAGCAGGCCGACCTGGTGCTGGCGATGCAGCTGCGCGGCGAGATGTTCACCGACGACGAGAAGAGCCGCAACTTCAACTACTACGAGCGGCTGACGGTGCGTGACTCCTCGCTCTCGGCGTGCACGCAGGGAGTGATGGCGGCCGAGCTGGGTCACCTCGACCTCGCCTACGACTACCTCGGCGAGGCCTCGCTGATGGACCTCAAGGACCTCGAGCACAACACCCGCGACGGGTTGCACATCGCCTCGCTGGCCGGGTCGTGGATCACCCTGGTGTACGGCTTCGGGGGGATGCGGGAGGCCACCGCCGTGCAGCACTTCAGCCCTCGCCTGCCCAGCGGGATGCACCGGCTGAAGTTCCACATCGTGCTGCGCCACCGGCGGATGTCGGTGGAGGTGACGCCCGACAGCGCCACCTACCTGGTGGTCGAGGGTGAGCCGCTGGAGATCACCCACTTCGGCACGTCGCTCACCCTCACGGCCGGCCAGCCCGTGACGCGGACGGTGGCTCCGCCTCCGGAGCGGGAGCCACCGCAGCAGCCGGTGGGTCGGGAGCCGATGCGGCGGCACGAGCCGCGGCCCAGGACGAGCTAGCTCGCGGTGGCTGGCCCCGCCCTACTGCGGACCTTCGGCGCGCAGCTTGTCCACGGTGCTCATGGCCTCGCGGAGCTGCTCGAGCCAGTCGTCGGTGTGCTCGGCGACCAGCCGTACCGCCCAGACCACGGCGTCGGAGCGCGACCGGGCGATGCCGGCGTCGACCAGGGTGTCCAGGACCTGTCGCTCGGGCTGGCGCAGCCGAGTCATCACGGGCACCGAGAGGTGGGTGAACAGTCGCTCGACGTCGCCGATGCGCACGCCCCAGGACAGCGTGCGGCCGTAGCGTGCCTCCGCCTCCGCGGCGATCGCCATCCGCTCCCCCCGGGTGTCCTCCCGGAAGCGGCTCATCCGTCCCTCGGCCGCGGCCTGCGCTGCCTTGGGGTCGGCAGCGCCCGGAGCGGCTGCCTGGTGCTCGGCCAGGTCGGGCGCGTCGAGCTCGCCCACCACGAGGATCTCCTCGCGGTCGACCGTGACGGTGGGGGCACCGGTGAACCACTCGGCGGGCAGCCTGCCGTTGAGCCATGCCCCGGCGTCGCTGGCGTCCGGCAGGTCGGCCTGCTGCCAGCCGCCACGCCGGCCGAAGCCCCGTCCGCCTCCGCCGGGGCGTCCGTGGGGGCCACCACGGTGACCACCCCGTGGCCCTCCACCCCGACGGCGCCCGGGGCCCGGACCGCCCTCGTTGTCGAAGGGCTCCTCCGGCGGCTCTCCCTTCCGGAAGCGGCGTGGCCCGTCGAGGCCGGACCGGTTGACTCTGTGCTGGTGGTGGCGCATGAGCTTCTCCATTCGTCGTTGTTACATGATTACACCGTAACAACGAAGGTGGAGATGTGCACGGATCTGCCCGCCCGCGCTACCCGCATGCCGCGGGCGGGTCCGGGTCGCTGAGGTCGGGTGGGTGGTGGATCGGGTTGGTCCGTGGTCGTTGGTCGGGGTCGAGGTGTCGGGGTGGGATCCACTCGACGCGGCCGCTGCCGCCCATGCGGACGGTGAAGCCTTCGTGGGTGATGAGCCGGTGGTCGAACGGGCACACCAGGGCCAGATTCGCTAGGTCTGTGGGGCCGCCGTGTTGCCACTCCGTCAGGTGGTGGACCTGGGTCCACTGGGCGGGTATCTCGCAGCCGGGTCGGGTGCAGCCGCGGTCTCGGGCGTACAGGGCTAGTCGCTGTGCCGGGGACGCCAACCGCTGACCCTGACCGAGGTGAAGCACTTGCCCGTGGGAGTCGAGCACACAGGGCAGCCACTTCGCCTCCGCGGCCATGCGCAGCACGTCACGCACCGGCACGGTCCCGCCGGAGGCGGTGCGGGCCGTGCCTGTCCGGCGTTCCAGCTCCGCCAGTCCCATGGTGACCACGACCGTGGCCGGCAACCCGCGGTTGCTCGGGAGCTCCCCGCCCGCCAATGCGTTGCGACACAACGTGGCCAACGCGTCGTGGTTGCGCTGGGCGGCACTGCGCGGATCCGGCACCCCGTCCTCGGTGACCGGCCGCGCGGCGGCGGAGAAGGCGGCGTCCACCAGCGCCCGGGTCATCGGATCCAGCTCGCCGCTGATGCGGCTCATCCCGTCCGGGCGCTGCCGGCCGATGGTGAACCCGCGTCGCCGCGCCCGGTCCAGGTCAGAGGTCTCGCGGCCGTCCGGGTCGAGGTAGGCCACCAGCCGCTCCGCGGCCTTGGCCAATTCCGACGGTCGCAGGGCGCAGGCTTGCGCGGCCAGAGTCTGCTCGGCCATGGTGGTCGTTTCGGCGTCCAGCGAGGCGGGCAGGTCGTGCAGCGTCTTGGCGATCACGCGGACGTGTGCGCGGGACACCGAGCCGGCCGCCTGCGCTGTCGCGGTGGCGGGGTGCGCAGGCTGCAGTGGTTCGCCGGTGAAGGAGGCACGCGGTCCCAGCAGCTCGGCTTCCCGGACTCTGGCCCTCGCCTCGGGCTGGTCCACGTGCAGCAGGTGCACCAGCAGTGCCGCGGTGCCGCGGTGCAGGTGCTGTCCGGCGGTGCCTTCTCGTTCCAGCGTGGTGATCAACGAGTGATCCACCACGGGCATGGTGTTGCGGAGCTGCTCGAAGCGCTGGTACACCGCCAGCACGGCGGTGCCAGAAAGGACCGCCGCCTCGTCCCGCACTCGCGCCAGCGCGTCCTCGAGACAGTCCAACGCAGCCGCCATCCCCTCGGGGGCCACCGCGACATCGTTCGAACTCATGTTCGAAGCATAAGACCCCGCCCCGACAATTTCCGCCCCTGACCAGCACCGGAGCCAGGTAGGAGCCCCACAGGATGGCCCATCACCACCCCGGGCGCCGCCACCAACCCGGGTGGCCCGCCACGTGGAAGCCCAGACCCAGCACCCGATGTAACGTCGATCGTCGCCACGCGGTCAGCCCCGGCAACCAGCACGAGCGCCTTGCCACACCACCTTCCGCCTGGTGCGCCAGCCCCCCGGCACCCTCACCCCCAGAGCGCAGAACGGGCCGCCCCCACCAGGGGACGACCCGTTCCGGACAAGCAGCGAGCGACTACCCGCAGATGGCGCCGTCGGCGGCCGAGCCGACCAGCTTGGAGTACTTGGCGAGCACGCCCCGGGTGTAGCCGTGCTGGCGCGGCGCCCAGCCTTCCTTGCGCGACTCCAGCTCGGCCTCGTCCACCAGCACGTCCAGGGTGCGCTTGTCCATGTCCAGCCGGATGGGGTCGCCGTCGCGGACGAACGCGATCGGGCCGGCGTCCACCGCCTCCGGCGCCACGTGGCCCACGCACAGGCCGGTGGTGCCACCAGAGAAGCGGCCATCGGTGAGCAGCAGGACGTCCTTGCCCAGGCCCGCGCCCTTGATGGCGCCGGTGATCGCCAGCATCTCCCGCATGCCGGGCCCGCCCTTGGGGCCCTCGTACCGGATGACCACCACGTCGCCCGCGCTGATGGTGCCGTCCTCCAGCGCCGCCATCGCCGCCTTCTCGCCGTCGAAGACCCGAGCCGTGCCCTCGAACACCGCGGTGTCGAAGCCGGCGCTCTTGACCACGGCACCCTCCGGCGCCAGCGAGCCGTGCAGGATCGCCAGCCCACCAGTGGGGTGGATGGGGTTGCTCATGGCTCGGATGATCGTGCCGTCCACGTCCGGCGGCGCGATGTCAGCCAGGTTCTCCGCCATGGTCTTGCCGGTGACGGTGAGGCAGTCACCGTTGAGCAGGCCGGCGTCGAGCAGGGCCCGCATCACCACCGGGATGCCACCGGCCTTGTCCACGTCGTTCATCACGAAGCGGCCGAAGGGCTTGAGGTCACCCAGGTGCGGGACCTTGTCGCCGATGCGGTTGAAGTCGGACAGCGTGAGGTCGACGTCGGCCTCGCGGGCGATGGCCAGCAGGTGCAGCACCGCGTTGGTAGATCCGCCCAGCGCCATCACCACGGCGATGGCGTTCTCGAACGCCGGCTTGGTCATGATCTGGCGGGCGGTGATGCCCTTGCGCAGCATCTCCACCACGGCCTCGCCGGACTGGCGGGCGTAGCCGTCCCGGCGACGGTCCACCGCCGGCGGCGCCGCGGAGCCGGGCAGGGACATGCCCAGCGCCTCGCCCACCGACGCCATGGTGTTGGCCGTGTACATCCCGCCGCAGGCGCCCTCGCCCGGGCAGATGTTGCGCTCGATCTCGGTGACCTCCTCGCGGGTGATCAGGCCCCGCATGCAGGCTCCGACCGCCTCGAAGGCGTCGATGATGGTGACCTCTCGGTCACCGACCTTGCCGGGCAGCGTGGATCCGGCGTAGAGGAAGACGCTGGCCAGGTCCAGGCGCGCGGCGGCCATCAGCATGCCCGGCAGGGACTTGTCGCAGCCGGCGAGCAGCACGGAGCCGTCCATCCGCTCGGCGCTCATCACCGTCTCCACCGAGTCGGCGATGACCTCGCGGGAGACCAGCGAGAAGTGCATGCCCTCGTGGCCCATGGAGATGCCGTCGGAGACGGAGATGGTGCCGAACTCCATCGGGAAGCCACCGGCCGCGGTCACCCCCTCCTTGACCGCCTTGGCCAGGCGGTCCAGGGAGAGGTTGCAGGGGGTGATCTCGTTCCAGCTCGACCCCACCCCGATCTGCGGCTTGGCGAAGTCGTCGTCGCCCATGCCCACTGCGCGGAGCATCCCGCGGGAGGCGGTGCTCTCCAGGCCGTCGGTGACGTCGCGGGACCGCGGCTTGATGTCGGGAGTGGTGGTGGTGTCAGAAGAGGTGCTCGCAGCCATGCCCGCAGCCTACGACCTGGCCCACCGGTGCAGCAGCGGCCCACTACGGCTCGCCCAGCGGTGGCACGATCAGCGGGGAAGCGTCCCACTGCGTTCCACCGCCCCGAGGGAGTAGCCGTGAGCCTGAGCCTGACCGAGATCTCCGACCGCCTGGAGATCCAGGACCTGCTGGTGGACTACTGCCACGCGGTGGACACCCGCAGCTGGGACGCCCTGGACGACGTCTTCACCACCGACGCCGTCATCGACTACACCGAGATGGGTGGCACCCGGGGCACCGTGGCCGAGACCAAGAAGTTCCTGGCCGAGGTGATGCCGCTGTTCAGTGGTTTCCAACACATGATCTCCACCAGCAAGGTGGTGGTGGACGGCGACACCGCGACGGGGAAGACCATCTGCCACAACCCGATGCTGCGCACGGCCGACGACGGCTCCACCCAGGTGTTCCTCTGTGGACTCTGGTACCGCGACGCCTTCGTGCGGACCCCCGCCGGGTGGCGCATCCAGGCTCGCCACGAGGAGCGCAGCTACCTGCCCACCCTCCTCGGAACCTGAACGCGCGGTAGCGCCGGCTGCCGCCCACAGGCGAGGATGAGGAGCGACGGGCCACGCCGGCAAGGGAGCAGACGCCATGACAGACGCCACCTCGTCGGACCGAGCAGTGTCCGACATCTCCGTGTCCGACCTCTCTGCCACCCCGCAGTGGCAGGCGCTCACCGCGCACCACCGCGAGGTGGCCGAGCTGCACCTGCGGCAGATCTTCGCCGACGACCCCGACCGCGGACGCGACCTCACCGTCACCGCCGGCGAGCTGTACCTGGACTACTCCAAGCACCGGGCCACCCGCGAGACGCTGCGCCTGCTGCTCGACCTGGCCCGCGCCGCCGAGGTGGAGCGCCGCCGTGACCTGATGTTCTCCGGCGCGCACATCAACACCAGCGAGGACCGTGCCGTGCTGCACCCTGCGCTGCGCCTGCCCAAGGAGGCCGAGCTCAGCGTGGACGGCCAGGACATCGTGTCCGACGTGCACGAGGTGCTGGAGCGGATGGGCGAGTTCAGCGACCGGGTGCGCTCCGGCGAGTGGGTGGGTGCGACCGGCGAGCGCATCACCACGGTGGTGAACATCGGCATCGGCGGCTCCGACCTGGGCCCGGTGATGATGTACCAGGCGCTGCGGGCCTACGCCGACGCCGGCATCAGCTGCCGCTTCGTGTCCAACGTGGACCCCGCCGACCTGATCGCCAAGACCGCCGACCTCGACCCGGCCCGCACGCTGTTCGTGGTGGCGTCCAAGACCTTCTCCACCCTGGAGACGCTGACCAACGCCACCGCTGCCCGCCGCTGGCTGCTGGCGGGCCTGCCCGCGGCCGGGCAGTCCCCGGAGTCCGACGCCGTCGCCCGACACTTCGTCGCGGTGTCCACCAACACCGAGAAGGTGCGCGACTTCGGCATCGACCCGGCCAACATGTTCGGCTTCTGGGACTGGGTGGGCGGACGGTACTCCGTGGACTCCGCCATCGGGCTGTCGGTGATGTGCGCGATCGGCAAGGAGGCCTTCGGGCAGGTGCTGGCCGGCTTCCGTGCCGTGGACGAGCACTTCCAGACCGCTCCCCTGGAGCGCAACGCGCCGGTGCTGATGGCGCTGCTCGGCGTCTGGTACTCCAGCTTCTTCGGCGCCGAGACCCGCGCGGTGCTGCCCTACAGCAACGACCTGGCCCGCTTCCCCGCCTACCTGCAGCAGCTCACCATGGAGAGCAACGGCAAGTCGGTGCGCGCCGACGGCACCCCGGTCACCACCAGCACGGGGGAGATCTTCTGGGGCGAGCCCGGCACCAACGGCCAGCACGCGTTCTACCAGCTGCTGCACCAGGGCACCCGGCTGGTGCCCGCCGACTTCATCGGCTTCGCCGAGCCGGTGGAGGACCTGGCCACCATGGACGGCAGCGGCAGCATGCACGACGTGCTGATGTCCAACCTGTTCGCGCAGACCAAGGTGCTCGCCTTCGGCAAGACCGCAGCGGAGATCGCTGCGGAGGGCACCCCGGCCGAGGTGGTGCCGCACAAGGTGATGCCCGGCAACCGGCCCACCACCTCCATCCTGGCCCCGCTGCTCACCCCGTCGGTGGTGGGTCAGCTGATCGCCCTCTACGAGCACGCCACGTTCGTGGAGGGCGTCATCTGGGGCGTCGACAGCTTCGACCAGTGGGGGGTGGAGCTGGGCAAGACCCAGGCCCAGCAGCTGACGCCGGTGCTCACCGACGACGCCGCGCCCCCGGCCCAGGACGACTCCTCCACCGACGCCCTGGTGCGCTACTACCGCCGCCAGCGCGGGCGGGCCGTCTGATGGCCCGCACGCTCTGCCTCGCCCAGGACCCCGAGGCCGACGAGCTGCTGGCGGAGAACTCGGCCGCGCTGCTCACCGGCATGCTGCTGGACCAGCAGGTGCCGATGGAGTCAGCCTTCGGCGGCCCGCAGAAGATCGCCGAGCGCATGGGCGGGTTCGACCTGGCCCGCATCGCCGCTGCAGATCCGGACGAGTTCGCCGCGCTGTGCGCGCAGCCGCCCGCGGTGCACCGCTTCCCCGGCTCCATGGCCAAGCGCATCCAGGCGATGTGCCAGTACGTGGTGGAGCACTACGACGGACGCCCCGAGGGCATCTGGACCGATGGCGACCCCGACGGCCGCGAGGTGCTGCGCCGGCTGAAGGCGCTGCCCGGGTACGGCGACCAGAAGGCGCGGATCTTCCTGGCCCTGCTGGGCAAGCAGATCGGGGTGCAGCCGCAGGGCTGGCGCGAGGCCGCCGGCGACTACGGCGAGCCCGACGGGCGCCGCTCGGTGGCCGACGTGGTGGACGGGACGTCGCTGCACGAGGTGCGGGAGTTCAAGCGCGCCGCCAAGGCCGCCGCGAAGGCCAAGAAGGCAGCGGACTAGAACGCAGCGGGCTAGCAGGTGCCGGGCTAGCAGATGCCGGGCCAGCCAGTCTCAGACGTGCAGCTGGGACTCCCAGTCCAGCGGCACCCGACCGGCCGGACCCGGCACTGGCTGGTCGGCGGGGTGGGTCTCCGGCGACGCCAGCGCGGGCCCCTCGTAGAGCTGCCCGTCGCGGAAGTCGTAGAACCAGTGCTCGCCCGGCTCGTAGCTGCGGATGAGCGGGTGGCCGGACGACCGGAAGTGCGCGCTGGCGTGCTGGCCCGGCGAGGAGTCGCAGCAGCCGACGTGACCGCACTCGGCACAGCGACGCAGGTGGTACCACCAGCCGCCGGTCTTCGTGCACTCCGCGCAGCCGGGGCCGCTGGGCGGGATGGAGACGTTGATACCGCTGGGCTCGGTCATCTCTCCATGTAACGCCGGAGCCCTCGAGGTGACAACCGCCGAGCGCGCGGCGGACCAGGTCCGCCGTCGTCACTGGTCACGGGTGGTGCAGGTGTGACTCGAGTGCTCTACTGCATCAATCTGATGGAGAAGAGAAATAACTCGGCGTGTTTGCTTGACTACGCCTCGTAAGTGCCGATCAACCAGAGGTACCGTCCCGCCGCCGTGCCCGGGGTGAATCGCCACGCGTTTCGTCTGGGGCAAGTCAAGGAGCTCTCTGTGTCCCTCCTCCCCACCCCCACGCGGCCGCGCCGCTGGATCGCCCGTGGCGCGCTCGCCGTGGCTGCCTCGACCATCGCCCTCACCGCGGCCCCCGCGATGGCGTCCGCCCAGGCTCCCGCCCCCGCCCCGGTCCCACTGGTGGAGCAGGGCGCCCAGCTGCTGCAGACCATCAACAGCGCGGTGGCCACCGCCGCTTCCGACCCGACCCTGGACCTGGTGTTCTGCCTGTTCAACGAGGTGACCGTGCAGGTGGAGAACCTCGTCGGTGGCCGCTTCGACGTCTTCACCGCCGCCGACGGCTTCACCTCCTGCTTCGAGGCCTTCGCCGACGCCGGCAACCCCGAGGCTGACGTGCCCGGGTCCGGCGGCACCGTGGGCGGGAACAACCCCGGCCAGCCGACCACCGCCGCCTACGTGGCGCCCGCCAAGGGCACCTACACCTCCGGCTTCGGTGAGCGCTGGGGCAGCTGGCACTACGGCATCGACATCGCCAACAAGATCGGCACCCCGATCGTCGCTGCCCACGCCGGCAAGGTGATCAGCGCCGGACCGGCCAGCGGCTTCGGGCTGTGGGTCCGCATCCAGCACACCGACGGCACCATCACCACCTACGGCCACAACGACAGCAACAAGGTGCGGGTCGGTGACGTGGTCAAGGTCAACGACGTCATCGCCTACATCGGCAACCGCGGCGACTCCACCGGCCCGCACCTGCACTTCGAGGTCCGGCTGCCCAACGGCACCCGAGTCGACCCCGCACAGTGGCTGCGGGCGCGCGGCGTGCGCATCTGAAACACGGTGGGAAACCTGGTAAGTCGTTTACCTGGGCATTAGGGTTTGCCCATGGCGGGGAAGCGGGACTCAGTGCAGGTAGCGGCAGACGACGGAGCTGACGCCGGGGCTTCGGCCCTGGCGTCGGCGGCCACCGAGACGACTGAGCCCGGATCGCTCGTCGGTGACCTCGTGCTCGCCCAGGCTGCCCGCACCCCCTCCGCAGCCGCCCTCACGGTGGGCCGCGAGCAGCGCACGTACGCCGAGGTCGTCGCCGGCGCCACGCAGGTGCGCGACCGCCTCCGCGCGGCCGGTGCCGGGCCCGGAACCGTGGTGGCGGTGGTGCTCGACCGCTCGTGCGGCCTCGTCGAGGCCCTGCTCGGGATCCTGCTCAGCGGCGCCGCCTACGTGCCCATAGACGCCCGCCAGCCCGTCCAGCGCTGCCGCTTCATGCTCAGCGACACCGCCGCCTCGCTGGTGCTCACCCGCACCGACCTGTTGCCCGCCGTGTCCGACAAGCTCCCGTCCGACCTGCCGGTGCTGCTGCTGGACGCGAGCCCCGACGCCGACCGCCCGGGTCCGCACCCCACGGGCACGGCAGGCCGGACCGACCCGGCCCGCGACGACGTCGCCTACATCCTCTACACCTCCGGCTCCACCGGTCTGCCCAAGGGCGTGCTCGTGGAGCAGCACAACATCGCTCGCCTGGTGCGCGAGCTCTTCCCCGCCCTCGGCATCGGCCCCACGGACTCCGTGCTGTCCCTGGCCGCGTACACCTTCGACGTCTCCGCCGGCGACATCTTCAGCACCCTCGCCACCGGCGCGCGGCTGATCCTGCCCACCGAGGACGAGGCCGCCGATCCCTACTCGCTCGGTGCGCTGGTGCAGCGTTCCGGCGCCACCGTCATGAACGCCACCCCCACCACCTGGACGGCCATGCTGGACGGGGGCTGGCGGGGCGACCGCCGGCTGGTGGCGGTCGCCGGCGGCGAGCCGCTCACCGACCGCCTGGCCCGCCGGCTGCTCGAGGCGTGCGCCGCGGTGTGGAACGTCTACGGCCCCACCGAGACCACCGTCTGGTCCACCGTCGGCCCGGTCACGGCCGGTGACACGGTGACCGTCGGCCGCGCACTGCCCGGCACCCAGGTGCAGGTGTGCGACGCCCACGGCGAGCCGGTGCCCGACGGCGAGACCGGCGAGATCGTGATCAGCGGGGCCGGCGTCACCCGCGGCTACCTCAACCGCCCCGAGGAGCACAGCGCGCGCTTCGGCACCGACGCCGCCGGCGCTCGGTTCTACCGAACCGGCGACCTGGGCCGCGTGCTGGCCGACGGTCGCCTGCAGCACCTCGGCCGCGGCGACGACCAGGTGAAGATCCGCGGCTACCGGCTGGAGCCGGGTGAGGTGGAGGCCGTGCTGGCCGGGCACCCGGAGGTGCGCAGCTGCAGCGTCATCGCCCGGGAGAACACCGACGGCGAGCTGCAGCTGGTCGCCTACGTCATCGGCACCCCCGAGGCCCGCGCCCGACAGGCCGCGACCACCGAGCCCCAGCCCACCGCGGTGGAGCTGCGCAGCTGGGTGCGCGAGCGCCTGCCCGACTACATGGTGCCCAGCGCCGTGGTGCACCTGGACGCGCTGCCCCGCACCAGCAGCGGCAAGCTCGACCGCCGGGCCCTGCCCGCGCCCGGCGTGGAGCACGCCGCCCAGGACGCCACCGCGCCGCGCACCGCCACCGAGCAGCGGGTGGCGGCGCTCTGGACCTCGGTGCTGCCCGCGCCGGTCACCGACGTGCACGCCGACTTCTTCGTGCTGGGGGGCGACTCCCTGCTCGCCGCCCGCCTGGTGGCCGGGCTCAACGAGCAGCCCGGGCCCACCCTGACCGTGCGCGACTTCCTCGACCGCGGGACCACCGTGGCCGGGCTGGCGGCCCTGCTGGACGGCGGGCCGGCGCCGGAGGCAGGGGACGCACTGGCGCCGCTGTTCTGCGTCTACCCCGACCTGCCCTCGGCGATGAGCCGTCGGCACCTCACCCGCACCTGGGGCGCGGAGCTCCCGGTGCACGCCCTCACCCCGGCCAACCCGAACGGGCGCTTCGCCAAGGACGAGACGGTGGAGCACCTGGCGGAGCCCATGCTGGCCACCATCCGCGACGTCCAGCCGCACGGCCCGTACCTGCTGGCGGGGTTCTCCGTCGGTGGGCTCGTCGCCTACGAGCTGGCTCGGCGGCTCAGCGAGGCCGGCGAGCAGGTGCAGTGGGTGGGACTGCTGGACGCGCCCGCGCCGACGGCGTGCCGGACCGCCTTGCCGGCGCTGTCGCTGTGGGCCCGCCTGCAGCGCCTGCGTGAGCACGGCTGGCGCCACCGGCTGCAGAAGCTGCGCGAGGTGCCGCTGCGGGCGTTGCGCCAGGGGGTGCACGCCGCGGCCCCGGACGAGGTGTTCGACATCCGGGCCGCCAACGTCGTCGGCGCCCGCTACGACCGGCCTGGGCTGGACCTGCCCGCGGAGCTGTTCGTGACCACCGAGTCCGTTGCGGAGAGCGGAGACTCCAGCTTCGGCTGGCGCGAGCTGCACCGGGGGCCGCTGCGGGTGCACACCTTCGTCGGCGACCACGCCTCGCTGCTGCAGGTTCCGCACGTGGAGGACATGGCCACCGCCATCCTGACCGGCATCCGCACCGAGGCAGACAAGGGCGCCGCAACGGCCCAGGCCGAGCCCGCGCCGGTGGAGAGCTAGAGCCAGCCCTTGCGGCGGAAGCCCAGGAACAGACCGCCCGCGACACCCACCATCAGCGCCAGGCTGCAGAGGAAGCCCCACCACTGCTCGAAGCCGGGGTAGGGCACGTTCTGCCCGTAGAAGCCGGTGATGGCGGTGGGGATGGCGATGATCGCCGCCCACGCCGTGAGCCGGCGCATGATCTCGTTCAGCCGGTTGCCCTGCATGGTCAGGTGCGTGTCCAGCACGGTGGTCACCAGGTCGCGCAGGCTCTCGGTCCACTCCGTGGCGCGCAGGACGTGGTCGTAGACGTCGTGGAAGTAGTGCAGCATCTCCTCGTCGAGCACGTGCAGGTCGCGACGCATCACCGTGTTGAGCACCTCGCGCATGGGCATCACCACCCGCCGGGTGAGCACCAGCGACTTGCGCAGCTCGTAGCTGCGACGCTGCACCTCCTTGCCCTGCGGCTCGTCGGAGAACAGCTGGTCCTCGAGGTCCTCGATCGCGTCGTCGAGGAGCTGCACCGTCTCGAAGTGGCCGTCCACGATGAAGTCCAGCAGCCCGTGCAGCAGGAACGCCACCCCGTGCTTGGCCAGGTCCGCGTTGTCGTCCCAGCGCTGCATGACGCTCTCGATGCGCAGCCGGTCGTCCTTGCGCACGGTGATCAGCGCCTGCGGCAGCACGAAGGCGGCCACCTCGGTGGTCTGCAGCTCGGCGCTGTCGGTGTCCAGCCAGGCGCCGTAGGAGGTGAGGAACAGGTGCGTGCCGTAGCGGTCCACCTTCGGCCGCTGGTGGTCGTGCACCGCGTCCTCCAGCGCCAGCGGGTGCAGCCCGAACTCCTCGGAGAGCACCACCAGGTCGTCCAGCTCGGGGTCGAGCAGGTCCAGCCACACCACCACCCGGTCGTCGCCCAGGTGGTCGCTGATCTGCTCCACCGGGAAGCCCTCGGACTCCAGCACCCCGTCGCGGTACAGCCGGGTGCGGGCGTCGCAGCGGGTGGGGGTCTGGGCGCACGCGCGGCCCGGCTCGATGTCGATCACTGCGCCAGTGTGCCAGCCGAGGTCCCACTGAGCAGGTCCGGACGTTGACCGTCGGTGATCGTGGTGCGACGGTCCCAGGCGTGACCCCGCCAGCGCTGACGACGAGCTTGGCCGAGCAGCTGCTCGCCATCGAGGAGATCAAGCGGCTCTTCGCCCAGCGCCTGCGGGTGATGGACACCAAGCAGTGGGACCGCTACGGCGAGCTGCACACCCCGGACGTGGTCAGCGAGGCCTACGTGGGCCGGCAGGTGATCGGTCGCGAGGCCCTCACCCGGGCCATCCGCACCACCCTGGACGGCCCCACCACCGTCACCAGCGTGCACCACGGGCACACCCCCGAGATCGTGCTGGACTCCGACACCACCGCCCACGGCACCTGGGCGATGGAGGACAAGCTCTGGTGGCGCAACGGGGACCAGGACGAGCTGCTGCACGGCTTCGGCCACTACCACGAGCAGTACCACAAGGTGGACGGCGCGTGGCTGATCAGCCACCGCAGGCTCACCCGGCTGCGGGTGGACACCACCCCCGGCTTCTACGACTACCGGAGCGCATCGACGTGACTTCCAGCCTGGCCACCTCCCCCCTCGCCCGCCCGCTCTCGGTGCGGTCGCTGCAGCTGCCAAACCGGGTGGTGATGTCGCCGATGACCCGGCAGCACTCCCCCGGCGGGGTGCCCGGGCCGGACGTGCTCGACTACTACCGTCGCCGGGCCGCGGGCGGCACGGGCCTGGTGGTCACCGAGGGTGTGGCCGTCGACCACCACAGCGCGGTGGACAGCGACAACGTGCCCAACCTGCACGACCCGGCCGCCCTCGAGGGGTGGCGGCACGTGGTGGAGGCGGTGCACGCCGAGGGCGGCCGGATCATCCCGCAGCTGTGGCACGTGGGTCCGTTGTGGGGCGCGATGAACGCGGTGGACTCCCACGCGGTGTCCATGCGTCCCTCCGGCACCTGGGGCAAGGTCGGGCGCACCGTCTACCCCGAGGCCTACATCGAGGCTGCCTCGGCGCCCACCCCGGCGATGACCGACGACGACATCACCGCGGTGATCGACGCCTTCGCCCGCTCCGCCCGCAACGCCATGGACGTGGGCTTCGACGGCGTCGCCGTGCACGGCGGCCACGGCTACCTGCTGGACGCCTTCCTGTGGGACTCCACCAACACCCGCACCGACCACTGGGGTGGTGACCTGGTGTCCCGCACCCGCTTCCCGGCGGAGGTGGTGCGCGCCATCCGCGCCGCCATCGGCACCGACGCTGCCCTGTTCTTCCGCTTCTCCCAGCACAAGCAGCAGGACTACACCGCTCGCACCGCCCAGACCCCCGAGGAGCTCGGCGTGGTGCTCGGCGCACTGGTCGAGGCGGGGGTGGACGTCCTCGACGCCAGCGCCCGCTACTTCGACGCTCCCGCGTTCGACGGCAGCGACCTCACCCTGGCCGGGTGGGCCAAGAAGCTCACCGGCGCGCTGAGCATGGCGGTGGGCAGCGTGGGGCTGACCGCCTCGCTGCGCGACGCCGCGCCCGCGCTGCCGGCCAGCCTGGACGGGCTGCTGGAGCGCCTGGGCGCCGACGAGTTCGACCTGGTCGCCGTGGGCCGGCTGCACCTGGCCGACCCCGCCGTGGCCGGCACGCTGGTCTCCGGCGCCGACCTGCCGCTGTTCAACCCCCGCGAGCACCTGCGCCGCCTGTACTGACCCACTCGCTCTGCTGGGCCGTGCCGCCGGCGTCCGCCGGTCGACGCCACCTGCGCCCCTTAGGCTGAGCCGATGAGCGCACGCGCAGCCGTCGTCGTCACCGGCACCGAGGTTCTCACCGGTCGGGTGGCCGACCGCAACGGCCCGTGGCTGGCCGAGCAGCTCCGCCTGCTCGGGGTGGACATCAGCCACACCGTGGTGGTCGGCGACCGCCCCGGCGAGCTGACCGCCGCGCTGTCCTTCGCGGTGAGCACCGGCGTCGACCTGGTGATCACCAGTGGCGGCCTGGGGCCCACCGCCGACGACCTCACCGCCGCCGTGGTCGGCGAGTTCCAGGGCCGGCAGTCGCGGCTGGACCCCCAGCTGCAGCAGCGGGTGGCCGCGATCATCGAGCGACTCTCCGCCCGACTGCGCTGGAACATCGACGCCGAGGCCGCCGCCGCCGGGATCCGCAAGCAGGCGATGGTCCCCGAGGGCGCCGAGGTGCTCGAGCCGGTGGGCACCGCCCCCGGGCTGGTGGTCCCGGTGGCCGAGGGCCGCAGCGGCCCGCCCGTGCTGGTGCTGCCGGGCCCGCCGCGTGAGCTGCAGGGGATGTGGCCGGCCGCGGTGGCCTCGCCGCTGGTGCGCACCGCGCTCGCCGAGCGGGCCGAGCTGCGCCAGCAGACGCTGCGCCTGTGGGGCGTGCAGGAGCCCGAGCTGGCCGCCACCCTGCGTGGCCTGGACGACGTGCTGGGCGACCTCGAGGTGACGACCTGCCTGCGGGGCGGCGAGCTGGAGGTGGTCACCCGCTACGAGCCGGACGCCGAGGAGGCCTACCAGCGGCTGGCCCGCACCATGGCCGACACCTACCCCCACGCGGTGTACTCCACCGACGGGTCCACCGTGGACGACCAGGTGGCCGACCTGCTGGACGGGCGGGGCTGGACCATCGCCACCGCCGAGAGCTGCACCGCGGGCCTGCTGGTGGCCCGGCTGACCAACCCGCCCGGTTCCTCGGTGCGCGTGCTGGGCGGGGTCGCGGCGTACGCCAACGCGGTGAAGAGCGGCGTGGTGGGGGTGCCGGCCGAACTGGTCGAGGCGGTCGGCGCGGTGAGCAAGGAGGTCGGCGAGGCGCTGGCCACCGGCGTGCGCGAGCGGCTGGGGGCCGACGTCGGGGTGGGCATCACCGGGGTGGCCGGGCCCGGCGGCGGCACGCCGGAGAAGCCGGTGGGCCTGGTGCACCTGTGCGCCAGCAGTCCGGAGCGCACGCTGAGCCGCGAGATCCGGGTGCCGGGCTCGCGGGCCGACGTGCGGGAGCGCTCGGTCACCGTGGCCATGCACCTGCTCCGCGAGCTGCTCAGCTGAGCGCCAGTCCCAGCGCGAACCGCAGCGAACGACCACCCAACCTCGACGACCGCGCGCACCACTGCGGTGCTCCTACCAGCGGTTTTGCGCAGTACAGTGAGGTAGCCGGCGCGTGCGCGTGCCGGCTGTTCCACCGGTGAGCAGCTCCTCTGGCGCGGCCCGGAGGACGGCCAACCAGCTGCTCCTCCCGCGAGGGATCGGCTCCGCCAACGGCGGCGCACCGCGAGCACGACCCGGTTCCTCGACCGGCCCCTCCAGGGCCGCGCGAGACAAGGACCACGCCATGTCGTTCTGGGAAGTCTTCTGGTACATCGTCATCGTCTTCGGGTTCATCGCCTACCTGGTGATCCTGTTCTCCATCTTCGCGGACCTCTTCTCCGACCACGAGCCCAGTGGCGGGGCGAAGGCGGCCTGGGTGGTGTTCCTGCTGCTCTTCCCCGTCCTCACCTCCCTGGTGTACCTGGTCGTCCGGGGGGACGGGATGGCCCAGCGCTCCCGCCGGTCGATGCAGGCCGAGCAGCAGCGCGAGGCGGCCTACATCAGGCAGGTCGCCGGCACCTCGCCGGCAGAGCAGATCGAGACCGCGCGCCGGTTGCTCGACGCGGACGTCATCAGCCGGGAGGAGTTCGACTCGCTCAAGGCGCACGCACTGGCCGGCGTGCGGACTGGTGCCGGTAGCTCCGACGCCCCCCAGGCACCAGCGACGGACGGGGCGGGGGCGACCACCGACACCGCGGCCGGACCGACCGTCTCGGCGCGCTGACACCCCGGGCGGCTGGGCTCGCGAGAATTGCTCTCACGTTGACCGCCCGAGCGCACCGCGCGTACCGTCGATCAGGTCGGAGAAGATGCTCTCGGCAACGGCCATTAGGGCGTTGACCAGGCGATTTGTACGATAGTTGTCCGTTCTGGACAGAAATGATAATTGCAGGACATTCGCGTCCCGTCATCCTTTCCGGCCATTCTTGGCCAGGTTGACGCATTCTTCTCGCTTAGCGGTGAAGCCAATCTTGAACAGCAGCACGACCCTGCTGTCCCGCCGGGGCTCCAGCACCACGTGCCGTGCCCGCCCCCTGTGCGCACCCGGTGGCTCAGCCGTCCACCCGGGCCCAGTCCCTACCGGCAGGAGAGAGCGATGCATCTGACCCCGCGAGAGATGGACAAGCTGACGATCTACATGGTCGCCGAGGTGGCGCAGCGCCGGAAGGACAAGGGCCTCAAGCTGAACCATCCCGAGTCGGTGGCGATCATCACGGCCGCCGCGCTGGACGGTGCTCGTGAGGGCAAGACCGTGGAAGACGTCATGCACAGCGCCGCCCACGTGCTCACCGCCGACGACGTGATGCCCGGCGTCAGCGACATGATCGAGCAGATCCAGGTCGAGGCCGTGTTCGTGGACGGCAGCCGGCTCGTCACCGTGCACAACCCCATCCAGTGACTGCCCGCCCACCCACCTGAGGTCGTCCCACTCGAGGAGCACGCATGTCCAACCCCCAGAAGTCCGGAGCCACCACCGAGGGAAACCAGGCCCCCGTCGGGGGCTACGTCCTGCGCGAGGAGCCGGTCGAGCTGAACGCAGGCCGCGAGCGCAAGACCGTCACGGTCAAGAACACCGGCGACCGGCCCGTCCAGGTCGGCTCGCACTTCCACTTCATGGAGGTCAACCGCGCCCTGTCCTTCCCCCGCGCCGAGACCTTCGGGTGGCGCCTGGACATTCCTGCCGGAACGGCCATCCGCTTCGAGCCGGGTGACCAGAAGGACGTCCCCCTGGTCCCGTTCGCCGGCAAGCAGCGGGTGCACGGCTTCAACGACCTGGTCAACGGCTGGGCCCCGGTCGAGGCCGGCTACCGGCCGCGCGCCGCCGAGGCCGCCCAGCGCGCCAAGGAGCTCGGCTTCTCCGGCAGCTGACCTCGACCCTGCTCAGACCCCTGATCGTTGAAAGGACAGACCACATGGCTGAGATTTCGAGGCTCGAGTACTCCGGGCTGTTCGGCGCCACCACCGGGGACAAGATCCGTCTGGGCGACACCGACCTGTACGTGGAGGTGGAGCAGGACCTGCGGGTGATCGGCGACGAGATCATCTACGGCGGCGGCAAGACCTTTCGCGACGGCATGGGCTCGGACGCCTCGGCGACCAGCGAGAACGACGCCCTCGACCTGGTGATCACCAACGTGGTGGTGGTCGACCCGACCATCGGCGTGGTGAAGGCCGACGTCGGCATCAAGAACGGCCGCATCGCCGGCGTGGGCAAGGCGGGCAACTCCTCCACCATGGCCGGCGTCACCGTGGGGATGACCACCGGGACCGGCACCGACTCCATCTCCGGCGAGAAGATGATCCTCACGGCCGCCGCCACCGACGCCCACGTGCACATGATCGCGCCGCAGCAGGCCGAGGCCGCACTGAGCAACGGCATCACCACCCTCTTCGGCGGCGGCATGGGTCCCACCGACGGCACCAACGGCACCACCATCACCGCAGGCACCTACAACCTGGCGCAGATGCTGCGCGCCTACGAGGGGATCCCGATCAACATCGGGCTGTGCGGCAAGGGCAACAGCTCCAACCCGCGCTCGCTGGCCGAGCAGATTATCAATGGCGCCGCCGGGTTCAAGATCCACGAGGACTGGGGGTCCACGCCGTCCGCCGTCCGAGCCTGCCTGGCGGTGGCCGACGAGCAGGACGTCGGCGTAGCCATCCACACCGACACCCTCAACGAGTCCGGCTACGTGGAGGACACCATCGCCGCCTTCGAGGGCCGGACGATCCACACGTACCACACCGAGGGAGCCGGCGGCGGGCACGCGCCCGACCTGCTGCGCGTGGCCAGCTACAACAACGTGCTGCCCAGCTCGACCAACCCGACCATCCCCTACGGCATCAACTCCCAGGCCGAGCTCTTCGACATGATCATGGTCTGCCACAACCTCAACCCCAAGGTCCCCTCGGACGTCGCCTTCGCCGAGAGCCGGGTGCGGCCGGAGACCATCGGGGCGGAGAACGTGCTGCACGACATGGGCGCCATCTCCATCATCAGCAGCGACTCCCAGGCCATGGGACGCGTCGGGGAGTCGTTCCTGCGCGCCATCCAGCTGGCCGACGCCATGAAGAAGGCCAGGGGCAAGCTCCCCGAGGACGCGGCCGGCAACGACAACTTCCGCGTGCTGCGCTACCTGGCCAAGGTGACGATCAACCCGGCGCTGGCGTGGGGCACCGCGCACGTCCTCGGGTCCATCGAGACGGGCAAGATGGCCGACCTGGTGCTGTGGGAGCCGGCCTTCTTCGGGGCCAAGCCCAAGATGGTGATCAAGGCCGGGGTGCCGAGCTGGTACGCCATGGGCGACCCGAACGCCTCGCTGCCCACCCCGGAACCGGTGATCTACCGGCCGATGTACGGAGCGATGGGCAAGGCGCTGGGCGCGACCACCATCTCCTTCGTCTCCCAGGCCGCGATGGACAACGACATCAAGGAGCGCCTCGAGCTGGACCGCATCGTCCTGCCGGTGCGGCACTGCCGGGAGCTGACCAAGCAGGACATGGTCCGCAACACCGCCTTGCCTGACATCGAGGTCGATCCGGAGACCTTCGCGGTGAAGGCCGACGGCGAGCACGTCTACGCCGAGCCGGCACAGTCGCTGGCACTCAACCAGCTGCACTTCTTCAGCTGAGGAGGACCGTTGTCACACACCACGCACCAGACCGGGACGCACCAGACCGGGCAGGCCCACCCGACCCAGCCGCTGCGGGTCGAGGCGATCCTGGGCAACACCAGCGACGAGAACTGGCAGCGACAGCTGGCGAGCGCCACCGTGGACGTGCTCGCCCTGGACCAGTGGGAGGCGCAGAAGAGCCGGCTGCGCCGGACCACGGAGGACGGGCAGGAGGTCACGCTGTCGCTGGAGCGCGGCGCCCAGCTGCGCGACGGCGACGTGCTGGCCTGGGACGAGCCCAGCGCCACTGCCGTGGTCGCACGGATCGACCTCAAGGACGTCCTGGAGGTGGACCTGGCCGGGGTGCTCGGACAGGCTCCGGAGACGGTGGTGCAGACCTGCCTGGAGCTCGGCCACGCCTTGGGCAACCAGCACTGGCCCGCGGTGGTCAAGGGCACCAAGGTCTACGTCCCGCTCACCGTGGACAAGGCGGTGATGGGCTCGGTGATGCGGACCCACGCCTTCGAGGGGGTCAGCCACAGCTTCCTGCCCGGCGCCGAGGTCATCCCCTACCTGGCCCCGCACGAGGCGCGGCGGCTGTTCGGCGCCGCTGCGCGCGAGGGCGAGGGCCACACCCATGACCCGCTCGCCTGAGACGGGCGCGGACGCCATCACCCGCACCATGCGGGTGATGGAGTTCGGTGACTCGATGCTGCCGATCGGGGCCTTCTCCTTCTCCAGCGGCCTGGAGTCAGCGGTCGCCCAGCAGGAGGTGACCGGCCCGGAGAGCCTGCGGGAGTACGTCCACACCGCCACCCACCAGGCGGCGACCGGGGACGGGGTCGCGGTGCTGCAGGCGCACCGGGCGGCGCTGGCCGGGGACTTCGCCGGTGTGCTCAGCGCCGACCACGCGGTGACCGTGCGCAAGCTCAACGAGGAGACCCGGCTGATGTCGGTGCGCATGGGCAAGAAGCTGGGTCAGCTGGGCACCCGGCTCACCGAGAACACCGCGAACCCGGTGCTCGGCACGTGGTTGTCCGCGATCACCAGCGGCGAGGCGCCGGGGACGTTCCCGGCCGGGCTGGGAGTGGTGTTCGCCGAGATGGGCTCGCCGGAGGAGGACGCCTTCGCCGTGCACCAGTACGGCGTGGCGATGACCATCCTGGGCGCCGCCCTGCGCCTGCTGCGGGTGGACCACACCACCACCCAGTCGATCCTCTTCGCGGTCAACGAGCAGGCCGCCGCGGAGTACGCCCTGGTGCGCGACCGTGCGCTCACCGACATGTGCACCTTCGCCCCGATGACCGACGTGCTCGCTGCGGTGCACGTGCAGGCCCACGTCCGGATGTTCATGAACTAGCGAGCACCAGAGGAGACACATGAAGAAGACGACGCGCATCGGTGTCGGGGGGCCCGTGGGCTCGGGCAAGACCGCGCTCATCGAGGCGATCACGCCAGAGCTGGTGAAGCGGGGCACCACGGTGCTGGTGATCACCAACGACGTGGTGACCACCGAGGACGCCAAGCACGTGCGCCGCGCCCTCAAGGGCGTGCTGGTGGAGGAGCGGATCGTGGGCGTGGAGACGGGCGCCTGCCCGCACACCGCCGTTCGCGAGGACCCGAGCATGAACCTCGCCGCGGTCGAGGACATGGAGACCCAGTTCCCGGAGACCGACGTGGTCTTCATCGAGAGCGGGGGCGACAACCTGACCCTCACGTTCAGCCCGGCCCTGGTGGACTACTTCATCTACGTCATCGACGTGGCCGCCGGCGACAAGATCCCGCGCAAGGACGGCCCCGGCATCTCGCAGTCGGACATCCTGGTGATCAACAAGACCGACCTGGCCCCCTACGTGCACGCCGACCTCGGGGTGATGGACCGGGACTCCGCGCTGATGCGGCCGGGCAAGCCCTACGTGTTCACCAACTGCATGACCGGCGAGGGCATCCAGCAAGTGGTCGAGCTGATCGACCACGGCGTGCTCTTCGACAGCAGCGACAAGGGCACCAGCAACGGGGTGGCTGCTGCCGGCACGGCGGGCCCGTGACCACCGTCGAGTCGTCCGAGGCGCTGGACGAGCTGCCCACCGAGCTGCTCGACGTGCCGGAGCTGGCCCCGTACCAGGACGAGCCGGGGCAAGCCCCGGCCGGCGGGTTCATGAAGACCGGGATCCTGCGGATGCGGTTCGCCCAGCGCGGCGACCGGTCGCTGATGACCGACTTGTACCGCAAGACGCCTCTGCTGGTGCAGCAGGCGCTGTACTGGGACCCCGTGGTGCGCGGGCTGCCGTGCGTCTACATGATCTCCACCTCCGGCTGCGTGCTGCAGGGGGACCGGCTGTACGTGCGCATCGACATGGAGCCGGGCTCGATGGCGCACGTGACCACCCAGTCGGCCACCAAGGTGCACCGGATGGATGCCAACTTCGCCTCCATGGTGCAGACGCTCACCCTGGACGAGGACTCCTACCTCGAGCTCATGCCGGGCACGCTGATCCCGCACCGAGACACCCGGTACCTGGCGCGCACCGAGGTCACCATCCACCCCACCGCCACGCTGTTGTACTCCGAGGTGGTCCTCGGTGGACGCAAGCACCACGCCGGCGGTGAGCTGTTCGTCTACGACCTGCTGTCCATGGGGATGACGGCGCGACGCCCCGACGGCGAGCACCTGTTCACCGAGAAGCTGCTGGTGGAGCCCAAGCAGCGCTCGGTGCGGCAGGCGGGCGTGATGGGCGAGCACGACGTGTTCGGCAACGTCTTCCTGCTCACCCCCGCCCACCACGCTGCCGCCGTCCTCGAGCAGGTGCCCACCGGTCCCTCCGCGGACGGACGGGTGGTGTGCGGCGCCAGCGTGCTGCCGCACCAGGCCGGGCTCGTGTTCAAGGTGCTGGGCACCGAGACCGAGCCGGTGCACGCCGCCATCCGCGAGTTCTGGCGGCTGGTGCGCCACGAGGTGCTGGACCAACCCATCCCCGACAAGCCGCTGTGGGGCTGAGCGGGCTGATCCTCACCCACCCCCAGATCCGACCTGAGGTGTGCGAATGACCGACATGCTGAGCAGCACGTGGAACAGCTGGTCCAAGGCCTACCCGGCGGTCGGCTTCCTCGACTGGAACCTCAAGGGCGCCGGGCAGGTGATGTTCCAGGGCAACGCGCTCACCGGCCTGTTCTTCCTGGCCGGCATCTTCTGGGGCGCGATCGCCGCCGACACCGTGTCGGTGGCCGTCGGCGCGGTCGTCGGGCTGGTGGTCTCCACCGTCACCGGGCTGCTGCTGAACTCCGACGACGACTCGATGGACCAGGGTCTCTACGGCTACAACGGCATCCTGGTGGGTGCGGCCTTCCCCACGTTCCTGGCCGGTGGCTGGTTGCTGTGGGTGTACCTCGTCGTGGGATCAGCGGTCTCGACCGTGGTCTTCATGGCCATCTCCGCCCAGTTCAAGAGCTGGGGCGTGTCCGCGCTGACCTTCCCGTTCAACCTGGTCAACTGGGTGTTCCTGCTCGCCGCCTTCAACTTCCTGCGCATCGAGACCTCCGGGTTGGCGTCCAACCGGCTGCCCACCCCGGTCGCCGAGGCCGACACGAGCATCGACTGGAGCTTCCAGTTCCTGTGGGACACGTTGTTCCGCAACATCGCCCAGATCTTCCTGATCGACAACACCGTCACCGGGGTGCTGTTCGTGCTCGGGCTGCTGTGCTCCTCGGCGTGGGCGGCCGGCTACGCGCTGATCGGGTCGGTGACGGCGATGATCGCGGTGCTGTCGCTGGGCGCGGACACCTCCGACGTCGCCAAGGGCCTGTACGGCTTCAGTGCAGTGCTCACCGGCATCGCCCTGGGCTGCACCTTCTACCGGCCGGGGCTGAAGTCCTTCGCCTACACCATCTTTGGGATCCTGTTCACCGTGGTGATCCACGGGACGCTCACCTCCGGCCTGCAGCCGGTGGGCCTGCCGGCCGGTACTGCGCCGTTCGTCTTTGCCACGTGGCTGTTCCTGCTGCCGCAGAAGAAGTTCGCCCCGGTGCCCCACAACAAGCCGATCGTGCACGGGGCGCTGTCCCCGGACTCACCAGGGTCGTCGGGCTCGCCGGGCGCCCAGGCGCACTGAGCAGCATCCCGCCCCTGCCCTCAGCGGTTGCGCCGAGCGGTGCCTGCGGTGGTGGGCACCCGCGGGACCGGACTCAGCCGGAGCGGCGGGCCGTGGGCGTGAAGCGGACCGGCATCTGCTCCAGCCCCGACACGAAGTTCGCCGGCCGGCGGGGCAGCGGTTCGTCGGTGGCCAGCTCCATGTCCGGCAGGCGGGCCATCAGCTGCTCGAACATCAGCCGGCCCTCCAGGCGGGCGAGCTGGTTGCCCAGGCAGAAGTGCGCGCCGAAGCCGAAGGCCAGGTGGTTGTTGGGGGTGCGCGCGATGTCGAAGACGTCCGGGCCATCGAAGACCGCCTCGTCGAAGTTCGCCGACTCGAACAGCAGCAGCACCTTCTCCCCGGCGTGCAGCTCGGTGCCGTGGTAGTCGAGGTCCTGGGTCATGGTGCGGCACATGTTCTTGATCGGGGAGGCCCAGCGCAGCATCTCCTCGATCGCGCACGGGATCAGCGCGGGATCAGCCACCAGCTTGTCGCGCTGCTCGGGATGGCGCACCAGCTGCTCCATGCCGCTGCTCAGCACGTGCCGAGTGGTCTCGTCACCGCCGATGAGGATCAGCAGCGTCTCGCCCACGATGTTCTCGTCGGTGAGGCGGTTGCCGTCGATCTCGGCGTTGATGAGCAGGCTGGTCAGGTCGTCGGTGGGCTCCTTGCGACGCTGGTCGATGATGCCCATGGTGAACGCGGTGAAGTCCATGTACGCCTGCATCGCCGCCTGCAGGCCCTCCGGCGTGGCGTTGCTGCCGAGCGACTTCACCAGGTCGTCCGACCAGCGCAGGAAGGTCTCGCGCTGCTCCGGGCGCACCCCGAGCATGTCGCCGATCACGGCCATCGGCAGCGGGGCCGCGAGGTCGCGGACGAAGTCGCACTCCCCCTGCTCGCAGACCGCGTCGATCAGCTGGTCGCAGAGCTCGCGGATCTCCTCGGTCTTCGCCTCCACCTTCTTGCGGGTGAACCCACCGCTGACCAGCAGCCGCCGCAGCTTGTGCTCGGGGTCGTCCATGTCGATCATCTGCGGCAGCGCGCCGGTCTCCGGCCGGATGCCGCCGGCGTTGGAGAACACCTCGGGCATCCGCTCGGCCTCCAGCAGCGCTGCGTGGGTGGCGATCGCGGCGTGCCCGTTGCTGTCGCGGTAGACGGGCTGGTTCTCCCGCATCCACCGGTAGGCCGCACGTGGGTCACCCAGGTCTCCGGAGTAGAAGCGCCCGTCCAGGAGGTCAACCGAGAGAGCTGCCACCGCGCTACCGCCGTTCATGAGGTTGCCCGTCGCCGGGTGTGACCTACATCATGGTAGAACGTGTTCCACTACGGAAGGGGAACTTGTGCAGAACAGCGGCGGGGCAGGCGGGCTGGCGGGACGATCGGTCCTGGTCACCGGAGGGGGCAGCGGGATCGGGCTGGGCGTGGCCGACCTGCTCGTCCGCGGCGGCGCCCAGGTCACCATCTGCGGCCGGAGCCAGGAGCGGCTGGACAAGGCCGTCGCCGAGCTCGCCGCCGCCGCCGAACAGTCCGGCGCGTCGGGCACCGCCTCCGCGGTGGCCACCGACGTCACCGACGAGGAGTCGGTGGCCGCGGCGGTCGCGGCCGCCACCGCCCGGCACGGCGGGCTGCACGGCGTGGTCGCGTGCGCCGGGGGCAACGAGACCATCGCGCCCATCACCCAGCTCGACACCGAGGCCTGGCGCCGCACGGTGGACCTCAACGTCACGGGCACCATGCTGACCATCAAGCACGCCGCCCGGGAGCTGGTCCGCGGCGGCGGCGGATCCATCGTCGCGGTGTCCTCCATCGCCTCCAGCAACACCCACCGCTGGTTCGGCGCCTACGGCGTCTCCAAGTCCGGGGTGGACCACCTGGTGCAGCTGGCCGCCGACGAGCTCGGCGCCAGCGGCGTGCGGGTCAACGGGGTGCGCCCCGGCCTCACGCGCACCGAGCTGGTCGCCATGATCACCGAGGGTGGTCCCATCCTGGACGACTACCTCGAGTGCACCCCCCTCGGCCGGGTCGGCGAGGTGGCTGACGTCGCCAACCTGGTGGAGTTCCTGCTCGGACCCGCCTCCAGCTGGGTCACCGGGCAGGTCATCAACGTCGACGGCGGCCAGATGCTCCGCCGCGGACCGGATTTCAGCTCTATGCTCGAGGGCGTGTACGGCAAGGACGGCCTGCGGGGAGTAGTGCAATGACGATCAGTGAACCAAGCGTCCACCTGGTGCAGGGCCAGCAGGTCACCATGCCGGTGCGCATCCGGGAGGCCAGCGCCCACGTGGCGATGTTCTCGGTCCCGGTGCGGCCCGCCCAGCAGGTCATCGACTACTCCGGCCTGGAGCTGCTCCAGCACCGGCCGGGCCGGGCGATCTGCGCGGTGCTGTTCGTGAACTACGTCGACGGCGACCTCGGCCAGTACCACGAGTACGGCGTCGGGTTCATGGTGCGGCCCAAGGGAGCCGGACCCAAGCGCGGCGACCTGCGCAGCCTGCTGACCGGCAAGGCCGGGGTGTTCATCCACCGCCTCCCGGTCGACCAGGGCTTCACGCTGGAGGCCGGACGCTCCATCTGGGGCTTCCCCAAGGTGATGTCCGAGATCGACCTCACCGACACTCCCGCGGGCCGGCGCGGCCAGCTGCGCCTGGACGACCAGCTGGTGTTCGACCTCACCGTGGGCGGCGGGGTGCCCGTGCCGGGCAGCGGCGTCGCCACCTCGCTGGACGCCTACACCCACATGGACGGTGTGCTGCGCCGAGTGCCCTGGCTGATGGACGCCTCCGGCACCCGGTTCCGCCCGGGCGGGGCCAAGCTGGTGCTGGGTGAGCACCCGTGGGCCGACGAGCTGCGCCAGCTGGGTCTGCCCAAGCGGCCGATGCTCAGCAGCAGCATCGGATCGGTGCAGATGACCTTCGAGGAAGCCGAGACCGTCTAGCTCCTGCCTCCCTGGGCCTCCGAGCCGGACTGCGGGGACAGCGCACCGAGCGCGGCGACCTCACCGCACCCGCGTCCGCACACCCAGCGCGGGTCGGCGCCCAGCGGCGGCTCCAGCTGCAGTGCCTCGTCGGGGTGCACCGGACACGGTGGCCACCGCCCCTCGGTGTCCACCAACCGGTCCTGCACGTCCTGAGCCACCTGGCCGGCCAGGAACTGCATTCCCTCCGGCCAGCGGCGCACCCACCACTCCCGCTCGTGCACCGCGGCGTCGAGCACGTCCACGATCCCGGGCACGTCAGCGCCGCAGGCCACGATGTCGTGCAGCACCACCGCGCGGGCGTGCAGCAGCGCCGCCGACGTCTCGTCGATCTGGCTGTTGTTGGGGGACTCGTCACTCATGTCTCCATGGTGCCTGCTCCAGCGGGAGGAGCAGGCACCCCGGCAACCTACGGCGGCGTAACCTACGAGGGCGTAGCCAGACCGGTGGGCGCATCACACCAGGGGACCCAGGAGGACCAGTGCCAAGAATGATGACGGAGCTCGAGCTGCTGCACGAGCTAGAACCTGTCGTGGCCGAGAACCTCGATCGACACCTCGCGATCACCAAGGACTGGCACCCGCACGACTACGTCCCGTGGGACGAGGGCCGCAACTTCGCCGCCATGGGCGGACAGGACTGGGAGCCCGAGCAGTCCGCGCTGAGCGAGACCGCCAAGGCCGCGATGGTCCTCAACCTGCTCACCGAGGACAACCTGCCCTCCTACCACCGCGTGATCGCCCAGCACTTCGGGCAGGACGGCGCCTGGGGCACCTGGGTCGGACGGTGGACGGCGGAGGAGAACCGCCACGGCATCGTCATGCGCGACTACCTGGTGGTCACCCGTGGCGTGGACCCGGTGGCGCTGGAGAACGCGCGCATGGCGCACATGACCAACGGCTACGACGCACCGGGCAAGTCCATGCTGCAGACCGTGGCCTACGTCAGCTTCCAGGAGCTGGCCACCCGGGTCTCGCACCGCAACACCGGCAAGGCCTGCGGCGACCCGATCGCCGACAAGATGCTCGCGCGCATCGCCGCGGACGAGAACCTGCACATGATCTTCTACCGCAACCTCGTCGACGCCGCCTTCGACCGCGCGCCGGACCAGACCATGCGCGCCATCACCGAGGAGGTCATCAACTTCCAGATGCCCGGCTCGGACATGGCCAACTACCGCCGCAGCTCGGTGCTCATCGCCAAGGCCGGCATCTACGACCTCCGGCAGCACCACGACGACGTGATCATGCCGGTGCTGCGCAAGTGGCAGGTCTTCGAGCGCGGGGGCCTCACCGCCGAGGGCGAGCAGGCCCGGGACGAGCTCGCGGCTGCGCTCAAGGCCCTCGACGCCGCAGCCACCCGCTTCGAGGAGTCCCGCGACCGGGCGCTGGCCCGCCAGGCCGCCCGCGCCTGACACCCGTCCTTCCCCGCGCGGCCCGGTTCCAGCACAACGGAACCGGGCCGCTCTGGTTGGATGCAGCCATGAGCCGGTACTCCTTCACCCACACCGTGTCCGCGTCCCCCGAGCACGTCTGGGGCGAGGTCTCCGACCACGAGGGCATGGCCGGCTGGACTCCGCAGCGTCTGCCGCTGCCCAAGGTGGCGCTGGAGCAGGAGGGCACCGGTCACCGCAACGGCGTCGGCGCGATCCGTCGGATCACCCTGGCCGGCCCGCCCATCCGGGAGCGCATCACCGCCTTCGAGCCGGGCAAGCTGCTGGCCTACGAGGCACTGTCCGGGGTGCCGGCCAAGAGCTACACCGGCGAGATCGTCCTGGAGCCGGCCGGCAGCGGAACCCGCTTCACCTGGACCATCGACTTCCAGCCGGCCTTTCCTGGCGCCCAGGTGGTGCTCAAGCTGGCCATCGGCACGCTGGCCCGCGTGCTGGCCCGCCGCTGCAACCGCTGACCAGGTCGCGCCTCTCGCTCAGGGCCGCCGCGCGAGCGCCCGAACGAGGCGGTGTGCGTGGACGCACCGCCGAGCGTTGTTCCAGCCCGACCAGGGCAGCAGCACCAGCATGAACAGCCACATCAGCACCAGCAGGAGCAGCGTCAACGGGTCGTCCCCGCCGCCGACGTCGTCCGGCGTGGACCCCTCCGGCCCGCCCTGGTCATGACCGCAGTCCGCCAGCCCGGCGTGGCCGGGCACGATCGGCCGCAGCGTCAACCGGGTGCCGTCGGCCAGCGTGATCCGCACCAGCCAGGGCCGCAGGCAGCGGCGGACGCTGCGGATCTTCAGCTCCTGCCAGGGGCCGTCGCGCTCGGTGCGCAGGGCCGCCTGGCCGGGCGCCCGCACCCACAGCGCGGCCGCCCGGTGCTCGAGGTACACCATCCGCACCCCGTGGGGCAGCGGGTCGCGACGGTGCGCCGCCCGGTAGCGGACGTCGGCTCGGTGGCGCTCCCGGGCCGCCTTCCTGGCGGCGCGGCGCTCGGGCCGGCTGAGGCGGCGCCCACCGGCACCCTGCTTCAGGTCGCTCATCGACGCACTATCGCACGCGCACAGCAGGATTGGCAGCAGTTTTGACTGCCTCCGCCGGCAACAGCGCTGGTTGGTGCGTCCCTGGTCGCGCCCCGCTGGGGGACCCTCGGCCGACACGGCACAATGTAGCGGTGACCTCCACCCTCGACGCCGCGCCGACGGCCCTGCGCATCGGCCCGCTGGCGCTGCGCAGCCCGGTGGTGCTGGCGCCCATGGCCGGTGTCACCAACGTCGCGTTCCGCACGCTGTGCCGCGAGCAGGAGGAGCTCTACAGCGGTCGTCCTGCGGCCGGGCTCTACGTGTGCGAGATGGTCACCGCCCGTGCGCTGGTGGAGCGCCACCCGGACACGCTGCACATGACCACGTTCGCGCCCAGCGAGCAGCCGCGGTCGCTGCAGCTCTACACCGTCGATCCGGCCACCACGGCGGACGCGGTGCGGATGATCGTCGAGGAGGACCTCGCCGACCACATCGACCTGAACTTCGGCTGCCCCGTGCCCAAGGTGACCCGCAAGGGTGGCGGGTCGGCGCTGCCCTACAAGCGCCGGCTGTTCGCGGCGATCGTGGGCGCGGCCGTGCGGGCCGCTGAGCCGGCGGGCGTCCCGGTCACCGTGAAGTTCCGCATCGGCATCGACGAGGAGCACCACACCCACCTCGACGCCGGTCGCATCGCCGCGGCCGAGGGCGCGGTCGCGGTGGCCCTGCACGCCCGCACCGCGGCCCAGCGCTACTCCGGCACCGCCCGCTGGGACGAGATCGCGCGACTCAAGGAGCACGTCACCGACGTCCCCGTGCTGGGCAACGGCGACATCTTCAGCGCCGAGGACGCCGTGTCCATGATGGACCGGACCGGCTGCGACGGCGTCGTCGTGGGCCGGGGGTGCCTGGGCCGACCGTGGTTGTTCGCCGAGCTCTCCGCCGCCCTCACCGGGTCGCCGGTCCCCACTCCTCCGACCCTGGGCGAGGTGGCGGTCGTGCTCCGCCGCCACGCCGAGCTGCTGGCCGCCCACCACGGCGACGACCGGGGCCTGCGCGACCTGCGCAAGCACGTGTCCTGGTACCTGCGTGGCTTCCCGGTGGGCTCCGAGCTGCGCCAGAAGCTGGCGCTGGTCTCACACCTGAACGAGCTCGACCGGCTGCTGGACCAGCTCGACGCCGACGTGCCCTACCCCGCCGACGCCGAGGGACCGCGGGGCCGGCAGGGCTCGCCGGGCAAGGTGGCGCTGCCCGAGGGGTGGTTGGACGACCCCGAGGACAGCACCGTCCCGGTGGGCGCGGAGATCGACAGCTCCGGCGGCTGAGCCCCGGGCCGCGCCGAGCGCCCTCTCACCAGCGGCGCTCGTTCGGAGACACCGCTGGTCAGCCAGTGGAACCTCGCGTTAGCACACCACCACCAGGTCCGTACCATGAGCCGGCGCACCTGATCGGTGCCGCAGCACAGCCAAGGCACCTCGCGCGTGCGAGGCGGACAGCGGTGCGTCGGGACGAGGAGAGACCGGTTGAGCGACGACGAACGCGCGGGTGCGCCTGGCGCGGCACCGTCCCCCGGTCGCCGTGACCACCCAGCGCCGTGGGAGCGCCCCTGGGCGGTGAGCCCCACCCCGCCACGGCGCCGGCGCACCCCCGCCGAGAGCGCGGCGGACACCCCCCGCGCTGCCGGCCTCGCGGTGGCCCGCCCGGTGGCCCTGCCTGGTGCGCGCGGCCGGACGGTGGCCCCGGTGGAGATCGAGCCGCGTCGACCCACCCGCCTGGAGGTCAAGCGCGGGCAGCGCCGCCACCGCACGGCACTGCTGCGCCGCACGCTCGCCGCCCTGGTCGCCGTGGCGGTCTTCGTCGTCACCGGCGCCATGTGGTCAGCCACGCAGTACCTCGACTCCAAGGTGCGCAACGTCGAGGCCCTCGACGAGGGCTCGGCCTCGGTGCAGGACGCCGACGGTCAGCGCGGCGACGAGAACTACCTGCTGGTGGGCTCGGACTCCCGCGCCGGCACCAACGGCGAGATCGGCGCCGGCACCACGGCGCAGGCCGAGGGCGCCCGCTCCGACACCGTGATGCTGGCCCACGTGCCTGCCGACCGCGGCCGCGTCGTGGTGGTGTCCTTCCCCCGCGACCTGGAGATCGACCGCCCGGCGTGCGCGGAGTGGGACAACCCCAGCGCCTCCTACACCAGCACGGTGGCCGAGCCGGAGAAGCGCGCCAAGCTCAACTCCGCCTACGCCACCGGCGGACCCAAGTGCCTGGTCCAGGTGATCCAGCAGATCTCCGGCCTCAAGATCAACCACTTCGTGGGCATCGACTTCTCCGGCTTCTCCGCCCTGGTCGACCAGATCGGTGGCGTGGAGGTGTGCGCCACCCGCCCACTGGTGGACGGCGAGCTGGGCACGATCCTGCCCACCGCCGGCACCAGCACCATCGACGGCACCACGGCCCTGAACTACGTGCGGGCCCGCAAGGTCGACTCCGAGACCAACGGCGACTACGGGCGCATCACCCGTCAGCAGCGGTTCCTGTCCTCGCTGCTGCGCAAGTCCATGTCCACCGACGTGCTGCTGGACCTGCGCAAGCTCAACGGCTTCATCAACGGGTTCACCGCCGCCACCTTCGGCGAGAACATGAACTCGGACTCCCTGCTCACTCTCGGGCAGTCGCTGCAGGGCCTGTCCGCCGGGCGGGTCACCTTCCTCACGGTGCCCACCAACGGCACCCGCTACGGCAACGAGGTCCCCAACCTGCCGGAGATCACCAGCATCTTCCGTGCCGTCATCAACGGCACCCCGTTGCCGGGCGAGCAGGGCGCCCCCACCACGCCTGCGCCCACCACCCCGCCCGAGGTGCCCAAGCCCGGCGGCAGCGCCCAGCTCACCCTGCGCAACGCCACCAACACCGCCGGGCTGGCCACCAGCACCGGCAGGCAGCTCACCGACCTGGGCTACACCGTGGCCCGGATCGACAGCGCCGAGGGGGTGCGGGCCAGCACGGTCATCCGCTACTCCGCCGAGCAGGCCGCGGCGGCCGAGCAGCTGGCCACGTCCATCCCCGGGTCCCAGCTGCAGCTGGTCGCCGGCCTGGGCGCCACGGTAGACGTGTTGCTGGGCAACAGCTTTGACGGCTCCGTGGTGCCACCCAGCGGTCCGGAAGGCGTCGGCACCAAGCCACTGCCCAGCGATCTCGCGGTGGTCAACGCCGGCGACGTCAGCTGCACCTGAGCGCGCAGCCCACCGTCCCTCGACCGTTCACCGACCGTTCACGTCGGCTGCCCGGAATTGTCCTGCTGAGCACGTACTCTGCATGCATGCGCGTCGCCTACACAGAACAGCTCAGTGACCTCGCCGGAGAGCTCGCCGCCATGTGCGGCCTGGCCGAGCTGGCCATGCAACGAGCCACCCAGGCCCTGCTCGAGGCCGACCTCCCGCTCGCCGAGCAGGTGATCAGCGACGACGACCACATCGACGAGCTGGCCCTGGCCTGCGAGGAGAAGGCCTTTGCCCTGCTCGCGCTGCAGGCGCCGGTTGCCGGCGACCTGCGCACGGTCGTCGCGGCCATCCACATCGTCGCCGACATCGACCGGATGGGGGAGCTGGCGCTGCACGTCGCCAAGATCGCCCGCCGCCGCCACCCCAAGCGGGTCCTGCCGGACGAGGTGCGTGGCTACTTCACCGAGATGGGGCACGTGGCGGTCTCCCTGGCCGCCTCCGCCCGGGAGGTGCTGCTCACCCGCGACCCCGACCGCGCCGCACTCCTCGAGGACGAGGACGACGCGATGGACGACCTGCACAAGCACCTGTTCAGCGTGATCATGGACGACGCGTGGCCGCACGGCGTGGCCGCCGCGGTGGACGTCACCCTGCTGGGCCGCTTCTACGAGCGCTTTGCCGACCACGCGGTCGAGGTCGCGCGCCAGGTCATCTTCCTGGTCACCGGCAAGCACCCGGAGCCCGCCACCCCGGACATCAAGGTCTCGGAGTAGCAGCTCCCCCACCGACGCGAACGACGGCGGCCCCTACCCGATCGGGTAGGGGCCGCCGTCGTTCGCGGGAGCCAGCCGGCTACCGCCGGGGCCGGCGTCTGGCATCGTTGCCTGGCGTGACTGACGTCGTCCGATCCCTGGCCCTCTTCGTCCTCGCCGCACTCGCCGAGATCGGCGGCGCGTGGCTGGTCTGGCAGGGCATCCGGGAGCACCGCGGCTGGATCTGGGTCGGCGCCGGAGTCATCGCCCTGGGTCTCTACGGCTTCGTCGCCACGCTGCAGCCTGACGCGAGCTTCGGCCGCATCCTCGCCGCCTACGGAGGGGTGTTCGTCGCTGGATCGCTGGTCTGGGGCATGGTGATGGACGGCTTCCGCCCGGACCGCTACGACCTCGCCGGCGCCCTGCTCTGCCTGGCCGGGGTCGCGGTCATCATGTACGCCCCACGCGGCGCCTGACCCAGCTGGTGGGCACCGCCACACCGCCTGCAGCGTCGCCGCCGCGGGTGGGTCTAGCCGAAGCGGCCGGAGATGTAGTCCTCCGTGGCCTTCTCCACCGGGTTGGAGAAGATCACCTCGGTGTCGCCCACCTCGATCAGCTGGCCCGGCTGGCCCACGCCGGCCAGGTTGAAGAACGCGGTCTGGTCGCTCACCCGGGCCGCCTGCTGCATGTTGTGGGTGACGATGACGATGGTGAACTCCTGCTTGAGCTCGGTGATCAGGTCCTCGATCGCCAGCGTGGAGATCGGGTCCAGCGCCGAGCACGGCTCGTCCATCAGCAGCACGTCCGGCTGCACGGCGATGGCCCGGGCGATGCACAGCCGCTGCTGCTGGCCACCGGAGAGCCCACCACCGGGCTTGTCCAGGCGGTCCTTGACCTCGTTCCACAGGTTGGCCGCGCGCAGGCTCTTCTCCGCCACCTCCTCCAGGGCCTTCTTGCCCTTCATCCCCTGCAGCTTGAGCCCAGCCACCACGTTGTCCCGGATGTTCATGGTGGGGAACGGGTTGGGCCGCTGGAACACCATGCCGATGGTGCGGCGCACGGCCACCGGGTCCACCGTGCTGGCGTAGATGTCCTCGCCGTCGAGGAGCACCCCGCCGTCCACGCGGGCTCCGGGGATCACCTCGTGCATCCGGTTGAGGGTGCGCAGCACGGTGGACTTGCCGCAGCCGGACGGCCCGATGAAGGCGGTGACGCTGCGCGGAGGGACAGACAGGTTCACCGAGCTGACGGCGTGGAACTTGCCGTAGTAGATGTTCAGGTCCTTGAGGTCGAGGCGCTTGGCCATGGAGGGCTCCTACCGCTTCACTTGGTCTTGGGGGCGAACACGCGGGCGACGAAGGCAGCCAGCACGTTGAGGACGGCGATGAGCAGGATGAGGGTGAGGGCGGCGCCCCACACCCGCTGCTGCCCAGCCACCGTGGGGTTGGTGAGCTCGTTGTAGATGACCAGCGGCAGCGAGGCCATGTTGTTGTGGAACACGTCGGTGTTGATCGAGGTGGTGTAGCCGACCAGCACCAGCACCGGCGCGGTCTCCCCGGCCACGCGGGCCACCGCCAGCAGGATGCCGCTGATGATCCCGGAGATGGCGCAGGGCAGCACCACCTTGAGGATGGTGGTGGACCGCGACACCCCGAGGGCGTAGGACGCCTCCCGCAGGTCGTCGGGCACCAGGCGCAGCATCTCCTCGGCCGAGCGGATCACCACCGGCAGCATCAGCAGCATCAGCGCCAGCGACACCGCGAAGGCGCTCTGCTCGAAGCCCAGCGTGGTGATCCACACGCTGAACACGAACAGCGCGGCCACGATGGACGGGATGCCGGACAGCACGTCCACCATGAAGGTGGTGGCCTTGGCCAGCCGGCCCCGGCCGTACTCCACCAGGTAGATGGCCACCAGGATCCCCAGCGGCACCGCCACCACCGAGGCGATCAGCGACTGCACGATGGTGCCGTAGAGCGCGTGGTACACCCCGCCGCCGAAGTCCTCCGGCAGGATGCCCCGCTGGGAGTGCGACCACCAGTCCGCGGCCGTCACGGCGTCGATGCCGCGCCGCACGACCGTGTAGATCACCCACACCAGCGGGATCATCGCGACCACGAACGCCGCCGACACCAGCACGGTGGCCAGCAGGTTCTTGGCCTTGCGGCCGCCGCTGACGGTGGTGAAGGTGGGGCCGACGAGCGGCTTCTCCAGTACCGAGCTCATCCGTTCACCTTCCCGCCCGCGATGGCCCGGGCCGCTGCATTGACCACGAACGTGAGCACGAACAGCACGAAGCCGGCGGCGATGTAGGCGCCGGTGGACAGCGGTTGGCTGAACTCCGAGGCCGCCGAGGCGATCTTGGAGGCGAAGGTGAAGCCGCCGTCGAAGAGCGACAACGTGGCGCCGGTGCTGGAGGAGCGCAGGATGATGAGCACGGCCACGGTCTCCCCGAGCGCACGACCCAGACCCAGCATGGAGGCCGCGATGGTGCCGCTGCGCCCGAAGGGCAGCACGGTCATCCTGATGACCTCCCACTTGGTGGCCCCGAGGGCCTGGGCGGCCTCGATGTGCGCCTTGGGGGTCTGCCGGAACACCTCACGGGTCACGGAGGTGATGATCGGCAGGATCATCACCGCCAGCACGATCCCGGCGGTGAAGATGGTGCCGCCGCCGGAGACCGACACGTTGCCGGTGGCGAACAGCGGGAACCAGCCGAGGTTGCGGTTGAGCCACTCCGCGAACGGGGTGATCTTGGGCGCCAGCACCAGGATTCCCCACAGGCCGAAGATGATCGAGGGCACCGCGGCCAGCAGGTCGATCAACGAGCTGAACAGCTTGGCCAGTCGCCGGTCGGCGTACTGGGTGACGAACAGCGCGATGCCGATGGCGATGGGCACGGCGATGACCAGCGCGAACAAGGAGCTGAGCACCGTGACGATGAACAGGCTCCGGATGCCGAAGCGCATGTCGTTGGTGTTGCCGACGGCGAACTCGTCGGAGGTGAGGAAGTTCGCGTGGTCGGCAAGCAGCGAGGGCACGGCCTGCAGCAGCAGGAAGATCGCGATGAGGGCGATGGCGACGATGATCGAGACACCCGACGCGGTGGTCAGGTTCCGGAACACGACGTCGCCGCGCCGTCCGGTGGATCTCGGCTTCGCCCGGTCGGTCTGTCCTGGGTCGGGCATGCCGCCCATCTTGCCTGCCGCAGTCCGGCCGGACCCCTCGGGTGCCCGGCCGGATCCCTGCACGACGTTCGGTCGCACTGTCATCAGTCCGTCACTGCTTCTCTCGATCAGGCGATCGCGTCGACGGCGGTGCTGAGCTTGTTCTTGAAGGAGTCAGGCACCGGGATGTAGCCGTTGTTCTCCAGGCCCCGCTGCCCCGTGGTGATCGCCGTCTGCAGGAACGCGCGCACCGCTTCACCGGTCTGCGCGTCCGGGTACTTCGAGCAGACGATCTCGTAGGTGGCGAGAACGATCGGGTAGGCACCCTGCTGGGTGGGCTTGTAGAAGCTGGAGGTGTCCAGCACCAGGTTGTTGCCCTGGCCCTTCACCGTGGCACCGGCGATGGTCTTGCCCACCGACTCGGTGCTGATCTGCACCGCCCCGCCGCCGGCGGAGGTCTGCACCGCCGCGGTCTGCAGGTTCTGCGCCTTGGCGAAGGCCCACTCGTTGTAGGTGATGGCACCCGGGGTGGACTTCACCGCGGCTGCCGTTCCGTCGTTGCCCTTGGCCCCCTCACCGACGCCGCCCTTGAACGCCTTGCCCACGCCCTGGGTCCACGCCCCGTCGGAGGCCTTCTCCAGGTACATCTGGAAGTTGTCCGTGGTGCCCGACTCGTCGTTGCGGAAGATCACCGTGACCTTGGTGCTCGGCAGGGAGACGCCCGGGTTCAGCGCGGCGATGGCGGGGTCGTTCCAGGTGGTGATGGCGCCGTTGAACATCTTGGCCACGGTGGGGCCGTCGAGCGCCACGTTGGCCACCCCGCTGAGGTTGTAGCTCAGTGCGATGGGGCCGAAGACGACCGGCAGGTTCCACGCCTCAGCTCCGCCGCAGCGCTCTGCGGCCTTGGCGACCTCGCCCTTGGACTCGCTCAGCGGCGAGTCGGAGCCGGCGAAGTCGGTCTGCTTGCCGAGGAACTCGGTGATGCCGGCGCCGGAGCCGTTGCCGTTGTAGTCCAGCGACTTGCCGCTGCACGCGTCCTGGTAGGCGGTGATGAATCGCTTCATGGCGTTGGCCTGCGCGGTGGAGCCGCTGGCCTTGAGGGTGGCCGTCCCGCCGCACTGCACCGTGTCGGTGGAGGCGGAGCCTGCTGCACTGCTCGAGCTCGTGTTGTCGTCGGTCCCGCAGGCCGACAGCAGCACGGCACCGGCGGCGACGAACCCGATCGCAACGCTGGATCGGGCCGCACGTCGATTGAGCTTCACCTAGCTCCTCCAGAGATCTCGGGGTGCGCACCGCTCGCTGCGGGGCGCTGCCCACCTCAGGTCATGGGGAGGAACGGGCCACGACCACGGCCCCGTGTCCACCGGACGACTGTGTGCCGTCTGAGGAGAACGTAGACACCGTGAGTGACTACCTGCCCCTGTGCGGGTGAACGCAAGGTGAACAGCCTGCGCCGCGGCCGCTGCGGGTGAGCACACCCACAGCAGAGCGGTGGTTAGCGCCCGTACGCCACGTCGACGTGGAACTGGCTGAACCCGAGCTTGGTGTAGGTGTGCACCGCGGCGGCGTTGTCCGCCTCCACGTACAGCAGCACCGTGCTCAGCCCGCGCGAGCGCAGGTGCTCCAGGCCGGCGATGGTCAGTGACCGGCCCAGCCCACCGCCCTGCGCGGCCGGGTCCACGCCCACCACGTAGACCTCACCCAGCGCCGGCTCGTCACCCTCGGCGGGGTGCACCTTGGTCCAGTGGAACCCCAGCACCCGGTCGTCGGAGTCCACCGCCAGGAAGAAGCCGTTCGGGTCGAACCACGGCTCAGCCCGGCGCGCAGCCAGGTCGGCCGGGCCCCAGCCCCCCTGCTCGGGGTGCCAGGAGAACGCCGCGTTGTTCACCCGCAGCACCTCCGCGTCGTCGCGCTCGGGCACGTAGGTGCGCAGCCGCACCCCCTCCGGCAGCCGGACGGCGGGCAGCTCCGCGCCGGCGAGGTCCACCCGCATCTGCCACAGCTCGCGGCGGCTGGTCAGCTGCAGCCGACGGGCCAGCGCCTGGGCGGCGGGGAGGTTGCCGTGCGCCCACACCCGCAGCGACTCCCCGGCCCGGTCGAGCAGGTCCCGTGCCAGCACGGTGCCCACGCCGCGGCGGCGGTGCCGCGGGTGCACGGCCAGCTCGGCCATGGGGTTGGCCTCCTCGGCGGAGGCGGCGCTGAGGTGGGCGTAGCCGGCCAGCTCCCCGCCGCGGGTGGCCAGCAGGTGCGGGCCGGAGCTGTCCGCGGCCACGGCCAGCACCACCTGCTCGGAGACGGCGGCGACGCCGTCAGCCTGGTGGGCCGCCTGCAGCAGCTCACCCACCGCGTGTCGCTGGGCGTCGTCGAGGGTGTCGCAGACCTGCAGCGCGGCCGGGCCGGGGCTGCTCACGCCCGGGCTCCGCTCATCCGTTCCGGGTCCACGGCCGCGTCGGGCCCGGAGTCCCCCGGTGCGGACGCACCGGCGTTGTGGGCGGCGGCGGCCTCGGCCGTCGCGTCCTCGGTGGTGCCGGGCTCGGTGGTGTCGGGCTCGGCGGCCACCGCGCCGCGGGCACTGGGGCGCACGGCCTTGTAGCCGACGTTGCGCACCGTGCCGATCAGCGCCTCCTGGTCGGCGCCGAGCTTGGCCCGGAGGCGACGCACGTGCACGTCGACGGTGCGGGTGCCGCCGAAGAAGTCGTAGCCCCACACCTCGTGCAGCAGCTGGGCACGGGTGAACACCCGGCCGGCGTGCTGAGCGAGGTACTTGAGGAGCTCGAACTCCTTGTAGGTGAGGTCCAGCGGCTTGCCGCGCAGCCGGGCGCTGTAGGTCTCCTCGTCGATGACCAGCTCGCCCAGGGTGACCTTGGTGGAGGACACCGGGGCGTGGGTGCTCTGGTGGCGTCCCAGCACCAGGCGCAGCCGGGCGTCGATCTCGGCCGGGCCGGTGCCGGGCAGCAGCACGTCGTCGATGCCCCACTCGGGGTTCACCGCGACCAGGCCGCCCTCGGTCAGCACCGCCACCACGGGCACGTTGATCGCGGCCCCGCCGACCAGCAGCCGGCACAGCCCGCGGGCGCCGGCCAGATCGGTGCGCGCATCGATGAGCGCAACGTCACAGGCGCCGGCCTCCAGCAGGGCCGGCAGGTCCGGTGCCACGGCCCGCACCGAGTGCGCCAGCAGCGTCAACGCCGGCAGGACCGCGTCCGGGTCAGGATCAGCGGTGAGCAGCAACAGGTCCATGCGCCTCCCACCTCGTACCCATCAGGCATCCGTCCGGCAAACAATAGCGGGACGCCCGCCGGCCGAGCACCCAAGCACCGTTAACGATCATGGAAGATGGGCCAGTGCGCACCTTCGTCTTCTCCCTGATCGGCGTCCTGCTCGTCGCCGTGCTGGCGGACTACGGCACCGCCGCCTACGCGGAGTACCGGGTGTCCAAGGAGCTCCGCGAGGAGCTGACCCTCAACAGCGACCCCGAGGTGCGCATCACCGGGTTCCCCTTCCTGACCCAGGCCGCCCAGGGCAGCTTCAGCCAGGTGAACGTGCGCGCGGTGGGCGTGCCGATGGCCGACCTGGGCAACGTGACGGTCGAGGCCACGCTGCGCGGCGCGAAGGTGCCTGCGTCCTCGGTGTTCGGCGGAAACCTGGACGACATCGTGGTGTCCGAGCTCAACAGCCGCATCCGGATCAACGAGACCCGCCTCGGCCAGCTGATCGGAATCTCCGACCTGAAAGTGTCTGCGCCCGTGGCGGATCCCACACTCGGCACCAGCGGCGGCGACGCCTACAAGGTGCCGCAGAGCGGCATCGTGCTCACCGGCACCGTCAAGCTCGGTGGTGTGGTCAAGCAGCAGGTGAGCGTGAACGCCGACCTCGTGCTGGACGGCCAGCAGGTCCGCATCATCGCCACCGGCTTCGCCATGGCCGGCCAGTCCAGCAAGACCCTCACGCTGGCCGCGCCGCTGTCGGAGATCGCCATGCAGAAGTTCTCCCTCACCCTCGACTCCGACTACCTGCCCTTCGGGGTGACCCCCACCACCGTGCACGCCGAGGGCGCCGACATCGTGGTGGAGGGCAAGGGCACCGACGTGCGGCTGGCGCGGCTGTCCCGCTCGTGACCGTCGGGCTGGTGGTGCTGATCGCCGCCGTGGCCGTGGCGCTGCTGCTCGGGTGGCTGCTGCGCAGGAGCAACGGGTCCCTGCGGGCGACCAGCGGTGCACCCGCGCCCGCCGCCGAGCAACAACGTCTGGTCGAGCTGCTGGCGGCCGCCGGCGCCCCGAGGGCCGCGAGCAGCGCGCTGCTCCTGCACTTCTCGGCCACCTGGTGCGGCCCCTGCGCGGGGGTGCGGACGCTGGTGCACCAGCTCGCCGAGGACCTGCCCGAGCTGGCTCACCTGGAGGTCGACGTGGCCGAGCACCCCGAGCTGGCCAGCCACCTGCGGGTGCTGTCGCTGCCCACCGTGGTCGTCTACGCCCCGGGGTTGCAGCAGCGCCACCGCGCCACTGGGGCCCCGCACGCCGCTGACCTGCGAACCGTCCTGCAGCCGCTGGTGGGCCGCCGTGCGGGCAATAGTTGAGTGTCTGAGTAGACTTCGCGGAGTGTTCACCTGGCACGAGCTGCTGCTCACCCGTCGCCGCACAGTTGACCTGTGCCGCGTCGGCAGCGCGCTGTGCCGCATGCACTGACGCAGACGTCCCGCTGGGAGGCCCCCGGGTGTCTGCGAACCCCGGCTGATCCGTCGCGCGTCCACCCCTCAGTGCAGGAGCTCCCGCTGTGTCCACCCTCCGCTCACCGGCTGCCCCGCAGCAGGTCGACGTCCGCGGTCCCCGCTGCGCGGCGTGGATCAGCACCGTGGTGCTGGCCGCGGTGCTGCTGACCGGGAACTGGATCCTGCTCGGCGTCCAGGCCGTCGTCTTCGCCATGGGCGCCGCGCTCGGGCCGCGTCGCAGCCCGTACGGCTGGCTGTACGCGACGCTGGTGGCACCCAGGATCGGCCCACCCACCGAGCTGGAGCCGGTGGCACCGCTGCGCTTCGCCCAGCTGGTCGGCCTGGTGTTCTCCGTCGTCGGCCTCCTGGGCTACCTGCTGGGCGCGCCGCTGCTCGGCGCCGTCGCCACCGGCCTCGCCCTGGTGGCCGCGCTGCTCAACGCGGCCTTCGGCATCTGCCTCGGCTGTCGGCTCTACCCGCTGGCGGCCACGGTCCGCGCTCGTGCCGGCCGCCGCCCCTGACCGCTGGCCCTGTGCCCGCCCCACCGTTCACTCCCGTGCTTGTCCACCCGAACTCACACCCACCAGCTCGCGTATCGAAAGGAACTCCATGAGCCGCTCCGACGTCCTGGTCACCGCCGACTGGGCTGAGCAGAACCTCAACACCGACGGGATCGTCTTCGTCGAGGTCGACGAGGACACCAGCGCCTACGACGACGGCCACATCCCCGGCGCCGTCCGCCTGGACTGGACCAAGGACCTGCAGGACCCGAACTCCCGCAACGTGATCGACCGGGAGGCGTTCAGCAAGCTGCTCTCCGAGCGTGGGATCGGCAACGACGACACCGTCGTGCTCTACGGCGGCAACAACAACTGGTTCGCCGCCTACGCCTACTGGTACTTCAAGCTCTACGGCCACCAGGACGTCAAGCTCCTCGATGGCGGTCGCAAGAAGTGGGAGCTGGACGGCCGCGAGCTCACCGCGGACAAGGTAGAGCGCCCGGCCACCAGCTACAACGCCCAGGAGCCCGACCTCTCGCTGCGCGCCTTCCGGGACGAGGTCATCGCCTCCATCGGCAAGAAGAACCTGGTGGACGTCCGCTCCCCCGACGAGTTCTCCGGCAAGATCGCCGCCCCCGCGCACCTCCCGCAGGAGCAGGCCCAGGGCCGCGGCCACGTCCCCGGCGCCATCAACGTGCCGTGGAGCAAGGCCGCCAACGAGGACGGCACCTTCCGCTCCGACGAGGAGCTCGCCACCCTCTACGGCGAGGCCGGTCTGGACGGGGAGAAGGAGACCATCGCCTACTGCCGCATCGGCGAGCGCTCCAGCCACACCTGGTTCGTGCTCAAGGAGATCCTGGGCCACCAGAACGTCAAGAACTACGACGGCAGCTGGGTCGAGTACGGCTCCCTCGTGGGCGCCCCCATCTCCAAGGAGGTGCGCTGATGTGCGGCGCTCCTGAGCAGACCCCCGACCTGCCCGCCGGCACGGACCTCGACAAGGAGACCGTCATCGTCGGCAAGGTGCTCTCCGGCGGCGAGCCGGTGGGTGGAGCCTTCGTCCGCCTGCTCGACGGCACCGGCGAGTTCACCGCCGAGGTGGTCGCCTCGGCCACCGGCGACTTCCGCTTCTACGCCGCTCCCGGCACCTGGACGCTGCGCGCCCTGAGCCGGGTGGGCACCGGCAGCACCGACATCACCGCCGACTCCACCGGCCTGCACTCCGCCGAGGTCGCTGTCGCCTGACCGCACACCCTGAGCACGACAGACCGCCCTCGCCCGCACCAGAACCGGTGCGCGCGGGGGCGGTCTGCGTCGAGGGGCCGCACCTGGCTAGAGTGGTGCCGTGGAAATCTTTTACACGACCCTCCTGGTGCTGGACGCCGTGCTCATCACGTGGTTCGCGGTGTACGTGATCAACCGAGCGGTCACCAACGACTCGTGACCGGCTCCGGCCCTGGTCCCGACGGTCACCCTGCCCCGCGTGCCGGTTCCGGCGACGCGGCGCTGCGTGATGCCGAGGAACGGGCTGCCCGCACGCGTGCGGTGAACGTTCCCCAGCTGCCCGGGTTGCCGGTGCCCGACGACACCGCCAACCTGCGCGAGGGGGCGGACCTCAACGCCGCCCTGCTCGCCGTGCTGCCGCTGGTGGGCGTGTGGCGGGGCGAGGGGCTGGTCAGCTACCCCACGATCGACACTTACCGCTTCGGCCAGCAGCTGGTGATCGCCCACGACGGGCGCCCCTTCCTCACCTGGGAGTCGCGGTCGTGGATCCTCGACGCCGACGGCGCCTACGTCCGGCCCGCCGCCCGCGAGTCCGGCTTCCTGCGGGTGAACGCCCGGGACGACGGCGAGGACACCCTCGAGCTGCTGCTCACCCACAACACCGGCATCGTCGAGCTCTACTACGGGGCTCCGCTCAACCAGTCGTCCTGGGAGCTGGCCACCGACGTGGTCCTGCGCAGCGAGACGGCCAAGCCCGTGACCGCGGCCAAGCGGCTCTACGGGATCATCGACGGCGACCTCGGCTACGTGGACGAGCGCGCCATGATGGGTGAACCGCTGCAGCCGCACCTGTCGGCCCGGCTCGTCCGCCACGCCGGCTGAACACCCCTCACCTCTCCGCACCTTCTGCTGCGCCGGTGTCCCTGCGCGACGCAGCGCCACCGTCCCCCAGACGTGGAGCGACCCCCGAGCCATACCGCGGCTCGCGCGACCTGTGGTCGCTGCGTCGCGGTCCCGGTCGGACTCTCCGGGGGCTCGGGGGTCGGGTAGCTGCCTGGGATTCGCCGGCCGCTGTCGCAGGGGCAAACCCGTGGGCACTAGCGGCTAGCTGACAGCCACCTCACGCGTCCAAGAATTCATCAACTTCGGACCACCTCCTCTCTCGTGTACCCAGAAACTACGCCCGGCCGCGCGGGTCCGGCAACGGGTTTTGCCCACGGCGAACCAGTGGTCTGCGTCACACTTGATGGAGGTGCGCGTCATGCCTGGTCGAGCAGGTCCTGCAGCTGGCCGGTCAGCTCCTGGGCGCGCTCCGCGTGCGGCAGCGGCACTCCGTCGAGCGTGTGCACCCGCGCCAGCAGGCGCACGCTGGAGGCCAGCCAGACTCCGTCCGCGGCCAGCAGCTCCGGCGTGGGCACCGGGCGCACCTCGCAGGTCCACCCAGCCAGCTCCGCCTGCCGGAACAGCGCCGCCTGGGTGGTGCCCGGCAGGATGCCCGCATCCACCGGGGGCGTGCAGAGCGTCCGCCCGGTCGCCAGCACCACCGACGAGGTCGGCCCCTCGAGCACGAAGCCGTCGGTGCTGGTGTAGATCACGTCGTCAGCGCCCTGCTCCTGCGCGTGGCGCTGAGCGGCCATGTTCATCGCGTAGGACAGCGACTTGGCCCCCAGCAGCAGCCAGGGGGCCTGCTGCGCAGCGTCCCTGGCCACGCCACGGGTGAGGGTGAGGGCAGAGACTCCGGCGACCCGCTGCTCCAGGGCAGTGGCGCTGACCGGTGAGGCCGTGGCGTAGCCCGTGCAGGGTCCGCCGCTCTCCCGGCCCCGGGTGAGGATGAGCCGCAGGGCGAAGTCCTCGTCGCCCCGCCACAGCTCGATCACCGTCCGCACGCAGCGCCGCCACTGGTCCAGGTCCGGCTCGGGCAGGTGCAGCATCGCGGCAGAGCGGGCCAGCCTGGCCAGGTGACGCTCCTGCTCGCGGGCAACCCCGCGGCGCACCAGCAAGGTCTCGAACACCCCGTCGCCACGCACCGCGCCGAGGTCGTCCGCCCGCAGCAGCGGCTCGTCGGGATCAAGCACCTTCTCGTCCAGCGTCACCACTACCTGCACGGCCATCTCTGCACCCTACTGTCGGCAGACCGCCGCGCCACCGGATCGCCAGGGGCGGGTGTCTGGTGCCCCTGGCGTTGCCTAGGCACCCGGACGGGCGACCCGGAGCCTAGGATGAGCAGCGTGGGCAAGGCAGGCACGGAGCTGAGAGGAACAGGTCTCCGAGGGACGCTGCACCAGCGCGGCATGCGCATGACGCCGCAGCGGCAGATGGTCCTCGACGCCGTTCGCACGCTCGGCCACGCCACCCCGGAAGCCATCTGCGCCGAGGTGCAGCAGCAGTCGCCGGCGGTGAACATCAGCACCGTGTACCGCACGCTCGACCTGCTCGAGCAGATCGGGCTGGTCCGCCACACCCACCTCGGCCACGGGGCCCCCACCTACTCCTGCGACCCGCACGAGCACGTCCACCTGGTCTGCCACTCCTGCCAGCAGGTGATCGAGGTGGAGCCGGAGCTGCTCGAGCCGCTGGCTGCCACGCTCGCCGCCACCCGCGGCTTCACCCTCGATCCCGCTCACCTCGCCCTGTCCGGGCAGTGCGCCGACTGCGCCAGCCAACCCGCGCCTGCCGACCAGCCCGTGCCCGACCAGCCCGTGCCCGGCCAGGGCCACACCACCCGCAACCCTGAGGAGCCGGTGTGACCTCGCCGCTGCTGTCCACGCCCGGAGCCACCCCCGCCGCAGAGGACTCCCCCGACGTGGGGGTCGCCTGGCACTACGGCGACCCGTTCGGTGAGCAGCGGGCCGCCACCACCCGCGCCGTGGTGGTCGACCGCAGCAACCGCGGGGTGATCGCCGTGCCCGGCGGTGAGCGGCGGTCGTGGCTGCACTCGCTGACCAGCCAGCACGTTCTCGGCCTCGCCGACGGGCAGGGCACCGAGGCGCTGATCCTGGACGTCAACGGCCGGGTGGAGCACCACCTGGTGCTCGCCGACCTCGACGGCACCACCTGGATCGACACCGAGCCGACCAGCACGCAGAGCCTGCTCGCCTACCTGCAGAAGATGGTGTTCTGGGCCGACGTCGCCCCCCGTGACGCCAGCGACGAGCTGGCCGTCCTGACCGTCCTCGGACCCACGGCGGACCAGCTGCTGGAGCTGCCCGCCGAGGTGCACGGAGTGCGTGCCCTGCCGGGCGGCGGCTTCGTGCGGCGGATGCCCGCGCCTGCGGGCTCGCACGCCGCCGACGTCGTGGTCCCCCGCGCCGCGCTCGCCACCTGGTGGCAGCGCCTCACCGAGGCCGGTGCGCGACCTGCCGGCTCCTGGGCCCACGAGGCGCTGCGGGTGGAGCAGGGCAGGCCCCGCGCCGGCGTGGACACCGACGAGCGCACCATCCCGCACGAGGCCGGCTGGATCCACCGCGCCGTGCACCTGGACAAGGGGTGCTACCGGGGGCAGGAGACCGTGGCGCGAGTGCACAACCTGGGCAAGCCACCACGGCGGCTGGTCCTGCTGCACCTGGACGGCTCTGCAGATGCCCGCCCGCAGACCGGCGACGACGTGACTGCCGCCGGCCGGGTCGTCGGCCGGGTCGGCACCGTGGCCGAGCACCACGAGCTGGGACCGATCGCGTTGGCGCTGGTCAAGCGGACCGTGCCGGCGGACACCGAGCTCGTGGCCGGGCCCTCGGCGGCGGCGATCGACCCGGACTCGGTGACCGAGGACACCGAGGTGCAGGCCGGGCGGGCCGCGCTCAGCCGGCTGCGGGGGCGCTGACGCAGCAGCCCCTGCTCACCCGAGTGAGGTGCCGCGCTTCGTGTCGTCAGCAGCGGCCGGGGCACGGTATGGTGTGTCGTAGGAAGAAACACACAATCGAACGGGGCCGCCGAATCCCCTGGCCGCCCCGTCCTTGCGCGAGGGGGTCGAGCCATGGGCCGCGGCCGGGCTAAGGCGAAGCAGACCAAGGTTGCGCGAGAGCTCAAGTACAGCTCTCCGAACACTGACTTCGAGACACTTCAACGAGAGCTCTCTGGGCACGGACCGGACTCGCTCCGGGTGCACCCCAGGCGCACCGAGGCCGATGATGTCCGGCCCCCCTGGGAGGAAGAGGACGACTGGAAGCCTTGAGCTTCCCGCTGAGCACCGGCCCAGTCTTCGCGCTTTCGATCCTGCAGGACTAAACCTCTGACTCATAGCAACCACACCCGCCATCCCCCCATCCGGTGGTATGGCGGGTGTGGTGCTTTTTGGCGTCCGGGTGCAGCAGGCGCCTGGCGATGACGCTACGGGGCGACCCCCGCCTGGCGGGGACCGCTGAGCACCGAGACCGCTAGAAGCGGGGGTGCTCGCCCACCAGGGAGGCCCGGGCGGAGTCGGTGGCCTTCTGCACCGAGCCCAGCACCCAGGAGGGCACGTGGCGGGCGGTGAGCACGGCCAGCGCCCGGTCAGCGTCCTCGGGACCGACGATGGCGACCATGCCGATGCCCATGTTGAAGGTCTTCTCCATCTCGGCACGCTCCACGCGGCCGCGGTGGGCGATCACGCCGAACACCGGCGCAGGGCTCCAGGTGCCTCGGTCGAGCTCGGCCACCAGACCCTTCGGCACCACGCGCTCGAGGTTGGCGACCAGGCCACCACCGGTGACGTGGCAGAAGGTGCGCACCTGGGTCTCGGCGATGAGCGCCAGGCAGTCCTTGGCGTAGATGCGGGTCGGCTCGAGCATCTCCTCGCCCACCGTGCGGCCGAACTCCTCCACGTGTCCGTGCAGGGGCATCGCGGCGATGTCCAGCAGCACCTTGCGGGCCAGCGAGTAGCCGTTGGAGTGCAGGCCGGAGGAACCCATGGCGATCACCACGTCGCCGGGACGTACGCGGTCGGGACCGAGGATCGAGTCCGCCTCCACGACCCCCACGCCGGTGGCGGAGATGTCGTAGGCGTCGTCGGGCATCAGTCCGGGGTGCTCGGCGGTCTCTCCGCCCAACAGGGCACAGCCGGCCAGCACGCAGCCCTCAGCGATGCCGGCGACGATCTCGGCCACCCGCTCGGGCACGACCTTGCCCACCGCGATGTAGTCCTGCAGGAACAGCGGCTCGGCACCGGAGACCACGAGGTCGTCCACCACCATGGCCACCAGGTCCAGGCCCACCGTGTCGTGCTTGTCCATGGCCTGAGCCACGGCGATCTTGGTGCCCACCCCGTCGGTGGAGGCAGCCAGGACCGGCTCGCGGTAGTGGCCGGGCTTCAGGGCGAACAGCCCGGCGAAGCCACCGAGACCACCCAGCACCTCCGGGCGGCTGGCGCGCCGAGCAGACGGGGCGAACAGCTCCACCGCCCGGTCCCCAGCCGCGATGTCCACGCCGGCCGCGGCGTAGGAGGCGCCCGCCGAGGAGGACTCAGCAGGATCGTGCGGGTGGTCGCTCATGGCAGGGAAGCTCCGGATCATTCGTTGCGGGATGCGCCGCAACGGTACCGGAGTACCCGCTGGCGACCCTATTCTCCGTCCCGAAACCGGAACCCACGCCAGGTCAGCCCCACTCCGCTGCGCCACGCGAGCTGGCCGCGCCCCCTGGGCCAGCCCCGCTCCGCTGCGCTACGCGAGCTGGCCGCCGACCTTGGTGTATCCCCGCAGCAGGTCCCGGCTGATGATCAGCCTCTGCATCTCGTCGGTGCCCTCGAAGATCCGCCACAGCCGCACGTCGCGGTACCACTGCTCGATGGGCATCTCCCGGGTGTAGCCCATGCCGCCGTGGATCTGCATGACTCGGTCCACCACGCGGTTGATCATGTTCGTCCCGTAGAGCTTGGCGATGGCGCTGTCGTGCCGGGAGTCCAGGCCCTGGTCGACGTTCCACGCCGCCTTGAGCACCAGCCAGCGCGCGGCCTCCAGCTCCACGTCGGAGTCGGCGATCATCCACGCGACAGCCTGGTTGGCGCCGATCGGCTTGCCGAAGGTGGTGCGGTCGTTGGCCTGCTGCAGCGCCAGCGACAGCAGCCGCTCGGCGCCTCCCACCGCCCGGGAGGGGATGAGGTAGCGGCCCTTTCCGATCCACGCCATCGCCAGCTCCCAGCCCTGGCCCACCTCGCCCAGGACGTTGCTGCCCGGCACCCGCACGTTGTCCAGCACGATGGTGGCCGGCCGCGCCGAGCCCATCGTCTCGATGGGCGAGGTGGTGTAGCCCATCTCGCGGTCCACCAGGAACGCCGTGAAGCCGCCCTTGGTGCCCTTGTCCGAGTCGGTGACCGCGATGCAGATGATGAAGTCGGAGTCGTTGCCGCCGGTGATGAAGACCTTCTCGCCGTTGATGATCCAGTCGTCGCCGTCCCGCTTGGCGGAGGTCCGGATGTTCGCGGCGTCGGAGCCGGCACCCGGCTCGGTGATGGCGAAGCAGGACTTGCGCTCCCCGGAGATCGCCGGCTTGAGGTAGCTCTCGGCCTGCTCGGGGTTGCAGTAGAAGAGGATGTTGTCGGTCTCGCCGCCCGGGCGGAACCAGATGAAGCTGCGCCCGAACTCCATCTCCACCAGCGAGCGGGTGACCGCCGGCAGGGCCAGGCCGCCGTACTCCTCCGGGGTGCTCAGCCCCCACAGGTCGAACGTCTTGGCCTTGGCCTGCAGCTCGGCCATCTCGTCGGAGGTGACGGCGTTGGGGCCGCCCTCCCGGCCGCGACGCATGATCTCACTCTCCAGCGGGATCAGCTCCCGCTCCACGAAGGTGCGCACGGTGGAGCGCATCGCGCGCTCCTCGTCAGAGATCGAGAAGTCGACCATCAGAGTTCCTTTGCGTCAGAGGGAGCGAGCAGGCTGGTGGGCTAGAAGGCTGGTGGGCTAGAAGGCTGGGTGGGCTAGAAGGCACTGACGCCGGTGAGGGCGCGGCCCAGCAGCAGGGTCTGCACCTGGGTGGTGCCCTCGTAGAGGGTGAGCACGCGCGCGTCGCGCAGGTACTTGGCCAGCGGGTACTCCTCCACGAAGCCGTAGCCACCGAACACCTGCAGGCAGCGGTTGGCCGCCCGCACCGCGGACTCGGCGGCGTAGTACTTGGCGGCGGAGGCCTCCGCCCGGAAGGGCTGACCGCGGTCGCAGAGGTCGGCGGCACGCCACACCAGCAGCCGGGCGGCGTCGCGCTCCACCTGCGTCTCCACCAGCAGCTGCTGCACCAGCTGGTGCCCGGCGATGGTGCGGCCGAACTGCTCACGGCTGGCGGCGTAGTCCAGCGCAGCGTCCAGGCACGCGGTGGACAGACCCACGGCCGAGGCGGCGATGGAGGTGCGGCCGCGGTCCAGCGCGGTCATCGCCACGGTGAACCCACGGCCCTCCTCGCCGAGCATGGCCGAGGCGGGCACCCGCACGGCGTCCAGGTGCAGCGCCGCGGTGTCCTGCCCGCGCAGGCCCAGCTTGTCGGTGATCTTGGTGGTGGAGAAGCCGGCGGAGTCGGTGGGCACCAGGAAGGCGCTCACCCCGCGGCCGCCCTCGCCGCCGGTGCGGGCCATCACCAGCGCGACGTCGGCCCAGTTGCCGTTGGTGATGAACTGCTTGGAGCCGGTGATCAGGTAGTCGTCGCCGTCGCGGACCGCCTTGGTGGTGAGGTTGCCGGCATCGGAGCCCACCCCGGGCTCGGTGAGGCCGAAGCAGCCCACCAGCTCCCCCGAGCAGATGCCGGGCAGCCAGCGCTCCTGCTGCTCCGGGGTGCCGAAGCGGGCGATGCTCTTGCCCACCAGGCCCAGGGAGACGCTGACGATGCCACGGATGGCCTGGTCGCCCCGGCCCAGCTCCTCGATGGCCAGGCAGTAGGCGAACATGTCGCCACCGGAACCGCCCAGCTCCTCGGGCACCCCCAGACCCAGCAGCCCGGCTCGGCCCAGCTTGCCCACGATGGACCGGTCGACCTGCTCGGCGCGGTCCCACTCCGCGGCGAAGGGCACCACTTCCTTGTCGACGAACGCTGCCGCCGACTCCTTCAGGGCCTGGTGCTCCTCGGACAACGTGAGGTCCACGCGGGTCTCCCTCCGCCGATCTCCAGCCGTGCCTAACACCGTTAGGTTACGCTGGGGCCCGTGCGTGACGTCAACCCCCAAAGAGTGCGCGAGGCCGCCCTCGAGCTGATCGACACCGAGGGCCTGGCTGCGCTGAGCATGCGTCGGCTGGCCACGGAGCTGGGCGTGCAGGCCCCCTCGCTGTACCACCACGTGGCGGGCAAGACGGAGCTGCTGGACTCCCTGGTGGAGCAGGTGGGGGCCGGCGCGGACGCGTCCTGGTTCGGCGAGCACCCCTGGGACGAGGCGCTGCTGCGGTGGGGCCGCACGTACCACGCCGCGCTGGCCGCGCACCCCGCGCTCGCCCCGCTCTTCGTCAGCTCCCCGGGCAGCTCGGACGCGGCGCTGCGCCGCATCGACCGCGTGCACGGGGGGCTGGTGGCTGCGGGATGGACGCCGCGCGAGGCCACCGAGATCGCGGCCGCGGTGAAGTTCCTGGTGATGGGCGCGGCGTCGGGGTCGATCGCGGCGGGGTTTCCGGCCGACCCGGAGCTGTACGCGGGTCGCTACCCCAACCTGGGCAGCGCCCACCGCCTGGCCAGCCACCGCAGCCGGGTGGACGCCGACGCGGTGGAGCTGGCGCTGGTGGCCCTGGTGGACGGCCTGCGCCTGCGGCTGGACCAGCGGCGGGCAGCCGGCTCGAGCCAGCAGCCCGGCTAGCGGATGGCGGCGTCGACCGAGCGGACCAGGTCCTCCGCGGCGCTGTCCAGCATGTCGCCCAGCACGTTCTCGTCGATCTTCGTCTCGCGAGCCAGCGGGATCGGGTAGTGCCCGTCGAAGCAGGCCGAGCACAACCGGTCGCGGGGCTGCTCGGTGGCCTCCACCATCCCGTCGATGGACACGTAGCCCAGGGAGTCGGCGCCGATGGCCCGGCGCACACCCTCGAAGATTCCGTCGGCGGTGTCCAGGCCGTTGGCGATGAGCTCGGCCGGGCTGGCGAAGTCGATGCCGTAGAAGCAGGGCCAGCGCACCGGCGGGGAGGCGATGCGCACGTGCACCTCGAGGGCACCGGCCTCGCGCAGCATCCGCACCAGGGCCCGCTGGGTGTTGCCGCGGACGATGGAGTCGTCCACCACCACGAGCTTCTTGCCGCGGATGATCTCCTTGAGCGGGTTGAGCTTGAGCCTGATGCCGAGCTGGCGGATGGTCTGCGAGGGCTGGATGAAGGTGCGCCCGACGTAGGAGTTCTTCACCAGGCCCTGCCCGTAGGGGATGCCCGACTCCTGGGCGTAGCCGATCGCGGCGGGGGTGCCCGACTCCGGCACCGGGATGACCAGGTCGCCCTCGGCGGGGTGCTCGCGCGCCAGCAGCCGGCCGATCTCCACCCGGGTGGAGTGCACGGAGCGCCCGGCGATGGTGGTGTCCGGGCGGGCGAGGTAGACGTACTCGAACACGCACCCCTTGGGCTCGGCCTGGGCGAAGCGGGTGGAGCGCAGGCCGTCGGCGTCGATGGCCAGCAGCTCACCGGGCTCGATCTCGCGGACGAAGGAGGCGCCGACGATGTCGAGGGCCGCGGTCTCGCTGGCCACCACCCAGCCTCGCTCCAGCCGGCCCAGGCACAGCGGGTGCACGCCCTGCGGGTCACGGGCGGCGTAGAGGGTGTTCTCGTCCATGAAGGCCAGGCAGAAGGCGCCGCGCAGGGTGGGCAGCAGCGCCATGGCGGCCTGCTCCACGGTGGAGTCGGCCGCGGCGTGCGCCAGCAGTCCCGCGACCACGTCGGAGTCGGTGGTGGAGTTCATGCCGCCGCGTGGAGGCAGCAGGCCCAGCTCACGGGTGCGCTGGGAGAGCTCGGCGGTGTTCACCAGGTTGCCGTTGTGGCCCAAGGCGATTCCGGTTCCGGCGGCGGTGGTGCGGAAGGTGGGCTGGGCGTTGTCCCAGCTGGTGACGCCGGTGGTGGAGTACCGGGTGTGCCCGACGGCGACGTGCCCGCGCAGCGCGCTCAGGGTCTGCTCGTCGAACACCTGGCTGACCAGCCCGAGGTCCTTGAACACCAGCACCTGCGTGCCGTCGGCCACGGCGATGCCGGCGGCCTCCTGGCCGCGGTGCTGCAGGGCGTAGAGCCCGTAGTAGGTGAGCTTGGCGACGTCCTCACCGGGCGCCCAGACACCGAAGACGCCGCACTCCTCCCGAGGGCTGTCGTCCTCCAGCGCAGCGGGGCTGTCCTGCGCGGCTGGCGAGTGTTCAGCTTTGACCACCGGGTGGCGCTCCCTCACAGATAGGACCTGGGGCACAACCGAGTCTACGGCCTGACACGCTGCGCGCCGACCGGGCTCCAGTGATGCCCACCACCAGCGGCGACGGCGCCGCAGGAGTCACCGCACCCGCAGTCCCGCCAGCAGCTCGGGCGAGCCCGTGCCCCGGGGCAGCACCACCATGCCGGCCAGGCCGAGCCGGAGCGTGGCCGCGTCTGCCGCCAGCACCGCCTCCGACGCCGCGCCACTGGCCGCACCCCGGCGCGAGACCGACTCCGGCGCCACGTGCCCGGCCGGGTCGACGAGGCCGGTGGGCACGCCGAGGGGAAGCGGGACCGCGCCGGGATCGAGCCGGAGGGTCCAGCTGGCCGGCACGTCGGTGCAGCGCACCGCCACCGTGCCCGCCGCCTCGGCGGTAGCGGACCCGGGCTCGGCGGCCGCCGTGGCCAGCAGCACCGTGAGGTGCTCGTCGATGCCGTCCAGCAGCAGCCACGGCGGCAGCGCGGCGGGCACCTCCATCGCCACCTGCACCTGCCACGCGCGCACGCTCAGCGCGTGCGCGGTGCGCCGCAGCCAGAACCCGGCCTGCGGCGCCACGGCCGGCGACGGCGACCAGCACGGCCGGCGGCTCGGGGAGCGGGACAGCGCACCCAGCAGCTTCTCCCCGGCCACGTCCAGCGGCTTGGCGTGCTCGGGGGCGCGCCGAGGCACCAGCGCCGTGGAGGACAGCTGCTCGGTCACCCCGGTGGCGAACACGGCGGCCCAGCTCATCACCTCCGCCACGTCGGTGCCGGGCCCGAGCACCACCGGGCGGGCGGGATCGGCCGCGGTGAGGACCTGCAGCGCGGCCCCGATCGTGGAGAGGTAGGCCTCCCGGGTGGGCGGTCCGGGAGCGGCAGCAGTCATGGCTGCAATGCTGCCAGCCCGGAACCGTCCGTGGGAGCGTTCCGTCCCACGGGCATGACAACCGGGGTGGGCATCGACGTTGCGGGACTACAGGGGCTGGCCCCGCTGGGCGGGTCGGCCAGGTCAGGGGCGGAGGGTCTCGGCCAGCTGCGGCTGACCCCGGGTGACGCCGGCACCCCGGACGGGGAGGCGCTGGGCCTGGCGGTGCAGCGCTTCGCCGACCGGGTCTCGGCCGCGGTGCGCACAACCGGCGTCGACCTGCAGCGCTTCTCCCAGCTGGTCGGCGCGGCCGGCGCGACGTACGCCGGCGTCGACCAAGGGTTGGCGGACCAGCTGGGGCGGATGCGCGGGATGACCCAGCGATGAGCGACCCGCGCACCGTCTACGCCGAGCTGACCAGCGGAAACCTCGGCGCAGGCCCAGCCACCACCGTGGCCGGGGGCCGCAGCGCCCTGGCCGCCGAGCTGCGCGCGGTGGCCGACACCCGCGGACAGCTGGTGACCCTGTGGTTCGCCGGGCTGGGCTCCGCGAGTGCGCTGCGCAGCCTGGACCAGCGCAGCACCGACCTCGGCCGCGCCGACGACGACCTCAGCGCGGCCGCCCGGCTGCTGGGCGAGCTGGCCACCGAGCAGCAGCGCGTGCACCAGGTGGCCGGTGTGCTCATGCAGGAGTGGCAGCGGGCCTCCCAGGTGCTGCTGCCGGCAAACCCTCCCCTGTTCGAGCTGGTCACCGAGAACGTCCACAGCCGGCTCAAGGAGGTGCAGTCCATCCACCGCGGCGAGCTGGACCGCATCGCCCGCGCCTTCGACGGGCTGGCGGTGCAGCCCGCGGTGGGCGCCTCGGCCAGCACTCCCGGCGACGCCGCGCTGCCCGCGCCGGGAACGCAGCCCGCTGCCGTCGCCGCGTGGTGGAAGAGCCTGACCACCGAGCAGCAGGCCAGCCTGCGCTCCCAGCACCCCGACGCGCTGAGCGAGCTGGACGGGCTGCCGCCGGCCGTCCTGGACGAGGTGAACCGCGCCCGGCTGCGTCGCGACCACGACTCCGCCCAGCAGCAGCTCGACGACGCCGATCGGCGGCTGCGCGAGCTCGGGCTGTCCGGAACGCCCGACGCGATGCTGCTGGGCAGCTTCCCGCCCGAGGTCCGCGCAGCCGCGCTGGACCGGGCCACCGCGGAGCAGCTGCTGCAGCGCACCCAGCAGGTGGACGACGCTGTTCGCAGCGCGCAGTCCATGGCGGCACAGTCTCCGGGGACCGGGCCGGTGCAGCTGCTCAGCTACCGCTCCACCGGCCCCGGCGGGCTGGCCATCTCCTTCGGCGACCCCTCGCTGGCCAAGCACGTCGCCGTTGCCGTCCCGGGGACCTCGTCGGGTCCGGGCAGCCCCGGCCTCGACCAGGCCGCGGCCCTGCGCCGGGCGATGGACGAGCGCGACCCCGGCGGCTCGCACGCGACCGTGCAGTGGGTGGACTACGACGCCCCGGACAGCATTGGTGACGTGCAGGCCGTGGCCCAGACGGGCAACGCCGAGAAGGGCGCGCCCACGCTGGTCGGCGACGTGGCGGGGTGGCGGGCCGCGGCGGGGACGGCGCAGGTCGGCCCGCCGCAGCACGTCACCGTGGTGGGTCACTCCTACGGCAGCACCGTGGTGGGCTTCGCCGCGCAGCACGGGCTGGCGGCCGACGACGTGGCCCTGGTCGGGTCACCCGGCGTCGGTGCGACCTCGGCGGACCAGCTCTCCCCCGGCCGGGGCCACGTGTGGGCAGGCTCGGCCGAGCACGACCCGGTGGTCCAGCTCACCCGGGGCAGCGGCCTCACCAGCCTGCCCTCGGGCGTCGGCCCCTACGACCCTGGGTTCGGCAGCCGGCAGTTCGAGGCCACCAGCACGGACATCCTCGAGAACGCCCATGGCGGCTACTACCACGAGGGCACGCCGTCGCTGCGCAACCTGGCGGCCATCTCCACCGGCGACTACGACGACGTCACCGCGGCCAAGCCGTGGGACACCGCAGCCCCGAAGCCGCTGGCCTTGGCGGGGCTCGAGGCTGCCGGAGACGTCGCCCACGGCACCGCGCGCACCGTGGGGGAGCTGCTGCAGGGCGATCTCGACGACGCGAGGCGAAGCGTGGCCGCCACCGGCAAGGAGATGGTGGGCGACGCCGCCGACGCCGCGGCATCCATCGTCGGCGACCGTGCGGAGGTGCTCACTGCCCCCGTGAAGGCGGTGAAGGGCGTGCTGGGGCTGGTCGGCTAAGGGCTGCTGGGCTAAGGACGCAGCAGCGGCAGCCAGTGGGCGATCTCCTCGGCCCGGGTCCCGGACGACTGCAGCAGCGCCTGGGCGCGGGCCGCGTCAAAGGTGGTCCGTCCCGTCACCAGCAGCAGCCAGGTGCGCGGATCGAGCTCCACCACGTTGGGCGGGGTGCCGCGGGTGTGCCGCGGCCCGGCGATGCACTGCACCGCCACGAACGGCGGCACCCGCACCTCCACGCTGTTGCCCGGCGCGGCCTGGGCCAGCGTGCGAGCCGACAGCCGCACCGCCGCCGCCAGCGAGCTCCGGTCGGGCTCGGGCACCTGTGGGTCGTCCAGCCAGGGCAGCACCGCCAGCACCGCCGCACGCATCTGGGCCTGGTCGACGGGTCCACGGGTAGCCACGGCCGTGAAGCCTAGGACTGCGCACCCCGCCGGCTCACGGGTGCCCGCGCCGTAGGGTTGGCGCGTGCTGAGCATCGACGACCTGGCGACGTACTGGGGCAGGCGGGCCGAGCAGCCCGGCGACATCCACTACCTGGCCCTGGGCGACTCGCTCACCCAGGGCTACGGCGCAGCGTCCCCGGCGCAGAGCTTCGTGAGCACCCTCGCCGGCCTGCTCACCGACGCCACCGGCGCCTCGGTGGCCGTCACCAACCTCGCGGTGTGCGGGGCCCGGCTGGAGGACCTGGTGATCGACCAGCTGCCGGTGCTGGCGCGGTTGCGCCCCGACGTCGTGACCGTCTGCATCGGCACCAACGACGCCACCCACACCGACCCCGACCACTTCCGCGACGTCTTCACCCGGTTGTGCGACGCCCTGCCCAACGGCACCTTCGTCGCCGACGTGCCCGACTTCCAGGGCGGCCACGGCGACGACGAGGCCCGCGAGCTCGCGGCGATCATCCGCGAGGTGGTGGCCGCCCGCCCCGCACTGGTGCCGGTGGCGGTGCAGGCCGCGACCGCGGGCATGACCGTCACCGAGTTCGGCACCGGCTTCGCCCACCCCGACGACGTCGGCTACCAGCGCTACACCCGGGCCTTCTGGGAGGCGATGGAGCCGGCGCTGCTCCGCTAGGACGTCACCGCCACGTCCTGGCCGAACAGGGCCGGCAGGGTCGCCTCGAAGGTCTCCCGCAGCTCGGCCAGCGACACGGTGAACTGGCCCTGCACCTCGATGTCGTCGGAGCCCTCGTCCACCACGCCGATGCGCGTCCACGGCAGACCGCGGTTGGTGCACATGCTGGTGAAGCGCGGCTCCTCGCTGCGCGGCACCGCCACCAGGATGCGGCCGGAGGACTCGCTGAACAGCTGCACGAACGGGTCGGAACCCTCGGGCAGCAGGATGCGGCAGCCGGTGTCGCCGTTGAGCGCGGCCTCCACCACGGCCTGGGCCAGCCCGCCCTCGGAGAGGTCGTGGGCGGCGGAGATCAGTCCGTCGCGGGAGCCGGCCAGCAGGATCTCGGCCAGCAGCTGCTCCCGGGCCAGGTCCACCTTGGGCGGGGTGCCGCCGAGGTGGTCGTGCACGACCTGGCTCCAGATCGAGCCACCCAGCTCCTCGTGGGTCTCGCCCAGCAGGATCAGCGTCTCGCCGGGGGTGTTGCCGAAGCCGGTGAGGATGCGGCGGTCCACCTCGTCGATGACGCCGAGCACCCCCACCACCGGCGTCGGCAGGATGGCGGTGGTGCCGGTCTGGTTGTAGAAGCTGACGTTGCCGCCGGTCACCGGGATGCCCAGCTGCACGCAGCCGTCGGCCAGGCCGCGCACGGCCTCGCTGAACTGCCACATCACGCCCGGGTCCTCGGGGGAGCCGAAGTTCAGGCAGTTGGTCACCGCGACCGGGGTGGAACCGGTGGTGGCGACGTTGCGGAACGCCTCGGCCAGCGCCAGCTGCGCCCCGGTGTAGGGATCCAGCGCGGTGTAGCGCCCGCTGGCGTCGGTGGCCAGCGCGATGCCCCGGCCGGTGGTCTCGTCGATGCGCAGCACGCCGGCGTCGGCGGCCTCGGCCAGCACGGTGTTGCCGCGGACGTAGCGGTCGTACTGCTGCACCACCCAGCGGCGGCTGCACAGCTGCGGCGAGCCCACCATCTGCAGCAGGGTGGCCTTGAGCTCGTCCGGGGTGGACGGACGGGCCAGCGCGTCCGGGGTGTTCGCGACCAGCGCGTCCTGGCCGGCCGGACGCTGCACGGGGCGCTCGTACACCGGGCCCTCGTGGGCCACGGTGCGCGGCGGCACGTCCACCACGGTCTCGCCGTGCCAGGTGATCTCCAGGTTGTCGCCGTCGGTGACCTCGCCGATGACGGTGGCCAGCACGTCCCACTTGCGGCAGATGGCCATGAACGCGTCCACGTTCTCCGGCGCCACCACGGCGCACATGCGCTCCTGGGACTCGCTGGAGAGCACCTCGGCCGGGGTCATCCCGGTGGCCCGCAGCGGGACGGCGTCCAGCTCCACGCGCATGCCGCCGCTGCCGGCGCTGGCCAGCTCGGAGGTGGCGCACGACAGCCCGGCTCCGCCCAGGTCCTGGATGCCCACCACGACGCCGGAGGAGTACAGCTCCAGGCAGCACTCGATGAGCACCTTCTCGGTGAACGGGTCGCCCACCTGCACCGCGGGCAGCTTCTTGCGGCCACCGCCGTGCTCGTCGCCGTCGAAGGTGGCCGAGGCCAGCACCGAGACGCCGCCGATGCCGTCCAGGCCGGTGCGGGCGCCGAACAGGATGATCTTGTTGCCCGTGCCGGAGGCGAAGGCCAGGTGCAGGTCCTCGGTGCGCATCACGCCGGCGCACAGCGCGTTCACCAGCGGGTTGCCCGCGTAGGACTCGTCGAAGACCAGCTCGCCGCCCACGTTGGGCAGGCCGAGGGAGTTGCCGTAGCCACCGACGCCGGCGACGATGCCGTGCACCAGCCGCTTGGTGTCCGGGGCATCGGCCCTGCCGAAGCGCAGCTGGTCCATCACCGCGATCGGGCGGGCACCCATGGCCATGATGTCGCGGACGATGCCGCCCACCCCGGTGGCCGCCCCCTGGTAGGGCTCCACGTAGGACGGGTGGTTGTGGCTCTCCACCTTGAAGGTGACCGCCCAGCCGTCGCCGACGTCGACCACGCCGGCGTTCTCCCCGATGCCGGCGAGCATGCCGGAGCGCATCTGCTCGGTGGTGGTCTCGCCGAAGTACTTCAGGTGCACCTTGGAGGACTTGTAGGAGCAGTGCTCGCTCCACATCACCGAGTACATGGCCAGCTCGGCGTCGGTGGGCCGCCGCCCGAGGATCTCCCTGATGCGCGCGTACTCGTCGTCCTTGAGACCGAGCGCGGCGTAGGGCTGCTCCAGGTCGGGAGTCTCGGCGGCGTTGGCAGTGGTATCGACAGGCACAGGCACGCGCAACAGCCTATCGAGGGGTCGCAGCACCCCTCTTACTCGCCTGGTCAGGGCTCCACAGCACACCACCGGCTACCAAGGAGTAACTTCTCCGCCCGACCTCTCTCCCACCTGGCAGGAGCACCCCGATGACCGAAGCATCCCCCGGCGCCAGCGCCGGGACGGGCGGGAGCGGGACCGAGACCACGCTGCGGCGCGGCATCACCGGGCCGCTGCTCTACGTCTTCATCCTCGGTGACGTCCTCGGCGCCGGGGTCTACGCCCTGGTCGGCGAGGTGGCGGGCGAGGTCGGCGGCGCGGTGTGGGTGCCGCTGCTGGTGGCGCTGGCGATGGCGCTGCTGACGGCCTCCTCCTACGTGGAGCTGGTGACCAAGCACCCGCGCGCCGGCGGTGCCGCGATCTTCGCCCAGCGGGCGTACCAGAAGCCGCTCATCTCCTTCCTGGTCGGCTACTGCATGCTCGCCGCCGGCGTGACCAGCGCCGCCGGGCTGGCCCTGGCCTTCTCCGGCGACTACCTCGGCGTCTTCCTGGACGTCCCGATGGTCCCTGCTGCGCTGGTGTTCCTGCTGGTGGTGGCCCTGCTCAACGCCCGGGGCATCAAGGAGTCACTGCGGGCGAACCTGGTGATGACGACGGTGGAGGTGGGCGGCCTGGTGCTGGTGGTGGTGCTCGCCGGCATCGTGCTGGGCCGCGGCGACGGCGACCTGGGCCGGGTGGTGGAGTTCAACGCCGACACCACCCCGGCACTGGCGGTGCTCAGCGCGGCGCTGCTGGCGTTCTACTCCTTCGTCGGCTTCGAGACCTCCGCCAACGTGGCCGAGGAGGTTCGCGACGTCCGCCGCGTCTTCCCGCGGGCCATGTTCGGGGCCCTGCTCACCGCCGGTGCCGTCTACGTGCTTGTGGGCATCGCCGTCTCGGTCGTGCTGCCGCCCGACCAGCTCGCACAGTCCACCGGGCCGCTGCTGGAGGTGGTCAGCGCCGCCGACGCCGGGGTGCCGTCCCGGCTGTTCAGTGCCATCGCCCTGGTGGCGGTGGCCAACGGTGCGCTGCTCACCATGATCATGGCGAGCCGGCTGGCCTACGGGATGGCCAACCAGGGCCTGCTGCCGGGCGTGCTGAACAGCGTGCTGACCCACCGCAGGACCCCGTGGGTGGCCATCGCGGCGACCACCGTGGTGGCCATGGCGCTGGCCACCACCGGCTCGCTGGCCACCCTGGCCGAGACCGTGGTGCTGCTGCTGCTCGTGGTGTTCATCAGCACCAACCTGGCGGTGCTGGTGCTGCGCAAGGAGCAGGTGGACCACGCCTACTTCCGCACGCCCACGGTGCTGCCCGTGCTGGCGCTGGTGAGCTGCGTGGTGCTGCTGACCCAGCAGAGCGCGGCCACCTGGGCGCGGGCCGGCGGCCTGGTGGCCATCGGGGTGGTGCTGTACCTGGTGAGCCGGCTGGGCACCCGCCGGTCTCCGGCCGAGGAGGACCCGACCGCCGCCGCGCCCGCCGAGCACGCCGGCTAGCCCTGGCGGTCGCGGTCCTTGCTGGGCTGCACCCGCTTGGGCTCACCCGCCATCTTGGGGTAGTTCGGCGGGTAGGGCAGGTCGCCGAGTCCACCCGCCTCGTCCCGCTCGGCCAGCTCCAGCAGCGTGTCCAGGGAGAACGCCTTGGCGTCCAGGTCGGCCATCGGGTCGCCGCGGCGGGCCAGCAGGTCGGGCACGGTGGCCATGGTGAAGTCGTCCGGGTCGACGTCCACCAGCTCGGCCCAGGTCACCGGGGTGCTCACCGTGGCCCGCGGGGTCTTGCGCACCGAGTAGGCGCTGGCGATGGTGCGGTCGCGGGCGTTCTGGTTGAAGTCCACGAAGATCTGCTCGCCGCGCTGCTCCTTCCACCACGCCGTGGTCACCCTGCCGCCAGCGCCGCGCTCCACCTCGCGGGCCAGGGCGATGGCGGCGCGGCGCACCTCGGTGAAGGTCCAGCGGGGCTCGATCCGCACGTAGACGTGCAGGCCGCGCCCGCCGGAGGTCTTGGGGAACCCCACCAGCCCGAGCTCGTCCAGCAGCGGCTGCACCACCTCCAGCGCCACCGTGCGGGCCTCGGCGAAGGCGGTGCCCGGCTGCGGATCGAGGTCGATGCGCAGCTCGTCGGGGTGGTCGGTGTCGGTGCACCGGGCGTGCCACGGGTGGAAGGTGACCGTGCCCATCTGCGCCGCCCACACCACCTCCGCGGCGTGGCGCACCCGCAGCGCGTCGGCGGTGCGCCCGGACGGGAAGGCCACCTGGCAGGTCTGCAGGTACTCGGGGTGCTTGGCGGGGATCCGCTTCTGGTACACCTCCTCGCCCTCGATGCCGTCGGGGAAGCGCTGCAGGTAGGTGGGCCGGTCGCGCAGCGCGTTCACGATCACCCCGGCCTCGGCGACGGCCTGGTAGTAGTGCGCCAGGTGCAGCTTGGTGCCGCCGTCCGCGCCGAGGGCGGGGAACATGATCTTGTCGGGGCTGCTCAGGCGCACCTCCACACCGTGGACGTCCAGCAGCTCCGGCGGTGTCTTTCCTGCGGGCGTCTTGCTGGGCATCACTGGCCTCCATCGGCGAGCACGTCGGCGAGGTCGAACCGGACGGGCACGTCCAGCTGGTCGTAGGTGCACGAGGAGGGGGTGCGGTCGGGGCGCCAGCGCAGGAACTTGGCGGCGTGGCGCAGCCGGTCGCCCTCCATCTGGTCGTAGGCCACCTCCACCACCCGCTCCGGTCGCAGCGGCACCCAGGAGTGGTCCTCGCGGGCGTTCCACCGGTTGGGCTCACCCTCGTGGACCACGTCCGACCCCAGGCGCAGCGGCTGCAGCTCCTCGAGCAGCTCCTTGCGCCGCTGTGCGGTGAACGCCGAGGCGCCGCCGATCATGTGCATCTCGTCGCCGTCGTAGAGGCCGAGCAGCATGGAGCCGATGCCGGGCACGCTCTTGTGCGGCCGGTAGCCGATGACCACGCAGTCGGCGGTGCGGTGGTGCTTGACCTTGATCATCTCCCGGCGGTCCGGTGCGTAGTGCCCGGCGAGCCGCTTGGCCACCACCCCGTCCAGCCCGGCGCCCTCGAACTCGGCGAACCACTGCTGGGCGATCGCGGCGTCGGTGGTGGCCGTGGTGACGTGGCAGGTGGGCCCGGTGACGCCCAGGCCCAGCAGCAGCTCGCGACGGCGGGAGAACGGCTCGGCAGTCAGGTCCTCCGCACCCAGCGCCAGCAGGTCGAAGCCCACCACCTGCGCCGGGGTCTGCTCCGCCAGCAGCGCGATGCGGCTGGCGGCAGGGTGGATGCGCTGGCTCAGGGAGTCCCAGTCCAGCCGGGTGCGGCCGTCGATCTCCCGGGGCACCACGATCTCGCCGTCCAGCACGCACTGCTCCGGCAGCTCGGCGAGCACCCCCGCCACCACCTCGGGGAAGTAGCGGGTCAGCGACTTTCCGCTGCGCGAGCCCAGCTCCACCTCGTCGCCGTCACGAAAGACGATGCAGCGGAAGCCGTCCCACTTGGGCTCGTAGGACCAGATCGGCTCGCCGGCACCCTGCACGGGCACGGCGTCGGCGGCCTTGGCCAGCATGGGCTTGACGGGCGGGCGCACCGGGAGGTCCATCTGCCCATCCTGGCCCAGGCAGCCGGGATCCGGGTAGGGAGAGCCGGCTCAGCCCCGGGCGAGGCGGGCCAGCAGCAGGGTCTCGGCCAGGCAGACGCGCTCGAACTCCGCCAGGTGCAGGCCCTCGTCCACGCCGTGCGCACGGGTGTCGGGGTCCTCCACCCCGGTGACCAGCACGGCCGCGTCCGGGAAGGCGTCGACGAACTCGGCGATGAACGGGATGGAGCCACCCATCCCCATGTCCACCGGTTCGGTGCCGTCCCAGGCGTCGCGGAAGCTGGACCGGGCGGCGTCGTAGGCCGGTCCGGTGGCGTCGATGGCGCAGGGCTGGCCGGTCTCCCCACCGGTGACCGTCACCTGAGCGCCCCAGCCGACGTGGCTGCGCAGGTGCTCGGTGAGCGCGGCCAGCGCCGCGTGGGCGTCGGTGCCCGGCGGGACGCGCAGGCTCACCTTGGCCCGGGCCACCGGCACCAGCGTGTTGGAGGAGGCGGCCACGGTGGGGGCGTCGATGCCGATGACGGCGATGGCCGGGCCGTTCCACAGCCGCGACACCACCGAGCCGGTGCCCAGCTGCTGCACGCCGTCGAGCAGCGACGACTCCGCCCGCACCCGCTCCTCGGGGTAGTCCAGGTCGGCCGCCTCGCCCTGCGGCAGTCCGGCCACCGCCACCGAGCCGTCGGGGTGGTGCAGCGTCGCCAGCAACCGGCACAGGGTGGTGAGCGCGTCCGGCGCCACCCCGCCCCACAGCCCGGAGTGCACGGCGTGGCCGAGGGTGCGGACCTCGACGACGCAGTCGGCCAGCCCGCGCAGCGAGACGGTGAGGGCAGGGACGCCGACGTCCCAGTTGGCGGAGTCGGCGATGACGATGGCATCCGCGGCGAGGCGGTCGCGGTAGGTGTGCAGCAGCCGGGTCAGCGACGGCGAGCCGGACTCCTCCTCGCCCTCCACGAACACGGTGACCCCCACCGGCGGGGCGCCGCCGTGGGCGCGGAACGCAGCCAGGTGCGCCGCGATGCCCGCCTTGTCGTCGGCGGCGCCGCGGGCGTAGAGGCGCTCGCCGCGCTCGGTGGGCTCGAACGGCGGACTGGTCCACGCCGTGACGTCGCCGGTGGGCTGCACGTCGTGGTGGGCGTAGAGCAGCACCGTCGGCGCTCCGGGCGGTGCCGGGTGGTGGGCGAGGACGGCGGGCGCGCCGCCCTCGCTGACCACGTCCACCTGGGCGAAGCCGGCCTCGCGCAGCAGCCGGGCCACGGCCTCGGCGCTGCGCTGCACGTCGGCGGCGCGGGCCGGGTCGGCGTACACCGAGGGGATGCGCACGAGGTCCTCGAGGTCGGCCCGGACCGCGGGCAGCACCTGCGCCAGGGTCTCGCGCAGCTCGGACTCGGAGGGGCTCAGCGCAGCAGTCATGCCCCCGAGCCTAGGACGGGGCCCGACGAGCGGGCCCCGCGGTGCTCACGCGCTGGCGAGCACGCCGTCCAGCACGGACAGGAAGATGCCCAGGCCGTCGTCGGTGGGACCGGTGAGCTTCTCGGTGGCGTGCTCGGGGTGTGGCATCAGCCCCACCACCCGGCCGTCGGCCGAGGAGATGCCGGCGATGGCGCGCATCGACCCGTTGGGGTTGTCGCCGACGTAGCGGAAGACCACGCGGCCCTCACCCTCCAGCTCGTCCAGGGTGTCCTCGGCGGCCACGTAGCGGCCCTCGCCGGACTTCAGCGGCACCAGGATCTCTGCGCCGGCCTCGTAGCGCGAGCTCCAGGCGGTGCTGGTGGACTCCACCCGCAGCCACTGGTCGCGGCACAGGAAGTGCAGGCCGTCGTTGCGGGTGAGCGCCCCGGGCAGCAGCCCGGCCTCGCAGAGCACCTGGAAGCCGTTGCAGATGCCCAGCACCGGCAGGCCGGCGCCCGCGGCGCGCACCACCTCGGTCATCACCGGCGCGAAGCGGGCGATGGCTCCGGCACGCAGGTAGTCGCCGTAGGAGAAGCCACCCGGCACGATCACCGCGTCGACTCCGCGCAGGTCAGCGTCGCCGTGCCACAGGCTGACCGGCTCCGCGCCGGACAGGCGCACGGCGCGGGCGGCGTCGACGTCGTCCAGCGTCCCCGGGAAGGTGATGACTCCGATGCGCGCGCTCACTCCTGCACCCTCCGCACGGTCCAGTCCTCGATCACGGTGTTGCACAGCAGGGTCTGCGCGATCTGCGCCAGCGCGGCGTCGTCGACGTCGTCGGCGACCTCCAGCTCGAAGCGCTTGCCCTGGCGGACGTCAGCGACCCCGGTGAAGCCCAGCCGCGGCAGCGCCCCAGCGATGGCCTGACCCTGGGGGTCGAGGATCTCGGCCTTCGGCATGACGTCCACGACTACTCGGGCCACGCGGCGCTCCCTGGTTAGAATCGGTGTTGACGAGGGTGAGCCTACTGGCAGGGCCGGAGGATGCCTCTCGTCGCCAGGGCCAGACCGCCCCGCAGGGACGGCCCACTGGCCACGCACTGCGAAAGGTCGCTGCGCCGGCAGGTTCGCCGGACGTGTTGTCTTCCCCCACTGGTCATCCGGGCACGGGACTGCTTGATCAGCCGAACTCGGCTCGGTCCGATAGTTTTCGGGTTGTTGGTCTGGGCAACAACTTTCCGCGACGCGACAGGAGCACGAGCACGATGTCACCGTTACGGGAGAGCATCGATCCATCCACGGTGTTGCGCAACCACCTCCCCATGGATCTCACCCGATCGGTGCTCGCCCGCCGTCCCCTGGTGACGGTGGTCCTGGACATCGCCGGGCGCGGCCGCTGGACCCTCTACATCAAGCACGGCGAGGTCAGCCTGGTGGTGGGCGCGATCGCACGTCCCACCTGCTGCATCCGCACCGACGCCGCCACCCTCGCCGACCTGCTGATGGGCCGGCGCAGCGGCGTGGAGGCGTTCCTGACCGGGGACCTGGTGGCCCGCGGCAGCCTGAACACGGTGCTGCAGGTGGGCGGCGCCTTCGCCCCGGAGGCCCACCTGCCCACCCGGGCGCACTCCCGGGAGGTCAGCGCCTACGGCGTGCGCACCGCCTACCTGGAGGCCGGACCGGCCGACGGCCGCCCGGTGGTGCTGCTGCACGGCCTGGGCGCCACCAACGCCTCGATGCTGCCGGTGCTCGCCGACCTGGCCAAGGACCACCGGGTGATCTCCCCGGACACCCCCGGCTTCGGCGCGTCCGAGGCGCCGCCGTGGAAGTACACCGCCGAGCAGATGCACCGCTGGCTGCGCTCGTTCCTGGACGCCGTCGACGCCCGCGGCGCCGTGGTGATCGGCAACTCCCTGGGCGGGCGGCTGGCCCTGGAGCTGGCGCTGCGCGACCCCGACGCGGTGGACCGGCTGGTGCTGCTGTGTCCCGCGCCCGCGTTCCGCCGCTTCCGCCAGCTGGCCCCAGTGGCCAAGCGGCTGCCCATGCTGATGGCCCGGATGCCGTTCGGCCCGCCCCGGCCCGCGCTGGTCACCGGGCTCAAGGCCATGTTCGCCGACCCCAGCCGGCTGCCCTCCACCTGGTACGACGCCGCCATCGACGAGTTCCTCATCGCCATGAAGGACCCGTCCCACCGGCGCGCCGCGCTCTCGGCGATGCTCAACATCTACACCGACGAGCCGTTCGGGGAGTCCGGGTTCTGGGATCGGCTGCCGCACCTGGAGCCGCCGGCGCTGTTCATCTGGGGCGCCGCGGACCGGTTGGTGCCGGCCAGCTTCGCTCGCCACGTCACCGAGGCCCTGCCCGATGCGGAGTCGGTGGTGATCCCCGACTGCGGGCACGTGCCGCAGTTCGAGCTGCCGGAGCTGACCATGCGGCTGACGCGCAGCTTCCTCGCCACCGGTCGCCGCCACGTCCCGGCCGACCGCGTGCTGCGCCAGTGGAAGGACGGCCAGGACAAGCCCGGCCGGTGGGAGAAGGAGTCCTAGATGCAGCTCACCCACCTCGGGCACTCGTGCCTGCTCCTGGAGGCTGAGGGCGTCCGCATCCTCATCGACCCAGGCACCTTCGCCACCGGCTTCGCCGAGCTGACCGGACTGGACGCGGTGCTGGTCACCCACCAGCACCCGGACCACGTGGACGTGGACGCCCTGCCACAGCTGCTGGGCAACAACCCGGGCGCCAGGCTGGTGGCCGACTACATGACCGCCACCAAGCTGGGTGACCCCTGGACGCCGGTGAGCCCGGGCGAGCGGTTCACGGTGGGACCGGTGCGGGTGCGGGTGGAGGGCGGCACGCACGCGGTGATCCACCCGGACGTCCCGGTGATCGAGAACGTGGCCTACCTGTTCGGCACCGCGGCCCAGCCCAACCACCTGCTGCACCCCGGTGACTCCCTCCACGTGCCCGAGGAGCCGGTGGCGGTGCTGGCGCTGCCGGCCGGCGCCCCGTGGCTGAAGATCGCCGAGGCCGTGGACTACCTGCGGGCGGTGTCGCCGGAGGTCGCCGTCCCCATCCACCAGGCCGTGCTGGCCAAGCCCGAGATGCACTACCGACTGCTGGAGCAGCTGCGCCCGGACCACACCGAGCTGCGGGTGCTCGAGCACGGCGTGGCCAGCGAGGTCTAGGCCGCGCCGCTGCGGGCCGCCCCGGGGGTGCACGTGGCGTAGGTGACGGGGTCCGCGCCGTGGTGCAGGGCCAGGTCCAGCGCGTCCAGCAGAGCCTGCCGCGGCCCCGAGCTGTCGAGCTGAGCCGCCTTGGCCGCCAGCCGCAGCACTCCGCCGCGCCGGGCGGTCCGGTCCGCGGCCAGCACCAGCGCCCGGCAGCGCCACGGCTCGGTGGTGGTGCCGCCACCCACGCCGAGCACCCGGGACCAGGTGGTGGGGCCGGCGGGCAGCGCACGGACCGCGCCGCGGTCGGCGCAGAGCCGGAAGCCCGCCTGCGGCAGCGCGGCCAGGGCACCGGCGGAGATCGTCCACTGCGGCGGGACGAACAGCCGGGTGCGCAGCCCCACCTGCTCGAGCACCCGGTCGGCGGCGGTCAGGCGCAGCAGGGCCTCGTGCTGGGCCAGGACGGCGAACTCGGCACGACGCTTGCGGACGGCCGCCTGGTCGTAGCCGTGCAGCACGACGGCGTCCCCCTGCTCGCGGCGGTGGCGCAGCCAGTGCTGGGCCGCGGCGTCGGCGGTCAGCCGGTAGCCGCTCTTGCGCCGCGGGGCCACCAGCAGCGACAACGGCACGGCCCGGCGGTCGAGCTCGGCGGCGAAGGCCCGCGCCGGCCCGAGGGTCTCGGCGCGGACCCCGGACAGCGACACGATCACGGAAGCCACCTGCCCAGCACACCCGGTGGAGGTGAACTCCAGGCGTGGCCGCGGCGCACGCTGGGTGAACTGTCGCTAGCGGCCCAGCCAGTCGGCGAAGGACAGCCCGGAGATGCGCTCGTAGGCCTCCACGTACCGCTGGCGGGTCGCGGCCACCACCTCGGCCGGCAGCGGCGGCGGGGCGTCGTCGCCGTGGCGGTCCCAGCCGGAGTCCGGGCCGGTCAGCCAGTCGCGGACGTACTGCTTGTCGAAGCTGGGCTGCACCCGCCCCTCGGTGAAGCCCTCGGCCGGCCAGAAGCGGGAGGAGTCCGGGGTGAGCACCTCGTCGCCCAGCACCAGCCTGCCCTCGGCGTCGCGGCCGAACTCCAGCTTGGTGTCGGCCAGGATCACGCCACGCTCGGCGGCGTGCGCGGCGGCCCGGGAGTAGATGTCCAGCGTGGCGGTGCGCAGCTGCTCGGCCAGCTCAACACCCACCTGCGCCGCCACCGTCGCGAAGTCCACGTTCTCGTCGTGCTCCCCCATCACCGCCTTGGTGGCCGGGGTGAAGATCGGCTCCGGCAGCTGGCTGGCCTCGCCCAGGCCCGCCGGCAGCGTCACCCCGCACACCGAGCCGCTCGCCCGGTAGTCGGCCAGGCCGGAGCCGGTGAGGTAGCCGCGGACCACGCACTCCACCGGCACCATGTCCAGCCGGCGCACCACCAGCGCCCGGCCCAGCAGCTCGGCGGGGATGCGCTGGTCGTCGGGCTCGCCGGCCAGGTGGTTCGCCCCGCCCAGCAGCCCGAAGAAGAACACGCTCATCGCGGTGAGCACCCGGCCCTTGTCCGGGATCGGCGTGGGCAGCACGTGGTCGTAGGCCGAGATCCGGTCGGAGGCCACCAGCAGCAGGTGATCGTCGTCGATGGCGTAGAGGTCACGCACCTTGCCGGCGGCGACGTGGGCGTAGTCAGCAAGGGAGGGGCGCACGGTGATCGAGCCTATCGGGCGAGCGTCGGTTGCCCGTCGACCGCGGGGCGGACCTCGCCGCCCCGGGCGAGCAGCGTGGCGTAGCGCCCGCCGAGGGCCCGCAGCTGCTCGTGCGTGCCGCGCTCCACGGCGCGGCCGTGGTCGAGCACCACGATCTGGTCGGCGTCGCGGACCGTGGAGAGGCGGTGCGCGATGGTGATGGTGGTGCGTCCGCGGCTGACCACGTCCAGCGCCGCCTGCACGGCGCGCTCGGTCTCGTTGTCCAGGGCGCTGGTGGCCTCGTCCAGCACCAGCACCCGCGGGTCGCGCAACAAGGTGCGGGCGATGGCGATGCGCTGCTTCTCCCCGCCGGAGAAGCGGTGCCCGCGGGCCCCGACCACGGTGTCGTAGCCGTCGGGCAGCGAGGAGATCAGCTCGTGCACCTGCGCGGCTCGCGCCGCCGCCTCGATCTCGGCGTCGCTGGCCCCCGGGCGGGCGTGGCGCAGGTTCTCCCGGATCGTCGCGTGCAGCAGGTAGGTCTCCTGCGAGACCACGCCCACCAGCTCGGAGAGCTCGGCGAGCCGGATGTCGCGCAGGTCCACCCCGTCCAGGGTGACCTGGCCGGTGGTGGGGTCGTGCAGCCGTGCCACCAGCGAGGCCAGCGTGGTCTTGCCGGAGCCGGTCTCCCCCACCAGGGCCAGCGCCGACCCGGGGGGCACCTCGATGGTGACGCCGGTGACGGCGTCGCGGTGGGAGCCCTCGTAGCGGAAGCCCACGTCGACGAAGCGGACGGCGCCGGCCACCTCCTCCTTCGGCATGGGCACCGGGTGCTCGGGATCGGCGATGTCCACCGGCAGGTCCAGGTACTCGAAGATGCGGCTGAACAGGGCCAGCGAGCTGGTCACCGAGACGCCGACGTCGAGCAGGCTCATCAGCGGCCGGAACAGCGTGCTCTGCAGCCCGGTGAAGGCGACCAGCGTGCCGATGGTCATGCCGCCGGAGGTGGCCGGCAGCCCGGCCGCGAGGTACAGCAGCGCCGGGATGGCCGAGAAGATGATGCTCATCGTGGCCATCCGCCAGCGTCCGGACAGCTGCGAGCGGACCTCGAGGTCGACCAGCAGGTGCGAGGTGGCGGCGAAGCGGTCGGACATGACCGGGCCGGCGCCCAGGGTCTTGCCCAGCTGCACCCCGCTGATGGACAGGCTCTCATCGATCTGGGTCTGCATGTCCGCCAGCGCGCGCTGGCGCTGGGCGGTGATGGCCCGGCGCATCAGGGCCACCCGACGGGTGAGCCAGATCGCCGGCGGCAGCACCACCAGGGACAGCAGCGACAGCCGCCAGCTCAGCACCGCCATCGCCACCACGGTGCCCACCACCGTGGTCACGTTCGAGGCGATCGACGTCGCGGTGGAGGTGACCACCGTCTGCATGCCGCCGATGTCGTTGGTGAGCCGGGACTGCACCTCACCGCCGCGGGTGCGGGTGAAGAAGCTCAGCGACTGGCGCTGCAGGTGGGAGAACACGCTGGTGCGCAGGTTGTGCATCACGCGCTGGCCGACGGTGGTGGAGATCCACGTCTGCACTACGCCCAGCACCGCACTCACCACCGTGACCACGAGCATGCCGAGCACCGCCCACACCAGCAGCGGCACGTCCTGCTCGGGAATCGCGCGGTCGATCACCTCGCGCACCAGGAACGGGGTGGCCAGGGCGACCGTGGACGCCACCACGATCAGCGCCATCACCGCCGCGACCTGCCAGCGGTAGGGCGTGAACAGCGAGCCGATCCGGCGCAGGCTCACCGGGGAGTCCTGCAGCTGGGCACGGTCGGCGGGATCAAGCTTGCGGGGGCCGCCACGACCCCCGCCGCGCCCACCGAAGGGTGGAGCCGTCATGTGTCACCACCCCTCTCCAGTGTCGGGGCAACTATGCTGAGGTTCCCTCAACATGAGGTACTTGTCAAATGAGGTAGGCTCGCTGACCATGACGGAGGCATCGGGCGAGCAGCTCCGCGACCTGGTGATGGCCGCCTCCCGTGCGCTGCGCCGCGGCTGGTCCACCGCGCTCGAGCCCTGGGAGCTCTCGCCGCACGAGTTCCGCGCGCTGCGGGCCATCGACGGCGCGGACGAGGGACAGCCGCGGCTCGGCGACGTCGCCAAGGCGCTGCGCATCGCTCCGCGCTCGGCGACGGAGGTGGTGGACCGCCTGCAGGAGCGCGACCTCGTGGAGCGGGTCGCCGACGGGGCGGACCGGCGCGCGGTGTGCGTCCGCCTCACCGACAAGGGCCGACGCCTGGTCGGCGAGATGGCCGCGGCCCGCGATGCTCAGGCCGCGGAGTTCTTCGCCCCGCTCGGCGCGCGCGACCGCGCCGAGCTGCACCGCATCCTCGGCGCCCTGACCGACGACCGATGACCCCCGCCCCCGGCGGCTACAGGATCGCGCCGGGCGCGTAGCCGGCCGCCTCGGGGTGGGCGTCGACAAGCTGCTGCACCGCGGCGACGACCGCGCTGACCTGGGCGTCGGCGGCACCGATGAAGGCGCTCTTGTCGGCCAGCGCCGCCTCCAGCGCGGAACGGTCCAGCGGCAGGCGGTCGTCGGCGGCCAGCCGGTCCAGCAGGTCCGGCTCCTTGCCCTGCTCCCGCATGGCCAGCGCCACGGCCACCGCGTGCTCCTTGATGGCCTCGTGCGCGGTCTCGCGCCCCACCCCGGCGCGCACCGCGGCCATCAGCACCCGGGTGGTGGCCAGGAACGGCAGGTAGCGGGTGAGCTCCTTCTCGATCACGGCCGGGTAGGCGCCGAACTCGGCCAGCACCGTCAGGAAGGTCTCCATCTGGCCGTCGATGGCGAAGAAGGCGTCCGGCAGCGCGACCCGGCGCACCACGGAGCAGAACACGTCGCCCTCGTTCCACTGCGCGCCGGCCAGCTCGGCGGCCATCGAGGCGTAGCCGCGCAGCACCACCTGCAGGCCGTTGACCCGCTCGCAGGAGCGGGTGTTCATCTTGTGCGGCATGGCCGAGGAGCCCACCTGGCCGGGCTGGAAGCCCTCGGTGACCAGCTCGTGGCCCGCCATCAGCCGGATGGTGTGGGCCAGCGACGACGGGGCGGCACCCACCTGCACCAGGGCGGAGAGCACGTCGTGGTCCAGCGAGCGGGGGTACACCTGGCCGACGCTGTGCAGCACGTGGGCGAACCCCAGGTGCTCGGCGACCTTGGCCTCCAGCTGGGCGAGCTTGCCGGCGTCACCGTCGAGCAGGTCGAGCATGTCCTGGGCGGTGCCCATGGGGCCCTTGATGCCGCGCAGCGGGTACCGCGCGATCAGCTCCGCCAGCCGGGTGAGCGCCAGCAGCAGCTCGTCGGCGGCGGAGGCGAAGCGCTTGCCCAGCGTGGTGGCCTGGGCGGCGACGTTGTGGCTGCGCCCGGCCATCACCACCTGCGAGTACTCGGTGGCCCGCTCGGCCAGCCGGGCGGCGACGGCCACGCCGTGGCCGTGCACGTGCTGCATCGAGCGCAGCACCTGCAGCTGCTCGACGTTCTCGGTGAGGTCGCGGCTGGTCATGCCCTTGTGCACGTGCTCGTGGCCGGCGAGGTCGTTGAACTCCTCGATGCGGGCCTTGACGTCGTGCCGGGTGACCCGCTCGCGCTCGGCGATGGAGGCCAGGTCCACGTCGTCGACCACACGCTCGTAGTCGGCGATCGCCTCGGCCGGCACGTCCACGCCCAGCTCGGCCTGCGCCTTGAGCACCGCGATCCACAGCTGGCGCTCCAGCACCACCTTGTGGGCGGGCGACCACAGCGCGGCCAGCGCGGGGCTTGCGTAGCGGGAGGCCAGGACGTTCGGGATGGGTGTGCTCACGGGGGGTGAGCCTAGTCGGCGGGCACCTGGCGACTTGCGTGCTCGTGCCGGGAGCGGTTGTGTGGACCGGTGACGAATCCCCACCCGATCGACCTGCGCTCCGACACCGTGACCGTGCCGGACGAGAAGATGCGCACCGCCATGGCCACCGCCGAGGTGGGCGACGACGTCCTCGACCGCGACCCCACCATGCGGGCCCTGGAGGAGCGGGTGGCCGACCTGCTCGGCTGCGAGGACGCGCTGTGGACGCCCAGCGGCACGATGGGCAACCTCATCGCGCTGATGCTGCACCTGCGCCGCGGTGACCGCTTCCTGGCCCCGGCCGCTGCGCACGTGCTCGGCTCCGAGCTGGGCACTGCGGCGTGGCTGGCCGGCGGCATGCCCGACCCGCTGCCCCACGACGCCGGCCCGGGACGCCCGTCGGCGGACGCGGTGCGCCAGGCCATCGGCGGCGAGGGCCCGTACTACACGCTGAACACCACGCTGCTGTGCCTGGAGAACACCCACAACTTCGCCGGCGGCGCGGTCACCCCGCCCGCCGAGCACCGCGCCCTGGTGGCCGCGGCGGCCGAGCGCGGCCTGGCCGTGCACCTCGACGGTGCCCGGCTGTGGCACGCCGCGGTGGCGCTGGACGTGCCGCTGACCGCGCTCACCGCGGGCACCGACACCGTGCAGGTGTGCCTGAGCAAGGGCCTGGGCGCCCCGGTGGGCTCGGTGCTGGCCTCCACGTCGGCGCGCATCGCCGAGGCCCGGCGGGTGCGCAAGATGCTCGGGGGCGGGGTGCGCCAGGGCGGGGTGCTGGCCGCGGCCGGGATGCTGGCGCTGGACCGGGTGGAGGAGCTGGCCATCGACCACGCCAACGCCGTGGCCCTGGCCGACGGGCTGCGCGAGCTGGGCTGGACGGTGGACGTGCCGCAGACCAACATCGTGCTGGCCGACTCCCCCGACCCCGCGGCCACGGTGGCCCGGCTGGAGCAGGTGGGGGTGCGCTCGCTCCCGCTGGCCGGCCGGGTCCGGTTCATCACCCACCGCGACGTGTCCGCCGCCGACGTCACCGAGGCGGTGCAGCGCGTGGCCGGGCTTCCCGCCGCGGCCTAGACGGTGTTGATCAAGGACCTGAAGCTGCGCGGGGCCAGGCTGCCCACCCGTTCGCGAGGTGGCGAAGGACTGGCTTCGCCGCTTTGACGCGCTCCGTGGGGAGATCTTGCGCGCGAGATCTCCCCGAGCTCGTGCCGTCGGGGTAGGTGAACGCGTACTCGACCCAGGGGCGGAGTCCTCGTTCGATGCCCTCCCGGTAGTGCCCGGTGACGACCGCGAGCACTTGCCGCTCGAGCTGGTCGGCTTCCCCCTCCCAGCTCACATCGCAGGCGTCGCAGCCACAAGCCGGGTAGTGGAAGTCGTGCAGCAAGCCGGCATTCATGATGATGCCGGGGTACGCGGTGAACACGATCGTCACCGCGGCGCACGCCGGGTCATTCGGTCGAATCCGTACTGCACGTGCAGCTTCAGGGGCCGGGCGAAGCAGCTCCGCCGCCGTCACCTCGCCCTCAGTGACTTCAACGTCGTAGGCGTCACGCAGATGTGCGATGAGGGCGTCAGCGACTACGTGCAGCGGTGCGAACCGCTCCGGATGCGAGTCAATCGAGTAGGTCTGCTCCGGTGGCGACCCGTGCCACCGGTTCCCGTAGTCGATGATCTGACCGTCGGCGTCGCGGAACACCGGTGTGTCGATCGACGGGCGCACATAGGAGGTCACCTCGTCATCCTTTCCTCGCCGGTGCGACTCCGGGGTGAGATCGCCGATCAGTTCGGCTGGGCGAAGCCGGTCCTTATCCAGAGGTGATCCCACAGCGCGAGCGGTTGCCGAGCACTTCAGAGCCAAGCGGGGTCACTCGCCGGCGATCTCGTCCAGCTCAGCGAGGTCCACGTCGGACAGCACCAGTCCGGCGCCGGCGACGTTCTCGCGCAGGTGCGCGACCGACGAGGTGCCCGGGATCAGCAGGATGTTCGGCGACCTGTGCAGCAGCCACGCCAGGGCCACCGACATCGGAGTGGCGTCCAGCCGGGTGGCGACCGCGGAGAGCGCGGACGACTGGAGCGGGCTGAACCCGCCGAGCGGGAAGAACGGCACGTAGGCGATGCCCTCGGCGGCGAGCCGGTCGATCAGCTCGTCGTCCTCGCGGTGCGCCAGGTTGTACCGGTTCTGCACGCACATGATCGGCGCGATGCCCTGAGCCTCACGCACCTGCTCGGCGGTCGCGTTGCTCACCCCGAGGTGGCGGATGAAACCTTGTCCCTGGAGCTCGACGAGCGTTTGGAACGCGTCGGCGATCGAGCCCGGCTGAGGTCCCGTGGCGTCGCCGAGCCGGAGGTTCACCAGGTCCAGTGCCTCGAGTCCGAGCGACTCCAGGTTCTCCTCGACCTGACGACGCAGCTGGTCTGGCTGCCGCGCCGTCGGCCACCCGCCCTGCTCGTCGCGCTGCGCGCCGACCTTGGTCACGAGGTGCAGCGACTCCGGGTAGGGTGCAGTGCTTCGCGAATCAGGTGGTTGGTGATGCGCGGTCCGTAGGCGTCGCTGGTGTCGATGTGGGTGATTCCGAGGTCGACGGCCTCGCGCAGGACCGCGATCGCGCCGACCCGGTCGGCGGGCGGCCCCATGGCCCAGGGGCCCGCCAGCTGCATCGCGCCGTAGCCGAAGCGGGAGACGGTCAGGTCGCCCAGGTCCCAGGTGCTGCCGGGCAGTGACGTGGAGAGTGCGCTCATTCGTGCTGTCCTTCGTGTCGTCGCATGGTGGGTTCTCTTGGTGCCCAAGTGCATGCTGGTTGCGCAGCTTCCCGGTGGGAAGTAGGCACCTCAGAGTGCGTTGGTATCCACCAGGTGACAGGAGCAGACGATGAGCACGAGCACGGCGGCCGAGCAGAGAGCCCAGGCGAAGCTCGAGTACGACTCATTCCTGGCCTCCTGCCCGAGCCGGAAGCTGCTCGATCGGATCTCCGACAAGTGGGTGGCCCTGATCCTCTGCGCGCTCGGCGGCGGGGGCGACGCCGATCATCCCGGTGTCCCGCGGGCGATGCGCTTCTCGGAGCTGTCCCGGCAGCTCGCCGGCGTCAGCCAGAAGATGCTCACCCAGACGCTGCGCTCGCTGGAGCGAGACGGCCTCGTCACCCGCACCGTGACTCCCACCGTTCCGGTCACGGTCACCTACGAGCTCACCGAGCTCGGCCTGTCGCTGCACCACCTCATCCGCGGACTCAAGGGCTGGGCGGAGACACACATGGACGACGTCCTCGCCCACCGGGCGGCACACGACGCCCGCACCGCCGGGCGACCGAACACCCTCTAGCCGAGGCTGGGCTCCGCCTCGGCACGCGGGTGCGCTGCCGTGCTCGGGCCCGCTGCCGTGCACGTGCCTGCTGGCGTCCTCGTGCCCGCTGCGCTGCGCCCGGCCCGGCGCCCGAAGAAGCTGCCGTCGCCGAGCGAGGCGCCGCTGGCGTAGCCCCAGGCCGAGATGCCTGCGGTGCAGCGCCCGGCCGCGAACAGCCCGGGGATCGGCTCGCCCGAGACGTGCAGCACCTCGGAGTCCACCGTGGTGCGCAGCCCGCCCAGGGTGAACCCGCTGGTCGCGCCGCGCAGGTCGATCGCGGCGAAGGGCCCGGTGAGGGGCTTCACCCACTCCGCCTTCTTGCCCAGCAACGGGTCCTCGCCGGTGACCGCGTACCGGTTGTACAGCTCCACGGTGGACTCCAGCGCTCCGGCCACCAGGCCCATCTCCGCCTCCAGCTCGGCGACGGTCTCGCAGACCCAGGTGGGCTTGCGCTGCAGGTGCCGAGTTGCCGTCGGGGAGGCGGCGGCTGCGGCGTAGCCGGCCTCGTCGACCACCAGGAACACCCGGTTGTCCTGCTGGAACAGGGCCAGCTGACCGATGCGCCCGGGGTAGGTGTCCTCCGGAACGAAGCGCTGCCCGCGTCCGTTGACCAGGATGCCGCGCACCATCAGCTGCGGGTCGCAGTGAATGGCGACCTCGGCGGCGTCCATGTGGGCGAGGTCGGCCCCCACGGCCTGTCCCATCCGGATGGAGATCCCGTCGTGCTCCTCGATGGCGGAGCCGGGGCGACCGGCCATCAGCGGCGCGAAGCTCTGCACCATCTGGTCGTTGTAGGCAAAGCTCCCGGTGGCCAGCACCACGCCGCGGCGGGCCCGCACGGCGATCTCGTGGCCGTACTGCTTGGCGATCACCCCGACCACCCGCCCGTCGGGGTCGGTGACCAGGGTCTGCACCCGCACGTCGTGCTCGGCCCGCACCCCCAGCGCGGCCACGGTCTCCGACAACGGCTTCATCAGCATGTAGCCGCCGCTCTTCTCCCCGGCGCGCTTGTTGGCCATCTGCGGGACGTGCCCGCGCGGTGCCGGGGTGGCGACGGCGGTGAACGGGGCGGCGTTCTCCCCGCCGGAGTACATCAGCCCCTCGTCGCCGACGGACTCCCAGCCCGGCTCGCCGAAGAACTCCGGCTTGAACACCACGCCGCAGTCCACCAGCCAGTCGTAGTGCTCCACCGACCCCTGGCAGTAGGCCTCGATCTTGGCACCGTCCACCCCGGGTCCGAGCGCCGCGGTGAGGAAGGCCTGCATGGTGGCCGGGGAGTCCTCGAAGCCGCACGCCCGCTGCAGCGCGGTGCCGCCGCCCAGGTAGATGAACCCGCCCGCCAGCGCCGCGGCGCCACCCCACCCGCTGGTGCGCTCGAGCACCAGCACGTCGGCCCCGGCCCGAGCGGCCTCGATGGCGGCCGAGGCGCCGGCCACGCCGTACCCCGCGACCACGACGTCCGCCTCGTGGTCCCAGCTGGCGACGTCCGCGGCGGGGCGCGGGTGCACGGAGGTGGTGGTGGAGGTGGTCATGGTGGTCCTTCCGGTGGGTGGGTCAGCGCTGCAGCGCGCGGGCCCCGCGCAGCCGGGTGAGGGCCTCGGTGATGTCCGACGTGGCCCCGGCGAAGGACAGCCGCACGGTGCTGCCGCCGTGCACGGTGTCGAAGTCGACGCCGGGGGCCAGCGCCACCCCGGTCTCGGCCAGCATCTCGGCGCACCAGGCGGTGGAGTCGTCGGTGAGGTGGCTGATGTCGGCGTAGGCGTAGAACGCACCGTCGGCCGGGGCCAGGTCGCCCAGCCCCACCTGGGGCAGGCCCTCCAGCAGCAGGTCGCGGTTGGTGCGGTAGCGGAGCACGTGGGAGTCCAGCTCGGCGTAGGACTCCTCGGTGAAGGCCGCGACGGCCGCGTGCTGGGACAGGGCGGGCGGGCAGATGGTGAGGTTGCCGGCGAGGCGGTCGACCGCGCGGCGCAGCCGGGCCGGCACCAGCATCCAGCCCAGCCGCCAGCCGGTCATGCAGAAGTACTTCGACGCCGAACCCATCACCACCGCCTCGCGGGAGGTCTGCCAGGCGCTGGCGGTCTCCGGCCCGTAGCTGATGCCGTGGTAGATCTCGTCGGAGATCAGCAGCGTGCCGTGCTCCTCGCACCAGCGGGCCAGGGCGGCCAGCTCGTCGGCGGCCAGGATGGTGCCGGTGGGGTTGGCGGGGCTGGCCACCACCAGCCCGGCCGGCGGGGTCTCCAGCGCCTCCAGCATCGCCACCGTGGGCTGGAATCGGGTGTCGGGGCCGCAGTCGAGCTCAACCACGGTGCAGCCGAGCGCCTGCAGGGAGTTGCGGTAGGCCGGGTAGCCCGGCCGCGACATCACCACGGTGTCGCCGGCGTCGAAGGCGGCGAGGAAGATCAGCGGGAACCCACCGGAGGACCCGGTGGTGACCACGACGTCCTCCGCGCTCACCTCGATGTCGTAGCGCCGGCTGTGGTGACCGGCGATGGCCAGGCGCAGCTCGTCGATGCCCAGGGTGACGGTGTAGCCCAGCAGCTGCTCGTCCAGCGCCTTGCGGGCGGCGCGCAGCACCGCGGCGGGCGCGGGGGTGGAGGGCTGACCGGCGGCGAGGTTGACCACGTCACCGTGGGTGCGCTGGCGGATGGCGGCAGCCGCCCACACGTCCATCACGTGGAACGGCTCGATGAGGGAGCGCCGTGACTCGTGCACCCGTGTCCCCTTTCTGCCGCAGCCGCTGACCGGCCGCGCCGCGCTCCGACCCTAGTTGGCGGGCCGGTCTCCCCGGTCAGGCGTCGGTGTCTGCTGGAACATCGGTGCCTCCGCGGCCATCGGTGTCTCCGTGGCCATCGGTGTCTCCGTGGCCATCGGTGTCCTCCTGGACGTCGACCACGTACATCCGGGTGCGCGAGCGGTCGGCGAACCGGTCCTCGTCCGCGGCGATGGCTCGACCCACCTCGGTGCCGGCGGAGTCGGCGATCATCTGGTCGAAGCCGGCGCGGTCGTCGAAGTAGATCTCGGTGACCACGTCGAAGTCGGGCACCGGCGCGGTCGGCGAGCCCAGCACGCTCTCGTGCTGGAGGAAGTTGCGGCGGTAGGCCCGGATCTGCGGGTGCAGCTCACGGATTAGCCGCGCATGGGTGCTGCCGTAGTAGGCCATGAACTCCGCGCGGGAGGTACCGGGCTTGCGGGTCAGCAGGGCGACAGCCTTGAACACGACGCGGCTCCTCCACTAGGGGTGTGGCGCCAAGGTAGGCCGCGGCCGAGCCCGGAACCGGCCGCGTCCCGGCCAGCGGGCGCCGCCTCGCTCAGCGCGGGCCGGGAACGGTGATCTCCCCGGCGACGGCCCGGGCGGCGATGTCGCTGCGGAAGTGCCCGCCGGGCAGGTGCACCTGCGCCATCCGCCGGTAGGCGTCCTCGCGCGCGGCGGCCAGGTCGGCGCCGGTGCCCACCACGCTGAGCACCCGTCCACCGGCGGAGACCACGGTGCCCTCCGGGCGGGCCACGGTGCCGGCGTGCAGCACGCTCTCCTCGTCGGCGCCGCTGATGACGTCACCCGTGCGTGGCTTGCCGGGGTAGTTCTCCGCCGCCAGCACCACGGTGACCGCGGCGCCGGGGGCCCACTCCAGGCCGGTGTGCTCGGCCAGGCTGCCGGTGGCGGTGGCGTGCAGCAGCTCGCCCAGCGGCGTGCGCAGCAGGGCCAGCACCGACTGGGTCTCCGGGTCACCGAAGCGGCAGTTGAACTCCACCACCGCCGGCCCGGCCGCACCCAGCGCGAAGCCGGCGTAGAGCAGCCCGGAGAACCCACAGCCCCGGCGCACCAGCTCCGCGGCGACCGGCTTGACGGTGTTCTCCACCAGGTCCTCGACCATGCCCTCGGGCGCCCAGGGCAGCGGCGCGTAGGCACCCATGCCGCCGGTGTTGGGGCCGGTGTCGCCGTCGCCCACCCGCTTGGCGTCCTGGGCGGGCAGCAGCGGCACCACCGTCTCGCCGTCGACCAGGCAGAACAGGGAGACCTCGGGGCCGTCCAGGTAGCTCTCCAGCAGCACCGGGTGGCCGTCCTCCAGCAGCGATGCGGCGTGCCGGCGGGCGGCGTCGCGATCCTCGGTGACCACCACGCCCTTGCCCGCCGCCAGCCCGTCGTCCTTGACCACCCAGTGCGGGCCGAAGCGGTCCAGCGCGGCATCGAGGTCGGCCGGGCTGTCCACGATCTCGCTGTGCGCGGTGCGCACCCCGGCCGCGGCCATGACGTCCTTGGCGAACGCCTTGGAGCCCTCGATGCGGGCGGCCTGGCGGGAGGGTCCGAAGCAGGCGATGCCCGCGGCGCGCACGGCGTCGGCCACCCCCAGCACCAGCGGCACCTCGGGACCGATGACCACCAGGTCGGCAGCCAGGCGACGAGCCATGGCGGTGACCGCCTCGGGATCGGCCACGTCCACCGGGTGCTGCTCGGCCACGTGGGCCGTGCCCGCGTTGCCCGGGGCGCAGAAGAGCTCGGTCACCCCGGGATCACGGCGCAGGGCCAGCAGCAGAGCGTGTTCACGGGCACCGGAGCCGATCACGAGTACGCGCACAGCGGTACAGGTTACGGGGCGACGTCGGCGCCACGGCGCCGGCATCTGCCTGGTCAGGGCTTGCGCAGCACCGTCACGGAGAAGTCGGCGTCGGCGTGCCAGGGCCGCAGGTCCCAGGTGGCGAACCGCTGCTCCACCACGAAGCCGGCGGCGACGGCGTGGGTGTCCAGCTCCTCCACGGTGTAGCCGCGGCCAGCACCGAAGCCGATCACCGCGACGCCGTCGGAGCGCAGGTGCGCCGCCATCCGCACCAGCACCTCAGGCGCGGTGCCCGGGCGCAGGTAGGGCATCACGTTGCCGGCGCAGACCAGGGCGTCGAAGGGCTCGGGCTCCCCCAGCTCGGCCAGGTCCAGCTCGGACAGGTCGGCCACCAGCCAGCGTGGCCCGGGGTGGTCGGCCTCCGCGGCCTCGATCAGCTGCGGGTCGGCGTCCACGCCCACCACCTGGTGCCCGCGGGCGGCGAGCTCGGCGCCCACCCGCCCGGGGCCGCAGCCGGCGTCGAGCACCCGGGCGCCGCGGGGCAGCATCGCGTCCAGCGTGCGCGCCTCGCCGACCAGGTCGGCCCCCTCGGTGGCGAGCGTGCGGAACCGGTCGATGTACCACTGGGAGTGCCCGGCGTCGTGCGCCGTCACCCACCGCGTCGGCTTGCTCATGCGGCCACGGTATCCCCCACGCAGACGGCCGGGCCGGTCGCCGTCCCGCGAGGGAGCGACGTCCGGCCCGGTCGTGGGTCAGCGCGGCAGCGCGTCGCTAGTCAGCCGCGACGAGGGGGTACACGCCGTTCTCGTCGTGCACCTCCTTGCCGGTGACCGGCGGGTTGAACACGCAGAACATGCGCATCCGCGTGGTCGGCTCCACGGTGTGGCGCTCGTGCCCGTTGAGCAGGTACATGGTTCCCGGAGCCAGCGGGTAGACCTCGCCCGTCTCGCGGTCGGTCAGCGTGCCCTCGCCCTCGACGAGCCACACCGCCTCGATGTGGTTGGCGTAGTGGAAGTCGTTCACCGTGCCCGGCTCGATGACGGTCTCGTGGAAGGAGAACCCCACGCCGTCACCGCCGAGCACGATGCGCTTGCTCGCCCACTGGCCGTTCGGCGCCGTGACGTCGCGGTCGGTGCCGGTGATCTCGTCGATGGTGCGGACAATCATGCTGCCTCCGATGTGTTGACGGTAGGGAAAGCTGGTGCGGGCCTTGCCCGGTCAGGAGCTGACGGTGGCGGTGGCCTCGGCCAGGATCTTCAGGCCGTGGTCGAGCTCGTCGGCGGTGATGGTCAGCGCGGGCAGCAGCTTGACCACCTCGTCGGACGGCCCCGCCGTCTCGGCCAGCAGGCCGTTGTCGAAGGCCAGCGAGCAGACCTTGCCGGCCAGGTCGGCGTCGGCGAAGACCAGGCCCTGGGCCAGACCACGACCACGGGTGCTCACGCCCGGGTGCTCGGCGGCCAGCGCGGCGAACGCGTCGTGCACCTGCTTGCCCTTGACCAGGGTCTCCCGCTGCAGGGTGTCGTCGGACCAGAACTGCTCCAGCGCCACGGTGGCCGTGACGAAGGCGGGGTTGTTGCCACGGAAGGTGCCGTTGTGCTCGCCGGGCTCCCAGACGTCCAGCTCGGGCTTGAACAGGGTCAGCGCCATCGGCATGCCGTAGCCGCTGATGGACTTGGACAGGCAGACGATGTCGGGGGTGATGCCCGCCTCCTCGAAGGAGAAGAACGGACCGGTGCGCCCGCAACCCATCTGCACGTCGTCGACGATGAGCAGGATGTCGCGCTTGGCGCAGAGCTCGGCCAGCGAGCGCAGCCACGACGCGCGCGCCACGTTCACGCCGCCCTCACCCTGCACGGTCTCCACGATGACCGCGGCGGGGCGGTTGAAGCCGCTGCCGGAGTCGTCGAGCACCCGCTCCATCCAGTCGAAGTCGGAGTTCTCGCCGTCGCTCTCGGACAGGTAGTGGTCGTAGGGCATCGGGGTGGAGTGCACCAGCGGGATGCCGGCACCGCCCCGCTTCATCGAGTTGCCGGTGACCGACAGCGCGCCCAGCGTCATGCCGTGGAAGGCGTTGGTGAAGTTGATGATGGCCTCGCGGCCGGTCACCTTGCGCGCCAGCTTGAGCGCGGACTCCACGGTGTTGGTGCCGGTCGGGCCGGGGAACTGCACCTTGTAGTCCAGCCCGCGCGGGCTCAGCACCCGGTCGGAGAAGGTCTGCAGGAAGTTGCGCTTGGCCACGGTGGACATGTCCAGCCCGTGGGTGACGCCGTCGCGGCCGAGGTACTCCAGCAGGGCCTGCTTGAGGACCGGGTGGTTGTGGCCGTAGTTCAGCGCTCCGGCCCCGGCGAAGAAGTCGAGGTACTCCGTGCCGTCCTCGCTCCGCATCCAGGATCCCTGGGCGGTGTCGAACACGGCGGGCCACCCACGGCTGTAGCTGCGCACATCTGATTCGAGCGTCTCGAAGATTGAAGTCACGATCATCCTCCGTGTCGGTGGCCGACGGTGTAGAGATCCTCGGCCTCGTGGCTGTCCGGAAAGTGCTCCGGTCGAAACAGTTCCTCGGTGCTGATGGGCACGCCGCGCCGGCGTGCCAGAGCGGCGAACAGGGCCTGCGACGCCTCGTTGTCGGGGCTGATCGTGGTCTCCAGGCGGACGACTCCCGCGGTGGCCAGCCGGTCGAGCACGCCGTCGAGCATGCGGCCGGCCACTCCCTTGCCGCGCTGGTCGGCGTCCACCGCCACCTGCCAGACGAACAGCGTGTCCTGGCGGTCCGGGCGTCGGTAGCCGGTGACGAAGCCGACGACCCGATCGTGGTCCAGCGCGACGATCGAGGTGCCGGAGAAGTCGCGACCCCACAGCACGTAGGCGTAGGCGGAGTTCACGTCCAGCACCTGCGAGTCGCGGGCGATCTCCCACATCCGGGTGCCGTCACCGGGGCCGGGAGCACGAAACGAGAGGCCGTCGGACGGCCCTGGGGAGCTTGGGTCGGCAGCAGCGGGCGGGGTCGTACCTGTGTCAGGGGGAGTCATACGGTGTTCGAACGTAACAAAGGTGCCGCGCGCGAGTCACGTAACATGTTGGAAACAGTGAGATGCACTACACCCGGGCATTTCCGACATTCTCCCCACGCCCGAGGTCAGCGCCGGAGTCCTGCAGGTCACCGGGTCAGTGACCGACGGCCCGTCGAACACCTGCGCAGCCGCCCTCGCGCGCCGAACCGGGCGGCGCGGCGGGGTCCCGACCCTGTTGGCCCGGGACCCCGCGGGCGCCGCTCTCAGCCAGCGAGGACGTCGTGCCGGACGATGGTCTCGTCCCGGCCGGGACCGACCCCGATGCACGACACCCGGGCGCCGCAGAGCTCCTCGATGCGCAGCACGTAGGCCTGGGCGTTGGCGGGCAGCTCCTCGAAGGTGCGGGCACCGCTGATGTCCTCGAACCAGCCCGGCATCTCCTCGTAGACCGGCACGGCGTGGTGCACGTCCGACTGGGTCATCGGCATGTCCTCCACCCGCACCCCGTCCACCTCGTAGGCCACGCAGATCGGCACCGTCTCCAGGCCCGACAGCACGTCGAGCTTGGTGAGGAAGTAGTCGGTGATGCCGTTGACGCGGGTGGCGTAGCGGCCGATGACGGCGTCGAACCAGCCGCAGCGGCGGGCGCGGCCGGTGGTGACCCCCACCTCGCCGCCCTTCTTGCTGAGGAACTCGCCCATCTCGTCGTGCAGCTCGGTGGGGAACGGACCGGAGCCGACGCGGGTGGTGTACGCCTTGAGGATGCCCAGCACCGTGGTGATGCGGGTGGGGCCGATGCCCGAGCCGACCGACGCGCCGCCGGCGGTGGGGTTCGAGGAGGTGACGTAGGGGTAGGTGCCGTGGTCGACGTCGAGGAGGGTGCCCTGGCTGCCCTCCAGCAGCACCGTCTCGCCGCGCTCCAGCGCCTCGTTGAGCTGCAGGCGGGTGTCGGCGATGCGGTGCTTGAAGCCCTCCGCCTGCTCCAGCACCTCCGCGACCACCTGGTCGGGGTCGAGCGCGCGCCGGTTGTAGATCTTGGACAGCACCTGGTTCTTGAACTCCAGGGCCGCCTCGACCTTCTGGCGCAGGATCTTCTCGTCCAGCACGTCGGCCACGCGCACACCCACGCGGGCGATCTTGTCCTGGTAGGCCGGTCCGATGCCGCGGCCGGTGGTGCCGATCTTGGCGTTGCCCAGGAAGCGCTCGGTGACCTTGTCGATGGCCACGTGGTAGGGCATCAGCAGGTGCGCGTCGGCGGAGAGCAGCAGCCGGGAGGTGTCCACCCCGCGCTCCTCCAGCCCGGCCAGCTCGGCCAGCAGCACGCCGGGGTCCACCACCACGCCGTTGCCGATGACGTTGGTGACGTCAGGGGTGAGGATCCCGGAGGGGATGAGGTGCAGGGCGAAGTTCTCCCCGGTGGGCAGGACCACCGTGTGTCCCGCGTTGTTGCCACCCTGGTAGCGGACCACCCACTGGACCCGCTCGCCCAGTAGATCGGTGGCCTTGCCCTTGCCCTCGTCGCCCCACTGGGCGCCGATGAGGACGACTGCCGGCATGTTCTGCTCCCTGCATGTGCATGATCGTGTTGACGCGGCGCACGTCAGTGGGCGCCGGAAGAACCCTAGACCAGGAGCTCGCGGGTGCGGACTGTAGTGCTGACCTGCGGCGGAACGACGCCGCCGCAGGAGCTTGCCCAGATGACGGCTGTACCGGTGCTCGCGCGGCCGGGCAAGGACGAGGTGGACCCGCTGCTGGGCGAGGCCGAGCGGCTGGTGGTGGTGGGCGATGACGCCGACCTGGCGGCGGTGCTCACCCGGCTGCTGCGCACCGAGCGGCTCGACGTCGAGCTGGCCCACGTGAGCCCGCGACCGAGCGCGGCGACCCGGTGCTGGGGGCTGCCCGCCGGGGCCGCCGCTGCCGCGCTGGCGCTCACCGGCACCGCCCGCCCACGCCCGCTGGCCCGCGACGACGCCGGCATCGCGCTGGTCGGACGGGCCAGCATCACCGGGCCCGACGGCGAACGGCTCACCGGCGAGACCTACGCCGACAACACCCGGGTGTTCACCGGCACCAGCGCCGGGCTGTGGATCGAGCCGAGCGGGGACGAGCCGGGGCTGCGGGTGGCCGAGCAGCGGCGCTGGCGCCCGCGGTGGGTCACCGGCCGGGCCGTGCAGACCGGTTCCACGGGGCTGGTGCTCACCCGCGACGGCGTGCAGCACGAGCGGGTGCTCAAGCGCTCCACGTTCTACCGGCACACCACCGACTGGCTGCTCGTGGGCTGAGGGGCTCGCCGCTCAGCGGTCCAGGTTCTCCACGTCCGGCGGAACGGCGGGGTGCTCGACCGTGGGCGGCAGGCTGGCCAGCGCCGAGACGCGGCTGGCCCCGGCCACCCGCAGCAGGTCCACCACGGCGGAGCGCAGCTGACCGACCACCACCCGCACCGACAGACCACCGCTGGCTCCGAGGTCGCTGGTCAGCCCGGCCGCCACCTGCCGCAGCTGCAGTGCCGCGGGGCCCAGCTCGGGCACCTCCTCGCGCGCGGAGCACACCGCGGCCCGCAGCGTGGCCATCGCCGCAGCGGTGCCCTCCACCTGCGCCACCAGCCGCGGCTCGACCTGCTCGTGGTCGCGCACCGCCGCCAGCGACCGCCGGGCCAGCACCCGCAGGTTGCGGGCGGTGTTGTCCAGCGGGGTGGCGGTGGCGTCCAGCTGGGCCAGGCGCTGCCGCGAGCGCCAGCGCAGCGGGGCGATGCGGGCCAGCTCCCGCCCGGCGGCGAGGTTGGCGCGCAGGCTGTCGAGGCTGCCCTGGGTGGACCGCGCCCGGCGCAGCGCCTCGAGCACGGGCGCCTCCTCGGCGTCGGTGAGTCCGCGGGCCACCAGGTGCAGCGAGGCCATCAGCTCGTCGAGCACCTTGGCCACGTCGCTGCGGGCCGAGCGCACCGGATCGGCCGGTATCAGCGACATCACCACGATGCCCACGACACCACCGACGAGGGCGTCCACGAAGCGGTTGACGCCGGCTGAGCCCCCCGGCGGCAGCAGGGTGGCGACCAGCACGGCCGAGGTGCCGGCCTGCAGGGTGAACACCCCGCCGCCGTCGAGCAGCAGCGCGGTGGTCATGGCCAGCAGCACCACCACGCTGATCTGCCAGGCGCCGCTGCCGATCACCGAGATCAGCAGGTCGCCCACCAGGATGCCCACGCTGACCCCGGCCACCAGCTCGACGGCGCGGCGCAGCCGGGCACCCAGGGAGACCCCCAGGCACACCACGGCGGCGATGGGCGCGAAGAACGGCTCCGCGTGACCGACGACGTCGCGGGCCAGGAACCAGGCCAGCCCAGCGGCCAGGGCGCACTGCAGCACCGCCAGCTCGGTGGCGCGCAGCCGCCGCACCCGGGTCTGCAGAGCCGGGTGCAGCCGGTCGAACAGACGCCGCAGCACCGCCGGGAGGTGGATCAGGCGAGGCCGAGCTGCACGGCGGCCTCGGGATCGCAGTCGTTGAGCAGCGTCAGGCAGCGAGCCTGCTCGTCGGTCTCGCCGATGGCGGTGGCGGCCTTGGTCAGCGCGGCCACGGCGCGCAGGAAGCCACGGTTGGGCTCGTGCGAGTACGGCACCGGGCCGAAGCCCTTCCAGCCGTTGCGGCGCAGCTGGTCCAGACCACGGTGGTAGCCGGTCCGGGCGAAGGCGTAGGCGGTGACGGGCTCGCCGGCCTCGAGGGCGCCCTCGGCGAGGGTGGCCCAGGCGATGCTGGCGGCGGGGTGCTCGGCGGCCACGGCCACGGGGTCGGTGCCCTCGCGCAGAGCGGCTTCCGCCTCGGGGTCGCCGGGCAGCAGGGTGGGCTGGGGGCCAAGCAGATCGGGGTAGGTCATGGGCCCATCATGCCCCGCAGCCGGACGGGCAGGCACCCGGTGCCCCACCCCCAGCACTCAGGGCCCGCAACGCCCCGCGCGAGCGCGGAGAACGGCGTTGCGGGCCCTGAGTGCCGAACGAGGGGGCGGGTCAGCCCTTCGACTGACCAGCCGAGCGGAGGTTCTCGCAGGCCTCGACGACGCGGGCGGCCATGCCACCCTCGGCCTTCTTGAGGTAGCTGCGCGGGTCGTAGACCTTCTTGTTGCCCACCTCGCCGTCGATCTTGAGCACGCCGTCGTAGTTGCCGAGCATGTGCCCGGCGATGGGGCGGGTGAAGGCGTACTGGGTGTCGGTGTCCACGTTCATCTTGATGACGCCGTAGCCCAGCGCCTCGTGGATCTCCGACAGCAGCGAGCCCGAGCCGCCGTGGAAGACCAGGTCGAAGGGCTTGGCGTCGGCGGGCAGGCCGAGCTTCTCCGCGGCCACCCGCTGACCCTCGGCGAGCACCTCCGGGCGCAGCTTGACGTTGCCCGGCTTGTAGACGCCGTGCACGTTGCCGAAGGTGGCGGCCAGCAGGTAGCGCGAGCCGGTGTCGCCGCCGCCGAGCGCCTCGACGGTCTTCAGGTAGTCGTCCGCGGTGGTGTACAGCTTGTCGTTGATCTCGTTGTCGACGCCGTCCTCCTCGCCACCGACCACGCCGATCTCCACCTCCAGGATGATCCGCGCGGCCGCGGTGGCGGCCAGCAGGTCCTTGGCGATCTCCAGGTTCTCCTCCAGCGGCACCGCGGAGCCGTCCCACATGTGCGACTGGAACAGCGGGTTGCGCCCGGCGTCCACGCGCTCCTTGCTGATGGCGATGAGCGGGCGGACGTAGCTGTCCAGCTTGTCCTTGGGGCAGTGGTCGGTGTGCAGCGCCACGTTGATGGAGTACTTCTCGGCCACGACGTGCGCGAACTCCGCCAGCGCCACGGCCCCGGTGACCATGTCCTTCACCCCGGTGCCCGAGCCGAACTCCGCGCCACCGGTGGAGAACTGGATGATGCCGTCGCTGCCGGCGTCGGCGAAGCCCTTCAGCGCAGCGTTGATCGTCTCCGAGGACGTGCAGTTGATGGCCGGGTAGGCGAACGAGCCGGCCTTGGCCCGGTCGAGCATGTCGGCGTAGACCTCTGGGGTGGCGATCGGCATCGTTGACGGTCCTCCTTGAGCGACGGCACCCGCGCACGCCGTGGTGGTGGCGCACGGGCAGTAATTGACAGTCAGTATGACAACTTGCCCCCACGGAAGGGCAAGGGACCAACGGCTCGCCGGTATCGTGGGCGCGGTGACCCCAGCCAGCACCGCCGTCCTGTCCGTGGGCCCGGAGTTCATCCAGCCGAACTACCTGCTCGAGAACTTCGGCTTCGCCGGACTGCTGACCGTGGTCTTCGTGGAGTGCGCCCTGCTCTTCGGCTTCTTCCTCCCGGGCGACTCGCTGCTGTTCACCGCCGGGCTCATCTCCACCGGGGACGCGGTGCTCGCCGGGCACCCGGTCCCCTCGATCGCCCCGGTGTGGCTGCTGATGCTCACGGTGCCGATCGCGGCCATCGCCGGTGACCAGGTCGGCTACTTCATCGGCCGCAAGGCCGGGCCGGCCATCTTCAACCGGGAGGACTCCCGGTTCTTCAAGCGCAAGTACGTGGCTGACGCGCACGAGTTCTTCGACAAGCACGGCCCCAAGGCCATCATCCTGGCCCGCTTCGTGCCCATCGTGCGCACCTTCATGCCGGTCACCGCCGGGGTGGCCAAGATGCGCTACCGCACCTTCGTCACCTACAACATCGTCGGTGGCGTGCTCTGGGGTGCCGGGGTCATCCTGCTGGGACGACTGCTGGGCAACGTGGACTTCGTGAGCAAGAACATCGAGGCCATCCTGCTGCTCATCGTGGCGCTGTCGGTGGTGCCGATCCTCGTCGAGGTCCTCCGCAACCGCCGGGCGTCCACGCGGGCCAGGACCCAGGCCGATGCAGCTGTGCGCGCCGACGCCGCCAGCGCTGCCGTCCCGACCGACGACGCGTCGGCGCAGGACGAGAGCGGCGGTACCGCCCGCGGGACCGCCGCCGTCTGACGTGCCGCCGGGCGCCCAGCTCGTCGCGGCGACCTACGGTCCGCTGGAGACCGCGGGCCCGGTGCTGGTGTGGGTGATCGTGCTGGGCTTCGTGCTGCTGGAGTGCGCCTTCATCGTCGGGCTGTTCCTCCCCGGCGACTCGCTGCTGCTCACCGCCGGCGTGGTGCTGGCCGCGCACCACAGCGAGCACCAGGCGTGGTGGCTGGCGGGCACGGCGACGGTGGTGGCCATCGTCGGCAACCAGGTGGGCTACCAGGTGGGCACGCACGCCGGCACCAAGGTCCTCGCCCGCAAGGGCGGCCGGGTGCTCAACCGCAAGAACCTGCTGCGCGCCACCGACCTGATGCACCGCTACGGCTTCTGGGCCGTGGTGATCGCCCGCTGGATCCCCTGGGTGCGCACCCTGGCGCCGATGCTCGCCGGGGCCGCGCACATGAACCCGCGGCGCTACCTGCTGGCCAGCAGCCTGGGTGCGCTGATCTGGGTGCCCACCCTGCTGCTGCTCGGCTACTACGGTGCCGGGTTGCTCGACACCGTCCCGTGGCTGCTGCACACCGCCGTCGCCGTGCTGGTGGTGCTGCTGGTGGTGGGCACCGCGTGGGGGTTGTTCCGCTACCGCCAGGAGGTGGAGCGCCCGGAGGACCCCGACGTGGTGCCCGCCCCCGACCTGCCGGCGCTGGACCACTAGCCCCCGCTCAACCGGGCAGGGTGGCGGCAGCCTCCAGCAGCATCCACGCCGACAGCTGCACCGAGAGGTCCCGCCGGCCGGCCAGCGGTGGCTGCGCCCAGCTGGGGCCGAACACCGGTCGTCCCGCCACCTCGTCGCGGTGGCGCCACGCGGCGTCGGCGGAGCTGAGCACCAACCGGCGGGCCGTGGCCCGGGCCTGCGCGTCGGCGTCGTCGTCGCCGGGCAGCTGGCGGGCGACCACGGCCAGGTAGCGCGCCAGGATGCCGGCGAACAGCCCGCCGTCCCCGCCGCCGGCACCCACCAGCACGCCGCTGGGCGCCAGGTGGGTCTGCACCGCGCGCACCAGTCGGTGCACCCGACGCGCGTGCACGGCGGCGCCGGTGCGCACCGCCAGCTCGGTCTCCGCCCCCAGCACCACGCCCTGGCAGTAGGTGTACTTGGTGACCTCCACCACCGCGCCGGCCGCACCAGGACGCAGCCCGTCGCAGACCAGGCCGGTGGCGGGGTCCAGCAACCGGGTGTGCAGCCAGTCGGCGGTGTCCGCGGCCGCCGACACGCGGCCGCTGCGCGCGAAGAGGATGGCCGCCGGCCCGTTGGCGGGGGTGTTGCGGAAGTCGTCCCCGCGCCGCCACGGGATGCCCTGCCCGCCGGCCTGCTGGTAGGCCTGCTGCAGCTCGACCAGCAGGGCCTGCGACCCGCGCGGGTGCGCCACCGCCAGCTCGGTGTCGGCGCGCTGCAGGGCCAGCGCCAGCCAGGCCATGTCGTCGTAGTAGCTGTTGGTCCAGCTGCCGAGGTTGCGCACCTGGATGCCCCGGGCCACCTCCCGCACCCGGCGGGTCCGCTGCGGGTCGGGCTCGCGGGTGGCCGCGTCCACCAGGCAGTCCAGCAGGTGCGCCTGCCACCAGTAGCACCACTTGGCGAACGTGCGGTGCTCCGGCGCCGGGGGCACCACCATCAGCCCCAGCGCGGTGCCGGGCAGCCCCCACAGCGGCCGCAGGTGGTGGTGCAGCACCGCGTCCTCGGCGGCGGCGGCCCGCTGCGCCCAGGTGCTCACCAGGCTTGGCGCAGGTCAGCGTGCTGGCGCACCCAGGTGTGCATGGCGATGCCCGCAGCCACCCCGGCGTTGATGCTGCGGGTGGAGCCGAACTGGGCGATGGACACCGTGAGCGTGGCGTGCTCGACGGCCTCCGGGCTCACCCCGGGACCCTCCTGGCCGAACAGCAGCAGGCAGTGCCGGGGCAGCTCGGTGGTCTCCAGCGGCTGCGCGCCCGGGGTGTTGTCCACCGCCACCACGGTCAGCCCTTGCGCGCGGGCGTAGCCGGCCAGGGTGGGGACGTCCGGGTGGTGGTGCACGTGCTGGTAGCGGTCGGTGACCATGGCGCCACGGCGGTTCCACCGCTTGCGGCCCACGATGTGCACGGCCGCTGCCGCGAAGGCGTTGGCGGTGCGCACCACGGTGCCGATGTTGCCGTCGTGACCGAAGTTCTCGATGGCCACGTGCAGCGGGTGCCGGCGGGTGTCCAGGTCGGCGACGATGGCCTCGCGCCGCCAGTACCGGTAGGCGTCCACGACGTTGCGCCGATCGCCCTCGGCCAGCAGCTCAGGGTCGTAGCGCGGGTCCTCCGGCAGCGGCCCCACCCAGGGACCCACGCCGACCGGCGCCTGCGCCCACTCGGTGGGCCCGGCCTCGGAGACCGCTGAAGCCTCCGCGGCGTCCACCACGTGCTCGCTCACTGCTCTCCCGCGTGGATGGCGCTCAGGCCAGCCCGAGGTCAGCCAGGGTGAGCAGCGACCGGTACTCCAGCCCCTGCTCGGCGATCACCGCGTCGGCGCCGGTGGCCCGGTCCACCACGGTGGCCACGCCGACCACCTCCGCACCCACCTCGCGCAGCGCGGCGACGGCGGTGAGCGGGGAGTTTCCCGTGGTGGTGGTGTCCTCCACCACCAGCACCCGGCGACCCGCCACGTCCGGGCCCTCGATGAGGCGCTGCATGCCGTGCGTCTTGGTGGACTTGCGCACCACGAAGGCGTCCAGGCCGGTGCCCGCGTGCAGCATGGCGGTGGCCACCGGGTCAGCACCCAGGGTCAGCCCGCCCACCGCGGTGAAGTCCCAGTCGGCGGTCAGCTCGCGCAGCAGCCGGCCGATCAGCGGGCTGGCCTCGTGGTGCAGCGTGGCCCGGCGCAGGTCCACGTAGTAGTCGGCCTCCGCGCCGGAGGACAGCGTGACCTTGCCGTGCACCACTGCGAGGTCGCGGACCAGCTCGGCGAGGCGGGCACGGGCGGCAGGATCCACGGCGGCAGGCATGGCGCTCACGCTACCGAGGCGGCGGCCTGAGCAGCCAGGCGGTGCTCAGCCGTGTCCGCGAGATCAGCTGCGGCCGCGGGCGTTGCCCACGCGGGTGGCCGCCCAGCGCAGGGCGCCGCGCGGCAGCAGGTGGGAGGCCCCGACCAGCGCCTTGTACTGCCGGCCGGGCACGGAGACCACCCTGCCGCGGCGCAGGTCGGCCAGGCTTGCGTGGACGACGTCGTCGGGCTGCAGCCACAGCCGGTCGGAGGTGGAGCTCATGTCGATGCCGGCGCGGGCGTGGAACTCGGTGCGCACAAACCCTGGGCACAGCGCCTGCACCTGCACGCCGGTGCCGACCAGCCCACCGGCGAGACCCTCGGAGAAGGAGATCACCCACGCCTTGCTGGCCGAGTAGGTGGAGCCCCGCCCAGGAACCAGGCCGGCGACGCTGGCCACGTTGACCACCGCGCCGCTGCCCGCGGCGATCATCGCCGGCAGCGCAGCCCTGCTCAGCTGCATGACGGCGGTGACGTTGACGTCCAGCTGAGCCTGCAGCTGCTCGGGGTCGGTGGTCCAGAACTCCCCCGAGGTGGCGAAGCCGGCGTTGTTCACCAACAGGTCCAGGCCCTGGCGGGCGCGGTCAGCCACGACGGCGCGGTCCTCGGCGCGGGTGAGGTCGGCGGTGAGCACGGTGGCGGTGCTGCGGTGGCGGCTGCTCAGCTCCGCGGCCAGCGCCTCCAGCTTGGCGGTGTCCCGGGCCACCAGCACCAGGTCGTAGCCGTCGGCGGCCAGGCGGCGGGCGAACGCGGCGCCGATGCCGGAGGTGGGACCGGTGACGAGGGCGGTGCGGGAGGTCATGGCCGAGAGGCTAGCTGCGCACCGGTGGTCAGACCGGCTGGGTGGCGGGCAGGCCGTGCGCCAGCTCGCCCAGGCGCCCCAGCAGCGCCAGCACGTCGTCCCACCGCTCGGGTCCCGCGGTGGGGTCCAGCGCGGCCAGCGCCCAGCCGCCCTCCACCCAGAGCACGGCGAGGTCGTAGCCGGCGGCGTCGACCAGCTCCACCAGCTGGTCGTCCACCACGGCGCGGGCCGCCTCGAGGTCGTTGGTGAAGGCGTAGCGCTCTCCCACCGGGCCCAGCAGGTCCAGCCCGGACGCCAGGCCGGCGCTGCCGGTGGACACCGAGCCCTGGCGCAGCTCCAGCACCACCTCGGACTCACTCGGCCGGCGCACCGCCAGCACCGTGCAGGCGGTGGCGCCGGCGCGCTGCAGGTCGAACAGGTGCACTGGCCGGCCGTCGTCGACCAGGCTCACCACCTGCACCGCGCGGCCTGCGTCGCTGTCGGCGAAGACCCCGTGGCGCCACCACCCGGCGAGGGCAGGGTCGGCCTCCTGGTGGCGGCCGCCGTGCTCCTGCGCCCACTGGCGGCGCGCACGGCCACCGGCGGTGCTGCGGCGGGCGTCCAGCGCCAGCACGGCCAGACCCACCGCCAGCAGCACGACGCCGGCGACGACCAGGGCTGTGCTCATCGGGCGCTCACGCCCGACACCCTAACCGTCGCCGGCGTCGGCGAGGGACCGCTGCGGAGGGCGACTCAGGCGACCGGCTCGGGTGCGCCCACCACCAGCGCCGCCCCGTCCGGCGCCACGTCCACCGCGACGGTGTCACCGTCGTGCACCTTGCCGCCCAACAGCTCTCGGGCCAGCTGGTCACCGATGGCGTGCTGCACCAGGCGCCGCAGGGGCCGGGCGCCGTACTGCGGGTCGAACCCGCGCTCGGCCAGCCAGGTGCGGGCCGCCGCGGAGACCTGCAGGGTGAGCCGGCGGGCCTCCAGCCGCTTGGCCAGCGCGGCCAGCTGGATGTCCACGATGTGCTCGAGCTGGGCCTCGGTGAGCGCGTCGAAGACCAGCACGTCGTCCAGGCGGTTGACGAACTCCGGCTTGAACGCCCGGCGCACCGCCTCCATCACCTGCTCCTTGGTGCCGCCGGCCCCCAGGTTGGAGGTGAGCACCAGGATGGTGCTGCGGAAGTCCACCGTGCGGCCCTGGCCGTCGGTGAGGCGGCCGTCGTCGAGCACCTGCAGCAGGATGTCGAAGACGTCCGGGTGCGCCTTCTCCACCTCGTCGAAGAGCACCACCGTGTACGGCCGGCGGCGCACCGCCTCGGTCAGCTGGCCACCGGCGTCGTAGCCGACGTAGCCCGGGGGCGCCCCCACCAGCCGGGCGACGGAGTGCTTCTCGCCGTACTCGCTCATGTCGATGCGCACCATGGCGCGCTCGTCGTCGAAGAGGAACTCCGCCAGCGCCTTGGCCAGCTCGGTCTTGCCGACGCCGGTGGGGCCGAGGAACAGGAACGATCCCGTCGGCCGGTCCGGGTCGGCCACCCCGGCCCGGGCGCGGCGGACGGCGTCGCTGACCGCGGCGACGGCCGCCTCCTGGCCCACCACCCGGGAGCCGATGACCTCCTCCATGCGCAGCAGCTTGGCGGTCTCGCCCTCCAGCAGCCGTCCGGCCGGGATGCCCGTCCAGGCGGAGACCACGTCGGCCACGTCGTCCGGCCCGACCTCCTCCTTGAGCAGCACGTCGCCGTCGGTGGCCACGCTGGTGGCCTCGGCGAGCTTGCGCTCCAGCTCGGGGATGCGGCCGTAGCGCAGCTCCGCGGCCCGGCCGAGGTCGCCGTCGCGCTCAGCCCGCTCGGACTCCCCGCGCAGCGTCTCCAGCTGCTCCTTGAGCTCGCGCACCCCCTCGATGGCTTTCTTCTCGTTCTGCCAGCGGGCGCTGAGGGCGTTGAGCCGCTCCCGGGCGTCGGCGAGCTCACCGCGCAGCGTCTCCAGCCGGTCCTGCGAGGCGGCGTCGCTCTCCGAGGACAGCGCCACCTCCTCGATCTCCAGGCGGCGCACCTCGCGCTCCACCTCGTCCACCTCCACCGGCCGGGAGTCGATCTCCATGCGCAGCCGCGAGGCCGCCTCGTCCACCAGGTCGATGGCCTTGTCCGGCAGGAATCGGGCGGTGATGTAGCGGTCGGACAGGGTGGCCGCGGCCACCAGCGCGCTGTCGGTGATGCGCACGCCGTGGTGCACCTCGTAGCGCTCCTTGAGCCCGCGCAGGATGCCCACGGTGTCGGGCACGCTGGGCTCGCCCACGAAGACCTGCTGGAAGCGGCGCTCCAGGGCAGCGTCCTTCTCGATGTGCTTGCGGTACTCCTCCAGCGTGGTAGCCCCCACCAGGCGCAGCTCCCCGCGGGCGAGCATCGGCTTGATCATGTTGCCCGCGTCCATGGCGCCCTCCCCGGTGGCGCCGGCGCCGACGATGGTGTGCAGCTCGTCGATGAAGGTGATGACCTCGCCGGCACTGGCCTGGATGTCGGCGAGCACCGCCTTGAGGCGCTCCTCGAACTCGCCGCGGTACTTGGCACCGGCGACCATGGAGCCCAGGTCGAGGGAGATCACCCGGCGGCCGCGCAGGCTGTCGGGCACGTCGCCGGCGATGATGCGCTGGGCGAGGCCCTCCACGATGGCGGTCTTGCCCACGCCCGGCTCACCGATGAGCACCGGGTTGTTCTTGGTGCGGCGGCTGAGCACCTGCACCACCCGGCGAATCTCCGCGTCGCGGCCGATCACCGGGTCCAGCTCACCGTCGCGGGCGCGGGCGGTGAGGTCGGAGCCGTATTTCTCCAGTGCCTGGTAGCTGCCCTCCGGGTCGGGGCTGGTGACCCGGGCGGAGCCGCGCACGGTGGTGAAGGCCTCGCGCAGGGCCTGCGCGGTGGCGCCGTGGCCCACCAGCAGCTTGGCCACGTCGGAGTCACCCTCGGCCAGGCCGACCAGCAGGTGCTCGGTGGAGACGTACTCGTCGCCCATCGACTCGGCCAGCTGCTGGGCGGCGTTGAGGGCCCGCAGCGCCGGGCGGTCGAGCTGCGGCGCGGCGACGGTGGCCCCGGACGCGGCGGGGATGCGCCGCAGCAGGGTCTCGGCCTCGGCGCGCACGGCGGCCGGGTCGGCGCCGACGGCGGTCAGCAGCGGTCCGGTGATGCCGTCGCTGACTCCGAGCAGGCTGACCAGCAGGTGCGCGGGCCGCACGTCGGGGTGTCCGGCGCTGGTCGCTGACTGCACAGCGGTCGACAGCGCCTGCTGCGTCTTGGTCGTCGGCGTGAAGGAGTCCACTGATCCACCTCATGGTCTGCTCGTGCTGCGCCCGAAGGCCCTGCAAGGTCCAACGTCAACAAACCTTAGTCTGTTCCGCTCAAGTCTAGGCGTTGCCCTGCGGCCGTTGCGATTCCGGTGGTCGGAACTTCCCGGTTCCACCCCGCCCGCCGGCTCCGTAGCATCCGCGCCCATGGAGAAGCTGGTGTACGCGCTGTGGCCCCGCCCGGACGAGCCCGCCGCGGGCGAGCCCTCAGCAGGCTGGGCGGAGCGGCTGCGCGGCGAGGTGGCCGAGCAGCTCACCGCCGCCGGCGCCCGGGGCGTGCAGGTGAACGTCTCCGACGACGCGGTGGCCACGGCGATGCTGCGGATCACCACCTTCGATGTTCCCATCAGCGCCGTGGTCAGCGTGTGGGTGGACACCGTCGCCGGCCCGGTCCGGCCCGCCCTGGAGCAGCTGCTGGCCGAGGTCAGCGGACGCATCGCCGGCTACCTGGTCACCGAGTCGGTGCCGATGGCTCCGCAGTGGGAGCCGGGTGCGCGCGGCTACGGCTTCACCAACGTCGCCTTCCTGCGCCGCCCGGCCGAGCTGGACCCGGCGACCTGGCTGGACCGCTGGCAGAACCACCACACCGCGGTGGCCATCGAGACCCAGGAGACCCGCGGCTACGTGCAGAACGTGGTGGTGCGCGCGCTCACTCCCGACGCCCCGGTGGTGGACGGCATCGTGGAGGAGGTCTTCCGCCCCGAGGCGCTGCAGGACGTGCACGCCTTCTACGGCTCGGGCGGCGACGACGCCGAGCTCGCTCGCCGGCTGCAGGCCATGGCGGCCAGCGTCGACACCTTCGGCGCCGCCCAGGGCATCGACGTGGTGCCCACCAGCCGCTACGTGCTGACCTCCCCCACCCCGTGCCCCACCCTCAGCTAGGAGCAGCAACCGTGGCCCCACGCACCGTCCTCGTCACCGGCGCCCAGTCGGGCATCGGCCGCGCCACCGCGCTGCTGCTGGCCCAGCAGGGCTGGCGGGTGGGCGCGTTCGACCTCACGGTCCCCGACCTGGCCGAGGCTCCGGAGGCCGCCGGCGCGGCGGTGCCCATCCACTGCGGGCGCCTGGACGTCACCAGCACCGCCGACTGGGAGCAGGCGCTGACCGAGCTGACCGCTGGCACCGGGGGCGTGCTCGACGCCCTGGTGAACAACGCCGGGGTCATCTCCGCAGGCACGTTCGTGGAGCAGGACGTGGACACCCACCTGCGCCTGGTGCAGGTCAACGTGGGCGGGGTGATCCGCGGCGCCCGGCTGGCCTACCCGTACCTGCTGCGCTCCCCCCAGGCGCACCTGCTCAACCTGGCCTCGGCGTCGGCGATGTACGGCCAGCCCGGCCTCGCGGTGTACGGCGCCACGAAGTCGGCGGTCAAGAGCCTCACCGAGGCCCTGGACATCGAGTGGCGCGGCACCGGGATCACCGTCACCTCGCTGTGGCCGCTGTTCGTCCGGACCGCCATGGTGGACGAGATCAAGGACCTGGGCACCACCCGCAGGCTCGGCGTCCGGCTGGGCCCGGAGGACGTGGCCCGCCAGGTGCACCGCGTGCTGTCCGGCCGCCGCCGGGTGCGCTCGCCGCACGTGATGGTGGGTGCGCAGACCAGGCTGGCGGCCCCGCTCACCCGGATGACCCCGTACTGGCTCAACCGCCAGGTGATCGGCTGGCTCAACCGCTGAGCACCAACGGGTGGCCGCAGCAGCAGACGCGCCCTACTGTGCAGGAAGCGTTTCGCTGACAGCGCTGTCCCCGTCTTGGCCGTCGCCGCCGAGCCGGCGTCACCGCTGTTCGGACGAACTCCACGAAGATGATGCGGTAGGGGGCTCTGGCATGGCGTTCATGTCGCCGGTCGACTCGATGTTCCTGCTCATGGAGAGCAGGGAACACCCGATGCACGTGGGTGGGCTCTCGCTGTTCACCCCGCCGGAGGGCAGCGACGGAGCCGGGCTGGCCCGCTCGATGTACGAGGACCTCTCCGACACCGACAACATGCGCCAGCTCTTCCTGCGCAAGCCGCAGCACCTGCTCACCAGCTTCGCCCCGCTGCGGTGGACGCACGACGCCACGGTCGACGCGGACTACCACCTCCGGCTGTCCGCGCTGCCCAGCCCGGGCCGGGTCCGCGAGCTGCTGGAGCTGGTCTCGCGGCTGCACGGCACCCTGCTGGACCGGCACCGCCCGCTGTGGGAGCTGCACGTGATCGAGGGCCTCAACGACGGCCGCGTGGCGGTGTACTTCAAGACCCACCACGCGCTGATCGACGGGGTCGCGGCCACCCGGGCGTGGTACCGCGCGCTGAGCGAGGACGCCACCACGCCGTTCGTCTCGCCGTGGGTGGAGCCGGAGGACCGCAAGCAGGCAGAGCGTGCGGACAAGCCCAGCAGCGGCGGGTCGAGCCCGCTGTCCGCCGCGCTCGGCGGCGTCGCCCGCGCGGCGCTGGACGTGGCCGGGATCGCCCCCGCCACCATCGGCAGCGCGCTGCAGGCGTTCAACGACAACACCGCGGCCCTGCCCTTCCAGGCGCCGCGCACGATCTTCAACGTCCCCATCACCGGCGCCCGGCGCTTCGCCGCGCAGGCCTGGCCGATGGAGCGGCTGCGCGCGGTCAGCGACGCAGCGGGAGTGACGGTCAACGACACGGTGCTGGCCATGTCCGCCGGGGCGCTGCGTCGCTACCTGCTGGAGCTGGGCGCCCTGCCCGACGAGCCGCTGGTCGCGATGGTGCCGGTGTCGTTGCGCAAGGAGGGCGACGGCGAGGGCAACGCGGTGGGGGCGGTGCTGTGCAACCTGGGCACCGAGCTGACCGATGCCGGGCAGCGCCTGCACCGCGTGCACCAGTCGATGCGGTACTCCAAGAACGTGCTGGCCGGGCTGAGCCCGCTGCAGAGCCTGGCGGTGAGCGCGCTGAACATCGGTGGCCTGGCCCTGGGCCCGCTCGGGGGCGCCGACCGCCTCACCGGGCCGCCGTTCAACATCATCATCTCCAACGTGCCGGGGCCGGACACGGAGCGCTTCTGGAACGGGGCGCGGCTGGAGAACTTCTTCCCCGCCTCCATCCCCGTGGACGGCCAGGCGCTGAACATCACGGTGGCCAGCTACGCCGACACCATGCAGTTCGGGCTCACCGGCTGCCGGCGCAACGTGCCGCGGCTGCAACGCCTCCTGGTGCACCTGGAGGACTCGCTGGCCGAGCTGGAGAAGGCCACGGCCTGACCGTCGTCCGTACCGGCACGGGAACCGGCGCAGCTACCGGCGCGGCTTCCAGACCACCACGGCGGTGGAGCGGCGCACCGGCACCAGGTCGCGCCGGTAGCTGGCGTGCACGCCGGCAGTGGCCTGCTCAGCGGAGGCACGGGTGCGCTCGAGCTCGTCAGTGAGCTCCTCCACCTGGTCCTGCAGCGCCGTCACCTGCTCGGTCAGCTCGATGATGCGCTTGATGCCGGCGAGGTTCACCCCGTCGTCCTGGGACAGCCGCTGCACCTCGCGCAGCAGCGCCACGTCTCGTGGGGAGTAGCGCCGCCCGCCGCCGGGGCTGCGGTGCGGGGTGACCAGGCCGAGCCGGTCGTAGGTGCGCAGGGTCTGGGCGTGCATGCCCGCCAGCTCGGCAGCCACGCTGATCACGAAGACCCGGGCGTCGGGGTCCATGGACGGCGAGGGCCCCGGGGTGGGTCCGGGCCCGGCCATCAGCGATCGCCCGCCATCGCGCCCGCCCAGCGTGCTCGCGGGTCGAACCCGCTGGCGCGCTCGGCCTCGACGTAGGCCTGCAGCGCCTGCTGGGCCTCGGGGCTCAGCGTCGGGGGCACCGCCGCCTCCAGGGTGACCAGCAGGTCACCGGCCTGGCCGTCGCGCTTGCTCACCCCGCGGCCGCGCAGGCGCAGCACCCGGCCGTTGGCCGAGCCGGCGGGGACCTTCATCTTCACCCGGCCGTCCAGCGTGGGCACCGACAGCGTGGTGCCCAGCGCCAGCTCGCCGAAGCTCACCGGCACGGTGATGGTGAGGTTGTTGCCGTCCCGGCGGAACACCGGGTCGGGGGTGACGTGCACGGTGACGAACAGGTCGCCGGCCGGGGCGCCGCGCAGGCCGGCCTCGCCCTGCCCGGCCAGCCGGATGCGCTGCCCGTCGTCCACCCCTGCGGGGATTCGCACGGTGATGGTGCGGGTGCGCGTGGTGGTGCCGGTTCCCCGGCACTCCGGGCACGGGTCGTCCACCAGCGAGCCGGTGCCGCGGCAGTCCCGGCAGGGCTCGCTGAAGCCGAACGCCCCCTGGTTGCGGCTGACCACGCCGGCTCCGCCGCAGGTGGGACAGCTGCGCGGGTGGGTGCCCGGCTTGGCACCGCTGCCGTGGCAGGTGGTGCACGCCGCCGGGCTGGTGAGCCGCAGCGGGACCACCGCACCCTTGGTGGCGTCGGCGAAGTCCAGGCGCACCTCAGTCTCCACGTCGCCGCCGCGCTGGGGACGGCTCGCCTGCTGCCCGCCGGACTTGCCGAACAGCCCGCCGAACAGGTCGTTGAAGCTGCCCGGGTCGGCCTGGAACCCGCCGTTGCGGGCCTGGCCGAACAGGTCGTTCAGGTCGAAGTCGTTGGGCATCCCCGCACCGGGGCGCCCACCACCGAACCCGCGACCCCCGCCGGCGGCGAAGAGGCTGCGGGCCTCGTCGTACTCCTTGCGCTTGGCGGGGTCGGAGAGCACACCGTGCGCCTCCGACACCGCCTTGAAGCGCGCCTCCGCCTTGGCGTCCCCGGGGTTGGCGTCCGGGTGCAGCTCGCGAGCGAGCTTGCGGTAGGCCTTCTTGATCTCCTCGGAGGAGGCGTCGGAGGAGACGCCCAGCTCGCCGTAGAAGTCCTTGTCCATCCAGTCCCGCGCACTCACTGGGCGTCTCCTCCCCTCATTCTGCTGGTTTGTCCTGGACCGCCGAGGTCGCCGCAGCGTCCTCGGCCGGGGCGGAGCCGGCGTCCGGCACGGGGTCCTCGGACACCGCCACCATCGCCGGGCGCAGCACCCGGTCGCCGAACCGGTAGCCCTGGCGCATCACGGCGCTGAGCACCGGTTCGCCACCGGAGCCCTCGTGCGAGACCGCCTCGTGCAGCGCGGGGTCGAACGGGTCGCCCTCCGCGCCGAAGGCCGCCAGGCCCTGGCCGACCAGCGCGTCGGTGAGCTTGTCCGACACGGCCTTGAGCGGGCCCTGCAGGTCACCGTGGCTGCGGGCGCGGGCCAGGTCGTCGAGCACGCCGAGCAGCGAGGAGACCACCGACGCCTTGGCGGTGTCGATGACCTGCTGCCGGTCGCGCTCCACCCGGCGGCGGTAGTTGGCGTACTCCGCCGAGACGCGCTGCAGGTCGGCCGTGCGCTCGAGCAGCTCGGTCTGGAGCGGGTCCATGCCCTCGTCGGCGGCCCCCTCCTCGACACCGCTGCCGACGGCGTCCTCGGCACTGGCCGGCTCCGCGTCGTGGTACTCCACGGCCACCTCGTCGAGGTCGGCCTCGTCCACCGGGCCGCCCGGCGGGCGGACCTGACCCGTCTCCGGGTCGATCCGCCGCCGGTCGGTCACCCGCACGGGCTCCTCGCGGTGCTCCTCCTCGCGGGGGCTCACTTCGAGTCACCCTCCTTGGCGTCGTCGGGCTCGTCCACGACCTCGGCGTCGACCACGTCGTCGGCGCCGTCGGCACCGCCGGTGGGCTGGCCGTCGGCGGCCTCGGCGTTGGCGGAGGCGTAGATGGCCTCACCCAGCGCCTGCGACTCCGTGCCCAGCTTCTCCACCGCGGACTTGATGGCCTCGGTGTCGGTGCCACCGAGGGCGTCCTTGACCTCGGCGATGGCGGACTCGACCTTGGTCTTGACCTCGGCCGGGACCTTCTCCTCGTTGTCCTTGACGAACTTCTCCGTCTGGTGCACGAGGGACTCGGCCTGGTTGCGGACCTCGGCCTCGTCGCGACGCTTCTTGTCCTCCTCGGCGTGCGCCTCGGCGTCCTTCATCATCTGGTCGATCTCGTCCTTGCTCAGGGCCGAGCCACCGGTGATGACCATCGACTGCTCCTTGCCGGTGCCCAGGTCCTTGGCACTGACGTGGACGATGCCGTTGGCGTCGATGTCGAAGGTGACCTCGATCTGCGGGACGCCGCGGGGTGCCGGCGGGAGGCCGGTGAGCTCGAACATGCCGAGCTTCTTGTTGTACGCCGCGATCTCGCGCTCACCCTGGTACACCTGGATCTGCACGCTCGGCTGGTTGTCGTCGGCCGTGGTGAAGGTCTCCGACCGCTTGGTCGGGATGGTGGTGTTGCGCTCGATGAGCTTGGTCATCACGCCGCCCTTGGTCTCGATGCCCAGCGACAGCGGGGTCACGTCGAGCAGCAGGACGTCCTTGACCTCACCGCGCAGCACACCGGCCTGCAGGGCGGCGCCCACGGCGACGACCTCGTCGGGGTTCACGCCCTTGTTGGGCTCGCGGCCACCGGTGAGCTCCTTGACCAGGTCGGTCACGGCGGGCATGCGGGTGGATCCACCGACCATCACGACGTGGTCGATGGCGCCCACGGAGATGCCGGCGTCCTTGACCACGGCCTTGAACGGCGCGCGGCAGCGCTCGAGCAGGTCGGAGGTGATCTTCTGGAACTCGGCGCGGGAGAGCTGCTCGTCGAGGAACAGCGGGTTCTTGTCCGCGTCCACGGTGATGTAGGGCAGGTTGATCGAGGTGCTCTGCCCGGAGGACAGCTCGATCTTGGCCTTCTCCGCGGCCTCGCGCAGGCGCTGCATGGCCATCTTGTCCTTGGTCAGGTCGATGCCCTGCGAGGACTTGAACTTGTCGGCCAGCCAGTCGACGATCCGCTGGTCCCAGTCGTCACCACCGAGGTGGTTGTCACCGGAGGTCGCCCGCACCTCGACGACGCCGTCACCGATCTCCAGCAGGGACACGTCGAAGGTGCCGCCACCGAGGTCGAAGACCAGGATGGTCTGCTCCTTCTCGCCCTTGTCCAGGCCGTAGGCGAGGGCAGCCGCGGTGGGCTCGTTGACGATGCGCAGGACGTTGAGGCCCGCGATCTGGCCGGCCTCCTTGGTGGCCTGGCGCTGGGAGTCCTCGAAGTAGGCCGGGACGGTGATCACCGCGTCGGTGACCTCCTCGCCCAGGTAGGCCTCGGCGTCGCGCTTGAGCTTCATCAGCGTGCGGGCGCTGATCTCCTGCGAGGTGTAGTCCTTGCCGTCGATGCCCACCTTCCAGTCGGTGCCGACGTGGCGCTTGACGGATCGGATGGTGCGGTCCACGTTGGTGACAGCCTGGTTCTTGGCCGGCTGTCCCACGAGCACCTCGCCGTTGCGCGCGAACGCGACGACCGACGGCGTGGTGCGCGAGCCCTCAGAGTTGGCGATGACGGTGGGCTCGCCACCCTCCAGCACCGATACGACTGAGTTGGTGGTACCGAGGTCGATCCCGACCGCACGAGCCATGGTGGTTCCTCCTACTAGTTCTGTCCTGGGTTACCGATTGCGTCCCCGCTCGCGCGGCGAACGGCAACCTTAAGCGTGATCGGCTCAAGTTTGCCTGAGCACTGACACTTCGGTCAAATCCAACCTGAGTCGGGTCCGCTCAAGGCGCTGCGGATCCTTCAACGCACCACCTGTGACGACTGTTCCCGCTCCGTATGCAAGGAGGCGGCTACCGCAAAGTAGGGTCACCCGAGCACTGTCGCGACGGAAGGTTGCAGGTCAATGAACGCGTTGACGATCACCATGGGCACCGTTGGTGTCCTCATCAGCCTTGTGTGCTGGTACATCTTCATCCAGGGCGTGGTCAAGATGATCAAGATCATCCGACTGGGCCAGCCCGACGCCACCCGCAACGGTCCGCTCGCGGCCCGCCTCACGCAGATGGCGAAGGAGGTCGTCGCCCACACCAAGATGAACAAGAAGCGCAACGTGGGACCTGCGCACTGGTTCGTCATGTGGGGATTCCTCATCGGCAGCCTCGCGTGGTTCGAGGCGTACGGCGAGACCTTCGACCCGCACTTCCACTGGCCGCTGATCGGCAACTGGGCCCCGTACCTGCTGCTCACCGAGATCCTCGGTGTGGGCACGGTGCTGGGTGGCCTGGCGCTGGTGATCATCCGGCAGATCAACCACCCGCGACGCGCTGACCGGCTGTCCCGCTTCGGCGGCTCCAACTTCAAGCAGGCCTACTTCGTCGAGGCCGTGGTCATCATCGAGGGCCTGGGGATCCTGGCCGTCAAGGCGTTCAAGGTCGCCAGCGACATCGAGCACGCGCCGAACTGGGCCAACTTCCTCACCAACCCGATCGGGCACGCGCTGCCGGACAGCGCCACCGCGGTCTCCGTCGTGGCCCTGGTCAAACTGCTCTCCGGCATGATCTGGCTGCTCGTCGTCGGCCGCTCGCTCACCATGGGTGTGGCGTGGCACCGCTTCAGCGCCTTCTTCAACATCTACTTCAAGCGCCAGGACGACGGTGGTCCCGCGCTCGGCGCGCTGCTGCCGATGATGTCGCAGGGCAAGGCCCTGGACTTCGAGGAGGCCGACCCGGACAAGGACGTCTTCGGTGCCGGCAAGATCGAGGACTTCAAGTGGAAGGGGTGGCTGGACTTCACCACCTGCACCGAGTGCGGCCGCTGCCAGGAGCAGTGCCCGGCCTGGAACACCGGCAAGCCCCTCTCCCCGAAGCTGGTCATCACCTCCCTGCGCAACCACGCCTACGCCAAGGCGCCCTACCTGCTGGCCGGTGGCTCCACCGACATGGCCGGCGACGAGGTGGGCCTGGTGGACGGCGAGGGCAACGTCGACCAGGCGAAGCTCGACGCGGTCCCGCAGGCTGCCCGGGACGAGGCGGCCCGCTCGCTGATCGCCGAGGCGGTCGACGGCGGCGTCATCGACCCCGAGGTGCTGTGGAGCTGCACCACCTGTGGCGCCTGCGTGGAGCAGTGCCCGGTGGACATCGAGCACGTCGACCACATCGTCGACATGCGTCGCTACCAGGTGCTGATCGAGTCGGAGTTCCCCACCGAGCTCGGTGGGCTGTTCAAGAACCTGGAGAACAAGGGCAACCCGTGGGGCCAGAACGCCAAGGACCGCCTCGCGTGGGCCGAGGGCCTCAGCTTCGACGTGCCCGTCTTCGAGGGTGAGCTCGGCGACGCCGAGTACCTGTTCTGGGTCGGCTGCGCCGGTGCCTTCGAGGACCGCGCCAAGAAGACCACCCGCGCGGTGGCCGAGCTGCTGCACATCGCCGGCGTGAAGTACACGGTGCTGGGCACGGAGGAGACCTGCAGCGGCGACCCCGCGCGCCGCTCCGGCAACGAGTTCCTCTTCCAGATGCTCGCCCAGCAGAACGTCGAGGTGCTCAACTCCGTCTTCGAGGGTGTGGAGAAGGGCAAGCGCAAGATCGTCGTCACCTGCGCGCACTGCTTCAACGCCCTGGGCAACGAGTACCCGCAGGTGGGTGGTGACTACGACGTGGTGCACCACACCCAGCTGCTGAACCGCCTGGTGCGGGAGAAGAAGCTGGTGCCGGTGGCCAGCGTCGGCGAGGACGTCACCTACCACGACCCGTGCTACCTGGGTCGGCACAACAAGGTCTACGACGCTCCCCGCGAGCTGGTCGGGGCCTCCGGTGCCACCCTGCGGGAGATGCCGCGCCACGCCGAGCGCTCGCTCTGCTGTGGTGCCGGTGGCGCCCGGATGTGGATGGAGGAGCGCATCGGCAAGCGCATCAACCTCGAGCGCGTGGACGAGGCGCTGTCCACCGCTCCGACGAAGATCGCGACCGGCTGCCCGTTCTGCCGCGTCATGCTGACCGACGGCCTGACCGCGCGCCAGGACACCAAGGTGGCGCCGGAGTCGGTGCAGGTGGTCGACGTGGCCCAGCTGCTGCTGGAGTCCGTCACCGCCGACCGCAAGCCGGGCGCTGGCGACCTGGCCACCGAGGAGCCTGCTGACGTGCCGACCGACGAGGTGCCCACCGGCACCCCGCTGCCGGACGAGGACAACGCCCCTGGCGCCGCGCAGTCCGCCACCCAGCCCGCCGACGGCTCGGACGACCCGAGCACCAAGGGCACCGAGGGCACCGAGGCCTCGCCCAACGGAAGCGGCGCCGGTGCGGAGCAGGAGAGTGGCTCGGCCAACGGGACCGGCACCACGCCGGAGCCCGACGACGCCGCGACCGCCCGCAAGGACGGCGACGCGAGCTGAGCCGGCGGCGCCGCGAGGCGCCTGACACACGAGTACGGGTGTGGCTACGACCTGACGGTCGAAGCCACACCCGTACTGCTTCCGGCCACGCTGCTGGACCGGTGGCTCCGTCCTGCTCTCGTGGAGATGCTCGCGTCCCAGTGTGCGACCACGGCGAGCGGTTCGCATCCCGAAAATCACGTGCACACAAGCAATTTCGATCTGAGACGCCGATCACTTCGGCGCCCCGCACCGGGGGGCAGCAGCCGCTTGACCTGCAGTGTCGACACGGGCACGGTCAGTGCCCGGCACCCCGGAGAGGGTCGGGAGCGGCCCCAGGAAATGTCCGAAAAATATTGCCTGGACCCGAGTGCAACTATGTAGGGGTGAGCAACCACGTGGACCAGTCCCCCAGCACTCTGCTGATGCACAGCCACCGCGCGCTGAACCAGTCCCGCAAGCTGGAGAACGTGCTGTACGACATCCGGGGACCGGTTCAGGCGCACGCGGCGCGGCTGGAGTCCGAGGGACACCGGATCCTCAAGCTCAACATCGGCAACCCGGCGCCGTTCGGCTTCGACGCGCCGGACGAGATCCTGCAGGACGTCATCGCCGGCCTGCCCACCGCGCAGGGCTACTCCGACTCCAAGGGTGTGCTCTCCGCCCGCCGCGCGGTGGTGCAGCACTACCAGCAGCAGGCGGGCTTCCCCGAGCTCGACGTGGACAACGTCTACCTGGGCAACGGCGTGTCCGAGCTGATCACCATGTCCCTGATGGCCATGCTCGACGACGGCGACGAGGTGCTGGTGCCCGCGCCGGACTACCCGCTGTGGACAGCCTCGGTGAACCTCGCCGGCGGCACCCCAGTGCACTACCTCTGCGACGAGGCCGACGGCTGGAACCCCAACCTCGCCGACCTCGAGGCCAAGATCACCCCGCAGACCAAGGCGCTGGTGGTGATCAACCCGAACAACCCGACCGGGGCGGTCTACACCCGGCAGGTGCTGACCGGCCTGGTGGAGCTGGCCCGCAAGCACCGGCTGGTGCTGATGGCCGACGAGATCTACGACAAGATCCTCTACGACGACGCCGTGCATGTCCCGCTGGCCTCGCTGGCGCCGGACGTGTTCTGCCTGACCTTCAACGGCCTGTCCAAGGCCTACCGGGTGGCCGGCTACCGCGCCGGCTGGATGGCGGTGACCGGGCCCAAGGCGCACGCGGCCAGCTACCTCGAGGGCCTCACGCTGATGGCCTCGATGCGGCTGTGCCCCAACGTGCCGTCGCAGAACGCCATCCAGGCCGCGCTCGGCGGGTACCAGAGCATCAACGACCTGATCCTGCCCGGCGGCCGACTGCTGGAGCAGCGGGACACCGCGTGGGAGGAGCTCAACAAGATCCCCGGCGTCTCCTGCGTCAAGCCGCGCGGAGCGCTGTACGCCTTCCCCCGGCTGGACCCGCAGGTGCACGAGATCTACGACGACCAGAAGCTGGTGCTCGACCTGCTGCTGGCCGAGAAGATCCTGGTGGTCCAGGGCACCGGCTTCAACTGGCCGGCGCCGGACCACCTGCGCGTGGTCACCCTGCCGTGGGCCCGAGACCTGTCCAAGGCGATCCAGCGGCTGGGCAACTTCCTGGCGTCGTACACGCAGTAGGTCCGGGTGGCGTCTCCCGGCAGCAGGCCCGCGCTGCCGTCGGTGTGTGCCACCATGCCCGGATGAGATTCCTGGTTCGTCTCGTCATCAACGCCGTCGCCATCTGGCTGGCCGCCGAGTGGGTGTCCGGCATCGAGATCGCCTCCTCCGGCCGCGGCCAGGGCTGGGACGTCGTGGTGGTGCTGTTCATCGCGCTGGTGTTCACCGTGGTCAACGCGGCGATCCGCCCGGTGGTCAAGCTGCTGTCGCTGCCGCTGCTGATCGTCACCCTGGGCCTGTTCACCCTGGTGATCAACGCCCTGATGCTGTGGCTGACCGCGTGGATCTCCCAGGCCACCGACTACGGCCTGACCATCTCCGGCTTCGGTGCCGCGTTCTGGGGCGCCCTCATCGTCTCGCTGGTCAACTGGCTGCTGGGCGCGCTGGTGCCCGAGCACGCCCGCCGCTAGCTCTCACCCGAGGCCCCGCCACACGACGACGGCGCCGCGGCCGGCACGGAGATCCGTGCGGCTGCGGCGCCGTCGTGGTGCGGGAGGGTCAGACGCCCATGCTGCGCCCGATGATCTCCTTCATGATCTCCGTGGTGCCGCCGTAGATCGTCTGCACGCGGGAGTCCATGTACGCCTTGGCCACCGGGTACTCCCGCATGTAGCCGTAGCCGCCGTGCAGCTGCAGGCAGCGGTCGATCAGGCCGACCTGCTTCTCGGTGCTCCACCACTTGGCCATCGCGGCGTCGGCCACGGTCAGCTTGCCCGCGTTGAGCTCCATGATGCAGCGGTCCACGAAGTTGCGGGTGACCGCGGTCTCGGTGGCCAGCTCGGCCAGGGTGAAGCGGCTGTTCTGGAACGAGCCGATGGGCTTGCCGAACGCCTTGCGGTCCTTGCAGTACTGCAGCGTCATCTCCAGCACGCCCTCCATGGCCGCCGCCGCCACCACGGCGATGGACAGCCGCTCCTGGGGCAGGTTGGTCATCAGGTGGACGAAGCCCAGGCCCTCGGTGCCCAGCAGGTTCTCCGCCGGCACCCGCACGTTGTCGAAGTGCAGCTCGGCGGTGTCCTGCGCCTTCATGCCGATCTTGTCGAGGTTGCGGCCGCGGCTGAACCCGGGCATGTCCCGCTCCACCACCAGCAGGCTGAAGCCCTGGGCGCCGGCCTCGGGGTTGGTGCGCGCCACCACGATCACCAGGTCGGCGTTGATGCCGTTGGTGATGAACGTCTTGGACCCGTTGAGGATCCAGTCGGTGCCCTCGCGCTTGGCGCTGGTGCGGATGCCCTGCAGGTCGCTGCCGGTGCCCGGCTCGGTCATCGCGATGGCGGTGATCAGCTCGCCGCTGCAGAACCCGGGCAGCCAGCGCTGCTTCTGCTCCTCGGTGGCCAGCTCGGTGAGGTAGGGCTGCACCACGTCGTTGTGCAGCGGAAAGCCCAGGCCGCTGAACCCGCTGCGGGCCTGCTCCTCGGCCACCACCGCGTTGTAGCGGAAGTCCTTGACGCCACCGCCACCGAAGGACTCCTCCACCGCCATGCCGAGGAAGCCCTGCTTGCCGGCCTCCTTCCACAGCTCGCGGTCGACGATCGCGTCGTCCTCCCACTGGTCGTGGAACGGCGCGACGTGCTGGGCGAGGAAGGACTGGTACGACTCGCGGAAGAGGTCGTGCTCCGGCTCGAAGATGGTGCGATCCACAGGATGCCTCCAGGGGCGGGGTGCTCAGACTTAAATGCAGGTTGGACTGTTTGTTGAGTTCACCTTAGGGTAGAGACGTGCCTGTTGAACAGCAACCGAAGTCGTCGCGCACGCAGAGCGAGCGCACGGCGACCACCCGCGCCAAGCTCCTCGACGCCACCCTGGAGTCGCTGGTGGAGCTGGGCTACGCCCGCACCACCACCCCGGGCATCGCCGCGCGCGCCGGGCTGTCCCGGGGCGCGCAGCTGCACCACTTCCCCACCAAGGAGTCCCTGGTGGTCGCCGCGGTCGAGCACCTCGCCCGCAAGCGGGAGGCCGAGATCCGCGCGGAGCTGGGCGGGCACCACGACCGCGGCCGGGCGCTGGAGCTGCTGGCCGACGCCTTCGACGGCCCGTTGTTCCTCGCCGCGCTCGAGCTCTGGGTTGCCGCGCGCACCGACCCGGCGCTGCGCGCGGCGCTGCTGCCCCTGGAGCGGGAGGTGGCCGAGGCGCTGACCGCCCTGGGCGCCGAGCTGCTCGAGGTCCCCGCCGACGCCGCCACGATCGAGCTCACCATCGAGCTGGTCCGCGGCCTGGGCATGTCCGTCCTGTTCAACTCCCCCGCCACCGCGCAACGACGTCGCCAGCGGCTGCTCGCCGCCTGGCGAGAGATGCTGGAGCAGCAGTGACCACCACCGAGAACGCCCCCACCCGCCCGCGCACGCTGCCCGGCCACGTCCACACCCTCGTGGTGGGTGCGGGCTTCGCCGGCATCGGCATGGCCGCCAAGCTGCTGCGTGCCGACCGCAACGCCGACGTGCTGGTGATCGAGCGCGCCGACGAGGTAGGTGGCACCTGGCGGGACAACACCTACCCCGGCGCGGCCTGCGACGTGCCCAGCGTCCTGTACTCCTTCTCCTTCGCGCCCAACCCGGACTGGAAGCACTCGTACTCGCGCCAGCCGGAGATCTTCGACTACCTGCGCAACGTCGCCACAAGTGCCGGCGTGCGCCGCAACCTGGTCACCGGCTGCGAGCTGCTGGGCGCCACCTGGGACGACGACGCCCAGCTGTGGCGAGTCCGCACCAGTTTGGGCGAGCTGACGGCGACGGTGCTGATCGCCGCCACCGGCACGCTCTCCCAGCCCAAGCTGCCCGCGCTGCCCGGCCTGGCCGACTTCACCGGCACCACCTTCCACTCCGCCACCTGGAACCACGACCACGACCTGCGCGGCGAGCGAGTCGCCGTGGTGGGCACCGGTGCCTCCGCGGTGCAGTTCGTGCCGGAGATCATCGACGACACCGAGCACCTCACCGTCTTCCAGCGCACCGCCGCCTGGGCCTGCCCACGGCCCGACGGGTCGCCATCGGCCCGCACCCGCGCGCTCTACCGTCGCATCCCGCTGGTGCAGAAGCTGGTGCGCGGCGGGGTGTACGCCATCCTGGAGCTGCTGGTGCTGGTGCTGGCCCACCTGACCCGGCTGCTGCCGATCATCAGCGTGTGGCCGCGGCGCTACCTGCGCAAGCACGTCACCGACGAGGGCAAGCGCAAGGCCCTGACTCCGAGCTTCACCCTGGGCTGCAAGCGGGTGCTGCTCACCAACACCTGGATCCCCACCCTGGCCCGACCGGACCTCACCCTGGTGGCCAGCGGGATCCACCACGTCACCGAGCGTGGCGTGGTGGACAACGACGGCGTGGAGCACGCCGTCGACACCATCATCTTCGGCACCGGGTTCACCCCCACCGAGCCGCCGGTGGCGCACCTGCTGCGCGGGGCCGACGGCCAGACGCTGGCCGAGCACTGGGCCGGCAGCCCGCACGCCTACCTGGGCACCACGGTGGCGGGCTTTCCCAACCTGTTCCTGATGTACGGGCCCAACACCAACCTGGGCCACAGCTCCATCGTCTACATGCTGGAGAGCCAGGCGGCCTACATCAGCGACGCCCTGGCCGTGATGCGCCGCCGCGAGCTGTCCTCCCTGCAGGTGCTGCCCACCGAGCAGCAGGCCTACAACGCCCGGATCGACGACCAGCTGCAGGGCACGGTGTGGAACGCCGGCGGCTGCTCCAGCTGGTACCTCGACGCCAGCGGGCGCAACTCCGCCATGTGGCCGACGTTCACCTGGCGCTACCGGCAGCTGACCAAGCGGTTCGACCCCAGCCGCTACCAGCTGGTCGCCGCGAACACCCAGCAAGCCACCAACCAGCGAGCCGCCAACCGGCCCGCCGACGTCACCCCCGCGTCGTGAGGCGCCCCGAGCACCTGGTGCTGGCCGCTGCGGCGGCCGTGACCGTCGCAGGGGCGCTCACCGACCGCCCCGCGCTGCAGCGGGCGGCCAAGCCGCTGATCGGGCCGTCGCTGGCCGTCCGGGTGCTGCGGGCACGCGCCGACCTCAGCGGCACCGACACCGCGCTGCTGCTCGCCGGCCTCGCTGCCGCGACGGTGGGCGACGTGTACATGCTCGAGCCCGACGACGACGCTCGCATCGTGCAGGGCGCCTCGGCGTTCGCGGCCATGCACGGTGCCTACTCGCGGGTGCTGCGCCGCCACGGCGCGCGCTCGCACCTGGCGACGGCCCTGCCCCGACTGGCCGCGAGTGGTGGCCTGGGTGCGCTGCTGGCCCGGCGCGCCCCGGAGGTGGCAGCACCCCTGGGCGCCTACGGCCTCACCCTCAGCGCCACGTCCACCCTGGCCGCCGACCCGGCGCTGGCCCCCGCAGCGCCTCGACTGCTGGGGCTGCCGCTGCCCCGCCGCAGCGACCCCCGCACCTGGCTGGCCGCAGGTGGACTGACGTTCGCCGCCTCGGACGCGCTGGTCGCGGTGCGCCGCACGGTGATTGCCAACGGCGCTGGTCGCAGCGCCGCGGAGGGCGTCGTCCTCGCCTCGTACGTGCTCGCCCAGCTGCTGCTGGTGGAGGGAATGCTGGAGCTCGCGCGCAGAAAGTGAGATGTTGCTCACAACTGCTCGGTGGGCCACACTCGGCTGGCGAACACGACGCTGCTGAGGAGTCGACTGATGACCGAGACCGCAGAGCTGCACACCCTCCACCGCGCCGTCGAGCAGCTGCGCAGCTGCGTGGGCGACCTGCGCGGGCGCTACGGAGACATCCCACACGTGCGCCGGCTGATGGGCGACGTTGACCGCATCGACCTCGACCTGTCGGAGATGGACACGCTGCCCGCCCCCGTGGTGGCCACTCGGCCCCCGCTGGAGCGCATCGACGACACCCCGGTGGACCCCGCGATGTGGCTGGGCGTCGACGACGAGGGCATTGGCGGCTACCACGGCGGCAGGGGGCTGTGACCCGCTCGGCGGTCCGCGCCGGGGTGGGGGACGCCGAGGCCGGCCGGGCCACCATCCGCGCCCGCACGCTGCGCCGGGACCGGTGGTGGCTGCAGCCCGCGGTCACCTTCACCCTGCTCACCGCCTGGTTGCTCTACGCACTGGTGCGCACCGCGTCGCAGCGGGCGTACTTCGTGGAGGAGTACCACTACCTCTCCCCGTTCTCCTCCCCCTGCGTGTCCGCCTCCTGCGCCCCCGCCGCGCGCGACCTGGGCACCTGGTTCGGGGAGTTCCCGCCCTTCCTGCCCTACGCGCTGCTGGTGCTGCCGTTCCTGCTGGGCTTCCGGTTGACCTGCTACTACTACCGCAAGGCCTACTACCGCTCGTTCTGGCTGTCCCCGCCGGCGTGCGCGGTGGCCGAGCCGCACTCCCGCTACACCGGAGAGTCCCGCCTCCCGCTGGTGCTGCAGAACGTGCACCGCTACTTCTTCTACGCCGCCGTGCTGGTCTCGGCGCTGAACACCTACGACGCGGCGCGCGCCTTCCGCGGCGCTGACGGTGGCTTCGGCATCGGGCTGGGCACGCTGATCCTGGTGCTCAACGTGGCCCTGCTGTGGACGTACACGGCGTCGTGCCACTCCTGCCGCCACCTCATCGGCGGCCGGCTCAAGCACTTCTCCGCCCACCCCCTGCGGTACAAGGCGTGGACGGGGGTCTCCAAGCTCAACACCCGGCACATGGAGCTGGCCTGGATCACCCTGGCCACCCTGGTGATCGCCGACGGCTACGTGGCGCTGGTGGCCTCAGGCGCGCTCACCGACCTCCGGCTGGTGAACTGATGGCTGCCGACGTGGAGCAGCACGACTTCGACGTGGTGATCATCGGCGCCGGCGGAGCGGGCCTGCGGGCGGCGATCGCCGCCCGCGAGTCCGGGATGCGCACCGCGGTGGTGTGCAAGTCGCTGCTCGGCAAGGCGCACACGGTGATGGCGGAGGGCGGCATCGCCGCCAGCATGGGCAACGCCAACAGCAAGGACAGCTGGCAGGTGCACTTCCGCGACACCATGCGCGGGGGCAAGTTCCTCAACTCCTGGCGGATGGCCGAGCTGCACGCGCAGGAGGCGCCGGAACGGGTGTGGGAGCTGGAGACCTACGGGGCCCTGTTCGACCGCACCCCGGACGGCCGGATCAGCCAGCGCAACTTCGGGGGGCACGAGTACCCGCGGCTGGCCCACGTCGGCGACCGCACGGGCCTGGAGCTCATCCGCACCATGCAGCAGAAGATCGTGTCGCTGCAGCAGGAGGACCTGGCCGCCTCCGGCGACGCCGAGAGCCGCATCCGGGTGTTCCAGGAGTGCACCGTCACCGAGCTGCTGCGCGACCCCTCCGGTGCCATCGCCGGTGCGTTCGGCTACTGGCGGGAGACCGGCCGGTTCCTCCGCCTCGACGCCCCCGCCGTGGTGCTGGCCACCGGCGGCATCGGCAAGTCGTTCAAGGTGACGTCCAACTCCTGGGAGTACACCGGCGACGGCCACGCGCTGGCCCTGCGCGCGGGCGCCACGCTGGTGAACATGGAGTTCGTCCAGTTCCACCCCACCGGCATGGTGTGGCCGCCGTCGGTCAAGGGAATCCTGGTCACCGAGTCGGTCCGTGGCGACGGTGGGGTGCTGCGCAACTCCGAGGGCAGCCGCTTCATGTTCGACTACGTGCCCGCCGTCTTCCGCGGCCAGTACGCGGAGTCGGAGGAGGAGGCCGACCGCTGGTACGACGACGCGGACAACAACAAGCGCCCACCGGAGCTGCTGCCGCGGGACGAGGTGGCCCGGGCGATCAACACCGAGGTCAAGGAGGGGCGGGGCTCCCCGCACGGCGGGGTGTTCCTGGACATCGCCACCCGGCGTGACGCCGCGGAGATCATGCGCCGCCTGCCGTCGATGCACCACCAGTTCAAGGAGCTCGCCGACGTCGACATCACCAGCGAGCCGATGGAGGTCGGACCGACCTGCCACTACGTGATGGGCGGGGTGCAGGTGGACCCGGACACCGGTGCCGCGGTGGGGGCGCCGGGGCTCTTCGCCGCGGGAGAGGTCTCCGGCGGCATGCACGGCTCCAACCGCCTCGGCGGCAACTCGTTGTCGGACCTGCTGGTGTTCGGCTGCCGGGCCGGGATCGGTGCCGCCGAGCACGTGAAGGGGCTGGACGGGCAGCGGCCGCAGGTGGAGCAGGAGGCGGTGGACGCGGCGGCGGCGACCGCGCTGGCCCCGTTCGAGGAGGACGGCGGGGAGAACCCGTACACGCTGTACCAGGACCTGCAGCAGACCATGAACGACCTGGTCGGCATCATCCGCAAGGCCGACGAGATGCAGGAGGCGCTGTCCCGGCTGGAGCAGGTCAAGGGCCGTGCCGAGCACCTGACCGTGGAGGGGCACCGGCAGTTCAACCCGGGCTGGCACCTGGCGCTGGACCTGCGGAACATGCTGCTGGTCAGCGAGTGCGTGGCCCGGGCGGCCCTGCTGCGCGAGGAGAGCAGGGGCGGGCACACCCGGGACGACTTCCCGACGATGGATCCCCAGTGGCGGCGCAAGAACCTGCTCTGCTCGGCCGTGGACGGCAAGGTCGACATCGTCGAGCAGGTGATGGAGCCGATGCGCCCGGACCTGCAGGAGCTGTTCACCCGCGAGGAGCTCGCGAAGTACCTGACCGACGAGGAGCTCGAGACCGTCCGGGAGGACCAATGAGCGCTGTCCGGGAAGGCCCCATGAGCGCTGTCCGGGAGGACCAATGAGCTATGACGCGCACTTCCAGGTCTGGCGCGGTGACGCCGAGGGCGGCGAGCTGGTCGACTACACCGTGGAGGCCATCGACGGTGAGGTGGTGCTCGACGTCCTCCACCGGCTGCAGGCCACCCAGTGCGGCGACCTGGCCGTGCGGTGGAACTGCAAGGCGGGCAAGTGCGGCTCGTGCAGCGCCGAGGTCAACGGCCGCCCCAAGCTGCTGTGCATGACGCGGATGTCCACCTTCACCGAGGAGGAGACGATCAGCGTCACGCCTCTGCGCACCTTCCCGGTGATCCGCGACCTGGTCACCGACGTCTCCTACAACTACGCCAAGGCGCGGGAGATCCCCGCCTTCGCCCCGCCTGACCTGGAGCCCGGCGAGTACCGCATGCAGCAGGTGGACGTGGAGCGCTCGCAGGAGTTCCGCCGCTGCATCGAGTGCTTCCTCTGCCAGGACGTCTGCCACGTCATCCGCGACCACGAGGACAACAAGGAGGCCTTCGCCGGCCCGCGCTTCCTGATCCGCGCCGCCGAGCTGGCCATGCACCCGCTGGACGTTCGCACCGACCGGGCCGAGGTGTCCCGAGACCAGCAGGGCATCGGCCTGTGCAACATCACCAAGTGCTGCTCCGAGGTGTGCCCCGAGCACATCAAGATCACCGACAACGGGATCATCCCGATGAAGGAGCGGGTGGCCGATCGTCGCTACGACCCGCTGGTGTGGCTGGGCAGCAAGATCGGCCTGCGCAAAAAGGACTAGAACGTGTTCTTGACGCCGCTGGGCGGGTGATGCAGAGTCGAGCACGTGTCGTGGGCCACAATGACTCACATCACAAGGAGCAAGTCTCTCATCACAACGAAGGGCGTTAAGGCGACGTGAAGACTAAGGGCGCAATCCTCTGGGGACTCAACGAGCCGTGGTCGGTCGAGGAGATCGAGATCGGTGACCCGCACGCGGGAGAGGTGACCGTCGAGCTCGTCGCCTCCGGGATGTGCCACTCCGACCATCACGTCGTCACCGGGGCCACGCCGAGCACGTTCCCCTTCCTGGGCGGGCACGAGGGCGCGGGCGTGGTCACCAAGGTCGGTCCGGGCGTCACCGGGCTGCAGGAGGGCGACCACGTGGTCAGCTCCTTCATCCCCTCCTGTGGCCACTGCCCGGCCTGCTCCTCGGGCCACCAGAACCTCTGCGACCTCGGTGGCTCGCTCCTCGGCGGCGCGTCGATCAGCGACGGCTCGTTCCGCATCCAGGCGCGCGGTCAGAACGTCTCCGCCATGGTCCTGCTCGGCACGTTCTCGCCGTACATGACCGTCAACCAGGCGTCAGTGGTCAAGATCGAGAAGGACATCCCGCTGGAGGTGGCGGCACTGGTCGGCTGCGGCGTCACCACCGGCTTCGGCTCGGCCACCAACGTGGCCAACGTCCAGGTGGGCGACACCGTGGTGGTCATCGGCTGCGGTGGCGTGGGCATCAACGCCGTCCAGGGTGCGGCCGCCTCCGGCGCCAAGCGCGTCGTCGTGGTCGACCCGGTGGAGTTCAAGCGCGAGCAGGCCATGGAGTTCGGTGCCACACACGCCTACGCCACCGCCCAGGAGGCGATGGAGAAGGTCTACGAGATGACGTGGGGCCGCGGCGCCGACAAGTCGATCGTCTGCATCGGTCACATCCACGGCGAGGACGTCGACACCGCCGTGTCCATCATCGGCAAGGGCGGCACGGCCGTCATCACCGGCATGGGCGACATCGCCGACATGGACGTGAAGCTCAACCTCTTCACCTTCACCATGTTGCAGAAGGACCTCAAGGGCAACATCTTCGGTGGTGCCAACCCCCGGGTGGAGATCCCCAAGCTGCTCTCGCTCTACCAGGAGGGCCAGCTCAAGCTGGACGAGCTGGTCACCAACACCTACAAGCTCGAGGACATCAACCAGGGTTACCAGGACATGTTTGACGGCAAGAACCTGCGCGGCGTCATCCGCTACACCGACGCCGACCGCTAGCCGAGCCCGACGCGCACCGAGGGCCACAGCCGAGCAGACGGCTGTGGCCCTTCGTGCGTGGCTCTCCGCCGACGGACCGTCCGCTGGCTGGGACGACGCGGCACACGCACCGCAGTTCTTAGGTTAGGGTCACCTCAGAATCGGTTGCTCGCAACCACTGAGCCTGCGCAAGAACCCGGAGCCCTCATGACAAGTCGTACCCGCCGCTTCCGCGGCGCCGTCGCCGCCACCGGCGTCGCCCTGGTCGCCGCGCTCACCCTCACGGCCTGTGGCGACGACGCCTCCGCCAACGAGTCGGGCAGCAGCACCCTCACCATCAAGCACGCCCAGGGCGAGACCCAGGTGCCGGCCGACCCGCAGAAGGTCGCCGTGCTCGACTTCGCCGTGCTGGACACCCTGGACACCCTGGGCGTCCCGGTGGCCGGCGTTCCGAAGCAGGCCCTGCCCCCGATGCTGAGCAAGTACGCCGACGGCAAGTACGCCGACTACGGCACCAACAAGACCGCGGACGCCGAGGCCGTGGCCGCCTCCGCCCCCGATCTCATCATCGTCGCCGGCCGCAGCGCGGCCAGCTACGCCGAGATGAGCAAGATTGCCCCGACCGTGGACCTGACCAGCGACGGTGACGCGCTGGAGGCGCTGAAGAGCACCACCACCACCGTGGGCCAGATCTTCGGCAAGCAGGACCAGGCGAGCGCAGCGCTGAAGAAGATCGACGACCAGGTCGCGGCGGCCAAGAAGGCCACCGCAGGCAAGGGTGACGGCCTCATCGTGCTGGTCACCGGCGGCAAGATGAGCGCCTTCGGCGCGGGCTCGCGCTTCGGCCTGCTGCACGACGCCCTCGGCGTCACCCCCGCAGCACCCGAGCTCAAGGTCGACATCCACGGCCAGTCGGTCTCCTTCGAGTACATCGCCGAGACCAACCCCGACTGGCTGTTCGTCATCGACCGCGACGCCGCCATCGGCCAGCAGAGCAAGGCCGCCATGGAGGTGCTGGACAACCCGCTGGTCGCCAAGACCACCGCGTGGCAGAAGAAGCAGGTGGTCACCCTCGACGGCTACCGCTGGTACTCCCTCGGCAGCGGTCTGAGCAACGTCTCCGAGATGATCAAGTCCGTCCAGGACACCTTCGCCAAGTGACGCTCTCGTCTCCCGTCGCAGTGGCCACCGGCAGCACGCCGGTGGCCACTCGGCCGTCTCGCGACCGTCTCTGGCTCGTGCTGGGGACGGTCGCGGTGGTGGTCCTGGCGGGGGTCAGCCTGTTCATCGGGGTGAGCGACGTCCGGCCGTCCACGCTGTGGGAGGGCGGCAGCGAGGCCTGGGAGGTGCTGGTGATCAGCCGCGTCCCGCGCACCCTGGCGCTGGTGCTGGCCGGCGCCTCCATGGCGATCGCCGGGCTGATCATGCAGATGCTCGCCCGCAACAAGTTCGTCGAGCCCTCCACCGCGGGCACCGTGGAGTCGGCCACCCTGGGCATCCTCGTCATGACCATGCTCGCCCCCGGCCTGCCGGTGCTGGCCAAGATGCTCGGCGGTGCGGTCTTCGCCCTGATCGGCACCGCGCTCTTCCTGCGCATCCTGCGCAGGCTGCCCACCGCCAACACCCTGCTCGTCCCGCTGGTGGGTCTGATGCTCGGCGGCGTGATCGGGGCGGTCTGCGACTTCTTCGCCTACCGCGCCGACCTGCTGCAGTCGCTGTCGGCCTGGACCACCGGCGACTTCTCCGCCGTCATCCAGGGTCGCTACGAGATGCTCTGGCTCGCCGGGCTGCTCGCCGTCATCGCCTACGCGGTGGCCAACCGGTTCACCGTGGCCGGCCTGGGCGAGACCTTCACCACCAACCTCGGGCTGAACTACCGCCGAGTCCTCACCCTGGGGCTGTCCATCGTCGCCCTGGTCACCGCGGTCGTGGTGGTGACCGTGGGCGCCATCCCCTTCCTCGGCCTGATCGTGCCCAACGTGGTCAGCATGATCGTGGGCGACAACGCCCGCCGCGGCATCCCCTGGGTGGCCGTGGGCGGTGCCGGCTTCGTGCTGGCCTGCGACATCGTGGCCCGCACCGTGCGCTACCCCTTCGAGATGCCCATCGGCACCGTGGTCGGCGTGATCGGTGCCGCCGTGTTCCTGTTCCTGCTGCTGAGAGGCACTCGCCGTGGCCCCGCCTGAGGCACTGACGGCACCGCAGCGCACGCGCTCCCGGACGGTTGCCGGCCTGCTCGGCTCCGACGGCGTCCGGCTGGCCCTGCTCGGGCTGCTGGCGCTGGTGTCAGTGGTCGCGTTCCTCACCCTGGGCGTGCGAGGCAACTGGTCGTACGTGCTGGAGCGGCGTGCCGTGGTGGTGGTGACCATGGTGGTGGTCGGCTACGCCATCGCGCTGTCCACCGTGCTGTTCCAGACCGTCACCAACAACCAGATCCTCACGCCGTCCATCATGGGCTTCGACTCCCTCTACCTGCTGATGCAGACGGTGGCGGCGTTCTTCATCGGCGCCACGGCCACCGCCACGGCCGACCCCATCAGCCGCTTCGGCGTCGAGGTGGCGTTCATGGTGGTGTTCTCGCTGCTGCTCTACCGCTGGCTGCTGGTGGGCATGCAGCGCAGCATGCACCTGCTGGTGCTGGTGGGCATCATCTGCGGCGTCTTCTTCCGCAGCATCTCCAGCTTCCTGCAGCGACTGATGGACCCAGCGGCGTTCATCGTGCTGCAGGACAGCTTCTTCGCCGACTTCTCCCGCGTGGACCGGCGCCTGCTCGTGGTCAGCGCACTCGTGGTCGTGGTGATCAGCGTGCTGGCTTGGCGCATGCTCGCCAAGCTGGACGTGATGGCGCTGGGCCGGGAGACCGCGGTCAACCTCGGCGTCGACCACCGCCGCACGCTGCTCACGGTGCTGGTGATGGTCACCCTGCTGGTGTCGGTGGCCACCGCCCTGGTCGGGCCCACCACGTTCTTCGGCCTGCTGGTGGCGCACCTGGCCTACCGGTTGATGCGCTCGCACAAGCACCGGGTGACGGTGCCCGCCGCCGCCCTCGTCTCGGTGATCACCCTGGTCGGTGGCCAGACCGTGCTCGAGCGGGTCTTCCGCTCCGACACCAGCCTGTCCATCATCGTCGACTTCCTCGGCGGCCTGGTCTTCATCTTCCTGCTCCTGCGGAGGTCCACCCCGTGATCACCATCGACAACGTCACCAAGAGCTACGGCCACACCACCGTGGTCGACGGGGTCTCGCTGCAGATCGCCCGCGGCGGGATCACCTCGATCATCGGCGCCAACGGTGCCGGCAAGTCCACCCTGCTGGCCATGATGAGCCGGCTGCTGCCGATGGACTCCGGGGTGATCACCGTGGACGACCTGGACGTCTCCCAGGCCAAGAGCCGCGTGCTGGCCACCCGGATGGCCATCCTCCGCCAGGACAACCACGTCACCGTGCGGCTGACCGTGCGCGACCTGGTGGCCTTCGGCCGGTTCCCGCACAGCGGCGGCCGGCTCACCGTGGAGGACAAGCGCCACATCGACGAGTCCGTGGCGTACCTGGGCCTGCAGGACCTGGCCGACCGCTACCTCGACGAGCTCTCCGGCGGCCAGCGGCAGCGGGCGTTCGTCGCCATGGTGCTGTGCCAGGACACCGACTACGTGTTGCTGGACGAGCCGCTGAACAACCTGGACATGAAGCACTCCGCGGCCATGATGCAGCTGCTGCGCCGGGCGGCCCGGGAGCTGGGCAAGACCATCGTGATCGTCATCCACGACATCAACTTCGCGTCCTGCTACTCCGACCACATCGTCGCCATGCGCAACGGCGCGGTGTGCTGCCAGGGCTCGCCCGCGGAGATCATGACCACCGACTGCCTGCGTGGTGTCTTCGACATGGAGATCGCCATCGAGCAGGTGGGCGGGCACCTGCTGGGGCTGTACTACACCAGCGGCGCCGAGACCCCGGCCGGCTGAGGCACCCTCCCCCGCTGGCCTGGTCAGCGCCCGCCTGGGGCCCAGGAGCCGTCTTCTTGCAATCGGTGCGCAACAACCTACAGTGGATTGCAGCACGCATCGCCCCTGGTCGCGCCGGACCACCTGTGACGCCGGGCCGAGCAGCCCCTGAGGAGCCACCATGCACGTGCCCGACGGATTCCTGAACGCGCCGACGTCGGTGGCCACCGGTGTCGTCGCCGTGGCTGCGGTGGGCGTGGCCCTGCGCAAGGCGCGCTCCGAGCTCGACGACCGCACCGCCCCGATGGCGGGACTGGTGGCGGCCTTCGTGTTCGCCGCGCAGATGATCAACTTCCCCGTCGGTGCAGGCACGAGCGGGCACCTGATGGGAGGTGCGCTCGCGGCCGTCCTCGTGGGGCCGTGGACCGCCATCCTCTGCCTGGCGGTGGTGCTGATCGTCCAGGCGCTGTTCATGGCCGACGGGGGGATCACCGCCCTGGGCACCAACATCACCCTGATCGGGGTGGTCACCGTCGTCGTGGGCTGGTTGGTGTTCCGCGGTCTGCGCGCCGTGCTGCCGCGCCGCCCGGGCGTGATCGCCCCTGCGGCGGCGCTGGGTGCGCTGGTCTCCGTGCCTGCGGCCGCGGCGGTGTTCACCCTGTTGTTCGCCGTCGGCGGCACCGCCCCGGTGGAGACCGGCTCGGTGCTGGCCGCGATGCTCGGCTGGCACGTCCTGATCGGAGTGGGCGAAGCGATCATCACCGGCCTGGTGGTGGGCGCGGTGATGACGGCCCGCCCGGACCTGGTGCACGGGGCGCAGGACCTGGTTCGCAGCCGTCCGATGGAGATCCGCACGACCGGGAGCGCCGCATGAAGACTCGCACCTTCTACGTCTGCGCCCTGGTGGCGGCGCTGCTCCTGGCCGGCGTGGCCAGCTACTACGCCAGCGCCCACCCGGACGGGCTGGAACACGTCGCCGAGCGGACCGGGTTCGCCGACACCGCCGAGGACTCCGCGGCGGCCGACAGCCCGCTCGCCGACTACCAGGTCAGCGGGGTCGACGACGAGCGGGTCAGCGTCGGGCTGGCCGGGGTCACCGGGGTGTTCGTCGTCCTGCTGCTGGCCGGAGGGATCGCCTGGGGAGTGCGCCGCCGCGGCCCCTCCGCCGAGCAGGACGACGAGGGCGTCCCCGCCTCGTCGCAGCGCTAGTGGGCGCCGGGCACGGGCACCGTCTGCACTACCACGGGCACAGCCCCGTCCACCGGACCCCCGCGCACCTGAAGCTCGCTGTCCTGCTGGGGTTCATGGTGCTCGTGGTGGCTACGCCGAGGCAGTGGTACGCCGTCCACCTGGTCTGGTTCCTGGTGCTCCTCGGGGTGATCGGTGCCTCCCAGGTGCCGGCGCTCTACCTCGGCAAGCGGATGGTGGTGGAGCTGCCCTTCGTGGTCTTCGCCGCGCTGATGCCGTTCGTGGCCACCGGCCCACGGACCGAGGTCCTGGGGCTCAGCGTCTCCCAGGCCGGGCTGGTGGGTGCGTGGGCCCTGCTCGCCAAGGGCACCCTGGGCGTGCTGGCCTCGCTGACGCTGGCGGCCACCACCGAGCCCACCGCAGTCCTCGCCGGGTTGCGGCGGCTGCGGGCACCCGCCCTGATCGTGGAGATCATGGGCTTCATGATTCGCTACCTCGACGTCGTCACCGCGGAGATGGGCCGGATGTTGGTGGCGATGCGCTCCCGCGGGTGCGACCCACGGTGGCCGCGCCACTGGCCGAGCCTCGCCCGGTCGCTGGGCGCGCTGTTCATCCGCTCCTACGAGCGCGGCGAACGGGTCCATCTCGCGATGCTCTCGCGTGGCTACACCGGGACCATGCCTGGAGCGGACCGATGAGCACGCCCGTGCTGGACCTCCAGGGGCTCGCCTACGCCTACCCCGACGGTCACCAGGCGCTCTTCGGGGTCACCCTGCAGGTCCAGCGCCACGAGCGGGTGGCGCTGCTGGGTCCCAACGGGGCCGGCAAGACCACCCTGGTGCTCCACCTCAACGGAATCCTCACCGCCGGCGCGGGCACGGTGACCGTCGGCGGGCTGCCGGTGGAGAAGAAGCACCTCGCGGAGATCCGGCGCCGCGTCGGCATCGTGTTCCAGGATCCCGACGACCAGCTCTTCATGGGCACCGTCCGCCAGGACGTCGGTTTCGGCCCAGCCAACCTCGGGATCCGCGGCGCTGAGCTCGACCGCCGCGTGCTGGCCGCGCTGGAGCAGGTCGGGATGGCCGAGCACGTCGACCGCCCGCCGCACCACCTGTCCTTCGGCCAGCGCCGCCGGGTCGCGCTGGCCACGGTGCTGGTGATGGAGCCACAGGTGCTCGTCCTCGACGAGCCGTCCTCCAACCTCGACCCGGCCTCGCGCCGCGAGCTCGCCGACATCCTTCGGTCGCTGGACGTGACCGTGCTGATGGTGACCCACGACCTGCCGTACGCGCTCGAGCTCTGCCCGCGCTCGGTCGTGCTCTCCGGAGGGTCGATCGTGGCCGACGGGCCGACGTACGAGGTGCTCACCGACGACGAGCTCATGCGCGCGCACCGGCTGGAGCTGCCGTTCGGCTTCGACCCACGTTCGGTGGGGTCGGCACCGCACCGGGCCGGGGCCCAGGACCCGCTGGCGCCGCCCGACTCCGGCAGTGCCCGGGAGAACCTGCGGTGACCAGGCTGCATGCGGTCGGCGGCCGGTGGACACCGCCGCGCCGCCTGCGCAACCAGCTCAGAAGTGCTTCGGACACACCGAATGCTCTACCTTGACGGTGCAGGGACGTGAAGCACGCTGCCTGCGCGCGACCCGACGATCACCGCGACCACACCGCACGACGAGGAGCTGTTCATGGGCATCGGAGCCGGAATCTTCCTGCTTGCGGTAGGTGCGATCCTGAAGTTCGCGCTGGACGTGCAGGTACAGGGAGTCGACCTGCAGGTCGTCGGCATCATCCTCATGATCGTCGGTGTCCTCGGCATCATCCTGGACCTGGCGATCCTCATGCCCCGGCGTCGCCGTCGCGACGACTACGTGGCCCCCGCCGACGTCGACGAGTACGGCCGCCCGCTGCGTCGTCCGCGCGACTACTGACCACACCGGAGGAGCACACCATGGACAAGCTCTCCCTCAGCGCCCTCGCCCGCGAGCAGCTGGAGCTGGCGAAGAACGGATCGGCCGGGCGCAGTGCCGCGACCGTCTTCGGCGGGCACACGCACACGCTGCGGCAGACGCTGATCGCGCTGGTGGCGGAGCAGGACCTGGACGAGCACGACAGCCCGGGCGAGGCCACCGTGCACGTGCTGCAGGGCCGGGTGCGGCTGGTGGCCGGGCAGAGCTCCTGGGAGGGCTCCCCGGGCGACCTCATCATCGTTCCGCCTGCGCGCCACTCCCTGCACGCCGACACCGACGCCGTCGTGCTGCTCACCGTGGCCAAGCCGCTCACGGAGCGCTGACACCCCCAGGGGGCTCGCCCGCTGAGAGCACTGCCCCTGCGCCCCTCGGGCGTGCTGTACTCCGGGAATGACACACACCAGCACCAGGACAGTGGCCGTCACCGGCTCCGCGTCGGGGATCGGCGCCGCCTGCGTGGCGCGGCTGCAGGCCGCCGGGCACCGCACGATCGGGGTGGACGTCCAGCCCGGCGCGGACGTCGTCGCCGACCTCGCCACTGCCCAGGGCCGCGCGGCGGCCGTCGAGGCCGTGACCACGCAGTGCGGCGGCGTGCTGGACGGCCTGGTGGCCTGCGCCGGGGTCGGCCCGCTCTCCGACCGCCCCGGCAGCGTGCTGGCCTCGGTGAACTACTTCGGCGTGGTCGAGGTGGTGCAGGGCCTGCGCCCCACGCTGCTGGCGGCGCAGCACCCTGCGGTGGTGGCGGTGTCCTCCAGCAGCAGCAGCACCCAGCCGGGCATCCCCCTCGAGCTGGTGCAGGCGTGCCTGGCCGGGTCAGAGGGCGACGCCTGTGCGCGCGCCGAGGAGCTGGGCGCGCTGGGCACCTACCCGGCCACCAAGCTGGCCCTGGCGTGGTGGATCCGCACGCAGGCCCCGACTGCGGAGTGGATCGGCGCGGGCATCCGGCTGAACGCGGTGGCCCCCGGCACCATCGACACCCCGATGACCGGTGGGCCCGACCTCGACCCCGAGCTGGTGAAGCTGCTGGACGTCTACCCGGTGCCGCTCGGACGCCGGGGACGGCCGGAGGAGGTGGCCTCGGTGATCGAGTTCCTCCTCGACGAGCGCTCCTCCCTGCTCTGCGGCACGGTGGTCTTCACCGACGGCGGCACCGACGCGCTGATCCGCGGACGGGACTGGCCGGCGCCGTGGCAGCCGAGCAGGGAGGAACTGGTGGCGAAGCTGCGGCTGCCGTCCTAGCGGCGCGTCTCCGGCGGCCCGTCCTGGCTGCCCATCACCCGGGCACCGCTGGTGCGACCCTGCCCGGACGGGTCGTTGATGCGCTGGGTCTCCGCCGAGCTGTCGGACACGCCGGGCTCGGTGCGCTGGTGGGCGGTGCCGGAGTGCTCCGTGCCGCCGCGGTGCTGGGTCTCGTGCGTGGTGACCGGCGCGGTCTCCGCGCTGCGCTCAGCGGCGCGGACGTCCCGCACGGACTTGACGCTCAGCCGGCCGGCTGCCTGTGCCCCCAGGAACAGGATCAGCGCGCCGAGGCCGTAGAAGAAGCCGAGGTCCACCAGGGCCTGTCGAGTGGTGTCACCGACCGGGGCACCGGTCTCGCCCAGGAAGTCCGGCCAGATCCGGCTGAGCACCGGCCCGACGATGAACCACGCGCCGGCCAGGCTGGCCAGCCACCCGCCGAGGACGGCGGCAGGCCGGTTGGCGGCGAGGAGCAGCAGCAGGCCTGCGATCACGGCGACCCCGCCGGGCAGCACCTCCAGCCAGAACCGGCCGGTGGTCCACTCCCAGGTGGAGTCGGGTGTGGTGGCGTAGTCGAAGTACGGCCCCACGAACGGGATCAGCGCACCCCACAGACCTAGCAGCACCAGCAGCAGCCCGGTGATGGCGCCGCGGGTGCGAGGGATGCCCTTCGCGCGTCGGGGCTGTTTCGTCGTGGTGCCGTACTCAGTCATCACTGCTCCTCATGGTGTCCTCCTCCGCGCACGCCTGGGCGACACGGACGGCTGGACTACTGAACGTAGCCCCCTGCGGCACCCTCCGCAGAACGTCGCGGAGCGCCTCCCGCCTGCGGCCCGCTGACCTGCACGATTGGCCGAGAAACCGCTTCCCGGCGAGGGGGCTGCACCCCTAGACTCGGCCCATGTCGATCTCTACGACGGGCAGCGACAGCACCTCCCTGGTGGGTAGTGACCTGTCCGGCGGCGACCTGGAGCGCGCGCTGGAGTCGCACCGCCGCGAGCTGACCGGCTTCTGCTACCGAATGCTCGGTGCGGCCTCGGAGGCCGAGGACGCCGTGCAGGAAACCTTGGTGAACGCCTGGCGCAGCATCGACACCTTCCAGGGCCGCTCCTCGCTCCGGTCGTGGTTGTACCGCATCGCCCACAACGTGTGCCTGGACATGATCCGCAGCCCGCAGCGACGGGCCCGGCCGATGGACCTGGCCGCCCCCACCCCCGCCGCCGAGGTGGTCGTCGGCGAGCAGCTGCCCGAGTCGGTGTTCGTCCAGCCCGTGCGGGACGACTCGGTGATCGACACCCAGGGCGACCCGGCGAACGTCGCGGTGGCCCGGGAGTCCATCCGGCTGGCCTTCATCGGGGCGCTGCAGCACCTGCCCGCCCGCCAGCGCGCGGTGCTGATCCTGCGCGAGGTGCTGCGCTGGCAGGCCGCGGAGGTTGCCGTGCTGCTGGACACCTCGGTGGCCTCGGTGAACAGCGCGCTGCAGCGGGCCAGGGCCACCATGGCCACCACCAGGTCCGCCCCGCTGGACTCCACGCTCGACGCTCGCCAGACGGACCTGCTGACCCGCTACGTCGATGCCTTCGAGCGCTACGACATCGACGCGCTGGTGCGGCTGCTCAAGGAGGACGTGGTGCTGTCCATGCCGCCCTTTCCGTTCTGGATGCGCGGCGCCGACGACCTGGCGGCGTGGTTCCTGGGGCCTGGCATCGTCTGCCAGGGCGGCCGGCTGTTACCGGTGCAGGTGAACGGCACCGCCGGCTTCGGCAACTACCACCGGGTGGGACCTGGTCGCTGGGAGCCGTGGGCCATCCAGGTCATCGAGGTCAGCGACGGCCGCATCAGCGGTCACCACAACTTCCTCGGTGCTGAGCAGTTCGCCGCCTTCGGCCTGCCCCCGGTGCTGTTGGCCTGAACACCCCGTTCGGCACACCCGCCAGGGCCTGCCTAGGCTCGGCCCATGCCCTCCTCAGCTCGCCGAGCCTCCCGCGGAACCCGTGGTGGCCCTTCGCTTCTTGTGGGTGCTGTCGCAGAACGGCGCAATGCCCGACCGTCCGCAGCGGCACAGCGCCACCGTCTCCCGGTTGCGGGTCAGCGCGTTGCCGTCGCCGTCCAGCAGCTCGGCCGGGCCGCGCACCAGCAGCGGACCGTCCGGACACACCGTGATGGTGACCTCCGGTCCCAGCAGCGCGGCGCGCTCGGCTGCAGCGGCGTCCTCAGCAGTGAAGTCCTCGACAGTGGAGTCCTCAACAGTGGAGTCCTCGTCGGTGGAGTCGTCAGGAAGGGCTGCCATGTCTGAAGTAGTACTCGCCGAGGCCTGCGCAGCGCCAGTCGGTGCCGGCACCGCCATGCCGCTGCCGGCCGCCCGCGGACCCGTCAGCACCGCCCTGCTGGCCGTGCTGCGCGAGGAGCGCCCCTCCGCCGAGCTGCACGGCGCCGCGCAGGAGTGGGCCGCCACGACCGATTCAGGCGGCGCCGGGATCTTCACCGACGAGGACGCCCAGCTGACCCTGACGCTGCTCTACGAGCTGCACCTGCAGGGCTTGGGCGGCGTGGACGACTCCTGGGAGTGGAACCCCGACCTGCTGGCCACCCGTGCCCTGCTGGAGGGCCCCTTCGAGGCAGCGCTGCGGGCGCTGGTGGAGCTGCCCGAGGCCACGCCGGACACCTTGCAGCAGACGCTGGAGACCATGACCACCGCCGAGGGCGGCCCGGGCCTGTCCCGCCACCTGGCCCGCACCGGCACCCTCGAGCAGTGGCAGGAGTTCTGCGCGCACCGCTCGATCTACCAGCTGCGCGAGGCCGACCCCCACACCCTGGGCATCCCCCGGCTGGCCGGTGGCCCCAAGGCTGCGCTGGTGGAGGTGCAGGCCGACGAGTACGGCGGGGGCCGGGCCGAGCGCATGCACTCCACCCTCTTCGGCCACACCATGCGCGAGCTGGGCATCGACGCCAGCTACGCCGCACACCTGGACCGCGTGCCCGCCGTCACCCTGGCCTCGGTCAACGCCCTGTCGCTGTTCGCGCTGCACCGCCGCCTGCTCGGCGCTCTCGTCGGGCACCTGTGCGCGGTGGAGATGACGTCGTCGCTGCCGTGCAAGGTCTACGCCCGCGGTCTGCGCCGGCTGGGCTTCGGCACCGCCGCCACCCTGTTCTTCGACGAGCACGTCGAGGCGGATGCGGTGCACGAGCAGATCGTCAGCCGCGACCTGGCCGGCGGCCTGGCCCGCCAGCAGCCGGAGCGGACCGCCGACGTCGTCCTCGGCGCGGCGGTGTGCCTGGCCATGGACGAGCTCGGGGCCCAGCACATGATGGACCGCTGGCAGGCCGGGCAGAGCTCGCTGCGTGGCGAGGGGCCGCTCAGACCAGCGGCTTGACCGCGCGGATCACCACGAGCTCCTCGGTGCGCTCGCCCTGCGGAATGAGCCCGCGCGACTCCATCAGCGCCGCCCGGGCACGCATGACGGGACCGAACTGCACCGTGGCGCGGTCGGCCACCGAGGCGGAGAGCCCGTCGGTGGAGAGCAGCTTCAACGTGGTCTCCACCCCGCACACCGCGGAGTGCACCACCAGCATCGTCCCGCCCGGGGCGAGGACCTTGGGGGCCTCGGCGCACACGCGGTCGAGCACCGCCCGGCCGTCCACCCCGCCGTCCCAGGCCCGAGCCTGGCCACGGGTGGGCAGGCGGTCGTCCTGGGCGGGCACGTAGGGCGGGTTCGACAGGATCACGTCGAAGCGTTGGTCCGAGACCGGCTCCACCAGGTCGCCGCGCCTGGGCGTCAGCTTGTGGCCGCGCAGCCGGGCGTTGACCCAGGCCGCCGTCAGCGCGCGACGACTCACGTCCACCACCGTGACGCTGGCCGCGCCCTCGATGGCGGCGACCACCCCCAGCGCACCGGTTCCGGTGCAGATGTCCAGCACGTGCTGGCCAGGAGCCCGGACCTCGCGGCGGTACACCTCCGCCAGCAGCCACGTGTCGTCTTGCGGTGGGTACACGCCCGGTGGGCGCAGCAGCAGCATGTCGTTTACCAAACCATTAGTCCCGCAGTTGCGCTCATCGGCCCCTCCGCTCGCCGGCGGCGTGGACGCCGGACAGGTTGGCCGGCACGGTCCACGGTAGCGAGGGTCGCGGTCGAGTACCGGACGTGGCCGGGCCACCCCCGCCCCCCACCTGGCCCCGAGGCGGCAGAAAAACCAGTGTGAGAATCCCCACTGAGGCGTAACCGCCCAGGTCAGCGTCCTGCAGCGCGGTCGGCTCCTGGCGTGTCACCGGGCGGTTCGGTGGCCCGCCGACCAGGAAACGTCATCCTGGAGATGTGTCCTGCGAGGCCGATGCGGTCGAGCAGCAAGGAGGTGCTGAGTGAGCCCCGAACCCTGGATCCGGACCGGCGCCGACCTCGCCCTCGAGGCCGAGCACCTGCGCCACAGCATGCGCGACCGTCCCAGCTCCGACGTCGCCACCGGGGCCCTCATGGTGCTCGACGGCCGGGACGAGCTGGCGGCGTTCGCCGAGCTGCAGCGGGTGGCCGAGCAGGAGAACCTGCTGCTCCCCGACCTTGCCGCGGCCCTGGTTCGCCTGGTCGGCCGCACCGTGACCGTGGACGGCCCCAGCGTCCCTGGCGCCGAGCTCAGCGAGCCCAGCGAGACGGTCAGCCGGGACGACCCGCGGGCGCACGAGGTGGCCCTGCAAACCTGGGGGTCGCGGCTGTCCGGCGTCCCTGCGACGGCCCCAGCCCCGACCGCGGTGCGGCTGGGCACCCGCCCGCTGCGGGCACTGCCCGTGGGTGCGTCTCGGCTGGTCGGTGCCGCCGAGCACACGGTGGGGCTGCTGTCGCCGCGCGCGCTGGTCACCCTCAGCGGGACCCTGCTGCCGCCGTGGGGGCGGCCCGGCTCCTAGCGGTCGAGCTGGTGGCCGGCCTCGGTCCAGGCCCTGGTGCCGCCCTGCACGGGGCGGGCGTCGAAACCGCCGAGGTCGAGCGCCCCCGCCGCCTCCATGCTGCGCGTGCCCCCACCGCAGACCAGGTACACCGGCTTGGCGGTGTCCAGGTCTGCGCAGTGGCGGACCAGCGTCTCCAGCGGCATGTTCACCGCCCCGGGGACGTGGCCCTCGGCGAACTCCTCGGCACTGCGCACGTCCACCACCAGCTGCTGGTCTCGCACCGCGTCCGAGAGCTCGGCGACTGTCGTCTGGCGAATCATCTGGCACTCCTGTCCACGTCCCGAGGGCCCCGCCCGCGCCTCGAGCGTAGTTCGCAGCCGGGTACCGGCCCGGGATCCCGCGTCCCATGGGCACCCACGGAGACCGAGAAGCACTGGCGCTGAGCATGTCTGGCGGGACGGGAACTGGCACAGCAACCCAGGTTCGCACTAGGTTGTGACACAGGACCTACCGCACGCCGAACTCCCACCAATGTGGACCGACGGCCAGTAACATCCGTCGCCTGGCCAGCGCGTCTGCGAGGAGGGGTGCATGCAGCCTCTGTACGACCCCGCCGACCCCACTGTGGACGTGCGTGACCGCGAGGATCTGGCCCCCGAGCCCAGCCTCCTCCCGGCACCAGCGGTACCGCCACTCGAGCCCGGCGACACACAGACCAACCGGCACCTGCGGGCTCGCTGGTCCGGGGCGATCCTCCTGCTCGGCGACGTGCTGCTCAGCGCGCTGGCGCTGGTGGCGCTCGGTCGCGCCACGGCAGACACGGCCACGACCGTGGCGGTCATCGTGGTCACCCTGGCGCTGCAGCGGTCCTACCGCCGACGGCTCACCCTCTCCACCCTGGACGAGCTGCCCCGCCTGGCGCTGGCCGCCGCCATCGGCGTCTTCGCGGCGGGTGTCCTCCTGCACCCGGACGACCAGCCGCTGCCCGCTGCCCGGCTCGCCCTCGCCGTGCTCCTCGCGCTGGTGGTGGGACGGGTGCTCAGCCAGGCACTGGTGCGGTGGCTGCGTCGACGCGGCACCCTCACCTCCCGGACCCTGGTGATCGGCGGCGGCACCATCGGCGCCCAGCTCACCCGCAACGCGCTGCAGCACGGCGGCCTGGGGCTGCACCCGGTGGGCATCGTGGACGCCAACCCCGTGCCGGAGACGCAGACCCTGGACGTGCAGCTCATCGCACCCGGGTACCCGCTGGCCGAGGTGATCACCTCGTTGCGGGTGGAGACCGTGGTGGTGGCGTTCTCCGAGACCAACGACCTGGAGCTGCTGGACACCCTGCGCACCTGCGACCGGCTCGACTGCGAGCTGCTGGTGGTGCCCCGGCTCTTCGAGCTGGCCAGCGTCACCGGCGACATGGAGCTGGTCCGCGACATCCCGCTCACCCGGGTGCGCCGGGCCCCGCACCGCACCGTGGAGTGGCGCTTCAAGCGGTGGTTCGACGTGCTGTTCAGCGCCGTCGCGCTGGTGCTGCTCGCACCGCTGCTGGCCGTGATCGCCGTGGTGGTGTGGCTGTCCGACCGCTCGGCAGGGGTGCTGTTCCGGCAGACCCGGATCGGTCTGGACGGCGAGGAGTTCGCGGTGCTGAAGTTCCGCACGCTGCGGCCGGTGGACGAGACCGAGTCGGCCACGCTGTGGAACGTCGCCAACGACGCGCGGCTGACCTGGGTGGGCCGGTTCCTGCGCCGCACCTCCCTGGACGAGCTGCCGCAGTTCTGGAACGTGCTCCGCGGCGACATGAGCGTGGTCGGTCCCCGCCCCGAGCGTCCGCACTTCGCCGCCGAGTTCGCCGAGGCGCTGCGCCACTACGGTGCCCGCCACCGGGTGCCGGTGGGCCTGACCGGCTGGGCCGCCGTGCACGGGCTGCGCGGGGACACCTCGGTGCGCGAGCGGGCCTCCTACGACAACTACTACATCGAGAACTGGAGCCTCTGGCTCGACTTCAAGATCATCTGCCGCACCATCCTCGCGGTGGTGCGCCGCACCGGTGGCTGATCCGGTGCTGGTGCTGGCCGGCCTGGCGGCACTGGCGACGCTGCTGCTGGCCCTGCGGGCGCTGCTCGACCGCCCGCAGCGTGGCCTGCTCGCGCTCGCCGCGCTCGCCCCCTTCCACGGGTTGCTGGTGATCGCCCCGGTGGGCGACGTCGCCTCCTACTGGAAGGAGGCGCTGGTGCTGACCACCCTGGGCGCCACCTTCCTGGCCCCGCGCACCGCCCTTCGCGGTCCCGGTGCCCGCAGCGCCGGTCCCGCACCGTCGCTGCCCTGGTGGCCCGCCGCGGCCGCTCTCGTGGTGCTGGGCTCGGTGTCGGCGCTGGCCACCGCCGGGTTGGTGGGGCTGATCGCCATCAAGATCACCTTCTTCTACCTGCTGGTGGTGGTGGTGCTCTTCCGCGCCCCCTTCAGCAGCCGCGACCGCGACACCCTCGTCAGCATCCTCATGGCGGTGGGGCTGGTGGTCGCCGTGGTGGGGCTGTGGCAGCAGGTGGTGGGGGCGCAGCACCTGGTGGACCTGGGCTACTCCTACAACGTGCAGGTGCGCACCGCGGGTGGTCTGCTGCGCTCGTTCAGCACCTTCGACGCCCCGTTCGCGTTCGGCCTGTACGTGATGCTCAGCCTGGTGGTCGGTGGCGCGGCGGCACTGGCCGAGCCCGGCCGGCTGCGCAACCGGCTGTTCCTGCTGGCCACGCCGGTGATGGTGGCCGGCATGGGGGTGTCCATCGTGCGGGCCAGCTACGTGGCGCTGGCGGTGGGCCTGCTGTGGCTGGGCCTGCACCGCCACCCCCGGCTGCTCGCGCTGCTCGGTGGGGCGGTGGTGGCCACCGCGGTGGTCGCCGGCTTCGTCTCCCCGCGCGTGGTGAGCACGCTGTTCTCCTCCTCCAGCCTGGGCGAGCGTGGCTCGGGCTGGAGCGCCATCATCTCCGACGTGCTCAGCCACCCGCTGGGGCTGGGGCTGGGGGCCAGCGGCTCGGCGGCGGACAAGATGGCCGAGGCCAGCGGACGCTCGGCGGCGCTGACCTACCAGCCGGACAACTACTACGTGAAGATGATCCTCGAGCTGGGACCGCTGGGGCTGTGGCTGTTCGTGCTGGTGCTGGTGTGCGCGCTGGTCTCCTGCCTGCGTGCGGCCCGCTTCCTGCGGGGCCGCGACGCCGCGCTCGCCGTGGGCGTGAGTGCGTCCGTCCTGGGAGCCGCGGCAGCCTCGCTGTTCGCCACCTACCTGGAGATCTTTCCGCTCGACATCTACTTCTGGCTACTACTAGGGAGCGTGGGATGCGCCGTCTCGCAGCGCGCGGCCGGGTTGACGAGCGCGCGGCAGGCGCCGAGGAGCGAGGAGGTGGCCGCATCCGCTTCGGCGCCCTCGCCCTGCGCCCCGGTGGCAGCGGGGTCCAGACCTACGCCCGCGAGCTGATCCACGGCGTGGCCGAGCAGCTGCCGGCCGCGGCGCTGTCGGCCGTGGTGCAGCGCGACGCGGTGGGCGAGCTCCCCACCGGGGTGCACCCGGTGCGCCGGCCGGTGGCCGCGGGGGCGCGGCGCGCCGCGATGGCCATGGCCCCGCTGCGCGGGGTGGACCTGGTGCACGCCCTGGACGTGGACCTGCCCGTGCTGACCCCGGCGCTGCGGGTGGCCACCGTGCACGACATGTCGGTGTTCGACGTGCCCGAGGCCTACAGCCGGGTGCGGGCCACCGGCGAGCGGGCCCTGCTGCGCACGTCGCTGGGCCGGGCGGACCTGCTGCTGGCGGTCTCGGCGTTCACCGCCGAGCGGGTGCAGGCCCTGCTGGGCCGCACCTGCGTGGTCACCCCGCTGGCGCCGGCCCGCTGGGCACGGGTGCCCGACCCCGAGCAGGTCCGCGAGGTGCGCGCGCGGCACGGTCTGCCGGAACGCTTCCTGCTGCAGGTGGGCACCGTGGAACCCCGCAAGGACGTCGCGCTGGTGGCTGCAGCCGCTCGGGAGCTGGACGTGCCGCTGGTGCTGGCCGGGGCCGGGTCCACCGGGCCGGACGCTCCCGCGGGCAGCACCGGGCTGGGCTACGTGGACGTGGCCGACCTGCCCGCCCTGTACCGGGCCGCCACCGTGGTCACCTACGCCTCCCGCTACGAGGGCTTTGGGCTGCCACCGGTGGAGGCGATGGCCTGCGGTGGCGCCGTGGTGGCCAGCGCAGTGGGCGCGCTGCCGGAAGTGGTGCACGACGGGGCCGTGCTGGTGCGCCGGCACACCGTGGACGCCTGGGTGGCCGCGCTGCGCCCGCTGCTGGCCGACGAGCCCGCCCGCCAGCAGCTGCGCGAGCGGGCGGTGGCCGACGCAGGTCTGCTCAGCTGGCGCAGCACCGCCGCCCAGACCGTCGCCGCCTACCGCAACCTCGGCGCGCGGCTGTGAGTGCCGCGGCGCCCGCACCGCTGGTGCTGGTCAACGCCACCGCCAACGTCTCCGGCGCCGAGGGCGTGCTGCTGGACCTGCTGGAGCTGGCCGTGCAGCGCGGACACCCCGTGACGCTGGCCTGCCCGCCGGGCCCGCTGGCGGCCCGGCGGCCCGCGGGCGTCACCCACCTGCCGCTGCCCGCGCTGGGTCTGGGTGGGGGCCGGGCGCTCGGGGCGGCCCGGCTGGCTGCGCGCTGGGCGCAGGCTGCGCGGGTGCTGCGGCCGGCGGTGCGCCGGCCGGGCGCTCGCACCGTGGTCAACTCCCTGCTGGCCCTGCCCGCGGTGCGCCTGGCCGCCCCGACCGGGGGCGCGTCGTGGCTGGTGCACGACACGGTGCACCAGGCCCAGCAGCGGCTGGTGGTCCGGGCCGGCCGAGCCGGGCTGCGCCGGGTGGTGGCGGTCTCGACAGCGACCGCAACGCCGCTGCGCGCCCTGGGCCTGCCGGTGCAGGTGGTCGGCAACGGGGTGAGCTGGCCGGTGGACGCGGTGCCCACCACGACGCTGCGCCACCCCCCGGTGGTCGGCTGCCTGGCCCTGCTCACCCCCTGGAAGGGGCACGCCGTGCTGCTGGAGGCGGTGGCCCAGCTGCCCGAGGTGCACCTGGAGCTGGCCGGCGGGGAGTTTCCCGGCGACGCCGTCCACGCCGAGGGCCTGCGCCGGCGCGCGGCCCAGCCCGACCTGGCGGGGCGAGTGCGCTTCCTCGGCCACGTCGCCGCGCTCGACGCCATGCGGGGCTGGGACGTCTGCGTCTCGGCCAGCACCTCCCCGGAGGCGTGCCCGCTGTCGGTGCTGGAGGCGCTGAGCCTGGGGGTGCCGGTGGTGGGCACCGACCACGGCGGCACCTCCGAGCTGCTGCGCGAGGGGGCCGGGCTGCTGGTGCCGCCCGGCGACGTGGCGGCCCTGGCTGCCGCCCTCACCCGCGTCCTGGACGACGCCGGGCTGCGCGCCGAGACCGCCCGCTGCGGGCGGGCCCGGGTCGCCGCCGAGCACGACCGCAGCCACACCCTGCCGCGGATGCTGGACGAATTGCTGCCGAGCTGATCAGGGGCGCGACTTCGCTGCCGAAATAGCATGGGAGACAGGTGGACCAGTCCAGGCTTGCACGCCGGGGCCGGTGCGGACGGGGGAGACAGTGACAGCGCACCGCAGACGACCGGGGGACGAGCATGATGTCGAGGGCGCTGCCGTGACGGCACCGGCAGGCAGGCGGGTGCGACGGCCGGGGCTGGCTGCGTGCGCCCTGGCCGTGGTCCTCACCGTGCTGGGTTGCTCCGCACCGGAAGGCCCCGGGCCGCTGTCCGCCCCGGTCTCCGCCACCACCCCGGACGGGCGCACGCTCGTGGACCCGGCGCCGACGGCGAGGGAGAGGCCTCCGGTCGGCATGTCCTCCGGGGCGCCGTTCTCCTACCTGTCCAACACCGAGCTCAACCGCGAGCTGGACATCGCCCGTGACCTCGGCGCCACCTGGATGCGCATCGACGTGGACTGGGCCGAGATCGAGCCGACCCAGGGCCGCTTCGACTGGACCAACATCGACCGGGTGGTCCGCGCCGTGCGCGGGCACGGCCTGCAGGTGCTCGGCATCCTCACCTACACCCCCTACTGGGCCCAGGACCCCGCCAGCAGCCACGACAGCACCCACGTCCGGCCGGCAAACCCCGAGCTGTTCGGCGCCTTCGCCGGGGAGGCGGCTCGCCACTTCGGCGGCGACGTCGCCGCGTGGGAGATCTGGAACGAGCCGAACCTGGAGGAGTTCTTCCTGCCGCGCCCGGACGTGCAGGCCTACACCCAGCTGCTGCGGGCGAGCCACCGAGCCATTCACGCGGCCACTCCCGGGGCCACCGTGCTGGGGGGGAGCCTGGCGCCGGCGGAGAACCTGCCGGATGGTTCCGCCGTGGCGCCCACCACCTTCCTGGAGCAGATGTACGCCGCCGGGGCCAAGGACTTCATGGACGCCGTCTCGGTGCACCCGTACAGCTTTCCCGCCCAGCCGTCGGACCCGGCCACGGCCGACTGGAACACCTTCTACCGGCTGCGGTACATGCGGGCCACCATGCTCCGCTTCGACGACGCCGCCAAGCAGGTCTGGCTCACCGAGTACGGCGCCCCCACCGGGACGGTCCGGGCCGGGGAAAACCTCGTCCGCATCGACGAGCGCCAGCAGGCGGCGATCATCGCCGAGGGGCTGCGCTACGCCGGGGAGCTGGGCTACGTGGGCCCGGTCTTCCTGTACAGCATCCGGGACGAGGACACCGGCCACCGGGAGAGCGTGCGCAACTTCGGCCTGGTCCGCACCGACTTCACCCGCAAGGCGGCCTACACCGTGGTGCAGGAGTACACCCGGCCGCGATAGCCGTCCAACTCCCCCGGACCGCTCAGCAAAGCAGCGCAGCGGCCGATAGTCACTAAGAGTTATTCACTCTGACCGGGTGTTGCCAATCACACGGGCCGAGGGCTAACTTTACGGCCAGTTCACTCCCGTCACTCCCTGACATTTCCACGGGCGCAGGCGTACCCGTCGAGGTCACTCTACGTAGTGGAGAAACAACTATGCGTAGGTTCCGCGTCCTCGCCGCCGCCGCCCTCACCGCCGCCACCCTGGTGCTGCCCCTGGCGTCGGGAGCCGCGTCCGCCGCCCCCGCCCTGTCGGCCGGTGCAGCGACCGTGCCCGCCGCCGGCAGCATCGGCATGAACGGCGGGGGCGACCTGATGTGGGAGCCCGCCGACCAGCTGGCCGCCGACCTCGACGCCATGCGCGCCGCCGGCGCGGGCTGGGTGCGGCTGGACATCGACTGGTCCTCCATCGAGGGCACCAAGGGACGCCAGAGCTGGTCCAACGCCGACCGGGTGGTCGACGCCGCCCGCAGCCGCGGCCTGCAGGTCCTCGGCATCGCCACCTACGCCCCCCGCTGGGCCCAGGACGCCTCGGTGCCCGCGGGCACCACGCACGGACGTCCGGCCAGCGCCGAGGCCTTCGGCACCTTCGCCGGCCAGGCCGCCGCCCACTTCGCCGGGCGCATCTCCGCGTGGGAGATCTGGAACGAGCCGAACCTGGCCACGTTCTTCTCCCCGCGCGTGGACGCCGGCTTCTACACCTCGCTGGTCAAGGCCAGCGCCACTGCCATCCGCGCCAACGCCCCGGGCGCCACAGTGCTCGCCGGGTCGATGGCCCCCGCGGTGGACAGCCGGGACGGCAGCTCGACCTCGCCGGTGACCTTCCTGCAGCAGATGTACAACGCGGGTGTCCAGCCCTACATGGACGCGGTGTCGGTGCACCCGTACAGCTTCCCGGCCCTGCCCAGCGACCCGACCACGGCGAACTGGAACACCTTCTACCGGCTGCGCAACGTGCACGACCTGATGGTCAGCAAGGGTGACGCCGGCAAGAAGATCTGGCTCACCGAGTTCGGCGCTCCCACCGGCCCAGGCAACAACGCGGTGACCGAGCAGCAGCAGGCCTCGATCATCGCCGACGGCCTGGCCACCGCCCGCGGCCTGTCCTACACCGGCCCGACCTTCCTCTACGAGATCCGCGACTCCCGCACCGGGACCGCAGACCTGGAGGAGAACTTCGGGCTGCTGCGCACCGACCGCTCGGCCAAGCCCGCCTACACCGCGGTGTCGCAGGCCGCCCGGGACACCGGCGCCGTGGCCCCGAGCACCCCTGCCCCCGCCCCGGCACCGGCGCCGGCGCCTGCTCCCCCGGCCGCCGTCCCGGCGCCCGACTTCTTCTCCTCGGTGTGGAGCTGGCTGCTGGCCCTGCTGACCACCTGGTTCCGCTGACCCCTGGTTCCGCTGACACCTGGTTCCGCTGACACCTGGCGCCACCCACACCGCCCTGCCCGGCCCAACCACCGACCGCCTGGCCAGGCTGGAGCGCACGACCTCGGGGGTCGTGCGCTCCAGCGACGTCCGAGCAGGCCGAGCTCAGGAGCGGCGCGCGGTCCAGCGCTCGCGCACGAAGGCCGGCGCGCCCCGCACCACCGGCACCCGCAGCAGCCAGGCAGCCGCGAGGACCACCAGCCCGCTGCCCGCCGACACCAGCGGCCACGGGAGCACGTCCACCAGCAGCTCGCTCAGGCCGATCACCGCCGCCGTGACCGCGACCAGGCCCAGCCCCGTGCCCAGCGGCACCAGGCCGCGCACCGCCCGGGCGGCCACGGTCCAGATGAGCACCAGCACCAGCGCCTCGGTGGCGACGGTGGCGATGGCCGCGCCGTCGTAGGACATCCGGGGGATCAGCACCAGGTTGAGCCCGACGTTGACCACCAGGCCGACCACCGCCACCAAGGGGTACGCACGGCGGCGCTCCGCCGAGACCGCCACCATGAAGCCCAGGTAGGTGAGCATCCCGAAGCAGGAGCCGAGCACCAGCATCCGGCTGGCGAACGCGGCCTCGCCGAACCGCTCGCCGTAGAGCAGCCGCAGGATGGGCTCCGCGGCAGCCCAGAACACGGCCAGGCTCACCGCGCCGAGCACCGCCAGCGCCAGCACCGACTCCTGCACCCGCCGGCGGAACTCCGCCAGGTCACCGGGCCAGGCCCGCACCAGCAGCGTCAGCACCGGGGTGATCACCGCGTAGGAGACGACGTCGAGCACGTCGGCGAACTTGTAGCCCACCGAGTACAGGCCGACGGAGTCGAAGGTGTCCAGCCGGCTGAGCAGCAGCAGGTCGATCTTGGACAGCAGCATGCCCAGGCCCGCACCCACCGTCATCGGCAGCGCGTCCACCAGCAGTGCTCGCCAGCGGTGGGCACCGACGTGCCGGGCGGGCAGCGGGCCGGCCTCGCCGCGGCGCACTGCTCGCAGCTTCCAGGTGATCTTGACCAGCTCGTTGACGATCACCGGCAGCACGAAGATCAGCAGCGTCGGGGCGAGCACCGCGGCGAGCACGGTGAGCAGCAGCTGCACCGCCTGCCCGACCGACTCGGCGATGGCCACCACCGTCAGCCGCAGCCGGCTCTGGAACAGCACGGTCAGCGCGTGGCTGGGCGTGGCCACCACCACCACGATGCCCGCCACCGCGGTCGCCCGGACCACCTCCCCCGGGTACCCCAGCGCCAGCACGAAGCCCAGCCCCACCAGGTAGCCCAGCAGGCCGAGCACCAGGCGGAGCGCGATGTAGGAGCCGGCGACCAGGGACACCTCGCGCTCGTCGTCGGCGACCAGCCGGGCCAGCACCACCCGCCCGACCCCGAGGTCGGTGATGATCGACAACAGCCCGAGCAGGCCGAAGACGAAGGAGTACTGGCCCCAGGCCTCCGGCGACAGCGCCCGGGCCACCAGCACGCTGCCCAGCCACCCCATCGCGGCGATGACCACCCGGCTCAGCACCAGTGCGACGGAGTTGCTCACCGCGGCGCGGTTGTGGTCGGTGGTCGAGCTCATGCCGGGTGGCCCCGCCCGGCACGGGGTGCGGCGGCAAGGTCTCGGCAGATCGCGAGCAGCCGGTCCACCGCCACCCGCATGTCGTAGTGCTGCTCCACGTGCCGGCGGCCCTGGCGGCCCATCTCCCGGCGCCGAGCGGGGTCGTCCAGCAGGCTGGTGATGGCCGCCAGCAGCGCGGTGTCGTCCTCGGGCGGCACCAGCAGCCCGGTCACCCCGTCGCGGACCATCTCTCCGACCGCGGCCACCGGGTGCGCGATCACCGGCAACCCGGCCGCGGCCGCCTCGAGCACCGCGTTGGGTGCCTGGTCGATGGTGCTGGGGAAGACCATGACGTCGGCCCCGGCGAGCACCTCCCACAGCCGGTCGTCACCGCCGGCGAGGTCGGCGACCACCCGCACCCCGGGCGCGGGCTGCACCGGCTGCGTGGTCACCAGCACCAGGTCGCAGCGGTCCCGCAGGTGCTGCTGGTGCAGGCGAAGCAACCGGTTGCCGCCCTTGCGCTCCAGGTTGTGCCCGACGAAGACGAGGGTGGGGCGTCGCTCCGGCCGCTCAGCCGGCTCGGGGGGCAGCCAGACCCCGAAGGGCAGCACCTCCAGCCGCGGCTCCGTCACGCCGTAGTCCTGCCGCAGCGAGTCGGCGGCCTCGGCGCTGTTGGCGATGACGTGGTCGGCGGCGTCCAGGACGCGCCGCTCGGCCGGGACGCTGGCCCGCACCGTGAGCGGCGTGAACCGGGTGGGGGTGCGGTACGGAATGCGGTAGGCGTTGAGCGCGGTGGTGCTGTCGGTGGTGACCACGCACGGGAGCAGGCGCAGCAGGCGGGCCGAGGTGAGCGCGCAGTTCTGGGTGTAGACGTGCACCACGTCGACGTCCCCGCGGGCCAGGCGGGCGGCGAGGGCGCGACGCACCCCGCGGGAGCGCACCAGCTGGGCGCGCAGCGGCTGCAGGTCCAGGTCCAGGCGGGCCAGGCCCGGCAGCGGGGCGCGCAGCAGCTTGCCCGCCAGGTGCGGGTCCTGGGCGTCCAGGAACTCCGCGACGACGTCCGTGCGCTCCTGCACGCAGCGCCGGATGGCGTTGTGCACGGTGACGTGGCCACCGATGTTCTCGTTCACGAACAGCACCCGCACCGGATCGCTCACCGGGTCACCCGGGTGACCACGTCGCGCATCGCCGTGCGGAAGACGTCCTCGGAGAAGCGCTCCGCGTGCTTGCGCACGACCTGCGGGTCGTAGTCGCCGGCGCGGAACCCCGTCATCGCCTCGGCCAGGGCCGCCACCACCTCCTCGTCGCTGCCCGCCGCCACCAGCTGACCGCTCACCTGCGGCAGGACCGTGTCCAGCGCGCCGCCGCTGCCGAGGGCGAGCACCGGGCTGCCACAGGCCATGGCCTCCACCGGGACGATGCCGAAGTCCTCCACGCCAGGCATCACCAGCGCGCGGCTGCGCCGGTGCAGGTCGCGCAGCGCAGCGTCGGAGACCCGGCCGGCGAAGGTGGTGCGCGGGCCGGCGAGCTCCTGGCAGCGCTGCAGGAACCGGCCGTCGCCGGCCACGACCAGCCGCACCCCGGCCGCCTCGGCGGCCCGCACCGCCAGGTCGGGCCGCTTGTAGGGCACCAGCCGCCCGGCCAGCAGGAAGAAGTCCTCGCGCTCCACGGTCGGGTCCGGGTGGTAGTAGCTGGTGTTCACCGGCGGGTACACCACCTCGGCCGTGCGGTTCCAGCACTGCTGCACGCGCTCGGCCACCGCGGTGGAGTTGGCCACCACGTGGGCCAGGCGGGGGGCGGCGTCGAGCTCCTGGCGGCGGGTGCGCGCGGCCAGTGCGGTCAGCGCCAGCTCACCCAGGCGACCACCGGCCTCGCCGGCGCGCAGCTCGGCCTGCCAGGCCCAGCGGGCGGGGCTGTGCACGTAGGCGATCACCGGGGCGTCGGTGGCGTGCACCACCTGGGTGGCGAAGGCGTGGTGGCTGGTGATCACCACGTCGGCCTCGCGCAGCGGCATCCGGCGGAAGGAGCCGGGCAGCAGCGGCAGCAGCGGCGCGTAGGAGCCCTGCCCGCTGCGGCGGTACAGCCGGTCCAGCCAGGTGGTCACCGGTGCGTGGGTCAGCCCGGCGGGGATGCCCCCGGGTCGGGCGATGGGCACGTGCACGCGCGCCTCGGGCCACTGCCGGTTCAGCTGCTCGACCACGTTCTCCGAACCGGCGACCTCGGTGAGGCGCTCGTGCACCAGGGCCAGCCGTGGGGTGCTCACCAACGCAGCGAACCCCGGTCCGGGGACAGCCCAGGACGGGCGGCAGCGCGTCGTGCCCGCGCGGCGGGGTCGGTGTCCGCGCGCACGCGCTCCTGCGGCTGGGTGGGCGCCTCGGAGTGGTCTCGGGGGTCCACCCGGGCCGGCCCCGGTTCCTGACCCTCCGGTTCCTCCCAGTCCGGGTCCTGCCAGTCCGGGTCCTGCCGGTCCGGGTCCGGCCGGGCCGGGTCCTGCCGGGCCGCCGCCAGCTGGGTGGCCAGCAGCACCTCGGCGACGGCCCGACCGGGGCGCACCACGCTGAGGACGGTGCGCACCTGCGACTGGGCCAGCACCTGCAGGGTGCGCTGCACCACTGCACGGGTCCGGGCGCCTCGCTCCACCACCACCACGGCCAGCCTCACCTGCTCCAGCGGAGTGCTGCGCCACCACGGCTCGTCGGCGGAGAGCTGGACCAGCGCACCACGCCCATCGCCGGGTTGCTCAGCGGCGGCGCCAGCGGCATCGGCGTCAGCCTCTGCGGCGTCGGCGGCCTGGTTGCCCTCCGTGCCCGGGACCAGCGGCGGGCAGTACAGCACCAGGACATCGTCGCCGGCGCGCAGCTCGCGGCGCACCATCATCTCGATCCGCACCGCCGCGCCGCTGTGCTTGCCCGCGGTGCAGTCGATCAGCTCCGCCCCGGTGGACTGCGCAGCATGGGTGGCCCACGGGCGGGACACCGTCCGGCCGAACCGGCCGCGCAGCAGCACCAGGGCCTCGGCGGCCAGGATGAGCACCGCGATCAGGGCGAGGGCGGCGTCGCGGGCCGGGGTCGGCGCCACCGGTCCGTCGGAGGTGGTCGGGGCGGACAGCGCGACCAGCCGACCGGTCGCCACCGCCCCGAGCTGGCCGATCTGGGCCAGCTGGGCCTGGTACTGCGCCTCCACGGCAGGGCGGGCCGGGTCGTTGGGCCCCAGCGCCTGCAGACGGTCGAACAGCGGGGAGGTGCGCTCCTGCAGCTGGCGCACCTGGACCGCGGCGGCCCCGGCGGCGGTGTTGCGCGCCTCGGCGTCGAAGACCTGCACCACCTGCTTGGCGACGGCAGCGGCCTGCCCGGCGGTGTCGCCCCGCACGGTGACGGTGAGCAGGCCGGGGGTGTCCCCCTCGGTCACCGTCACCCGGGAGGTGAGCTCGCTGGCGGGCCAGGTGGCGCCCGTGGCCTGGGCGGCCTGCTGCAGCACGGCGGGATCGGTGGCCAGGGCCAGGTAGGAGGCCGTGGTCAGCGCGGTGGTGTCGGTGCTGCTCGTGCTGGCGGTGGGGGCGTCCACCCGCGCGGTGACGGTGGCCTCCCAGCGCTCGGCCGCCATGCCGCGGCCGAGGAACACCAGCAGGGCGCAGACCACGGCGACCACCAGCGCCGGCAGCAGCACGCTGCGCAGGTCACGGAAGTGCTGCGCCAGGTCCAGGGTGGGTGGCACCCCGGGGGCAGCAGCTGACGACCCGCGCTCGTCCGTCGTGGCTGTCACCCTCACGCCCTCTCCTCGCGACCCCCCGTGGGCACGGTGGCAGCCTACTGCGAACTGCAGGTGAGCGGCACTGTCGCGCAACCACTCACCTGCGCCAGCCTGCCTGACCCGCGTGGCAGGGGGCGGACCGTCACACCGGTGCAGCGTCCTCATCGGCGTCCTGCCGGCGAAGGTGAGCGAGCACGGCGCGGCGGACCTCGGTCACGGACTGCTCCCGCATGCCGCGGTGCAACAGGCTGTGGTCGCCCTCCGCGCCGATGACCACCCGGGGCCGCAGACCCCGACGGTGCAGCCGGCGCAGCCCCTCGGGACCGCGCTGCTCCACGAACCAGGTGTGGTCGGCCGGGGTGAGCACCACCGTGACGTCCACTCCAGCCCGGAGCAGTCGCGCCAGGGCCACCTCCGGCACCTGGGTCACCCCGGCCCGGCCGAGCAGCAGCCACAGCGGGTAGGGCAGGCGGCGGCGCAGCAGCTGCTTGACCTGGTGTCGCCGAGTGGCCGACACCGGTGCGGGGCCCTGCTCGTCCGGCCCGCTCTGCTGCGCGGCAGCCAGCTCCGCCTCCCGGTAGCGCTCCTGGCTGCGCAGCCCCCAGATGGTGGGGCTGAGCACCACCACGGTGCCGGCGTCACCGGCCGCCGCGGCGTGCACAGCCATCCATCCACCGGCGCACACCCCGGCCACCACCGTGTCCCGGGCGGCGCTGCGCACCGTGCCTGCCGCCGTCCGGGCGTCCTGCACACATACCTGGGCGTACATCGGGGCCAGCTCGTCGGCGCGCACCTCGGTGGTGTCCCCGGTCAGCCTGCGGTCGAAGCGGATCACCTCCACGCCCTCAGCGGCCAGCGACCGGGCGAGGTCCACGTGCATCCGACCCGCCCCGATGCGGTGGTGCGAGCCCAGGCTGTTGAGCACCAGCGAGCGCCGCGGCGGGTGGTCGGTGCTGGTGACGATGGTGAACAGCTGGTGGGGTCCACGTCGGTGCAGGCTCTCCCGCACCGCGGCGCCGTCCGGCGTCACTGCCACCACCGCCGACGTCTGTGCCTGGGCCACCACCGGCTGTCGCTGCGCGGGCAGCACGCCGAGCAGCCACCGGGCCACGGCGGCGACGCTGTCGGCGGGGATGCGCACGATGGAGGTGGTGGGCTCCAGGAAGCCCTCGTGCTCGTGCACCGTGACCCGGGTGGTCTCGGGGCGAGCGGCCAGCGCGGCCAGGGCCTGGTCGTCGGCGGCGCTGGGCCGCGCCGCCACCAGCACCGGCAGCGGTCGTCCGCCCGCGGGCTCCGGGACGGTGAGCCGCAGCCCGCCCAGCTCGGCCACGGCGCCCGGGGCGAGCAGCGTGAAGGGCAGCGAGACCATGCCGTCCTCGGCGACGTCGGTGCCGATGGTCAGCCGGTACAGGGTGCGCTGGTGGCGCAGGAAGCTGCGGCCGTTGGTCACCGGGTCCCACAGCGCCAGCCCGGCCAGCTCCCCGCAGCGCGCCACGGCGGCAGCGGCGAGCAGCGCCCCCACCCGCAGCCCGGCCAGCGCGACGTGGTCCACGCCGGTGGAGCGCACGTGGGCCACCGCGGTGGCGATACTGTCCAGCCAGCGCTGCACCGAGTCGTCCGCCGGCTCGCCCGCAGAGTCACCGGTGCCCTGGTAGTCGAAGCGCAGCACCACCACGCCGGCGGCGCACAGCTGCTGCGCCAGCAGGGCCAGACCGCGGTAGGAGTCAGTGTGCTCCTTGCCCAGGGGCGGGCACAGCACCACGGCGCCGCGGGCGGTCGCGTCGTCCGGGACGTGCAGCACGCCCAGCAACGGGGCGGCCTCGGGCCCGAACCAGGTGGGGTGGGCGCTCATCGCGGCAGCACCACGGGGGCAGCGGTGAGCGAGCTGAGTGCTCCCACGGTGCCGGCGGGCAGGGCCGGGGCGTCCGGGCCCGTCGGCCGCAGCGCCACCACCCGCCGGTCCCCGGCGCCCAGGTGGAACCAGGAGTCCTCGGGCAGGAAGCCGGCCACGTCGACGTGCACGTGCTGGGCGGTGCCCCGAGTGCTGATCTCCAGCGCCCACCCGCCGTCGCCGTCGCGAGTGGCGGTGGCGGCCAGGCCCACGTCGGTCTGCAGGGGACGGTCGGCACCACCGAGCAGGCGCACCGCACGGGTGCTGCCGGTCGCGGTGCGCAGCTGCACCGTGAGCGCGTCGTAGGTCTGCGGGCCGAAGCCGTGGGCGTGGTTGAGGTCCAGGAACGTCCCCACCAGCGCGTCCACCCCCCAGGTGCCGCCGCCGTGGGCGGGCAGCACCACGTCGGTCTCGGCCAGCACCTGGCGCGCCCCGAGCCGCTGGTGCGCGGTCACCACCAGCACGCCCGGCAGGTCCTGCGGGCGGTCGTTCCAGGCGTCCACCCGCAGCCCGTCCAGGCCCTCGTCGGTGATGCTCACCGCCACCGGGGCGCTGAGCCGCCGCAGCACGTACCAGGGCGCCTTGGGGGCGCCGGTGGAGTCCAGCAGGCCCCACCCGGCGCCGGGCTCGAGGTCACGCAGGGTGAGCACCAGGGCGCCGGCACAGCCGGAGTCGGCCCGTCGCCAGTGCTCGAAGCAGGCCTGCACCGCCTCGCACACCGCGGCCCGGCCCAGGTCCAGGTAGCGCGCGGGGTCGTGGCGGCGCACCTCGGCGGGCTGCACCCCGAACAGGGTGCGCACGTAGTGGTCGCGGACGTCCTCGAAGTCCCAGGAGGCGCCGTGGTCGCGGGGCACTGCCGCCTTCCAGCGCGGGTGGTGCCCCGCCACCGCGGCCGAGCCGAACTCGCGCTCCACGGCGGCGGCCTCGGGCGGGGTGGCGAAGGCCAGGCACTCGGCGGCGAAGCGCACCCCGGCGGTGCGGACGTCGGTGAGCGGGCGCAGGTAGCCGCCCACGCCGAAGTAGTGCGCCACGCCGGTGCCCACGTGGATGGGCAGCGCACCGCCGGAGGGGCTGGAGCTGACGCAGGGCACGCCGGGCAGCAGCCGCTGCGCCACCGCCGGGACCAGCTCGTGCACCGCGGGCACGCGGCGGCGGGTGGCGTCCAGGCCGAGCATGGTGGGCTGCTGCTCGGTCTCGCTGCCGCCGGAGAGCACGGCCAGCGCCGGGTTGCCCTGCAGCGCGGTGCACAGCTGCTCCACCTCGGTGCGCAGCAGCGCCTCGAAGTGCTCCTCGGCGGGCGGGTCGAGGGTGGCGAGCATGGCGTCCTGCCAGACCAGCAGGCCCAGCTCGGCGCACAGCCGCCAGAGCTCCGGCTCCTCGTAGGTCATCGTCCCGGTGACGCGCAGCATGTTCAGCCCGGCCTCGCGCACCGCGGTGAGGGCGGCAAGCAGCGCGTCGGGGTCGCTGCTCAGGCCCACCGGGTCCAGCGGCGTCCAGCAGGCGCCGCGGCAGAACACCGCCACGCCGTTGACCGACAGCGCGAAGCCGCCGTCGTCGGTGCCAACCTGCACGTCGCGGAAGCCCACGGTGCCCCAGTCGAGCTCCCGCTCGCCCAGGTGCAGGAGCACCGGGTAGAGCGGTTGGTCGCCGTGGGTGTGCGGCCACCACCGCGCCACCGCCGGCACCTCCACCACCGCGTGCAGCACCGCCTCGTCACCGACGTGCTCCAGGTCCACCGTGGACTGGTGCGCCCCCACCCGCACGGTGGCCCTGCGCAGCCGCTCCGCGCCGCGCAGCCGGGCGCGCACCTCGAGCACCCCGGTGTCGCCGCGCACGCTGGTCTGCAGGTCGCGGCTGAGCACCTCGAGGTCCGGGCGCCGGTGCAGCGTCAGCGGACGGTGCGGGCCCACCACCGCAGCGGTGCCGGTGAGCAGCGGGGCGCGGCCGAGCAGGCTGGTGCGCCACCACCGCAGGTTCTGCTCGTCCACCAGCAGGCTGCGCCAGCGGGCACGGGGTCGCCGGGAGACGCCCAGCAGCGGGCGCAGCGCGGCGAAGCGCAGGGCCAGCACGCTTCCCGGCACCAGCGTGTCCAGCGTGGCGGTGGTGGTGGTGAACATCGACTCCGAGCGCGCCACGCAGCACTCGTCCACCCACACCTCGGCCACGGTGGCCAGGCCCAGGGCGTGCAGCGTCCACGGGCCCGCACCCACCGCCTCGCCCAGGGTGGTGACGAACCACCAGTCCTGCGCGTCGTAGTCGCGGGCCAAAGCGGCGTCGCGTCCCTCGGCGGCGCGCACGGCAGCGGCGGCGGTGCCCGGCACGGTGGCGGGGTACCAGTGCAGGTCCAGCCCGGCCAGCTCCGCCGGGCTCAGCGCCGCGCCCGGTGCGGTGGCGGCGCAGCGCCAGGGTCGGTCGGCCAGCAGGTCGGTGCTCACACCTGCTCCGCCAGAGTGGTGGTGGCCGCGGCCCAGTGCGCGGCCATCGCGTCCAGCTCGGCGTCCACGCTCACCGTCCGTCCCCGCGCGGCGCGGGCCAGCCGGAACTGCACGCTCTTGGCTCCGGTGGCCACCGCGTGGAAGCTCTCCACGGCCGCCTCCAGGCCCGCGACACCCGCCTCGGCACCGAGGTAGGTGGTGAGGTCGGCGGCCAGCTCGGCCCCCGCCCCACACTGGCGCAGGCCGCCGAAGGCCCAGCGGTGGAACAGCTCCAGCCCACCGCCGGTGAGCCACTGCAGGTCGCGGCGCACCGCGGTCCCCAGCGCGGCCACCGGGTTGTGCTCGGGGCGCCGGGCCAGGTGCTCGCGGACCACCGCCCGCACCGGAACGGGCTCCGGCGGGTGCACCCGGTCCAGGCGCACCTGCTCCACGTAGGGCACCAGCACCCGCGGGTCGGTGCCGTCCAGGTGGAACAGGCCGCGGAAGTCCTCGCCGGCCAGCCGGTGGTAGCCGGCGTTGTGGAAGTACTCCAGCACCTGCCCGGCGGAGTCCACCCGGTTGGCCACCACGGTGGTCTTGCCGTGCTCGGCGCGGTAGGTGGTGCCGGCGGTGTCGGGCAGCCACCAGGAGTCCACCTCCACCGTCAGCAGCCGGCCCTGTCCGAGGGCCTCGACGACGTGCTCGAGCACGCTGCGCCACACGTTGAGCTCGTCGACGTCGATGCCGTAGAGCCGGCGCAGGTCCTCGGGGGCCGGCTTGAGGAAGGTCCACTGTGCACCGTCGTGGTCGGCGCTGAGCACCGACGCCAGCGCGGGCACCGGGTCGTGGCCCAGGGCGTGCAGCAGCTCCACCCACAGGTCCACGTAGCAGCTGGTCTCCGACCAGGCGCGCTCCCCTGCGTGCAGCCGGTGGCAGCGGTAGGTGTCGGCGTCCAGCGGCAGCAGCCGCAGGTCGGGTGCGATGGCGGGAGACATGACGCCTACAGCTGCATCCGGGCCCGCACCGGCGCCGGCCAGCCGCGGGGGTCCAGGCCGTGGGTGCGGAACAGGCCCAGGGCGATGCGCTCCATGCCGAAGCCCACGCAGGCGCTGTGCGCGACGTCCCCGGCGGCGGTGCTGATGCCGAAGGTAGCGCCGAAGTGCTCCCGGTGGCAGTTGCACGACACCACCGCGGTGCCCGCGTCCAGGTCGCCGTACAGGCGCACCACCAGCTCGGTCTTGAGGTTCTCCTCGCGCTGGTTGGCCGAGAGCATGCGACCGGCCCGGCCGAAGAACGGGTCGTTGGCCACCACTGCCTCGGCGGCCAGGCCCAGGTCGGCCAGCACCTGCAGGCCGCGGCCGATCCACTGCTCGCGGTGGGCCGCCGCCTGCTCGGCGGTGCCGACGGTGACGAACTCGTGCATCCGGAAGGCCTGCATGCGGGCGGGGTCCACGGCGGGCTCGTGCCGGAAGCAGTAGCCGTGCACGTCCAGCAGCCGGCCCTCCGGCGGCAGCGTGCCGGCGAGCATGGCGTAGGCGGGGTGGCAGGCGGCGGAGACCAGCATGGTGTCGGCCGGGGTGAGCCAGCCGTCCCAGGACTGCCCGTCCGCGCGCGCAGCCAGCAGCGCCGCGTGCGCGCGGTTGTCCCCGGCGAAGGTGTTGACCGCGCCGGTCAGGTGCGGGAAGGAGGCGATGTAGTCGGTGCGCTCGAAGCTGTCGCGGGGGAACACCGGCGGGAAGCGGTAGCGGTCCGCGGCGGCACCGGGACCGGCGGCACGGACCACCACGTCGATGCCCTCCACCACGTCCTCGAACACGCCGGAGCGCCCGTAGAGGCCGGGGACGGAGGTGGGCACCAGCAGCCCGGCACCCACCAGCTCGGTGCGGAAGTCGCCGTGCGCCGCCGCCAGCGCGGAGACGTCGGCGACGGTGGTGCTCGGGTCAGGATCCAGGGTCATGACGTACCTCGGTGCACCAGCACCAGCTGGGCGTTGTTGGCGATGATGCGGTCGTTGTTCACCATCAGCGCGGCGCCGTGCGCGTCGCGCAGGTGCCGGCCCAGGCGGAACTCGTTGTCCTCCCGGTAGGCGGAGATGCCGCAGATCAGCATGGCCTGGCCCACCGCGTCGACCACCAGCCCAGAGGCGGTGACCTTGAGGTTGTTCATGGCCACGGCGAAGCCGATGCTGGTGAGCACGTCCGAGCCCAGCGGCGCGTCGTCGAAGCGCTGCGCGGCGCCGGTCACCAGGTCGCGCAGCTGCTGCACCAGCGCGGTGAGCTCCACCAGGCGGACGGCGCCAGGGGGCATGGTGCCCGGCGTGCGCCGCGCGGCCTGCTGGACGTAGCGGCGGGCCCGGGCGGTGGCGGCCACCGCGATGCCCAGCCACACGTGGCCCCACAGCACGTGCGAGACCGGCAGCATGGTCTGCGCCGACACCTCGGCGTAGGGCTCGGGCAGCACCAGCTCGGCCGGCACGTCGGCGTGCAGCAGGAAGCCGGGGCTGCAGGTGCCGCGGAAGCCCAGCGTGTCCCAGGTGCCGGTGGGCTCCAGGCGCAGGTCGGCCCGGGGGCACACCACCAGCACTTGGTCGCTGGGCGGGCTGTCGCTGCTGCGCCGGGCGGTGGCCAGCACCACGTCGGCGTGCTCGCCGTAGGAGATCACCGGCGCGTTCTTGGTCAGCACCACCCGGCCGGCACCGCCGTCGGCGACGTGGCAGCTGCTGGAGCGGACGTCGCCACCGATGCCGATCTCGGTGGTGGCCGAGGCCAGCAGCAGCTGCTCGCGCACCACCTGCTGCAGCAGCTGGCGGGCCGCCTCGGTGCCGCCGTGGCGCACCAGGCACAGCACCTGGATCTGGTGCATCGCGAAGATCATCGCGGTGGAGGCGCAGTGCTCCCCCAGGGCCTGCACCACGGCACCGACCTCGCCCAGCGAGCAGCCGTCCCCACCCAGCTCCACCGGCACCGCGCAGGACATCAGCCGAGCCTCGCGCAGCGCCGTGACCGCCTCCTGGGGGAAGCGGGCGTCGCGGTCCACCTCCTCCGCGTGCTCGCGCACCACGGTGGCGGCGATGGACCTGGCGGCGTCGGTGGGAGTGCCCATCTCAGGCAGCCCCGCGGACTTCCTGCACGGCGCTGCGGATGGCCCCGACGCTGGCGAAGGTGGACTTGCGCAGCAACCGGTCCGGCAGCTCGATGTCGAAGGCGTCCTCGAGCGCGAGCATCACGTTCACGCTGGCGTGCGAGGTGAGCCCCAGCGCGTAGAGGTCGGCGTCGGGATCCACGCCCGCGCTGGAGATCGGCACCTTGCCGTGCTCGCGCAGCACGTCCACGATGATCTGCTCGTCCGCGATCTGCTCGTCCGCCGTCACAGCTGGTCCTCCGCCTTGCGCTCGTGCTGGTCGTCCTGCTGGACCACCAGTGCCGTCCCTGCTTCCTTCGGCACGGGTGCGTCCCGTCCTGAGCGAACCGGCACGTGCACCACGGCCATCGCGTGCTCGCTGGTGTGCGACAGCGACACCTCGAACTCGCCCAGGCCCTGGGCGCGCGCCAGTGCCGCCGCCGCACCGCTCAGGCGCACCCCGCACCAGCCGCCGGGATCGCTGACGATCTCGATGCTGGGCCAGGGCAGCGCGGCGTCGGCCGTGCGCAACGTCTTGGCCACCGCCTCCTTGGCTGCGAAGCGGGCAGCCAGGCGCTCGGGGCGCTCGCCCGAGGCCGCCAGCTCACCGGCGGTGTAGACCCGGTCCAGGTAGCGCCTGCCGAAGGTGGCGACGCTGTCGGCGACCTCGCCGACCGACTGCAGGTCGCACCCCACTCGACACTGCACCTCAGCCCGCCCCCGATGTCCGAAACCACCCCTGCCCCGCCCTGACTATAGGGTTGAGATCGGTGAATTGTCGCGGGGCGCACCGCGCTTCACTTTCGCGACACCCGGCCGATTACTGAGGGTAAAGCCGCGACGACGCTGGACCCAGCAGCTGTCCCAAGCACAGGAGACTCCGATGGGCCCCTCGTCCGCAGCGCCGTCCTCCCCGGGCACGGTGCCGCGCGCGCTGCGCCTGGAGGCGGTCGCCGAGACCGCCGCGCTGGACCGGCTCGCCGGCGTGCTCGGGGCGCAGGACCTGCTCGTCCTGCGCCGCGGGACCTCGCAGCACGGCGCTGGGTCCGCAGAGCCGCGCTTCCGCCTGGTCGGTGGGGTCGGCGCCGGCGAGCGCTGGGCCGGCGGGCTGTGGCTGGACCCGCGGAGCGACCCGCCGGAGCGTCACCTGGCGGTCGGCGCGGTGCGGGTGTTCCACCACTCCCGGCCGCAGCGGGTGTTCGGTCCCTACTTCGCCCGGGCCGCCGTGGTGGTGCGGCTCAGCGACGACCTGGTCGTGGTGTTCGGCACCGACGACCCGCACGCCGCGCTGCTGGAGCGCACCGACGTGGAGCTGGTGGAGATCGCCGGCGCCGCCGCCGGACAGGTGCGCGAGGTGCCCGCCGCCAAGCCGCTGGCCGACGAGCTGGAGATCCTCACCGCTCGGCGGGTGCTCAGCGACCGGAGCGGGCCCACCAGCAGCGTGGAGGACGCGCTCGCCGCCGTGGCGGACGTGTCCCGGGAGGCCCTGGGATGCGCCCGAGCGGTGATCTGGCTGCCCGACGGCAGGCTGCGCGTGTCCGGGCCGCCCGGGCTCACCCTGGACACCGCGCTGCTCGACGACGTGATGCGGCGGCAGTGGGACCACCGGCACCAGCTGCCGAGCTGCGTGCAGGACGCCACGGAGAACCCGCTGGGCTACCCGCTCGACCCCAGCGCGGGGATCTGCTCGTACCTGACGGTCGCCGTGGGCGAGCCCCCCGCCGCGCTGCTCACCGTCGCCCACAGCGACGCCGCACCCCGCGGCTTCACCAACCACGAGCGTGCGCTCACCGAGCAGCTCGCCCTCAGCGCGGACACCGGGCTGGCCACCGCCCTGCTGCGCGAGCAGCTGCTGCGTGCCGTCGTCGAGGAGTCCAGCGCCGCCCGTGAGCTGGCCCGGGTCAACGCCGAGCTGGCCGAGGCTGCGCTGCGCGACGCGCTGACCGGCCTGGCCAACCGCAGCCTGCTGGAGCAGCGCACCGCCCACCTCACCCGGTCTCCCGCATCCCCCGACCGCTCCGCCGACTCCGCACAGGCGGTGCACCCGGTGCTGCTCTACATCGACCTGGACTCCTTCAAGTCGGTCAACGACGACTACGGGCACACCGTGGGCGACGCGGTGCTGGTGGAGTTCGCGCGTCGGCTGCGCGAGTCCTGCCGTCCCGACGACGTGCCCGCCCGGCTGGCCGGCGACGAGTTCGCGCTGCTCATGGTGGAGCCGCTGACCACCGAGCAGGCGCTGTCGGTGGCCGAGCGGGTGGTGCGGGCCGCGGCACAGCCGTTCCTGGTGGACACCCACCTCGTCACCATCGGCGCCTCGGTGGGTGTCACCACCGTGCCCACCGCGCACCAGGACCCGCCGCCGCTGGACGTGCTGCTGCACCAGGCGGACCTGGCGATGTACCGGGCCAAGTCGCGCGGCCGCGGACGGGCGGAGGTCTACACCGAGCGCATCAAGCCGCCGGTGAGCTCGCGCAACCGCCGCTGGGCCGACGACCCCGCCGCCGGCCGGCGCCTGCAGGACGCGCTGGACACCGATGCCCTGACGATGCAGTACCAGCCCAGCGTCGACCTGGTCAGCGGCCAGGTGCAGGGCGTGACTGCCGGCGCGTGCTGGCCACAGCACCCGGGCCAGGCCATGCCCAGCGACCAGCTGGTGCCGCTGGCCGAGCGCACCGGGCTGATCGGCCCGCTGGGCGAGTGGGTGCTGCGCCAGGCCTGCCGCGACATCGCCGCGCGAGCTCGCCTGGACGACACCGAGGCCGCCGTGCTCAGCGTGCGGGTGCGCCCGGCCCAGCTGGAGGACCCGGCGCTGCCCGCGCTGGTCATGGCGACGCTGGAGGAGACCGGGCTGCCCGCCGAGCGGTTGTGCCTGCTGGTCTCCGAGACCGGGACCAGCGCGCACCAGGAGACCGTCGCCGACACCCTGCACACGCTGCAGGCCCAGGGCGTGCTGATCGCGGTGGACGGCTACGGCGCCGGTCACTCCTCGGTCACCCTGCTGCGGCACCTGCCCCTGGACTGCGTGCACATCGGCGCCGACCTCGTCTCGCACGTGGACACCAGCCCCACCGACGCGGTGCTGACCCGGCTCATCATCGAGGCCGCCCACGCGCTGGGGCTGCGGGTGTGCGCCGAGGGCGTGGACCGTCACGCCCAGCTGGAGCAGCTGGCGGCGCTGGGCTGCGACGTCGCGCAGGGACACCTGCTCGGCGGGCCGGTCAGCGCCACCCTGCTGGACACGCGTGACCGGGCGGTGCGCCACCTCATCACCGCCGGGCCCACCCAGCGCCACGGTGCCGGCACCCTGACCACCCTGCTGGACGACCACGGCCTGATCACCTACGTCTCCGCCGACTGCGTGGAGCTGCTGGGCTACCAGCCCGCCGAGCTGATGGGCACCCGTGCCCTGGACCTGGTGCCCCAGCCGCACCGCGACCAGCTGGCCTCCGGCGACCTGGCCGCCGCCGAGCGCACCCGCACCCACCCGCTGGTGCGCAAGGACGGCAGCGTGGCCTGGGTGGACGTCGCCTTCCGGCCCATCCGCGAGCCGGGCAACGGCGGGCTGCGCCGGCTGTCCACCACCGCCGTCGACGTCACCGACCGGGTGCACGCCCAGACCGCGCTGGTCAACCGCGCCGAGCTGCTGCGCCGGGCGTTCGACGCCCTGCCGCACGGGGCGCTCGCGCTGTCCCCGCAGGGCACGGTGCTGCAGGCCAACACCGCGCTGGCCAGCCTGCTGGGCCGGGGCGCGGCGGAGCTGGTCGGCCTGCGGCTGCACGAGCTGGTGCACCCGGACACCCACGACGAGGTGGCCGCGCACCTGCGCCAGGCCCGCACCGGCGGCGGCACCGAGATCAGCGGCGGGCTGGTGCTGCTGCACGCCGACGGCAGCTCGGTGCCCAGCGAGCTGAACCTGTACCACGTGGCCGACCAGCTGGGGCGGCCCTTCCTCGTGGGGCACCTGCGCCCCAGCGCCCAGGAGGTGAGCCGTGCCCCGCTGGCCTGACTCCGCGAGCGCCTGGCACCGGCGGCAGCGCCGACACCCGGTGATCGCCACCCCGATGGTGATGGCCCGCGCCTTCGGCCTGCTCTTCTCCGCCGGTGGCCTGCTGGTCAGCCTGGCCGCGCTCGTCCCGCACAACCAGGCCGCCTCCCTCGGCACCCTGTACGTGGTGGCGGGGGTCGCGGTGGTGGTGGGTACCGCGCTGCTGCTGTGCGGCGACCGGCTGCGCCGAGCCGCGTTCAACCCGCTGGTCTCCCTGGGCGTGCTCCTGCTGGGCGTCGGGGCGCACACCAGCGGCGGCGGTGCACCCGCCATCTCCATCCTGTGCTGCAACGTCTTCGTGGCCGCGGTGGTGTTCTTCTTCTCTCGCTGGTGGGTGGTGGTGCACCTGCTCAGCGCGGTGGCCTCCTGCATCGGGGTGACCTGGGCCGACGGGGACACCCAGCGCTGGGCGGGGCTGGTGGTCGCGGCCATCGTGGTCATCATCGGGTACCTGCAGCACTGGCTGATGCGGCTGGCCGACCAGACCGACGTGGACACCCTCACCGGGTTGCACAACCGCCGCGGCTTCGACCGCTACCTGCGCGCCGCGGTGGACAAGGCCCGGCTCACCGGCCAGCCGCTCACCCTCGCGCTGCTGGACCTGGACCGCTTCTCGCTGGTCAACCTCACCGGTGGGCACGCCGCCGGCGACGCGGTGCTGCAGACCGTGGCGACCGTGCTGCGCGAGGTCGTCGGACCCGACCACGCCATCGCCCGCTTCGGCGGCGACGAGTTCGCCCTGCTGCTCGGCTGCGGTGAGGAGGAGGCCGCCGCGGTGGTCGAGCAGGTCCGCGCCGCGCTCCCCCAGCACGCCTGCTCGGCGGGCGTCACCACCTGGCAGGCCGGGGAGTCGGCGTCGCTGCTGGTGGGCCGGGCCGATGCCGGGCTGTACCGGGCCAAGAAGGACGGCGGAAGCCGGGTGGTGGTGGAGCGCACCCGCCGCTCACCGGTGGCGGTGGAGCTGCGCGCCGCGGTGGAGACCGGGGCCCTGGACGTGCACTACCAGCCGGTCGTGGATCTGCGCACCGGCGTGGTGGTGGGCATGGAGGCGCTCGCCCGCTGGCGCAGCAGCAGCTACCCCGGCATCACTCCGGACCAGTTCATCGCCATCGCCGAGCGCGATGACTGCATCCACGCCCTGGGCCACCACGTGCTGCGCAAGTCCTGCTCCGACGCGGCCTGGATGCAGGACGCCACCGGGGTGGCGCTGCGGCTGAACGTCAACGTCTCCGGCCTGGAGCTGATGAGCTCGCGCTACCTGCACGGGGTGCAGGACGTCCTCGCCAGCACGGGCTGGCCGGCCGAGCAGCTGGTGCTGGAGGTGACCGAGAGCGTGCTGGTGCCCGACGCGGTGCACGCGGTCAACCTGCTCAAGCAGCTGCGCGCCCTCGGCGTGCGCGTGGCCATCGACGACTTCGGCACCGGGTACTCCTCGCTGAGCCGCCTGGACGACCTGCCACGGGACTTCCTCAAGCTGGACCGCGCCTTCGTCTCCACGCTGCAGCGCGGCGAGCCCGTCCCCGCCGTGCTCACCGCCATCGCCGCGCTGTCCAAGGCGCTGACGATCGAGGTGATCGCCGAGGGCGTGGAGGACGACTACCAGGCGGAGACGCTGGCGGCGCTGGGCTACCCGATGGCGCAGGGCTACTACTACGGCCGCCCGATGCCCGCCACCGAGCTGGTGGCCCTGCTCGGGCGCACCACGGCGGACGTCGCCACCCCGGTCTGACCTCCCGCGGCGAGCCCCGTCCCGGCCCGGCTGTCCCGGCCGGGTTGTCCGAGGTCACCCATCGAGTGTGACCTGTCCCACCGAGCGGGAAGTGCCCCAGGCCCGCCCAGGCCCCGGCGTAGCGTCCGCCACGGCCCGGCGAGCTCGCAGCCGGCACCTGCACCCGCCGTCTCGCGAAAGGTCTACCCCGCATGCCCTCGATGCAGCGCTTCACCGGCAAGGTCGCCTTCATCACCGGAGCCGCCCGCGGCCAGGGACGTGCCGAGGCGGTGCGGCTGGCCGAGGAGGGCGCCGACATCATCGGCATCGACATCTGCGAGAAGCTGCCTTCCACCATCTACGAGGGCGCCACCTCCGCCGACCTCAAGGAGACCGTGCGCCTGGTGGAGGCCACCGGGCGGCGGATGATCGCCACCGAGGCCGACGTCCGGGACTTCGACGGGCTGTCCGCGGCGCTGCAGGCCGGGGTCGCCGAGCTGGGCCGCCTGGACGTGGTGATCGCCAACGCCGGGGTCTGCTCCGCCGCCAACTCCTGGGAGATCACTGCCGAGCAGTGGAAGGAGACCATCGACATCAACCTCACCGGCGTCTTCCACACCGCCAAGGCCGCCATCCCGATCCTGCTCGAGCAGGGCACCGGCGGCAGCATGATCTTCACCAGCTCGGTGGCGGGCCTGCGCGGGCTGCCCTTCGTCGGGCACTACGTGGCCAGCAAGCACGGCATCGTCGGGCTGGCCCGGACCATGGCCAACGAGCTGGGCCAGCACAACATCCGGGTGAACACGGTGCACCCCAACGGCGTGGACAGCGGGATGCGGCCCACCGACATGACGCCCTACATCGCCGAGCACGCGCACACGCTGGCACCGATGTTCATGAACGCGCTGTCCGACCCGATCAGCCAGCCCGAAGACATCGCCAACGCGGTGGCGTGGCTCGCCTCCGACGAGGCCCGGCACGTCACCGGCATCCAGCTGCCCGTCGACCTCGGCCACCTGGTCCGCTAGCCCCGCACGCAGTCGGCCCCGCACCGTGGAGGGTGCGGGGCCGCCGTGCTGAGTAGGTGGTACTTGCAGACGCGCCAAGCGCGGGGATGGGCGTACTTGCAGACGCCCCCAGCGTCAGCGCTGGGTGCTGACCTTGTGGAAGTTCAGGTACGCCTTGGACGGGGTGGGGCCGCGCTGGTTCTGGTACCGGGAGCCGGCGGCGGCGCTGCCGTAGGGGTCCTGCGCGGCCGAGGACAGCTTGAGCAGGCACAGCTGGCCGATCTTCATGCCCGGCCACAGCGTGATGGGCAGGTTCGCCACGTTGGACAGCTCCAGGGTGATGTGCCCGCTGAACCCCGGGTCGATGAAGCCCGCGGTGGAGTGGGTGAGCAGGCCCAGCCGCCCCAGCGACGACTTGCCCTCCAGCCGCCCGGCCAGGTCGTCGGGCAGCGAGCACGTCTCCAGCGTCGACCCCAGCACGAACTCGCCCGGGTGCAGCACAAAGGGCTCGTCGCCCTCGGCCTCCACCAGCGACGTCAGCTCGTCCTGCTGCTGGGCAGGATCGATGTGGGTGTACCGGGTGTTGTTGAAGACCCGGAAGAAGCGGTCCAGCCGCACGTCCACGCTGGAGGGCTGGACCATCGCCGGGTCGTAGGGGTCGAGCCCCAGACGCCCTGCGTCGATCTCGGCCCGGATGTCACGATCAGAGAGCAGCACGACGCGAGCGTAGTCGACGCCGGGTATCCCCCGGCCCACCGCCACGGGACCCGCCGTGGTGGCGAAAGTGCCTGGTCGGTGCCATTCTGGGCGCCGAATGCCCGCGGGACGTCGTCCATCCGGGTGCTCACCGTCTCTGGGGGGAGCAACACAGTCGCATGGACCTGATCATGCTCGCGGCACAGATCAGCGCCGAGCCCGACCATCCCGATGCCGAGCGCACCGACGCCGACGCCGGTGCCCCGGCCGGGGCAGCCGAGGTGGGGCGGCTGCTGCAGGACTGCCGGGGGGCGGTGCTGGCGGTCAACCCGGTCGGGCGTCGGCTGCTGGGCCTGGCGCAGGGGGGCTCCGCCGAGCACGACCCGTCCACCCTGCTGTTCGCCGTGGTGGACCGCGACGACCAGCCGATCCGGCTGCGCGACCACCCGGCCGCCCAGGTCCTGCGCACGGCGGTGCCCGCCCACGACTTCGTGGTCGGCGTTCGCCGGCGGGGCCTGTCCGGGGAGCCCGAGGAGCTGTGGCTGCACAGCAGCTCCGAGCCGGTGCACGACGAGCACGGCACGCTGGTCGGGGCGCTCAGCACCGTCAGCCCGGTGCGGGGACAGCGCCTGCACCAGCTGCGTCGCCGCCAGGCCGAGCGCGCCTCGCAGATGCTGCTGCAGCGGGCCGACAGCGTGGTGGCCCTGCACCTGCCCGACTCCACCATCACCTGGGTGTCCGGCTCGGCCCGCACCCACCTGGGCTACACCCCCGAGCAGCTGCTGGGGGTGCGCGCCATCGAGCTGGTCGAGCCCGGCGACCGCGACAGCCTGGTCGCCTCCTTCCGGCACGCCCGCATCGGCACCCCGGTCACCGAGGTGGTGTGCGCGCGGCACGCCGACGGCCGCCCCGTGTGGGTGGAGATCACCGGCCAGGCGATGTACGACCGCGCCCTGCGCCAGGTGCAGCTGCAGACCGTCACCCGCGAGATCACCGAGCGGGTGCTGGCCGAGCAGGCCCGCGACCAGGCGGTCAGCCTGTTCCACCTGACCATGGCCCACGCCCCCATCGGACTGGCCGTGGTCGACCGCAACGGGCACTGGGTGCAGGTCAACCGCGCCCTGTGCGAGCTGACCGGCTACACCGAGGCCGAGCTGATGGCCAGGACCTTTCGCGACATCACTCACCCTGACGACCTCGACGAGTCGCAGTCGTTGTTCGAGGAGATGCTCGACGAGGACGGCACTCCCGGCCCCACCGAGACCGACAAGCGCTACGTGCGCGCCGACGGCACCGTGGTGTGGGTGCACCGGCACGCGGTGCCGGTGTGGGGCCACGACGGCGAGGTCAGCCACCTGGTGGTGCAGGTGCAGGACATCACCGCCCGCAAGCAGGCCCAGGCCGAGCTGGCCCGGCAGGCGTTGTCCGACCCGCTGACCGGGCTGCCCAACCGCCTGGTGCTGCTCGACCGGCTCACCCACGCCCTGGCGCTGGCCGACCGGCAGGGCACCTCGGTGGGAGTGTTGTTCCTGGACCTGGACGGGTTCAAGGAGGTCAACGACACCTACGGGCACGAGCGCGGCGACGAGGTGCTGCGGCAGGTGGCCGCGCGGCTGTCCGGCGCCGTCCGGGAGGGCGACACCGCGGTGCGCCTGGGCGGTGACGAGTTCGTCGTGGTTTGCGAGCAGGTGGCCGAGCCGGAGCAGGTCCGCGCCCTGCGCAAGCGGATCGGCACCCTCTTCCACGAACCGTTCCAGGTGGGCAGCGAGCAGCTCAGCATGCACGCCAGCATCGGCATGGCGTTGGGCAGCGGGGGGCCCGCCGAGGTGCTGCTGAGCCAGGCCGACGCCGCGATGTACCGGGTCAAGCGCCAGCGTGCCGGCGGAGCCGCCGGCGGGGTGCGCACCGACGAGGTCAGCGAGACCGCGGCGGTGGATCGGCTGCACCTCATCGCGGAGCTGGAGAGCGCGGTGCGCGGCGACCAGCTGCGCATCGACTACCAGCCGATCGTGCGGCTGGACGACGAGGAGGTGGTGGCCCGGGAGGCGCTGCTGCGGTGGGAGCACCCACGGCGCGGGCTGCTGCTGCCGGAGGCGTTCCTGTCCGCGGCGGAGAGCAGGCAGCGCGTGCCCGCGGTGGGACGCTGGGTGCTGCAGCGAGCCTGCGCCGACGCGCTCAGCTGGCCCGAGGACGTGCAGCTGTGCGTCAACGTCTCCGCGAACCACCTGGGCCGCAGCGGCTTCGCCGACATGGTGCAGGCCGAGCTGACCCGCAGCGGGCTGGCGCCAACCCGCCTGCGGCTGGAGATCACCGAGCACACGGCGCTGAGCTCCTCGCCGTCCACCCGCGCGGCCGCCACCCGGCTGAGCGCACTGGGAGTGCGGTTCACCCTGGACGACTTCGGCACCCAGCACTCCTCCATCGCCGCGCTGCACCGGCTGCCGATCAGCGCGGTCAAGATCGATCGCAGCGTCATCGCCGGGCTGCCGCACACCGGGGAGGCTCGCACCTTGGTCGACGGGCTGGTGGGGCTCGGCGCCGGCATGGCGCTGGACGTGGTGGCCGAGGGCGTGGAGACCGTCGAGCAGGCTCACTGGCTGCGCGAGCACGGCTGCCCGCAGGCGCAGGGCTTCCTGTTCGGGCGACCCGTGGCCGCACCCAGCCGCAGCGCGGTCGGCTAGCACCCCCTCGGGCGCCGCCCCGTGCAGCGCCAGCGCCCTCGAGCGCCGCCCCGTGCAGCGCTAGCGCCCTCGAGCGCCGACCCGTGCAGCGCTAGGGCCGGACGCCGACCACTGCCGGGTGCGCGTCCCGGACCGGCTCGGCCAGCCCGGCCAGCAGCTCGCCGTAGGTGAGCAGCACCTGGCGGGAGCGGGCCGCGTCACCGTCCACCAGCCAACCCAGCACCGCACCGTCCATGGCGCTGAGCACCATCCGGGCCACCACGTCCAACGGCAGGATCCAGCTGACGTTCGCCGCGCGGGCCACCGCGCCCAGCGTCTGCTCGCACTCCTGGTGGTAGAGCCGGTACTGCCACTGGGCCAGCTCCGCCAGGTCGGGCTCGCGCAGCGCGAACTGGGTGAGCTCGTAGGTGAGCCGCTGCCGCTTGGGCTCGCCCTCCACCACCTGCCACACCGCGTCGAGGTACTCCCGCACCAGCGTGGCCAGGTCGCTGGTCTGCCGGGGCGGCTGCCGCACCGCCGTGGCCAGCTGGCGCACCAGCGTGGTGATGACCTCGCGCAGCAGCGCCTGCTTGGACTCGAAGCAGTAGTGCACGGTGGCCAGCGTGGCCCCGGCCTCGCCCGCGATCCGGCGGGTGGTGGCCGCGGCCACCCCGTCCTCGACCATCACCCGGATCGTCGCGTCGATCAGCTGCTGACGTCGTTCTGCTACCGCAATGCGTGCCACCTGAGTCCCCCAACGCTGACGACCGCCCCGCGCCAGACTAGCCCTGAACAGCGCCTATGCCGGCCGAACGGCAATGCCCATGGCCGCCGGTCCGCTCGGCGCACTGTTGGACGAGCGACTAGCTTCGGGGTCGCGACACGACCTGACGACAGAAGGGCCACGGGCGTGACCTGGACGAACTGGGCGGGCAACCAGCACGCCGACCCGCACACGGTGGCCCGGCCCACCAGCACCGCGGAGCTGGCGGAGGTGGTCTGTGCCGCCGCTGCGGCCGGCGAGCGGGTCAAGCCCGTCGGGTCGGGACACTCCTTCAGCGGCATCGCGCTGACCGACGGTGTCCAGGTCGACCTCGGCCTGCTGACCGGGCTGGTGTGGGCCGACCCGAGCAGCGGGCTGGTGACGGTGCGGGCCGGCACCACGCTGCGGCGGCTGAACACGGTGCTGGCCCAGCTGGGCCTGGCGATGACCAACCTCGGCGACGTGGACGCCCAGACCCTGGCCGGGGCGCTGTCCACCGGCACCCACGGCACCGGCGGCAGCTTCGGTGGGCTGGCCACCCAGGTGCGGGCGCTGGAGCTGGTGCTGGCCGACGGCTCGGTGGTGACCGCCAGCCCCACCGAGAACCCCGAGCTGTTCAGCGCGGCACGAGTGGGTCTGGGCGCGCTGGGCGTGCTGAGCACGGTGACCCTGCAGACCGAGCCCGCCTACACCCTGCACGCCCGGGAGGAGCCGATGCCGCTGCGCGAGGTGCTGGACAACCTCCCGGAGCTGGTGCGGGACAACGACCACTTCGAGCTGTACTGGTTCCCGCACACCACGGCCACGCTCACCAAGCGGAACAACCGGCTGCCCGCCGACGCCGTGCCCCAGCCGCTGCCCCGCGGTCGGGCGCTGCTGGAGGACGAGGTGCTCAGCAACGGGCTGTTCCAGCTCACCTGCCGGCTGGGCCGGTCCCGGCCGAGGCTGGTGCCCCGGATCAACCGCGTGGCCTCCCGGGCCCTGGGCGCGCGGGAGTACTCCGACGTCTCCCACCGGGTGCTGGTCTCCCCGCGCCGGGTCCGCTTCGTGGAGATGGAGTACGCGGTGCCCGCCGCGGCGGTGGGCGAGGCGCTGGCGGGCATCGAGCGGGTGATCGCCGAGCACCACCTGCGGGTGTCCTTCCCGGTGGAGGTGCGCTTCGCCGCCGCCGACGACGTCCCGCTGTCCACCGCCAGCGGCCGCGACAGCGCCTACCTGGCCGTGCACGTGTTCCGCGGTGAGCCCTTCGAGCGGTACTTCCGCGCCGTGGAGGCGGTGATGGACCGCCTCGACGGCCGTCCGCACTGGGGCAAGATGCACTACCAGGACGCGGCCACCCTGCGGCAGCGCTATCCCCGCTTCGACCAGTTCACCGCGGTGCGCGCCGCGGTGGATCCCGAGCGGCGCTTCGGCAACGACTACCTGGAACGGGTGCTGGGATGAAGATCGACGAGCTGCAGACCCCCGCCCTGCTCGTGGAGCAGAGCGTCCTGCAGGCCAACCTGGACACCATGGCCGCCGCCCACCCCGGGGCGCGGCTGCGCCCGCACGTCAAGGCGCACAAGTGCACCGCGCTGGCCCGGCGCCAGGACGCGGTGGGCCACCACGGCTTCACCTGCGCCACCATCCGCGAGGTGGAGGGCATGGCCGCAGCCGGACTCGGCACGGACCTGCTGCTGGCCAACGAGGTGCTGGACGCCCGGCGCCTGGGGGTGCTGGTGGCGGCCGGGCACCGGGTGACCGTGGCGGTGGACTCCGCCGAGACCGTGGCGGCCGCGGCCGACGGCGGGGTGCGCGAGGTGGTGGTGGACGTCAACGTGGGCCTGCCCCGCTGCGGCTGCACCCCGGCCGAGGCCGGCCGCATCGCCGACCTGGCCCGTGGGCGGGGCCTGGCCGTGCGCGGGGTGATGGGCTACGAGGGCCACCTGATGATGGCTCAGCCCGCGGCGGAGCAGGCCCGGCTCACCGAGGAGGCGATGGCGCTGCTGCTGGCCGCGCACGCCGACGTCGGCGGGGAGCTGGTGAGCGCCGGAGGCACCGGCACCTACGCGGTGAACACCTGGGCCACCGAGATCCAGGCCGGCTCCTACGCGTTGATGGACACTGCCTACGCCGAGCTGGGCCTGCCCTTCGGCCACGCGCTGAGCCTGCTCGCCACCGTCCTGTCCACCGGGACGGCGGGCGAGACGCCGTACGCGGTGGCCGACGTCGGGCTGAAGTCGCTGGGCATGGACCACGGCAACCCCACCATCGCCGACGGGCAGGTGTGGTTCTGCAGCGACGAGCACACCACCTTCGGGGCGGCAGAGCTGTCCGGCGCAGAGCTGCCGACCGTCGGCCAGCGGGTGCGGGTGCTGCCCGCGCACGTCGATCCCACGGTCGCTCTGCACGAGGCGATGTGGCTGGTGGACGGCGAGGAGGTGCTGCAGCGCTGGCCGGTGGACCTGCGCGGGTGGTGAGCCGCTATGCTGCCTCTCGACGCTGCCACCCGACCCGGGCCACGGCCTGAGCCAACCGGCAGCGTCACGCGGATGTAGTTCAATGGCAGAACATCAGCTTCCCAAGCTGAACACGCGGGTTCGATTCCCGTCATCCGCTCCACCACTGCGCAGGGCGGAAGTTCCCCTGCTTGCCACTTGCAACTAGTGCCTGCGTATTGCGTACGCCGACGACCATCCTGATTCCGAGCTCGCCCCGGGAAACGATGTGACTGACGCATATGCCGTCGGCCATCACTGCCCCATTGGAATCGACTTCAATCTAGGCGACGGCTCACGGCTGCACCTCTCCTTGTAGCCGGCGTACCTCATTGCACGGTTGCTGCAATACTCGTCGCCATGAGTGCGGTGGCGTGGGGAGTGGTAGTGGCGTTGCTCGTAGGTATTGGCAACGTGGCGCTGGGGGTATTCGCGTTGCGGCTCGGACTTCAGAACCGCCAACATGCGCTCGGCGAGCCAACCCGGCAAGTACAGCAACAACTGCATGACCAACTACGAGCGATCGTAGAGTTGGTTAAGGAAGAGATAGGCGAAATCGAGAGCCTGTTGAGACAGGGCGACCCTGTTCCTGGAGACGTGCCAACTACGATCACCGCTGCTTACGGGAGAATCAAACAACTCAGTTCCCGCTTGTCCGATGACCAGATCGATCAGCTATTCCAACTAGCAGGAGTTCGCATATCCCTGGTAGGGAGTTGCTGGCAGGACCTGGCCCGGGCACAGGTCAGCCAGTATGGGGAAGCCGACGGAAGGCAGCGCCGGATAGCTGCCGCTGAAACGGAGCTTCGCAAATCAATCGAAGCGGCGAATGCTGCGCTTGCCGAACGGATCGATTACCTGAATGCCCGCGATAAGGGCACGGGGGCCGCGTAGGCCATTCGATACACCACGCGAGGTTCCTTACTCCACCCAGCGTGGCAGAGAGCTACCGGTCGAGGTCACGAATCGCCACCTAGAACACGAGGACCGCGGCTTCATCACATATGGTTTGCTCACACCGCGCCGCCTGTTGATTCCCGCAGCACCGCATACCGACGAACCATTATTGTGATTGCTGCAGGTTCCGTTCGACGGATCGATGCTGCCCAAAAGCGCCTGCGTGATGCACCCCGTCGCTAGCCGACGAGCACGTCCTCCGGCTGCGGTTCCGACCACAGGTAGCCCTGCCCGATCATGCAGCCCAGCTCCAGGGCCCGCTCCGCCTGGTCGACGGTCTCCAGCCCCTCCAGCACCACCGTCTTGCCCAGCTCCACGGCCAGCCCGGCGATGGCCCGCACCACCGCGGCGCCGGACCGGGTGTGCAGCGCCGCCGCCGTGCTCCGGTCGATCTTCACGCCGTCACAGGGCAGGTACACCAGGTGCTCCAGGGTGGACACCCCGCTGCCGAAGTCGTCCAGCACGATGCGGAAGCCGAGCGCGCGCAGCTGGTCCAGGAACGCCACGTTGGCCGGGCTGGCGGCGATGGCCGCGGTCTCGGTGAGCTCCAGCGACACTGCGCTGGGCGGCAGGCCGGACGCGGTCACCGCGTCGTGGATGCGGTCCACGCACCCGGGGTGCTCGAAGTGCCGACCGGAGACGTTCACGGTGATCCGCAGCTCCGGTGACGTCTGCCGCCACCGCTGGGCCACCACCGCGGCCTGCCGCAGCACGGCCAGGTCGAGGTCGATGATGAGCTCGCTGTCCTCGGCCAGCGGGATGAACTCCGCGGGCGGCAGCACGCCGCGCGTGGGGTGGTGCCAGCGAGCCAGCGCCTCGTAGGCCACCACCTCGCCGGTGGCCAGGTGCACCAGCGGCTGGAAGTAGGGCAGGATCTGGCCCTCGTCGATGGCCACCGCGAGCTGGTAGACGTCGGTCTGCGGTCGGCTCGGCCCCACCCGGCGCAGCAGGTCCAGCTGCTCCTCCAGCACCGAGCCGAACTGGACCAGCCGCCGCAGTGCCTGCTCGGTGGTGTGCCGCTCGGCCACGTCCACCAGCGCCAGGGTGCCCACCACCAGGCCCTCGCGGCCCACCAGCGGGATGCCGATGTAGGACCGCGCGGCCGCCGTGCCCACACAGGGCTGCTGGGGGTAGCCGCGGGTCGGGAGGTCGCTGATCGCCAGCGGTTGCCCGGTCCGCACCACCACGTCGCAGGGGGTGGCCGAGCGGGGCTGGGGCGGTGGCGGCGCAGTGCCCACGCTGATCAGCGTGTGCTGCTCGTGCTCGTCCAGGATGTTCACCGCCGCCACCGGGTAGGTGACCGACTCCGCGGCGAGGAACAGCGTGGTGCGCAGGGCCGAGGAGGGAGCAGCGAGGTCGAGGTAGCGCCGGGCGGAGTCACTCTGCCGACGAACATCGAGCTCGCGCATCCGCTGCCTCTCCACCGTCAGCCACCACCAGGGGCTAACAGTATGTACCCACCGTCACTCATACGGGCCGATTTGTGGGCGTGGTCGCCCTGGCGGTCAACCTAGGTCGTCCGAGCCAAAAGCCCTGAGCTGGTCCGCTCCGGCCCTCGACCGGTGGGCTCAGCCCACCCAGTGCAGGCGCAGCTGCTGGCCGGGGCGCACCTGCGCGGCGCGGTCGACGTCGGCGTCGAGCACCACGGCCACCACCGGGTAGCCGCCGGTCACCGGGTGGTCGGCCAGGAACAGCACCGGCTCCCCACCCGGGGGCACCTGCACCGCCCCGCGCACCAGCCCCTCGCTGGGCAGCTCCTCGATGCGCGAGCGGGTGAGCCGGTGGCCCTCCAGCCGCATGCCCACCCGGTTGCTGCGCGCCGACGCCGTCCACGCCCGGGTGGTGAGCGCGTCCACGTCGGCCACCCACCCGGCGCGGGGCCCACGCAGCGCCCGCAGCCGCACCAGCCCGCCGCCGGGCACCGCCACCGCGGCCTGGGCCACCTCCGGGTAGGCCTCCGGAGCGGGGCCCACCGGAAGCACCACGCCGACCGCCAACGGGTCCGGCCCCAGCCCGGAGAGCACGTCGGTGCTGCGCGAGGACAGCACCGCCGGCACGGTGATCCCCCCGCGCACGGCCAGGTAGGTGCGCAGCCCGGCCGCCGGCGCACCCAGCCGCAGCACGCTGCCCGCAGGCAGGCGCAGCACCGCGTGGTGGCCCACCGGGGTGCCGTCCAGCACCGCCGGCGCCGCGGCCCCCGCCAGCGCCACCAGCAGGTCCACCTCGGCGCGCACCTGCAGCCCACCCAGGGTGGCCTCGATGGCCGCGGCGTCCTCGGGGTTGGCCACCAGCCGGTTGGCCAGGCGCAGGGCGGCGCGGTCGGCGGCGCCGGAACGGCTCACCCCCTGGGCGGCCAGGCCCGGCCGGCCCAGGTCCTGCACCAGCGCCAGCGGTCCGGTGGCGAGCACCCGCAGCGCGGTCACGGCCGCTCCACCGCCACGAACCGCACCTGCCCGCCAGGGTGCAGCAGCGCGGGCGGATCGCGGTCGACGTCCCACAGCACCGCGTCGGTGCGGCCGATCAGCTGCCAGCCGCCGGGCGAGGACCGCGGGTAGACCCCGCTGTGCTCGCCGGCCAGCCCCACCGAGCCCGCCGGGACCCGCTCCCGGGGCTCGTCGCGGCGCGGCACGTGCAGCCGAGGGTCGCCACCCACCAGGTAGGCGAAGCCGGGCGCAAAGCCGCCGAAGCCCACCCGCCACAGCGAGCCGGTGTGCGCAGCCACCACCTCCGCCGGGCTCAGCCCGGTCAGCCGCGCCACCTCCGCCAGGTCGGGCCCGTCGTAGACCGTGGCCAGCTCCACCACGTCGCCGGCACGGGCCTGCGCCAGCCCGGGCTGCACCTGCAGCTGCTCCAGCCGCCCGCGCAGGGCGACCAGGGCGGCGGGGCCGCGGGCGTGCAGCACCACCGTGCGCGCGCCGGGCACCACGTCCAGCACGTCGTCGAGCTCACGCGCCGCGGCGGCGAGGGCGTGCACCACCTCGGCGTCGGCCGGCTCCAGCAGCAGCGCCGTGTCACCGAGGGCGTGCACCTGGAACACCACCGGCCTCCCCCCGCTCACGTCAGCCCCGCACGAAGGCCGCCACGTCGACCCCAGCCTCGCCCAGCGCCGCCCGCACCGCCACCGCCATCGCCACGGCCGCCGCCGAGTCCCCGTGCACGCACACCGACTCCGCGCTCACCCGCACGTCGGTGCCGTCCACCGCCCGCACCACACCCTCCTGCACCACCCGCACCACCCGCTCCGCGACGGCCGTCGGGTCGTCGAGCACCGCACCCGGCGAGGTCCGCGGCACCAGCTGACCGTCGGGCAGGTAGCCGCGGTCGGCGAAGAACTCCGGCACCGCCCGCATCCCCGCGGCCTCGGCGGCGGCGAGCAGGGCGGAGCCGGGCAGCCCCAGGATCGGCAGGGCGGGGTCGTAGTCGCGGACGGCGGCCACCACCGCGGCGGCCTGGTCGGTGTGGTGCACCACGGCGTGGTAAAGCGCGCCGTGCGGCTTGACGTAGCGCACCTGGGTGCCGCTCACCCGGCACATGCCCTCCAGCGCGCCGATCTGGTAGAGCACGTCGTCGGCCAGCTCGGTGGCCGAGACGTCCATGAAGCGGCGGCCGAACCCGGCCAGGTCGCGGTAGGCCACCTGGGCGCCCACCTCGACCCCGGCCGCCGCGGCCAGCGCGGCGGTCTGCCGCAGCGTGGAGGGGTCACCCGCGTGGAAACCGCAGGCGATGTTGGCGCTGGTGACCGCGGCCAGCACTGCCTCGTCGTCGCCCAGCACCCACCGGCCGAACGACTCACCCAGATCGCTGTTGAGGTCCATCCGCCCAGTCTCGCCGACCGTTGGTGTCGCCCTGCTCCTAAGTAGATGCGTCCCGCATCACACGCATGGCACTATCAGGCAGGTGATGTCACTGCGGAAGCTCACCGTCCCCCTGACCGCGATCCTCTGCGTCGGCCTCGTCGGCTGCGGCTCGAGCAGCGACGACGACGTGGCCCCCGCGCTGCCGCCGGCCTCCTCCACCGCCGCCGCCAGCCCCACCGCGGCCGACCCGGCCGCACCCGGTCCCGCCGCGGCCGACCCCGGAGCACCCGCTCCGGGTGCGCCCGCCGCCCCGGGAGCGGCTCCGAGCGCGGCTCCGGGTGCCCCGGCGGCCCCTGGGGCACCGGCACCGGCACCGGCACCGGGCACCGGCGCAGGCGCGCCCACCGCGGCAGCCCCCGCACCAGCGCCCAACGGGGCCGCCCAGCCGCCGGCACAGGTCCCGTCCACGCTGCCCGCACCGGCTCCAGCCGGCGCCGGCGCCCTGCCGCAGGTGGACACCGATCCCGCCAAGGCCCTCGCCAACGCCGGCCCCAAGGGACAGGCCTACCTGCAGGCCCTCGCGGCCGGTGGTGTTCCCGGCAACGAAGCCATCAACGGCGTCTACATCCTCTTCGCGCAGGCCACCTGCCAAGCCAAGGCGCGTGGCGACTCCCGCCAGTCGATCCTCACCCAGTTCGACCAGATCGGGACCATGCTGGCCCCCACCACCAAGAAGTCCTCCCGGGAGATCTCCGAGCTGTTCGTCGGCTCGGCCGAGCGGACCTACTGCTAGCCCCACCCTGCCCGCACGGGACAGGGCCGGTGGAGCGATAGCGTCGGGGCATGGATGCCGACGCCTGGGACGAGCGCTACGCCGACAGCGACCTGGTGTGGGGTGCTCCGCCCAACCGCTACGTGGTGGAGCACGCCACCGCGCTGCCCCGCGGGCGGGCGCTCGACCTCGCCTGCGGGGAGGGGCGCAACGCCCTGTGGCTGGCCACCCGGGGCTGGGACGTCACCGCGCTGGACTTCTCCCGGGTGGCGCTGACCAAGGCGGCCGAGGTCGCGGCGCGCTCCCCCCGCTCGGTGGTCTCCCGGCTGCACTGGCAGCAGGCCGACGTCACCGCCACCGAGCTGCGCGGTCCCGGCGAGGCGCCCTACGACCTGGTCCTGGTGGTCTACCTGCACCTGCCGCGCGAGCAGCGACGCGCGGTGCTGGCCGCGGCCTGCGCCGCCCTCGCCCCCGGCGGACACCTGCTGGTGGTCGCCCACGACTCCACCAACCTCACCGACGGCTACGGCGGCCCGCAGGACCCAGACATCCTGTTCACCCCCGCCGACGTGGCTGCGGAGCTGCCGGCAGACATGACCCTGGTCACTGCCGCCCAGCCCCACCGCGAGGTGGACACGCCTGACGGCCTGGGGATGGCGATCGATGCCGTGGTGGTCGCGCGCCGGAGCGCCCAGGGTTAGTGGTTGCCGTGGTTACCGGTCGGTAATATCCTCTTGTTACCGGCGGGTAGTGAATGCTGCTCCGTCGACGATCCATCCCACCTGGGCCGACGAAACGGGAAGAGCATCACGATGGGCCACTACAAGAGCAACCTCCGCGACATCGAGTTCAACCTCTTCGAGGTGCTCGGTCTCGGCGACCGTCTCGGCAAGGGGTTGTTCAGCGACCTCGACGAGGAGACCGTGCGCGACATGCTCGGCCAGGTCCGCGAGCTGGCCGAGGGTCCGCTCGGGGAGTCCTTCGCCGACGCCGACCGCAACCCGCCGGTGTTCGACCCGGCCACCCACTCGGTGACCCTGCCCGAGTCGTTCAAGAAGTCCTTCCAGGCGCTGTGGGACGGCGAGTGGTACCGGATGGGCCTGGCCGAGGACATCGGCGGCATCCCCGCTCCGCGCACCGTCGTGTGGGCCATCGGCGAGCTGGTGCTCGGCTCCAACCCCGCCGCCCACATGTACATGGCCGGCCCGAGCTTCGCCCAGGTGCTGTTCGAGGAGGGCACCGAGGAGCAGAAGAAGTGGGCGGCTCTCGCGGTGGACAAGGGCTGGGGCGCCACCATGGTGCTCACCGAGCCCGACGCCGGCTCCGACGTGGGCGCCGGCCGCACCAAGGCCATCCAGCAGGACGACGGCTCCTGGCACATCGAGGGCGTCAAGCGGTTCATCACCTCCGCCGACAACGACCTCTTCGACAACATCTACCACCTGGTCCTGGCGCGCCCCGAGGGCGCGAAGCCGGGCACCAAGGGCCTGTCGCTGTTCTTCGTCCCCAAGTTCCACTTCGACCCCGAGACCGGTGAGCTGGGCGAGCGCAACGGCGTCTACGTCACCAACGTCGAGCACAAGATGGGCCTGAAGGTCTCCGCCACCTGCGAGGTGACCTTCGGCGACACCGACGTGCCCGCCAAGGGCTGGCTGGTCGGCGAGGTGCACAACGGCATCGCGCAGATGTTCAAGGTCATCGAGAACGCCCGCATGATGGTCGGCACCAAGGCCATCGCCACGCTCTCCACCGGCTACCTCAACGCGCTGGACTACGCCAAGGAGCGCGTGCAGGGTGCCGACCTCACCCAGATGAGCAACAAGGCGGCGCCGCGCGTCACCATCACCCACCACCCCGACGTGCGTCGCAGCCTGATGATGCAGAAGGCCTACGCCGAGGGCCTGCGTGCGGTGTACCTCTACGCGGCCTCCTTCCAGGACGAGATCATCGCCGGCGACGGCAACGACACCGACGTCACGCTGGCGGAGCGGGTCAACGACCTGCTGCTGCCGATCGTCAAGGGCGTGGGCTCCGAGCGTGCCTACGAGCAGCTCGCGCAGAGCCTGCAGACCCTGGGTGGCTCCGGCTACCTGCAGGACTACCCGATCGAGCAGTACATCCGGGACGCCAAGATCGACACCCTCTACGAGGGCACCACGGCGATCCAGGCGCAGGACTTCTTCTTCCGCAAGATCATCCGCGACAAGGGCGCCGCGCTGGGCTTCGTCGCCGGGGAGATCCAGAAGTTCATCGAGGCGGAGTCCGGCAACGGCCGCCTCAAGGAGGAGCGGGCGCACCTGGCGACCGCGCTGGCCGACGTCCAGGCGATGCTCGCCGCGATGACGAGCAACCTGATGGCCGCCCAGGACGACGCCAAGAACCTCTACAAGGTGGGCCTGGCCAGCGTCCGGCTGCTCATGAGCGTGGGCGACCTGCTCATCGGCTGGCTGCTGCTGCGCCAGGCCGAGGTGGCCCTCGCCAAGCTGGACGGCACCATCAGCGCCAAGGACACCGCGTTCTACAACGGCAAGGTGGCCGTGGCCTCCTTCTTCGTCAAGAACGTGCTGCCCGAGCTGACCGCCAGCCGGCAGATCGTGGAGAACACCGACAACGACATCATGGAGCTCGACGAGGCCGCGTTCTGATCCCGCGCCTCCGCTAGCCCGCTAGCAAACCGCACTCAGGGCCCGCAACGTCCCGGCAGCCGCCGGAAAAGGACGTTGCGGGCCCTGCGTGCGTTGGCGACTAGATGCAGCGCTGGATTAAATGCAGCGCACGATCGGGCTGGGGTCGTAGACCACGGTGCGGGTCTTTCGGGAGAGCTCCTTGCCCGTCGTGCTGTCGCGCACCACGCGGGTGTCGGTGGTGGTGAAGCCCTTGGCTCCGGCCGAGGGGGCGCAGTCCTTGCCCTTGGGCAGCTCGATCACCTTGGGGTCGGTGTAGCTGCTCCGGCCGCCGTTGATCGACTCCACGTCCACCGTCTTGGTGCCCCACAGGCGCACCGTGATCGAGCTGGCGTCGCCGAAGGCCTCGATCAGCACGCCGGTGCTGGTGGGCACGCTGAACTTGAGGTCGATGGCGCCCTCGTAGACGGTGGCCTCGCGGCCCGCGGGGTAGCGCGAGATGTAGTAGCTGTGCTCGGTGTGGGCGACGTCGGTCATCCCGGCGAAGTAGGAGGCGTTGTACAGCGTGGTGGCGAACTGGCTGATGCCGCCACCCACCGCGTTGCCGGCGTGGCCGTCGATGATGACGCCGGAGTCGACGTAGCCCTGGGCGGTCCCGCGCGGCCCGGTGTGTCCGTTGAGGGAGAACGTCTCGCCCGGCTTGACCACCGCCCCGGTGACCTCCTTGGCCACCTGGCGGATGTTGACGCCGCTGGCGTAGGAGAAGCCGCCGCTGCGGAACTCCCCGATCACCTCCTTGATGCCCAGCCCCTCGGCCTGGGCGGTGGTGAACGACGCCTGCTTGGGGGCGTAGACCGCCTGCAGGGGCTTGCGCTCGGCGACGACGACCTTCTCCAGCCCCGCCAGCGTCTGGGCCCAGTCGATGGCGACGCCGTCCGAGGACGGCACCACCTGCGGAGCCCCGTCGCGGAGCACGACGGTGGCGTCGGTGGGCTTGGTCTCCGTCTTGGCCAGCTGGGGTGCCAGCACCCGGGTGGCGCCCGCCACGTCGACCTTGGGCCGCAGCCCGCCGTCGCCGTCGGCCTCGAAGCTGAGCACGGTGGCGATGCCGTCGGGGCGCAGCGCGGCGCTGGCCCCTCTGCCCTCCACCACGACGCTGGTGGCGACCGCGGTGCGCGCCACGGCGAGGGCACTGTCGACCGCGGCCTGCGACACCGACACCTCCTGGCGCGTCACCGGCAGCGGCACGGGGGTCTCGTCCAGCCACCCGTCGACCAGCGCGGTGGCAGCCCCGGCCGCATCGAGCTGCTGCCCGGCGCGCGGCGCCTCGGCCACCGGAGTGGCGCCGTCGAAGCGCACACCGCCCTCGGCGACCGGCCGGTCGGTCTGACCGCGCAGGCCCTGCACCGCCCGGTCGAGCTGGGCCCGATCGGTGGTGGTGACGATGCCGACGTCGATGGTGCCCACCACCGAGCGAACCCGGGTGACGGGGTTGAGCGGCTGGGAGCCGGCCTGCTCCAGGGTGGCCGACCAGTCCACGCTGAGCCCGGCCGTGGTCGGGTCGAGCGTGGTGCTGACGTCCCCGGCCTGCACCGGCACGGGCTGGCCGGAGCGTGGGGTCAGCTCTCGGCGCAGCTTCTCCTCGGCGGCAGCGGTGTCCAGCCCACCGACCTCGACGCCAGCCACCCGCACGCCGCGGGGCACCTCGCCGCGAGAGCTGAGCAGGTCGGCCGTGTAGGCGATGCCCAGGACCGCCAGCACGACGGCGGCGCCCAGCGCGACCTTGACGGCCACCCTGCCTCGAAGCTCGCTGCTGTCGGACACGCGGTACTCCCCAGATCAAACGGACACTTGACCTGATCAGCGTACGGGGGACAGGGCGCACAGACCGGCGTCCATCTCAGGAACACCGCGGAGCTGGCACTGGAAAGCTCCGCGCTGCTGCCAAGTCGGGGTAGGCAGCAGCGCGGAGCTATCAGGTACATCGAGGGCGGGTCTGCCTGCGTTACACATCAGTTGAATTTTCTTTTGTCGACGCGTGCGTCAGCGTGACGTGCCGGTCTGCGCCGGTCAGGCAGCCCGGCCGGCCAGGAACCGGCCGAAGTGCGGGACGGTGAACGCGACGAAGCCCCGCTCGGTGGCGTAGACGAGCCCCTTCTTGAGCAGGCTGTCCCGCGCCGGGGACAGCGACGACGCCTTGCGGCCCAGGTGCTCGGCCACCTGCGCCGTGGGCACCGCCTCGTCGGGCGCGCCCCGCAGGTCGGCCAGCTCGGCCATCGCGTAGAGGTACTCCCGCTCGGCGGGCGTGGCGCGCTCCAGCCGGGAGCCGAAGAACCCGACCGCCAGCTCGGCCTCGGCCTCCGGCCCGGCGATGGCCACGTCGGCGGCGGTGATGCTGGCACCGGGAGCGGCGTCCCAGGCGGCCTTGCCGTAGGCCTGGACGAAGTAGGGGTAGCCACCGGAGGTCTCGTACAGCGCGGCCAGGGCGTCGTCGTCGATGTCGGCGTCCTCGCGCTGGATGGGCGCGCGGATGGCCTGCTCGGCGGCGGCGGGGTCCAGGCGGTCGATGCGCAGGTAGCGGAACAGCCGCTCGGAGTAGGACTTGCTGGCGGCGAGCACGCTGGGCACGTGCGGCAGGCCCGCACCCACCACCACCAGCGGGGCCCCGGACTGGCTCAGCTCGTGGCAGGCGGCGCACATCGCCGAGACGTCGTCGATGCCCAGGTCCTGCATCTCGTCGAGCAGCAGGACCAGGCCGGTGCCCACGTCGGCGGCCAGCTCGGCCACGCAGGTGAACAGCTCCACCAGGTCGATCTCCATGTCCCCGGAGTCGGCACGCCCGCGGGTGGCGGGAACGTCGATACCGGGCTGCCACTTGTCCCGCATCCCGGTGCCCTCCGGGTTGGCCTTGAGCGCGAACGCCTTGAGCACCCCGAGCACGTCGTCCACCCGGTCGGGCGCGCGGTGGCGCACCGCCAGGTCGCGCACCGCGCGGTGCAGCGCGGCGCTGAGCGGGCGCCGCAGCGGCGATCCCGCCTTGACCTCCACCTTGCCGCTGGCCCAGCCGCGGTTGAGCGCCCGGGAGCGCAGCTCGCCGAGCATCACCGTCTTGCCCACCCCGCGCAGGCCGGTCAGCACCAGGCTGCGCTCGGGCTTGCCCCGCGAGACCCGCTCCAGCAGCACGTCGAAGGCTTGCAGCTCGCGGTCGCGTCCGGCCAGCTCGGGTGGGCGCTGGCCGGCGCCGGGCGCGAAGGGATTGCGTACGGGATCCACGCTCGGACAGTATCGGCCAATCTAGAGGCCCACCGATAGGCGCGCAGAAAGAGCCCGCCCTGGACCTGGGGACGCCGAACGGCGCGGGCGGACGGTGGTGGCCGTCCCACCCGCGCCGTTGGTGGAGTGCTCGCGCTCAGCGCTCCAGGATCGCGGTGACTCCCTGCCCGCCGGCGGCGCAGATGGAGATCAGGCCGCGGCCCGAGCCCTTCTCCGCCAGCAGCTTGGCCAGGCTGGCCACGATCCGCCCGCCGGTGGCGGCGAACGGGTGGCCCGCCGCCAGCGAGGAGCCGTTGACGTTGAGCTTGGCGCGGTCGATGGAGCCGAGCGGACCGTCCAGGCCGAGCTTGGTCTGGCAGTACTCGGGGTCCTCCCAGGCGGCGAGGGTGGCCAGCACCTGCGAGGCGAACGCCTCGTGGATCTCGTAGAAGTCGAAGTCGCCCAGCTTCAGCCCGGCGCGGGCGAGCATCCGCGGCACCGCGTAGGTGGGGGCCATGAGCAGCCCGTCCTCGCCGTGCACGAAGTCCACCGCCGCGGTCTCGGAGTGGGTGATCCACGCCTGCACCGGCAGCGAGCGCGACGTGGCCCACTCCTCGCTGGCCAGCAGCACCGCGGACGCGCCGTCGGTGAGCGGGGTGGAGTTGCCCGCCGTCATCGTCTGCTTGGGCCCGTTGCCGAACACCGGGTTGAGCTTGGCCAGCTTCTCCACGCTGGAGTCCGGGCGCAGGTTCTGGTCGCGGGAGAGCCCCATGAACGGGGTGACCAGGTCGTCGAAGAAACCGCGGTCGTAGGCGGCCGCCATCTTGTGGTGGCTGGCCGCGGCGAGCGCGTCCTGGTCGGCGCGAGAGATGTTGAACTTCAGCGCGGTCTGCGCCGCGTGGTCACCCATCGACAGGCCCGTGCGGGGCTCACCGTTGCGGGGGATCTCCGGCACCACCTGGCCGGGACGCAGCGAGCCGAGCAGCTTGAGCCGGCCGAGGGTGCTGGGGGTGCGGTTGAACTCCAGCAGCACTCGCCGCAGGTCCTCGTTGACGGCGATGGGCGCGTCGCTGGTGGTGTCCACCCCGCCGGCGATGCCCACCTCCTGCTGGCCGAGGGCGATCTTGTTGGCCACCTGGATGGCCGCCTGCAGCCCAGTGCCACAGGCCTGCTGGATGTCGGTGGCCGGGGTCTCCGGCGAGAGCGCGCTGCCCAGCACCGACTCACGGGTGAGGTTGAAGTCGCGGCTGTGCTTGAGCACGGCACCGGCCACCACCTCGCCCAGGCGCTCGCCCTGCAGGCCGAAGCGGCTCACCAGGCCGTCCAGGGTGGCGGTGAGCATGTCCTGGTTGGAGGCGCGGGAGTAGACGCCGTTGGAGCGGGCGAAGGGGATGCGGTTGCCGCCGAGCACGGCGACGGGGCGTCCGGCGTTTCCGGCCGGCGCCGTGGGGTTGCTGCGGGCAGGCTGTGTGGCCACGGTTCATCTCCATTGCTCGGCGTTCGACGCTGTGGGTTCGGCCCTGGTGGACTCGACGCTGTAGCTACTGATGGGTATTCTTACCCGCCAGTAAGTTCCTTGTCGACCCAAGCCCCACCCGAGCGAGAAGGTGCACCCTGTGACCTCGACCCAGTCCAGTCCCCGCCAGCCCTCCGACCGCTACTCGCAGCTGATGGCATCCGGACCGGGCAGCTTCCTCGCCGGCCAGCTCGGGCTGCCGCGCCCGGAGCAGCTGCGTCGTCACGACCCCAGCAAGCCCCCGCTGCCCGGCCCGGTGCTGCTGGGCGGGTCCGGCCGCCTGGTGGAGCCGCTGCGCGAGCTGTTCTCCGGCGCCGACTACGGGCTGGCCACCGACGCCGACAAGTACGGCGCCCTGGTGTTCGACGCCACCGGCATCACCCACATCGACCAGCTCGAGGAGCTCTACAGCTTCTTCCACCCGGTGATGCGCAAGGTCGCCCCGTCGGGTCGCCTGGTGGTCATCGGCACGCCGCCGGAGGAGACCGGCTCCACCCAGGAGCACATCGCCCAGCGCGCGCTGGAGGGCTTCACCCGCTCCGCCGGCAAGGAGGTCAAGCGAGGCGCCACCGTGCAGCTGGTCTACGCCGCACCCCAGGCTGACCCCTCCGCGCTGGAGTCCACCCTGCGCTTCCTGCTCTCGGCCAAGTCGGCCTACGTCTCCGGGCAGGTCATCCGGATCGGCGCGCACGGCTCCACCACCAACGCCGAGGCCGTGCCCCGCAGCTGGGACAGCCCGCTCGCCGGCAAGGTCGCCGTGGTCACCGGGGCCGCCCGGGGCATCGGTGCCGCCATCGCCGAGGTGCTCAGCCGCGACGGCGCGCACGTGGTGTGCGTGGACATGGCTGGCGCGGGCGAGGCGCTGTCCAAGACCGCCAACGCCGTGGGCGGCAGCTCGCTGGCCCTGGACGTCACCGCGGCCGACGCCGGCGCCACCCTGTCCGCGCACCTGCTGGAGCGCCACGGCGGTGCCGACGTCATCGTGCACAACGCGGGCATCACCCGGGACCGGACGCTGGCCAACATGGACGCCGACCGCTGGAACGCCGTCATCGGCGTGAACCTGGCCGCACCGGAGCGCCTCACCGCCGAGCTGCTGGAGTCCGGTGCGCTGAAGGACGGTGGCCGGGTGATCGGCGTGGCCTCCATCGCCGGCATCGCGGGCAACAACGGCCAGACCAACTACGGCACCTCCAAGGCCGGCGTCATCGGCCTGGTGGAGGCGCTGGCCCCGGAGCTGGGCAAGAAGGACATCACCATCAACGCCGTGGCACCGGGGTTCATCGAGACGCAGATGACCGCGGCCATCCCGCTGGTGGTCCGCGAGGCCGGCCGGCGGATGAACTCGATGACCCAGGGCGGGCTGCCCATCGACGTGGCGGAGACCGTGTCGTACTTCGCCAGCCCGGCCTCCTCGGCGGTCACCGGACAGGTCGTGCGCGTGTGCGGCCAGAGCCTGCTGGGGGCCTGACGTGCAGACCGAGACGCTCAGCTCCTCTCCCGGCCTGGCGCAGCCCTACCTCAAGGCCGCGCTGGCCGCGCTGCCGCTGCCCGGTGGTCGCCCGCAGGCCCTGCCCGAGCGAGAGCTGCGGCTGGACGGGGTGACCGTCGACCGCAACCACCTGGCCGAGTACGCGCAGGTGTGCGGCTTCCGGCTGAGCGAGACCCTGCCGGCCACCTACCTGCACATGCTGTCGTTCCCGATGAGCATGAAGCTGATGACGGCCGGTGACTTCCCGTTCCCGCTGCTCGGGCTGGTGCACGTGGCCAACCGCATCGAGACCACCCGGCCCGCGCTGGCCGGGGAGAGCTTCGACCTGAGGGTGCGCGCGACCAACCTGCGTCCGCACCGGCAGGGCCGCCAGCTCGACCTGGTCACCGAGGCCCGGGTGGGCGAGGAGCTGGTCTACACCGGCACCAGCACCTACCTGCGCAAGGGCGCCGGCAAGTCCGACGCCGCCGCCCCCGCACCCAAGGTGGGCGTGGACGACGAGGTGGAGCCCTCGGCGATCTGGAAGCTCGACGACGGCCTGGGCCGGCGCTACGCCGCGGTGTCCGGCGACCGCAATCCCATCCACCTGCACGCCCTGAGCGCCAAGGCCTTCGGGTTCCCCCGAGCCATCGCCCACGGCATGTGGAGCGCGGCCCGCTGTCTGTCCGCGCTGGAGGGGCGCCTGCCCGAGGCGATGGACTACACGGTGGCCTTCCGCAAGCCGATCCTGCTGCCCTCCACCGTCGCCTTCGCGGCGGAGCAGACCAAGAACGGCTGGAACGTGGGACTGCGCAGCGCCACCAAGGGCACCGCCCACCTGGGCGGGCAGATCACCCAGCGCTAGCGGGGGGCGGCGGCCCCGGTGCGGTCGGCCGACTCGGTGCGCCGCCGCCCGCCCAGGCCGTGCCAGGCGAAGTCCACCAGCAGCTCCGCGGTCACCACCGGGTCGGCGGTCGGGTCGTCGAGCATCCGGTCGATCAGCGCCTCTGCGGCGCCGACCAGGGCCACGGCGAGGCTGTCGAAGTGTGCAGCGGGGTGGTTGCCCCACGCGGAGCGCTGCAGCAGCTGGGACACCGCCGCCGCCGCACCGTCGTGCACCTGGGACACCTGGGCGGCGAAGGGCTGCTGCAACCGGGCGCGCCGGTAGAGGACGAGCCAGCTGTCGCGGTGCTCGGCGGCGAAGGTGAACACCGAGGTGATGCCGTTGGCCAGCTGCTCGCGGGGCGGCAGGTCCGGGTCGACCGCGGTGAACACCGCCGCCAGGAAGCGTTCGGCCTCCCGGGTGATGCACGCGGCGAACAGGTCCTCCTTGGAGCCGAGGTAGAGGTAGAGCATGGGCTTGGAGATCGCCGCGGCCTCTGCGATGTCGTCCATGGCAGCATCGTGAAATCCTTTGCGGGCGAACACCGACACCGCAGCGTCGAGCATCTGCTGCTCCCGGACCGCGCGGGGCAGCCGCTTGCTCGCGCTCATCGCTCACCTCTCCCTGCGTGTCGCCAAAGACCTTACCCACAGGTAATGTTACTCCGCAGTAAGGTGTTCTCCGGTGCCGCACCGCTCCATCCCGCTGCCCCGGGTACCGCACGCCTCCGAAGGGACGAACGCCCATGTTCTCGCTCGAGCTCAGCCAGGAACAGACCGAGCTTCGCGACTGGGTGCACGGCTTCGCCGCCGATGTCGTCCGGCCGGCTGCCCACGAGTGGGACGAGCGGGAGGAGACTCCGTGGCCGATCCTGCAGGAGGCGGCCAAGATCGGCCTCTACGGCTACGAGACCATGGGCACCCTGCAGGCCGATCCCACCGGGCTGAGCATGCCGATCTTCAACGAGGAGCTCTTCTGGGGCGACGGCGGCATCGGCCTGGCCATCATGGGCACCGGCCTGGCCGCCGCGGGCATCGTGGCCGCGGGCACCCCCGAGCAGATGATCGAGTGGGTGCCGCAGTGCTTCGGTGACGTCAACGACCCCAAGGTCGGCGCGTTCTGCTCCTCCGAGCCCGAGGCGGGTTCGGACGTGGGCAACATGCGCACCCGCGCGGTCTATGACGCGGCCACCGACGAGTGGGTGCTCAACGGTCTCAAGGCCTGGGCCACCAACGGCGGGGTCGCCAGCGTGTTCGTGGTGCAGGCCGTGGTGGACAAGACCCTCGGCTCCCGCGGGCAGGCGGCGTTCGTGGTGCCCGCCGGCACCAAGGGCCTGGAGGTGGCCAAGAAGCTGAAGAAGCACGGGCTGCGCGCCTCCAACACCGCCGACGTGTTCCTGGACGACGTGCGCATCCCCGGCGCCAACCTGCTGGGCGGCAAGGAGAAGCTCGACGCCAGGCTGGCTCGGGCGCGGGAGGGCAAGAAGGGCGGTGGCCAGGCGGCCATGGCCACCTTCGAGCTCACCCGCCCGACCGTGGGCTCCATGGCGGTGGGCATCGCCCGCGCCGCCTACGACTACGCCCTGGAGTACGCCAAGGGCCGCGTGGTCTTTGGCCGGCCGATCATCGAGAACCAGGCGATCGCGTTCACCCTGGCCGACATGAAGACCGAGATCGACGCCGCTCGCCTGCTGGTGCACCGTGCGGCGTGGATGGCCAAGAACGGCGTGCCCTTCGCCGCGGCCGAGGGCTCGATGAGCAAGCTCAAGGCCGGTCGTGTGGCTGTGTGGTCCACCGAGCGCGCCATCCAGATCCTGGGCGGCGTCGGCTACACCCGCGAGTACCCGGTGGAGCGCATGCACCGCGACGCCAAGATCTTCGACATCTTCGAGGGCACCGAGCAGATCCAGCAGCTGGTGATCGCGCGCGCCATCTCCGGCGTGCACATCCGCTGACCCTCGCTCTCCTCCCCTCTCCTTGCGGGGAGGACGGTGTCCCGCTGGCTGCTGCTGCGGGGTTCAGCGGGTCCGGGCGGCACGGACGTCCGCCCGTCGTGGCACCAGCGCCCCGCATCACGGCCGTGAGGCGGGGCAATAATGGCCGGGTGGCGGATCCGGTGGAGGGCGACCTGCGGGTGACCGCGCGGCTGGCGGTACCTGCGGCCGAGCTCACCTGGCGGTTCTCCCGCTCGCAGGGCCCCGGCGGGCAGGGCGTCAACACCACCGACTCGCGGGTGGAGCTCAGCGTCGACCTGAGCACGTTGAGCACCGTGGACGCCCACCAGCGGGAGCGGCTGCTGCACCGGCTGCACACCCGCACCGTGGACGGCGTGCTCACCATCGCGGCGTCGGAGACCCGCTCCCAGCTGCGCAACCGCGAGGCCGCCCGGGCCCGGATGGCGATGCTGCTGGCGCAGGCGCTCGCCCCCGACGCCCCGCCGCGCCGCCCCACCAAGCCGAGCCGGCGGGCGCGGCAGCGGCGGGTGGACGCGAAGGTGGCGCGGGGACAGACCAAGCGGTTGCGCGGCCGGCCCGACTACTAGCCGCCCCGAGGGCTCAGAGGGCTGCCGTCGGCCGGTCGAACATCGCGTACTCGGCGAGGATCTCGGCACGCTTGTCCTCGCGCAGCAGCGCGTAGCAGTCCTCCTCGCGCACGTAGATCGGGTCGTCCACCAGCCAGCTCTCCCGGCGCAGCCGCATCTTGTCGATCTTGCGGGTGGCGGTCACCGGGACGTCCTCCACCAGCCGCACGTAGGTGGGCGCCCACTTGGTGCCCATGTCGGGCTGCTCGGTGAGGAACTGGTAGAAGGCCGCGGGCGAGAACTGCTCGCCGTCGGCCATGCTCAGCGTGGCCATCACCCGGTCGCCGGTGCGGCTGTCGGGCACGGGGTACACCGCCACCAGCAGCACCCCGGGGAATCGCGCCAGCACGCGCTCGATGGGGGCGCTGGCGAAGTTCTCGCTGTCCACCCGCATCCAGTCGCCGGCGCGACCGGCGAAGTAGAAGAAGCCGTCCTTGTCGCGGTAGCCGAGGTCGCCGGAGCGGTAGGCGGTGCCGTCGAGCCGAGCCGCGGTGGCCTCAGGGTTCTTGTAGTAGCCCTCGAACATCATGGCGCCCTGGGTGTTCACGATCTCGCCGATGCACTCGGCGGAGTTCAGCAGCTTGCCGTCGACGTCGAACTCCGCCGGCGGGCACTCGTTGCCGTCGGGGTCCTGGATCTGCACGGGCATCACCGCCGGCGGCGTGCCCAGGGACCCGGGCGGGGCGTCGGGGCCGTGGCTGATCACCACCGCACCCTCGCTGGAGCCGTAGCTCTCCGTCGGCGCCACCCCGAAGCGCCGCTCGAACTCCGCCCGGTCCAGCGGCGCGGCCTCGGTGCCGAACGCGGCGCGCAGCCTGGTGCGCTTCTCGTCGGGGTTCTCGGGCTGGTGGAGGAGGTAGGCGAGCGAGCGGCCCACGTAGTTGAAGAAGGTGACGCCGTAGCGCAGCACGTCGGGCAGGAACCCGGAGGCGGAGAACTTCCGGCGCAGCACGAACGTCCCGCCCACCAGCGCCGCGGGGGCGAAGCAGGCCATGATCGCGTTGCCGTGGAACATCGGCATGGCGTTGTAGGAGACGTCGTCGCGGGTGATGTGCATGACGTTGGCCGACGCCAGCATCGCCATCCGGCCGGTGCTGCAGATGACGGCCTTGGGGTTGCCGGTGGAGCCGGAGGTGAACAGCAGCATCAGCAGGGTGCGGGGGTCGCGCGCCTCGGCGGTGGGCTCCAGGGGTGCACCGCGGTGCCGCTCCAGCCGCGCCTGCCAGTCGGCGCCGTCGCACTCCAGCACCCGCTCGCTGGGCAGGCCCAGGTCGAGGCCCGCCAGCAGGGCCGCGCCGTGGGCGTCGGTCACCACCAGGTCGCAGTCGACGCCGCGGATGTCGGCGGCCAGCTCCTCGCCGCGGCGGGTGGAGTTGATCCCCACGACGGTGGCACCGCTGAGCGCGCCCGCGCCGATGAGGAAGAGGAACTCCGGCACGTTCTCCAGCAGCACACCCACGTGGAACGCGCGCTCCGGGCGCCGCAGCTCCTGCAGCACGGCGGAGCGGTCGGCGCACTCCTGCACCAGCTCCCGCCAGCTCCAGCGCGAGTCCTCGAAGAGCAGTCCGTCGTGCTCGTCGTCGGCGCGGCGCAGCAGAACGTCGGCGAAAGTGGCGGGCGTCTCAGTCATGCGCTGAGCGTGGCAACCCGAGGGGCGTGGGCCAACCACGATCCCGCTGACCGGGCGGCGCTGACCAGGGCCGTCACCGCTAGATCCCGGCATGGTCGGCCACCTCGCGGGCCTTGGCCACCAGCTGGTCGATCCGCGCCACGGTGGGCGTGCCGCTCGCGGCCGCGTTCTGCGGCTCGTCCCTGGCCCGCCGCATGACGCCCTCGGCGATGATCGCCACCTTCCACAGCCCCAGCGCGTGCCAGTACGCGAGCGCCGCGGCGTCGCGCCCGGTCTCGGCCAGGTAGATCTCGGCGATCTCCGCGCGGCTGGGGAAGCCCGGCAGCGCGGAGGCGGGGAAGTCACCGCCGGTGTCCTCACCGGGCTCGGGCCAGTAGGCCAGCAGGGTGCCCACGTCGGCCAGGGGCTCACCGAGGGTGCACAGCTCCCAGTCCAGCGCGGCCACCACCTCCCCGGTGTCGGCGGCGGCGATCACGTTGCGCAGGTGGAAGTCGCCGTGCACCAGGGTCAGCTCGTGCTGCTCCGGCACCGCGGCCACCAGCCGGGCGGTGAGGTCGTCCAGCTCGGGCAGCTCCCGGGTGCGCGACTGCTCCCACTGCCCGCCCCAGCGCTTGAGCTGGCGGGCGGCGTAGGGCTTGTGGCTGGCCAGGTCCGCCAGGCCGGTGGCGTCCAGGTCCACGGCGTGGATCGTGGCCAGGGTGCACGGCAGCGACACCCCGATGGCACGGCGCTGCTCCGGGGTGAGCGCCTCGGCCACCGACATGCGGTCCACCACCCGGCCGTCGACGAACTCCATCAGCAGCAGCGGCACCTCGCTCACCGCCGGGCCGGAGCCCGCCCCGGGGGTGTACAGCCCGTGCACGCGCGGGGTGGGCACCGCGGTGTCCTGCAGGGCCGAGAGGATGCGCCCCTCCCGGGCCACGTCGTGCGCCGACGCCAGCAGGTGGCCCAGCGGCGGGCGGCGCAGCACCCACCGCCCCCGGCCCTCGTCCTGCACCAGGAACACCAGGTTGGACTGGCCCAGGCCCACCCGCTCGAAGCTCAGCCGTCCCTGCCGCTGCAGGCCCAGGCTGTCGAACCACTCCGTCACCGCGTGGGGGTCCAGCCCCACCACCTGCGCGTTGGTCACTCAGCGCACCACGGCCTCGTGGCCGTTGCTCGCCGCGGTGACGTCGCGGTACTTCCGCAGCTCCTGGCGGGCGATGGCGCGCTGGTGCACCTCGTCGGGGCCGTCGGCCAGGCGCAGGGTGCGCATGTGCGCGTAGGCCATCGCCAGCGGGAAGTCGTCGGTGACGCCGGCTCCACCGTGCACCTGGATGGCGCGGTCGATGATCTTCAGCGCCATCTTGGGGGCAGCGACCTTGATGGCCGCGATCTCGGTGCGCGCCTCCTTGTTGCCCACGGTGTCCATCAGGTGCGCCGCCTTCAGGGTGAGCAGGCGCACCATCTCGATCTCGATGCGCGCCTCGGCGATCCAGTCCTGGATGTTGGCGCGCTCGGACAGCGGCTGGCCGAAGGTCACCCGGGACTGGGCCCGGCGGCACATCAGCTCCAGGGCACGCTCAGCCATCCCGATCGCCCGCATGCAGTGGTGGATGCGGCCCGGGCCCAGCCGGGCCTGGCTGATGGCGAAGCCCTCGCCCTCCCCGGAGAGCAGGTCGCTCACCGGCACGCGCACGTCCTGGAAGTCGATCTCGGCGTGGCCCTCGCGGTCCTGGTAGCCGAACACCGGCAACCCGCGCAGCACGGTCACGCCGGGGGCGTCCATCGGCACCACCATCATCGACTGCTGCTTGTACGTGGCCGCGGTGGGATCGGTCTTGCCCATCACGATCATCACCTTGCAGTTCTGGTGCAGGGCGTTCGAGGCGAACCACTTGCGGCCGTTGAGCACGTACTCGTCACCGTGGCGCTCCATGCGCAGCTGGATGTTGGTGGCGTCGGAGCTGGCGACGGCCGGCTCGGTCATCGCGAACGCCGAGCGGATCTCCCCGTCCAGCAGCGGCCGCAGCCACTTCTGCTTGTGCTCGTCAGTGCCGAAGAGGGTGAACACCTCCATGTTTCCGGTGTCCGGGGCGTTGCAGTTGCAGGCCTCCGGGGCCAGGTGGCTGCGGCCCATGATCTCTGCCAGCGGCGCGTAGTCGAGGTTGCTCAGCCCCGGGCCCCACTCCGGGTGCGGGTGAAAGAGGTTCCACAGCCCGCGCCGCTTGGCCTCCACCTTGAGCTCCTCCAGCACCGGCGGCTGGAAGTGCGGGTTGCCCGAGGCGCGCATCTGCTCCTCGTACACCGCCTCGGCCGGGTAGACGTGGGAGTCCATGAACGCCAGCAGCTCGTCCTGCAGCTCGAGCGAACGGTCGGAGAAGCTAAACATCGACATGGCTGGTCCTCATCGGTAGGGGCGGGAACTCGGGGGGACGGCGCTGCAGGAAGCTGGAGACGCCCTCGCTGACGTCGGGGCCGCGGAAGGCGTCGAGCATCAGCTCCTCGGAGCGGCGCAGCGCCTCGGCGTAGGGCACGTCGGCCCGCAGCTGCTGCTTCATCACCGCCATGGAGGTGGGCGAGCAGGTGGTGGCCAGGGTGGTGGCGTAGTCGACGGCCGCGGCCAGCACGTCACCGTCCACCAGGTGGTCCACCAGGCCGATGCGGTGGGCCTCGGCGGCGTCCACCATCCGGCTGGACAGCAGCAGGTCGGTGGCCCGGCTGTGGCCGACCAGGCGGGGCAGCAGCACGGAGCTGCCGTACTCCGCGATCAGCCCGCGCTGGGAGAACGCGGCGGTGAACCGGGCGGCGGTCGAGGCGAACCGGACGTCGAAGTACAGCGCCTCCACCAGGCCCAGGCCCGCGGCGACACCGTTGATGGCCCCGACCAGCGGCTTGCGCAGGGTCAGCGGGAGGTCACGGGGCCGGGCGCGGGCGAGGTCCTCGGGCCGGGCATCGCCGACGTTGCGCAGCCCTGCCAGGTCGGCACCGGCGCAGAAGCCGCGGCCGGCGCCGGTGACCACCACGGCGCGCACGTCAGGGTCGTCCTCGGCGGCCAGCAGCAGGTCGAAGTACTCGTCCTCCATGGCGTTGGTCCAGGCGTTGAGCCGCTCCGGCCGGTTGAAGGTCAGCACCGCCACCGCGCCCCGGCGCTCGGCCAGCACCAGCCCGCCCTGGGTGTCTGCAACCGGCACAGCAGCTCCTCGGGGTCTCGCCACCCTGGAGAGATCCACCGGTACAGGGGCCGGGGCCTGGGTGAACCTATGTATAGGTGAATCCGGCTTCAGTTTCAATAGCAGGCTGGATCAGCCCCGGTCGGGATCCGGCGGCACCGGGATGCCCAGGGCGTGCGCCCACAGCTGGGTGAGCGTGTGCACCAGCTCGTCGAAGTCGGTGGGCCGCTCGGCGTCCTCACCCTCCCCGATGGTGAAGACGCTGTAGGCCAGGCGGCTGACCATTCCGGACAGTGCCCGCGAGGCCAGCAGCGGATCCACCCGCGTGGTGGCCACCCCGCGCCGCTGTAGCTCCGCGATCCCCCGAGCGTTGCGCTGGATGAACGCAGCCGCCCGCTCCGCGCGGAAGGCGCGGAACGCCGGGTCGATGTGCGCCACCTGCTCCAGCAGCCCCATCAGCCGGGCGTTGCGCCGGTAGGCCTCCAGGTAGGCCCGGTTGCTCGCCTCCAGCACCGCGTAGGCGTCGTCGCCGTCCACCTCGCGGTCCACGCCGGGGTGCAGCATGTCCTCCTGCGCCACCTCGAGCACCGCGGCGAAGACTTCCTCCTTGTTGGCGAAGTAGGTGTAGAACGAGCCGGTGGCGCAGCCGGCCTCCCGGGTGATGTCCACCAGCCGGGCGTCGAGGTAGCCGGCCCGCTCGAACACCACCCGCGCCGCCTGCACCAGCGCGGCCCGGGTGCGCACGCCGCGACTGGTGGCCGGGGGCTCCCGCCGCGCGGGCGCGGCGGCGGCGTCGGTGGTCATGGGCCGATGTATATCTGAATCCGGTGTCGACTTCAATGAGGTCGTTCGGACAGGGCATCGCCGCCCTGAGCGAGTGGATCCGGGACGGCCGGCTGGTGCTGCGGGTCGGCGCCAGCCAGGAATGAGCACCGACCAGGGCTGACGCGCTAGTCCGCCGCCACGATCCCGAACCGCTCGGCCAGCTGGCGCCGGGTCTCGGCGGCACTGGTGTGCAGCACCCCGGCGATGCCCAGCCGCGCCGCGCCGTCCAGGTTCTGCTGCAGGTCGTCGATCAGCACGGCCGTCTCCGGGGACACCCCGAGCCGCTCGCAGGCCAGCGCGTAGATCTTGCGCGAGGGCTTGCGCACGCCCACCTCGGAGGACACCACCACCTGGTCGGCCATGGACGCCAGGTCGAAGCCTGCGTAGCCACCGCGGCCGAAGGCGTTGGTCACCAGGGCCACCGGGTGACCCGCCGCCCGCAGCCCGGTCACCAGGGCGATGGTGTCCTCGTCGCGGGTCAGGCCCGCCTGCATGCGGGCGATCAGCCCCTCCGCGCTCACCGGTGCACCGTGGGCGGTGAGCCGCTCGGCAAAACCGCGCTCGAACTCCTCGGCGCTGGTGCGACCGGACTCGTGCTCGGAGATCAGCCGTCGGGCCACCTCGTCCTCGCTGAGCAGTCGCAGCGGCAGGCCCGGGTCGCCACCGAGCGTGGCACCGAAGTCCGCGAACGAGCGCATCACGCTGGAGGTGAGCACGCCACCGAAGTCCACCAGCACCGCGTCGCGCCCGGGTTCTGCCACGTCGCTCCTGCCCACTGCGCTCATGGCCCCATCAGACCACCCCCGCACCGTCGCGGTACGGACGGGGCCGGTGCCCTGCGCGCGTCGGCAAAGACCTGACAGCGCCCACTCGGATCGTCAGCCTCGAGGACTGACCGCACCGTCCAGCAGATCGTGGACGCGCACGCCTGAGGCCGCGCCGGCCAGGGCCTGCGGACTAGAAGCCGAACCAGTGGAACTGGCGGGCCAGGTCGATGAGGTAGTTCAGCAGCAGCTGGAACAGGAACGCGAACGGGTCCTGCGCCGCCACCGGGGGCCGGATGGTGCCGGCGTGCAGCAGGGTGCGGGCCTGCTCGGTGACCACGCCCGCGATCGGCGCACCGTAGCCCGGCCCCTCGGTGAGGATGACGGTCGCGAAGCGGTCACCGGGGCCGACGTAGCCGGTGGAGTTGAAGGTGGGCAGCCCACTGGCGCTGTCGGCGCCCCAGCCCTGCTTGACGGCCCAGGTGACCGTGGCGCTGGGTAGGCCGAAGTGCTGGAACGTGCCGTCGGAGCCGTGGACGGTGGTGTTGCGCATGGCGTTGCTCAGCCACGGCCACACCCGGGGGTCGTGCGCCACGGCGTTGTAGAACACCGCCATCCCGTGCGCGGTGATGCGGGTGCCGCCCCACCAGCCCGAGCGCGGTGGCGGAGCACCCAGGAACGGGATGTTGTAGTGCTGGGCGGCCCAGGTCACCACGCTGTCGCCGCCGGTTCGGTAGTACAGCGCGTTGGCGGAGGCGTCGTCGGACTGGGTGATCATCTTCCAGGCGGTGGTCTCGTTCCAGCCGCTCATCTGGCCCTGGACGAGCAGTCGCGTGGCGATGAAGACCTTCATCACCGACTCCGAGGCGTACTGCAGGTCGAAGTCACCGCCACCCCAGAACTGGCCGTTGGTGGTGTCCACGACGCCGATCGCCGAGCGGTATCCGCGGGCGTTGGCGTAGCCAACCGCGGCTGCCGCGTCGTCGGCGCCCTCGGCGGCCGCCGAGGGGGCGGTGACGACCGCCCCGAACAACACCTGCGCCAGCAGGACCAGCGACGCAACGACAACTCTGGGGCGCATCGATCTGGGGCGCATGGTGCTCCGAGGGCTCGACCAGTGGTGCGCGTCATCTAACACGAAAACCGTTACATGTGGTGATCTTTCAGCCACTGCATGTAACCATCGGCCTCAGCATCACCGCTCTCAGCGCACCACGAGCCCGGTGACCCAGGTGGCGCCGTCCGCCAAGCGGGACACCGTCACGAGCACGGTCCTGCCGTCGCCGCGGTAGGTGAACACCGGCCCCTCGCCGCCACCGACCGGCGCGTACCCGGCCGTCTGCCGCTGCTGACCGGCCAGGCTGGCCACCAGCTCGGCCGGCACCGCCCCGGGCGCCACGCACTTGCTGGCCTCGGCCACCTGCCCGGCGCTGAGGGAACCCATGAAGGCGTCCGCGGTGTCCTGCGCGCGGTCGGTGGCGGCGCACAGGTTCGGCGGCAGCGACACCGCCGCCGCCCGTGAGGTGGGTACCGCCGGCGTGGGCGTCGCCGTCGTGGGGGCCACGGGCCGGGTGGTGGCCGAGGGGGCGAGCGTCGGGGGCGCCAGGGTCGTGCGCGGGGCGGGCTCGGCCGGCACCGGCGGCGGTGTGCTCGGCGGCGCGGACACGGAGCTGGCCGGGGGCGCCACGGTCGTCTGCGGGGCCGGTTGCTCGGGGGAACCGCCGCAACCGGCCAGCACGCCGATGGCACCCAGTAGTCCGGCAGTCACCAGGAGTCGCGTCACGGGGTGAGCATGCCAGCCCCGACCCGCTCAGCTCACGCGCAGAGCGGAACCTGCTTGGCCAGCACCACGCGGCGCAGCGACTGCTGCACCTGCGCGGCCGGCAGCCGACCGTCGGCCACCGCCGCCTCCAGGTAGTCGAGCACCGCGGGCAGCCGAGTGGCGGTGATGAACACCGCCACGTCGCTGCCGGCCTGCAGCGCACGCAGCGACGCCTCTCGCACGTCGAACCGGTCGCTGATGGCGGCCATGCCCGCGAGGTCGTCGCTGAACACCACCCCCTCGAACGGCGGGGCGCCGTAGCCGCTGCCAGCACGCAGCAACCCGACCGCGGCCGGGCTGAGGCTCGCGGGCAGGCCCGGCTCCGTGAGCCCGGGAACGGCCAGGTGACCCACCATCACGCCGGTGCCCGCCGGTGACGACTCCGCGACCAGCGCGCGAAAGGGCACCAGGTCACGCTGCTGCAGGGCAGGCAGGGCGGGCGTGGTCACCGTGCCCCGGTGCGAGTCGCCGCTGGAGGCGCCGTGGCCCGGGAAGTGCTTGAGCACGGGCAGCACACCGGCGGCGCGGAGGCCGTCGGCGAACGCCCGGGCGTAGCTGGTCACCACCTGCGGGTCCGGGCTGAACGAGCGGTCCCCGATGACGGTGGTGCTCGCCTGGGCGGAGACGTCGGTGTCGGGGGCGAAGTCCACGGTGATGCCGTAGCCGCGCAGCTGCTGGCCACGGGTGAGGGCGAGCTGGCGCACCTGGGCGGGGCTCATCCCGGACTGCACCATGGCCCGCGCCGAGGGGATGCTGCCGTCCAGGGCGTCGATGCGCTGCACCCGACCGCCCTCCTCGTCGGCCGCCACCATCACTCCGAGGCCTGCCGGGGACTGGGCGTCGAGCCGGGACAGCGCGCCGCTGGTGAGCAACCCGGTGGCGTTGCCGCCGACGAAGACGCCGCCGACACCCTGGCGGACCACGTCGGTGACCTGACCGGGTCCGGACGAGTCCACCCCGACCATCAGCAGCTGTCCCAGCTGCTGGCGCAGCGGCAGGGTGGCCAGGTAGTCGGTGGGCACACAGCCGGGGACCGGCGCAGCAGCCGGCACCGAGGTGGTTGGTGGCTCGGGAGACGACGGCCCGGGAGACGGCGGCGCGGGAGATGACGGACCGGGGACGGGGGCGGTGGTGGGTCCGGTCGGCTCGCTCGGACCAGGACTCGACGGGGCGGCGATGGCCGGGGGCAGCGCCGCGCTGGGCGGCGGCCCAGGGGAGCTGCAGCCGACCACCATCGTCGCGCCCAGCACGCCGGCGAGCAGGCCGCGACGCGCGGATCGGAACGCGCGGGGGCCCGTGCGGTCCGTCTTCACCATCGCGCCAGTCAAGCACGGTGGACCGGGGCGGAGCCACCGGCCTCAGCTGCCGTAGGTGCTGACTCCCGAGCTGTCGTCGCAGCGCAGCCGGCCTTGGTGCACAAGCAGATCCAGGTGAGCGGCGGTCTCGCCGATGGCCAGCACCTGGTTGAAGATGTCCAGGTCGGCGTAGCTGCGCTTGTGCCGGGTCCACCGCAGGATGCGGGCCACGTCGAGCACCGTGCTGCCCTGGGTCACCGCGGCGAGCGTGTCGGCCAGCCGGGTGTCGTGGTGCTCCAGCAGCTCGTCGATGCGCTTGTGCGCGCTGTCGGTCACGGCCCCGTGCGCGGGCAGCAGCATCCGGTCGGGCATCGCCCGCACCACGCGCAGCGACTGCAGGTAGTCGCCCAGGGCCAGCCGGGGCGGTCCGGGCTCCACGGCGATGGACGGGGTGATGCTGGGCAGCACGTGGTCGCCGGCGAAGAGCAGGTCGGCGGCGGCGTCGACGAACACCACGTGGCCGCGGGTGTGGCCCGGGGTGGGCACCGAGTCCAGGCTGCGGCTGCCGAGGGCGATGGTGTCGCCCTCCTCCAGCCACTGGTCGGGGGCTTCCCACGGGCCGCCCTCGCTGGGCGGGGCGTTGCGGATGAGGTCGGCCAGCTGCTGCGCCCCGTAGCGGGCCATCCGGTCGGCGTTGAGGACGTTGGCCTCGGCGGCGCGGTGCAGCAGCAGGTCCATGGACGGCTTCTCCCCGGCGCCCAGCGCGACGTCGGAGCCCACTCGGCGGCGGATGGTGACCGCCTGCGTGTAGTGGTCGCGGTGCACGTGGGTGACCAGGATCCGGCTGACGTCGCCGAGGTCCGCGCCCAGCGTGGCCAGGCCGCGCTCCAGCTGCTGCATGGACTCCGGGATCGCCCAGCCGGAGTCCACCAGCACCAGCGAGTCGCCGTCGGTGATGGCGTAGACGTTGACCGCGCGCAGCCCGTCGTTGGGCAGGGGCAGCGGGATGCGGTGCACGCCCTCGGCCACGGGGTACACGCCAGGTGTGGTCCAGTCGCTCATCCGTGGGAGTCTGGCACGCAGGTGTGACGGCCGTCTCGCCCGGTCCCACACCGGCACTCGCCGCCGGCAGTGCCGCCGGTGCTGACCCTGCTGCGCAGCCGCGCACCGCCCGGGCGGCCCACCGCCCCGTCAGAGCCAGTGCGCGCCAGCACGGGGTCGGGCAGTCGCGTGCCGGCGATGACGGCGGCCTGCTGGTAGTGCTCCATGCTGCGCGCCAGCATGTGGTCCCAGGTCATCTCCGGCGTGGTGGCCACGTTGTGCTCCCGGATGGCCCGCAGCCGCTCCGGTGCGGTGAGCAGCCCGGCGGTGGCGGCGGCCATGTCGGCGTCGGAGCCCACCAGCAGCCCCTCCACGCCGTCGCGCACGAACTCCACCACCCCGCCGCAGGACATCGCCACCACCGGCAGACCCGCGCTGCGGGCCTCCAGCGCGGCGATGCCGAAGGACTCCAGCCGCGCCGGCGCCAGGTACACGTCGGCGGTGCGGTAGACCTGCCGGATCTCCTCGCGGGTGCGAGCGCCGGGCAGGCTGACCCAGTCCTGCATCCCGCGCCGGCGCAGTGCCTTCTCCATGTCGGCGCGCCGGGGGCCCTCGCCCATGATCACCGCGCGCAGGCGGACGTCGGTCGGCACCTGTGCCCGGATGGCCTGCAGCGTGCGGATCAGCGGCATCGGGCGCTTGCGCTGGGCCAGCCGCATCACGCTGACGATGGTGAGCTCGCGCGGGTCGGCGTGGTGGGCGGGCAGCTGCCACGCCGCGGCGTCCACCCCGTTGCCGAGCACGGCCACCTCCTGGCCGACCAGCATGTAGCGCATCGGCTTCGCCGCCACCTGGCTCACCGCGGTCCAGCGGGCCTTCCAGCGGGTCCAGCCCGCCGCTGTGCCCGCCACCCGCAGGATCGCCCCCGGCGGCGGGACCGAGTGCATGGTGACCACCATGGGCACCCCCGCGGCCGAGGTGATCGCCCCGGCCGTCCACACCAGCGGGGACACCAGCGACGCGTGCGCGTGCACCACGTCCACCTCTCCCGGTGCGAGCAGCCGGTGCAGCGCCGCACGGGTGCTCACCCCGGGCACCCCCTGCCGGAAGCCCGGCACCCGGTGCACGGTGGGCCCGGCAGGGTCCTCCGGCGCCTCGGCGGCGGTGCGGGTGATGACGCGGACCTCGTGGCCCTGGGCGCGCTGGCGCCGGGCGAGGTCGTGCACCTGCATCTCGATGCCGCCCAGGCGGGGCAGGTAGCAGTCGGTGACGTGGGTGATCCTCACGCGGTGGCCACCGGCACCAGTGCGCGACGGCGCCGCGACTGCTGCACCAACCAGGCGACGATGCCCAGCCCGCCCACCGGGATCTCCAGCAGGAAGGTGAACCCGCGGTACAGCAGCACTGCCGCGGCCACCCCCACCGCTCCCCCGCCCAGCGCGATGAGCATGCCGGCGCAGGCGGTCTCCGCGAAGCCCGCGCCGTTGGGCGTGATGGGGACCAGCGTCAGCAGCCGCTCCACGGCGAAGCCGGCCGCGATCACCCCCACGGGCAGGTCCTCACCCAGCAGGTGCAGGCAGCTGCCGAGCAGCAGCACCTGCAGCAGCAGGTACCCGGTGACGGCGACGCTCATCTGCAGCCACGCCGTCTGGATCACCTCCACCGTGGACGACCTCAGCTGCGGCAGCACGTCGACCATGCGGGAGCGCCGCGGGGAGCGGACCAGACGCATGCCGCCGGCGACCGCCTGGTCCAGCACGGTGCCGCAGCCGCGGGCCACGCGGTGGCTGCTCAGCGCCGACAGCAGCGCCACCAGCACCAGCGCGAGCACCACCACGGCCGTGCGCACCGCGCTGAGCACGGGACCGGAGGTGAGCGTGCCGGTGGACAACAGCCAGGCCAGCACCGCGCCGGCGAACACCAGCTTGCCCAGCCAGTCCCACAGGTTGCTCACCGCGGTGAAGGTGGCGAAGGCGGACCGGGTGAACCGCCAGGAGCGGATCATCGCGAAGTTCAGCCCCACCCCGGCCGCCCCGCCGAAGGGCGCCACGTTCGCCACGGCGCTGCCGGTGAGGTTCAGCATCAGCGCCTGGCGGTGGGTGAGTCCGGGCAGGGCCGCGGTGAGCACCCAGGTGTAGGACCACAGTCCCGCCAGCCACAGCGCGGCGAGCAGCAGCAGCGCGGTGAGCGGCACCCCGGCCAGCACCTTGCTCACCGGGTCCCACGAGGTGCCCAGCACCCGGGGCAGCACCAGCAGCAGCCCGACGACGGTGGCCAGCGCGGCGACGGAGGCGAGCGCGCGCAGCCCGACCCAGCCGCGCCGGGGCGCGGCGGCAGGGGTCTCCTCAGCCGGAGTGGTGGTCATCGTGTGCGGGTCCTCGTGCGTCGTAGGGCTCAGGTGAAGTACAAAGCAGTCCGCACAATGTAAGCACCAACCGCGCTCAGGTGTAGCACGCGTCACGGCTGAGCGAGCCGGCTGCCATGCTGAGCCCGTGGCCCGCACCCTCGTCTCCTTCCACGCCCACCCCGACGACGAGGTCCTGCTGACCGGGGGAACGCTTGCCCGTGCCGCCGCCGAGGGCCACCGCGTGGTGCTGGTGGTGGCCACCAACGGGGAGGCCGGGCTGGCTGCGACGCACCTGCGCGCCGACGGCGGGCTGGGCACCCGGCGAGTGGCTGAGCTGGAGCGCTCGGCCGGGGCGCTGGGCTGTGCCCGCCTGGTCCTGCTGGGCTACCGCGACTCCGGCTGGCGCGACAGCGCGACCCCGGGCGGCTTCTCCGACGTGGACCGGGTGAGCGCGGCACGACGGGTGGCGCGGGTGCTGGAGCAGGAGCGGGCGGAGGTCCTCACCACCTACGACCCCGCCGGCGGCTACGGCCACCCCGACCACGTGCAGGTGCACCACGTGGGAGCGCTGGCGGCTCGGCTGGCGGGCACTCCACGGGTGCTCGAGGCCACGCTGGACCGGCGGCTCGTCCAGCGCGCCGTGCGACTGGTCGAGGCGGTGCCCGGCGTGCTGCCAGGGGTGCGAGCCGCCGCCTTCGCCGAGGCCTACAGCGACGTGGTGACCCACCGCGTGGACGTCCGTCCGCACGCCGCCGCCAAGCGCGCCGCGATGGCCGCCCACGCCAGCCAGGCCACCGCCGACTCCGACCAGCGCACTCTCGCCCTGCTGCTGCGCCTGCCGCGCCCGGTGTTCCGCCAGGTGCTGGGCCGCGAGTGGTTCCTCCAGCGCGATGCTGCGCCCGGATCCCTGCGCGAGGACGTCTTCGCCGGCCTCGACCGAGGCTGACCGCCACGGGTCCACCCCTCGCGGAACCGGCGCGCACGGCGCACAATCGGCGGGGAACCAGGCGGACGCCAGCCCACGGACCGGACGTGCGCCCGGCGCCCGCAGGTCAGGAGCCCACCATGGCGGCACCCCGCACCGACCGCGCACGACCGGCCGCCACCAGCACCGACGTGGTCCTGGTGGCCTACGACGGCTCCGCCTGCGCCCGCGGGGCGCTGGAGCACGTCGCGCGCTGCCTGCGCTCCACGCACGTGGTGGTGGTGAGCGTGTGGGCGCCACTGGTGGTGCAGACCGCCCAGCTGGCCACCATGTGGGGTGAGCTGTCCGTCGTGGGCTGGGCTGGGGAGGACCACCCCGCCGACCGCTACGCCGAGACCCAGGCCCGCCTGCTCGCCGAGGAGGGCGCCGGCGTGGCCACCGCGCTGGGGCTGCAGGCCACCGCCGCCACCCAGCCGGCCGCCGGCGGGGTGTGGACCGGCATCGTGGACGCCGCCGAGGAGCACCAGGCCGACATCATCGTCACCGGGACTCGGAGCCTGCACGGGCTGCGGTCACTGCTGCACGCCAGCGTCTCCCAGCAGGTGCTGCACAACAGCACCCGCCCGGTGCTGGTGGTTCCCGCCGGCTGCCCCTGAGGGGCTACCAGTTGGTCAGCACCAGGTGCACCACCCCGAGCGCCAGCAGCGCCTGCACGGCCAGCCAGCCGCGCTGCCAGCGCACCGGCAGCGCCGCGGTGGCGGCCAGCAGCCACACCGCGAAGGGCAACCAGATCCGCTCGGTCTCGGCCTTGCTCAGCGCGCTCAGGTCCGCCGCCGCCACCGCCAGCCCGGCGCCGAGCACCAGCAGGCTCAGCCCGTCCCTGGCCCGCAGCCGTGCCGGTGCGAGCACCCGGTGCAGCGCCGCGGCGGTGGCCAGGCCCACCGCGCACAGCAACGACGCCAGGTTGGCCCAGCCCCAGTAGCTGAACGGGCGCTCGGTGGCGATGCCCTGGTAGTACCGGTCGACCACCAGGTGGTAGCCGTCGAGCCACCAGAAGCCGGCCGCGGCGAACGCGGCCACCACCACCAGCGCCCCGGCCACGGCGGGCAGCAACGGCCGCACGGTGCGCGCGGCGACCAGCACCGCCACCGCCACCAGGCCCATCAGCACCAGGCCGTAGGACAGGAAGATGCCGTAGCCCAGCAGCAGCCCCGACGCCAGCGCGGCAACAGTGGGCCAGCGCACCGCCCGCGTGGCGGCCAGCGCCAGCAGGGCGATCCCCCAGGCCACCACCCCCGCGAACAGGGCGTCGGCGGAGACCGCCACCCAGATGGCCGCCGGGGCCAGGGCCAGGAACGGTGCCGCGCGGCGGGCGGTCTGCTCGTCGGCCAGCACCCGCACCGTCACCAGCACCGCCACCACCGCCGAGCAGCCCACGAGCACCTCGGCCAGCCCCGCCGGGACCGCGCCGTCCAGGCCCAGGCGGTCCAGCGCCACGTAGCTCAGCAGGGCTCCCGGTGGGTGGCCGGAGACGTGGGTGGGCCAGGAACCGGGCACCCCCTCCAGGATCCGGCTGCTGAAGTCCTGCACCATCGCGGGCACGTCGGCGATGGTGCGAACCGTGGGCAGGTACTCGTTCGAATCCTCCAGGTGATCGACGAACCCGCGCTGCCACCCGTCCACCAGGAGCAGCGCCATCGCCCAGCCGACTGCGACCGCGGCCGTGCCGGCCAGCAGCCAGGGCCAGCGCAGCCGCTGCGCCAGGCGAGGGCCCCAGCCGACCACCAGCACCGCCAGCACCACGGCCAGCGGTGTGCCCACGCCCACGTGCGGCTCCCAGATGCCGTAGAGCGGGGCGGTCTCGGCGTGCAGCGCGTCCCGCTCCGCCGGCGCCATGCGGCGCGGCACCACGATCGCCGCGACCAGCAGCGCCACCGCCAGCACCGCGCTGGCGACGTCACCCAGCAGCGACCGGTCGGGGTGGCGCCGCGCGGCGGTGGCAGGCGGTGCGAGGTTCACCCGCCAAACCCTAGGCACAGCGCCGTGACCAGGCCTGACGGTCGCCGCAGGCCCGGCCACAGCCCCCTGTGCTCGTGCTGCGCGCGGGGCGCTGGTCGGCTTCACTCGATGCGGTGAGCAGCATCGACGTCGTCATCCCGTGCCGGGACGAGGCGGGCTCGCTGCCCGGGGTGCTGGCCGCGCTGCCCACCGGTTACCGGGCCGTGGTGGTGGACAACGGGTCCGGTGACGACACCGCCGGTGTCGCGACCGCCGGTGGCGCGCGGGTGGTGCACGAGCCAGTCGCGGGGTACGGCAGCGCGGTGCACGCCGGGGTGCTGGCCAGCGACGCCGAGGTGGTCTGCGTGCTCGACGGCGACGGCTCCATGGACCCCGCCGAGCTGCCCCGCCTGGTCGCCCGGCTCGACGCTGGTGCCGACCTGGTGGTGGGGCGGCGACGCGCGGTGCGGGGCAGCGGCTGGCCCTGGCACGCCCGGCTGGGCAACGCCCTCGTCGCGGCCCGGCTGCGGCAGAGGCACGGGCTGGCGGTGCACGACATCGGACCGGTCCGCGCGGTGCGCCGCGGCGACCTGCTGCAGCTCGGGGTGCGGGACCGCCGGTCGGGCTACCCGTTGGAGCTGCTGGTGCGGGCGGCGCGCGCCGGCTGGTCGGTGGCCGAGGTCGACGTCACCTACTCCCCGCGGACCGCGGGGCGCTCCAAGGTCTCCGGCTCGGTGCGGGGCACGGTGCACGCGGTCCGCGACTTCGGGGCCGTGCTGCGGTGAGCACGCTGCTGGTGGTGGCGAAGGCGCCGGTGCCGGGCCGGGCCAAGACCCGCCTCAGCCCCTGGGTGGCGCCCGAGGAGGCGGCCGACCTGGCTGCGGCCGCGCTGCTGGACACCCTCGCCGCGGTGGCCGCCACGCCCGCCGACTGCCACGTGGTGGCGCTGGCCGGGGAGCTGCACCAGGCATGCCGCAGCGCGGAGATCGGCCACGCCCTGTGCGACTTCGTGGTGCTGCCCCAGCGGGGCCCGAGCTTCGCCGCCCGGCTCTGCGCCGCCCACACCGATGCGGCAGCGGCCGGTCCGGGCACGGGCGTGCTGCAGATCGGGATGGACACCCCGCAGGTCACGCCGGCGCTGCTGGGGGCCGCCCTGGCGGTGCTGCGGGAGGCCGATGCCGCGCTGGGCCTAGCCACCGACGGGGGCTGGTGGGCGCTGGGCGTGGGCCGGCCTGCGCTGGCCCAGTGCCTGGCCGGGGTGCCGATGTCGCAGCCCGACACCGGCGCGCGCACCGCGGCGGCCCTGCGCGCGGCCGGAGCCCCTGCGCGGTCGTTGCCCGACCTGCGCGACGTCGACCGGCCCGCCGACGTGCTGGCGGTGGCGGAGCTGGCCCCGGACACCCTGTTCGCGGCTGCGGCGCGGTGCCACCAGCAGCGGGAGGCGGGCCGGTGACGGCTGTGGAGGGCAGCGGCACCGTCTCTGCCGACGAGCTCTACCAGCGGGCCGCGCGAGGTCAGCCCTGCTGGGTGGGCGACACCGCGGGGCGGCGCATCGAGCTGCCGATGACCCGCTGGATGGGAGGGCCCGGCATGAGCACCGCCGAGCGCACGGCCGACGCCGCCCTGCTCGCCCGCTGTGTCGGCGCGACCCTCGACCTGGGCTGCGGGCCGGGTCGGCTCACCGCCGCGCTGGTGGGGCGGGGGGCCTGCGCGCTGGGGGTGGACTCCTCGGCGGAGGCGGTCCGCCTGACCACCGCCCGTGGTGCCCCGGCGCTGCAGCGCGACCTCTTCGACTCGCTGCCCGGCGCCGGCGGCTGGTCCAGCGTGCTGTTGGCCGACGGCAACATCGGCATCGGTGGCGACCCGGTGCGGGTGCTGCGCCGCGCCGCCGCGCTGCTGCAGCCCGGCGGGCTCGCCGTGGTCGAGGTGGACGGCCCCGGGGTGGGCACCCCCTGCACGCGGCTGCGGATGGAGACCGAGAGCGCCGTCGGGGAGTGGTTCCACTGGGCCCGGCTGGGGGTGGACGCGGTCCAGCACGTCGCGATGGCCGCAGGCCTGCGGCTGCACGACGTGCAGGAGGCTGCCGGCCACTTCATCGCCATCCTCGCCGCCCCGGTGGTGGCTGACCCCGGCGAGAGCTAGCCGTCCAGGCCTAGGTCGGGTTCTGCCCGGTCATCTTGCGGTAGCCCTTGGCGCTGGCCCGGTCGACCGCCGCCCGCACCAGGGCGAAGATGGCGCCCTGCAGCACCGCGGCGAGCAGCACCTCGCGGGTCGAGTGGCGCAGGTCGTCCGGCTTGGGCGCCTTCTTCTCGTCGTCGCCGATGCGGCCCCACAGCTTGCCGAAGATCGCACTGGCCGCCAGCCCGCCGAGAACGCTGGCCAGCAGGCTCAACGGCTTGTAGAGGACCTTGTTGACCGCGCTCATCGCCGGTGCCGCCACATCAGCAGCCCGACCACCATGACCACCACGGCCCCACAGGCCGCGCCGGCCACCTTGGGGTCGACCCGGCTGCTGGCCTCGGACCAGGTCTGCTGCGCCTCGGACCAGGTCTGCTGCGCCTTCGCCCTGGCTCGTCCCTTGACGTCGGCCTTGTGCGCCAGGGCGTCAAGGGTCTCCGCCAGCTCCGCCCGGGTCTGCTCCCGGCTCTGCTGCGTCTTGTCCACGCTCATCGCTTCAGGTTCTCCTTCACCGTCTGCACGTCGCGCTGGACGCTGTTGAGGGTCTCTTGTGGCACCGGGGGAACGGCCTTGCGAGCACGCTGGGCGCCGAACAGGCCCATCAGCGCGCCGAGGACGACGAGCGCGGCACCGATGATCAGGGCGGCGAGCCAGGCGTCCAGCACCAGCGTCAGCGCCAGGATCGCGCAGGCCACCAGCGCCCCGAGGCCGTAGAGGGCCACCACCGCTCCGGCACCGGAGATGCCGATGCCCACGCCGAGGCGGGCGCCCTTCTGCTTCACCTCGGCAGTGGCGTGCTGGACCTCCTGCTTGACCAGGGTGGACACCTGGTCGGTGAGCCGCTCCAGCAGCTGCGGGGTGGAGAGGTCGTCGGGGTCATGGGGCGCTGCGTGCGTCATCTCGGTCTCCCTCTTTGCGCTCGGAACCAGCAGCACCGGCACGGCACCGCGGCCGCGAGGTGACGCCTGGGCGCAGCTTTCTGCACACCGTGGTGCCAGTGTGCCGATGTTGGGCCGGCGGCGCAGAACCAGACGACGAAGGGGTGGACGCGAACCCACTGGTCAGGGGACCGCGGAGACCTCGATCGGCATGGCCAGGCGGGTCGGCTCGAGCCGGCCCCGCAGGGTGACCTCCTCGCAGGTGGCCCACAGCTGGCGCTCCTCGACGGTCGCCGCGAGCAGGGCCCGCTCCGACGCCAGCACGCGGCAGTCCCGGTTCTTGGCCAGCTCGGTCAGCCGGGCCGCCTCGTTCACCGGGTCACCGATCACGGTGTACTCGAACCGGCGGGCCGCCCCGATGTTGCCGGCCACCGCCATGCCCGCCGACACCCCGATGCCCAGGTCCACCCCGGTGGCCCGCTCCAGCTCGCGGCGCAGCTGGCGGGCGGCGGCCAGCGCGGCGGTGGCCACGTCGCTGTGCTCCAGCGGGGCGCCGAAGATCACCAGGGCGGCGTCGCCCTCGAACTTGTTCACCAGCCCACCGTGCTCGGTGACCACGTCCACCACCACCCGGAAGAAGTCGTTGAGCAGGGCCACCACCTCGGCGGGAGGGTGGCTGGCGGCCATCCGGGTCGAGCCCACCATGTCCACGAACAGCACGCCGACCTCGCGCAGCTCCCCGCCCAGGTCGGTGCCGGTCTCCAGCGCCCGCCGTGCCACGTCCACCCCGACGTGCCGGCCGAACAGGTCGCGCAGCAGCTCCCGCTCGGCCACCCCGGAGACCATCTCGTTGAAGCCCTTCTGCAGCAGGCCCACCTCGCTGCTGTCGTACACCTCCACCGACACCTCGGTCTGGCCGCGCCCGACCTCGCCCAGCGCCCAGCGCACCTGCTCGATGGGGTCGGCGATGGAGCGCGCCGTCAGCCCCGTGCCGAGCAGGCCGACCAGGAAAGACAGGCCACCGACGAAGATGATCGCGCCGACCACCCGCTGGGGGTCGTCCACCAGCGAGCCGGTCAGCTGGGCCACGCAGATCACCAGGATCCCCGACGTGGGCAGGGCCGAGGTCAGCCCCCAGGTGAGCAGCACCCGGCTGGCCACGCCGGGCCCGGTCGGGTTGTCCGGCATGTTCGCCTTCAGCGCGTCGGCTGCCACCGGCCGCAGGCAGCGCTCCGCCAGCAGGTAGCCCACCGCACAGGTGGCCGCCGCGCCCAGCACCACGCTGAAGGCGATGACCACCGCGAGGCGGTGCGAGGCGGCCACGTTCAGCGCCACGAAGATCACCCCGCCCACCGTCCACATCCCGGCGTGCACCACGGTCTGCCAGAACGGGGCGCGCAGCACCGCTGCTTGCTCGGCCGCGGTGGGCGGACCGCCGCGGCGTCGCCAGAGCAGCACCGGCTTGAGGATCCGCAGCCCCAGGACGACGTCAACGACCAGCGCCAGGGCCAGGTAGGTGCCGAATATCAGCCGGTTGAGGCCCTGCGCGTACTGCATGTCCTCCGGCGGCAGCGGCAGCACGTAGCGGACGAAGGCCCACAGGATGAGCGCACCAGCCAGGTTGGCCAGCAACATGCTTGCCGCGTAGCCCGGCCATGGACTGGTGCGCATCCGCTGGAGAATCTCGACGCGGGTGGGCACGCGCTCACCGTAGTGCGCCCAGCGTCACTAGGCTCACGCCCCGTGACCAGATCCGCCGCAGTCCCAGAAGCTCCCGCACGCAGGGACAGCAAGGAAGCCGTCACGTGGGGCGTCCGCGTCGCCGCGTCGTGGTCCGCCCGCCTGCTCGTCATCGGTGCCCTCGTCTACGTGGTCTTCCAGCTGGTCAGCAACTTCGGTGTGGTGACGGTGCCGGTGGCGCTGGCGCTGCTGGGCTCGGCCCTGATGTCGCCGGCCGTGGCGTGGATGGAGCGCGCCGGTCTGCCCCGTGCCCTCGCCACGGCCATCGCGATGGTCGGCGGGCTCGCCCTGGTGGGCGGCGTGCTGACGTTCGTGGTGCAGCAGTTCATCAACGGCCTGCCGGAGATGCAGGACAAGGTCGGCTCCAGCGTCACCGAGGTGCAGGAATGGCTGGTGACCGGGCCGTTCCACCTCCGCCAGGAGGAGATCAACAACGCCGGCACCACCTTCACCGACGCGCTGAAGTCGCACAGCGACGCGCTGACCACCAGCGCCCTGAGCACCGCCAGCACGCTGGGGGAGCTGCTCACCGGCGGGCTGCTCACGCTGTTCACCCTCATCTTCTTCCTGCAGAACGGCCGTCAGATCTGGGAGTTCTGCATCCAGGTCATCCCCCGCGAGAACCGCGACGCGGTGGACGTCGCCGGCCACCGTGGCTTCGCCTCCCTGGTCGGTTACGTCCGGGCCACCATCGCGGTGGCCGGGGTGGACGCGATCGGCATCGGCGTGGGGCTGGCGGTGCTGCAGGTCCCGCTGGCCCTGCCCCTGTCCGCGCTGGTGTTCCTGGGCGCGTTCGTCCCGATCATCGGAGCGGTGCTCACCGGGATCGTCGCCGTGCTGGTCGCCCTGGTCACCAAGGGCTTCGTGGTGGCGCTCATCGTGCTGGGCGTGGTGCTGGCCGTGCAGCAGCTCGAGGGCCACGTGCTGCAGCCGCTGCTGCTGGGGCGCGCCGTGGCGCTGCACCCGGTGGCGGTGGTGCTGGCCATCGCGGCGGGCACCGTGCTCGGCGGCATCCTCGGTGCCGTCCTGGCCGTGCCCATGGTGGCGGTGCTCAACTCGGCCGTGCGGTCGCTGTTCTCCGACGAGGAGCACGCGGACGCGGCGGGGCTGAGCGGGTCCGATCCCGCGGAGGCGAAGGTGCCGAGCGGCCAGCCGCAGCCTCGTGACACCGATACCGACACCAGCGCCGATGCCGATGCCGATGCCGACCGTCCGGGCTCGTCGGGCCCCGGCCCCGGACCGGCCTGACCCGGTGACCGCCACGGGGGGCGGCCGTCGGCGTGAGCACGCGCGCTCGTCGGCCGGCACACGGATCGACCCGGCCACGCCGCTGTGGCAGGGCGCCACCGTCTTCCGGGTGCTCACCTTCCTCTTCGCCCTCGGGGTGCAGGTCGCCTTCTCCCCCGGCTACGCCCACCCCGTGCTGAGCTGGGTGCTGGTGGGTGTGATGGGCGCCTGGACGGTGGTCACCGGTTTGGGTCACACGCAGGGCTGGGGCCGCAACCTCGCCATGGTGGCGGCCGACGTGGGCGTGGTCCTGGCGCTGCTGGCCCTGTCCCGCCTGGCGCTGACCACCGACCAGCTCGCCTCCCCCGACCCGCTGGTCACCACCATCTGGGCGGCCAACCCGGTGGTGGCCGCCGCGGTGCTCGCGGGCCCGGCGCTGGGCTTCGGGGTGGGACTGGTGGTCGCGGTGGCCACCGCGCTGGTGAACGGCTACGTGGACACCGACATCAGCCGGGACGGGGTGCTGCTGCTGTGCACCGGGCTGGTGCTCGGGGTGGCCGCCGACACCGCACGACGCTCGCACGCCCAGCTCGAGCGCGCGCTGCGGGTGCAGGCCGCGATCGCCGAGCGGGACCGACTGGCCCGCGAGGTGCACGACAGCGTGCTGCAGGTGCTCGCCTACATCCGTCGCCAGGGCAGCGAGCTCGGCGGTGACGCCGCGTCGCTGGCGGCGATGGCCGGGGAGCAGGAGGTGGCCCTGCGGGCGATGGTCTCGGCCGCGCCCACCGACCCGACCGACGATCGCCAGCTGCCCAGCATCGACCTGCGCACGCTGCTGCAGGCCCAGGCGAGCTCGACGGTGTCGGTGTCCGTGCCTGGCACCAGCGTCCCGCTGCCGGGAGCGGTGGCGACCGAGCTGGCTGCCGTCACCCGCACCGCGCTGTCCAACGTCGCGGTGCACGCCGGGGTGGGGGCCAAGGCCTTCGTCCTGCTGGAGGACCTGGGCAGCGAGGTGGTGCTCAGCATTCGCGACGACGGCTGCGGCATCGCCGAGGGCCGCCTGGAGGAGGCCGAGCGCGAGGGCCGGATGGGGGTCGCGCGGTCGATCCGCGGCCGGGTCGCCGACCTCGGCGGTGAGCTGGTGCTGGAGACCGCGCCGGGCGAGGGAACCGAGTGGGAGGTCCGGGTGGCGCGGCCGAGCACGCCCCGCAGGAGCGACGAGACCGTCATGATGTCTGTGCGTCGGTGGGCGCACCGGCGCGGCCGGTAGCCGAGATCAGCAGCGCCCAGCTTCAGCGGGCCCGAGGTTCCACACTGCCAACGGGGGGCACCATGCAGGAGAGCACGACCGAGCCGGCTCGGGACACCGTGGTCCGGGTGATGGTGGTCGACGACCACCCGATGTGGCGGGACGGGGTCGCCCGCGACCTCACCGCTCGCGGCTTCGACGTGGTGGCCACCGCCGACGGCGTGGACTCCGCCGAGCGCATCGCCAGTGCCGTGCAGCCGGACGTCGTGCTGATGGACATGCAGCTGGGCAGCGGCTCCGGCGTCGACGCCACTGCCCGGGTGCTGCAGGTGTCGCCGGGCACGCGGGTGCTGGTGCTGTCGGCCTCCGGCGAGCAGTCCGACGTGCTCGACGCCGTCAAGGCAGGCGCCTCGGGCTACCTGGTCAAGAGCGCGTCCGTCACCGAGCTGGTCGACGCGGTGAGCGCCACTGCCGCGGGGCAGGCGGTGTTCACCCCGGGCCTGGCTGGGCTGGTGCTCGGTGAGTACCGGCGCATGTCCGCCGAGCCGGCGGCTGCAGGACCGTCCACCCCGCAGCTGTCCGAGCGGGAGACGGAGGTGCTGCGACTGGTGGCCAAGGGCCTCAGCGCCAAGCAGATCGCCGCCCGGCTGGTGATCAGCCACCGCACCGTGGAGAACCACGTGCAGTCGACGCTGCGCAAGCTGCAGCTGGCCAACCGCGTCGAGCTGGCCCGCTACGCCATCGAGCACGGCCTCGAGTAGTGAACGCGCAGAACACTTCTGCCCGACACAAGTAGCAATACTCAGGACACGGCCGCGGCATTTGGCCACGATGGGTTCATGACTCAGCACCCCGACCATGACGACGCCGTGGCACAGCTCGCCGACGAGGTCCGTTCGCTGCGCAAGCGGCTGGACGAGGTCGGTGCTGAACCCCCACAGACTCCGGCGCCACCCACCGAGCCTGCGCCTGGCCGACCGGGCCCCAGCTGGGCCCCGGTGCCCCCGCCCGCCCCGGTCCGCCCCCCCCAGCCGGCCTTCCGCGCCGGCCCCCAGGGGCCCGCGCCTCGCCCGCCCCAGGTCGCCCAGCTGCCCAGCGGGCCGATCCCCCCGGCCGCCCGCGGCCCCCGCCCGCCCAGTGGCCCGCCCCGCCCGCCGGCGGGCCCACCGCCGTGGTCCGGCTCACCCCCGGGTTACCCCCCGCCGCCGGCCCCGGCCGCCCAGCCCGGGTGGTGGGCCCGGGAGAACACCACCAGCCGCGTGCTGGCGGTCGCCGGCTCCGTCATCACCCTGCTCGGCGTGGTGATGCTGCTCGTCCTCGCGGTGCAGAACGGCTTCCTGGGAGTCGTCCCCCGCGTCGTGGGCGGCGCCGTGCTGGCCACCGCGCTGCTGGGCCTGTCCTTCTGGGTGCGCAACCGGCCCGGTGGGCAGATCGGCTCGGTCACGCTGGCCGCCACCGGAGCGGTCGGGCTGTACCTGGACGTCGTGGTGGTCACCAGCACCTACCACTGGGTGCCGGTGCCCGTCGGTCTCGTGCTCGGCTTCGCCATCACCGCAGCCGGGCTGGGCATCGCCTACTGGTGGCGCTCCCAGCTGATGGCCCTGCTCGCCGTGCTGGCCTCGTGCGCCCTCTCCCCGTTCCTCATCCAGGACGGCGGTCCTGAGCTCACTGGCTTCGTCCTGGCGGTGTGCGTCGCCGCCGGCGTGCTGCACCTGCTGCGACCCTGGCAGGGCCTCTACGTGGTGCAGACCGTGGCTCCGGTGCTCGCAGCGGCGATCTCCATCGTCGTGGCAGCCGATCGCGACACCCTCCTCTGGACCACCGCCGGCGCCTGCGTCCTGGTGACCGTGACGGGCCTGGTCTTCGCGCTGCTGGCCGTCCACCGTGATCGCACCGACAGCGTGGCGCCGGGCCTGCTGCCGCTGTCGGTGGTGCCCACCCTGCTGACTCCCACGATCCTGTCGCAGTGGTCGGCGGTCGCCGTGGTCTCCGGCGCGGCTGCCGTGCTCATCGCCCTGCGCTTCTCCCTGCCGTGGCTGCCCCGATCGGTGCAGATGGTCCTCACCGGCGCCGGCTGCGTCGCGGCGTTCGAGGCCATGTGCCTGGCCGCCACCGTGGAGTCGCGGGCCTCGCTGATGCTGACGGCCACCATCGTGCTCGTGGTGATCGCCCACCAGCTGCGCTCGCGGCTGGCGCTGGGCCTGGCCACCGGTTTCGGCGCTCTGGGCCTCGCGATGCTGATGGAGCTCGCCCCGCCCGAGCTCGCGCTGTCCGACTCCTGGGCCTCGGCGCACGCCGGCTGGCCCGCCGTGGTCGCCGGCACGCTGCTCGTCGTGGCGGCCGGAGCCCTCGCCTACGAGGTGCACTGGTCCCGGGTGCTCGGTGCCGACCCGATCAGCTGGCTCGTCGGCGGAGCGGCGATGCTCTACGGCGCCAGCACCGCGCTCGTCGCCGCCGGCGTGCTGATCTCCCCGGAGCACGGCTACATGGGGGGCCACACCGCAGCCACAGTGACCTGGATGATCGCCGCGCTGGTGCTGCTGAGCCTGGGCCTGTCCACCACGAGGCAGTCGCTGGTGGCCCGGGTGGCCGGGCTGATCCTGGCCGGGTCGGCCGTGGCCAAGCTGCTGCTGTTCGACCTGGCCGCGGTCAGCGGCATCGCCCGGGTGATCGGGTTCATCGTGGTGGGCCTCATGCTCATCGCCGCTGGCATGCGCTACGCCAGGGCCATCGGCAGCCAGCCCGAGTCGCAGCAGCAGCCGGGTGGCCCGCAGGTGCCCTCGGCACACCACCTGGGCTGACCGCCCGGGCCCGGCTACCCCGTCCCGCGCTGCCTCCCCCCGCTACCAGCGGGGGACGGGGTAGCCGGGGCGCTCCGGCGTCGAGCGGTGCTTGCCCGGGGCGCTGCGCTGCCGTGATCCACGACGTCCGCCCGAGGACGGCGGGCCCGAGCCGTCGGGATGGTCCTCGCCCGCCTCGCTCGGCTCGTGCTCGGACAGCCCGATGCGCTGCTGCAGCCGCAGCAGCGCCGGCGGGGCCCACCATGTCCGGTCCCCGATCAGCGCGATCACCGCGGGCACCAGCAGCAGCCGCACCACGGTGGCGTCCAGCGCCAGGGCGAAGATCAGGCCCAGCCCCAGGAAGCGCATGGTGGACACCTCGGAGAACGCGAACGCCCCGGTGACCACCACCAGCAGCAGCGCAGCGGCACTGATCACCCCGCCCGTCCGGGCGGTGCCCGCGCGCACGGCGTCCCGGGTGCTGGCCCCGTTGGCCCGCGCCTCGACCATCCGGGAGAGCAGGAACACCTCGTAGTCGGTGGACAGGCCGAAGACGATGGCCGCCATCAGCACCACCACGCCGGCCTCCATCGGACCGGGGGTGATGCCCACCAGCCCCGCACCGTGGCCGTCCACGAAGATCCAGGTCAGGAAGCCCAGCGTCGAGCCGAGCCCGAGGGCGCTCATCAGGACCGCCTTCAGCGGCAGGATCACCGACCCGAAGGCCAGGAACATCAGCACGAAGGTGGCCACCGCCAGCAGCAGCGCCATCCAGGGCAGCGTCGACTGCAGCGCGGACAGGCTGTCCATGCTGCTGGCGGTCTTGCCGCCCACCAGCACGTTCGTGCCCTCCTGGACCGGCAGGGCACGCAGCTCGTCCACCACCTGCTGCCGGCTAGGGGCGCCCTCGGCCAGGGGCACCGTGAGCACGGTGACGCCCTCGCCGCTGGCCCCCGGCTGCGCTGGGCCGGCGCCACGCACGCCGCTCACGGCGGCGACCACCTGCTGCGTCTGCTCGGGCGTGGCGCTGCTGATCACCACGGTCGCTGACTCCGAGGCCAGCGCGGGGAACTGCTGGGCGACCTGCTCGGTCGCGGTGCGGGCCGCAGAGTCGGCGGGCAGCGCACGCTCGCTGACGTCGCCGAAGGAGGCTCCGGCGAAGGGCAGGGTGAGCGCGGCCAGCACCGCCACGATGGGGACGGCCACCAGGGCGGGGCGGCGCATCACCGTGCTCGCGACCTGCCCCCAGAAGCCGTCCAGCTGCGCCGCGCCCACCTTGCGGCGAGCCCGACCGGGCACGCTCAGGGCGTCGATGCGCGGACCCAGCACCGACAGCAGCGCGGGCAGCACGGTCAGTGCCAGGAACGCGGCCATGCCCACTGCGGCCATGCCGCCGTAGCCCAGCGACTTGAGGAAGTTCTGCGGGAACAGCAGCAGCCCGGACATCGCCACCGCCAGCAGCGTCGCCGAGAACGCCACGGTGCGCCCGGCGGTGGCCACGGTGCGTGCGACCGCGTCGGCCACGGTGCGTCCACCGGCCAGCTCCTCGCGGAAGCGGCTGACGGTGAACAACCCGTAGTCGATGGCCAGGCCCAGCCCGATGAGGGTCACCACGTTGACCGCGAAGGAGTTGACCGGCACCACCAGGCTCAGCAGCCGCAGCAGGCCCAGCGAGCTGAGGATGGTGAGCACTCCCACCACCAGCGGCAGCGACGCGGCCACCAGCCCGCCGAAGATGAACAGCAGCAGCACCAGCACCACCGGCAGCGAGATGCTCTCCGCCCGCACCAGGTCGGCGGCGGTGCGCTCGTTCACCTCGGTGCCCACCGGGGCTGATCCCGCCAGCGCCAGCTCCACCCCGTCGACCGCGAAGGCGTCCTGCACCTGGGTGTAGCTGTCCAGCACCGCGGAGTCGTCCTGCCCGGCCAGGGTGATCACGGCCAGGCCGCGGGTGCCGGTCGCGTCCATCAGCTGCGGAGCCGGGGTGGTCCACAGCGAGACCACGGACGCGACGTGCTCCGGCGGCAGCGTCGTCAGGCGGTCGCGGATCTGCTGGCCCAGCACGGGGTCGTCGATGCGCGTGCCCGCCGGCGCGGTGTAGACGGCGAGCACGTCCCCGCCGGTGCGGCCGAAGCGCTCCTCCACCAGCTGCGCGGCCCGCGCCGACTCCGACTCCGGATCGTCAAATCCGCCCTGCGCCAAGCGATCGAACAGGCCCGCGCCGAAGACGCCAGCCAGCACCGCCGCGAGCACCACCAGCCCCAGCACCCACCGGCGGCGGCGGTGCACGAGGTAACCCCAGCTGGCGAACACGGACGGGACTCCTGACGGTGGGGAGAAGGGCCGCGGACAGTCTGCCTAACGGGCGCCGAAGGGCGACTGACCGGCCCGACCCCAGCGCGTCGACCGTGGCAAACTCGAAGGTGGGCCCGTCGCGCCAACCCCCCGTGCGCGACGGGCCCCCTCGCGCGTACCGGTGGCCCGTCCGCGGCTCAGCGGTGTGCGAGCAGCGCCGACAGCGGGCGCAGGGGCTGCAGCCAGGCACCGTCGTCGGGCAGGTTCTCCAGGTTGATCCGCGGCAGCGGCTCCCGGAAGACCCCGGGGATGTCCTCCAGGTCCACGAAGTTCACCAGCGGATCAGCGACCGCCCAGCTGGCGTGCTCCCGGAAGCCCAGCACCTGCACGGCCACGCCCTCGGCGGCCAGCTCCTCCAGCGGCTCCCGGAAGGCCTGACCGTCGGCGGAGGCCACGATGATCCCGGCCAAGCCGCAGGTGTGCTGGCGCAGCGCGATGTGGTCGAGCATGTCTGCGTCCACGTCGCTGTACTCGTCCAGCTTGGGCTTGGCGAACACCGCGAAGCCGACGTTGCGCAGGGCCTCCACCCACGGGCGGACGACCTCCGCGGTGCCCTGGGCGATGTTGGTGAACACCGTCGCCTCGGGCTCCAGCGGGCCGCCCGAGCCGTTCTCGCGCTGCAGGTCCTCCGTGCGGGTCAGCAACCAGCGACCCAGCGCGTCGAAGCGGGGCCGGAAGGCCGCTGTCGGTCGGCCGCCGAGGATGGACCCCAGACCCATGTCCAGGTTCGGGGCGTCCCACACCAGCAGGACCCGACGGCTCTGCTCAGGCTGGGAGGAGATCGCGGGTGAGGCGCTCGCAGTGCTGGTGCTCATGCTGTGATGATGCCTCAGGCGACCATCGCTCGCGCGACGTTCATCGCTTTCGCCACAGCAGCTCGGTGACCGCCGTGCCCGCCTGCTCGGCCCGGTTCTCGAACTTGGTGACGGGGCGACGCAGCAGCATCGGTGACTCCGCAGCCAGGTCGACGCGGGTCAGCAGCGGTTCCGCGTCGCCCACCTCCGCCACCTCCTCGGCGTAGGGCAGGTGGTCGGTGGCGACGTGCAGCACGCCCCCCGAGCGCAGCCGGGTCGCGATCAGCTGCACCACCGGCTGCTTGAGCAGGCGGCGCTTGTGGTGCTTGTGCTTGGGCCAGGGGTCGGGGAAGAACACCCGCACCCCGGCCAGCGACTCCTCGGCGAGCTGGTGGGTGAACACCTGCACCGCGTCGCCACGCACCGCCCGCACGTTGGTCACGCCCGAGGCCCTGCAGTGCTGCACCAGCTGGGCCAGGCCCGGCCGGTAGACCTCGATGGCCAGCAGGTTCACCTCCGGCTCCGCGGCAGCCATCGCGGCGGTGGCCGTGCCGGTGCCGGACCCGATCTCCACCACCAGCGGGGCCTCGCGGCCGAACCACGCGGCCAGGTCCAGCGGCTCGTCGCCCGCGTCGGTGCCCATGGCCGGCCACCACTCGTCCCAGGCGCGCTGGCGGGCCGGGGTCAGCGCGTCGCGCCGGGACCGGAAGCTGACCACCCGGGCGCGGGGCCGGTCGAGCGGGGCGGACGTGTCGGACATCGGGTGTGCTCCAGAGTCAGGGCTTCGGGGGTCAGGGCTTCAGGGGTCGGGGCCGGTACCAGGCTGCCTCATGGCCCTGACCGGGTCGTCGACGGACCCTGCCCACTGTGACGGGAGCTGACTGCTGCCGGTCACCCCACGGCAACGCTGCGTCATGGCACGATCGTCCGACAGGCGTGCACCGGAGGGAGGGCTGATGACCGCTGTCGTGGGCCAGGCCCTGCCCGGCGCCCCGGCCACCTCCCTGCGCGACGCCCTGCTCGCGACCTGCCACGACCTGGCCCAGCGCTGCTCCCCGGAGACCGCGGCCGGCGTGGGGCACGTCGCCGCACGGCTCAGCAGTCCCCTGCAGGTCGCCGTCGCCGGACGCATCTCCTCGGGCAAGTCCACGCTGGTGAACGCCCTCATCGGCCGCCGGGTGGCGCCCACCGCGGTGGGTGAGTGCACCCGTCTGGTCACCCGCTTCTCCTACGGTGACGTCGACCGGGTGGAGGTCATCACCCACGCCGGGGCCCGCACGGTGGTGCCGCTGACCGCCGAGGGCATGATCCCGGCCGACGTGGCCACCCTCGCCGGGGTGCGGCCCGAGGAGGTGTCCCACCTCGAGGCCTACCTGACCAGCGCGCTGCTCGCGGAGCTGACGGTGGTGGACACCCCCGGCCTGGGGTCGCTGGACATCGCGTCGTCGGCGCGCACCGATGCGCACCTGGTGGGCAGCACCCGCAGCGCGGTGGCCGGAGCCGAGGCGGTGCTCTACGTCTTCACCCAGACCGTGCGCGCCGACGACGCCGAGGCGCTGGCCGCCTTCGCCGGTGCCACCGCCGGGCAGGAAGCGGGCCCGGTGAACGCGCTGGGGCTGTTGAACAAGGCCGACACCGTGGCCCCGGAGTCGGTGGCCGAGGCCGGCGGAAACGTCTCGCAGGCGGCACGGCTGCTCGCCGCCGCCCAGCAGCGGCTGCTGGGGTCACGGGTGGCCGAGGTGCTGCCGGTGATCGGTCTGCTGGGCGAGACCTGCGAGACCGGGGGCCTGGGGGCGCGCGAGGTGGAGGCGCTACGGGTGCTCGCCGCCGTCCCCGACGACACCCGCATCGCGATGCTGCTGGCCACTGACCTGTTCCTCTCCCTGGACTGCCCCCTGGACGTGGCCACCCGGCGGCACCTGCTGGAGGTGCTCGACCTCTACGGGGTGGCATGCGCGGTGCGGGCCCTGCGCGCCGACCCGCACATGTCCGTGGGCCGCCTGCGGACCGCCCTCAACGCGGTGTCCGGCCTGGCCCAGGTGCGGGAGCGGCTGGCGGTCGTGTTCAGCGCCCGCGCCGAGGGGATCAAGGCCTCCGCCGCACTCGCCTCGCTGTCCGCGCTGGCCCGCAGCTGTCCGCAGCCGAGCGACCAACGGCTGCTGCGCGGGGCGGTGGAGCAGCTGCTGCGACGGCCGGAGACCCACCAGCTGCGCCTGGTGGAGGTCCAGACGCTGCTGCGCACCGGGGCGGTGCCGCTGCCGCCGGCACTGGTGGGCGAGGCGCTGCGGCTGCGCCCCGGCACCGCCCCCGCTCACCAGCTCGGGCTGCCCGGCGCCACCCGCGCCGAGCTGGCCGAGCGCGCGCTGCAGCGGGCGGGGTGGTGGCGCTCGTTCGCCACGTTCGCCGAGGACACCGGGCAGGCACGGGTGGGCCAGGTGGTCCACCGCGCGTACTTCCTGCTCTGGCAGGAGCTGCGGGACGCTGCTCGGTGAGCGGGCTGCCGACCGCGGTCCGCGCCGCGATCACCGAGCTGTCCGCGCTGCTGGCCGAGGCCGACCCCACCGCCGCCGCGCAGCTGAGCCGGCAGCAGGCCAGGCCGACCGAGGCGCCCACCGTGGTGCTGATCGGCGAGACCAACCGCGGCAAGAGCTCGTTGGTCAACGCCCTGCTCGCCACCCCGGAGCTGTCCCCGGTGCAGGCGGGGCCAGCGACGTCGACCTACCTGGTGCTGCGCCACGGCCCCCAGTGGTCGGCTCAGGGTCGCTACGCCGACGAGCGCCCACCGGTGCCAGTGGATCTCGCCGAGCTGCCCGCGTGGGTGTGCGGCGGCCCGAACGGGCGTGCCGAGCCGGTCGCCCCGCCCCGCTACGTGGAGGTCTGCGGCCCCGTCCCGCTGCTGGCCAACCTCACCCTGGTCGACACCCCCGGGGTCGGCGGGCTGCGCCCCTTCCACGCCGAGCTGGCCACCGAGGCCGCTGCCACGGCCACCGCCCTGCTGATGGTGGTGGACGCGAGCAGCCCGTTCACGCGCGGCGAGCTGGACTTCCTGCGGCAGGTGAGCGAGCGCGTGGAGACGGTGGTGTTCGCCCTCACCAAGACCGATGCCCACCGGGGCTGGCGCGAGGTGCTGGCCGCCGATCGCGCCCTGCTCGCCGAGCACGCCCCCCGCTTCGCCGAGGCACCCTTCCTGACGGTGTCCGCCCGTCTCGCCACGCTGGCCGCCCAGGCCCCCAGCCGCGAGGTCGCCACCACGCTCCGCCTGCAGTCGGGCATCAGCGACCTGCAGGAACAGCTGCAGCGGCTGGTCACCCACCGGGCCGCGATGCTGGCCGACGCCAACACGCTGCGCGCCCTGCACTCCGCGCTGGGCCACGCCGCCCAGCAGCGCCGCGACCGGGTGCGGGTGCTGCGCTCCGGGGCGGGCACCGCCACCGAGCTGCGCCGCCGCCGCGCCGAGCTGCTGGCCCAGCGACGCACCGGGCAGCGCGGCTGGTCGCTGCGGCTGCGCGCCCTCGTCCAGCACGCCAGGGTGGAGTCCACCCACGAGGTTGCCCGGCACGTGCGGGAGGTGCAGGCCGCGTTCCGCGCAGCGGTGGACAACGCCGACCGGGAGGCCCTCGCCGCCCTGCCCGGCCAGCTCGAGCCCGCGCTGGCCGGGGTGGCGGACAAGGTCAGCGCGGCGCTGGCCGAGCGGCTGCGCCTGCTGGTGGAGCAGGTGCTGGCCGAACTGTTCACGCCCGAGGAGCTGGCGGCGCTGGCTGCGCAGACGGTCCGCGCCCAGCAGGTGCCGCTGGTGATCCGGCCGGTGGAGAAGCGCCAGGCGGCCGCGGAGGACCGGTTGATGGTGATCGCCGGCGCCTCCGGTGGCATCGGTCTGGGTCGGCTGGCGCTGATGCCGCTGGCCCTCGTGCCGGGGCTCAACGTGGTGCTCATCCCGCTCACCCTCGGCCTGGGGGCGGGCGCCGCGTGGTGGATGGCCCGCGCCCGCGGGCACCTGGCCGACAAGTCCCACGTGAAGCAGTGGTCGGGCGAGGTGTTCGCGGAGGCTCGGGCCAGCCTCGACCAGGTGGTGGCCGAGCAGCTGATCGACGCCGAGCACCAGCTCAGCGCGGCGCTGGACGAGGCCCTGGCGACCCGGCTGGAGCAGATCGACGGCGAGCTGCACGCGGTGGACGAGGCGCTGCGGATGGACGGTGCCGAGCGCGCCGAGCAGCTGAGCGCCACCGAGCGGCAGCTCGCCTCGCTGCTCGCGGCCCAGGACCGCGTGGCGAGCTTGCTCACCCGGGTACGTGCGGTCCGCGACACTCGGGCCTAGTGCCCTGCGCGCTCGCCTAGGGTGGTCGCGGTGAACACCTCGGCTGCTCCCGGTACCCAGCCCGCCCCGAACACCCAGTACGAGGCCCTGCTCGCGCACGTGCTCGAGCACGGCACGCCCAAGGCCGACCGCACCGGCACGGGCACCCGCAGCATCTTCGGCCACCAGCTGCGCTACAACCTCGCCGAGGGATTTCCGCTGGTCACCACCAAGCGGGTGCACTTCAAGTCGCTGGCCTACGAGCTGCTGTGGTTCCTGCGGGGCGACTCCAACGTCGCCTGGCTGCACGAGCACGGCGTCAGCATCTGGGACGAGTGGGCCGGGGCCGACGGTGAGCTCGGCCCGGTCTACGGCGTGCAGTGGCGGTCCTGGCCCACCCCGGACGGCGGCCACGTCGACCAGATCGCCGAGGTGATGCAGACCCTGCGCACCAACCCGGACTCCCGCCGGATGATGGTCTCGGCCTGGAACGTCGGCGAGATCAGCCAGATGGCGCTGCCGCCCTGCCACGCGCTGTTCCAGTTCTACGTGGCCGACGGCAAGCTGTCCTGCCAGCTGTACCAGCGCAGCGCCGACCTGTTCCTGGGCGTGCCGTTCAACATCGCCAGCTACGCCCTGCTCACCCACATGGTGGCCCAGCAGGCAGGCCTGGAGGTCGGGGACTTCATCTGGACCGGCGGCGACTGCCACATCTACGACAACCACGTCGAGCAGGTCCGCGAGCAGCTCGCCCGCACCGCCTACGGCTTCCCCCAGCTGAAGCTGCAGAAGGCGTCCTCGATCTTCGACTACTCCTACGCCGACTTCGAGGTGGTCGGCTACCAGCACCACCCGGCCATCAAGGCGCCGGTGGCGGTGTGAGGCCGGCATGGGTCTGAACCTGATCTGGGCGCAGGCCGCCAACGGCGTCATCGGCCGGGACGGCGACCTCCCCTGGCACCTGCCCGAGGACCTCGCCCACTTCCGGCACACCACCCGCGGTGCCACCGTGGTGATGGGCCGCGCCACCTGGGAGTCGCTGCCGCCGCTGGTGCGCCCGCTGCCCGGCCGCAACAACGTGGTGCTCACCCACCAGCCTGGCTGGACCGCGTTCGGCGCCACCGTGGTGCACTCGCTGGAGGAGGCCGTCGCCCTCGGTGCCGGCGACACCTGGGTGATCGGCGGTGCCAGCGTGTACGCGGCGGCGATGCCCCTGGCCGAGCAGCTGGTGGTCACCGAGCTGGCTGACCCGGTGGACGGCGACGTGCACGCCCCCGAGATCGGCTCTCGATGGCAGGTGGTGGACCGCGACCCCCAGCGGGGCTGGCACACCTCCACCACCGGCCTGCGGTACCGGATCGTCGCCTACGCACGGTGAGGAGCTGGCCGAGGCCGGGCGCTACTGCACCCGGGCGACGCCCTCGCCCAGCCGCAGCGCCCGGGCAGCGCGCTCGGCCAGCACGGCGGGCGGGGCGGTGACGTCCTCGGTCATCCCCGCCTCGTCCCGGCCCAGCGGCTCCAGCGCGGCCAGCTGCGAGCCGAGCAGCTCCGGGGGCATGAAGTGCCCGACGCGTGAGCCCAGGCGGCGCGACAGCAGCTCCGGCGAGCCGTGCAGGTGCAGGAACCAGACGTCGCCGGCGGCAGCGCGCAGCACGTCGCGGTGGGCCCGCCGCAGGGACGAGCAGGCCATCACCGCAGTGCGCCCGGCGTCGGCCCGCTCCTGCATCCAGGCACTGACCGCCAGCAGCCACGGCGACCGGTCTGCCTCCTCCAGCGGCTCGCCCGCCGACATCTTGGCGACGTTGGCCGGCGGGTGGAAGTCGTCGGCGTCGCCCACCTCCGCCCCCAGCCGCTCAGCCAGCAACCGCGCCACCGTGCTCTTGCCGGCACCCGCGACGCCCATCACCACCACCTGGGGGCTTCGGCTGCGCATGGCGCGACCCTAGCGCCGGCCGCGGCCGCGAGCATGCCCTGAGGGAACCGAACCCGAGACGAGGGAGTCTCATCTCCGACCCGAACCTGCCGAGAGGAATGTCCATGCACATCGACGAGAGCCCGGCCGAGCTGCTGACCGTCACCGTGGACGGGGACGAGCACACCTACCACGCCACCGTCGACGCGGACGCCGACGGCATCGCGGACACCGTCCACCTGGACACCGTCGACGGCAGCTACGAGTACTCCGACACCGACGGGGACGGCGCGGCGGACGAGCTCACCCGCTACGACGTGCACGGCAAGGTCCTCGGCCACGCCGTCCTCGATCCCGCCACCGGCACCTGGACCGCGGACGACAGGACCACCACCACCCCCGCAGCCGTGTCCACCGCGCCCACGGTCTCCGCCGAGATCCAGGCCGCCGCAGACCAAGCCGGTCCCTCCACCGTGGACTCCGACGGCGACGGCGTGGCCGACACCGCCGTGCTGCAGACCGCCGGCCGGACCGTGCTGGTGACCGACGTGGACGGTGACGGCACTGCCGACGTGCTGACCGAGGTGACCAGCAGCGGGGAGCACACCTCCTACGAACAGGGTGCTGACGGCCAGTGGCGGGAGGCCGGGGGCGGGGACCTCGGCGACGGCACCGGCAGCCCCGGCGCGGGAGCCACCGAGCCGCCGGCGCCGGCCGTGACCGACCCCGTCACCGGCGAGTGGATCGCCCGGTAGCGCGCTTGCGCCGACTTTGCCAGGGGCCGTGACCAACTTGTGACCAATTCCCCTAAGTGGAGTCGCTTTTCTCCGGGCCGCCCAGTTAACCTAAGGACGTACTGAACCCGGCGCTCGTGCCCGCCACCCGGCAGGCACCCGAGCCGCGTCCCTTCAAGGGCCGCAGCCGGGCCTGTCGGCTCCGCTCGTCAGGTCCTGCTTCGGTCCACTTCAGGAGAGTCTGATGACGGCAGCGACCATTCCCGGCCTCGACGAGCAGAACGGCACCGTGCCAACCCAGCACAGCGACCTGCTGGCCTGGGTACGAGACGTTGCCGAGCTCACCCAGCCTGACCGTGTCGTCTTCGTGGACGGCTCGGACGAGGAGTGGGACCGACTCACCACGCAGCTCGTCGACGCGGGGACCTTCACCCGGCTCAACCCGGAGAAGAAGCCCAACTCCTTCTGGTGCGCCTCCGACCCGGCCGACGTGGCGCGCGTCGAGGAGCGCACCTACATCTGTTCCCGCGAGGAGTCCAGTGCGGGCCCCACCAACAACTGGATGGACCCCACGGAGATGCGGTCGCTCATGACCGACCTCTACCGCGGCTGCATGAAGGGCCGCACCATGTACGTGGTGCCCTTCTGCATGGGCCCGGTCGACGCCGAGGACCCCAAGCTGGGCGTGGAGCTCACCGACTCCGAGTACGTCGTCGTCTCCATGCGGATCATGACCCGCATGGGCAACGTGGCGCTCGAGCGCTTCGGCACCGACGCCCCCTTCGTCAAGGCGCTGCACTCCGTGGGTGCGCCGCTGGCCGAGGGCGAGACCGACGTCGCGTGGCCCTGCAACGACACCAAGTACATCACCCACTTCCCGGAGGACCGCGAGATCTGGAGCTTCGGCTCCGGCTACGGCGGCAACGCGCTGCTGGGCAAGAAGTGCTACTCGCTGCGCATCGCCTCGGCGATGGCCCACGACGAGGGCTGGCTGGCTGAGCACATGCTCATCCTCAAGCTGACCTCGCCGGAGGAGAAGGTCTACTACGCCACCGCCGCGTTCCCCAGCTCCTGCGGCAAGACCAACCTGGCGATGCTCGAGCCCACCATCCCGGGCTGGAAGGTCGAGACCCTCGGCGACGACATCGCCTGGATGCGCTTCGGCGAGGACGGCCGGCTGTACGCCGTCAACCCGGAGTTCGGGTTCTTCGGTGTCGCCCCCGGCACCAACTGGGCCACCAACCCCAACGCCATGCGCACCATCGAGCGCGGCAACTCGCTGTTCACCAACGTCGCGATGACCGACGACGGCGACGTGTGGTGGGAGGGCATGGAGGGCGACCCCCAGCACCTGACGTCCTGGAAGCAGGAGGACTGGACGCCGGAGAGCGGCGAGCTCTCCAGCCACCCCAACTCCCGCTACTGCACCCCGATGTCGCAGTGCCCGGTGCTCGCGCCGGAGTGGGACGACCCCAAGGGTGTGCCGATCTCGGCGATCTTCTTCGGCGGCCGCCGGGCGACCACCATCCCGCTGGTCACCGAGTCCCGCAACTGGCAGAACGGGGTCTTCATGGCCTCCACCATGTCCAGCGAGAAGACCGCTGCCGCCAGCGGCAAGGTCGGTGACGTCCGCCGCGACCCGATGGCCATGCTGCCCTTCATCGGCTACAACGCCGGTGACTACCTGCAGCACTGGATCGACCTGGGCAAGTCCGCGGACGAGTCCAAGCTGCCGAAGATCTTCTACGTCAACTGGTTCCGCCGGGGCGAGGACAAGCGCTTCCTGTGGCCCGGATTCGGCGAGAACGCCCGCGTGCTCAAGTGGGCCATCGAGCGCATCGAGGGCAAGGCCGCGGCGCGGGAGACCGCCATCGGCTACGTGCCCACCAGCGCCGACATCGACCTGGACGGCCTCACCGGCGGCCTCGAGGACGTCGACCTGGCGCTGGAGGTCAACGACGAGGAGTGGAAGCGCGAGATCCCCTCCATCGAGGAGTGGTTCACCATGTTCGGGGACAAGCTGCCCAGCAGCCTGAGCGACGAGCTCGACGCGCTCAAGCACCGCCTGGGCTGACCACCGACGACGCACCCCACGTGGGTGTGCGCGCTTGCCCGAGGGGCGGGTACCGCAAGCCAACCGGCCGGGTGCCCGCCCCTCGGCCGTGCAGGGGGAGAGTGGAGCGCGTGGAGACGGTCATGGTGATCGCTGCGCTGGCCGCGCTCTGGCTGGTGTTCAGCCTGGTGGTGCGCCGGCTCCGGCGGCGTGGGCTCACCGGCGAGCACCCGGGAGTGGGCGTCGTCCGGCCCGAGCAGCTGCGCGAGTCGAGGTCGAGGCCGAGCCGTAGCTGGCGGGAGGGCCATCGGCCCTGGCACGAGTGAGCGCGGCCCGGGGAGGTTCACCCTCACCCGGGCCGCGCTGCCGCTCGACGGTCGACGGCGGGTGTCGCGGCCGTACCGCCCCTCCGCGGTCCAGCCTCGACGTGGTCAGCTCCTCTCCTCGTCCCCGGCGGGGTGCGAGTCTCTGCACAACCCCTCAGCCGTCGTCGCCGTGCACAGGTGAGACGGCCGCTCCGGCCCGGGGCGACTCGGTGGGCCTACCCACCGCCGCTGAGTAGTTCCCCCCAGCCCGGCCCGGGCCTGCCGCCGCGTGGTGAGATGACGGCATGGACAAGTCGGGACTGATCCTCTCTCGCCGCGACCTTGCCTTCCTCCTGCACGAGTGGCTGGACGTCACCTTGCTGACCACCCGGCCGCGCTTCGCCGAGCACTCCCGGGAGACCTTCGACGCGGTGCTCGAGCTGGGCGAGCAGATCGCCACCGAGCACTTTGCGCCGCACAACAAGAAGGCCGACGCCAACGAGCCGGTGATGCGCCCGGACGGCACCGTCGAGCTCATCCCCGAGGTCGCCGCCGCGCTGGACGTGTTCGCCAAGGCGGGCCTGATGTCCGGCCAGCTCGACGAGTCCCTCGGTGGCATGCAGCTGCCCAGCGTCGTCGCCCGCGCGATGCTGGCCTGGTTCCAGGCCGCCAACGTCGGCACGTCGGCGTACCCGTTCCTCACCATGGCCAACGCCAACCTGCTGGTCGCGCACGGCACGCCCGAGCAGGTGGCCACCTGGGTGCGCCCCATGACCGAGGGGCGCTTCTTCGGCACCATGTGCCTGTCCGAGCCGCAGGCCGGGTCCTCGCTGGCTGACATCACCACCCGAGCGGAGCCGCAGGCTGACGGCACCTACCGGCTCTTCGGCAACAAGATGTGGATCTCCGGCGGCGACCACCAGCTGAGCGAGAACATCGTCCACCTGGTGCTGGCCAAGGTCCCGGGCGGTCCGGCCGGGGTCAAGGGGATCTCGCTGTTCATCGTGCCCAAGGTCCTGCTCGACGACGACGGCAGCCTGGGCGAGCGCAACGACGTGGTGCTCGCCGGGCTCAACCACAAGATGGGCTACCGGGGCACCACCAACACCATGCTCAACTTCGGCGAGGGCCAGCACACCCCTGGCGGCGCGGCCGGCGCAGTGGGCTACCTGCTGGGCGAGGAGCACCACGGGCTGGCCTACATGTTCCACATGATGAACGAGGCCCGCGTCGGGGTGGGCCTGGGCGCCACGGCGCTGGGCTACACCGGCTACCTGCACTCGCTGGACTACGCCCGCACCCGCACCCAGGGCCGACCGGCCACCGCCAAGGACCCGGCCTCGCCGCCGGTGCCGATCATCGAGCACGCCGACGTGCGCCGCATGCTGCTGGCCCAGAAGTCCTACGTGGAGGGCGGACTGGCGCTGGGCCTGTACTGCGCCCGGCTGGTGGACGAGCAGGACACCGCGCCGGAGCCGGCCGATCGCGAGCGGGCGGCGCTGCTGCTTGACGTGCTCACGCCGGTGGCCAAGAGCTGGCCGTCGCAGTGGTGCCTGGAGGCCAACAGCCTGGCCATCCAGGTGCACGGGGGCTACGGCTACACCCGCGACTACGACGTCGAGCAGATGTACCGCGACAACCGGCTGAACCCCATCCACGAGGGCACCCACGGGATCCAGGGCCTGGACCTGCTGGGGCGCAAGATGAGCATGCGCGGTGGGGCGGGCCTGCGGCTGCTGGGCGAGTCGGTGGCCGCCACCGTGCAACGGGCGGACCAGGCCGGCGGCGAGCTGGCGGAGCTGGGCGCGCAGCTGCGCGTGGTGGTGGAGCGAGTGGGGGCGGTGACCGCCGCGCTGTTCGCCGCCGGCGACCCCGCGGTGACCCTGGCCAACGCCTCGGTCTACCTGGAGGCGGTGGGTCACACGGTGATCGCCTGGATGTGGCTGGAGCAGCTGCTCGCGGCCCAGCCGGGCACCGGGGACTTCTACGCGGGCAAGCGACAGGCTGGCCGCTACTTCTTCCGGTTCGAGCTGCCGAAGGTCGGCGCCCAGCTCGACCTGCTGGCGTCGTTGGACACCACGGTGCTGGACGCCGACCCGGCGTGGTTCTAGCGGCTGCTGGCTAGATGCGGCGCGCGCCCGTCAGCTCGCCGTAGGGCACGGCCCCGACCTTGACCACGTCGCCGGAGGTGGGCGCGTAGACGTACTGGCCGTTGCCGACGTAGATGCCGACGTGTCCGCCGCCGTAGACGAACACCAGGTCACCGGGGGCCAGCTGGTCGTAGGCGACCGGGAAACCGACGCCGGCCTGCTCCCCTGTGGTGCGGGGCAGCGAGATCCCCACCTGACCGTAGGAGAACTGCACCAGGCCGGAGCAGTCGAACGCGCCGGGGCCAGTGGCGCCGTAGACGTAGGGCTTGCCCACCTGGGCCAGTGCCACGTCCATGGCGAGCACGGACGGGCTGACGACGCTGGCACTGGCCGGTGCCGGCGCGGCCTGCGCGGCGGCGGTCGGAGCCATCGCCAGCACGGAGGCGCCGGCGGCGGCCGCCAGCACCAGGCGGCGGAAGGAGTGACGGGGCTTGGTCGCGATCTCGGAAGGCATGTTTCCTTGGGGGTTCGGGGACGGTTGCGTCGAACCCCGCCCACGTGCGCCCGACGTGGCGCGCATCGCACGGGGTGAACCGGGCTGGGCGGGAAGTGACTCTAACGGTAACGAAATGGTCACGAAGGTCAACAGCCTCGGCTCAAGCCGTGACATACCGCACTGTGGTGACCGGTGCGGTGCGCGGCACCGCACCGGTCGGGGTGCGCTAGGTGACGTGCCGGATCGCGGTGATCTGCCCGTAGGGCACCGAGGCGACCTTGACGACGTCGCCCGAGGTGGGCGCGTGCACGTACTTGCCGTTGCCGACGTAGATGCCGACGTGGCCGCCGCCGTAGGCGAACACCAGGTCACCGGGCTGCATCTGCGAGGCCGTCACCGCGACACCAACCTTCACCTGCTGGCTGGTGGTGCGGGGCAGCGAGACACCCGCCTGCTTGTAGGCGTACTGCACCAGGCCGGAGCAGTCGAAGGAGCTCGGGCCGGTGGCGCCCCACACGTAGGGCTTGCCCACCTGCGCCAGCGCGACGTTGACGGCACGCTGAGCCGCGTTGCTGACGGTGATCTTGCTCGTCGTCGCCTTGTAGGCCTTGGGGGCGACCTGCTTGACGGTCGCCGTCGTGGACTTGGTCGTGGTGGCCGCACCCGTCGGCACCTGGGCCTGAGCGGTTGCGGTGGGCGCCAAGGTCATCGCAGCAGCAGCACCGGCGACGGTCGCGAGCATCATCCGACGCGCCTTGCGACGAGACTCAGTCGCTGGGACGGAGAACATTGCTCCCTCTCTGGGTCGGGGACAGGGTCACCTTGCTCCGGCCGTCCGACCTGGGCATTCGCGCGGCCCAGCTCGATCCCGGCCGTGTCAACGAAGGCAATATCGAAGGTAACCACCAGGCAAAATCAGTCAACCGACCTAGGCACTCCTTGTGACCAAGGCAGCACTCAGAGGTGCAGAGCAGCGGCGCCGACCACCCCTGCTGCGGCGCCGAGCTGAGCGGGCACCACCCGGAGGTCACGTGTGAAGCCCAACCGGGCGTACCGCTGCACCGCCTCCCGCAGCGGCTGCCAGAGCGGCTCCCCGGCGAGGGAGAATCCGCCGCCCAGCACCACCAGGCCCACCTCCAGCAGCGCGGCGCTGGAGGCGAGCGCCTGACCGAGGCCGGTACCGGCCCTGGCCAGGGCTGCCACCGCCACCGGGTCGTCCGCAGCCGCGGCGGCCGCCAGCGCCCGACCGTCCGCCCCCGCCCAGCCGCGGGCCCGCGCCCACCGCACCGCCGCCGGCCCGCTGGCCACCGTCTCCAGGCACCCGACGCCGCCGCAGGCGCAGGGATCCCCGTCGGGCTCCACCACGACGTGCCCGATGTGGCCGGCGTTGCCGGTGTGACCGTGCACCACCGCCCCGGAGCGGACCACGCCGCCGCCGACCCCCGTGGAGGCGACCACCCCCAGCAGGTCCTCGATGCCGCGGCCGGCCCCGAAGCGCTGCTCGGCAATGGCCATGCAGCCGCCGTCGCCAGCCAGGCGCACCGGTCGGCCGGGCCACGCGTCCTCGACCGCCGCCACCAGGGGAAACCGACGCCAGGTCGGGATGTTCAACGGGCTGACCGTGCCCGCCGCTCGGTCGATGGGCCCCGCGGACCCGATACCGATGCCGGTGGGCTGCTGCGTGCCCGCCGCCCGCCGCAGGACCTGGTCGACGGCCTGCCACACGTCCCGCTCCGGGGTGGCCACCGTGGCGGAGCTGAGCACGGTGCCGTCCTCGTCGAGCAGCGCCGCCGCGAGCTTGGTCCCGCCCACGTCCAACCCGAGCACCGCCATGCCCCGCAGTCTGCCAACCGCGAGACGGCCTGCGGGTCAGCGAGTCCCGCAGGACCGCCGCCCATGATCCACGTCACGCCGACCGGTGAGGCACTATCAACGGATGGCTTGGCTCATCCCGTCCCCGCGCGAGCTCCTCGGTGCTGCCCGCGGGGTCGCCGACTGGTCCCTGGAGACGGCGGCACTGGCCGTGACGCTGCCCGGCCGGGTCGGGGCCGCACTCACCGACGTCGAGCTGCTGCTGCAACGGGTCTCCAAGGTGGTCGACGAGGCCGAGGCCACGGTCGGCGAGGTGCGCACGGTGGCCATGGACGCCAAGGCGGTGGTCGGGATCGTCGAGCTGGTGGCCACCCAGGCCCAGGCCGTGGTGGGCACGGCCCGGGTGGTGGCACTGGAGGCCGGGGACGTGGTGGGAACCGCCCGCGCCGTGGCGCTGGACGCCGCTGACGTGGTGGGCACGGCCAGGGTGGTGGCGCTGGAGGCCGGGGACGTGGTGGGAACCGCCCGCGCCGTGGCACTGGACGCCGCTGACGTGGTGGGCACGGCCCGGGTGGTGGCACTGGACGCCGGGGAGGCGGTGGGCGCCGCCCGCGGGTTGGTGGTGCAGACCGGCGACGTGCTGGGCTCGGCCCGTGGGCTGACGCTGGAGGCTGCAGACACGCTGTCCACCGCGCAGGGGGTGGCCGGGGGCGCCGGTGAGCTGGTGCTCTCCGCCGAGCAGCTCTCCGGGGTGGCCCAGGAGCTGCTGGACCTGTACCGGCCCCTCGCCCAGCAGGCCGCACCCAAGCTGCGCAGCTTCCTCGACTCGCTCTCCGAGAAGGAGCTGCAGGCGATCATCCGGTTCGTCGACCACGCGCCGGTGCTGGTCGAGCACATGGAGAGCGACATCCTGCCCATCTTGGAGACGCTGGACCGGGTGGGCCCGGACGTCAGCGACCTGCTCGAGGTGGCCAAGGACGTGCGCGAGGCCGCGGTGGGCATTCCCGGCTTCAAGTTCTTCCGCAAGCGCGGGGAGCAGAAGATCGAGGACGACGAGGACGAGGCCGGTCCGGTGCGGACGGACCCCACCCCGGACGGCCCCGCCACCCGGCCCCACCAGGCCTAGCCCGCCCGCACCGGCTAGGGCAGCCAGTGCGCTGGCCGTTCCAGGGTGGCAGGCAGCCTGGTGGCTGCATCACCGCGGGCGGCGCGCAGCTGTGACGCGGTGAGGAACAGGGCTCCGCGCAGGTCCGCCCCGGAGAGGTCGGCGTCGCGCAGGTCGGCACCGATGAGGTCCGCCAGCCGCAGGTCCGCCCCGCGCAGCGTGGCCGCCACCAGGTACGCGCCCCGCAGGTTCGCTGCCCGCAGGTCGGCACCGGCCAGCGCCGCACCGACGAGGTCGGCGCCCCGGTGGTTGCGCCTGCTGCGGGCCTTCCGGGACAGCGGCACCTCGGCCCGCGCCAGCTCGCTGGCCTGCAGCAGCAGCGCGCTGACCTCGGCACGGTGCGCGGCCACGTCCAGCGCGAGCAGCGCCGCTGCGTCGCCGTTGCTGAGGCGCTCGATCAGCGCAGCGGCCTGGGCCAGCTCGGTCCGCAGCGGCTGCGCTGCGGGCAGGGTCTGCGCCTCGGCCAGGTACCAGAGCAGCTCGTGCAGCTGCCGGACCACGGGCAGCACCGCGAACATCTGCCCCGCCGTGTGGGGCGCCTGCCGCCAGTCGTGTCCGCCGAAGGTGTGCTGCGCGACGTGCTGGCCGGCGCCGAAGCAGTCGAACACGGTGCAGCCCCTGAACCCGGCGGGGCGCAGGTGGTCGTGGATGCCACAGCCGAAATCCGGCTGCAGGTTGGGGCAGGGATCGCCGGCGTCCTTGTCGATGGCGAAGTCGGCCGACGCAGCGAAGGGCAGCGCCACGCAGCAGAGGCCGAAGCAGCTGCTGCAGTCGGCCACCAGGTTGCGACTCCCCGTGCTGGCCACCACCCCATCCTAGGAGCCACGTCGTGCGGTCAGGACCGCAGCGGGTCCAGCGCACGCGCCAGCCGTCCCACCGCGGTGACGATCTGCGCCTCGGTGAGGCTGGCGAAGGACAGCCGCAGGTGTGCTCGAGCCTGCTCGCCCAGCGTGTAGTGCCGGCCGGGGACAACCGTCACCCCCTCGGCGAGCGCAGCCCGGGCCGCGTCGGTCTCGTCGATGCCCTCGGGTAGCTCCAGCCACAGCGACACCCCGCCCCGCGGTGGGGTGAAGTGGCAGTCGGGCAGCTCCGCCGCCAGCGCGGCGGCGAGGGTGGCGCAGCGGCTGGCCAGCCCGGCTCCGAGGGCCCGCAGGTGGCTGGACCACGCCGGGGCGGTGACGATCTCCACCGCCGCGTGCTGCAGCGGGCCGGAGACGAACAGGTCGTCGACCAGCCGCATGCCCATCACCCGCTCGGCCACCGGGCCGCGGGCCAGGATCGCGCCGATCCGCAGGCCAGGCCCGGTGGCCTTGGTCAGCGAGCTCACCGTGAGCACGTGGCCGTGCTCGTCGTCGCGGCTCAGCGCCGGCGGCGGCGGGGTGCCGTGCCCGAGCCAGCGGGCCCAGTCGTCCTCCAGGATGAACGCGCCGAAGCGCCGGGCCAGCTCGAGCACCTCGCTGCGCCGCTCCGCGGCCAGCACGCTGCCGTCCGGGTTGGCGTAGGCCGGCTGCAGGTACACCAGCCGCGCCCCGCTCAGCTGCAGCGCCCGCTCCAGCAGCTCGGGGCGCACGCCGTCGCCGTCGGTGGGCACCGGGACCGGGGTGAGCCCGGCGCTGCGGGCGATGGCCACTGCCCCCGGGTAGGTGGGCGTGGCGAACAGCACCGGCTCGCCCGCCGGCACGATCGCCCGCATGATGGCCGACACCGCGCCCTGCCCGCCCGGGGTCACCAGCACCTCGTCGGGCTGCCCGCCCACCTGGGCGGCGAACCACGACCGCAGCTCGGGCACACCCGCCACCGGGGGCCGGGCCCACACGTCCGGCCGGCGGGCCGCCCGGGCCAGCGCCGCGGAGAGGCGGTGGTCCGGGCGCAGCTCGGCACCGAGGTAGGCCGCCGACATCTGCAGCACGTCGGGGTCCACGGTGCCCAGCGCCTCGGGCAGCCCGGCGGTCTGCACCGGGCTGGCCCCGAGCGTGACCTCCTGCCAGGTGGTGTCGCGGGCCACCGAGCGACGACGCGGTGCGGTGAAGCTGCCTCGGCCCGGTCGAGTGACCACCGCACCGTCGGCCACCAGCCGGGCCACCGCCTGCGCGACGGTGGTGGCGCTGACGCCGAGCTCGTCCACCAGCGCCCGGGTGCTAGGCAGCCGTGTCCCTGCCGGGGCGCCCTCGATGCGCCGAAACACCTCTCGCGCAACCCGACCCACACTGCTATCGTCAAACATGAGACGCAACGATAGCGCTATCGCCCCCAGTTCGCTGCCGCTACTGCTCGGGCGGCAGTCCACGCCGCACCGGAGCTGGGTCCGCTGGAGCAGGACAGCTGTGGCCTGGCGGCCCACCCCGCGCCTGCTGCGCCTGTTCGCCCCCGCCGTCCCGCTGGTGGGCCTGCTGCCCACCGATCACCGGGACCGCGACGCCGCGCGCCAGCGGACGGACCTGCGGGCCGTGCGCGACCGCGAGCAGCACTGGAGCTAGCGGTGCTCAGACCGGGCGCAGCAGCTCGGGGCTGTTGTTGGCGACGTTGTTCACCGCGGTGCTCACCACGTAGGGCTCCAGGTGCGGCTCTCCGACCTCGGCCAGCAGCTGCTGCACCTCGTGCGGGTTGGTGATCGTCGGGTCCAACCACGCGTCGCGGAGCTCCCCGGGCACGAGCACCGGGCTGCGGTCGTGGATGTGGCCCAGGGTGTCGCTGGCGGTGGTGGTCAGCACCGTCACCGACAGCACCCACCGGTCCGGGTCGTCCGCGGCCGCCTGCGGGTCACGCCACAGCTCGTAGAGGCCGGCCATGGCCAGCACCCCGTCGCCGTGCAGGAAGTGCGGGACCTTTGTGGCGCCCTGCTTCTCCCACTCGTAGTAGCCGTTGGCCGGCACCAGGCAGCGCCGGCGACTCGCGGCTGCCTTGAAGGACGGCTTCTCGGTGACGGTCTCCATCCGCGCGTTGATCAGCTTCGCGCCGATCTTGCGGTCCTTGGCCCACGAGGGGATGAGACCCCAGCGGGCGGTGCGCAGCTGGCGCACCGCGGCGGAGTCGGGGTGGTCCTTGGGCACCCGCTCCAGCACCGTGCGCACCGGGTCGGTGGGTGCGACGTTGTAGGACGGCGGGAGCGGCTCACCGACCGCCTCGGCGGCGCCGAACACCTGGAGGAGCTCGTCATCGGTCTGGGTGGTGGCGAATCGGCCGCACATGCGCCCAAGTCTGCCCGGCCGCCCCGACGGGGCGCCCAGCACCTGGCGCCCAGCGGTGTCTGGTTGCTCATTAATCGGTGCAACGTCCGGTCCAGGCGGCTTATCTTTGTTGTGAGCACGAAGCACCAGGCGCTCGGGCCGCCAGCTCGGGCGCCACTGAAGGAGTGACCCCCATGGCCAAGGCCGAGAAAATGTTCGCCCTGCACGTGGTGCCGCTGGAGGACGCTGTCGCGCACCACACCGACGACTGCGTGTGTGGCCCCAGCGTCACCTTCCGCGACGACGGGCGGGACACCTTCCGCTTCCAGCACCACCGCCTGGAAGATCGCGCCGGTGGCTGGGCCTACCTCCGGGTGGTGCAGCAGGACCTGCCCGAGCTGGACCGCCAGCGCGAGTCCGACGCCGGCTGACCCGCCCGAGTGCCGGCGCTAGCCCGCCGCCAGCCCCCGACTGATCACCAGGCGCTGGATCTGGTTGGTGCCCTCGAAGATCTGCATCACCTTGGCCTCGCGCATGTAGCGCTCCACCGGGAAGTCCCGCACGTAGCCGTAGCCGCCCAGCACCTGCACGGCGTCGGTGGTCACCTTCATGGCCGCGTCGGTGGCCACCAGCTTGGCCACGCTGGCCTGCCGGCCGTAGGGGCGACCCAGGTCGCGACGCCGGGCCGCGTCGAGGTAGGTGGCGCGGGCGGAGTCCACCGCCGCCGCCATGTCGGCCAGCAGGAAGCCCAGGCCCTGGTGGTCGATGATCGCCTTGCCGAAGGTCTTGCGCTCCTTGGCGTAGGCGACGGCGTCGTCCAGCGCGCGCTGGGCCAGCCCGGTGGCGACCGCGGCGATGCCCAGCCGCCCGGAGTCCAGCGCGCTGAACGCGATGCGCAGGCCGTCCCCCTCGGCGCCGATCAGCCGACCGGCGTCGATGACGGCGTCGTCGTAGCTGGCAGCGGTGGTGGGCACCCCGCGCAGCCCCATCTTGTCCTCCGGCCGGCCGAAGCTGAGCCCCGGCGTGTCCGCCGGCACCAGGAAGCAGGAGATGCCCTTGGAGCCCTCGCCGGTGCGGGCGAACAACGTGTAGAAGTCGGCCCTGGACCCACTGGTGATCCAGGCCTTGCTGCCGTTGAGGACGTACCCGGCGTCGGTGCGGCGGGCCCGGCAGGTCAGCGCCGCGGCGTCGGAGCCGGCCTGCGGCTCCGACAGGCTGTAGGCACCCAGCAGCCGTCCACCGAGCATCTCCGGCAACCACGCCTGCTGCTGCTCGGCAGTGCCGTAGGTGGCCAGGGGAAAGCAGGACAGCCCGTGCACGCTGGTGGCCACCGCGACGGCGGCCCAGCGGGAGGCCAGCTCCTCGAGCACCTGCAGGTAGACCTCGTAGGGCTGACCGCCGCCACCGAGCTCCTCGGGGTAGGGCAGGCCCAGCAGGCCGGCCTCGCCCAGCGTGGCGAACAGGCCCTCGGGACAGGTGGCGTCGCGCTCGTGCTGCTCCACCACCGGCGCCAGCTCCTTGTCCGCCAGCTCGCGGGTGAGCGCGATGAGGTCCGCAGCCTCGGCGGTGGGCAGCAGGCGGTCGACAGCCACGGTGGGGCTCCTTCAGCTAGTACGGCGTGAGCGGAGCACCACGGTATCGACTGCAGGATGGGCCGACACCGGAGACAGCACAGCGGGGGCGGGAGCACGATGTGCTCCCACCCCCGCTGGAGTGCTGCTGACCGTCACGGGGCGAGTGGCCCCGTGCGCAGCATCAGCTGGTCTGGACGTCCCGCTCGACGGGGACGCAGTGGGTCATGACGACGCCGGTGACGTCGCGACGACCGTTCTTGCCCAGGTTCGCGGCCCGCTTGAGCTCGGCCTCGCTGAGGGTCTGCGTGGCCAGGGGCTCGAGGTGGCGAACGTCGTCCGCCGTCATGCCCAGGCCCTCGCCGACGCGCTGGCCCAGCTCGTCCTCGGCCATGAACAGGTGCCACAGCATGCGCTCCTGGATGGGCTTGTCGCACTGCGACAGGTTGCCGATCCAGTTGCTGACCAGCTCGTCCTTCTCCCAGTCCATGGAGAGCAGGTAGCGCTCACCAGCCTGCTGGTAGTCGTTGGTCCGCTCGATGCGGGCGCGGGTGAGGCGTCCGCTGATCTCCGGGCCCTGCTCGCTGTGGGCGGGCTTGGGCGCCTCCTGCAGGCCGCCGGTGATGGACGGCTCGTAGTTGACGCTCGGGTTCTGCCCCTCCGCCAGGTCGACGCCGAAGGTCATCTGGCCGTCACGCTGGTTGGTGGCGACCTTGGCGTTCTTGGCCGAGTTGACCGGCAGCTGCAGGTAGTTCGGGCCGACGCGGTGGCGCTGGGTGTCGGAGTAGCTGAACGTGCGGCCGACGAGCATCTTGTCGTCGGAGAAGTCCAGGCCGTCCACCAGCACGCCGGTGCCGAAGGCGATCTGCTCGCTCTCGGCGAAGAAGTTCACCGGCTTGCGGTTGAGCACCATCTTGCCGACCTTGCGCAGCGGGAAGTCGTTCTCCGGCCAGGTCTTGGTGTCGTCCAGCGGGTCCCAGTCCAGCTCGGGGTGGTCGTGGTCGTCCATGAGCTGGACGTACAGCTCCCACTCGGGGTACTCGCCGTTGTCGATGGCCTCGTAGAGGTCACGGGTGTGCACGCCGAGCTCGCGACCCTGCACCACGGCAGCGTCCTCCTCGGTCCAGCTCTTCACGCCCTGCTTGGGCACCCAGTGGTACTTGACCAGCTGGGTCTCGCCCTGCTCGTTGACCCACTTGTAGGTGTTGACGCCGAAGCCCTGCATGGTGCGGTAGCTGGCCGGGATGCCGCGGGGGCTCAGGACCAGGTTGAACATGTGCAGCGACTCGGGAGTCTGCGAGGCGAAGTCGAAGACGCGGTTGGCGACCTGACGCTCGAAGGTGACCGGGTCGGGCTTCTGCGAGTGGATGAAGTCGGGGAACTTGATGGCGTCCCGGATGAAGAAGACACCCAGGTTGTTGCCGACCAGGTCCCAGTTGCCGTCCTCGGTGTAGAACTTCACCGCGAAGCCGCGGGGGTCGCGGGCCGTCTCGGAGGAGTCCTTGCCGCCGGCCACGGTGGAGAAGCGGACAGCGAGCTCGGTCTGCTTGCCCTTCTCCTGGAACAGCTTGGCGCGTGTGTACTTGGAGATGGGCTCGTCGCCGCAAGTGCCGTCAGCCTCGAAGTAGCCGAACGCGGTGGCGCCACGGGCGTGCACGACGCGCTCCGGGACTCGCTCGCGGTCGAAGTGGCTGATCTTCTCGAGGAACTGGTAGTTCTCCAGGGTCGCCGGGCCACGCGAGCCGACCGTGCGCGAGTTCTGGTTGTCGTAGACAGGGTGTCCCTGTCGGTTGGTAAGAGTCCTGGCTTGGTCAGTCATCGGTGGAGACCTTTCGTTCGGTGTTCTCAGGTGCCGCGATTGTGCAGTTCAGGGGGGCCGTGCGGTTCAGGGGGAATCGTGCCGCTCTAGGGGCTGGCCCGGCTGCGTGGTCGCCGCGCAGCTGGGGCACCACCCCCAAAAGATAACTTCGGTGGCCTCGACCCGAAAGCCGTCGACCGGTGCGGTGCGCACGCAGGCGTCGCTGCCGGCCAGGGCCGGGACGTCGCTGGTCTGTCCGCACCCGCGGCAGACCAGGTGGTGGTGGTCGTCGGGCACGTGCGTCTCGTACCGCACGGGGTGTCCAGCCGGCTCGATCGAGCGCAGCAGCCCGGCGCGGGTGAGCGCGTCCAGGCAGTCGTAGACGGTTTGCGTGGACACCGAGCCGAGCACGGGGCGGACCTGCTCCAGGATGGCCCCGGCCGGCAGGTGCTGTCGGTCCAGCCGCGCCTGCTCCAGCGCCTCGAGCACGGCCACGCGGGGCTTGGTCACCCGCAGGCCGGCAGCGCGCACCCGAGCGGCGGCGGAGCTGGCTGCTGGTGTCATGTGCCCATGAGACCGCAAACTCTGGAATGAGTCAAGAAAAGCGGCGAGTCTGACTGCACACACCTCGCCATCGCCCTAAGGTTGCTGTCATGGCATCCGAGCTCACCGAGGAAGAACTGCAGTTCGTCCAGTCCCTGTTCGAGCACGCCCGGGAGGGGCGCACCGGTCCGCTGACCGAGGCCCTCGACGCCGGCGTTCCGGTCAACCTCACCAACACCAAGGGCGACACGCTGCTGATCCTGGCGGCCTACCACGTGCACCTGGACACCGTGCAGGCTCTGCTGGAGCGCGGCGCGGACACCTCGAGGGTGAACGACATGGGTCAGACCGCCCTCGCCGCGGCCGTCTTCCGGCAGTCCGAGCCCATCGTCACGGCGCTGCTCGAGGCTGGGGCCGACCCCGAGGAGGGGCCGAAGTCGGCGGTCGCCATCGCTGAGTTCTTCAACCTCCCGGAGATGGCGAAGCTGCTGCGTGCGCGCTGAGCGGTCGGTGGACGAGCCGCGCATCGCCCTCGTCGGAGCCGGTGCCGTGGCCGGCCTGGTGGCGTCCTGGCTGGAGCTGGCTGGCGCGCCCACCCCGCTGCTGTGCACCCGCACGCCGGTCGAGCAGCTCACCATCACCGGCGACGGCCGGGGCGGACGAGGCACGCGCACCGTGCCGGTGACCCCGGTGCCCGGCCCGGCCGACGCCGAGCCGGTGGACTGGGTGATGCTCACCGTCAAGGCCCAGGACACCGCCGCCACCCAGCCGTGGCTGGACGCGCTGGTGGGGCCGGACACGGTGGTGGTGGTGCTGCAGAACGGTGTGGACCACGTGGAGCGGGTACAGCCGCTGGTGGGCACGGCGACGGTGCTGCCCGCCCTGGTGCGCGCCTCCGCCGAGCGCACCGGCAGCGGCGCCGTCACCCATCACCTCGGCAACCAGCTGATCGTGCCGGAGGAGCCCGCCGGCAAGTCGCTGGCCGCGCTGCTGGACGGCGGCGCCTCGGTGCGCCAGGACCCCGACTTCCGCACCGCCGCCTGGCACAAGCTGATGGTCAACATCGGCTCCAACCCGCTGACCGCGCTCACCCTGCGCCGCTGCGAGGTGCTGCGCGAGCCCGAGGTGGCCGAGCTCTGCCGGTCGCTGCTCATCGAGACCGCCGCGGTGGGCTCGTCCGTGGGCGCCCGGCTCAGCGGCGCCGACGTGGAGGAGGTGCTGGAGCTGTTTCGCTCCTACCCCGACGACAACGGCACGAGCATGTACTACGACCGGGTGGCCGGCCGGCCGCTGGAGCACGACCTGCTCTGCGGGGCCGTGGTGCGCGCCGCTCGGGAGCACGACGTGCCGGCCCCGCTGAACCAGGCGATCTGGGCCCTGACCAAGGCTCTCAGCGAGGGCAGCACCGGCTACACACCAACCGAGGGGAACCCATGACCACCCACGCAGGCGAGCTCGACCGGCTGGGCACCGCCAAGTACGTGCTGCTCACCACCCGGCGCCGCGACGGCACCACCGTGCCGACCCCGGTGTGGGTGGCCCGCGACGGCGCCGCGCTGGTGATCTGGACCGCCACCGACGCGGGCAAGGTCAAGCGCATCCGCCGCGACCCGGCCGTCACGGTCGCCCCGTGCGACGCCCGGGGCAAGCCCCGGGGCTCCGCCGTCAGTGGCACCGCCACCGTGCTCGACGCCGACGCCACCGAGCGGGTCCGCCAGCTCATCCAGCGCAAGTACGGCATCGCCGGCCGGGTGGCGATCCTCGGCAGCCGGCTGCGGCGGGGTCGCAGCGGCACCGTCGGAGTGGCCGTCACGCTCGACCAGCAGCAGCCCTAGCGGGTCGGGGCGGTGCGGGTCCAGGGCCGCATCCGCTCCAGCTGCAGCGCCAGCCCCAGCAGGGTGGCCTCGCCACCAGGCCGGGCCACCAGCTGCACCGACAGCGGCAGGCCGTTGGGGTGGGTACCGGCGGGCACCACCATCGCCGGCCAGCCAGCCAGGTTCCACGGTGCAGCGAACGGGGCGTAGCGGATGTTCGCCCACAGGTTGGACAGCCAGCTCTTCTCGCCCCAGCGGTCGGCCGGCAGCGGAGGCTGCGCCAGTGCGGGCGTGAGCAGCACGTCGTGGTCGGCGAAGAACGCCTCGGCCTTGTGCTGCCACTTGTCCCGACCAGCGGGCTTGGGCAGCCCTGCCCGCAGCAGTGCTCGGCCCACTGCGGCGTGCCTGGCGGTGCGGGCCTCCAGCAGCGACCGATCGCTGAGCGCTCGCGCCTCCAGCTCGGTGCCGACGAGCCAGCGCACCAGCTCCGACTGTCCCACCGAGACCGGGTAGGACGGGTGGGCCTGGGCCACCCGGTGGCCCTCCTGGGCGAGCAGCTCGCCAGAGCGGCGGGCGGCCTCGGCGTAGTGCCGGTCGACCCGCACTCCCGGCACTGGAGAGCGGGTGGAGACCGCGATCCGCAGGGCCGTGGGCTCGCGCACCTGGGCCAGCTCGGGCTGCTTGGCCAGCACCGAGAGCACCGTGGCGCAGTCGGCGACGGTGGTGGCCAGCGGGCCGTTCTCGGCCATGTCGAACCACGCGCCGTCGCCCAGCTGGGCGGGCACCACGCCGAGGCCGGGCTTGAGCCCGACCAGGCCACAGCACGCCGCGGGGATGCGGATGGACCCCATGCCGTCGTTGCCGTGCGCAACGGGCACCATGCCCGCGGCCACCGCGGCGGCGGACCCACCCGAGGATCCCCCGGGGCTGCGGGTGGTGTTCCAGGGGTTGCGGGTGACGCCGAAGGCGGAGTCGGTGGTGCCGAACACGCACAGCTCAGGCACCCGGGTCAGCCCCACCACGACGGCGCCCGCCGCCCGCAGTCGAGAAACCACCGGGTGGTTGCGCGGCTGGGGGGTGGCGTCGCTGCCCAGCGACCCCTCCCGCATCGGCTCGCCGGACACCGCCACGTTGTCCTTGACCGCCACCGGCACCCCGGCCAGCGGCAGCGCGTAGCGGTCGGCCCGGGCGTCCACGGCGTCAGCCTCGGCAAGGGCCCGCTCGGTGCGGACCACCTGGAAGGCGCCGAGCTCGCTGTCCTGCTCGGCTATCCGCGCCAGCGCCGCCTCGGTGGCCGCTCGAGCGGTCAACGATCCCTCGCGCACGGCCGCAGCAGTTTCGGTAGCAGTCATCACCCCGCGGACGCTACGCGGGAGCTCGCCGGTTCGCCCCGTTCCGCAGGTCGCAGCGGGACTGTCGTGGCTTAGTCGACGAACCGCCACCGGGTGGGCCGGCTGGCGAAGTCCTCCTCCCGCTCGATCACGGCCACGGCTCGGGCCGGGGTCACCTCGAACACGAGGTGCGCCAGGACGAACGCGGCGTCGAGGTCGGCGGAGAGGGGCTGGTACTTGCCCACGTACCGGCGGGCCCACTCCTGCCGCCGGGCGTCATGGGTGACCACCTCGGCGCTGCCCTGCAGGGACAGGCACTCCACGGTGTCGTCCAGGGCAACGGCCACCCGCGGGTTCGCCGCGAGGTTGCGGGCCTTGCGCGAGCGTGGCCCGCAGGAGAACGCGAAGCGCTGCTCGTCGTCGTCCCACACGCCCCACACCGGCATGGTGTGCGGCGCTCCGGCGCCGGAGACGGTGACCACCCAGTAGCTGCGCCCGGCGCCGAGCCGCTCGGCCGCCCAGCTCCAGGGCAACGGGCGCCAGCCCTGCGCCTGCACGCCGTAGTCGGGCATGTACGGCATCTCCGCGACGGGCTCAGCCATGGCCACACCGTACGACGCTGCAGGGTGCTACCGCCGCCGGAGACCGCCCGTTCCGAGGTCGGCCTCGTCGGCTGCGGCACGCCCCGCGCGCCAGCCCTGCGGGTCGACCGGACTGGTCCGCTTGGTCATCACCTGTGGGAACAGCTCGGTGAACACCTCACGGACCGCCTCGGAGCGCTGCTGCAGCACCGGGACGAGGGCGGTGCCGTACACGTCGGCAGCCGCGGCGTGCGCCTGCTGCTGGGAGTCGGCCAGCCGCTCCCGGATGCGCACCGCGTAGGACAGCAGGAACGCCCGCCGAAAGGCCTTCACCCCGGGGTGTCCCGGCGCCGCGGCCGACACCGCGCGGGTGGCCTGGACCAGCAGCGACGTGAACAGCACCTCCACCAGCTGCAGGTCGGTGGGCAGGCCGATCACCGTGGCGATCCCGTAGGCGGAGGTCCACACCACTCGCACACCGTTGGCGGCGCCCACGCCGTCCAGCAGGTGCACCTTGGCCTCGCCGTACGGGTTGTCCACGTGCAGCCGCCGAGCGCGGACCTGCTCGGCGAGCCGGGCACCGGCCGCGGCTCCGACCACCGCAGCGTCGATGGCGTGCCTGGTCATCAGGTCCTGCGCCTTGGCGGTGAGCGCCTCGGCCTCCTCCGGAAAGTCGGTGGACTCGGCCTTGGCGAGCAGCGCGCGCACCCGGCCCAGGACCTTGGCGTCGACCGCCGCGCTGGGGGCCAGGCGAGGCGCGGCGGCGGCGCGACCCCACTGCGACGGGGGCGGGCACAGCGGCTGCAGCCCGCCCCGCAGCGAGCGCAGGTAGCCCAGCAGCCGCAACGCGTCCTGCCAGGCCTGCACGGCCGTGAGCTCCTCGGACCCGCGCCAGGCACTCAGCACCGCTGGTCCTGCCGCCGGCACCGTGGGCAGGGCCGCCAGCTGCTCGCGCCACTCCGCGGGGGCCCGCTCCTCGGCGTGACTCGTCCGGGCCTCGCGCGTCACCACGGCCGCGGCCAGGCGCCCCACGCGCTGGGTCCACTGCCGGCGCGCCACGTGCACCACGTCGGCCGGCTGCCAGCCGCTCTCCCACAGCCGCGCCACCTGCTCGACCAGCGCCTGGGCCGCCCGTCCGGACGCGGCACCCTGCTCGCCGTCCAGCTCGGTGAGCACGATGGCCGCCTGCTCCAGCGCCGCAGCGTCGGCCCACGGCCCGAAGGCGCGCTGGGCGCCCTCGTCGATCACCTGCTCCACCAGCTCCGGCCCCACCGGCCCCGGTCCGGGCCTGCGGCGGGCGTGGCCGCCGGAGGGGTGCGTGAAGTGCCGGTACCGGGCGTCGACGCGGTGCTGGGCCATGACCACATCTTGGCCGGGCCCCCCGACAGCTCTGGATCCCGGCGGTCCGGAGACGGACCAGCGGGCACCGGCGGTGGACGCTCAGCTACTCGGGGCTCACCTCGAGCGTCTCCAGCTGGTCCAGCTCGTCGGCGCTGAGCTCGCCGAGCTCGGCCAGCACCACGTCCTGCTGGGCGCCGATCCGGTCGTTCACCAGCTCGGTCAGCGCGAACACGATCGCCCCGGTCTGTCGCACCGTCATCAGGTCCACCAAGGGTTGCTGCAGCGAGGTGAGGGCCAGCCCACCGGCCAGGCCGTCCTCGTTCTCGGAGATGGCGACGAAGAACCGCTCGCGCGGGTTGTCCACCGGGCTGCTGTAGTGCTCCGCCAGCTCCATCAGCGCCCGGTGCCACTCCAGCAGCTCCCCCTCCAGCTCCGTCTTGGCCAGGTCGTGCTCGGTGAGCCGGGTGCCCAGCGCCGAGGGGCTGAAGCAGCGGGCGTAGGACAGCAGCGCCGTGGTCCACAACGACTCCACCAGCACCCGGTCCGCGGCGCGCTCGGCGTCTGCCGCCTGCTGATCGGTCTGCTCCTCGCTGCCCTCGGCGCCGCCGAGAGCAACCACCAGCCGCTCGCAGCACTGCAGCACCATCCGCAGATCGTCGAAGGTGGCGGTGTGCCCGGCCAGGATCGCAGCGCCCTCGGAGTCCAGCCGCCGCAAGAGCTGGGGCCCGCCCTCCTCAGGGGCGCTCACGCCCGCACCCAGGCTCGGCCACCAGCGCTCGGCAGGCATCGTGGCGTGCTGTCCATGGCGTGTCCTCCTGGCGTGCTGCTGGTGGTGGTCCTGCTGTGCACCACGGCACCACCGGTTGGCCGCGCCCGCAACCCGGTGCCCGCCGGCAACGAGCACCGCTCAGCGGTTCAGCTCCTCGGGACGGTCGAGCCCGAGGTCGGTGAGCACCAGGGCGAGCCGGGTCCGGGCGCGGTCCAGGCCGTCCTCGAACCGTGGTGGGGCCACCGGCGGTTGGGACCAGAGGGTCTGCAGCTGTCGGGCGGCGTCCAGGCAGGGCGGCACCCACACCGCCAGCCAGAGGTCCATCAGCGCCAGGTTGTGCATCGCGAACTCCCGGTCCGCGGCGAGCTGGCCGAACATCGTCGTGGTGTAGCGGAGGTCGCGGCCGGCGTAGCAGCGCTGGCCGGTGCGCAGCACCGTCGAGGTGATGTTGTCCCCGTTGCGCAGGCAGGCCTGCTGCACCAGGTGGTTGCGGAAGAGCTCCCCCACCAGCGGCTCGAAGACGATGTTGGCCACGAACACCGCCTCCGCCCAGTCGGTCACGGCCGCGAGCTGCTCGGTGACTCGCCGCACCCCCGCCCAGGCCGGGTCGTGCTGCCACACCCGCACGTGGGCTCCGCCCTCGAAGTGCGGGACCTCCTCGGCCAGGGTGTGCAGCAGCAGCGCCAGGTTCTGGCCGAAGCGGATGCGGTGCATGCTGTTCAGCGCGATGGCGTTGCGGTGCGCGGGCGTGGGGCTGCGCCGGTTGGCCTCGGCGAAGAGCCCGCGCCCGAGGTTGCGCTCCACGTGCATCCACGCGCCGACGTTGTTGGCCACGAACCGTGACCACCGGGGGTCCCAGCGACCGAGGTCGCCGGTGGACCTGGCGACGTGCACCTGCCGCGCCACTGCTGCCCCGACCGCCGCGGTGTCCTGGTGGACGATCGCCTCCCCCGCCAGGTTGCCGTCGTGGAACTCCTGCCACCCGGGGGCGCTGCGGGAACCTGCGCCTCGGGTGGTGGCGCGTGGCGGCGCGTGCCCCCAGGCACGCAGCACGGTCCAGTCCAGCGGCAGCCCGACTCCGCCCTCGGCCGAGGCATTCCACCAGCTCGGGCCGCCCTCGGCGTGGTCGGGGTAGGGGCTCACCTGCGGTTCTCTGGCTCCGGCCCGTGCCGGACGTGGCTCGAGTCCGGTGAATACCGCCTTGGCTACACGGTCGGGAATGTTCATGCGTGGTCCTCTGGTGTCGGCCCTGGCTGGGCTCCTCGTGGGTGGGCGTGCGGTGGGGTCAGGGGGTCAGGACTTCCTGGTTGACCCTCACCCTGCGGAGGCCGCGCCGGGCCGGGACTTCTCACATTGAGACCGGCCCCGCGCTGGTCGGGCGTGTCCAGGAACCACCGCTCGCACGGGCCCGTCCAGCACCACGCTTCGACAGGCGCACCGCAGCGGTGGTGGCTACCGTGAGTGGGACGAGACCCACCGCCGCGGGCGGGGAGCCGAGGTCGGTGCGCAGCCGAGAAGAGGCTGCCCGACCGCGTGATGAGTTGGGCGAGGCAATGAGGCCAACACCACCGAGTTCAGCGCCGACCAGGCCAGGGACGGCGCGGAGCAGCCGCGCAGCACAGCGGGTCAGCCGGCTCTCCGCGGAGCCGGAGGTGCGGGGGCCGATCCTGGCCTCGTGGCGCCGATCACGCGACCGTGACCTCGCTGCCGACCAGATCGAGCTGCCCTACCTGCAGGACCCGGACACCGACACTCCGCTGACGCGCAGCGCCGAGCCGGTGCTGCGCCACCTGTGCGACCAGCTGGACGGACAACCGGTGAGCGTCGTGCTCACCGATCCCAGCGGCTTGGTGCTCCTGCGGCTGACCGCCGACTCCCAGCTGCAGCGTCACCTCGACCACGTCCAGCTCGCCCCCGGGTTCTCCTACGGCGAGCACTACGCCGGCACCAACGGCATCGGCACCGCCCTGGCGACGGGTGAGCCCACCGAGGTGATCGGGCCCGAGCACTACGTCGAGAGCCTGGAGAACCTGGCGTGCGCCGGCGTGCCCGTCCGCCACCCCGTCTCCGGTCGCACCGTGGGCGCCATCGACCTCACGTGCTGGCGCAAGGATGCCGGGCCGCTGCTGCTCACCCTGGCCAAGACCACGGCGGAGCAGATCCGCCAGCAGATGCTGACCGAGACCGGGTCCAACCACCTGGAGCTGTTCCACGAGTACATGCGCACCTGCCACCGCACGTCCGGCGTGGTCTTCGCGGTGAACCACAACATGGCCATGCTCAACGACTACGCCCGAGCCACCCTCGACCCGGCCGACCAGGCCGCGCTGCTGAGCCACGCCGCGGAGCTGCTGGGCAACGGCAGCCGGGTGTCCACCGTGGTGGAGCTGCCCACCGGCATCACCGCCCGGATGCACTGCCGCCCGGTGCGGGAGAACGGCAAGGTCGCCGGGCTGGTGGCGCACGCGAAGCTCGGCGAGCCCGACCACAGGCACAACCTGACCAGCAGCGACCCGGTGCGGATGCCGCTGCCCGGACTGGTCGGGTACGCACCGCTGTGGCTGCGGGCCTGTCACGAGACCGAGCGGGTCGTCCGCTCGGGCGAGTGGCTCGCGCTGGAGGGCGAGCCGGGCGTGGGCAAGACGGCCCTGCTCCGGGCCGCACAGTCCCGCCAGCAGCCCGACCGCCGCCTGGTGCTGCTGGACGCCGCCGACGCCTCGACCAACCTGGAGTGGTTCGCCGGGGCGAGCCAAGCCTTGCTGCGCAGGGACCACAGCCTCGTGGTGCGCCACGTGGACCGGCTCCGGCCGGCGCAGCTGCGCGAGCTCGGCGCGTTGCTGCGCGAAGCCGCCACGGTGGAGCGCGCCCAGCCGCTGTGGGTCGGGCTGACCTTGGAGCGGGTGAGCGAGGGCCGCGAGCTCAACCGCCTGCTGGGCCTGTTCCCCCGCACGGTGGAGGTTCCGCCGCTGCGCCTGCACATGGAGGACCTTCCCCAGCTGGTGGCGCTGTTCCTCAGCCGCCTCCAGCACGGCGCCGACCTGACCTGTGCGCCGGAGACGATGCGGCTGCTGATGCGGTCGTCCTGGCCGGGCAACGCCGCGCAGGTGCTGCAGGTGCTGCGGCAGGTGGCGCAGCGCCGGCGCAGCGGCGTCATCCAGCCCGAGGACCTGCCACCGGCGGCCCAAACCGTGAGCCGCCGGTTGCTGAGCCCGCTGGAGTCGATGGAGCGCGACGCGATCGTGCAGGCGCTCAACGACGCCCGGGGGAACAAGGTCGCCACCGCCCACGCCCTGGGCATGTCCCGCGCCACCATCTACCGCAAGATCCACGACTACGGGATCGTCCCGCCCGTCGGCTGACGACCAAGCTCCGCCCAGCGGCGCTCAATTCACCATCGACCGGACCCGCGTGATGCACTGTGGAGCAATGCAGGCCCACCGCTTAGTACAGGAGCACGCGTGAACACCAGCCGGTACGCCGCCGCCAGCGACGTGGGGCAGGTGCGGGAGAACAACGAGGACGCCGCCCTCACCACCGACACCGTGTGGATCGTCGCCGACGGCATGGGCGGCCACGCGGGCGGCGAGGTGGCCAGCCGGATGGCGGTCGAGGCGGCCGCCGAGGTGCTCGGTGACCTGCCCGCCGACGCCGACCTGGTCGCCACTGCCTTCGCCACCGCGCACGGCCGGGTGCGCGACGCCGCCCACGGCGAGCTGGCCGGGATGGGCACCACCATGGTGCTCGCCTGCCGCGACGCCGATGGCGAGGTGCTGGTGGGCAACGTGGGCGACAGCCGGGCCTACCTGCTCGCCGACGGCGCGCTGCAGCAGGTCACCACCGACGACAACCAGGCCGAGGTGCTGCTCGCCCACGGCGACATCACCGCGGAGGAGGCCCGGGTGCACCCCGGCCAGTACCTGCTCACCGCGTCCCTCGGCGGTGGCCAGCCCACTCCCCCCGTGCCGGCCGTGCACCACCTGCCCGCCCACGCCGGCCGGCTGCTGCTGTGCTCCGACGGGCTCAACAGCGAGCTGACCGACGAGCAGATCGCGGCCGGCCTGGCGACCGAGGACCCGGCGCAGGCGGCCACCGAGCTGGTCCAGGCAGCAGTGCAGGCCGGCGGGCGTGACAACGTCACCGTCGTCGTCATCGACCTCTGACCCGCGGGCCGACCGCTGAGGCAGAGAGCCGACCGCTGAGCGCGGCAGGCACTTCTGCGGCTGACGTCGCTACGGTGGGGCCATGAGCGAGCTCTCCGACAACCCGGCCCTGCGCGCCACCGGCGACCAGCTGGTGGAGCGGGTGCTCACCGCCGGGGTGGACGGGCTCGGTCCGTGGCGCAGCGCCGAGGCCGTGGCCACCGAGGCGCTCGCGGCCGAGGGGGATCCCGAGCCGGCGATCCAGCGGCTGCTGGTGGCGCACCGCAGGATGGTGGGCGCCACCGGGTTCGCCACCAGCATCGGCGGCGCGCTCGCCCTGGTGGTGGGCCTGCCCGCCGACGTCACCAGCTACCACGTGGCTGCCGCCCGGCTCTCGGCGGCGATCGCGCACCTGCGCGGCTACGACCTGGCCGCGCCGCAGGTGCGCAGCCTGGTGCTGATCACCCTGCTCGGCGAGGAGGGCACCGGCCTGCTCGCCCAGCACGGGGTGAGCACCGACGGCAAGGACGTCCTCACCGCGCTGAGCGGGTTGTCGACCGCCGAGCTGAGCGAGCTGAACCGGTCGGTGGGGTACCAGCTGGTGGCCAAGTTCGGCCAGCGGGGCGCGGTCAACCTGGTGAAGCTGGTGCCGTTCGTCGGCGGCGGGGTGGGGGCCGGGGTGAACATGGTGGGCATCACCACCACGGCCCGCTCCGCCCGCACGCTGTTCCTGCCCCGGCCGGTGGCGGGCCGCTTCGCCGGACCGGGCGTCACCGTGATCGACCAGTAGCGCTCGCTACCGGCGCCTAGAGCTGTCTAGCGTCGGCCCAACACTCCCGAAGAGAGCATGATCGAGCGGTGAAGCTCAGGCGCGCAACCACTCCGACCGCGCGGCCTGGCCGTCCGCGCTGAGCGTGTCCTCCACGGGGGTGGGCCAGCCCTGCCAGCGCACACCGTCGACCTCGGCCGAGGACAGCGTCATGGTGCGCAGGTTGCCCTTGGCGTTGCGGTACTCCACCTCCTCGGTCTCGAACGCGGCGACGAGCCCTGCGCGGACGAGCCACTCCAGGGCGTTGCCGCCGTTGACCAGGACTCGGCGCACGCCGGAGCTGCGCAGCTGCCAGCGCAGGAAGTCCGCGTCCGCCGCCACCAGCTGCTCCCGGACGGCCGGAGGGAGCCCGTGCCAGACCGGGTTGGTCGCCCACTGGACCAGGTGCAGGTGGCAGGCGGTGCCGTCGTAGTAGCTGCCCGCTCCCACCGCGCCGAGCAGCTCCTCCAGCGCGGCGAAGGCAGGGCGGTGCGGGTTGGCCTGGAAGTAGCCGTAGCAACGCGCCACCACCGCGGCGACCTGCTCGTCGGTCAGCGTCGCGGCGTCGGTGACGTCCAACGAGCGCAACGACTCCACCCGGCGGTACTCCCCGGCCAGCCAGGTCCCCGTGGGAGTGGTCAGCTCGAGCTTGCTCGGGTTGACCGTCAGGGTGGCCACCGCGGCCACGCTGGGGTCGCCCTGCGCCACGATGGGCAGGCTGCGCGGGATCACCGAGCACCCTTCAGGAATGGGGCGGCGGACACGATCGGCGAGCTCTTGCGGGACTGGGTGCACCCCCCCATTCTCCCTGCCGGACGACGCCTCGTTCACCACCGCGTCGTGGGCCCTCGACAGCATTGCCCACGGCCTCGCCGGCGGGGCTGCGTCCGGCGCCGCTCGCGCTTTATGCGCCCATCTAGTGATAGGTCAATAACTCTGGATACCTGGCTCGACGGCACGCAGGTGAGCGGGATAGACGAACGACCGTTCCGGTGAACGGACACTGTGAGAGACATCACGCCTCATCTGCCCTAGGTTGGCGCCGGCGACCACGGAGGTCGCCGGCGAGGGGAGCCGTGGTGACGGTGACACAACTGGAGCAGCTGGTGCAGGTGGAGCGCATCAAGAAGCTCAAGCACGACTACTGGCGAGCCTGTGATGCCAAGGACCCCAAGGGGTTTCGCAGCTGCTTCACTCGAACGGGCTCGTCCATCGACTACGGGACGCTCGGCGCGACCGACGCCGACGGCATGGCCGCGGTGTTCGAGCGCATCGCGCTGGCCCAGGACGGTGGCGGCCACCGGGTGCTGGACATGCACCACGGCTTCCACCCCGACGTCACCATCGTCGGCCCCGCCGAGGCCACCGGTCGCTGGACCCTGCAGTTCCGCCAGGTCGACCTGCACGCACGCACCGAGACGGTGCTCAGCGGCGAGTACGACGACCACTACGTCATCGAGGACGGCGACTGGAAGATGGACCGCTGCCACTTCACCCGGGGCTGGTCGATCACCCGCCCGCTCACCGACGACACCGTGGTGGAGCAGCCGTGAGCGCGCACAAGGTCGCCCTGGTCACCGGAGGCGGACGAGGCGTTGGCAAGGGGGTGGCCAGCGCGCTGGGCGCGGAAGGCTGGACCGTCTACGTCACCGGCCGGCACGCCGACCGGCTCGCGAGCACTGCCGAGGCCATCACCGCCGCCGGTGGAGCCGGCCACGCCATGGCCTGCGACCACCACCAGGACGACCAGGTGGCGGAGGTGTTCGCGCGCATCGCCGACGAGCAGGGCCAGCTGGACCTGCTGGTGAACAACGCGTGGGCCAACCCCGATGGATACGCCGGGTTCACCCAGCCGTTCTGGAAGCGGCCGGTGCAGGACTGGGACAGCCTCATCGGCATCGGGCTGCGCGCCCACTACGTTGCGTGTGTCGAGGCGGCCAAGATCATGGTGCCGCAGGGCTCCGGGCTGATGGCCAACATCTCCTCCTTCGGCTCCCGCGGCTACCTGCACTCGGTGCTCTACGGGATGTCCAAGACCGCACTGGACAAGATGGCCGCGGACATGGCCGTCGAGCTGGCCGGCACCGGGGTGACCGCAGTGTCGCTGTGGCTCGGCCTGGTGCAGACCGAGCGGGTGAAGTCCATGGGCGACAGCTTCGAGGGGTTCTCCATCGCCGACGCCGAGGAGCCGGAGTACATCGGCCAGGTGATCAACGCCCTCGCCCACGACGAGAAGCTGCGCGCCTACAACGGCCACACCATCATCACCGCCGAGTACGGGCGCGAGCAGGGCCTGACCAACTCCGACGGGCGCCAGCCGCCCACCCACCGGCCGTTCTTCGGGGGCGGACCGCTGTTCCCGCCGCTGCAGGAGGTCTAGCCCAGGCGCCGGTAGCAGTCCCGCAGGTAGGCCACGGCCCGGTCGCTGCCCAGCGCGGTGCGCAGCAGCGCCGGGTCGAGCTCGTCCACCACCGGCCGGAACCGCACCGGCGGCACCGGGACGCGTGCGCTGGGCTGGTAGTAGCGGTCCAGGCAGTCGGCCAGGTCCGTGTCCAGCGGGCCCACCGGTGCGCTCGCACGCTCACTCACGGTGCCCTTGGGTTCGTTCGCACGCTTACTCACGGTGCCCTTGGGTTCGTTCGCACGCTCACTCACCGACGGCCTCCTCGCCCAGGGTCATCAGCGCGCGCAGCTCGTCCGTGCCGAGCTCGGTCAGCCAGGTCTCCCCCGCGCCCACCACCACGTCGGCCAGCTCCTGCTTTCCGGTGAGCAGCGCGTCGATCCGCTCCTCCACGGTGCCCACGCACACCAGCTTGCGCACCTGCACGTCGCGCTGCTGACCGATGCGGAACGCCCGGTCGGTGGCCTGGTTCTCCACCGCCGGGTTCCACCAGCGGTCCAGGTGCACCACGTGGTTGGCCGCAGTGAGGTTGAGCCCGGTGCCACCGGCCTTCAGCGACAACAGCATCACCGGCGGGCCCGCTGGGCGCTGGAACGCCTCCACCATCCGGTCGCGGCGCCCCTTGCTCACGCCGCCGTGCAGGAAGGGCACCGGCACGCCCAGCTCGCGGCCCAGCCACGGCGCGAGCAGCTCCCCGAACTGGGTGAACTGGGTGAACAGCAGCACCTTCGACGGCGGACAGTCCGGGTGCTGACCGGCGGCCTGGGCCAGCACCGAGTACAGCAGGTCCTCCACCAGCTCGAGCTTGCCCGAGCGGTGCTCACCGTCGCGCAGCACGCCGCTGCCGTCGGCCAGGAAGTGCGCCGGGTGGTTGCACACCTGCTTGAGCCGGGTGAGCGTGGACAGCACCAGCGCCTTGCGCTGCATCCCCCGCGACTGCTTGATCGTGGCCAGCATGTCGTCCACCACCGCCTGGTACAGCGCCGCCTGCTCCACCGTGAGGTTGGCCCGCACCGTCATCTCCAGCTTGTCGGGCAGGTCGGCGATCACCGCAGGGTCGGACTTCACCCGGCGCAGCATGAACGGCGCGGTGGCCGTGCGCAGCCGGGCCAGCGCCTCCGGGTCCTGCTCGCGCTCGATGGGCACCGCGAAGCGAGCCCGGAAGGCCTGCGGCGAGCCGAGCATGCCGGGGTTGGCGAAGTCCAGCAGGGCACGCAGCTCCTCCAGCCGGTTCTCCACCGGAGTGCCGGTGAGGGCGACGCGGTGCCGGGCCGGCAGGGCGCGGGCGGCACGGGCCTGCTCGGTGGCGCTGTTCTTCACGTGCTGCGCCTCGTCGAGCACCACGCGGTCCCACTGCACCGCGGCCAGCTCGTCGCGGTCGCGCGCCAGCAGCTGGTAGGTGGTGAGCACCAGGTCGCTGCGCCGGGCGAGCGCCCCCAGGGCCGCCCCCCGCGCCCGCTCCGGCCCGTGGTGCACCGCCACCCGCAGCCCCGGGGCGAAGCGCTCGGCCTCCCGCTGCCAGTTGCCCACCACCGACATCGGGCACACCACCAGCGTCGGCTCGGTGCGCTGGGCCTGCTCGTGCACCAGCAGGCCCAGCAGCTGCAGGGTCTTGCCCAGGCCCATGTCGTCGGCCAGCACCACCCCCAGGCCCAGCCCGCTCATGAACGCCAGCCAGTCCAGCCCGCGCTGCTGGTAGGGCCGCAGCTCGGCGTGCAGGCCGGGCGGCAGGCCCACCCCCTCGGGCGCCTCGCTGGGCACCCGGCCCGCCAGCAGGTCGCCGAACCATCCCTCGGCCACCACCTCCGTCACCGGGGCGGGCGGCTGGTCGTCGCCGGCGAGCATCGCCAGCAGCTCCGCGAGCGTGGCGTCGCTGCCCTGGTGCTCGGCGACGTAGCGGGCTGCGCGACCGGCCACCTCGGGATCGACCTGCACCCACTCGCCGCGCAGCCGCACCAGCGGTGCCTGCGCCCGCGCCAGCCGGGTCAGCTCGGCGCGGGTCAGCTCCACCTCCCCCAGCGCCATCCGCCACCGGTAGCCGAGCAGCTGCGCCATGCCCAGGGCTGCCTCCTCCGCCGCCACGTGGGCGTCCGGCGCCACTACCCGCAGCGCCAGCGTGGGGTCGCGCCGGGCCCACGCCCGCGGCAGCAGCACCGTGATCCCCGCCGACCGCAGCGCGGCCGCCCCGGCGGTGACCAGGTCGAGCGCCTCGGCGGTGGTCAGGATCAGCACGTGCTCGTGCAGGTTGGGGGTGTGCCCGCGCAGCGGCGGGTAGGCGGCCATCGCCCGGCCCAGGGCGTGCATGGCGGCGCTGTCGTGGGCGGCCGAGCGCGGCAGGCTCCGCAGCGGCACCGGGGCCGTGTCGGCGGTGCGCACGCAGGCCTCCAGCATCCAGCGCGGGCTCGGCTCCTCGGTGGCGCCCGGGTAGGGCTCCTCCGCCTCGTCGTCCGGGGGCTCCAGCAGCCGGAACACCACGTCCGGGGTGTCCAGGGTGGAGCTGGTCGCCCAGCGGTGCAGCCGGCTGCTCAGCCGGGCCGGGTCCGGGGCCTCGCCCGCGGCCAGCGGCTCGCCGGTGTCCAGGGCCTCGAACAGCGGGTGCGCGGGCCGGCGCACCCGGGGCTCCACCAGCGACAGCGTGGCGCTGGTGATGCTGTCGCACAACGACTCCAGGAGGCTGTCCACCACCGCGGTGCCGCTGGGGGTGCACCCGTTGACCACCTCCGCGCGCAGCACCGGGGGCAGGGCCGCGCCCACCTGGGTGCGCCACGTGCGGATCGGGCCGTCGTCGGCAAGCACCCACCGGGCCCGCCACTGCTGGCCGTCGCGCACCACGGTCGGCACCACCCGTCCGGAGTAGACCCAGCGGGCAACGCCGGCGGCCACGTCGCCGAGGAACGCCAGCTCGTCAGCGACGACCCAGGCCCCGTTGCTCGGGGTGCGCAGCGAGGCAACCTCCATCAGCAGGTCAGCCGAGTCCACCCGGGCCACCGCGCAGGCGGGGACCTGCCACGGCGCCAGGTCCGTGCCGCGGGCTGCACCGGCGTCGGGCGCCCGCAGCGCCGGCGAGGGCAGCGGGGCGGGTGCCAGGCCGGCGATCGTGCCGGTGGGCAGCAGCAGGGTGGGCAGCCGGTCGAGCTCGTACGGGGTGAGCGCCTCCTTGAGCGGCCCCGACCAGTCCGAGGGCGGAGGAGGCAGCCTCGTGGGGTCGGCCACCGCCAGCGGGTGCAGTCCCGCCGGAACGGGCGCACCCGCACGCTCGTCGGTCTCGGTCCACAGCAGGAGTCCCGCCGCCGACGACCACAACCCGTGCGCCACGAACAAAGCTGCTGCTCCTCTACGGTCTGCGGAGCGCGACTGCCTCAGCGGCGCGTTCACCAGGGGGTGGCGTTGGTTCGCCCGGCGTCGGAGCCCGAGGCCGGGCACCCACCACCAGCCTACGAACCTCCCGCTGCCCGACGCCAAGCTGCTGTCGTCTCGGCCTGGCACACCACCCCGCCGCACGGACTCGCGATGAGACCGCACGCCCCACCGGCCTGGTTCCTCACACGGTCATGCACACCGTCTTGGTCTCGAGGTAGCTCTGCAGCCCCGCCGCACCGTTCTCGTATCCCCAGCCGGACTGCTTGTGGCCGCCCTTCACCAGCTCGGGTGAGAAGTAGGAGTGGCAGTTGATCCAGACGGTGCCGGCGCGGATCGCGCCGGCTAGCCGGTGGGCACGGGAGAGGTCAGAGGTCCAGACGCTCGCAGCGAGGCCGTACTCGGTGTCGTTGGCCCAGGCGACCACCTCGTCGACGTCGTCGAACGGGGTCACCGTCACCACCGGGCCGAAGATCTCCTCCCGCATCATCGGCAGGTCCGGCGCGGCGTCCACCACGACGGTGGGCTCGTAGAAGCTGCCCACGTCGCCCACCTCCCGGCCCCCGGCCACGACCGTGGCACCGCGGCGCACACCGTCATCGACGTACGAGGCCACCGTTGCCCGGTGTCGCCGGCTCACCAGCGGACCGAGGTCAGTGCCGCTGTCCAGCCCATGCCCGAGCCGCAGCGCCCCGGCAGCATGCGCGAGCCCGTCGACCACCTCCGCGTAGACGGAGCGCTCGGCATAGACGCGGCTCCCGGCGACGCACACCTGCCCGCCGTTGGTGAAGATGCCGCGCGCGACACCCGGAATGGTCTCGGCCAGATGGGTGTCGCCGAGCACCACCACGGGGGACTTCCCGCCCAGCTCCAAGGTCAGCCGCGTGAGGTTGCCGGCCCCTGCCCCCGCCACCAGCCTCTTCCCCACCTCGGTGGAACCGGTGAACGTCACCTTGTCGACTCCCTGGTGCTCGGCCAGCATGCGTCCGACCTCGCCGCCACCGGTCACGATGTTGACCACCCCTGCCGGCATCCCCACCTCGGAGAGCAGCTCACCGAACCGCAGCGCCGTGAGCGAGGTGTCCTCAGCCGGCTTCAGCACCACCGTGCACCCGGCAGCGAGCGCGGGGGCCAGCTTCATCGCGGCCATCAGCAGCGGAGAGTTCCACGGCACGATCGCGGCCACCACACCGACGGGCTCGTGCACAGTGTGCGCGAGCACCTTCCGACCCTGCGGCTGGTAGGTGATCGACGGCGTCACTGTGCTGCCCGTGATCTTGGTGGCCCATCCCGCGTAGTACCGAAACTGCTCGGCGGCGGCGGGGATCTCCGCGAACCGCGCCGTCGCCCAGGCCTTGCCCTGGTCCAGCGTCTCCAGCTCGGCCAGCTCATCGGCATGCGCATCGATCACCTCGCCAAGACGCCACAGGATCCGCGCTCGTGCGCTCGGGGTGAGGGCGGTCCAGCTGCCGTCAAGGGCCGCGCGCGCGGCCTCCACCGCGGCGTCGACATCCGTCGCGTCCGCCGACCCGAGCACGGCCAGAACGCGGTCCGTGGCCGGATCCACCGACAGGAGCTCCGGACCGCCCCCGGTGCGCCACTCGCCATCGATGAGCAGCTTCTTCGCGGCCCCGGACAAGAAGTCGGCGCTGTGCCGGACGGTGGCGGCTGGCGCCACGGACAGGCTGGTCATCGGGAGCCCTCCTTGCTGGGGTGAACCTGGGTGAAGGGGAGCGCACCCCAGCGCAGCCCCTTGGACTTGAGCCAGCGCCGGTAGGTGACGGAGGAGCTGTCTGCGCGGGTGGGGATCTCTTCGCGAGGTTCGAGCGGAAGCAGCAGCGGACGCTGGTTCTCGACGATGATCCGGTCCTGCAGGAAGATGATCTGCTCGAAGTGCAGCAGATCGGTGTGCTCCGAGTCCGGGTCCACGAGGTACATCACCGGCTGCGCCCGGCACAGGTCCTCAGCGATCGGCTGGATGAACAGGGCAATGGCGTCCCTGCGGCTCGGATCCACCGGCGACACCCGGTACAGCATGACCATGTACGGCGCGGGGACTCGGTAGGTCAGCTGGGCGTAGGCGCCCTCGGTCGCGGCGGAGACCTGCGGCTGGAAGAACCTGCAGTTCGTGGCCCACACCTCGTCCACGTCGTGCCGGATCTCCGCCTGGTACTTGGCGACCTCGGTGTTCGCATCACCACCCAGGATCCCGGTGTGCACGAACGGGAAGTGCGCCATGTCCAGGAAGTTCTCCACCACGCGCCCCGGCGAGGTCCGCAGGGTGATCCAGCCGCAGGGCACGTAGCGGCGGTCGGGCTCACGGGACTCCTCAATGTCGAACACGTCGCGGGCCGGCGTGCCCAGCGTGGTCCACACGAAGCCGTACCGCTGCCGAACCGGCACCGGACTGCCGTCAGCCGTGACTACCGGATTGCCACCGGGCTCACGGCCGCAGCAGAGCTCCGCGCCGAGCAGCCGGGTGTTGACCACTCCGTCGACGAGCTCGTCCTCGGCGCACACGGCGTACCACTGGTCCAGAACCACCGGGTCGTCACACTTCTGCATGGAACACGCCTTTCAGGTCACCTTCATGGGTGCTCGCCAACCACTGGGCACGGCGCGCGAACAAGCCGGGCACGGCCGCCCGGGCACGGGCGATGATCGACGGCAGGTCGTGCTCGACCAGCTTCCCGTCACGGACGACGACACAGCCGTCCACCATCGTCAGGTCGACGTCGCCGCCCCGGACGGCGTGGACCAGGTTGTGGTGCAGGTTCGCGAAGGGGCCGTCCACGAACAGCGGCGTCATGCGCGGCGTGTCCGTGCGCACCGCGATGAGGTCCGCCTTCTTGCCTGGTTCCAGGGACCCGATGTCAGCGTCCATCCCGAGCGCGCGGGCACCACCCGTGGTGGCGGCCTCCAGGACCGTCCAGCTGTCCATCGCGGCCGCGTCGTTCCTCACGAGCTTGCCCAGCAGGGACGCGACCTTCATCTCCTCGAACATGTCGAGGTTGTTGTTCTCCTTCTCGCCGTCCGTTCCCAGCCCCACCGCGACGCCCGCGTCGAGCATCGCGGTGATCGGCGCGATGCCGCTGGCCAGCTTCATGTTGCTGACCGGGTTGTGGGCGACTCCAACCCCGCGTTGCGCGAGGTGCCTGATCTCGGCGTCGTCCAGCCACACCGCGTGCGCGAGCATGGTCCGCGGCGTGTCCAGGAACCCGAGCCGCTCGAGGGCGAACACCGGGCGCGCGCCGAACCTCCGATCGAACTCGGCGATCTCGATCTCTGACTCGCTGCAGTGCGTGTAGAAGCCGGTGTCGTAGTCGCGGGCCAGGTCGACGGCGCGCCGCTGGCCGGCGTCGTCGGCGTAGAACACGTGCTCGAGACCGACCCACACGGTCACCCGTCCGTCGGCCGCTCCCTGGCAGCGCTGCAGCAGGCGCTCGTTGTCGTCGAGCGAGTCGAAGTAGTCGTGGTCTGGGTGGGCACCGACGTAGCTGACGGTGACTAGCCGGTTTCCGATCTCCGCCGCAGCGGCCACGCTGCGCTCCATGAAGCGCCACATGTCGACGACGGTGGTGGTTCCCGCCAGCACGCTCTCCGCGTAGCAGAGCCATGACGCGGCTTCGGCCTCGTCCGCGGTGAGGACGCGGTGCATCGGGTCGATGTGCACCCGCAGCCACTCCCACACCGGGAGGTGCTCAGCAGTTCCCCGCAGGAGCCCCGAGTGCGAGTGGGTGTTCACGAGCCCCGGCATGAGCAGCCGCCCGGACAGGTCGACCTCGGTGGCGTCGGGGAACTGGGACCGCAGCTCGGTGGCGGTGGCGACCGCGACGATCCGGTCGCCCGACACCACCACGGCTCCGCCGGGGACCACGGTTCGATCGGCGTCCATCGTCACCACCGCATCGGCGGTCAGCAGGGTCAGCTGGGGCACGACGTCATTCCTCTCCACGAATCAACGCGGCGCCGCGCTCGGCGAGAGCGATCACTGGTGCGTTGGTGTTGCACGACGGCAGTGCTGGCATCACCGAGGCGTCCACCACCCGCAGGCCGTCGGCGCCGTGCACGCGCAGCTCGGCGTCGACGACCGCCTCCGCCCCGTAGCCCATGGCGCAGGTGCCTGCGGTGTGGAAGAACGTGGAGCAGCTCATCCGCACGAACTCCGCGGCTTCACTCGGGCCGAGACGCCGCTCCGGCGCCACGGGGCGTTCCACGAGCGCCCGGTACGCCACGGTGTCCGCGAGGTCGAAGACACGGTCGAGCCCCGCGACCAGGGCAGCGAGGTCCCGCGGATCGGACAGGTAGCGCGGATCGATGTGCGGACTCACCCCCGGGTCGGCCGACCGCAGGGTCAGCTCCCCCACGCTGTGTGCGCGCATGAGGCCGGGCGAGACCGCAAAGACGTCGCCGGTGAGGTCGTGGCGGGCAGCCACCTCCGGGGTGGCGTGCGCTCCCTGCACCACGAACGCGTGCAGGTCCGGGTGCTCCAGCTGCGGATCGGACCGCCAGTTGAGGATCGCCCCGCCGCCGTTGTCCCGCGCGGGGCCCAGCGGAGCACGGGCGCGGAAGTTCACGCCCATCAGCAGCGGGTGGTCCTGCAGGTTGCGCCCGACGCCCGGCAGGGACAGCCGCACTGGGAGCCCGTGGCGGCGCAGCTGAGCAGGGTCGCCAATGCCAGCGAGCAGCAGCAGGTGCGGGCTGGAGATGGCCCCCGCGCACAGCAGCGTCTCCACGTCCGCGTGGATGTCGGCGGCGCCGTCCGGGCCGTCGACCCGCACCCCCGTGCAGCGGTTCCCCTCGAACAGCAGCTCTCTGACGGTCACTCCCACTCGCACGGTGAGGTTGCCGCGGCGGGCCGCCGGGTCAAGGTAGGCACGGGCAGTGCTCACGCGCTGGCCATCGGCGATCGTGAGGTTGGCCAGCGACGCGCCCGCGACGTCGGGGCCGTTGGAGTCGTCGAGCACTGCCATGCCGAGCTCAGCGGCGGCCTCCAGCAGCGCGCGGGCGACCGGGTGCGGATCCACGGGACGGGTTATGCGTATCGGGCCACCGGCACCCCGCAGGTCGGTGGCACCTCCCTCCCAGTCCTCCGCTCGTCGGAAGTAGGGCAGCAGGGACGCGAAGTTCCAGCCCTTCGCCCCCGCCGCCTCCCACGCGTCGTAGTCGGCGGAACAGCCGCGGTACCACAGCATCGCGTTGATGCTGCTGGAGCCGCCGAGCACCCGTCCGCGCGGAATCGGCACCGCCCGGCCGCCGAGCCGAGGGTTCGGCGCGTAGGTGTGGCCCCAGTCGTAGGCACCGCCGAGCAGTGCTGCCCACGTGGCGGGCTTCTCCAGCTGCGTGGCGCCAGCGTGGCCCGGACCCGCCTCCACGAGCAGGACCCGGGTGCCGGGGTCCTCGGAGAGCCGAGCGGCAAGAACGCACCCCGCTGACCCGCCGCCCACGATGACGTAGTCGAAGACCTCAGTTGTGCTCACTGGGCCCCATGATGGTGATCTCCTCCGTCGCCTCCACGTGGCGGACGAAGATGTACTTGTCCTCCCGTCCGTCGCTGTGCTTGCGCCTGATCCCCGGCTGAACGGCGCTGGACACCTTCGCCACCAGCACGTAGGGCTCGTCCGCCGCCAGCCCAGCCACGCAGTGCTTGTCGAACTCCTCCACGGTGGTGGCCGTGTAGGCGTGCTCGATGCCCGCGCCCCGAGCGATGGCGGCGATGCTCACGATGCCCTTGGCGGTGTGCGTGGGAGGCCCGCCGATGGACTGGTAGCACTCGTTGTCCCACACCACGGTGAACAGGTTGCGGGGCCGCTCGTTGGCCACGGTCGCAAGGATGCCGAGGTTGAACAGCATCCCGCCGTCGGTGTCGAGGGAGATGATCCTGCGGTGGGGCAGACCGGTCGCCAGCCCGAAGGCCTGCGGCGTCACGCAGCCGAGCTGCTGCTGGAACAGGCTCGCCTCCCGCATGTGCGGCGCGGCGTTGTACCACTCATCGACGCTGGCGCCGAGCGAGACGATCACCAGCTCGTCGGACAGCTTCTCGGCGAGCAGCGTCATGCAGTCGAAACGGGTCATGGTCATCGGACGAGTCCTCCACCCAGAGCCACAGCGGAATGGTGATAAGCCGCGTAGGACCAGTCGAACGCGTCCGTGATCGCGCGTTCCACGGAGTCCACCTCGCGGACGATGCGGTACGGAATCCGGAGGGCATCGAGAATCGGCTCCATGGTGATTCCGTGCGGAACAGCCCACCAGTTGTTCTCGCCGAGCTCGCCGCGGTAGCTCATCAGCATGATCACGGGTATCCCGGCGCCGAGGCCCATGCGAGCCAGGGGCTCGACGGAGGCGCGCAGCCCCGAGTTCTCCATGATGAGGGCTGCCCGCTTGCCGGACAAGAAGATTCCGCCGCAGATGGCGGCACCCTCCCCCTCGTTGGTCACCTGGATGGTGCGGATGTCCGGGTCGGCGTCAAGCGCGGGGTAGAGCTCCTTGAACAGCGAGTCAGGCAAGTAGCAGACGGTGCTGACACCGGCCCGCTTGAGGCCGCGGATGACCGCTGCAACGGTAGATGAGTCCATTGTCGTGCTGGACCCTTTCTCTTGGAGGGAAATGGTCTTCAGGGAAAGACCGGAATGCCGGGCATCTCGGTGAAGCCGGGCAGCAACTTGACCTTGCGCATCCAGTGCCGCAGGGCCGGGAAGCGGTCGTGGTCAACCCCGATGTCGCGGCTCAGTGCGGCGGCCGGGAACAGGGCAAGGTCGGCGATGGTCGGACGGTTCCCCACCACCCAGTGGTCCTGGAGTCGTTGTAGCGCGAGGTGGTCGTCGAGCGTGCGCAGCGCCGACACCGCAGCACCGGGGTGGAACGGTTCGGTGGTGTACATGGCGGTGTCCCTGGCCGCGTACACCGCAGCCAGCGGTCCGTCCGAGAACTCCAGCCAGGTGTCAACGCCCGGTCCGGCCCACGTCCGCCGGTGATCGGTCAGCTGCACAAGGTGCTGGAGGACCCGCGCAGTCCCCACCACGACGGTGCCGTCGTGCTCGACCACCGGCAGCTCTCCGGTCGGGGTCAGCCTCCGGTAGACGGCGCCGCGGTGCTCACCACCCGGGTACACGTCGACCGGCCGGACTTGGTGGTCGATGCCCAGCACCGACAGCGCCAGCCGCACCGCGTAGCACCGTGGATCAAGCGCAAAGTCGTGCAGGACCAGGGTGCCGGTCACGCGGTCACCAGCTCCGTCGTCGCGTGCACACGGTCGCGGAGCTCGTGGGCCCACCGCACGACGGAAGTGACCGCGGCAGTGTCGGCTCCCGCCTGCGCGACGACGTGCAGAGCGGTCACCTCGTCGCCCATCGCCTGAGTCCCCACCAGCACCGGCGTGCCGCCGACCACTACCCGCACGGTGGTCCCGGCGACCTCCCCGCCCCCCGTGCACGAGATCATCTCGTCGAGGACGCGGTGCCCGTCGGCCTCGACGAACACCGAGCACGCCGGTACTGACTCTCCTTCTGCCCGGCGGTCGGCGGAGAATGGGCCCTCGTCGTCACCCGGCAACGCCACCCACACCATCGCCGACTCCTCCCGCACCCGGTAGCGCACCGTGCGCACGGCTGCTGGAGGAGCGAGGTCGGGGTGGGCGGGGATGTGCCGACACGCACCGGCCTGGTCGAACTGCCAGCCGTGGTACAGGCAGACCAGTCGCTCGCCGCGCACGAATCCCAGGCTCAGGCGCATGCCCCGGTGGGGGCAGCGATCGGCCCACGCGTGCACGGATCCGTCAGCACCGCGCCACAGCGCGACCGCCGCACCGCCGATGCTGGTGCCCGTTGCCGATCCGGGCTCGATGTCGCGCGCGAGCGCGACCGGGATCCACTCCGTCATCAGATGTTCTCCCTCCTGGGGTGCGCCGTCAGAGACGGTCGAGGATCGACGTGGTGAACAGCTGGTCGGCCGCCACAGCAATGCCAGCGGTGTTGAGCGTCTTGATGTTCTGCTCCATCAGCGCCGGTGGGAGGGTCAACAAGCCCCCGGCGTTCGTGTCCGGCGTCACCATGATCTGGGGGATGGTGCGCGACTCGACGAGCTGCTGCGCGCGGTCGAATCCCTGGTCCTTGCCGAACACGTTCACCGTCAGGTCGGCGCCAAGCTGGGGATCGGCAATGTTGGCCTCCCAGCCGCGGCGCTCCGCCAGCAAGAACGCGCTGAGTTGCTCGGGGTTCTCGCGCACGGTCTGGGTCTTCGCGAAGTAGACGCCGGAGAACAGCGTGTAGCCGTGGTCTGCAAACAGAAAGGTGTGGGTGTCGATGCCCTTTGCCTCGAGCTGGGTCGGCTCGTTGATGACAAAGACGACCTGGCCATCCACCTCGCGGTTCGCGACGGGGGCAGGGTCGAACTGCACCGGAACCACGTCGATCGACGCCGGGTCGATGTTGTTGATCTTCAGCAGCAGGTTGAACACGGTCTCGTTCGCCGCCGCGACACCGATCTTCTTTCCGACCATCTCCTGTGGCGACTTGATCGGGGTGTCCGCCAGCGACAGGATGCAGAACGGACTCTTCTGGAACCGGGTGCCGATGATCTTGAGATCGGCACCCTGCGTGATCGCCTTGGCCACCACGTCGGCCTCGCTGCCGCCGACCAGCGCCTTGCCGGACATCACCACCGTCTCCCGGCTGGTGTTCGGTCCACCGTTGAGGAACTCCACCGACAGCCCGCCGTCTCGGTAGAAGCCACGGTCGGAGGCGATCCAGCTTCCCGAGTGCTCAGTGGTCGGCAACCAGCTGAGCTGGTAGGTCATCGCCCTGGTGCCGTCCGCGGCCACCTGGTTCGTGGCGCCGGACGCGCACGCCGACAGGACGGCCGGGCCGCCGAGGGCGAGGGCGCCCAGCCCCAGTGCGCCCCGAAGCAGGGTGCGGCGTGAGAGCGGAGATGTTGCAGGGGTCATTGATGGCTCCTTAGTGAAAGCGGATGCGGGTGAGCGCGTTCTCGGCAGCGGCGGCGAGCGCGTAAGCGGTGAGGGAGACGACTGTCATCAGCACGACCGCAGCCCAGAGTCGGTCGTAGCTGGCATTCATGGACGCGCGGAGCATGAGGAAACCGATGCCGTCCCCGGTCGCCAGCCACTCAGCGAGCAGCACCCCCATCACCGCCGAGGGAGCAGCGATCCGGGCGGCGGCGAAGACGCTGGGCAGCGCGTAGGGGACTCGAGCCCGAGCCATGACGCCGAGCGTGGAGGCCCCGTACGCGGTCAGCAGGTCGACCGCGCCCTGCGGGACCGTGCGCATGCCCGTGACGATGGTGACGAGCGAGGGGAAGAAGGTCACGATGCCGGCGATCACCAGCACCGTGACCAGACCGCGGCCGAAGACCAGCGCGATGAGCGGGGTCATCGCCACCAGGGGTACCGCCCGCAGCGCGATGGCCAACGGCATCACGGCGGCGTCCACCGCCGGCCACACGAGGATGGCCACCGCAGTGGCGAGCGCGGCAGCGGTGCCGAGCACGTATCCGCCCAAGGCGTGGACCACCGTCGTCTCGAGGGCTTCGAACAGCTGCGTCCGGTCTTCCCCGGGCGTGGTCAGGTAGGTCCACACGTCTGCGGGACCCTTGGCGAAGTACGGGTCCAGGCCCCCGATCGCCAGCTGCCACAGCACGGCTGCGCCCGCCGTGGCACCGACCGCGGTGACGGTGGTCGTGGCGACCCGCTTCAGCATCGACTGCGGCGCCGGGGCCGCCCCTGCGCCGTTGGCCATGTCCGCCGACCAGTAGCAGACCTTCCGCTCGACCAGGGCGGTGGCGGCGTAGGCGGCTCCGGCAAGGAGCGTGGCGTACAGCGCCAGCGCCCAGGTGCGCTCCACGTCGAGGGACTGCTGGGCGTAGACCATGGTGACGCCCAGCCCGGACTGCGCGCCCAGGTACTCGCCGATGATCGCCCCCAGCACCGCTGCGGGAGCCGCAATCCTCAGTCCGCCGAACGTCGCGGGCAGCGCCGCGGGCAACCGGATTCGGCGGAACTGCTGCCACCGGGAGCCGCCGGCGCAGTCCACCACGTCCAGGGACGAGCGATCTGCCGACTTCGCGCCCAGCATCAGCGCCACCAGCGTCGTGAAGAACACGCTCTGCGCGGCGATCGCGATCTGGGGGCGATCACCGTCGAGCACGGCGGTGAGGATCGGCGCGATCGCGATGACCGGAAGGCAGTACAGGGCCAGGGCCACCTGCGTCGCAATCTTCTCGACCGGACGCACGGTGAGGAACACCAGCGCCAGCGCGAACGCCAAGCCGTTGCCGAAGAGCCAGCCCAGGCCGGCTTCCTTGGCCGTTTGCACCAGGTTCGGCTGCACCAGCGACCAGTCAGCCACTGCTTGCGTGAGAATCGCGGTCGGAGCGGGCAACGCGTAGTAGGACGAGAACACCGTGGCGGCAAGCACCTGCCACACCACGAGCACCGCGACGACTCCGCCGGCCCGCCGCAGCAGCCCTCCGCCCCGTTGACGGAGCAGGCCGACAGCCGCCCCGGGGGCCGCCGTGCGGCCCGCGCCGGCCATCGGTACCGCGGTCATCGCGCCCACCCCTTCGCGCGCAGGGGCGGGTTCTCCAGCGCACCCGCCAGGTGGGCGGGAACAACACGGGGCTTGTGACTCTTGCTGATCACCATCACGTGCAGAACCTCCGATCTGGCTCGGCTGGCGAGACGTCAGTGCACGAGAGCGTGCTGCAGGCGGGTGGCGATGCGGCGGTGGTCGGTCAGCGCATCCGCCAGGCCAGGCAGGACCAGCTGACCGGAGTCGACCAAGATCCGGCCGTTCACCACGGTCGTCCAGGCGCGCGCAGGGCCGCACCGCAGCAGCGCCTCCACGGGGTCGCTGTGCGCACCCGCGAGCGAGACCGGGTCCATGTGCCAGGCGACCAGGTCAGCGACCGAACCCGGGACGAGCTTGCCCAGCTCGTCCTCCCAGCCGAGGCACCGTGCCGAGCCGACGGTGGCGATCTCCAGCGCGTCGCGCGCAGTCATGGCGGTCGGACCACCGGCGAAGCGCCCCAGCAGCAGTGCGGTCCGCGCCTCCAGCCACAGGGACGCGTGATCGGTGGAGGCGGAGCCGTCACACCCCAGTCCGACGGGCACTCCGGCCCGGCGCATCGCTGCCACGCCCGCCGTCCCGCTGCCGATGAGCATGTTGGAGCTCGGGCAGTGCGCCACACCGACGCCGGCGTTCGCCAGCCGCTGGATCTCGTCGGCGGACGGGTAGATGCAGTGCGCGACCCACGAGCGGTCACCGGCCCAGCCGACGTCCTCGAAGTGCTCGACCGGGGTCCGTCCGTACCGCTCCAAGCAGAAGGTGTGCTCGTCGACGTCCTCGGCGAGGTGGGTGTGCATTCGCACCCCCGTCCGTTCGGAGAGCTCCGCGGTCTGCCGCATCAGCGTGTCGTCCACAGAGAATGGCGAGCAGGGCGCCAGCGCAATTCTGGTCATCGCCCCAGGCGCGGGGTCGTGGTACGCATCGATGAGTCGCTGGCTGTCCGCAATAATGGTGTCGGTGTCTTGCGTGACGCTGTCCGGCGGCAATCCGCCATCCTTCACCGACAATGACATGGAGCCGCGGGTCGGATAAAAGCGAAAACCAATGTCGCGGGCGGCTCGGATCTGTGCGTCGACGAGATTGGGGCGGGGGTGCACGTAGAGGTGGTCGGTGGACGTCGTGCACCCGCCCAGCAGCAGCTCGGCAATCCCGACGTAGGTGGAGACGTAGACCGCTTCCTCGTCCAGGCCCGCCCAGATCGGGTAGAGCCCGGTCAGCCAGTCGAAGAGCGATCCGTTCACCACCGGCCCGTAGGAGCGAGTGAGGTTTTGGTACATGTGGTGGTGGGTGTTCACCAGGCCGGGCGTGACCGTTCGCCCACCCACCGAAACCACTTGTTCCGCAGCAGGTTCCGTGCCAGCCTCGCCCACTGCCGCGACACGGCCGGACGTCACCGCCAACCAGGCGTTGCTGAGCTCAGACCCGGGCTCGAGGACGAGGTGGCCGATGTCGCGAATGACCAGGTCGTGCATGAGGTACCTCCCACAGACAGACGAATGTGTGTCTGCGATGGCCCTCGCGCCCATCACTGGAGATGACGTCCTCCGCTGGAGGGGAGCTCCAGCTCGTTGCCGGCTGAGCCGGACGGACTGCTCGGGCCAGTGGTTCACGCCCTCGCAGAAAGGAAGCTACGCGCGGCGAACAACGGCGTGGTTGCTGTCGCGTTAACGGTGCGTAACGCACCACTGCCGCTTGACAGCAGATGTTGCGGCCGGGCACGGTGAGCGCTCGGCAAGCGCAGCGCAATCATCTGCCGGAGCGTGTGCTTTCGCCAGGTCACCATTTCCGGATGCTGTCTCGGCCATTCTTCCCAGCCCCCTTCCGTGCCCACCGATCGGAGCTCCGACAACGTGATTGCCACTCGCTCACCCGCGGAGCACAGCACCGCCGCTGCCCGTCCCCAGCGCCCGCTCGGCACGGGCCTCGACGTGACCGGCCTGACCCGTTCCTTCAAGTCTGGGCGCACCTCCGTCGCGGCCCTCGACAACGTGGACCTACGCACCTCGGAGGGCCAGTTCCTGTCCTTGTTGGGCCCCTCGGGCTGCGGCAAGTCCACCGTTCTCCGCATCCTCGCGGGACTGGACCAGCCCGATGCGGGGCAGGCCCTCGTCCACGGCATGAGCCCGCGAGAGCTGCGCACGGCGCACGAGCTGGGGGTCGCATTCCAGGACTCGGCGTTGCTGCCCTGGCGCACCGTCGAGGCGAACATCGCGCTGCCGCGGCAGGCGGCTGGTCTGGCAGCCGAACCGGAGCTAGTGCGGGAGCTGATCGACCTGGTCGGCCTCAGCGGCTTCGAGAAGGCCAAGCCGGCGCAGCTGTCCGGCGGCATGCGCCAGCGGGTCTCGATCGCCAGAGCCCTCGTGCTCCGTCCGTCGGTCCTGCTGCTGGACGAACCCTTCGGTGCGCTCGACGACATGACTCGCCAGCGGCTGAACCTGGAGCTGCAGCGCATCTGGACCGAGAAGCCGGCAACCACCCTCATGGTCACCCACGGCATCAGCGAGGCCGTGCTGCTGTCCGACGCCGTGGCGGTGATGAGCGCGCGGCCCGGTCGGGTGATCGAGGTCGTGCCGATCGACCTGCCGCGTCCCCGCACCGCGGCGACGATGCGGACCGCCGAGTTTCACGCCTACGTCGACACGCTGACCGAGCTGCTGTTCCACGGCGGTGAGCTCCCCGACGGCTGACCTGATCCCTGAACCTGGGTGAGCCCCGCGCACCCCGGCGATGAGACCGCACGCCCCACCGGTCTGGTTCCTCTATCGTCGGTGAGCAGAACCATCGCTGCCGCGCTCGCTGAGAGGCAGGGGCATCCATGCTGGTCGGCCTGCTCTGCGCCCTGCTCGCCTGCATCAGCTACGGCACCTCGTCGGTGCTGCAGGCCTACGCCGCCCGCCGCTCCGCCGCCCGGGCCAAGGCGCAGGGTGCGACCAACCAGGCCACCAGCTCCGGCGCCCCCACCCTGGCCGCCACGCTCGCCGCGGTGCTCAGCTTCTGGTACGTCGCCGGCACCCTGCTCGACGTGCTGGGCTTCGCCAGCAACGCCGTCTCGGCCCGGCTGATCCCGCTGTTCCTGTCCCAGACGATCATGAGCTCCAACCTGGTGGTGACGGCGCTGCTGGCCGTGGTGGTGCTGCACACCCGGCTGCACCGGCGGGACTGGGTGGCCATCGCGGTGGTCGTGGCCTCGCTGCTGGCCCTGGGGGTCTCGGCCGGCAAGGAGGGCGGCGGCGACGTCGACCCGGTGCTGCACTGGAGCCTGCTGGGGATCGCCGTGGCGCTGCTGGTGATCGGCCAGCTCACCGTGCGCCGGCTGGGCAGCCGTGGATCGATCGCCGCGGGTTTGTTCGCGGGGCTGGCGTTCGGGGTGCTGGCCATCGCGGTGCGGGTGACCGAGGGGCTGGACCCGCTGGACGTTCCCGTGCTGCTCAGCGACCCGGCCTCCTGGACCATCGCCCTGGGCGGCATCGGCGGGTACTACCTGTTCACCGTCGCCCTGCAGCTGGGCTCGGTCACCGGGGCCACCGCCGCGCTGGTGGTGGGCGAGACGGTGATCCCGGGGGTGGTGGGCGTGTGGCTGCTCGGCGACGCCGCCAAGCCCGGGCTGCAGTGGCTGGCGGCGCTGGGCTTCGTCTTCGCGGTGGTGGGCGCGGTGGCCGTGGCGGTGTTCGGCAACGCCGAGGCTGAGGGCGGCGGGGCGACCGAGCCCGGCGGTGAGCAGCCCGCCCCGGCCACCGGATAGGCCGCCGTGGCGCTAGTCCTGCTCCGGCTGCTGCATGCCCGGCAGCGCGATGAACAGTCCCTCCGCGGAGACGCAGACCTGACCCTCGTGCTCGATGCTACCGACGGTGCGGATCTTGCGGCCCTCGATGCTCAGGCACTCGGTGCGCACCGTCAGCGGGACGTTCAGCGGGGTCATCCGGTGGTAGGTCATGGTCAGCGACGCGGTCACTCCGGGCTTGCCCGCCCAGCCGTTGCACACCCCGAGGGCGTGATCCAGGATCAGCGCGCTCACCCCACCGTGGGCGTGGTGCGGCGGCCCGTGGTGCAGCCAGTTCAGGGTGACCTCGCCGATCATCGTGCGGGGGCCGTCGCCGACCAGCCGCATCGGTGGGGCCACCACGTTGCGGGCCCCCGAGGCCGGGTCGTGCTCGGGCGGGCGCTTCCACCCGCGCAGCTCGTCAGCGACCTGCTCGTGGCTCGGGGCGCCCACGGCCAGGCGGGCGGCGATGGCGTCGAGCTGGGCGGCGATGTCCTGCAGCTCCTCGGCCGGCAGGTCGGTGCGCAGCAGGGCCTCCCCCACGCGCCGGGTGGCCTCCACCACTGCCACCGGGTGGCCGGTCGGGCTCTGGCCGTTGGGGCTGGCCGAGCCGAAGCCGGTGTCTGCCTGGGTCATCTGCATTCTGCCTCTCGGGGCTGTTCGCCCGGACGGGCAGGGAAACTAGTATGTATTCTAATTGTGTACCACCCAGGACGGTGGAAGGGTAGGCAGATGCCTCGTGTAGCCGACAGCAGGTCAGCGGCCGCTCCCACCACCCAGCCGCAACGTGCCCGCAGGGTGCGCATCCTGCAGGCCGCGACCGAGCAGGCCATGGCCAAGGACTTCGACCGGGTGCAGATGCACGACGTGGCCGAGGCCGCCGAGGTCGCCATCGGCACGCTGTACCGCTACTTCCCGTCCAAGACCCACCTGTTCGTCGGCGTGATGGCCCGGCAGGTGCAGGGCCTGAGCGAGGGCTTCGCCCGCAACCCCCCCACCGGCGGCACCCCCGCCTCGCGCATCTTCGACACGCTCTGGGGCATCCACGGCTACCTGTTGGACAACCCCACGCTGGCGTCGGCGATGATCCAGGCGGTGCAGTCGGCCAACGCCGAGACCGTGCCCGAGGTGCGCGTCATCGACACCTCCATCCGGGAGGCGCTCGCCCGGGTGCTGGGCACCGACGACCCCGACCAGGACACCGCCGCGGTCATCCGCATCCTCATCATGATGTGGTTCGGCATCCTGCAGTCCAGCCTGAACGCCCGGTTCACCACCGCGGAGGCGGAGTACGACCTGCGGCTGGCCTGCCACCGGCTGCTGGACGGGCGGGCGGTGGGCACCACCGGAGCCCCCGGGGCGGAGGACCAGCCGTGACCGAGCTGCGGGTGGTCGAGGGCGACATCACCGCCCTGCCGGTGGATGCCGTGGTGAACGCAGCCAACTCGGGGCTGCTCGGCGGTGGCGGGGTGGACGGGGCGATCCACCGTGCCGGCGGACCGGAGATCCTCGCGGCGTGCCGGCAGCTGCGCGCGAGCAGCCTGCCCGACGGGCTGCCGGCCGGGCAGGCGGTGGCCACCACGGCGGGTCGCCTGCCGGCCCGGTGGGTCATCCACACCGTGGGCCCGGTGTACTCCCGCAGCCAGGACCGCTCAGCTGTGCTGCGCTCGGCCTACACCGCCAGCCTCGCCGTGGCCGACGAGCTGGGCGCGACGAGCGTGGCCTTCCCGCTGATCTCCGCCGGGGCCTACGGCTGGCCGCTGGAGGACGCCGTGAGCCAGGCGATCACCGCGATCCGCAACGCACCCACCACGGTGGACGAGGTGACGCTGGTGGCGTTCTCACCGGCGGTGGCCGAGGAGATCCAGCGCCAGCTCCGCTAGGACGGCGGGGCGTCCCCGGCGGCGGACCGGCTGCGCCCGGCGCGCACCGCCAGCAGCACCAACCGCCCGCCCAGGCCCAGCAGCACCAGGTTGGCCAGCATCTGCACCGTCACCACCGCACGGGCCGCGTCGGTGTCAGCGGTGATGTCGCCGAAGCCGACCGTGCTGGCCACCGTGACGGTGAAGTACAGCGCGGCCATCCGGGACAGCGGCTCGGCGAAGCTGGTCGGGCTGGCCTCGCTCATCAGGTGGTAGACCATCGCGAACCCCACGAGGTAGGTCGGCACCACCGCGGCCAGCGCCTCCGCCGCCTGCACCACCGGGTACCGGTCCCGGGTGATCCGGTAGACCTGCCACGCCGCGACCACCACGACGACGACGAGCACGGCGACCAGCAGCACCCAGGTGCGCACGTCGTCCACCCGCCGCAGTGGAAGCACGAAGTACGCCACCACCAGCACCACCGCGGTGCCGGTGGGCCACACCACCGCCCGACGCAGCAGCGAGCGGCGCTGCGCCGCGCTGAGCTGTGCGTAGGAGCGACCTGTGGACACCCACGCCTCCCCGCAGCCGCCGACCGGGGCCAGGACCCGACGCTACGCAGCCCGGCAGCGCCCGTCCAGGCGAGCGCGGTGGGTTACTGGGCCAGGCGGGTGCGGTTGGCGCCCAGGTCAGCGGAGTCGGCAGCCGCGCGACCGGCGTGCCAGCCCTGCGCGTCCACCGGCCGGCTGCGGCGCACCACCACGTCGGGAAACAGCTGGGTGAACACCTCCGCCACCGCCTCGCCGCGCTCGCGCAGCACCGGCACCAGCTCCGCGCCGTAGGCCTGCGCGGCCTCGTCCTGGGCGTGGCGGCTGCTGCGCTCGAGCAGCTCGCCCACCCGCACCGCGTAGGCGATGAGGAAGGCCCGCCGGAAGGAGCGCGAGCGGTTCTCGCTGCCCTGCCCCGGCTCGGTCATCGCCCGGGTGGCCTGCAGCAGCAGCGAGGTGAACAGCAGCTCCACCAGGTCGAGGTCCTCGGGCAGACCCACCAGGGTGGCCACGCCCAGGCTCTCCGCCCAGATCAGCCGGGCCCCGTTGGCCTCGGCCACCACGCTGAGCAGCTGTGCCTTGCCGTCGGGGTAAGGGGTCTCGACGTGCACCCGGCGGGCGCGCACCTGGCCGAGCACCCCGCTGCCGGCACCGGCCCGCAGCACGGCCACGTCGATGGCGTAGCGCGTCATCAGGTCCTGGGCCTTGGCGCTGAGCGCCTCAGCCTCCTCGGGATAGTCGGTGGACTCCGCCTTGGCCAGCAGGGCCCGGATGCGGGCCAGCATCTTCGGCTCGCCAGCGCCTCCGCTGCCCGCCACCGGGGTGAGCACCGGGCCGGTGGACCACTGTGACGGCGGAGGGCTGAGCACCTGCAGCGTGGGCAGCGTGGTGAGGCGGTGCAGCAGGCACGCCACGTCGTACCAAGCCTCGGTGGGTGAGAGCAGGTGGCGCCTGCTCCACGCCGCGGTGTCCGCAGCAGCCGTCTCGGCGCCGATCGTGTGCAGCTGCACCGACCACTCCTCCGGCAGGTCCGGCCGGGCCCGGACGTCGCGCGCCACCAGCCCCACGGCCAGGTCGACCACGGTGGCCGGCCAGTCACGCCGCACCACGTGGGCCACGTCGGCGGGCTGCCACCCGTGCTCCCACAGCGTCTCCAGCACCGGCTGCAGCACCGGCCAGGCGCCCTCAGCCTCAGCATCCAGCCGCGCCAGGCGCTGCACGTACCCGTCGAGGCGACGGGTCTCGGTGCGGGTGCCGCCCACCAGGGCCGCCGCGGCGTGCAGCAGCTCGGCCACCGACGCGTCGGCAGCCGGCTCGGGGGCCAGACGGGAGGTGCGCTGGGCACCCGGACGCTTCTTGCTCGAGGAACCCACGGGTCCATTGTCCGTCTTCGCCCACTTCCTCCGACCGTGGGCTCCCTCACCGTCCACAGCAACGCTGCAGGCAGCGCTGGTGCCGCCCCGGTAGGCAGCGACCCACCCCTGCTGTTAGGTTCCCCTTACCTAACCGTCGTCTGAGGAGAACCATGTCCCTTTGGAGCCGCACACGCGCGATCGCCGCCGTGTCCGTGGTGCTCGGACTCGCCCTGGCTGGATGCTCGACCGGAACCTCCGACGACAGCGCCGCCACCGAGCCCACCACCAGCTCGTCCACGGCCTACCCGGTCACCATCAAGCACTCCTTCGGTGAGACCACCCTCGCCAAGCAGCCCACCCGCGTCGCCGCCGTCTCCTGGGTGAACGCCGACGTGGCGCTGGCGCTGGGCGTCGTCCCCGTAGGGATGTCCAAGGACGAGTTCGGTGGCAACGACAAGGGCTCGACCCCCTGGAAGGACGAGGCTCTGAAGAAGGCGGGCGCGGAGATCGGCACCAGCAAGGCGCCGGCGCAGTACTCCGAGACCGACGGCATCAACTTCACCGAGGTCGCCAAGGCCCAGCCGGACGTCATCCTGGCCGCCTACTCCGGCATCACCCAGGAGGAGTACGACAAGCTGAGCAAGATCGCCCCCGTGATCGCCCCGCCGGGTGTCGCCTACGGCACCTCCTGGCAGGACTCCGCCAAGATGATCGGCCAGGCACTGGGCAAGTCCAGCGAGGCCGACACGCTGATCGCCGACAACGAGAAGCTCATCGCCGAGAAGGTCGCGCAGTACCCGCAGCTGAAGGGCAAGACCTTCATCTACGGCAACCTCGACCCGTCTGCGGCGGAGAAGATCTACCTCTACACCGACGTGGACAACCGGCCGCGCTTCCTCTCCTCGCTGGGCATGACCCTGGCCCCGGTGGTGGCCCAGAACGCCAAGGGCGAGGAGTTCTACGTCAGCTGGTCCCCGGAGCGGGCCGACCAGCTCGCCGCCGACGTCTTCGTCAGCTGGGTCGCCGACGCCAAGACCGTGGACACCATCAAGGCCGACCCGCTGCTGAGCCAGATCCCCGCGGTGCAGAACGGCGCCCTGGTCACCACCAGCGACAACACGCTGACCCTGTCGCTCTCGGCGGCCAGCGTGCTGAGCATCCCGTGGGCGCTGGACCAGTACCTCCCGCTGCTGGCGGACGCCGCCGGCAAGGCCTCCTGACGGTGACGCAGACCCCCACCCGCGCGGCGACCGCCGCGAGCACCCCGAGCCGGCCACGCGCATCCCGCGTGGCCGGCTCGGCCGCGCTCGTGCTGGCCCTGCTCGTGCTGGCGGTGGTCTGCGTCCTGTCCCTGAAGTACGGCGCCCGCACGGTCGCCTGGAGCACGGTCTGGCAGGCCTGGACCGACCACGACCCGGCCGACACCGACCACACCGTGGTCCGCGCGCGGCTGCCGCGCACCGTGGTCGCCGTCGCGGTCGGCGCCGCACTGGGCCTGGCCGGCGCGGCCATGCAGGGCCTGGCCCGCAACCCCCTGGCCGACCCCGGCATCCTCGGCATCAACGCCGGTGCCTCGCTGGCCGTGGTGATCGCCCTCTTCGTCTTCGGCCTCAGCTCCCTGCAGGCCTACATCTGGTTCGCCCTGGCCGGGGCCGCCGTCGCCGGGGTGGTGGTCTACACCGTCGCCAGCATCGGCCGCGAGGGCGCCACCCCGGTGAAGCTGGCCCTGGCCGGCGCCGCGTTCAACGCCGGCATCGTCTCCCTCACCAGCGCCGTGCTGGTGAGCAGCCGGCAGACGCTGGACACCTTCCGGTTCTGGCAGGTCGGCGCCGTCGCCGGCCGCGGCTGGGACGAGGTGCGCACCGTGGCGCCCTTCCTGCTGGTGGGTCTGCTGCTCACCCTCGCCACCGGCCGGGTGCTCAACGCCCTGGCACTGGGCGACGACGTGGCGCGGGGCCTCGGCCAACGGGTCGGGCTCACCCGCGTGGTCACCGGGCTGGGCGTGGTGCTGCTGTGCGGCGGCGCCACTGCGCTGGCCGGACCCATCGGCTTCGTCGGGCTGGTGGTGCCGCACATCCTGCGGGGCTTCGTCGCCGGGGACTACCGGTGGATCCTGCCCGGCTCGGCGCTGCTCGGCGCGGTGCTGGTGGTGGGCGCCGACATCATCGGCCGGGTGGCGCTGCCCCCTGGCGAGGTGCCGGCCGGGGTGATGACCGCCGTGATCGGCGGCCCGGTGTTCGTCTGGCTGGTCCGTCGCCGCAAGTCCGTGGCCACCTCGTGAGCCTCCACACCGGCACCGGAGCCGACCAGCAGGCGCTGACCGAGGCCCGCGCCACGGTGCGCGCGGTCCGCCGCGGTGACCGGCGCCGCACCACCCTCACCGCGGGCGCCCTGGCGCTGGCGGTGCTGGTGATGTTCTTCGTCGACGTGCTGCTGGGCTCCTACACCGTCACCATCCCGGACTTCTTCCGCATCCTCCTCGGCGAGACCATCCCCGGCGCCACCTTCATCGTGATGGAGGACAAGCTGCCCCGCGCGGTCATCGCCGTGCTGGTGGGCGCGTCCTTCGGCATCAGCGGCACCATCTTCCAGACCATGCTGCGCAACCCGCTGGCCAGTCCCGACGTGATCGGCGTGACCGCCGGGGCCAGCGCGTCGGCGGTGTTCGCGGTGGTGGTGCTGGGCGCCACCGGCACCGCGGTGTCGCTGGCCGCGTTCGTCGGCACCTGCGCCGTGGCGCTGGCCATCCACGTACTGTCGCGCTCCGGTGGCCTCGGCGGGCAGCGACTGGTGCTGGTGGGCATCGGCATCGCCGCCGTGCTGCAGGCGGTCACCTCGTTCCTGCTCACCCGCACCAGCATCCAGTCCGCCTCGGACGTGGTGCGGTGGCTCAACGGGTCGCTGAACAACAGCAGCTGGGACCGCGCCGCACCGCTGGCTGTCGCCCTGGTGGTGCTGCTGCCGGCCGCGGTGCTGGGTGCGCGCTACCTGACCGGGCTGGCCCTGGGCGACGACACCGCCGCCGGGCTGGGGGTGCCGGTGGCCCGCGCCCGCCTGCTGCTGCTGCTCATCGGCGTGGCGCTGGCCGCGGTGGCCACCGCAGCAGCCGGGCCGGTGGCCTTCGTGGCCTTCCTCGCCGGCCCCATCGCCCGGCGGCTGCTGGGCGGCCGGGTGGCACTGCCGGTCGCCGCCGCCGTGGGTGCGCTCATCGTGCTGACCGGCGACTACGTGGCTGCCAACCTGCTGCCCGGGGCGGCCGTGCCGGTCGGCGTGGTCACCGGTGCGCTGGGTGCCCCGTTCCTGCTGTACCTGCTGATCACCGCCAACCGGGTGGGCCGAGGAGGATGACCGTGAACCGCGAACACACGCTCGAGGCGCGGTCGCTGACCCTGGCCTACGACCAGCGCACGGTGGTGGACGCCCTGTCCCTGACGCTGCCGCAGGGGCAGGTCACCATGATCGTGGGAGCCAACGCCTGCGGGAAGTCGACGCTGCTGCGCGGCCTGGCGCGACTGCTGAAGCCGGCCTCGGGGGCGGTGCTGCTGGACGGCCGCGCCATCCACCAGCTCTCCACCCGCACGGTGGCCCGCTCGCTGGGCCTGCTGCCCCAGTCGCCGGTGGCGCCGGAGGGCATCACCGTCGCCGACCTGGTCGGCCGTGGCCGCTACCCGCACCAGGGGTGGTTCCGGCAGTGGTCCGACGCCGACGAGGAGGCCGTGGCCCAGGCGATGGCCACCACCGACACCCTGGAGCTGGCCGGGCGCAGCGTGGACGAGCTCTCCGGCGGACAGCGCCAGCGGGTGTGGATCGCCATGGCGCTGGCCCAGCACACCGACATACTGCTGCTCGACGAACCCACCACGTTCCTCGACGTGGCCCACCAGGTCGAGGTGCTCGACCTGCTGACCGACCTCAACCAGGAACGAGGCACCACCGTGGCGATCGTCCTCCACGACCTCAACCTCGCCGCCCGCTACGCCGACCACCTGGTGGCCATGAAGGCGGGCGCGGTGGTGGCCAGCGGCAGCCCGGCGGAGGTGGTCACCGAGGACATGGTGCGCACCGTCTTCGGGCTGCGCTCCACCGTGGTGCCCGACCCGGTGACCGGCACGCCGATGGTGGTGCCGCTGGGCCGGCACCGCTCCGGCGCGACGACCGCCCCGGTGCGCCGATGACCGCCCCGGTCGAGGTGCCCACGCTGCTCGCCTTCCCGGTGACGGTGGCCGCGGTGCAGCGCCTCTCCCCCAGCTACCTGCGCATCACCTTCCGAGGTGCTGACCTGGCGCAGTTCCACCGCGGCGGACCGCTGGGCACCCGCGACCTGCGGGTGAAGGTGATCGTGCCCGGCGAGCTGGGCGACCCGTGGGCGCCGCTGGACCTCTCGCCCGGCTGGTACCCGCGCTGGCTGGCCACCGACCCGCGGGTGCGGGGATGCATGCGCACCTACACCGTCCGTGGGCTGCGGCTGGACCTGCCGGTGCCCGAGCTCGACCTGGACTTCGTGCTGCACCTGGACGCCGACGGCCACGGCGGCCCGGCCACCCAGTGGGCGGCCGCGGCCGCCGTGGGCGACCCGATCACCATCCTCGGTCCCAACCAGGCCACCGGCGGGGTTCCCGGGGGCATCGAGTGGCACCCGCCGCGGGCCGGCGAGGAGCACCCGGTGCGGGTGCTGCTGGCCGGCGACGAGACCGCGGTGCCCGCGGTGACGTCGGTGCTGGCCACGCTGCCCGCCGGCTACCACGGGCAGGCCATCCTGGAGGTGCCCTGCGCCGAGGACACCTTCGCGGTGACCACTCCCTCCCAGGTGGAGGTGGTGTGGCTGCCCCGGGACGGCCGGCCGCACGGCGCTGCGCTGGCCACGGCGGTGCGCGCCGCCCTGGCCGACGTCCCACCCGCGACCGCGAGCCGGGACGCACCGCCGGCCGACGTGCTGCCCGAGGTGGACATCGACCGCGACATCCTGTGGGAGGCCGCCAACGACGAGGACGGCTCGTCGTCGTTCTACGCCTGGATCGCCGGCGAGGCCGCCACCGTGCGTGACCTGCGCCGGCACCTGGTGCGCGACCTCGGGGTGGACCGCACCGACGTGGCGTTCATGGGCTACTGGCGGCTGGGCCGGGCCGAGGGCTCCTGACACCGGCGGCCTGGCGGAGTCGGCGGGCTGCCAGACTGACCCGGTGCCTGAGCTGCCCGAGGTCGAGAGCGCCCGACAGGTCCTGGAGCGTGCGCTGCACCGGCGCATCACCGAGGTCGACGACACCGATACCTACGTCTGCCGCCCGCACGTCCCCGGCGAGATCGCAGCCGCCCTGCGCGGCGGCGAGCTCGTCGCCGCCCACCGCGTGGGCAAGTCGCTGTGGTGCGAGACCACGACCGCCGACGGCGACGCCGGCCCTCGGCTGGGCATCCACCTGGGCATGAGCGGGCGCATCTACGTGCTCGACCCGGAGGGCCCGCACGTCTCCGGCGGCCGCTACGGCGGCGGGGAGCCGTTCCTGGTCGCCGGCGACAACGACAAGCCGGTGTGGACCCGCTTCCGGATGACCTTCGCCGACGGCGGCGAGCTGACCCTGTTCGACAAGCGCCGCCTGGGCCGGGTGCGCCTGGAGCCGGACATCCACCTGCTGGGGCCGGACGCCCAGCAGATCGGCCGGGAGGAGCTGCGCGAGCGGGTGGGCGCCAGCCTGGCTCCGATCAAGGCGCGGCTCATGGACCAGACGGTGGTCGCGGGCATCGGCAACCTGCTCGCCGACGAGGTGCTGTGGCAGGCGATGATCCGGCCCAGCCGACCGGCCAGGGACGTGACCGCGCCCGAGCTGGACCGGCTGTGGGAGGCCCTGGGCCGGGCCATCGAGTCCGCCATCGCGATGGGCGGGGTGCACACCGGTGAGGTGGTCGCCGCCCGTAAGCGGGACGGCACCTGTCCGCGCTGCGGGGCGCCGATGGAACGGGCCACCGTGGGCGGGCGCACCACCTACTGGTGCTCGCGCGAGCAGGCCTAGCCGGGCTCGGCCCAGGTGGCCGCAGCCGCCGCCACGCCCAGCCGCTCGGCCAGCGCCATGGCGTCGAACGGGGCGTGCACCTTGACGTCGTTGTCGAAGTAGACGAACACGTCGGCCTGTTCGGCCCAGCGCCGGATCTTGCGCGCCCACGCCTGCAGGGCCTCGTCGGTGTAGCCGCTGGTGTAGAGCTCCTCGGCACCGTGCAGGCGCACGTAGACCACGTCGGCGGTCACCGTCTCCAGCAGCGGCCACTTGCCCGCGGTGTCCGCCACCACCAGGCCCACCTGGTGCTCCTGCAGCAGCGCAGGCAGCTCGGGGGTGGTGAAGCTGGCGTGGCGCACCTCCAGCACGTGGCGCAGCGGCCGGTCCTGGCTGGGCGTGGTCCAGCTGCGGCCGTCCATCCGCTCGTCGTGCCGCTGGGCCAGCTCGGCGGCGGCGAAGGTGGTGCGGGGCAGCAGGGCGAAGAACTCCGCGAGGCGATCGGCGTGGTAGCCGAGGTTGGGGGGCAGCTGCCACAGCAGCGGGCCGAGCTTGTCCTCCAGCGCCAGCACGCCCGAGGCCAGGAAGTTCGCCACCGGGGTCTGCACGTCGCGCAGCTTCTTCATGTGCGTGACGAAGCGCGGCCCCTTGACCGAGAAGACGAAGTCGTCGGGGGGTCTCGGCGTACCACTGCTGGTAGCTGGTGGGTCGCTGCAGCGAGTAGAAGGACCCGTTGATCTCGATGGTGCGCAGCTTGCTGGCCGCGTAGGACAGCTCGCGGCGCTGGACCAGCCCCTCGGGGTAGAACACCTTGCGCCACGGCGGGTAGCGCCACCCGGAGATCCCCACCCGTACCTGGTGCGCCGCCTCACTCACCGGGGTTGAGCGCCCGAGTGATGAAGTCGGTGACGTCGGCCAGCACCTCGTCGCGGTTGGTCTCGTTGAAGATCTCGTGCCGGGCACCGCGGTAGACCAGTGCCTCGAAGCGGGTGCCGCGCAACACCTCCACCCCGGAACGGGTGGCCGCCAGCGGTACCAGCTGGTCGTCCTCGCCGTGCAGCCACAGGGTGGGCAGCCCGCCGAGGTCGGGGCCGTCGTTGACAGCGGTGATGGCGGTGGCGAGGGCCTCCAGCGTCGGCCGCTTGAAGGGTCCGTGCCACACCAGCGGGTCCTCGGTGTAGGCAGCTCCGACGGCGGGGTCGCGGGAGAGGGTGGTGACGTCCAGCGGCTCGTCCGGGATCTCCGGCAGCCCGAGCAGGTGCTCCACGGTGGGCCAGCTGCCGAGGACCGGTCCGGACAGCACGAGCGCGGCCAGGGAGTGCCCGTAGCGCTGGGCGTACCGCGCGGCGATCAACCCGCCCATGGAGTGGCCGACGAGCACGGTGGGCAGGCCGGGGTTGTCCTCGCCGGCCTGGCGCACCAGCTGGTCGAGGTCGGCCACCACGGACTCGAAGTCGGTGATCACCGCCCGCTCGCCGCCGCTGAGGCCGTGGCCCTGGTGGTCCAGCCCGGCGACCACCGCGCCGTGGGCCACCAGCGCGTCGGCCACGTGCTCGTACCGCCCCACGTGCTCGCCGTAGCCGTGGGCCAGCACCGCGACGTAGGTGGCGTCGGGGTTGGGCCAGGTGCGGGTGGCGAGACTCTGGGTGCTTCCTCGTACCTCGCCCGTGCGCGCGTCAGCCATGCCCGTCTTTCTACCGCAGGTCGCCCTGCAGTGCGGCGACGAACGCGGGGTGCGGGTCCTGCACCAGCACCGCGGAGGTGTCACGGGTGCAGGTGGTGCCGGTGAGCGTGGCCAGGCTGCCCCGGGAGAACGGCAGCACCGACAGCAGCACCAGGGCAGCGCCACTCAGGAGCGGGGCCATCAGCCACCCGACGGGCTCGCCCAGCGACACCCGGAGCACCACCACCGCGAGCAGCAGCACCACCCCGAGGCCGAGCACCGCCCGGGTCAGCGCGCTCCACCTGCGGCGGGTGCGGGCGCAGTCCGCGCACAGCGGCCACCCGGCCAGCTGCACGTAGGTGGCAGCGCCCATCCGGCCGGCGAGGTCACCCATGCGGGTCAGCGGCATCCATCGCGGCGAGGCCGGCAGGTCGGGGAGCTCTCCTGGCGCCGGCAGCCACTTGGCGGCCAGGTCCACCCGCCGCGCCGCGGGCGCCCCGTGGCGCGAGCACACCGGGAGCTGCGTCGCGTCCAGCCGTGGCGGCCCCTCAGCGGGGACGGCCACGGGAACCTTCAGCTCAGTCATGACGAATCATCTTGCCGCAGGAACCCTTTCGGGGTGGGCAGCGTCAGAATCCCGACCGTCCCCGCGATCGCCCCCTCGAGAGGAGTCCTCATGCCCTTCGCCGTCGTCCCCCAGGACGTGGAGAGCTACGCCACCCAGCTCGACGACCTCGCCAGCCAGGCCCAGCAGGCGGGCACCTACCTGCTCCAGCACGTGTCGCTCACGGCCAACGAGGGCCGCATGTTCGCCACCGTGGTCGCCGCGGCCGACGAGGTCTGCCGCGAGCTGCCGCCCAACTACACCAGCATGGAGCGGCTGAGCGCGGACGCCGCCGTGGAGCTGGACAAGGCGAGCGTCTTCTACGCCAGCACCGACACCGCCACGGCCGCCGACCTCGACTCCCGCTACTGAGCCCGACCCTCCCCTGCACTTCTCCCCCCTCCAGGAGTGACGATGACCCCCCAACCCGTTGACGAGCTGGTGCCCCCGGTCGCGCACGACCCGGTGCCCGACCTCGTCGAGAAGATTCTCGGCGTCTCCGACTACGTGAGCCCGGCCTACTGGCTCGGCTGGGTGGCCGAGCAGGCCACCGGCACCAACCCCTGGCAATGGATCGCCGACCAGTACGCCGGCGACTGGCAGGCGGTGCAGAAGGCGGGCAAGGCCCTGGAGAACCTGGGTGAGTTCAACACCGGGTACGGGGTGGCCCTGCGCAACGGGATGAGCACCCTGTCCGGCACCTGGGACGGGAAGGCGGCGGGCTCGGCCAGCACCTACTTCACCACCCTGGGCGACGCGGTCGAGTCGCAGGCGCCGGACCTCAAGGCCATGGGCAACGAGCTCATCACCATGGCCACCGGCATGTACGAGACCGCCAACGCCATCAGCGGGCTCTTCTCCACGCTGCTGGACCTGCTCATCGCCGCCGCCGCCGAGGCCGCCGCCACCGCCGCCACCAGCTGGACCGGCGTGGGCCTAGTGGCCGGCGGCGCGGCTCTCGCGCTCACCCTCGCCAAGGCCACCAGCGTGTGGCGCGCGGTGCTCGACGCGCACTCCGCCGCCTGGATCGCCTGCCAGGGGCTGGTCGGGGTGATGGCCGGCTACCTCGGCGGCCTGCACGACCTGGACGTGCACGCCCTGCCGTCCGCCGCCTACGACCACCCGGGAGTCTGACCGTGCCTGTCCCGAAGGAGCGCCTGCTCGACGTGGCCGGCGGCGACCCCGTGCTCTCTCGCCAGCTCACCGACTCGCTGCGCACACTGTCGCAGCGCAGCGACGACCGTGACTTCAGCCGCCTGGTCGAGGACGTGCTGGCCGGGCGGCGCACCCTGCGCGAGGCACACACCGACCCCGCCTACGCCCGGGTGATGAACGTGCACGTGCGCGCCTTCGCCCAGCGCTGGGAGGCGCTGACCGACGAGGAGAAGGCCGAGCTGGCGGCCGAGGGCGAGCGGCAGGCCGCCGCAGCCCGGTCCGGCCCGGGTGAGCAGGACGAGGACGACGGACCGGACGGCCCGCTGCTGCGCTCGCCGTTCGACCGCTAGCTAGCGGCGGGCCAGCGGCGGGTAGTCGGTGTAGCCCTCCGCGCCGCCGCCGTAGAGCGTCTCCTGCTGCAGCTCGTTGAGCGGCGCCCCCAGGGCCCAGCGCTCCACCAGGTCGGGGTTGGCGATGAACGGCCGGCCCACCGACACCGCGTCGGCCACCCGGTCGGTGAGCAGCCGCTCCATCTCGTCGCGCTCGCTGAGCACGGCGAAGCCGGTGTTGAGCACCAGCACGCCGCTCCAGGCGTCCCGGATCTTGCTCAGCACCGGGTCGTCGGACTCGATCAGCACGTGCAGGTAGGCCAGGTCCAGCGGCTCGAGCTGGGCCAGCAGCTCGGCGTAGGTGTCCCAGTTGTCGGTCTCGGTGATGCCGTTGGCCGCGTGCCCGGGTGAGATGCGGATGCCCACCTTGTCGGCGCCGATGGCCTCGGCCACCGCGCGCGCCACCTCCACCACCAGGCGGGCCCGGTTCTCCGGGCTGCCGCCGTAGGAGTCGGTGCGCAGGTTCTCCCCGTTGGAGAGGAACTCGTGCAGCAGGTAGCCGTTGGCGGCGTGCAGCTCCACCCCGTCCAGGCCGGCGTCCACCGCGCGGGTGCACGCGGCGACGAAGTCCGCCACGATCCCGGGCAGCTCGTCGGTCTCCAGCGCCCGCGGGGTCGGGGTGTCCTGCATGCCGGACTTGGTAAACGTCTGCCCCGGAGGGGCGATGGCCGAGGGTGCCACCGACTCGTGGCCGGAGTTGTCCGGGTGCGACATCCGCCCGGCGTGCATCACCTGCACCACGATGGTGCCGCCCTGCTCGTGCACGGCGTCGGCCACCCGCGCCCAGCCGGCCTGCTGGGCGTCGGTGTGCAGGCCCGGAGTGTTGGTGTAACCCTTGCCGCCGGCGGAGGGCTGGGTGCCTTCGGCGATGATCAGTCCGGCGCTCGCGCGCTGGCGGTAGTGCTCCACCTGCAGGTCGGTGGGAACCCCGTCGTCGGTGGCGCGGCTGCGGGTGAGCGGTGCCATGAACAGACGGTTGTTCGCGACCAGGGAGCCGACGGTGATCGGCTGCAGGAGGGGAGAGTCAGATGCGAGAGCGGTCATGGGGGGCACAACCACCGGCCGAGGCCGGTGCTTCCCGATGTGGGTCTTCCCACAAGGGATTTCGGCCGTGACCGGGGTGCAGTGGACCGGGGTGCACTGGCTCTACCCGACCAACCCGGGACGGCGGTGCTGGGTGGGCCGCGACGCCCAGGACGTGCTGGCGCCGGGCAACGTGCGCTCCCGCGAGCGCGTCGGCGAGGACGGCACCGCCACCTGGCTGCTCAGCTCCGGCTACCGCACCATGCGCCCCGGCGACCTGGTGTGGCTCTACGCCGCCGGCCAGCAGGTGCTCTACGCGGTGGCGCGGGTGCTGGACGTGCGCCACGACGAGGCGGAGTGCTCCTGGGTGGCGCAGGTGGCGTGGTGCCACGAGGCGACCGAGGTGCTCGACGCCGACCCCCTGCCGCGTGCCTTGTTCGGCCAGGTGCCGCAGAGCGTGCAGCGGGCCAACGCCCGCACCGTCGAGGTGCTGCAGGACTGGCTCAGCTCGGCGGGGCTCTAGCCGGACAGCACCGCGCTGATCGCCTCGCGCACCTCGGGAGCGTCCGGAGTGGTCATCGGGCGGAAGCGGTTGACCACGGTGCCGTCCGCGGCCACCAGGAACTTCTCGAAGTTCCACTGCACGTCGCCGGCCGTGCCGTCGGGGTCCGGCACCGCCGTCAGCGCGGTGTAGATGGGGTCGCGGGAGTCGCCGTTGACGTCGACCTTGTCGGTCATCGGGAAGGTGACGCCGTAGGTGGTGGAGCAGAAGGTGTCGATGTCCTCGGCCGAGCCCGGCTCCTGGCCACCGAATTGGTTGCAGGGCATGCCGATGACGGTGAACGCCTCCCCGCCCAGCTCCTGCTGCAGCTGCTCCAGCTGGGTGTACTGCGGGGTGAGGCCGCACTTGCTGGCCACGTTGACCACCAGCGCGGCACGGCCGCCCAGCAGCGCACCGAAGGTGGTCTGCTCGCCCTGCAGAGTGGTGACCGGTTGGTCGAGAAGCTCGCTCACGGTGAAACCTCCTGCGTGGTGACCACGGCTGGTGCTGGTGGCGCTGACGCTAGCCGTTGACACCGACGGCCGACGTCGGGAGTCTCGGGTGATGGCTGAGAAGTCCCCGTCCGCGGTGGTGGTCGGCGCAGGGGTGACGGGGTTGACCACCGCCATCTGCCTGGCCGAGGCCGGCTGTGCGGTGCAGGTCTGGGCCGCCGAGGCCCCGCAGGACACCACGTCGGCGGTGGCCGGTGCGCTGTGGGGTCCGTCCTTCCAGGAGCCACTGGCCAAGACGCTGCAGTGGACGGAGCAGTCCCTGCGCGACTTCCGCTCGCTCGCCGAGGACGACCGCACCGGGGTGCGGCTGGCTCCCACGCTGACCGTCGGTGAGCTGCCGCCCAGCGACGAGCTGCCGCCGCAGGCCCGGCTGATCCCCGACCTGCGGCCGTGCCCGGCGTCGCAGCTGCCGCGCGGCTTCGGCAGGGGCTACACCGCGACCATGCCGCTGGTGGACATGCCGCGCTACCTCGACTACCTCACCGACCGGCTCGCCGACCTCGGCGGCAGCCTGCAGATCCGGCCTGTGGTGTCTCTGGCGGAGCCGGTGGCGGCGGCGGAGGTGGTGCTCAACTGCTCGGGCCTGGGGGCGCGGGAGCTGGTGGGCGACACCGACGTCCAGCCGTCGTTCGGCCAGTGGGTGGTGCTCACCAACCCCGGCCTGGACCGGGTGTTCCTGGAGCTCGCCAGCGCCGCGGAGACCACCAGCATCTTCCCGCACTCCGACCGGGTGCTCTGTGGCGGCGTGAGCATTCCCGGCCGCCAGGACCGCACCCCTGACCCGCAGGTGACCGAACGGATCCTGCAGCGCTGCCGCGCGGTGGAGCCCCGGCTGGGCGAGGCCGAGGTGAGCGCGGTGCGCACCGGCCTGCGCCCGGAGCGACCGGCGATCCGGCTGGAGGCGGAGACCATCGGCAGCACCCGGGTGGTGCACAGCTACGGCCACGGCGGCAGCGGGGTCAGCCTGTCCTGGGGCTGCGCCCGTGCCGCCGCGGCGCTGGTGTTCCGGTAGCCGGGGGCTAGAGGTCGGGGAAGGGCATGTCCATGTTGGTCACGGCCAGTCCGCCGTCCACCGCCAGCACCTGACCGGTGACGTAGGACGACGCCGGGCTGGCGAGGTAGAGCACCGCGGCGGCGATGTCCTCGACGGTGCCGATGCGCTGCAGCGGGGTGGCGTCCTCCAGCGCCTTCTTCATGTCCGGGTCGGCGGCCACCACCTCGAGGGACTCGGTGAGGATCGCCCCCGGCGCCACCGCGTTCACCCGGATCTTGGGGTTGAGCTCGGCGGCCAGCAGCCGCACCGCGTGATCCAGCGCGGCCTTGCCCGAGCCGTAGCCCACGTAGCCCCGGCCCACCACGTGGCCGATGGCGCTGGAGATCATCACGATGCTCGCGGCGTCGGAGCCGAGCAGGTGCGGCACGGCGTTGCGCACCAGGCGAAGCCCCTGGATCACGTTGGTCTCGAAGGACACTGCCAGGGAGCGGTCGCTGGTCTTGAGGAACGGCTTGGGGGTGCTGCCGCCGGTCACGCTGACCACCACGTCCAGGCGGCCCAGGTCGGTGACGGCGCGCTCCACGGCAGCGGCGACGGCGTCGGGGTCGGCGGCGTCAGTGGCCAGCGGCAGCGCGCGACGGCCCAGGGCGCGCACCTGCTCGGCCACCCCGTCGAGCTGGGACTGGGTGCGGGAGAGCAGCACCACGTCGGCGCCGGCCTCGGCCAGGGCCAGCGCGGAGCGGGCGCCGATGCCGCGCCCCGCCCCGGAGAGCAGGGCCACGCGGCCGTCCATCCGGAAGCTCGACATCACGGCGTCCATCCGTACCTCCTGCTGATTCTGCGACCTGGTGCAGGCCAGCAGACACCGCGGGGACCGCCGGTGGCCGGCCGCTCCCGGTGAGCGGTATCTGCCGGAGTCCCTGCTCAGCGCCGGTCCAGCCGGGACGCGAGCAGCTGGGCGAGGTGCTGACCGGGCCGGTCGCTGAGGTCGGCCAGCTGGGTGCGGCAGGAGAACCCGTCGGCGAGCACGGTGGTGCTCGCGCCGGCCGCGCGCACGGCGGGCAAGAGCTGCTGATCGGCGACGGCCACCGACACGTCGTAGTGCCCCTTCTCCATGCCGAAGTTGCCGGCCAGGCCGCAGCAGCCACCCAGGCGCTGTACCTGCGCACCGGCTCCGTGCAGCAGGGCCGCGTCGGCACCCCACCCCATCACCGCGTGGTGGTGGCAGTGCGGCTGCGCCACCACCTGCTCCCCCGCCAGCGACGGCGGCTGCCACCCCCGCTCGGTGAGCAGCTCGGCCAGGGTGCGGGTGGCGCCGGCGACCGCCGCAGCCGCCGGCGTGCCGAGCAGCTCGGCGGTCTCCGCGCGCAGCACCCCCGTGCAGGAGGGCTCCATGCCCACCACTGGCACGCCGGCCTGCACCGCCGGCGCCAGCCCGTCCACGGTGCGGCCCAGGATCCGGCGCGCGGCGGTGAGCTGACCGGTGCTGATCCAGGTGAGCCCGCAGCACTGCCGGCGCGGGGTGAGCCGCGGCGCGTAGCCGGCGGACTGCAGCACCGCCACCGTGGCCTTGCCGACCTCGGGGGCGAAGTAGTTGGTGAAGGTGTCCACGAACAGCACCACCGGGTCGCCGTCGGCGCTGCGCTGCTCGGCGGTGCGGGCGAACCAGGCACGGAAGGTCTCCTGACTGAACGGCGGCACCGCGCGGCGCGGGTCGGCACCGGCCGCCGACAGCGCCGCTCGACCGGCGCCAGGCAGGCGCAGCGCGGCGTTGACCACCCGTGGGGCGTGGCTGGCCAGGCGCGCCCACCGCGGCAGCCAACCCAGCGAGTAGTGCGCCACCGGGCGCAGGCGGCGCCGGTAGCTCTGGTGCAGCACCTCGGCCTTGTAGGCGGCCATGTCCACCCCGGTGGGGCAGTCGGAGGCGCAGCCCTTGCAGGACAGGCAGAGATCGAGCGCGGAGTGCACCTCGGGGGCGCGCCAACCACCGGTCACGGCGGTGCCGTTGAGCATCTCCTGCAGCACCCGGGCCCGGCCGCGGGTGGAGTGCGCCTCCTCGCGGGTGGCCAGGTAGGACGGGCACATCACCCCGCCAGTGGCGGTGTTGTCCGCCCGGCACTTGCCCACCCCGGTGCAGCGGTGCACCGCCTGGCTGAAGTCACCGTCGTCGCCGGCGTAGGCCAGGCCCAGGTCCCGGCGCAGGCCCAGGTCCCGGTGCAGGCCCGGCGCGGCGGGGATGCGCAGGTCGGCGTCCAGCGGCACCGGGTCGACGAGGATCCCCGGGTTGAGCAGGTTGTCCGGGTCGAAGGCGTGCTTGACCTGGCTGAACAGCTGCAGCGCGGCGGGTGAGTACATCACCGGCAGCAGCTCGCTGCGGGCGCGGCCGTCGCCGTGCTCGCCGGAGAACGACCCACCGTAGCCGGCCACCAGCGCGGCGGCAGCCTCCACGAACGCGCGGTACACCGCGGTTCCGTCGGGGCGGTGCAGCGGCACGTCCACCCGCACGTGCAGGCAGCCGTCGCCGAAGTGTCCGTAGGGCAGGCCGCTCAGGCCCAGCTGCGCCATCAGCGCCTCGAAGTCGCGCAGGTAGTCACCCAGCCGCGCCGGGGGCACCGCGGCGTCCTCCCACCCGGCGTGCGCGGGCAACCCGGCGGGGCTGCGGCCGGACAGGCCCGCGCCATCGGCCCGGATGCGCCACAGCTGGGCGGCCTGCGCGGCGTCGGTGACCACCCGGGCGTCCAGCGCCCCGCAGCTGCGGGCCACGGCGTGCGCGGTGTCCAGGGTGGCGGCCAGGGTCTCGCCCACCACCTCCACGAACAGCCACGCCCCGCCGGCCGGCAGCTCGGGCACCGCGTGCGGCCCGCGGCGCTGGCGCAGCACGTCCACGATGCGGGAGTCCATCCCCTCGCAGGCAGTAGGGGCGAAGGGCAGCACCGCGGGGACAGCGTCGCCGGCGGCGGCGATGTCGGGGTAGCCCAGCGCCACCAGCACCCGGTGGGCGGGCTCGGCGACCAGGCGCACCGTGGCCTCGGTGATGACGCCCAACGTGCCCTCGCTGCCCACCAGCAGCCGGGCCACGTCAAAGCCGTTCTCCGGCAGCAGGTGCTCCAGCGCGTAGCCGGAGACCTGCCGGGAGAAGGTGCCCAGCTCGGTGCGGATGGTGGCCAGCCCGCCAGCGGTGATCGCCTCCAGCGCCTCCAGGGTGGGCGAGGACGGTCGGGTGCCGATGGCCAGGGTCAGCGCCTCGCCGGTGCCGGTGAGCACCCGCAGGCCGAGCACGTTGTCGGAGGTGCGGCCGTAGCCCAGGGCGCGGGTGCCGCAGGCGTTGTTGCCGATCATCCCGCCCAGGGTGCAGCGGGTGGAGCTGGACGGGTCGGGGCCGAAGCGCAGCCCGTGCGGCGCCACGACCCGCTGCAGCTCGGCCTGCACCACCCCGGGCTGCACCACCGCGGTGCGGGCCTCGGCGTCCACGTCGAGCACCGCGCCCAGGTGCCGGCTGAAGTCCAGCACCACCCCGGCGCCGACGGCGTTGCCCGCGATCGACGTCCCCGCCCCACGGGCGGTCAGCGGCACCCCCGACTCGCGGCACACCGCCAGCACTGCCGCCACCTCCTCGACGTGCCGGGGCCGCACCACCAGCAGGGGCGGCACCCGGTACAGCGAGGCGTCCGAGGAGTAGGCGGCGCGGGTGGTGCCGTCGTCGAGCACGTCGGAGACGCCGGCACCGCGCAGCGCGGCGGCCAGGGCGGCGGCGTCAGTCATCTGGCTGGGTCAGGCGAGCTGGCGCAGCCGCGGCTCCAGGTCGGCCTTGAACAGGTCGAGGAAGCGGCGCTGGTCGTGGCCGGGGGCGTGGAAGACCAGGTGGTTGAGCCCGGCGTCGACGTAGGGCTTGACCTTGGCCACCGCCTCGTCGGGGTCGGACGCCACGATCCAGCGCTTGGCCACCTGCTCGATGGGCAGCTCGTCGGCCGCGCGCTCCATCTCGATGGGGTCGTCGATGGAGTGCTTCTGCTCGGGGGTGAGCGACAGCGGCGCCCAGAAGCGGGTGTTCTCCAGCGCCAGGTCCGGGTCGGTGTCGTAGGAGATCTTGATCTCGATCATCTTGTCGATCTCGGCGACGTCGCGCTCGACCTTGGCCGCGCCCTCGGCGACGGCGGGCAGCAGCTTGTCGGTGTAGAGCTCCATGCCCTTGCCCGAGGTGCAGATGAAGCCGTCGCCGGCGCGGCCGGCGTAGCGGGCAACCACGGGTCCGCCGGCGGCGACGTACACCGGGACGCCGCCCTCGGGGACGTCGTAGATGGAGGCGCCGCGGGTGCGGTAGTACTCGCCGTCGAAGTCGACGCGGTCGCCCAGCCACAGCTCGCGCATGAGGGTGACGGACTCGCGCAGGCGGGCGAAGCGCTCCTTGAACTCCGGCCACTCGCCCTGGTAGCCGGTGGCGATCTCGTTGAGCGCCTCGCCGGTGCCCACACCGAGGAAGACGCGGTCGGGGTACAGGCAGGCCATGGTGGCGAACATCTGCGCGACCACGGCGGGGTTGTAGCGGAACGTCGGAGTCATTACCGAGGTGCCCAGCTGCAGGCGCTCGGTGCGCTCGCCGACGGCGGTCATCCAGGCGATGGAGAACGGTGCGTGCCCGCCCTCGTGGCGCCACGGCTGGAAGTGGTCACTGACCGTGGCGGAGTCCATGCCGGCGGCCTCGGCCAGCACGCCCAGCTCCACCAGCTCGCGGGGGCCGAACTGCTCGGCCGACGCCTTGTACCCGAGCTTCAGTGGTCGTGACATCAGCAGCACTCCGATCGACGTGGGCTCGCGGTGTCCGAACCGTTGTACCGCTAGTTGACCACTTCCGGCGGGCAGGGGCGGTGGCGGGCATCCCGCTGGCCGGGCTGAGGCAGGTGGCTCCTCCCACTCCGCTGGGGGCATTGAGGGCCCTTGTCGCCCTCAGGGACGCCGGACAAGGGCTTAGGGCCCCCAATGCCCACCAGTGCTCGTCGAGCATGGCAGTGGAGCACGTTCACCACGGCTGGGGTTCAGCTGGTTAGCTCCGTTGCGTGACAATGGGATTCGACGACGCGCGGCTTCGGCTCGAGGCCATGGCGTGGCTGGCCGTCAGAACTCACGACGGGCTGAACCCCATCTCCTCCGCCGAGCTGCGTGACTTCACCTTTGACGGCGAGCCCTTTCGGCTGATGGACAACCAGCGCGGCATCCGCAAGCCCCGCCAGCTCACCTCCGCCCTGTCCATCCGGACCGTCTATCGCCCCGAAGGGGTCACCCGGCCGTACGAGGACGCGACCGGTGCTGACGGCCACCTGCGCTACAAGTGGCGTGGCAACGACCCCGACCACGCCGAGAACCGTGCGCTGCGGGAAGCCATGAAGCAGGAGGCGCCACTGATCTGGTTCTTCGGCGTGGGTCCGGCGCTCTACCAGCCGGTCTATCCCGTGTACCTGATTGGCGAGGAGGTCGACCACCAGCAGTTCGCCATCGCCACCGAGGCCGGACACGCGCTGCGACCAGACTCTCCAGTGGAAACCGCAGCCGATGCGTTGCTGCGCCGGTATGCGGTGGCCGAGACCAAGCGACGGCTGCACCAGCCGGTGTTCCGCGCCACGGTGATGCGGGCCTACGAGACCCGGTGCGCGGTGTGCGCGCTGCGCCACGGTGAGCTGCTCGATGCCGCCCACATCGTCCCGGACGTCGAGGAGCAGGGTCTTCCGGTCGTCACCAACGGCCTGGCGCTGTGCAAGATCCACCACGCCGCGTACGACACGCAGATTCTCGGCATCCGTCCGGACAACGTGGTCGAGATCCGCACCGACCTGCTCGACGAGGTGGACGGCCCCATGCTGCGCCACGGGCTGGTGGAGCGGCACGGTCAACCGCTCATGGCGGTGCCCACCAAGCGATCCGAGCAACCCAGCCAGAAGCTGCTGGCGATCCGCTACGAGCGGTTCCGCGCCGCGGTCTGACGGCGTGGTTACCGGGTGGTCACCGCGTCGCCGAGGTGCACCGTGCCGGGCTGCAGGACGGTGGCGTACATGCCCAGCAGCAGGCCCTCGCGGTGGCTCTGCAGCGCGTCGAGGGTGTTGAAGTCGCGGCTGCCGTCAGCGGGGTTCTGCTTGGTCACCACGCAGCGCGGCACCCGGTCTCCCACCGACAGCACCACCTCGCCGATGCGCACCTGCCCGCCGGCCCAGCCCTCCTCCTCGTACGGGGCCAGCCCGTCCAGCTCCAGCAGCATCCGGAAGCGATCGGCCCACTGCTTCGCCGGGGCGGCCACGTCCGCGCGCAGCTGCTCCATGCTGGCGGTGCCGATCAGCGTCACCGGGTGCACGTCCACCCCCGCGCCGGGCTGGTCCACCTGCACCAGGCGCAGCTCCTTGCCGACGGCCTTGCTGATGGCGGCCGCAACCGGCCCACCCACCACCGTGCCGGCCACCGGGCGGCCGTAGAAGCTGGTCTGCACCCGCTCCGCGGTCAGCTGCACCGGCTCGGTGAGCACGGTGCCGTCGGGCAGCCGCGTGCTGAGCACCGGGCTGTCCGGCCGATCGTCCTGCACGGCACAGTGCACTGTGGCCAGCTGTCCGCACTGCTTGCCGTTGACCAGCCGGCCCTCGGGGTCGATGAAGTGGAACAGCCGGTTGTGGCGACAACCGTGCTCGTCCAGCTGCACCGAGTCGGGGTGCTGCAGTGCGGTGCCCTTCACCGGCGTCACCGAGATCCGGGTGACCGCGGCCATCAGAGCACCACCTCGTCGCCCACCCGGACCACGCCGCCCTGCTCCACCCCGGCGTACACCCCCGCGCAGGCCCACACCCCCAGGCCGGGGATCTCCTTGCGGTGGTGCTTGGCGATGGTGCGCAGCGTGGCCGGGTCGGCCGGCAGGTCGTGCTGGGCGAGGGTGGTCATCACGCAGCGCATGGTCAGCATGGTGACGCCGATGCGGGCGCGCTCGCCGATCGCGACGGTCTGCCCCACCCAGCCGTCCTCGACGAAGCCTGGCGCACCTCCGTCGAGCACCAGGTTGGGCCGGTACCGCCTCACGTCGAAGTCGGCCTCGGGGTTGAGCTCGGCAAGCCGCTGCAGCGTGGCGGTGCTGAGCACGTGCAGCAGGGCCAGGTCGTAGAAGGTGCCCGGCGCCAGCATCCCCAGCGGCATCGTGCTGACCGTCTCCCCCGTGGGCTCGGTGCCCGAGGCGGTCGAGGCGATCACCTCCGGCGGCGCCAGGCCGTCGATGTCCGGCCACACCTCCTCGAAGCGCGCGTCGCCCGGGTGCTCGCACACCAGCCGCACCGGTCGGCCCACCGCCGCCGACAGCGCCTCGTCCACGCCGGGGTCGTCGCTGCGCAGGACGCTGCCGTCGGCGAAGGTGATCTCCACCGGCGGCGGCACCTCGCCGGAGTGCGGCTCGGCCACGAAGCGCGCCCGCATCTGCAGCAGCGCGGCCCACTTGCGGGGGTTCTTGCCGCTGGCCACGGTGCCGTCCTCGGTGTCGAGCAGGGCGTAGGCACGATCGCCCACCACTCCGCGGTCACCGATGACGCAGCTGTCGAGGTCTTCCCCGAGCATCGACTTCACCGGGAAGCGGTGCAGCGAGGCAACGGTCGTCGTGGGGGTGCTCATCAGGCTTCTCCTTGCGAGGCGCAGTCACCTCCCACCTTGACACGCCACCCCGACGAACACGCGCTTCTCATGACTCTCCGTAGCGATTTCGCGTGTCGCTCCTGCTTTTCGGACGCTACGGGGCCGACACCGTCGCCTTGGCCCACCGGTAGTCGGCCTTGCCGCTGGGCGAGCGGGGGATCTGCGGCACCACCACGATGGACCGCGGGATCTTGTACCCGGCCACCAGCGTGCGGCAGTGCTCGACGAGCTGGTCGAGGTCGGTGTCCTCGGCGCCCTCGCGCAGCTGCACCACGGCAGCCACCCGCTCGCCGAACCGCTCGTCGGGTGCACCGGCGACCAGCGCATCCATCACCGCGGGGTGGTTCTTCAGCGCCTCCTCCACCTCCTCGGGAAACACCTTCTCCCCACCGGTGTTGATGCAGCCCGACCCACGGCCCAGCAGCACGATGGTGCCGTCGGCCTCCATCCGGCCCATGTCGCCCATGACAGCCATCCGCACGCCGTCGACCACGGGGAAGGTGTCGGCGGTCTTCTGCGGATCGTTGTAGTAGGCGACGGGCACGTGCCCGGTGCGGGCGATCCGACCGATGGTGTCCGTGCCCGGCTCGATGGGCTTGAGGTCGTCGTCCAGCAGCAGCATGTTGTCGTTGCGCCGGATGCGCATGGTGCCGTCGTCGCCGATCTCCACCGTGCCGTGGCTGCCGGTCTCGGACGCCCCGAACGCGTCGCGGACCACCAGTCCGGGTACCAGCTGGGCGAGCTGGTCCTTGGTGGTGCGGGAGAACAGCGCACCACCGGACCCGAACGCGCGCAGCGAGCTGAGGTCGAACTGGCCGGGGTGGGCGGCGATGGCGTCGGCGATGGGCCGGGCGATGGCGTCGCCCACCACGGTCACCACCACCACGTTCTCCCGCTCGATCAACCGCAGCGCCTCCACCGGGTCGAAGCTGGTCATGAGCACGCGGGGTGCGGCCATCAGGAAGCCGGTGAGCACCGAGTAGACCGCCGCGCCGTGCATCAGCGGCGGCGTCAGCAGCGCCACCCGCGGGTGGGTGTTGGCCACCGCAGCGGCCACCACCTGCTCGACGGTGTCGTGCGGGACTCCGTCGATGTTCGCCCCGGACAGCGCCGCGTAGTAGAAGTCCTTGTGCGGCCACACCACGCCCTTGGGCATGCCGGTGGTGCCGCCGGTGTAGATGATGAAGTGGTCGTCCTCGCTGCGGGGGGCGAAGTCGCGGGCGTCGGACTGCGCCGCCACGCTCGAGGCGTAGTCGTCCACCCGCACGGCGCCCCAGGTGGTGTCCGCGGCCTCGTCGCCGACCACCACCACCGTCTCCACCGTGGGGCACTCCGGCAGCGCGCTGGCCACCGTGGCGGTGAACTCGCCCTGCACCACCAGCACCTTGGTGTCGGAGTTGTTGTAGAGGTACACCAGCTCGGCGTCGGTGTAGCGGAAGTTCACGTTGATGGCCACGGCGCGGATCTTCAGGCAGGCCAGCAGCGTCTCGACGTACTCGATGCTGTTGCGCATGTGGATGGCCACGTGGTCGCCGGGCTGCACGCCCACCGACTGCAGGTAGTGCGCCAGCTTGTTGGCCCGCAGCTCCAGCTCGCGGTAGGTCAGCCGGTCGTCACCGCAGATCACCGGGACCCGGTCGGGGATGGCGTCGGTGACGGCTTCGAGCAGGTCGGCGAGGTTGAGCGACATGGACGAACCTTCCGGAAGGGGTGAGCGGAGCTCGGGGGGAGCGCAGGGGCGCAGCACTACAGGGGCGGGTGGCGGTCAGCCCACGGCTGGGCCTGCTCCAGCTGGGCGGCCAGGCGCACCAGCACGTCCTCGCGCCCGTAGGCACCGGCCAGCTGCACCCCGACGGGCAGTCCGCCCGCGGTCCAGTGCAGCGGCAGCGAGATGGCCGGCTGGCCGGTGATGTTGAGCTGCGGGGTGTACTGCAGCAGCTGCACCGTGCGCTCGAGGCGCTGCTCCGGGTGGGTGAGCCAGCCGATCTCCGGCGGGACACCGTTGAGCACCGGGCTGAGCAGCACGTCGAAGCCGTCCTCCGCCCACCAGGTGGCCATCCGGCGCTGGTAGCGGTTGATCCACCGAGTGGTGGCCAGCAGCTGCGCGGCGGTGATCGCCCGGCCACCGGTGACGCTGCCCGCGGTGACCGGCTCTAGCAGGGTGTCCACCGAGGTGCCCAGCACCTCCGCCCACCGGTCAGCCTCGGCCGCCATCGAGCTGGAGACGACGGCTCCGTAGTGCGCCCACAGGTCGGTGTCGCCCATCGCCGCCGGGTGCGACACCTCGACGTGGTGGCCCAGCTCGGCCAGCAGCTTCGCGGTGGCGTTCACCGCGGCCGCGGCGTCGGGGTCAGCGGACGCCCCGGCCATCGCGGGGTGGTCGAGCACGCCGATGCGCAGCCGACCCGGGTCGGCGCCCACCTCCGCGGCGAGCGGACGGGCCAGCGGCGGCGCCGGGTACGGATCACCCGGCTCGGCGCCGGACATCACGTCCAGCAGCGCGGCGGTGTCACGGACCGTGCGGCTGAGCACGCCGTGGGCGGACAGCCCCATCCAGCCCTCCCCGGCGTCGGGGGCCATGCTCACTCGCGCGCGGGTGGGCTTGAGTCCGACCAGGCCGCACTCGCTGGCCGGGATCCGGATGGAGCCGCCGCCGTCGCTGCCGTGCGCCACCGGCACCATGCCCGCCGCGACCACCGCGGCCGCCCCGCCGGAGGAGCCGCCCGTGGAGCGGGCGGTGTCCCAGGGGTTGCGGGTGGGTCCGGTGGCCAGCGGCTCGGTGGTGATGGCGCCGGCGAGCTCCGGGGTGGTGGTCTTGCCCAGGATGACGAACCCGGCGCGCTTCAGCCGGGCGACGAAGGCGCTGTCGTGGTCGCTGCGCCAGTCCCGCTCCCGCAGGAAGCTGGTGCCGGCGTAGAGCGGGTCACCGGTGGAGTGCGCGGCGATGTCCTTGAGCAGCAGGGGAACTCCGCGGAACGGGCCGTCGGGCAGGTCGGCGGAGGCCTCCGCGCGGGCCCGCTCGAAGCGCTCGGAGACCACCGCGTTCACCTGCGGGTCGAGGCGCTCGATGCGCTCGATGGCGGCGTCCACCAGCTCCAGCGGGGTGAGCTCCCCGTCGGCCACCAGCTGAGCCTGGCCGTGGGCGTCGGTCCAGCGCAGGGCGTCGGTCATCGGGTCCTCCCGGACAGCACGGGGTGCACTCCTGGCGCGCCCCTGGGTGATGGCCAGCAGTAGAACCCGCAGCCGAGCCGCAGCGGGGTGTGATCCCGAACACTGAGACAGGTGAGTGGGGCGGCGCTGGCACCGGCGCCGCCCCACTCACCTGCGCGATCAGCCTTGCGGCTTGATCACGTCGGGGGTGAGGAAGGTGGTCGCGATGCGCTCGTTGTTGAGCTTGGTGCCCCAGGCCGCCTCCGGGACCTTGCCCAGGTAGGAGTCCTTGCACTCGAACTCGCCCAGCTTGGCGGGGACCACCTGCTTCCAGGACGCCCCGTCGAGCTTGAGCAGCACACCGCACTTGGTGGGGGTGTTGGCCCCCGGGTCGGTGGGAGCGTTGAGCCCGCCGGCGGTCCACTCGTGCACCGTGGCCAGCTTGTTGATCACGCACTGCCGGGTGAGGTCGGAACCGCACTCCTTGGCCGCGTTGGCCCAGAGCAGGAACGACGAGGTGGCCTGCATGCTGAGCAGGGACGGGTCGGCGTTGCCGGCCTTCATGATGTCCAGGTAGTCCTGCACCGCAGGCACGGCCGAGGCGTTCTCCAGGGGCTGGAAGGCGCTGGGCGCGTAGAGGTTGTTGGCGATGCCGCCGTTGGCGCCGTTCCACTTCGCGAACTCGGTGGTGTAGCCGTTGGCCACCATCATGTAGTCGGTCTGCACCCCGGCCTGCTTCATCGCCGTGAGGAAGTTGAAGACGGGAACGTCCGGGCTGGTGGAGATCCAGGTCATCTTGGCACCGCAGTCCTTGAACTTCTGTGCGAAGGGCGCGTAGTTGGCCTCGCCCTGCATGTTCACCGTGACGCCGCAGTCGATGACGTTGAACCCGGCCTCCTTGATCAGCGGCAGGCTCTTGGTGACGTTGGTGGCTGCCGCCGGGTTGTTGGAGTTCATCACCGAGAACGCACTCTTGGTGTCGGGCTTGAGCGCGGCCAGCTGGTTGTAGATGGCGGCGGGGTTCAGGTCCACCGGGTTCGGCAGCGCCTGGTACATCATCGGGGCGTTGGCGAAGTTGGCCCCGACGGCGAAGGCAGGCACCGCGGGGAGCGTGCAGCCGATGCGGGTCTGTTCCGCGCCGTCGTCGCCGGCGAAGCCCTCCCCGACGAGCATGAAGTCGCTCTTGCACGCCTGCTGCATCACCGTGTTGACCTTGGTGATCGCCGCGTCGTAGTTGGTGCCCTTGATCTGGCGGCCGTTGATGCCGCCCTGGTCGTTGCACCACTTGATCATCGCGGTGACGCCGTCGCCGACGTCCTTGTTCAGCCCGGGGCTGCCGGCGAAGCCGCGGTCGTCGCCGTAGCCGATGCTGATGGCGCTGTCGGTCACGCCCTGGTCGGTGGAGCCCTTGGCGTCACCGTTGCCGCACGGCGAGCTCATGGTGCCGAACTTGGTGGCCGCGCCTGCGGATGCGCTGGCGCTGGGGGCCGCGCCCGCTGAGTCCTCGGCACGGTCGCTGCTACACCCCGCGACGGCGATCAAGAGTGCAAAACCAGCTGCCCCCAGCTTGATGGTGGATCTGTGCACAGCGTCTCCCCCGGTCTGCGGGCTCGAGCAGCCCGTGTGACGCAGGACACTATGGGCCGGTCGGACTCCCGTCCAGACATGTGTTCACGACGTGGGAGCGGTGAAGTCGTGGCGCTCCTCAGGCGGGAGCGGCCGCGGTGCGCTCCTCGTCTCGAAGCAGCGCCGCGGTGCGCGCCGCAGTGCGCAGCGACCACTTGTTGGTGCTGAGCCCGCCCACCACGAACACCGCGGCGCCGCCGGCCACCACCACCCACCAGGCGGCGCGGCTGGCGTCCGGAAAACCGGTGCCCACCGCGGCCCCGGCCAGTCCCGCGCTGAGCAGCGACCCGACCACCGCCACCCCCAGCGCGGTCCCCACCTGGCGACTGGTGGAGGCCACCGCTGCGGCCACCCCGGCCTGGGCTCGGGGCATGCCCGCCATGGCCGTGTTGGTGATGGGGGCGTTGACCAGGCCGAACCCGGCGCCGAAGACCACCAGGCTGGCGATCACCCACACCATCGGGGTCTCCGCGCCGACGTCGACGAGCATCAGCCCGCCCGCGCACATCGCCGCACCGGCGAGCAGCAGCGGCACCCGTGGCCCGCGGGAGCCGACGATGCGGCCCGACAACGGGGCCAGGAAGAAGGTCATGACCGCCAGCGGCAGGATGCACAGCCCGGCTCGCAGCGCCGAGAGCCCGCGGGCCTCCTGCAGGTACAGGGTGCCCAGGAAGAGCAGCCCGGCGAACGCCCCGAAGGCGCTGACCGCGATGACGGTGGCGCCCGAGAACGGGGCGCTGCGGAAGAAGCGCAGCTCCAGCAGCGGATCGGCACGCCGCGGCTCGTAGCGCAGCAGCGCCACCAGGGCCGCCACCGCCACGCCCAGCAGCACCAGCGTGCGCCAGGAGCCCCACCCCACGCGGGGCGCCTCGATGATGGCGTAGGTGAGGCTGGCCAGCAGCACGATCACCAGTGCCTGCCCCACCAGGTCCGCCCGGCGCGGGCGGGGCGCCTTGGACTCGGGGACGTAGCGCCAGGCCAGGCCGAGCGCGAGGATGCCCAGCGGGATGTTCACCCAGAAGATCGATGGCCAGCCTGCCGTCTCGATGAGCACGCCGCCGAGCACCGGGCCCACCCCCAGGCTGATGCCGACCACCCCGCCCCACACCCCGATGGCTTGCGCGCGCTCGCGCGGATCGGTGAAGACGTTGGTGATGATGGACATGGCAACCGGGTTGAGCATCGATCCACCGATGGCCTGCACCATGCGGAAGGCCACCAGCCAGCCCAGGCTCGGAGCGATGCTGCAGAGCGCCGAGCCGGCGGTGAACAGCACCAGCCCCAGCTGGAAGACGCGGCGGCGGCCGAAGCGGTCGGCCATGGAGCCGGACAGCATGAGCAGGCTGGCCAGCACCAGGATGTAGGCGTCCACGGTCCACTGCAGACCGGACAGCGAGGCGCCCAGGTCGGCGCCGATGGACGGCAGCGCCACGTTGACGATGGTGTTGTCCATGCCCACGATCAGCAGGCTCATGCAGCAGATCGCCAGCACCAGCAACCGGCGTCCGCGGCTCAGCTCAGGCATTGCACCGATGCTAGTTCTGTTGCCCCGGCGCAGCCTGCAGTGCAGCCACGCCGGTGTCGACCAGGTCGTCCACCAGGTGCTGGAAGCTGGCGTGCAGCTGGGGCAGGCCGGCCAGCTGACGCTGCTCGTGGGCGGCCAGCGCGCTGGGCAGCATCCCGAGCACCAGGTACACACGGGCCCGGGCCGCCTCCGGCGACAGCTGGGGCAGGCTCAGGGCCAGGCGCCGGGCCACCTCCAGGAGCGCGTCGGTCACCTCCCGCAGGTCCGCGTCGGTGAAGTTGGTGACGGGTGCGGCACTGGCGATGAACTGTGCGTAGTGCCCTTCCGGTGCGGACTCCAGGAACTCCGCCAGCGGCACCAGGTAGGCGCGCACCAGGGCGCGGACGTCGGAGCCCTGGCCCTGCCGGTCGAGCTCGTCGAGCACCTCCTGGCGGGCGAGGTTGATGTCGCGCATGCGGTAGGCGAACACCGCGTGCACCAGGCCCTCGCGGCTGCCGAAGTGGTACTGCACCGCGGAGTTGTTGCGCTGGCCCGCCGCCGCGGCAACCTCGCGCATGGACACTCCGTGCAGCCCGCGCTCGGCGAAGAGCCGCTCGGCCGCCTCCACCATCTGCTGCCGCGCGCCCCCTGCACTGCCCGGTTCGCTCATCCGTGCAGCATGCACGGCCGGCTCTGGCCAGCCTCAGCCGGCAACGCCCACGGGCCGGTCGCCGATGATGGAGATCCGCTCCATCACCCGGCGGGCCGGGAAGTAGTCGCTGGCGGCGTAGTGCTGGCAGGCCCGGTTGTCCCAGAAGGCGATGGTGTTGGACTCCCACCGCAGGCGGCACTGCAGCTCCGGACGCTGCACGTGGCGGTAGAGCGTCGTGAGCAGCTCGTTCGACTCGGCCGGATCCATGCCCACGATGTGCTGGGTGAACAGCATGTTGACGAACAGGCACTTGCGTCCGGTCTCCGGGTGCACGCGGACCACGGGGTGGTGCACCGCGGGGAATTGCGGCCGCAGCGCCTCCACCGCCTCGGCCGGCATGGAGCGGCCGAAGGAGCTGATCCAGTCGTGCTCGGCCACCAGGGGGTCGATCCTGGCCTTGAGGTCGGCGGGCAGCAGGTCGTAGGCGGCGCCGGTGTCGGCCCACAGGGTGTCGCCGCCGACGGGGGGCACCTCCACCGCGCGCAGCACGGCGCCGAGGGAGGGCGTGGCGTGCCAGGTGATGTCGTGGTGCCAGTTGTTCTCGGTGCCGGCGGTCTCGGCGTCCTTGGCCAGGGTGACCACGTCCACGTCGGTCTGGCCGGGCTGGATGTACTTGAAGAACGGGTGCTGCTCCAGCTCGCCCCACTGCTCGGCGAAGGCCCGGTGGTCGGCGCGGTCGATGTCCTGGTCGCGGAACACCAGCACCTTCCACTCCAGCAGGGCACGGCGCAGCTCGGCGAGCAGCTCCGCATCCAGGCCGCCGGTGAGCCGGACGCCACCGATCTCGGCGCCGATGGTGGGGGTCATCGGGCGCACGGTGAAGCGCTCGTAGGGCCGATCGTCGAAGGCCTCCGGCACGCGGGGAGCGATCAGCGGGCCGTACGCGGCGAGGACGTCGGTGGGCCCGGGAAAGATGAGTGTCTCCATGTCCGGACGCTATAAGTCACTGTCTTACTACGTCAAGGGTTGCCTCGCGCTGCGGAGAGCAGTCGTTAAGCCCTCGGCGTGCGGCGCCGAGGGCTTAGCCGGGTCAGCGACCCTGTGCGCTGTCCGCAGCCTGCGAGCAACCCTCGGCCGAGTCCGCGAAGTGCGGGGTGTCGAACGACTCGCCGCGCAGCGGGTCACGCGGACTGTTGTCGGCGGAGTACTCCACCGATCCGGTCGCGTTGTTGACCTCCAGCTCGCCCGCCGTCACCGGGTGCACCGCCACCAGGAAGTGGTCCGCCTCCCCCGGCACCGCCTCCTCGCGGGCGGGAGCGAGCCCGGCGAAGGTGGCCGAGATCCCGCCGCCCCCACCGTGGCGCAGCCCCTGCTCCGGCGTCGCGGCCGGTGGCTCGGCGTGGTTGTCCGCCCGAGCGATGCGCACGTAGCGCGGCGCGCTCGCCACGTCGTAGCGGAAGGCCTTCAGCATGGACACGCAGGCCAGGACCAGCACGATGGAAAGCGGCGCCGCGGTGGCGATCGAAGCGGTCTGCAGAGCGGTCAGCGATCCCGCTCCACCGACCAGCAGCAGCACCGCAGCCGCCACTCCCTGCAGCAGGGCCCAGTACACCCGGGTGACTTTCGGCGTCTCCAGCTCGCCACCGAAGGCGAGGATGTCGATCACCAGCGACCCGGAGTCGGAGGAGGTGACGAAGAAGAACACCACCACGGCGATGGCCAGGACGCTGGTGACGGTGGCCAGCGGAAAGCCGTCGAGCAGGTGGAACAGCGTGGTGTTGGTGTCCACCGAGCCGTCGCTGCCGAGCATGTCGTTGTCGTTGCGCTGCCGCAGGATGCCGGCGCCGCCGAAGATGGTGAACCACAGCGAGGCCACCATGGTGGGGGCGAGCAGCACGCCGAAGACGAACTCGCGGATGGTGCGGCCCCGGGAGATGCGGGCGATGAACATGCCGACGAACGGCGCCCAGCTCATCCACCAGCCCCAGTAGAAGATGGTCCACGCCCCGGCCCAGCCGTCGTCGGCCAACGGCGACGTGCGCAGCATCAGGTCAGGCAGGGCCTGGACGTAGCCGCCGAGGTTCTGCACCCAGGACTGCAGCAGGAACAGTGTCGGGCCGAGCAGCAGCACGAACAGCGCCAGCAGCGCCGCCAGCACCATGTTGATGTTGGACAACCACTTGAGGCCCTTGGTCACCCCGGAGACCACGGAGAACGTCGCCAGCCCGGTGACCGCCGCGATGAGCGCGACGGTGAACCAGTTGTTGGTCTCGATCCACCCGAGGTACTCCAGGCCGGCCGAGATCTGCTGCACGCCGAACCCCAGGGAGGTGGCGACGCCGAAGAGGGTGCCGATGATGGCCACGGTGTCGATGGCGTGCCCGACGAAGCCCTCGATACGGGCGCGGCCCAACAGCGGCTCCAGCAGCCACCGCACCGACAGCGGCCGTCCCTTGCGGTAGGTCATGTAGGCCATGCCCAGCCCGACGAGGACGTAGCCGGCCCACGCGTGCAGCCCCCAGTGGAACAGCGTCAGCTCCATCGCCTGGTTGGCGGCGGCGTCGGTGGAGGCCTCCACGCCCCCGGCCTCGGGTGGGGTGACGTAGTGCGAGAGCGGCTCGGCCACGCCGTAGAACACCAGGCCGATGCCTATTCCTGCCGAGAACAGCATCGCGAACCAGGACAGCACCCCGAACTCGGGCTTCTCGTCGTCGCGGCCCAGGCGGATGTTGCCGATGCGGCTGGCCCCGCAGTACAGCGCGAAGATCACGAAGCCGGTGACGCTGAGGATGTACCACCAGCCCACCCCGTCGGTGATCGTCGAGTTCAGCGACTCGAAGGCATCCGAGGCGGTGCTCGCGAAGACCACCGAGAACACGATCATCGCCACGATCACGATCGAGGCGGGGAGAAAGACGGGTTTGCGGAGTCCGCTCCACGCCTTGTTCACTGAGCTCACGCGACTTCGTTCCTCTGCTGTCTGCCCCGTCGGGCCGGTCTCGGGATGCCGCGGCACCCACCCAGAACCGCCCCCGCACCCAGCCGGGTCTGCGGCGTGCTCTGCGGGTGCCGCGCACCGATCACGGACGCGCGCGGCTAGAGCTAACAGGGCCGGAGACACCGTGGATCGCCGTCGCGTCGTCATGGATCCTCACGCAGCGTAGTCGCCGAGCCAGCCTCCGGACCTGTCGGACCCCGCCCCTACCCTGACCAAGGACTGGGGAGGTAGCCGTGCGACGGTTCGGACAGACGTGGTTGTACTCGCCGCGGGACGTGCTGGCCGTGCTGGAGTGCGAGCACCGCCTGCAGCTGGAGCACGCCGCGGCGCAGCACCTGCTGCCGCGCGCCGCCGGCGGCCCCGACGCCACGCTCGAGCTGGTCAAGAGCCACGGCCTGCGGCACGAGCACGACGCGCTGGCTGCCCTGGGCCGCGTGGCCGAGGTCCGCACCATCGACGTTCCCGGCCACGACGACCCGGCCCTGGTCGACGCTGCCCAGGCCACCACCGACGCCATGGACGCCGGTGTCCCGGTGATCTACCAGGCGGTGCTGCTGGTGGACGGCTTCCTCGGCTACGCCGACTTCCTGGTCGGCGTCGACCTCGGCACCGGCAAGCCCCTGCTGGAGGCCGACGGGCGGCAGCGCTACGAGCCGGTGGACACCAAGCTCGCCCGCCACGCCAAGCCCACCGCTCTGCTGCAGCTGGCCTGCTACGCCGACGCCCTGGTCCGTCTCGGCCGTCCGGTGCCCCGCCAGGTGCACCTGTGGCTGGGCGACGGCTCGCGCCAAGCCGTGCCCGCGGCCGACGTGCTGCCGCTGGCCCAGGAGTACCGCGGCCGGGTCCTCGCCCAGCTCACCGCCGAGCCGGCCGTGCCCACCCCGTCCTGGGGCGACGCCCGCCCCGCCTGCGGCACCTGCGGCTGGCTGGAGCACTGCGCCGACGGACGCCGGCAGGCCCGCGACCTCAGCCTGGTCGCGGGCATGCGGCGCGACCAGATCCACCGGCTGCGCGAGCAGGGCGTTGCCACCGTGGACGCGCTGGCCACCGCCGCCGACGGGCAGCGACCGCCCACCATGGGCACCGACACCTGGACCCGGCTGCGCGCCCAGGCGGCGCTGCAGGTCGCGGGGGCCGGGGCGCTGCCGCCGCGGCACGAGGTGTTTGCCCCCGCGGGCCTGGCGCTGCTGCCGGCCCCCGACCCCGGCGACCTGTACTACGACATCGAGGGTGATCCCTTCGCCGAGGACGGCGCGGGGCTGGAGTACCTGCACGGCCTGGTCGACACCAGCGAGCGGTTCACCGCGTTCTGGGCGCACGACCGCCCCGAGGAGAAGCAGGCCTTCGAGCAGCTCGTGGACGCTCTCACCGCCGCGGCCGCCGCCCACCCGGGCATGCACGTCTACCACTACGCGCCCTACGAGCGGACCGCCCTGACCACGCTGGCCGCCCGGCACGCCACCCGGGAGGAGCAGGTGGACCAGCTGCTCCGCGACGGGCGGCTGGTTGACCTCTACGGAGTGGTCCGCCGCGCCGTGCGGGTGTCCACCGAGAGCTACTCCATCAAGAAGCTCGAGCCGCTCTACATGGGTGCGCAGCTGCGCACCGGCGACGTGACCAACGCCGGTGACTCCATCGTCCAGTACGAGCAGGCCGTCGAGCACCGCCGCGCCGGGCGCCACGCCGCCGCCGACGAGCTGCTGGAGTCGATCCGCGACTACAACGAGTACGACTGCGTCAGCACCCACCGGTTGCACCAGTGGCTGCAGTCGCTCCAGGCCACTACCACCTCCGGCCCGCTGCCCCCGGCCGAGGTGGTGGAGCGGGAGACGCCGGAGACCGAGCTGCTCGCCGAGCGGTTGCGTGCCGGGGTGCCCGACGCCGACCGCACCCCCGAGCAGCAGGCCACCGCGCTGGTTGCCGCGGCGCTCGGCTACCACCGGCGCAACCAGAAGACGTTCTGGTGGGAGCACTTCGACCGGCTGCGTCGTCCGCTGACCGAGCTGGTGGACGACGACGCGGTGGTGGTGCTGGAGTGCGCGGAGGGCAGCGAGTGGGCCAAGCCCACGCCCCGCAGCAACCTGGCCCGCACCGTCACCGCCGAGACGGTGTCCACCCCCGAGGACGTCGCCAGCCTCGGCCAGCAACCGTTCGTGGTCTATGGCTCGCCACTGCCCGAGCACCTGGAGCCCAGCGCCGACTCCGACCGCACCACCCACACCGGCGCCAAGGACCTCACGGTCGCGGTTGGCTCCGTCAGCTTCACCGAGCGCGCACCCAAGGGCAGCGAGGGGTGGACGCAGCTGCCCCTGGCGCTCACCCCCGCCGCTCCGCCGCACACCGCGGCCCTGGAGGCGGTGCTCTGCGGCCTCGGCGAGCACCTGCTCGACGATCCCGCGCCGCGCGCGGCCTGGTTCGCGCTGCTCACCGCCTGCCCGCCGGTGACCCCGCTGCCGCGGACCAAGGACAACGTCGCCGACATCACCGCCGCGGTCGCCGCCCTCGACCACGGGGTGCTGGCCGTGCAGGGACCGCCAGGCACCGGCAAGACCTACGTCGGCAGCCACGTGATCGCGGCGCTGGCCCAGCGGGGCTGGCGCATCGGGGTCACCGCCCAGGGGCACAAGACGGTGGAGAACCTGCTGGAGCGGGTGGTGGCCCTCGGCGCCACGGTGGCCAAGGAAGTCCCCGCCAGCGGCCCGCGCGGCACCGAGACGTGGCAGACCCCGAAGAAGCTGGCCGACTGGATGGCCGCGCAGGAGGGCGGCTACGTGGTGGGCGGCACGGCGTGGACCTTCGCGCGTCCGGCGGTGCGCGAGCACCCGCTCGACCTGGTGGTGGTGGACGAGGCCGGCCAGTTCAGCCTGCCCGACGCCCTGGTAACCGGCTCCGCGGCCAGCCGCATCCTGCTGCTCGGCGATCCCCAGCAGCTGCCCCAGGTGAGCCAGGGCCAGCACCCCGAGCCGGTGGACGTCTCCGCGCTCGGGCACGTGCTGGGCGAGCACGCGCTCATCCCGGCCACGCACGGCTACCTGCTCGACGTCACCTGGCGGATGCGGCCGGAGGTGTGTGCCCCGGTCTCGGCGCTGCAGTACGAGGGCGCCCTGCACTCCCACGAGCAGTGCGTCCGTCGCACCCTGGCCGGCGTCGCCCCGGGGGTGCACCTGGTGGACGTCGACCACCACGACAACCGCACCCGCAGCGACGAGGAGGTGGCCGCAGTGGTGCAGCTGGTCAGCGGCCTGCTCGGTGCCGAGTGGACCGACGTCGACGCCGCGCCCCGGCCGCTCGACCAGTCCGACGTGCTGGTGGTCGCCCCGTTCAACCGCCAGGTGGTGGCGCTGCGGCGCGGCCTGGACCACGCCGGCTACCCGGACGTGGCGGTGGGGACGGTGGACAAGTTCCAGGGCCGCGAGGCGGCGGTGGTGATCGTCAGCATGACCACCTCCAGCGGTGACGACCTGCCGCGCGGCGTGGAGTTCCTGCTCAACCGCAACCGGCTCAACGTGGCGCTGTCCCGCGCGATGCACACCGCCTACCTGGTGCACTCGCCGCTGCTGCGCCGCATCACGCCCACCTCCACCGACGGCCTGCGGGCCCTCGGCGCCTTCTTGGGGGTGCTGCACTCGGCCGAGGCGCCGCCGGCTGCGGGGTAGCGGCCAGTCCGGCGATGAATCGGCGCGCGGCGCCGCGTCTACCCGGGAGATGGCAGCACCACCCACCCCAAGGAGACGTCATGACCGAGCCTGTGCCCACCCAGTCCGCCAGCACGCCCACCGCATCCGCGCTCGCCGGAGCACCCGTCTGGATCGAGCTGTTCAGCTCCGACCTCGACCGTGCCGACCGCTTCTACGGCGAGCTGCTCGGCTGGTCCGCTGCGCACATGGGGCCCGAGTACGGCAACTACGTGCAGTACAGCCGGGACGGCAAGCTGGCGGCCGGGGGGATGCCCAACGACGGCTCCTCCGGAGGCCCCGACGCGTGGTCGGTGTACCTGTCCACCGACGACGTCGAGGGCACCACCGCGTCGGTGACCGCCCACGGCGGCGCGGTGCTCGTCCCCCCGATGCCGGTGATGGACCTGGGCACCATGGCCGTCTACGCCGACCCCGGCCAGCACCCGATCTCCGCCTGGCAGCCCGGCACCCACCCTGGCTTCGGCGCGCTGGCCGAGCCGGGCTTTCCGGCGTGGTTCGAGCTGCACACCCGCGGCTACGACCAGACCGTGCAGTTCTACCGGGACGCCTTCGGCTGGGACGCACACACCGCCAGCGACGCGGAAGACTTCCGCTACACCACGCTGGGCGAGGGTGCGTCGCAGAGCGCCGGCATCATGGACGTCAGCAGGTTCCCGGACGACCACCACACCGGCTGGAGCATCTACTTCACCACCGAGGACACCGACGCCTCGGTCGCGCAGGGCCGCGAGCTCGGCGCCACCGTGATCCACCCGCCGGAGGACACGCCCTTCGGCCGGCTCGCCACCCTCGCCGACCCCACGGGCATGGTCTTCAAGCTCTCCGGCCCCACCGGCTGACCCACCGCGCACGCCCACCCCGCCGGGCACTCCTGCTGCCACACCAGGTTTCAGCGAGTGCCCGGCCGTCCGGGGTGGCAAACTCGGGGCACGCTCCGCAGGACGGTCCGTATCGGATCTAGAAGCACCCGCCGCCACGTCGCGGCGCGGTCCTGCACCAGACGATGTTGCGCCCTGGAGGCTTGATGCGAGCGATGGTGTACCGCGGGCCCTACAAGGTCCGGGTCGAGAACAAGGACATGCCCAAGATCGAGCACCCCAACGATGCGATCATCCGGGTGACGCAGGCGGCGATCTGCGGCTCTGACCTGCACCTCTACCACGGGATGATGCCCGACACCCGGATCGGGCACACCTTCGGCCACGAGTTCATCGGCGTGGTCGAGGAGGTCGGCCCCTCGGTGCAGAACCTGCAGCGCGGCGACCGCGTGATGGTGCCGTTCAACGTCTACTGCGGCTCCTGCTACTTCTGTGCGCGGGGGCTGTACTCCAACTGCCACAACGTCAACCCCAACGCCACGGCGGTCGGCGGGATCTACGGCTACTCGCACACCTGTGGCGGCTACGACGGCGGCCAGGCCGAGTTCGTGCGCGTGCCCTTCGCCGACGTCGGACCCTCGATCATTCCGGAGTGGATGGACGAGGAGGACGCCCTGCTCTGCACCGACGCCCTGGCCACCGGCTACTTCGGCGCCCAGCTGGGTGACATCGTGGAGGGCGACACCGTCCTCGTCCTCGGCGCCGGCCCCGTCGGGCTGTACGCCGCCAAGTCCGCCTGGCTGATGGGCGCCGGCCGCGTGATCGTGGTCGACCACCTGGAGTACCGGCTGGAGAAGGCGCGCACCTTCGCCCACGCCGAGACCCGCAACTTCGCCGAGTACGACGACATCGTGGTGGAGATGAAGAAGACCACCGACTACCTCGGCGCCGACGTGGTGATCGAGTGCGTGGGCGCAGAGGCCGACGGCAGCTTCCTCCAGCAGGTGACCTCAGCCAAGCTCAAGCTGCAGGGCGGTTCACCCACTGCCCTCAACTGGGCCATCGACTCCGTGCGCAAGGGCGGCAACATCTCGGTCATGGGTGCCTACGGCCCCATGTTCAGCGCCGTGAAGTTCGGCGACGCGCTGAACAAGGGGCTGACCCTGCGGATGAACCAGTGCCCGGCCAAGCGCCAGTGGCCGCGCCTGTTCGAGCACATCCGCAACGGCTACATCAAGCCGAACGAGCTGGTCACGCACCGCATCCCGCTCGAGCACATCGCCGAGGGCTACCACCTGTTCTCGGCCAAGCTCGACGACGTCATCAAGCCCATCATCGTGCCGGACGCCAGCTAGCTCGGAAGGAGCGCCACATGACCTACACCGCCGACCGGCCCCAGCCACCCGAGTCCGCCGACGAGCTGCGTGCCCGCATCCCCGGGTGGGGCGCTGACCTCGACCCCAAGGACCGTCCCTCGGTGCCCAAGCTGCGCTTCGACCCCGGTGCGACCGGCGCGCACTGGGACTTCCCGGAGCGCCAGCCCGAGCACCAGCCCCGGGAGCGCTCCATCGAGCACGCGATGCTCACCCCAGTGTTCGGCACGTCGGCGCCGCTGCACGGCGTGTCCGGAGCGATCCGGCGCCTGGCCTACCGCCGGTACAGCGAGGCCCGGGCGGCGCACTGGCTCATCCTGCTCGGCGCCGACCGGGTCGACGCCGTCGGCAGCCACGTGCGGTCGCTGCTCACCCTGCACCCGGACAACCCGATCACCGAGACGGGCATCCGGGCCGAGCTGACCGGGCACGGCCTGACCTCGCGGTTCGGCCGCAAGCGGGTGGACAACTCGCACACCTGGATCGACCCGATCCTGGTGGCCGGACCGTGGGTGGCCGCCGCCGGAGGGGTCGCCGCCGGGCTCGCCGCCCTGGAGAAGCGCCGCCGCGCCTGACGCTGCGCACAGCTGTCGGACCCCCTGGGCATGATGTGGTTCTCACCACACACATCGGGGGATGCGACAGTGCCAACACTGCTACCGGAGAGTCCGCGCCTGGCCAACGGCGCCGAGCAGGTCGTGTGGGACGCGCTGCGCGAGCAGTGCGGCAGCAAGGACCTGCTCGTCGCCGGCCAGCGGGTCACCAACCATGCCAAGGACTTCGAGATCGACGTGGTCGCTGTGCTGGACGGGGCCGGCATCGTCACCATCGAGGTCAAGGGTGGCGACGTCTGGCACGACGGGCAGTCCTGGCGGCAGCGGCACGGACCGATCGACCCCGTAGGACAGGTCCGCGGCGCCAAGTACGCGCTCCGCAGCTACCTCGAGTCCGACCCCCGCTGGGGCCGCCGCGGTCGGGTGCGGTGGGCGCACCTGGTGGTGCTCCCGCACGCGGCCGTCGAGATGGACTTCGCCCTGCCCGACTGTCCCCGGTGGTCGGTGGTGGACCGCACCCAGCTCGGCAGCATCGCCGAGCTGGCACGCGACGCGCTGCGCCAGCAGGCCAGCGCCAACCGGTGCGCCAACCCCGAGGACGTCGAGGTGGTGCAGGAGGTGCTGGGTGGGCGCATGCTGCCGCAGCGCGACGTCGTCGCTCGCGCCATGGAGCACGAGGACGCCGCGGACCGGCTCACCGAGGCCCAGTCGTCAATCCTGTCCGCGACGAGGGCGCTGCACCGCATCGAGGTGCGCGGCGGCGCCGGCAGCGGCAAGACCTACCTGGCCTGCGAGCAGGCCCGCCGGCTCACGCGGGAAGGACAACGCGTGGCGCTGCTGTGCTACTCGCACGGGCTGGCCTCGTACCTGCGGCGGTTGTGCGCTGAGTGGCCGCGCAACCAGCGGCCGGCCTACGTGGGCGAGCTGCACGAGCTGGGGATGCGGTGGGGTGCCGACGAGGGGCCACCGGAGAACTCCGACGAGGCGCCCCGCTTCTTCGAGCAGCGGCTGCCCCAGCAGATGACGGAGCTGGCCGAGGCGCTCCCTCCCGGTCAGCGCTTCGACGCGGTGGTGGTCGACGAGGCGCAGGACTTCGCCGACTCGTGGTGGTACCCCGTGCTGGCCGCGCTCAAGGACCCCGAGCGCAGCGGGCTGTACGTGTTCAGCGACGAGGGCCAGCGGGTGTTCGAGCGGTACGGCAGCCCGCCGGTGCCCCTGGTCCCGCTGATCCTGGACGCCAACCTGCGCAACACCCGGCCCATCGCGGAGTCGTTCACCCCGCTCGCCGGGCAGCGCATGCGCCTGCAGGGTGGCGAGGGCCCAGCCGTCCGCTTCGTGCCCTGCAGCAGCGACGACGCCGTGGACTGCGCCGACGACGCCGTGGAGGCGCTGCTCGAGGCAGGCTGGCGTCCGGAGGACGTGGCCCTGCTGACCACCGGCAGCCGGCACCCCGAGCAGAAGGAGCGGCAGCAGCAGGGCCACGAGGCCTACTGGGACAGCTTCTGGGACAGCGAGCAGGTGTTCTACGGCCACGTGCTGGGCTTCAAGGGGCTGGAGCGGCGAGCCGTGGCCCTGGCGGTGAACTCCCTGGCCGAGCACTCCCGCATCCGCGAGCGGCTCTACGTCGGGCTCAGCCGGGCGCGCGACCAGCTCGTCGTCTGCGCCGACCCGCAGCTGATCCACAGGGTCGGTGGAGCTGAGCTGGCCCGCCGCCTCGGCGTCGACGACTGAGCGGTCAGTCGTCGCTGACCACGAGGGTGACCTCGATGTTGCCGCGGGTGGCGTTGGAGTACGGGCACACCTGGTGAGCCTTCTCCGCCAGCTCGGTCGCCTGCGCGTGCTCGGTGTTGGGCAGGGTCACCTCGAGGGTGACGGCCAGGCCGAAGCCGCCCTCCTCCCGCGGACCGATGCTGACCTGCGCGCCCACGCTGGAGTCGCCGATGTCGACCTTGGCCTCGCGGGCCACCATCTGCAGCGCGGAGTGGAAGCAGGCGGCGTAGCCGGCGGCGAAGAGCTGCTCGGGGTTGGTGCCCTCCCCGGACCCGCCCATCTCCTTGGGCGCGGCAAGGTCGAAGTCGACGCGACCGTCGGAGGAGCGGGCGTGGCCGTTGCGGCCGGCTCCGGTAGCGAGGGCCTCGGCGGTGTACAGGGTCTTCATGGCTGTTCTCCTTCGGTGGATGTCGCCCCTGCGGACCACAGGTGGGCGGTGTAGCGGACGAGCGTGTCGCGAGGCTCGCTGAGCTCCTCCTGCATCAGGAAGCGTTGAGCTGCTCCACGACCAGCTCGGCCACCCGCGTGCTCGACGCCGGGTTCTGGCCGGTGACCACGGTGCCGTCAACCACGGTGTACGGCTCCCAGGCCGCACCCAGCTCGAACTTCGCCCCCGCCTTGCGCAGCCGGTCCTCCAGCAGCCACGGCGCCTTGTCAGCCAGCCCCGCCTGCGTCTCCTCCTGGTCGGTGAAGGCGGTCAGGTCACGACCGGTGAAGGCCCAGCTGCCGTCGGTGCGCACAGCCGGGAGGAAGGCCGCCGGTCCGTGGCACACCGAGGAGACGACCTTGCCCGCGTCGAGCAGCTCGATGAGCAGCCGGCCCAGCTGCGGGTCGACGGCAAGGTCCTCCATCGGGCCGTGCCCACCGGGGATGAACACTGCGTCGTAGTCACCAGCAGAGACCTCCTCCAGCGGCACCGGCTTGGCCAGCACGTCCGCGAGGGTGTCCAGCTCGGCGCGGAGCTTGTCCGACGCCTCCTGCCCGCCCACGGCGTCGGGGGCGAGGCTGCCCTCGTCCACGGTGGGCCGGACCCCGTTGGGGGTGGCGAAGGTCACGTCGACACCGGCCTTGCGGAACACCGAGACCGGGCTGAGCAGCTCCTCGGCCCAGAAGCCGGTGGGGTGCTGGGTGCCGTCGGACAGGGTCCAGTGGTTGGCGCCGGTGACGACGATGAGCACGGAAGACATGTGGTTCTCCTTGCGATCGAGTGGCCGCGAGTCGGTGCTCGCTTCTCCCCAGGTGCAGCGACCACTCCCCGCCGTGCATTCCATCTGCCCCGTCGGCGCAGGTCAGGGCGCGGATGCAACGGCACCCAGCCACCCCCAGGCTCACGAGGCCGGCAGCCACGTCCTGACCGCCGTCACCAGCGCGCTCACGCCGATGCTCAGGGTCGGCTCGATGGCGGGGGCGTACCGGGGCGAGTGGTTGGACGGGATGCTCGCCATGGCGGGATCGGTCAGGTCGCCGGTGGTGAACAGGGCGGGATCGGTTCCCCCCAGCAGCCAGTAGGACAGCGGGGCGTTGGCCGCGGTCGCGAGGTTTCCGACGTCCTCGCTGCCGGCCCCGGCGCCCGGGTCCATGATGTTGCCCGCGCCCAGCCACTGGGCGAACGCCTCCAGCGTCCTCGACAGCGCGGTCGGGTCGTTCACCACGATGGGGAAGCGCTCCGTCTCGGTGATCACGGGTTGCTCCGGAGCCCCCGCGGCGGCCGCCTCGGCCCTTGCGATGCGCTCCACGCTCGTGAGCATCTGCTGGCGAACCGCTTCGGTGTAGCTGCGGAGGTTCAGCCTCAGCTCGGCCTCCCCCGGAATGACGTTGGCCGCGTCGCCGGCGCGCAGCGCGCCGACGGTGAGGACTGCGACGTCGGTGCTCGGAACCTCTCGGGAGACGATGGTCTGCAGCCGCAGCACCGTGGCCGCCGCCATGACGACGGGATCGATGGAGCTCTGCGGCATGGAGCCGTGGGCGCCCTTGCCGATCATTCGCACGCTGAGCGAGTCCGAACCTGCATAGGCCGGGCCCGGGTGCGCGGCGATCTTCCCGGCGGGCAGCGGGGCCACGTGTTGACCGAGCACGACGTCGGGCCGGGGGAACCGCTCGAACAGCCCGTCGTCCACCATCGCCTGCGCACCGGACCCCAGCTCCTCCGCCGGCTGGAAGACCAGGACGAGCGTGCCTGCCCAGCCCGCGCCGTCGGCGGCGAGGGTCTCCGCGGCGCCCAGCAGGCAGGTGATGTGCAGGTCGTGGCCGCAGGCGTGCGCCACCGGCACGGTGTTGCCTGCCTCGTCCACGGCGGTTGCGGTGCTCGTGTAGTCCAGTCCGGTCTCCTCCTTCACCGGCAGGGCGTCCATGTCCGCCCGCAGCAGGGCCACCGGCCCGCTGCCGCGCTGCAGGACCGCCACCACGCCGGTCTTGCCCACCCCGGTGGTGACGGTGAAGCCCAGCGCGGCAAGCCGATCCGCGATGATTCCGGCCGTGCGGTGCTCCTGGTAGCCGAGCTCGGGGTGGCGGTGCAGGTCCTTGTAGAGCTCTTCGAGAGACGGATCAGCGGTGGCTGGGTGCGACATCGGGGCGTCCTCTCGGCAGGCCTGCGCGGCCCACGCGCGTCGATCACCGCGAAAGACCCTCCCCCCAGTCATACGCCGATCGGGCCCCCAGGCGGCAGGGCCACGATCGGCCCCACCCCCACCCGCACCCGGCCAGGTCAGGGCAGGTGGCAGCCCGTCGCGCCGCTCACCAGCGTGGTGACCTTGGTGCCGAGGTCGATGTAGGCCCCGTCCTCGGCCACGAAGCGGACCTGGTGGTTGTCCGGGCGGTCCACCTTGACCACCACCTGGGTGAATCCCGCGGCGGCGGCGAGGCGTTGCGCCGCCTCCTGCGCTGCGGGCCACTGCGCGTGGATAGCCTGCTTGGCCAGCAGGTCACCGACGAACACCGTCGCCGCGTCCTGACCGCTGAAGGGGGCGCCGCAGCCTGCGCGGCTCTGCTCTCCCGCGGGCTCCCACGCCAACGACCCGGCAGCCTGGCTGACCGCTGCCGCGATGGCGTCGCGCAGCGCCACCACCGTGGCGACCGCCTCCGCAGAGCTGGGCCGCGACTGCAGCACCGAGCGGGCCTCGTCGGCATCCATGGTTTCTCCCGTGGTTGTGCTGCACCCGGCGAGCAGGGCAGCGGTGGCGAGGACGGTGGCCACGGCGGTGCGCCGGACGACCGTCACAAGAAGGGGTTCCAGCCGAGCGCGTCACCGAAGCCGAAGTGGTCACCGGCAACGATGTTGTCCGGGATGCCGGCGATCACGGCACCCATGCCGTACTGGGACATGGTGCCGTCGTGCACGTACTCGCTGTGCCCCTCCGATCCGGTGCGGTGGTCCCCGCTCGGGGTGTCTCCCGCTTCGGTGGACAGCGTGTTCACCCCGTTCAGCTGGTTGGGGTCGTAGCCCATCAGCCCGAGGCCCCCGGCGTCGGCGACGTAGTCTTTCTTGGCCTCCGCCACGTAGACGTGGCCCTCCGGCACCTTCAGGTCCTTGACGTCGTCGGTGCCCAGCCCGGGCGAGCCGTAGAGCACGGCCTCGTCCACGCCGGTGCCCTGCTGCAGCGCCAGCCCGGTGGTCAGCGAGCCGTAGGAGTGCCCCAGCGCCGTCAGGTGCGGGTCGGTCGGCCGCGAGGCGTCGATGCCGTTGAGGAAGTCGTTGAGCCTGGGAGCGCCCTTCTGGGCGGCCCCGTCGTTGGTCACCAGGTCGGTGTTGTCGAAGTCGTCGACGAAGCTGCCCCACGAGGGCGCCTCGTACCCCATCCAGGTGATGCTGGCGACGGTCTCGTCCCCACGGCCCTCCAGCTTGAGCTGGTTGAGCGACTCCTGCCGCAGCGCCGCCTGGGCGCGGTCGTAGCCCTCCAGGCTGTCGTGGGTGTTGGACTCGAATCCGGAGGTGAACACCGAGACGTGGTCGGCGGTGTCCACGTCGCCGGTGGCGATCGCGGTCTTCACCATCTCTCCGGAGGTGTCCAGCAGCAGCAGCTGCTTGTCGTCGCCCTTGAGGGTGTCCTCGATGGCGTCCAGGTCCTTGAGCTTGTTCTTGACGTCGTCCAGCCGCCCGTCGTCGAAGGTGAACCAGCCGCCGAAGCGGTTGTCGTCCAGGTTCTTCTGCAGCCGCTCGGCCTCAGCCTCCAGCGCGGCCCGCTCGTCGTCCAGGCGCGAGCGGTTGGCCTGGTCGCGCACGTCGGCAGGCACGCCGTCCATGTGGCCGACCACGTCTGGGTGGTTGCTCAGGTAGTCCTGCTGCTGGGCGGGCGTCAGGCTGTCCCACCAGGAGGCGTTCTCCGCAGGGGAGCCGTCCTCCGGCGGGGGCAGCGCGCTGAGGCGGCCGGAGTCGCTGCCGGTGGCGCCCGCGCCGTACAGGCTCGTCCCCTCACCGTCGTCGATCTCGTCGTGTGCCGCGGCCAGCAGCACCTTGGCCAGGTCGGCGTCCATGTCCGTGGCGGTGGCCAGCACCCGCTCGAGGCGGGTCACCAGCTCGTCGCGCAACCGCACCCGGTCGGCCATCGCCGCCTCGGTCAGGCACATGTCCGAGACGTCCCGGACCACGCCGTCGTCACCGAGGCTGAAGCCGTTCTGGGAGGCGAGGGTGTCCGCCTCGGAGAGCATCTGCTGCAGCGTGGTGACGGTGGCACCAGCCTGGTCCAGCGCCCTGGCCACGGCGCCGGCCTGCGCGGCGGTGCGGCGCAGCGCCTCGGAGATCTCGCCGTGGCGAGTGGCCGCAGCGGTGGCGCCACCACCTGTCCAGCCGGCCGGTCGGGCGGCGGCGTCGAGCTCGTCCTGCAGTCCCACGAGCGTGCCGCGGTGCCCCAGCGCGGCCGTCGCCGCCGAGTCGACCCCGCCGAACGACCAGCGGCGCACGTCCCCGATGGTGAGGCTCACGGCACGGCCCGGAAGTCGCGCGCGAGGGCACCGTCCTGGCTGGAGTACGCCTCGGCGGCGGTCTTGAGCCCGGTGGCGTGGGTGTCGACCTGGCTGGCCAGGCTGTCCACCCGCGCCTTCCACGCGATGCCCAGCGTCGCCGCTGCCGAGGCGCTCTGCGACGCCGGCAGCGCGGTCTCCACGGTGTCGGCCACCACGGGCAGCTTCACCGCGCCCACCTGCTCAGCCAGGTCCTTCGCCGCCGCTGATGCTGCGCGGATCAGGTCCGGCACGGTCGTCAACGTCATCTGGGGCCTCCCCCGAACCTCGTCCCGTCCGCAAACGCTTTCTGCGCCACACGGTCTCACGTGTCCTGGTCACCCTAACCGGCAGCAGCACCGCCTGGGGGCGTGCTGATGCTCCCAGCGCTGCCCGCGGCTCGGCCGTAGCCTTGCCGGCGGGGCGAGGGGGTGGCGATGACGGCCGAACCAGCACGGACCGCGCACTGGGACCTGGTGGTCGTGGGCGCCGGGCCCGCCGGCTCTGCCACCGCACTCGGCGCGCTGTCGGTCGACCCGAACCTGCGGGTGCTGCTGCTGGACCGCGACGCCTTTCCCCGCGACAAGACCTGCGGTGACGGCGTGACCCCGCACGTCCTGGACGCCCTGGCCGAGGTGGGGGTGCACGGCCTGCTCGACGACCGCACCCCCGTTCCGCAGCTGCGGCTGGACCTGGGCGCCGACAGCGTCTGCCGGCCACTGGCGCGCCAGACCTGGGTGGTGCCGCGTGCCGTCCTGGACGCCCGGCTGGTGGCGGCAGCCACCGCGGCCGGTGCCGAGCTGGCCCAGCACCGGGTGCGCGCGGTGCGACCGGACGGAGACCGGGTGCTGGTGGACGACGCCTGCACCGCCACGGTGCTCATCGGGGCGGACGGGGCGCAGTCGCTGGTGCGCCGCTGCGGCGGCCTCGCCCCGGTGCGGCGCCGAGCCCTGGCGCTGCGCGGCTACGCCCCCACCCCCGACGCCCGCGCCGCCCAGCAGGTGATTGCCTACGGCCACGGGCCCCAGCCCGCCTACGCGTGGTCGTTCGACCGGGGCGACGGCTACGCCAACGTGGGCTACGGGGAGCTGCTGCACCCGGCGGGGGCACCGCCCTCCCGTGCGCTACTGCTGCGGCGGCTGGCCGAGCTGCTGCCCGGCGCCACCGACGGCGTGGCCGAGGTCAAGGGCCACCTGCTGCCGCTGTCGTCGTGGCGGTGGCCGCACCCGCAGGGCCGGGTGCTGCTGGTCGGCGACGCGGCCGGGCTGGTCAACCCGATGACCGGGGAGGGCATCTACCACGCGGTGACCAGCGGCATCGTCGCCGGCCGCACCGCGGCCACCGCCATCGGGCAGGGGCTGGGCCACCTGGCGGGCGGGCGCTACCGGACGGCGCTGCGTGCCCGGCTCGGCTCGCACCAGCGGCACACCGCGGCGGTGGCCCGGCTGTCCTCCAGCGGGTTGCTGGTGCGCGCGGGCATCCGGGCCGCGGCCGCCGACCAGGTGGTGTTCGACGACCTGGTGGAGGTGGGACTGGCGTTCGGCCGGGTCAGCCCACGCACCGTGGCCCGGGTGCTCGCCGGGCCACGGCGCAGCCGCTAGCCCAGCCACTCCCCGCGGGTGGGCGGCAGGCCGCTGCGCAGCTGGGCGTCCGGACGCACCGCCAGCACCTGGTTGAGGCCGGTGCGCAGCTGCTCGAAGGCCAGCGCCGACGCCGCCAGGTACAGCCGCCACACCCGCGCCCGGCCCGGACCGCCCAGCTCCACCGCCTCCTCCCACCGATCGTCCAGCCGCTGCACCCAGGCCCGGCAGGTGCGCGCGTAGTGCTCGCGCAGCGACTCCACGTCGCGCACCTCCAGCCCCGCCTGCTCCAGGGTGTCCACAGTGGTGGCCAGCGGGTGCAGCTCGCCGTCGGGGAACACGTAGCGCACCAGGAAGCTGCGTCGCGGGTCCATCACCGGGCCGGGCCGCCGGGAGATGGCGTGGTTGAGCAGCCGCCCACCCGGGGCCAGCAGCCCGTGCACCTGGTTGGCGTAGACCTGCAGCTGCTCCTGCCCGACGTGCTCGGCCATGCCGATGCTGGAGATGGCGTCGTAGGGCCCGTCGGACACCTCGCGGTAGTCCTGCAGCCGGATCTCCACCAGGTCGCTGAGCCCGGCCTCGGCCACCCGCTTGCGGGCCAGCTCGGCCTGGGCGGTGGAGATGGTGACCCCCACCGCGTGCACGCCGTGCTCACGGGCGGCGTGCAGCACCATCCCGCCCCAGCCGCAGCCGATGTCCAGCAGCCGCATGCCCGGGCGCAGGCCCAGCTTGGTGGCGATGAGCGCGTACTTGGCCTCCTGCGCCTGGTCCAGGGTGGACTCCGGGGTCGGCCAGTAGCCGCAGGAGTAGGTCATCGTCTCGCCCAGCACCAGGCGGTAGAACTCGTTGCCGACGTCATAGTGGTGCGCGATGGCGTCAGCGTCCCGGCGCAGCGCATGCCGGCGGCCCCGCAGCCGGGACTCCTCCGGTGGTGGCGGCGGCGGCAGCCCCACCGCCCGCAGCCGCAGCGCGGTGCGCACCGCACCGAGCCGGTCCGGCCAGCTCAGCGACAGGTCGGGGCGCTCCTCGGCGGCGAGCAGGTCCGGCAGCGACAGCGCGGCGTACAGGTCACCCTCGATGTCCAGGTCACCACTGACGTAGGCGCGGCCCAGGCCCAGCTCGTCCGGGCTCCACAGGAAGCGCCGCATCGCCCGCGGCGTGCGAATCACCAGAGTTGCCGGGGAGTCGGGTGGTCCGGCCTCGGAGCCGTCCCAGGCACGCAGCCGCAGCGGGAAGTCCTCGCCCAGCAGACCGCGCAGGATCGGACGGAGCTCCTCCACCACCGGCCGGCGCTGGCCGGAAGCCCTCACGGGAACACCTCGTCGCCGGTCTGCGCGTCGGTGGCGGAGATGGCCTCCACCGGGCAGCTCTCCATCGCCTCCTGCACCTCCGGGGAGTCCTGGACGGGGTTGGTGGCTACCACCGTCTGCCGCTCCGGTCCCTCCAGGAACACCTCCGGGGCGCTGCCGCGGCAGTACGCCGAGCCGATGCAGGTGGCGTCAACCTCGACGTTCAACGAACGAGCCATGGATCCCTCCTCGGTAGAACATGTTCTTGACCGGCCCATCTGCGCTGGTTACCGTGGTTCTGGTCGTGTGACGCAGCGCACTTGATCGGAGGATCGTCCGATGACAGCGTCTGAGCAAGGCCACACCCCCACCAAGCGCGGTTGTCCGGTGAACGTCGACCTGATGAATCCGGACACGTTCGCCGCCGGCCAGCCCCTGGGCGAGTTCGCCACCATCCGCGAAGAGGCCCCCGTGTCCTGGTACCCGGCACCGGGCACCTCCGGGGACGGCTTCTGGCTGGTGACCACCCGGGCGGACATCGAGGAGGTGTCCCGCCAGCCCGACGTCTTCTCCTCCTACGAGCGCGGCACCATCATCAGCGCCGACACCTTCGGCCAGCCCGAGGAGCAGCTGCAGACCATGCGGCTGCTCATGCTCAACATCGATCCCCCGGAGCACAGCCACCTGCGCAACATCGTGCAGCGGGCCTTCACTCCCCGCACCATCCGCAGCCTCGAGCCGCAGCTCACCGAGTTCGCCCACCAGATCGTCGACCGAGCCCTGGCCCAGGGTGCGGGCGACTTCGTGGAGGACATCGCCTCGGAGATGCCGCTGCTGGCCCTGTGCGAGCTGATGGGCATCCCCAACGCCGACCGCGCCAAGATCTTCGAGCTGTCCAACCGCATGGTGGGCTTCGACGACCCGGAGTACCAGACCTCCCCGGCGGACGGTCAGGTCGCGTCCATGGAGATGTACGTCTACGCCGACGAGCTCGCCGCCGAGCACCGGGCGAACCCCAAGGACGACATCATCTCCCGGCTGCTGCGGGCCGAGATCGACGGCGACAACCTCACCTCCGAGCAGTTCGACGTCTTCTTCCTGCTGCTGGCGGTCGCCGGCAACGAGACCACCCGCAACGCGATCTCGCACGGGATGCAGGCGTTCTTCGACAACCCCGAGCAGTGGGAGATCTTCAAGACCGAGCGGCCGCTGGACACCGCGGCGGAGGAGATCATCCGCTGGGCCACCCCGGTGATGCACTTCCAGCGGACCGCCATGCGCGACTACGTGCTGGGCGGCCAGCAGGTGAGCAGCGGCGAGCGAGTGCTGCTGATGTACACGGCAGCCAACCGGGACGGCGCCGCCATCGCCGAGCCGGACACCTTTGACGTGCGCCGCGAGGCCAACCCGCACGTTGCCTTCGGCGGTGGCGGCCCGCACTTCTGCCTGGGCGCCAACCTGGCGCGGGCGGAGGTCCGGATCATGTTCGACGTGCTGGCCGACCGCATCCCGGACATCACCCCCACCGAGCCCCCCCGGGCGCTGCGGTCGATGTTCATCAACGGGATCAAGCGGATGCCGGTGCGCTACCCCGCCACCTGACTCAGCACCACCCGTCTGGCGCAGCACCCGCCTGATCCCCCAACCGGGTCAGCGAGGAGACACCATGCCCACCGTGACCGACCAGCCAGCAAAGACGGTCCTCGACGGCGCAACATCCCTCGCCTGCTCTGAGCTGAGGCCGCCCCGACCCAACCGCCTTTTCCTGCGGCACACGTCACAAATGGCTCAAGGGTGGCGTCGAGAGTCCGCGACCGCCGATCCGGAAATGGCGCTCCACCCTTGTCGCCGGCGCACGGAGTGCAGTGCAGGAAAATGTCCCCTCTCCGCGACTGCGGAGAGGGGACATCGTCTCGTGCTGCCGCGCGGAGCGCGGCGGCCGGTCAGGAGCCGTTGTAGCTCTCGCGGCTGCCGGACTTCGCCAGGCCACGGGCGATCATGTAGCCGATGCTCAGCCAGGTGATGTAGCGCAGCGCCTCAGCGGCACCGAACGGGTCCTGGGTGCCCTCGTCGTTGCCGCTGACCATGAGCGCAGTGATGGCGACCGCGAGAACCGCGACGACGTACACGATCAGCTCGGTGGTCTTGGTGGCCATCTTGGTCTCGGTGCTGCGGCGAGGGGTGCGGTTGTCCACCTGCGCGTGGCCGCCATCGGTGCGCACTGCGGGTCCTTGGTTGCTGCTCATGTTGCTCCTTGGGATCAGGATGGTCAGCCGCTTGAGGGCTGGACCACCGGAGTCACCGCCTAGTGGAACTGCGGCGAATTCATGTAGATCCCGACTGCTTCAGAATGCGTACTGCATCAACCTAGTCACTAAATGTAGAAACATCAAAACTGAGTGGTGCAGACAAGGCGCCGAAATGGCCTCAGCTCAAATGGCGGGCGGAGGACCCTAGCCGGTTTTAACCCCGACCGCGCGGTGAGCTGAACACCCTGGCGCGACGGGCACCGCCGGGCCGGGTCACCGCGATAGGCTCAGGCCCGTCGAGTCCCACGAGGACCCCCTCGGCCTGCGCCCCGCCAGGACGAGCCGTCGCCGCACCGCGGCCGATCTGTACAGGAGCTGCAACAGTGCTTGACCTCACCGCAACCTCGTCCATCGTCACCGGTGGCGCCTCCGGCCTCGGGGAGGCCAGCGCCCGCCAGCTTGCCGCCCGTGGCGCCAAGGTCGTCATCCTCGACCTGCAGGACGACAAGGGCAAGGCCGTCGCCGAGTCCATCGGCGGCGAGTACGTCCGCGCCGACGTCTCCGACCCCGACCAGGTCATCGCCGCCGTCGAGGCCGCCGAGAAGCTCGGCCCGCTGCGCAGCCTGGTGGCCGCCGCCGGTGTCGGCTGGGCCTCCCGCACCGTGGGCAAGGACGGCCAGTTCTCCTCCGCCCACGACCTGGAGCTCTACACCAAGGTCCTCACCATCAACCTGATCGGCACGTTCAACTGCGTGCGCCTGGCCGCCACCGCCATGGGCCGCACCGAGCCCGTGGACGCCGACGGCTCCCGCGGTGCCATCGTCACCCTGGCCTCCGTCGCCGCGTTCGACGGCCAGATCGGCCAGGCCGCGTACTCCTCCTCCAAGGGCGGCATCGTCGGCATGACCCTGCCCGTGGCCCGCGACCTCGCCGCCATCGGCGTCCGGGTCAACTGCGTCGCCCCCGGCCTGATCGACACCCCCATCTACGGCGAGGGTGAGGGCTCCGAGGCGTTCAAGGACAAGCTCAAGCGCGACGTGCTGTTCCCCAAGCGCCTGGGCACCGCCGACGAGCTGGCCTCCATGGTGCTGGAGCTCATCACCAACACCTACGCCAACGGCGAGGTCGTCCGCGTCGACGGTGGCGCGCGCCTGCAGCCGAAGTAGTCGCTGGTTCACAGCCGCTCCACACCAGGCGGGAGGCGGGACCGAGCACTCGGTCCCGCCTCCCGTCCGTTGTGTGCGGGCTACCCCGTGACGGTGAACGGGCGCGAGGTGCCGGTGAACGGCGTGATGGCACCCCACGGGTTCTTGGCGTCACCGGAGTAGGTGATGCGGTAGGTGCCCGGCGCCGCTGCGGCCGGGACGTCCCAGGTGATGGTGACCACGGAGCCGGTCAGCCCGTCGTGGGCGTAGCCGAAGCGGGTAGACCAGTCGCCGTCGTCGGCCACCCGGGTCCAGCCGTCGCCGTCCTGGCGCTCCACGGTGAGGAAGGTGCCGCCCCGCCGGAGGTTGTTGTTCGGGTCGGCCCCGGAGAACACCGTGGTGGCGCGCTCGCCTGGGGCGTAGCTGGCGGCCGGCTGGGTGAGCACCGTGCCAAAACCGACTGCGGTGGTGTCGAAGAGCACCTGGCCCGCCGGGCTGACCAGCTGGTTCGCGCCCAGGTCGGGCTTGGGGGCCCCGGTGCTCACCGGCTCCCCGGCGGCCATCGCGGTGGCCAGCCCGGACACCGTCTGCTCGAGGGCAGGCAGCTGCCAGCGGCCGAACATGGTGGAGGCGCCCTCGTAGTTCTGGGTGTCGTACTCCTCCGGCGTGGTCAGGTAGTGGGCGTAGGCGTTGGAGTAGCCCTGCACCAGCACGTTGTCCAGCGAGGTGCCCACCGCGGCGGCCACCTGCTGGCGCAGCCGCAGGCCCGCCACCACGGTGACCTCGGTGGGCATGGCCACCAGGTAGAAGTCACCAATGCGCACCAGCTGCACCGGCAGCACCGTCTGCACGGCGTTGTCCACCAGGCCCACCGGCAGCAGCAGCTCCTTGGGGCCCTGGCAGTCCCCGAGTGCCGGGTCGAGGTTGTAGAGCACCGTGCTCAGCGCCGCCGGCACCGGGTTGCCGCCGTACTGGCCCTCCTTGAACAGCGCGACCCCGCCGCCGCCGTCCTCGGTGCTGCCGGCGGCGAACGCCGCCCCCAGGATCGGGCTGCAGGTGCGGTGGGTGGCGCCGTCGCCGGTGAACTCCGGCCGCACCTCCACGTTGCTGAGGTCCACGTAGACCGTGCGGGTGTCCAGGCCGCCGGACAGCGGCGTGGCCGACGCGCTCGACGCGACCTGGGCCTGGGCGGAGGCGGACTGCCGGGCTCCGACGGCCTGGGAGTTGGTGAACTGCTGCTCGCCCTCAGCCTCGTGCAGGTCCAGGTTGGGCGACATGTCCCCGGAGTTGCTCTGGGCGAAGGCCGCGACGAAGGCGGGGTCGTCGTCGCCGAGGTAGTCCACCCCGGCGTGGTCGTGCTCGTACTGGTAGGCCGCGTAGCCCTTGTTGTCCGGGCTGATCAGCCTGTTCTGGGTGGACATGCTGGTGCCGTGCACCGGGAACCAGTTGATGGCGCCGTCCACCCGGCCGTCCCTGGTCACCTGCAGCGTGGTCGAGGTGGGGTCGATGCCGTCGGGGAAGTGCGCCTTGTCCTCGGCCGGGTTGCGGTCGAAGGCGACCTTGGTGCGGTTGGCGCTGGTGCCGGTCAGCTCGTCCCGGGACAGGCTCAGCTGCGCCGGACGCAGGTCGTCGTGCGCCTTCACCGCGGAGTCCACGATGCCCGCGACCTGCGCCTCGAAGGTCTTGGGGCGGTATCCCAGGGTGGTGACGTTGTAGAGGCCGTGCCCGGCGGTGCCACCACCGGCGGAGTGCGTGTGGGTGACGGTGAGCAGCACGTTGTCCTCGCCGAACTCCCCGGGGAAGCGCTCACCCAGTCGGCGCAGCACCTCCTCGCGCACGCTCTGGAACATCAGCCCTGCCTCGACGGTGGAGTGCAGCAGCCGCTTGTTGCTGGCGCGGTCGACCACGATGAACGTGCGGGCTCGCAGCCGCTGGTGGATGCCCGCGGTGGTCTGCTCGAGGTCGGCGTAGCCGAGCATGCCGGCGTCGGCCGCCTCCCCGGTGACGTCGCCGATGCCGCGCCCCACCAGGTAGGGCTGGGCGTCCTCGGCGCTGGGGGTTGGGGCCGCCTGCGCCGGAGCCGCCGCCAGGGCGCCGTCCAGCACCGTCACGGCGAGCACCGCGCTCAGCAGCACCGCCCCCGGTCGACGAGCCAGCCTGCCGGTGAACCTGCGTGCCCCAGTGCCCATGCCCTGCCTCTTCCCGTCCTGCTCCGATGTGGACACAGTCTGGGCCACGCGCTCCGCAGGGGCTAGCGCTCGACCACGACACGCGCAGGTGGAGGCGGTGAACGGCGGCGTGACTAGGCTCAGCCAATGCCCGTCGAGAGCTCTGCGACCACCCGGACCCACACTCCCGAGTCGTTGTTCCGAGTGGGCCCGCCCGACGACCTCGGCGACGTCAGCATCACCCGGATGCGCACCGGCGCCTGGATGATCGGCCCGGACGGGCAGCCGGCGGCCGGCGCCATCGGCGTGCTGGTGGACGACTCGGTGGGCCACCGCATCTTCACGCAGCGCCCGGCCGACAAGGCCTCGGTCACCTCCGAGCTGTCCATGGACATCGTGCGGATGCCCGACGTCGACCCGCGCGGCACCGACGAGCGCACCAGCTCACCGGACCTGCGGGCAGAGTCCCGCATGCTGCACGCCCACCGCGACGGCGGCGTGGCCGAGTGCCGCGTGCTCGACGACCAGGACCGGCTGATCGCCGTGGCCACCACCTGGTGCCGCTACATCCCGCTGCCCGAGGGCGTCACCATGCCCACCAAGACCGACGACTGGCCGCTCACCGAGCCCTCCGGCGACCGCGACCTGTTTGGGACGCTGGGTGCGCGGCTGCAGCCCACCGAACACGGCACCGACCTGGTCCTCGCGCCCTCGCTGGACCTGACCAACCCGCTGAGCATGACCCACGGCGGGGTGCTGCTGGGCGGCACGGAGATCGCCGCGCACCACGCCATCGCCGAGATCATGCCGGAGGGCATCACCAGCTCGGTGCGGATGAACTACCTGCGTCCGGCGCCGATGGACGCCGAGCTGACCTTCTCCGTGGAGATCGTGCACCGCGGCCGGTCCGTGAGCATTGCTCGGGTGACCACCCGCGGCACGGAGGGCAAGGCCTGCACCATCGGCACCGTCACCTCCCAGAGGCAGGGCTGATCCGGCCTCGCTACCGTGGGCCGGCCGCCGCCTGCCCGCCCTCGCCCCAAGGAGCACCCTGATGAGCCTGCCCGTCCCCACCGCCGACAGCCGTGCCGTGGTGACGGGTGCCTCCTCGGGCATCGGCACCGCGCTGGCCACCGAGCTCGCCGGGCGCGGGTACTCGCTGATCCTGGTGGCCCGGCGCACCGAGCTGCTCACCGCGCTGGCCGAGCGGCTGACCAGCAGCCACGGCGTGCAGGTGGAGGTCCGCGCGGTCGACCTCAGCGACCCGGTGGCCCGGGAGAAGCTCGCCGGCGAGCTGGCGGAGCGGGAGATCACCGTGCTGTGCAACAACGCCGGGGTGGCCACCTTCGGCCCGGTGGCCCAGCTGGACGCCGGGTTCGAGCGCGACCTGGTGCAGCTGAACGCAGTGGCAGTGCACGACCTGACCCTGGCGGTGCTGCCCGGCATGCTGGCCCGCCGCAGCGGCGCCATCTTGGTCACCGGCTCCGCCGCCGGCAACCTGCCGGTGCCCAACAACGCCACCTACGCCGCCACCAAGGCCTTCGCCAACACCTTCACCGAGTCGCTGCGCCACGAGCTCAAGGGCACCGGCGTGCACGTGACGCTGCTGGCCCCCGGTCCGGTGCGCACCGAGACGCCCGACCCGGCTGAGGCGTCCATCGTGGACAAGGTGCTGCCCGACTCGGTGTGGGTGACCAGCGAGTCGGTGGCCAAGGAGTCGATCGACGCACTGGCTCGCAACAAGATGCGTGTGGTGCCAGGCATCGTGGGCAAGGTGATGTCGGTGGCCGGCGGCTACGCCCCCCGGGCCCTGTCCGCCCCGGTGATCGGCACGCTGTACCGCAAGCTCGGCGAGGGTGAGGGCTAGCGACCCGGCTCCTCGTCGGAGCGGGCCAGCCCAACCCGCCCCGCGTAGGCCAGCGCGCTGAGACCGAACACCACGGCCGTCGCCAGCAGCCAGCGCCGCAGGAACGGCTGCTGGGTCTGGCCGGTGGCCGCGAGGTAGGTCTGTGCCCCCTGCTCCGCGATGCCGGGGAAGAACAGCAGGAACGCCAGCCCGCTGACCAGCACCGGCACCCGCACGTAGTTCACCACCGGCACCCGCAGCGGTCGGACCGGCCAGTGCCCACGAACCGCCCTCAGCCCGGCGACCAGGGACCGGTCGGCCAGGGCGTAGAGCGGGAAGAGCAGCAGGTCGTGCAGCACTACCGCGCCGAGGAACCACACCAGGACGGACTGCCACCACGTCTCCCGGTTCCACAGCGCCTCCGGGGTGAGCACCGTGATCACGTAGCCGACCAGTGCGAAGCTGGCCAGCATCGCCAGCAGGTGCAGCGGGTGCGCGCCGTAGAAGGCCCGGAACCTGGCAAGCACCTCAGGCCGCCCGGAACTCGAGGGCCCGCACCCACTTGGTGTTGTGCACCCCCGGCAGGGCCGGCACGATCACCCGCGCGGGGTAGCCGTGGTCGGCGGACAGCTCCACCCCGTTGACCCGCAGGGCCAGCAGGGAGTCCGGGTCGAGCACCTGGTTGGCCTGCAGCGCCGCCTGGCTGAACGGACCGCTGGTCTCCAGCGACTGCACCAGCGCCGATGCCGGGTCCGCCACCCCGGCCAGCGCCGCCAGGTCCCGCAGCCGCACGCCGCTCCAGCGCTGGGTGGTCGACCAGCCCTCCACGCAGGCGATGGGCAGCACCGCGGTGTGCTGGGGCAGGGCCAGCAGCTGGGCCCGGTCCAGCGTTCGGGTGCCCGCCCCGCTCAGCTCCAGCCGCCAGGACGGTCCGGCCTGGTCCGTGCTGATGCCCGCGGCGGTGGCGGTGCGGTTGACCGGGAAGTCGTTGGGGCCGTCGCCCAGGTCGCGGCCGCGGGGCAGCAGGAAGGCCAGCGGGCGCAGCGCGTCCACCGTCTGCCCCACCGACACCACCGCCACCAGCGCCGCACCCCCGCCCACCAGGCCCAGCGCCCCGCGCCGGCTGAGCGTGGCCGGGGCGGGGTCGAGGGCCACCAGCCCGTCCGGGTCGGGCGGCTCCGGGCGGGTGTCGGCGCGAGAGGTCCGCAGCACCTCGCGCAGCGACACCGAGCGCAGCGCCGTCACCAGGCGCGGCAGCTTGAGCCCCACGTGCACCACGAAACCGGCGAGGAACACCCAGGCGCCGAAGTAGTGGGCGGTGTAGAAGCTGAACCCGAACACGTAGTCGTACTGGATGTTCAGCACACCGGTGACCAGCTCGAAGAGGATGCCACCGACCAGCGCGAGCAGCGACAGCCGCTCCAGCACCTGCGCCAGGGAGCGGGCCGGCGGCCAGTCGAACAGCGTGGGCACCACCGACCACAGCTTGGCCAGCACCACCGGCACCAGCACCAGACCCAGGCCCACGTGCAGCCCCTGGTTCAGCCGGTAGAGCCACACCGGTCGGGTGGGCCACTCGAAGAACGGCAGGTGCAGCCACCCCACGTCGGCGGGGATGGCCTGGTTGAGCTGCGGACCGTAGGCGACGTAGGACAGCAGCCCGGTGACGGCGACGACCGGCAGTCCCACCAGCAGCACCAGCCCGAGCACCGACGTCAGCCACGGACCGCGCAGCGGCGAGCGCCACGCACGGGTGCGGCCCAGCCCCGGGGGCCGGTGACGTGCCAGCCCACGCCACAGGCGGGCGGGGAAGGCGAGCTCCGGATCGGTCACCCCTCCAGTGTCAGCGTGCTCGCCACCAGGGGGAAGTGCCTCAACCGCTGCCGGGCTGCGGTCGCAGCGGGGCCGTGGCGAAGGCGCTGATGCCTGGCTCGGGCTGCACCGACGCCCGGAAGCCGAGGACGCGGGCCGCCCGCTCCGGGCTGGCCACCACGTGCCGCACGTCGCCGGGGCGGTACTGGCCGGTGGTGACCGGCGCCGGCCCGCCGTGCGCACGGGAGAGCGTGGCGGCCACCTCGCCGATGGTCACCGGTGTCCCGGAGCAGACGTTGAACGGCTGGAAGCCGGCGAGCGCCGCCTCCACCGCGAGGCGGTTCGCCTGGGCCACGTCGTGCACGTGCACGAAGTCGCGTGCTTGGTGGCCGTCCTCGAACACCCGGGGCGCCTCCCCGGACTCCAGCGCCGAGCGGAACAGTGCTGCGACCCCGGAGTAGGGAGTGTCGCGCGGCATCCGCTCGCCGTAGACGTTGTGGTAGCGCAGGGCGGTGACCGCCCCGGTGGTGGCCAGGCTCCAGGCCAGTGCGTAGTGCTCCTGGGCGAGCTTGCTGGCGGCGTAGGTGCTGCGCGGGCGCAGCGGGGCGTCCTCGTCCACCGGCGCCCAGTCCACCCGCTCGGCGCAGCGAGGACAGGCACTGTCGAAGCGGCCGGCGTCGAGGTCGGCCGTGGTGCGCGGCGACGGCTCGACCTCGCCGTGCACCGGGCAGGTGTAGCGCCCCGCGCCGTAGACCACCATGGACGAGGCCAGCACCAGCCGCACACACCCGGCCCGCGCCATCGCGGCGAGCAGCACGGCGGTGCCCAGGTCGTTGTGGTCGGCGAACATCGGTGCGTCGGCGGCATCGACCCCGGCGCCGACCATGGCCGCCTGGTGGCACACCACGTCCACCCCGTGCAGCGCCGCCGCCAGCGCCCCGGCGTCCCGCACGTCCAGGCGCCGCACCCCGTCCGGCGTGGGCGCCTGCTCGCCGTGGGCGAGCGGCAGCATCGCGTCGACCGCCACCACCTCGTGCCCGCCTGCCGCCAGCGCGTCCCAGACGTGTCCCCCGATGAAGCCGGCTGCGCCGGTCAGCAGTACCCGCATGGGCTGAGGCTAGGCAGTTCTCCGCGACCAGGCGGTTCGGCGTGGCCGGCACGGCCGAACGGCCAGGTCCCCGGTGCGGGGTCCTGGCCGTTCGGCTGGGGCGGTGCTCAGCTGGTGCAGCCGAGAGATCAACCGATCCCGGCGACATCCTTGGCGATCGAGGCCAGCTGCGTCTGGCTCGCGGAGACGACGCCACTGCGGTTCTTGTGGGCCTCCTCGTAGGCGATGATCGTCCGGACGTCGTCCGGGTCGCTCAGCTTCTTGATCGCGGCCACGGCCTTGGTGATGGTCATCGAGTCGTAGCCCTTGATCGGCAGCTCCGACGCGCTCAGCTGACCACTGCTCTTGCGGCTGTCGTGCACCGCCTCGGCAGCGTTGGAGTTGCCGTCGCGACGGGCCACCTTCTCGGCCTGGCGCATGCTGGCGTCTCGGCCGGCAGCCACCGCCTCGCGGGCAGCGTCGGTGACGTCGCCGGCCTTGTCCGCGACGTCGCTGGCGCGATCGGCCACGTCGTCAGCGAAGTCCTCGGCCTTGCTGCGGGTCTGCTTGACCGTGGCCACGGCGCGGTTGAGGCCATCGGCGGACCAGCGCGCCGGGCTGTTGACGATGCGGGTGGCCGTGCCGGCGACCGCCTGCAGCGGCGTGGGACGCAGCGCGGTCGGCCCACCCAGCGCCTCCTCGGCCAGCACCGTGCTCAGCCAGTCGATGGTGGCCTGGTGGGCCACCTCGAGGCGCTCGGCCAGGGTGCGCACGCGCGCCATGTCGGCGCTGGTGGCCAGCACCTTCAGGTAGCGGGCGCGGTCGAAGAGCTGGTGCTCCAGGGACAGGTCCTCCAGCAGGGCGCCGTCCAGCGGCTCCGCCTGCTCGACGACGGTCTTGACCATGGCCGCCAGCCGGCCAAGCAGCGGGGACACCACGTCGGGCACGCCGCCCACGTCGCGGAGCACACGCTCGATCTGCAGGGCGCGGGTACGGGAGTTCTTCTCGTTCTCTGCCAGCTCGCGGCGCACCGCATCGGTGCGCGCCTGGGCCTGCCGAGCCTGGGCGATCTGGGCCTCGGTGTTGGTCAGCTGCAGCAGCATGCGGAGCTGGGTGATGATCTTGCCGGTGTCATTGTCGGACACGTTGGTCGTTCCTCTCTTCAGCAATCCAAAGGGTGGGGACGGACGGGCTCTCGACTGAACTCCTGTTCGTACATTTGCAGTGTTGTCGCGCCTCCGCGCGACGAAGTGGCGCATCCCACGTGCCGTGGTGCTGGACAGAAACAGCGTTGACCTGCGCTGACCGGGCGAATGGGTGCGTTCAGCGTCGAAGGAGAGCCCGGTGGCGGATCCACGCGAGTCGCCCGCCCCCGACCGGCAGACCGCCTAGAGTGCCCCCGAGCGACCTGGGGGCGGAACGTCCTGCGGAGCAGTGCTTCTTCCTCGCGCTCAGGTGAGTCGCAGCAGGGAGGCGGGAGCCCGTGGGAGCACGCCAGGAGGCCGACGGCGCCCGCTCGGCCACCAGTCCGCCGACGTTCGGCGACGTGCTCCGGGTGCGGGAGTTTCGCTGGCTGTGGTTCGCCGACATCCAGTCCATGTTTGGCGACCAGCTCGCTCGCGTGGCGCTGTCGGTGCTGGTGTTCAGCGAGACCGGGTCAGGAATCCTCACCGCCGGCGTCTACGCCCTCACCTACCTGCCGGCGCTGCTCGGCAGCATCCTGCTGGGCACGCTCGCCGACCGCCTGCCCGTCCGCCGCCTGCTCGTTGGCGGCGACCTGCTGCGCGCAGGCCTGCTGGCGCTGATGGCCCTGCCCAGCATGCCGCTGGCAGTGGTGGCAGCCCTGCTGGTGGTGTCCGTCCTCGTGGGCACCCCGTGGCGAGCCGCCGAGACCGCACTGGTGGCGGAGGTCCTCGACGGAGAAGGGTTCGTCCTCGGTACCAGTCTTCGGATCGCCACCACCCAGGGCAGCCAGCTCCTCGGGTTCGCGGTCGGCGGCGCGGCAGTGGCCGCCGTGGGGGCGCACACCACCCTGGCGGTGAACGCCGCAACCTTCGTGGTGTCTGCCGTGCTGATCCGGTTGCACGTGCAGGCCAGGCCGGCGGCCCGGCACGGCGTGCCCGCCGGGAGCCACGGCTGGGTCGACGGTCTCACCCTGGTGTTCCGGACTCGCCGGCTGCGGTCCCTGGTGGGGCTCGCGTGGCTGGCTGGTGTGTTCGTCGTTCCCGAAGGGCTGGCGGCCCCGTACGCGGAGTCCCTCGGCGGCGGCGCCCGCACCGTGGGTTTGCTGCTGGCCGCGGGCCCCGCTGGCGTCCTGCTGGGATCGCTGTTGTTCGTGCGCCTGCTGCCGCACCGGCTGCGCACCGCCCTGGTGGGACCGTTGGCCGTGGCCGCGGGCGTGCCGCTGCTGTTCTGCGGCCTGCAACCAGGCCTGGAGGTCACCCTGCTGCTGTGGGCCGTGTCTGGCCTCTGCTCGGCCTACCAGGTGCAGATCGTCGTGGAGTACGTGCTGGCGGTGCCCCGCCCGCAGCGGGGCCAGGCCATCGGCATCGCGTCGGCCGGCCTGCTCGCCGCGCAGGGTGTCGGTCTGCTGGTCGGGGGTCTGGCCGCCGAGCTGTGGAACGTCTCCGTCGCTGTTGCCGCCGCAGGCGCTCTCGGGGTCGCCCTGGCCGCCCCGCTGGCGCTGCGCCGGGCACGGTCCACCGACGTGGTGGCCGAGGCGCCGTCCGTGGCGTCCCCACCTCGTGGCCCTGCGGTGACGGAACAGCCCGGCTGAGACGCGCTGCCCACCAAGACGCGCTGGCCACTGAGACGACGGCGTGCCCCGGCGAGATCACCGGGGCCCCGCCGTCGTGCCTCAGTCCCACTCGAATCCGCGCACTCGCATCACCTTCCTGTCTGATCCGCTCGCACAAACATCACTCCGCCCATCAGCCCCACTCGAATCCACGCATTGCCGGCACCCCCTTCCGCACTGCTGCACGCCTTTGCTGGACAATTCTTGTCAGCCCCACTCGAAGCCACGCATCGCACTCACCTCCTCAGCTTCCTCGCCGAGCCACAGCTCGGACTGGACACGGGACACGCCCCCACGTCGCTCACCAGGCGGTACGGAAGCAGCCACTCACGCCGTGGCCGTGCACCCAGGACGCCTCGGGACGCGCCAGCTCACTCGTCAGCCCCACTCGAAACCGCGCATCAAGGTCACCTCGCTCTCCAATCAGGGCAGCACTCAGTGCACTGTCAGCCGCCATTGAACAATGGCGCATCCAGTCACCTTCCGGCCCAATTGTGCGACTTTTTTCGCCGATGTGGTGGAGGTGCTGGATTGGTCGACTCGCGCGTGTCGGTGCCCTGCCAGCGCCACCGCCACCGCCAGGGACCGCGCCTCCGGCAAAGCCGAATCCCGCTGGCGGCCAAGCCCTGCTGACGCTCCTGCCCAGACGGGAACTTCACCCACCTGGCTCAGCCCTGCTGCTGTATCGTCAGCCGGGCGCAGGGGGAACTGCTCACATCCAGTGGCAGCCACGAAGGTGCGCCGGACTGGGGGCGGTCGCTCGTGATCACTCAGTCCGGCATCGGCGATTCCGCGCCCCGGTCGTTGATCACGTGGTTTCGCGAGTGGCAGCTGTGGACCCTGCCGCGTAGCGCGCGCTGGTTCATCGTCGGCGTGGAGATGTTCACTGTCGGGTTGACCGTGTTCATCACCGTCGACAGCGAGCAGCGCTCCGGGGTGCCGTCACACTTCCTGCTGCTGGCCAGCATGGGCATTCTCTACGGCGAGGCCGCCGATCGGATCGAGCGGTTCAAGCGCTACCTCGGCAGCGACCGCATCTGGTCCAACCACAAGTCGGTCTGGGCGTTCGCCGGCGCACTGAGCCTGCCGGCCGGGTACGCAGCCATTCTGCTGATGCTGGTGTACGGCCACCATCTCCTGCTGTGCCACCGACACCGTTCTGCCCGGCCGCACCGCCTCATGTTCACCACGGCCACGATGGTCCTGGCCACCCTCGCGGCGTCGGGGGTGCTCAACCTCGCTGGCGGCAGCCTCTTCAACGGCGGACTCCTCTCTGCCGTCACCACGTTGGGTGCCCTCGCGGTCTTCCCCGTGGTCAACCTGGGCGTGCTGATGGCGGGCATGGGCCTGGCCAGCAAACCCACCCGACTGCGCACCCTGCTCCCGGACCGGGAGAGCGTGGGCTTCGAGATGATGACGCTGGGGCTGGGCCTGGTCACCGCGCTGTTCGTGCTGCACATGCCCTGGCTCACCCCGTTGGTGCTCGGCCTGCTGACTGGACTCCACCGCAGCTCGTTGGTGAAGGAGCTGCAGGTCGCAGCCAGCACCGACTCCAAGACCGGGCTGCTCAACTTCACCGCGTGGCAGGAGCGCTCTCGGGAGGGCCTCAGCCGCGCCGCCCGCGCCCGGGTGCCGGTCAGCGTCATCCTCATCGACCTCGACCACTTCAAGCTGGTCAACGACAACCACGGCCACCTGGTGGGCGACCGGGTGATCCGCGAGGTCGCCGGAGTGCTGCGCGTGGAGCTGCGCGGCCACGACCTCCTGGGCCGATTCGGCGGGGAGGAGTTCGTGGTGCTCCTCGAGGGACCCACGCTGCGCCAGGCCACCGAGATCGCCGAGCGCATCCGGGCGTGCATCCCTGCGAGCAGCATCGCCGGCACCCCGGTGACCGCCTCGGTAGGGGTGGCCTTCTGCCCGCGCCCCCACGGGGTCACCGTCGAGCAGCTGCTCGAGGTGGCCGACACCTCGCTCTACGCAGCCAAGCGGGCGGGCCGCGACCGCGTCGAGATCGCCAGCCACACCCCCACCTCGCTCGCCAGCTAACCAACCAGCGTGCGGCGGCTACGGCAGCGTGATGGGCAGGGTGATGCCGTCGTGCACCCGCACGCACGGGCAGTCCCGCTTCGTGGGTGCGGCCGCGATCGCCGCACGCACCAGGTCCTTGAGCCGGCCGATGTTGCGGCCGAACTCGGCGAACACGTCCACCGCCCGCACGCCGGACCCGGCGGTGATGCCGGCGTCCAGGTCGGTGACCAGCGCGATCGGGGTGTAGCAGAGGGCCAGCTCCCGAGCCAGCACCGCCTCGGGGTGCCCGGTCATGTTCACCAGGCTCCATCCCTGCGCGGCGAACCACTGGCTCTCCGCCCGGGTGGAGAAGCGCGGGCCCTCCACCACCACCATCGCCCCGCCGGGGAGCACGCCCGGCTGCAGGGCCGCTGCCTGCAGGTCGGGGCAGTACGGGTCGGCGAACTCCACGTGCACGCCGCCGCCGTCGAAGTAGGTGTGCGCGCGCCCAGACGTGCGGTCCACGAGCTGGTTGGGCACCACCACCGAGCCCGCGGGCAGCTCCGGCTGCAGGCTGCCCACCGCGCACGGGGCGAACACCTGCCGCACCCCGACGCTGCGCAGCGCCCAGAGGTTGGCCCGGTGGTTCACCTTGTGCGGCGGGTACTCGTGGTCAACGCCGTGGCGCGGCAGGAACGCGACCTGTCTGCCCGCCACTTCACCGATGGTGATGGGTCCGCTCGGAGCCCCGTACGGGGTCTCCAGGGTGACCGTGTCGGCGTCGTCGAAGAACGAGTAGAACCCGCTCCCGCCGATCACCGCGACCAGATCCTGCACTGACTCACACCTCCGGGTAGCGGTTGTCTCCGGTGACGGCACGCCTCGGCGGCTCGCCACCCACGCACGCACCCTGCCACGACCGGCGTCGAGCGGCTCCGCGCATCCGGACAAGCAGCGCGAATCGACGCTGGTGGAGCGACGTCGACCCGTGGCGGCGGGCGTGCGCCACAAGCGCAGCCATCATCGTTACCCTCCAGTGGTGCCAGGCGACCAAGGCGTTTCCCCGTCAGCGCAGCGCCAGCGCTGGATGCGGGTGCTGCGCTGGGTCGCCGGCACCGCCCTCGTCGTGGTGCTCGCCGTCGAGGTGGTGCTGCTGGCACCGTCGTTGCGCGACGCCTGGCAGCGCCTCGGCGACGTCAGCTGGTGGTGGGTGGCCGCGTCGATCACGGCACAGGCACTGTCCATGAGCGCGTTCGGCCGGTTGCAGCGCACCCTGCTGACCGCCGCCAAGGTCCCGGTGCGCCAGCGTGACTCCACCGCCGTGGTCTACGCCGCCAACGCGTTGAGCGTCAGCCTGCCCGGTGGGCCGCTGTTCTCCACCACCTTCACCTTCCGGCAGACCCGCAAGTGGGGGGCGAGTCGCGTGGTGGCCTCGTGGCAGCTGGCCATGAGCGGGGTCCTCGCCACCGGGACCCTTGCCCTGGTGGCCGTCACCGGCGGCCTGCTGGCGGGCAGCGCCTCCAACATCGCCGGCCTGGTCACCGCCATCGTCCTCGCCCTGGTCCTCATCCTCGGTGTCCGCCTCCTCGTCACCCGGCCCAGCCTCCTGGTCACCATGGCGCGCCCGCTGTTCCACGGCTGGAACGCCGTGCGCGGACAGCCCGCCGACAAGGGCATGGAGCGCGTCGGGGAGATCCTGTCGCAGCTGGAGGCGGTGCAGCTGCGCGTCCCCGATCTGCTGCGGGCCTCCTGGTGGGCCCTGGCCAACTGGATCGCCGACGTCGCGTGCCTGTGGGCGGCCTGCCTGGCCGCCGGGGCCAACCCCAGCGTGGGCGGGGTGCTCATCGCCTTCACCGCCGGCAAGATCGTCTCCAGCGTGCCACTGCTCCCGGGCGGGCTGGGCATCGTCGACGGCACGCTCACCGCCACCCTCGTCGCTGCGGGACTGCCCGCTGTCACGGCGCTGCCCGCCGTGGTCGTCTACCGGCTCATCAGCTTCCCCCTGGTGGCGGCCGCAGGCTGGCTGGTCTTCGCGGTGCTCTTCCGCTCCACCAACCTCGATCCGGACGACGAGGACCCCGAGGGCGACGGCCCGCACTGACGATGGCGAACAGCGGGGCCACCAGCAGCCAGTCGGTGCCGTGGGAACAAGTCGGAGCGCCGGCCTGTTAGTATTGTTGAAAGTTCAACCACGCACCTGGAGGCACTCATGACGTCCACCCTCGCCCTGCCCGACCTGTCCGTCGGCACCTGGACCATCGACCCCACCCACTCGAGCGTCTCGTTCAGCGTGCGCCACCTCATGGTGAGCAAGGTGCGGGGCTCCTTCCACACCTTCAGCGGCACCATCGAGGTCCCCGCCGAGGGCACCCCGACCGTGAGCGCCGAGATCGCCGTCGACTCCTTCGACACCGGCAACGCCCAGCGCGACGGCCACGTCCGCTCCGCGGACTTCATGGAGGTGGACAAGTACCCGACCATCACCTTCCGCTCCACCGGGGTGCAGGGCTCCGGCTCCGAGTTCACCCTCGTCGGCGACCTCACCATCCACGGCGTGACCAAGTCGGTCGAGCTCGCCGTGGAGTTCAACGGCGTCAGCCCGGGCATGGGCAACGGCCCCGTCGCCGGCTTCGAGGCCAGCACGGAGATCAGCCGCAGCGCCTTCGGCATCGACATGGAGATGCCCCTGGAGGGCGGCGGTGTCGTGCTCGGTGACAAGGTGAAGATCACCATCGAGATCGAGGCCGGCCCGCAGGCCTGACCACTGCGGACGCCCAGCGCCGTCCGCCGCGCTCCGAAGCCGCCCGCCCCCACCGTCGTTGGGTGCGGGCGGCTTCGTGCTGCGCGGCACCGCGCGGAGCCCACCACTAGGCTCGCGCCATGTCCTTGACCCGTGGCCTCGGCCCGCTCGCACGTCCCGCCCAGGGCCGCCTCAACGGCGACATCTGGTCGGCACTGCCCGCGCACGCGCTCTACGCGCACCCCGAGCCGCGCCGGGTCACCGCCGTGCTGGACGGCACCACGGTGCTGAGCACCGACCGCGCCGTCATGCTGCACGAGACGGGCCTGCCGCCGGTCTGGTACCTGCCCGTGGACGACTTCAGCATCGGCGTGCTGGAGCGCAGCGACACCCGTACGCACTGCCCGTTCAAGGGCGACGCCGGCTACTACAACCTGCGGGTGGGTGGGCGGCTGGTCCCTGACGCCGCCTGGTTCTACGCCGACCCGCTGCCCGGTGCCGCCGCCGTGGCGGGGATGTGCTCGCTGCGGACGGACGCCGTGGACGAGTGGTACGAGGAGGACCAGCAGGTCTTCGGCCCCCCGACCGACCCCTTCCACCGGGTGGACGCGCGCCCGTCCAGCCGGCACGTGGTGGTGCGCCACGGTGAGACCGTGCTGGCCGAGAGCCGGCACCCGGTGGCGCTGTTCGAGACCGGCTTCCCCGCCCGCTTCTACCTGCCCGAGGCCGACGTGCGCGCCACGCTGCGGGAGAGCGACACCTCCACCGTCTGCCCCTACAAGGGCACTGCGTCCTACTGGAGCCTCACCGGCCCCGATGGCGACGTCGAGGACGTCTGCTGGAGCTACCCGGAGCCGCACGCCGAGGCCGCCGCGGTGGCCGGGCTGCGCTGCTTCGCCGGTGCCGGCGTCACCACCACCGTTGACGGCGTCGAGCAGTGACCTGCTGCCGGTGGTAGGGGCGCCACGATGAAGGGCACCTTCACCGAGCGGGTGGACGGTTTCCAGCGGCGGCACCGGTGGGCCGGGTACCCGCTGGCCGTGGTCTACAAGTTCTTCGACGACCAGGGCAACTACCTCGCCGCACTCATCGCCTACTACGCCTTCGTCTCGCTGTTCCCGCTGCTCTACCTGTCCTCCACGGTGCTCGGCTACGTCCTCTCCGATGACGTCCAGCTGCAGCAGCAGCTGATCGACTCCGCGGTGGGGCAGTTTCCGGTGATCGGCGACCAGCTGCAGCACCCCGACCGGATGACCGGCGGGTTCGTCCCCGTCAGCATCGGCGTGCTCGGCTCCCTCTACGGCGCCTCCGGGGTCGCCCAAGCCACCCAGCACGCGATGAACACCGCCTGGGGGGTGCCGCGCAACAACCGGCCCAACCCCTTCGCCGCTCGCGGGCGCAGCGTCCTGCTCATCGCCACCGTGGGCCTGGCCGTGCTGGGCATCACCGCGCTGTCCATCTTCGCCCGCTACGCCGACGGCTTCGGCATCCGCGGGCCCGGGGTGGGCACCTTGCTGATGCTGACCACCGTGGTGCTGAACAGCTGGATCTTCTCGCTGACCTTCCGGCTGGCCAGCACCCGCAAGCTCACGCTGCGCAACGTCCTGCCCGGGGCGGTGGCTGCCGCCGTGGCCTGGCAGCTGTTGCAGGTGTTCGGGGCCACCTTCGTCCAGCGGGTGATCGCCCGGGCCAGCGCCATCAACGGTGTCTTCGCCCTGGTGCTCGGGCTGATCGCCTTCCTCTACATCGCGGCACTGGTCGTGGTGCTGTGCGCGGAGGCCAACGTGGTGCGGGTGGACCACCTCTACCCGCGGGCACTGCTCACGCCCTTCACCGACAACGTCGACCTCACCGCCGGGGACCGCCGGGTGTACACCACGCGGGCGGAGGCCACCCGGCACAAGGGCTTCGAGGACGTGACGGTGACCTTCCAGCAGCCCCCAGCGCGGTCGGAGCCGAAGACCGGGGAGAAACCGCAGCAGCGTCCGGGACCGAAGCCCTGACCGGGGCGGACCTGGGCGGACCGGCCCCGTCAGCCGCAATAGCCAAGGGACGCAAAGTAATCCCTTTGGTAACAATTTTCCCCGTTGTCACTTTGGTACCTCTAGTGTCACGTTCATGCAGATCTCGCTCCGCGCGGCGCGGCGCCGCCCCCGAGCCACCGTGGCCACGCTCCTGGCCGGCCTGATGGTCCTCGTCGCCGCCGGAGTGGCCACCGCAGCCATCAGCGGACCCGACGTGTCCAGCCACCAGCACCCCAACGGGGCGAGCGTGGACTGGGCCAAGGTGAAGACCAACGGGCGCGAGTTCGCGTTCGTGAAGTCCACCGAGGGTGTGGGCTACACCAACCCCTACTTCACCAAGGACTGGGCGGCCATCAAGGCCAACGGGATGGTGCGCGGCACCTACCACTACGCCCGCCCGGACCGGGTGCCCGGATCGGCGGCGGCGCAGGCCCGCTACATGGTCTCGGTGGCCGGCACCATGCAGGGCGCCGGCGAGCTGGCTCCGGTGCTCGACCTCGAGGACTCCGGTGGTCTCACGCCCCCCGAGCTGGTGGCCTGGGCCCGCACCTGGCTGGAGACCATCACCTCGCTGACCGGTCGGACGCCGATCATCTACACCTACCCGTACTTCTGGCGCTCGGCGATGGCCAACAGCACCGCGTTCACCAAGTACCCGCTGTGGATCGCCGACTACAACGGCGCCTCCGCCCCCAAGACCCCGTTGCCCGGCGGCTGGACGAGCTGGACGTTCTGGCAGTACACCGACCGCGGCACCATCCCCGGCGTGAGCACCGGGGTGGACATCTCCCACTTCTGTTGCGACTCCGGCACCCTGGCCTCGCTGTCCAACGGCGGCGTCGGCGGCAAGCAGTCCGTCGGAGCCCCCTCGGCCATCCTCGCCCACCACCAGGCCCTCGGCGGCACCCGCTCCTACCTGGGCGCGACGACCAGCAGCGAGTACGCGGTGCCGGGCGGGCGGGCGCAGAACTTCGCCGGCGGCGTCGTCTACTGGTCGGCAGCCACCGGCGCCCGCGCGGTGCGCGGCGCGATCCTGGAGCAGTACCTGGCCCTCGGGGGCCCGTCCTCGCCGCTCGGCCTGCCCGTCACCGACGAGCTGTCCACGGCCGACGGCGCCGGTCGGTACAACAACTTCGCCAGTGGTGGGGCCCTGTACTGGTCGCCGAAGACCGGCGCGCGCGAGGTGCGCGGCGACATCGACAAGAAGTGGGGCGCACTCACGTGGGAGGCGGGCCCGCACGGCTACCCGGTGACCAACGAGCTGGGCACGCCCGACGGCAAGGGCCGCTACAACCACTTCCAGCAGGGCTCGATCTACTGGACGGCCACCACCGGGGCCCAGTCGATCCGGGGTGACATCAAGCAGAAGTGGGCCGCGCTCTCGTGGGAGGCCGGTGTGCTGGGCTACCCCACCACCGACGAGCTGGGCACTCCCGACGGGCGCGGGCGGTACAACCACCTGCAGGGCGGGTCGATCTACTGGACGCCGACCACCGGTGCGCACGAGGTGCGCGGGGCGATCAAGCAGGCGTGGTCGGCGCAGGGCTGGGAGCGTGGCGCGCTGGGCTATCCCACCAGTGGTGAGCGCGCCGTGCCCGGCGGCCGCCAGAGCGACTTCCAGGGGGGCTCGCTGTTCTGGGACGCGGCGACCGGCGTGGTCAGCACCCGCTGACCGAACGCACCCCGGACGAAGGACCGCCCCCCGCGCAGCACGCGCGGGGGGCGGTCTCTCGCCGCTGTGGTGTCTCAGCTGTGGTGTCTCAGCTGCGGGCGACGCGGACGTGCAGCCGAGTCGCCAGCTCGGAGCCGTCCAGCGCCGAATCCACCTCCTCGCGCACCCGCTCCGCGGCGTCGCGCACGGTGGCCAGGTCAGCGCTGGGGTCGACCGTCGCCGTGAGCACGATGGTCGGCCGGCCCCGGTCGAGGCTGGCCCGGCCGGTCGCGGAGCGCACCCCGTGGGTGGCGCCGAGCGAGCTGGCGGCGGCGTTGGCCACCGCCCCGACGTCGGCGCGCAGGATGCCTCGGGTCCCGCTGCCGGGCAGCCGGATCTCGGTGAGGCGGGCGCGCGGCACGTGCGCCGCCAGCCACCACAGGCCCAGCAGCACGAGCACCACGCCGGCGGCGCCGGCCGCCCACGGCCACCAGCCCTGCTCGGTGGCGGTGACGATCCACGAGGCCTGCAGGGCGTCCTGCGCCCAGGGCAGCTCGTCGGCCTGCCACAGGATGCCCAGCACGCCGAGCGCCACCAGCGCAGCGCCGATGACGAACGCGAAGAACCGGTCGATGCCGACCGTCACCCTGCTCACGAGGCACCCCCGTCGTGGCTGATCTTGGTGCGCACCTTCACGCTCGGTCGGCGGTCCAGCGCCTGCAGGCGCGTGCTGACCGCCTCGGCCACCGACTCCCGCAGCGCGTCCGCCTCCTTGCGGGCGGCCGTGATGGTCACCGTCACCCGCCGTCGGCCGGTGGTGGCGCGGGCGGTGGTGGTGCCGGCGACGTCGTCCGCGGTGGCCGCGGCGATGCGGGAGACGTCCCGGGGCCGCATCCACAGGCTGCCGTCGCTGGTGATCTTCAGCTCGGTCCGCCGGCGGGGCTTGAGGGCCAGGTAGAGCCACCAGAGGCCCACCAGGATGGCCACCACGCCGACCGGAACCATCCAGGTCTGCGGGGTCAGACCGTCAACCCAGTCGCCGAGCTCGGCCACCCACGACTCACCGTCGAGCGCGTCGCTGCCGAGCACGGCCTCACGGATGCCCACCAGTCCGATGACGATGACGACGCCGGCCAGGAAGATGCCCACCGACGCTGCGCCAGGAGCGGCCACCGGGGTCCGCCCGGCCAGCCCCGGACTTGCCGCCTCGCTGCGGTGCCGCCCGGTGCGCTCCTCCTGGTCGGCGCCGGCAGCAACTTCTGCGCCGGTGCCGCCCTGCGCGGCCGCGGCGGTCACTGGACCGTCCTCGGTGCCTCGGCGAGGTCGGTGTGCACCACGTCGTCCACCCGGACGTCGACGCGGTCCACGGTGAGGCCGGTGTACTCGCCGAGCTGGTCGGCGACCTGGTCGCGCACGGCAGCGGTCACGGCCGCCACCGACCGCGGCCACTCGGTGGCGATGTTGACCTTCACCCGGACGTGGCCGCCGCTGACGTTGCTGTCCACCTTGGGCAGTCCGCGCCCGGTCATCCAGCCCAGCCCGCTGGACTGGCGGACCACGCCCTCGGTGTGCAGGGCGGCGTACTCCGCCACCCGGTTCACCGCCCGGTCGTGCACGGTCAGCGAGCCGCGCTCCCCAGGTTCGGCGGTGGCGGTCGAGGAGCGGTCCGTGACCGGGTGCTCAGCCACGGTTGCGCCCGCGGAAGAGCTCACCCAGGTCGAGCTTCCCGTCGTAGTGCGCGCCGACGGCGACACCGAGGATCCCCAGCACGATGGCGATGAGGAAGCCGCTGAAGCCGCCCGCAGCCGCGGCGATTCCGAGCAGCAGTCCCGCGTACAGGCCAGTGGTGGTGACGTTCATGCTGTGCTCCAAGGTTGGGGTGAGCTCGGTCGAGCGATCTCGGTGAGCGGGTCGGCCCCGGGCACCGCCACGTCCTCGACGACCACGTCGACCGGTCCGTCGATGAGCGCGGCAGCGGCGCGGCGCACCGCCGCGGCGACCTCGTCGATGTCCCGGCCGTAGACGACCGTGACGTGCACCGTGGTGGTGCCGGTGTCGGCAAGCCGGATCCCGGCCACCTTGCGCCCGGGCAGGTAGGTGGCGGCCTCACCGAACATGCCGCCGTGCAGGCCCGCCACCCCCGGCACCGCGAGCACCGCCGCAGCCAGCTGGTCGGCGCGGTCGGGCGGTGGCGGAGCGGACTCGCCGGCGGCAGCCTTGCCCGCCGGGGATCCGTCCGCCCGTGGTGCGGTCACTGCACCCGGGACGGCGTGTCCTCGCCGTTGTCGTCCTGCCCGTCGTTGAGGTACACGTCGTGGACGTCGATGTTGACCTCAGTGACCTCGAGCCCCGTCATCCGCTCGACCGCGCCGATGACGTTGCGACGGATGCCTGCGGCCAGCTCGGCGATGCCCACGCCGTAGTCGGCCACGATGTCGATGTCGATGGCGGCCTGGCGCTCGCCGACCTCCACGGCCACGCCCTGGGCGTGGTTGATGCGCGCTCCGGGGATCCGCTCGCGCAGCGCCCCCACTGCGCGGGACGCGCCGCCGCCCACCGCGTGCACCCCGGCAACCTCGCGGGTGGCGATCCCGGCGATCTTGGAGACCACGGTGTCGGCGATGGTGGTCTTGCCGGTCGAGGTCGCGAGTGGCGACGAGGACTCGCGGGAGCTGACGTCCTTGCTGGTGCTGACGCCCTGGGTTTCGGTCATCGTGCGATCTCCTTAGTCGGTGCGGCGCCAGCGTCACTGCTGAGGCACGGGCTGCTGCCCGCCTGCGCGCACGCTGACGGGCAGTCCCTGAGGTTACGGTTCACGGCCCGCCACCGCTGGGGGAAGGCGCCGGTCGCGCGCTCCGCCGCTGAGTACACGCCGGACACCTCCCCCGCATCGCGGTCTCGTCCTGCGAGTGCCCATGGGCAGCGCTACTTTCGGGACGGCCGTCAGGTTCGCACCGGCGGCTGGTTTCCACGGCGAGGCGCTGCCAGCAACCGGGCGCCCCCACCCACGCGAGGACGACAGGAGAGCCGATGAGCAACGAGCTGGACGGAAAGCGGATCGCCATCCTGGCCGCCGACGGTGTCGAGCAGGTGGAGCTGGTGCAGCCGCGCGACGCCGTGGCGGCCGCCGGAGCCCAGGTCACGCTGGTCTCTCCCAGCGCAGGCAAGATCCAGGCGATGAACTCCGACATCCACCCTGCGGACAGCTTCGCGGTGGGCGCGGTCACCGCGGACGTCTCCGCCGAGGATTTCGACGGCCTGATCCTGCCCGGCGGCACGGTCAACCCCGACAAGCTGCGCATGGACGAGGACGCGGTCCGCCTGGTGCGCGACATGGCCGCGGCCGGCAAGCCCATCGGCGCCATCTGCCACGGGCCGTGGACGCTGATCGACGCCGGGGTGGCTCAGGGCCGCACGCTGACCTCCTACCCGAGCCTGCGCACCGACCTGCGCAACGCGGGCGCCACCGTGGTGGACGAGGAGGTGGTCACCGACAACGGCCTGGTCACCAGTCGCAACCCCGGTGACCTGGACGCGTTCTGCGCGAAGATCATCGAGGAGTTCGCCGAGGGCGTTCACGAGGTCACGGCATGAGGCTGCGGGTGGACGAGCCGGCGCACGCGCTGGAGAAGCAGGCCAGCCTGGACCAGCCGGCGGGGCTCTACGCGGCCGCCATCGAGAAGCTGCTGCCCCGCGGACCGGTGCGCGACGCGCTGCACGGGGTGTGGCTGGGGCACCCGCTGCACCCAGCACTGGTACAGCTCCCGGTCGGCGCGTTCGCCAGCGCCGTGATCCTGGACTGGCTGCCTGGCGACCGACGCGACGCCGACACCCTGCTCGCGGTGGGGCTGCTGGCCAGCGTCCCCGCCGCGGTGACCGGCGCCGCCGACTACAGCCAGGGCCAGCCCGACCAGCAGCGGGTGGGCCTGGTGCACGCCGCCGCCAACGGCGTCGCCAGCCTGCTGTACCTGGGCTCGCTGGCGCAGCGTCGTCGAGGACGTCGCACCGCGGGTCGGCTGACCGCGCTGGCGGGCTTCGCGGTGTCCGGGATCGCCGCCTCGCTGGGAGGGCACCTGAGCTTCAGCATGGCCATGGGCGCCAACCGGGCGGAGGGCGTGCCGGACGTCGTGCCCAGCGGCAGCACCGACCTGGGTCCGCTCACCGAGCTGCCCGAGGGCGAGGCGGTCCGCCGGATGATCGGCCCGGTGCCGGTGATGGTGCTGCGCCAGGACGACGCCGTGCACGTGCTGGCCGACCAGTGCTCGCACGCCGACGGGCCGCTGCACCAGGGCACCGTGAGCCGTGACGCCGCGGGCGAGCTGTGCGTGGAGTGCCCGTGGCACGGCAGCGTCTTCGCCCTCGCCGACGGTGCCGTGCGGCGCGGGCCGGCGACGGCAGACCAGCCGGTGTTCGACACCCAGGTGGTGGGCGGCCGGGTGCAGGCGACGCTGCGGTCCTGATCGGACTCTGGCCGAGCTGCGTCGCCACCCTCCGCGAATCGCCTGTGCTGCATCGGGTCCAGCCGTCCGTGCGGCCGGAGGATGCGATCGAATAGTGATCTGACATCACTTTCAGTAGTCGTATGATCGCCATTCGGAGCACTTCTCGAGCGCTGCACGGATGGAGAACGCGATGAGAGCACGGAGCGCGACCACAGCCCTGGTGCTGGCGGGCGGACTGGCGCTCAGCGCCTGCTCCTCCAGCGACGACACCTCCGCCTCCCCCGCGCCGGCGCCCAGCAGCGCCGCCGTGCCCTCGGCCGCGGCAACCAGCACTGTGGGGGCGCCCAGCAGCACCCCCTCGGCGACCACGCCCGCGCCACCACCGGTCACCACCGGCTCCACCTCCGCCACCCCGGTGAAGCCGGCCGCCTCCGGCTGCGCCCCGACCGGCGGCGGCGCACCCGTCACCGCCAGCACCCGTGAGGTGATCGACGTGGACGGGGACGGCCGTCGCGACACCGGGTGGCTCGACCGCGGCACCACCCTCGGCATCACCACCGCCTCCGGGGCCACCTTCAGCCTGCCCGTCGACCTGGCCGGTGGCGGGTCCCGCTCTGCGCTGGTGGCCGACCCCGACGGCCGCGGCAGCACCATCGCGGCCCTGGTCAGTGACGGCCGGACCGTGGAGCTGTTCGTGGTGCGCAACTGCGGGCTGTTCCCCGCCCACAACGCCCAGGGCGAGACCTACCGGTTCGACCTGGGCCTGCGTGGCAACGGCACCGGGGTGGGCTGCTCGCAGGTGCAGGGCAGCAGCGGCCGCACCCTGGTGGGGCTCAACCAGCGCCTGGACGACTCCGGGCAGTCGGTGGACGTCACCCGTACCCAGGTGTTGATCGAGGGCACCTCGGCCCGCAACGGAGCCAGCGACACCGTGGCGGCCCTGCCGGGATCCGGCGCGGCCGACACCGCCAGTGGCGTCACCTGCGGGGACCTGAGCATGGCGACCGACGGGATCCGCGAGCGCGGCTGACGCGTGGTGCCACCCGTGGCCAGCACTGCTGCAGGACAACAGCTGGCGGGCTACGGTGGGACGTACTGCACGTCCGGCACATCGGGCGCGCTTCCGGCACAGCGACGTGAAGGAGACCTGTCATGGGACTTGCGGACAAGGCACAGAACAAGGCCGAGGAGCTCGGCGGCAAGGCCAAGGAGGGCGCCGGCAAGGCGACCGACGACAAGGACCTGCAGGCCGAGGGCAAGGGCGACCAGGCCAAGGGCAACCTGAAGCAGGCCGGCGAGAAGGTCAAGGACGTCTTCAAGGACTGAGCCGTCGGCGAAGTACGCAGAACGGCCCCCGTCCGTGGACGGGGGCCGTTCTGCGTCTGAGTCAGGTCAGTAGTAGTGCTTGCGGCCACCGACCGCGCGGCCCGCGGCACCGAGGGCGAAGAGCACGATGCCGACGACCAGGAGCACGGCACCGATGGTGGTGAGAACAGGCACGCTGACCAGCAGGCCGATAACCAGAAGGATGACGCCAAGGGTGATCATGACTCTCCTTTGTCAATGTCGGACAGACCCGAACGGGCCCACCCGGAGCGGTACGAACCGGATGCACCGCGGCCGCTGACCCTATTGATTGACAGATATGTCGGCAACCCTGCTGGTCACCGGGCCGCTGACCTCGACCTGCGCGCACGTTCGGCATTGTCCCAATGAGCATTGTCACGTTAAGGTGGTGACTCAGGCCACAGCAGCCGCCTCACCGGGAGCGACCATGAGCACCTCGACCACCTCCGCCGCCAGATCCGCGGCCAGCACCAGGAGCCGAGCCTGGCCGGTCACCGACCGCGGGCAGACCGCCACCCGGCTGCTCGCCTCCTCGGCCAAGAAGTCCTACGACCCTGCCGTGGACGTGGACTGGGCCGCTGAGGTGCCGGACGACCTCTACGGCCTGAGCCCGGAGTGGTCGTCGCTGTACGGGACGTCGCTGTGGGACCGGATGACCCACCAGCAACGGGTCACGCTCACCAAGCACGAGGTCGCCAGCATCAGCGGGGCCGGAATCTGGTTCGAGATGATCCTCATGCAGATGCTGGTGCGGGACATGTACGGCCGCGACGCCACCGAGCCGCACTTCCAGTTCGCCCTCACCGAGATCGCCGACGAGTGCCGCCACTCGGTGATGTTCGCCCGCGGTGCTGCCGCCTTCGGCTGCCCCTCCTACCGACCCCAGCGCCTGGTCCTCGAGCTGGGACGCGGCTTCGCCGCCACCGCCACCGGTGCCGTCGCCTACGGCGGCACGCTGTTCGTCGAGGAGCTGCTGGACGTGATGCAGCGCGACTTCATGAAGGACGAGCGGGTGCAGCCGATCAGCCGCACCATCAGCAAGATCCACGTGCTGGAGGAGGCCCGCCACATCCGCTTCGCCCGGGAGGAGATCGTCCGCCGCGTGCAGGACATCACCCCCCTGCAGCGGGCCCGGGTGCGTGTCGTGCTGGCCGCCACCGCCCTCACCGTGGTGGAGAGCCTGGTGCACCCGGACGTCTACGCGGCTGCGGGGCTGGACGTGCGGGAGGCGCGCCGGGCCGTGCGGAACAACCAGCACTACCACGCCCAGCTGCGGCACGGCGCGTCCCGGACGCTGTCCTTCCTGGACGACGTGGGGCTGGTCGGCGGCCCCTCACGGGTGCTGCTGCAGCGCGCCCACCTGGTCTAGGCGGGCATCTCGGCCAGCGCGCGCCGCAGCAGCTTCCCGGTGGGGTTGCGGGGCAGCTCGTCAAGGAACACCACGTCGCGGGGCACCTTGTAGCGAGCCAGGTTGCTCTTCACGTGGGCGCGCACCTGGTCCTCGTCCAGGCTGCTGTCCTCTGCCCGGACCACGAACGCCCGCAACCGCTGACCGAACTCCACGTCGCCCACCGCCACCACGGCGGCATCGACCACGCCGGGCAGCTGGACCAGCAGGTTCTCGATCTCCAGGGGGAAGACGTTCTCCCCGCCGGAGACGATCATGTCGTCGTCGCGGCCGTCCACGAACAGCCGGCCCTCCTCGTCGAAGTGCCCGACGTCGCCGCTGGAGAGCAGGCCGTCGATCAGCTCCTTGTGCCCGCCACCGGTGTAGCCGCCGAAGGCGAGCCCGCTGCCGGCGAAGATCCGGCCCTGGGTGTGCGGGGCAGTCACCTCGTGACCCTCCGCGTCGAACAGCTTGACCGTGCAGCCGTGCGGCGGCCTGCCCACGGTGCCCGGCGCTGCCCGCCAGTCCGCCGGCGTGGCCACGGTCGCCACGGCCACCTCGGTGGAGCCGTAGAGGTTGTGGATCACCTCGCCGAACTCCGCCGTGGCGCGCTCGCCCAGCGCCGGCGACAGCGCGGAGCCGGCGGTGAAGATGATGCGCAGGCAGGAGGTGTCGTGACGGGCCAGCACCTCCGGGCCGAGGTCGAGGATGCGCTGCAGCATGGTGGGCACCAGGACCAGCGCGGTGCAGCGGTGCCGGGCCACGGCGGCCAGGGTGGCCTCGGCATCAAAGCGCCGGCGCACGACGGTGGTGGAGCCCAGCCCCATCATGATGAGGAACTGCGACAGGCCGGTCCCGTGGAAGATCGGGGCGGCCAGAAAGGTGGCCTCGCCGCGGCGCAGCGGGATGCGCTCGAGGAAGTGCGCCGACGCCAGCGGGGAGCGCACCTGCCGGGGAGCGCCCTTCGGGGTGCCGGTGGTGCCGCTGGTCAGCAGCACCAGCCCACCGACCTGCGCGGGGCGCGGCACCGGTCCGCTGTCGGTGGAGCTGATCAGCTCCTCCACCGTGGACAGCTCGGAGTGCGCCTCGTCGGTCCAGGCCAGGAAGCGCAGCACCGACTCCGGCAGCTCCGCCAGCAACCCGGCGAACTCCTGGTCGCACACGATCGCGGTGACCCCCTCGCGCTGGGCCACGTCCACCAGCTGCGGGGCGCTGAAGCCGGTGTTCATCAGCAGCAGGCGCGCACCAATCTTGGCCGTCGCGATCATCGCCTCCACCAGCCCTGCGTGGTCGCGGCAGAGCACGGCGACCACCGATCCCGCGGTGATCCCCTGGGTGCCCCACGCGCGGGCGAGGGCGTTGGTGCGCAGGTCCAGCTCGCGGTAGGTCAGCGAGCGTCGCTCGTCCACCAGCGCCACCGCATCGGGCACCCGTGCGGCCGCCGCGACGGCGGCGCCGGCCACCGGCCCCAACCGCCGGAAGGCCACCATCGAGGCCAAGGTGTGGTCGGGCCGCGTCAGGTTCACCAGCCCGGCCCGTTGCATCACGGCGATGTTGTGCACCGGGTCGGTGACCTTGCTGAGCTCGTGCAGGACGCGCTGGGGCAGGGTGGGCATGGCTCCCTCAAGTGTGGCGTGGGTTACTCCGCCACGAACCTACCCGGAAAACAGTCCTAGCGGACGGTTAGTTTTCCGCGGCCCATGAGATCCCTGACCTTGTTGCTGCACAGCGGCTTTGGCAGCCAGTCGCGGCCTGCCGCGGGTGCGAGATCAGCGGCCCTGTGGTTCGACCACGTAGACCTTGAGGTCGTCGGGGACGCCCTTGACCCTGGCGAACCGGAAGGTCTTCTTGGGCCGGCTGCTGATCGCCTCTGCGTCCAGGCCGGCCAGCGTGGGCTCCGACACCAGGATCTCTCCGGCCGAGGCCTTCTCCACCAGCCGGGCCGCGACGTTGACGTCCACCCCCAGGTAGTCGCCCCCGATGGCCCGGGGACAACCGGTGTGCACCCCGGCACGCAGCCGCAGCGTGAACCCGTCGGTGGCGACCTCGGCCAGCTGCTCGCGGGCCGCGACCGCCGCGTCGAAGGCGAGCTGGGCGGACGGGAACACCGCCATGACGCCGTCGCCCAGCCGCTTGACCACTTGTCCACGGCGCTGCAGCATCGGCGGCTCGATGGCCGCGGAGACCGCGCGCAGCACGCGCAGCGCCTCGTCGTCGCCGGCGCGCAGCGCCCACGAGGAGAAGCCCACCAGGTCGGTGAACAGCAGCGTCACCTCGCTGCTGCCCTGGCCCTTGCCGAAGCGCTCCGCCAGCGACTGGTACAGCTGCAGCACGCCCAGGCCGGCCTCGCGGGAGGCGCGGGGACTCTCGTCGAAGAGCCGGTCAGCCACCCGCACCACGGTGGAGATGCCGCTGGTGCCGGCCACCGACAACGGGTCGCCGAGGCCAGGATCACCCGGCATGGAGTGCCGCAGGCGCCGGAGCACCTCCACGGCGCGGGGGTGGCGGTCGAGCTCCCGCACGTGCCCCACCACCCGGGTCGCGGCACTGCGGGCGCGGCCGGGTGAACGTTGCACACTCGGAACCTAGCCGATGAGGTGCCCGACGACGAGCGCCGCAGCGTTCGCGCTCGCCGAGCGGCGCGCCGGCGGTCGATATAGTCGTCCAGGTGACCGAGCACCGCATTGACGAGCTGGCCCGCCTGGGTGGCACGACAGTGCGCAACGTGCGGGTGTACCAGGACCGCGGACTGCTCCCGCCACCGCGCAAGCAGGGGCGCACCGGCTGGTACTCCGACTCCCACCTGGCTCGGTTGCGGCTGATCGGCCGGCTGCTGGACCGCGGCTACACCTTCGCCACCATCAACGAGCTGCTCACGGCTGTGGCCCAGGGGTGGCGGGTGGAGGACCTGCTGGACATCGAGCAGGAGCTGGCCGAGCCCTGGACCGACGAGCGGCCGCGACGGATGTCCGCCCTGGAGCTGCGGCGGATGTTCGGCAAGGAGGCGTCCCGCGCGGTGCTGCAGCGGGGCTGCGAGATCGGCCTGCTCACCCGGCAGGGCACTGGCTACCTGGTCAACAGCCCGCGGCTGCTCGCCGCCGGCCGGGACCTGGTCACCGCCGGCATCCCCATCGACGCGGTGCTGGACCTGGCCGAGGCGCTGCAGCACGACATGGCGCGCGTGGCGGAGCGCTTCGTCGACCTGCTGGCTGGGCACGTGCTGCCCGACGACGGGCGGCCACTGGCCTCCAGCACCGAGCAGCTCAACGAGATCGCGGCCCTCATCCACCAGCTGCGCCCGCACGCCGCGCAGGCCGTGGACGCCACCTTCGGCCGTGCGATGAAGGAGGCCACCGCCGCCGCGTTCGACGCGGCCGCCTCCCGGCTCACCGAGGGCCCCGCCGCCGAGGAGCAGCGGGACGAGCGCGAGACCCCCAGCAGCGACTGAGCCCTGGGTCAGTCGGTCGAGCGCTCCGCCGCCCCGCCCAGCTGGTCGTTCATCACCTGCAGCTGGTCCACCATGCCGGCCATCCGCTCGCCGTTGAGCTGCCGCAGCTCCACCAGCACGGCCTCGAGCAGCTCGTTGGTGTGGTTCAGCGCGCCCTTCATCTCGTCGATCCCACTCTTGAGGTGGCCAAGCCCGCCCACGTCACCCAGCATCTGCGTCTCCTCCTGCTTGTCGGTGGGTCTCGAGCCGCGCGATCGAGCCGCCCGAGGTCCTCGGGCCACCCGAGGCACCCAACACCCAGTGTGACCATGCACGATGTCACCATCGTCCGCGCCACGCCGGGGATGGGTGCGGGCTCCGCACCCCCGCCCGGCGACGCGGAGCCGGTCGAGACGAGGAGAGCCCGTGTTGCGCAAGACGATGGTGATTGCCGGTGCCGCGCTGGCCGCCGGCGCCGGCCTGTGGCGGACCCAGGCCCACGCCGACGCCGAGGCGGTGCGGTCCGACCCGCAGGCCCCGCTGCTCGACGACCTCGACGTGCCCGGGGAGCAGCGCTGGGTCACCTCCACCGACGGCACCCGGCTCAACGTCGAGCTGCACGGACCGGAGGGCGCACCGGTGGTGGTCTTCGCCCACGGCTGGACCTGCTCCACCCGGTACTGGATCCCCCAGGTGCGAGCGCTCGCCGACACCTACCGGGTGGTCACCTACGACCAGCGCGGGCACGGTGCCAGCGGGAGCAGCCGTGGCCGGTTCACCCCCGAGCTGCTGGCCGCCGACCTCGAGGCCGTGCTCGAGAACGTGCTGGCGCCGGAGGAGCAGGCGGTGCTGGTGGGGCACAGCATGGGCGCGATGAGCATCGTGGCGTGGGCCGGGCAGCAGCCCGACCAGGTCTCCCGCCGCGTCCGGCGGGTGCTGCTGGCCAGCACCGCGCTGGACTCGCTGCTCACCGAGACCGCCGTGGTGCGCCTGCCCAGCCGCTTCCCCCGCCTCGCCGAGGCGATCGGCCGCGGCGCGGTGGGCATCCCCACGCCCTTCGGCCCGCCGTCGCCGCTGGCCTACCGCGCGGTCAAGTACGTCGCGCTCTCGCCCAGCGCCAGCCCGGCCCAGGTGGCCTTCTGCGAGGAGATCGTGCTCAGCAGCCGCACCCGCGACCGCGCCAAGTGGGGCTCAGCGCTGGCCCGCCTGGACCTGCGCGAGTCGCTCACCCACCTCACCGTGCCCACCACCGTGCTGGTGGGCACCGCCGACCGGCTCACCCCGCCCAGCCACGCCAAGCGGCTGGCCGAGGCACTCAAGCGCGACGGCCACCTCGACCTGCTGGTGCAGCTGCCCGGCGTGGGGCACATGTCCAGCGTGGAGAACGTGGACGCCTTCAACGCCGAGGTGCGCCGGCTGCTGGAGGCCGAGCCCGCCGGCTGACAGAACCGGCACCGAGGTGCCGCGGGGTCAGTCCACGCAGGGGATCCCGGAGCTGTCCGCCGGCAGCGCCTGGGGTCCGCTCGGGGTGACTGCCGGCGCCGCACCGGCTGGCGCCTCACCAGCCGGCGCCGACGGGGGCGCCAGCCGGGTCCTGGCGTCCTGCGCCAGTGCGGTGGGGACGCGGAAGCCCTTGCCCAGCACCACCTTCACCCGGCCGATCGGCAGTGCCGGGTCGGGGGTGGCCGCCTGGGCACCCAGCAGCCCGGACACCACGTCGGCAGTGTCGCGCGCTCCCTCGCCGAAGGTCACCGCGGTGGCCTCGGCGGCGGTCACCTCCTGGGTGCCGGCCAGCATCCCGGCGGCCACCAGTGCCCTGGACACCGTGCTGGCCGCCCCCGAGCCGGCGGCGCTGTGCACGTCCACCGTGTACGGGCCGGCGAAGGCAGGCACTGGCGGATCCGGGTCCTGCATCCCGAAGGCGATGCGCACCTGCTTGCGCACGGCGGCGGAGTCCACGATGTTCACCGCCTGCCCGTCCACGGTGTCGAAGCGCTCCACTGGCAGGGTGGCGAACTCGACGTTGCCCCCGGTGAGGTTGGTGGCCTGCTGGACGAACGTGGGGATGTCCCACCCGGCGGAGAGCACCACGTCCTGCTTGACCACCTCGATCAGGCTCTGCAGCTGGGAGAAGTTGGTGAAGGTCCCGGCCCTGCTCAGCTTGTGGGTGACCGAGGCCAGGAAGGCCTGCTGGCGGCGGGTGCGGTCCAGGTCGCCGTTGGCCAGCCCGTGGCGCTGCCGCACGAAGGCCAGCGCCTGGGCACCGTTGAGCGTCTGGCGCCCGGCCACGAAGTCCGCCCCGGAGTAGTAGAGGTCGCGCACCGGGTTGTTCAGGCACACCTCCACCCCGTTGAGGGCGGTGGCCATGTCGTAGAACCCAGCCAGGTTCACCTCGGCGAAGTGGTCGATGGTGACACCCAGGAAGTCCTGCACGGTCTGCACGGTGGACCGCCTGCCTGCCTCGCGCCCGGCGCTCTCCAGGGTGCGCCGGTCGGAGACGCCGGTGCGGGCCAGCTCGTCCTCGGCAGCGACCTTGGCGCGGCCGTAGGCCTCCTTGATCTTGACGTGGTCGCGCCCGGGGATCCCGCGCACCGGCACGTAGTCGTCGCGCGGGATGGAGAACGCCGCGACCGTGCTCCCGTCCCGGGGGATGTGCATGACGATGAGCGTGTTGGTGTTGTAGCCGCCCTCGGTGCCGTCGCCGGCGTGCAGCTGCTCGAGCACCTCCGCAGGCAGCTGCTCGCCGTTCTGGTCCTTGCGGGAGTCCAGCCCGATCAGCAGCACGTTCACCGCTCCGTCGGTGGACGGCGCCACGCCCTCGCCGCTGACCCCGCCAGCCAGCGCGTCCGAGGTGGTCATGCCCTGCGTGACGTCGCGCAGCACGTACCAGCCCACCCCGGTGCAGGCCACCACCGCCAGCGAGCAGAGCAGGGCCACCGACTGCAGCAGCAGCGACGCGGCCCGGCTGCGGCGGGCGGCCCGGAGGCGGTGACGGCCGCTCTGCTGCGGGGCCGGGCGATCGTCCAATGGCATGCCTTCCGCACAGGGAGTAGTCCTGAGTATCTCGTGGTTCACCTGTGATTACCGTGAGTCCGGCCACTGCGCGTCCTCGCGTCCTGGTGTGCGGACACGCCCCTGTGACGCACGCACCGTGGCGTGTCGCTTTTGCCCCGGCTAGATCCGCTCTGCCCGCCCCGCATAATGAGTAGCGATGACTACTGCTCCGCTTCCCGACGCCCCCCTGCAGCCGCCCGTGGGGCCCCTCGCTGCTGCGCCCAGCGCACCGCGCCTGCCCCTGCGCACGGCGCTCGCGGTGCGCGCAGGCCGGGCCACCGCCTGGCTGTCCCGCCGCACCGGCCGCGGCGCCGGGCGCATCATCGGCGGGCGCGTCACCCTCGCCCTGGAGCCGGACGCGCTGCGCAAGCTCACGGCCGGGCGCCAGGTCGTGCTGGTCACCGGCACCAACGGCAAGACCACCACCACGGCCATGACCGCCTCGGTGCTGCGCCAGCTGGCCGACGTCGCCACCAACGACGACGGCGCGAACATGCCCGACGGGCTGGTGGCCGCACTGTGCGCGGCCCCGCGCGCGCCGTTCGCGGTGCTGGAGGTGGACGAGCCCTACGTGCCCGCCGTCATCGACGCCACCGACCCCGCCGTGCTGGTGCTGCTGAACTTCAGCCGGGACCAGCTCGACCGGGTGGGCGAGGTCAGCCACCTCGACGCCAGGCTGAGAGAGGCACTGGGCCGCCACCCCGCTTGCACCGTGGTGGCCAACGCCGACGACCCGGTGGTGGTGTCCTCCGCCGGCAGCGCCAACCCGGCGGAGTGGGTCAGCGGCGACGCGCTGTGGCTGCACGACTCCACCACCTGCCCGCGCTGCGCCCGGGTGCTCGTGCGCGACGGCCGGCACTGGGCCTGCGAGTGCGGGCTGCGCCGCCCCGAGGCCGGCTGGACGGTGACCGACACCGAGCTGCTGCGCGGGGGCGCCGTCCTGCCGCTGTCGGTGTCGCTGCCGGGCCGGTTCAACCGGTTCAACGCGGTCACCGCCATCGCCGCGGCCAACACCCTGGGCGCCGACCTGGACGCCGCCGTCGCGCTGATGGGGCAGATGGGCGCGGTCAGCGGCCGCTACAGCACCGTCACCCTGCAGGGCCGTGAGCTGCGGTTCCTGCTGTCCAAGAACCCGGCGGGCGCCACCGAGACGCTGCACATGCTCAGCGCCACCGACACCCCCGTGGTGGTCGCCATCAACGGCCGCGAGGCCGACGGCCGGGACCTCTCGTGGCTGTGGGACGTGCCGTTCGAGGAGCTCACCGGCCGCACCGTGATCGCCACCGGCGAGCGGTGCCAGGACCTGTCCGTGCGGCTGAGCTACGCCGGTGTGCAGCACGAGACCGTGCCGGTGCCGCGGCAGGCCTTGCTGCACGCACCAGAGGGGACCGTGGACGTGTTCGCGAACTACACCGCCTTCCGAGAGCTGATCGCGGAGGTGACTCCCAGTGCCTGACTCCGAGATCACCATCGCGATGCTCTACCCGAGCCTGCTGAGCACCTACGGTGACCGCGGCAACGCCCAGGTGCTGCTGCGCCGGCTGGAGTGGCGCGGCATCAGCGCCCGGGTGCTCGACGTCGACCTCGACGCCGACATCCCGGAGAGTGCCGACATCTACCTGCTCGGCGGGGGCGAGGACGGCCCCGGCCGCACCGCCGCCGCCCTGCTGGCCCAGCAGCCGGCGTTCAGCCGCGCGGTGCAGGCGGGTCGCCCGGTGCTCGCGGTGTGCGCGGGCATGCAGCTGATGGGCCACCACGTCGGCGAGCTGGAGGGCGGCTACCGCGGCCTCGGCCTGCTGGACGTCACCACCACCATCACCGCGCCCACCCGCACCATCGGCGAGATCGCGGTGCGCCCGGACGGCGACTGGTCCACCGAGCTGATCTCCGGCTTCGAGAACCACCGCGGCTCCACCGCCATCGGGCCCGACGCACGCCCGCTGGGCCGTGTGGTGCACGGCGTGGGCAACGGTGCCGGCGAGCCCGTGGAGGGCGCCTGCGCCGGCCACATCATCGCCACCTACCTGCACGGGCCGGTGCTGGCCCGCAACCCACACCTGGCCGACCGGCTGCTGGAGTGGGCGGTGGGCGCCCCGCTGGAGCCGCTGCCGATGCCGAACATCGACGAGCTCCGGCGGGAGCGCCTCGCCCGCGTCCGCTAGCTAGGCGGTCACCCTCGCCGCGACGCCGGCGTCCACCGGCACCACGATGCCGGTGAGGTGGGCACTGGCCTCCGCGGTGAGGAACAGCACCACCCGGCTGACCTCCTCGGACTCGATCGCGGGGACCGGCTGCACGTGCAACGACGCGAACACCGGCGCGACGTCGTCCCAGGTCGGGTTCTCCAGGTCACCGCGCATGAGGTGGTACATGGTGTCGTTGTGGATCATCGGGGTGGAGATGTTGCCCGGGGCCACCGCGTTCACGGTGATGCCGTTGTAGGCCAGGTCCTGAGCGGCCGACTTGGTGATGCCGATGACGCCCCACTTGGATGCGGAGTAGCCGATCATCCCGGGTCCGCCCTGGCGGCCGAGCATGGACGAGACCGTGACGATCCGGCCGTAGCCGCGCTCGATCATTCCCGGCGCCACCGCGGTGATGGTGTTGAAGACGCCGGTGAGGTTGGAGCCGATCACCTCGTCCCACTGCTCGCTGGTGAGGGTCTGTACCCCGCCCATCACCGAGACGCCGGCGTTGGCCACGGCGATGTCGATCTTGCCCAGCTCGGACTCCGCCCGGGCCACCAGCGCCTCCAGCGCGGGCCGGTCGGCGGTGTCCAGCTTCTGCGAGATGCACCGGCGACCCAGGTCGGTCACCATCTTCTCGGTCTCGGCGAGCTCGGCCTCGGTGGCCAAGGGGTAGCGGACGGCAGGGCTGTCCTCGCAGCGGTCACAGATGACCAGGTCGGCACCGCGCTCGGCGTAGGCCAGGGCGTGGGCCCGGCCCTGCCCGCGGGCGGCTCCGGTCACGAGCGCCACGCGACCCTGAAAATCGTCCATTACGAGCTCCTCTGGTGATGACGTGTCGGCCACGTCGTCGTGACCGACAGCACTCATTGCACAGAGGTGCACCGACAGCGTCAAGCATCGCGCCCACCGCGGTGCCGACGAGGGCTACCCATCCCGGTCACGCCCCGGTAGCGTATGCATACATGCGCATGAATGCATCACCTTGCCAGTCCGGTCTCGCGGCGGGGACCGTGGCGAGCCATGGGTGAGACGCACGCAGAGCCCCGTCGCGGGGGCCGCAAGCACGAGGGGCGCAGTCACCAGGGGCACAGCCACGGCGTGGCGGCCAACGCCGACCGCCGGTACCTGGCCATCGCGCTGGTGCTGCTGCTGGGCTTCATGGCCGTCGAGGTCGTGGTGGCGCTGGTGTCCGGCTCGCTGGCCCTGCTCGCCGACGCCGGCCACATGCTCACCGACGCCGGCGCGATCGCGGCGTCCATCTGGGCGCTGAACCTGGCCGCCAGGCCCGCCCGTGGGGTGTGGACGTTCGGCTTCAAGCGCGCCGAGATCCTCTCCGCGGCCGTCAACGGCATCACCTTGCTGGTGGTGGGGCTGCTGGTGGCCGTGGAGTCGGTGGACCGGCTGATCCACCCACCGGAGGTGGAGGGCGGCCTGGTGCTGGTGGTGGCGATCGTCGGCGTCGTGGTGAACCTGGCCGCCACCTGGGTGCTCGGCCGCGCCAACCGCACCAGCCTCAACGTGGAGGGCGCGTTCCAGCACGTGCTGACCGACCTCTACGCGTTCCTCGCCACCGCGGTGGCCGCCGCGGTCATCATGGCCACCGGCTTCACCCGCGCCGACGCCATCGCCTCGCTGGTGGTGGTGGCCCTGATGCTGCGGGCGGCCTACAGCCTGCTGCGAGCCTCGGGGCGCATCCTGCTGGAGGCGGCACCAGAGCAGGTGGACCTGCCCGCGCTGCGCAGCCACCTGCTGGAGATCGAGCACGTCACCGACGTGCACGACCTGCACGCCTGGAGCGTCACCTCCGACCTGCCCGCGCTGAGCGCGCACGTGGTGGTGGCCGACGGCTGCTTCGACAGCGGACACTGCCCACAGATCCTGGACCAGCTGCAGGCCTGCCTGCGCGGGCACTTCGACGTGGAGCACTCCACCTTCCAGCTGGAGCCGGCCGGGCACGCCGACCACGAGGACGGCGCCCACCCCTGACGGCCTAGAGGTTGTTCAGGTCGACCTTGGCCACCTGGCGCGCCAGCGCCGGGGTGAGCCGCGACATGGCCAGGAACACCTTGGACTCCGCGGTGATGGTGGCGACGGGGGTGTTGCGGTAGGTCGCCTCCACGATGTGCCGCGCCGCCCGCTCCGGGGTGTAGTTGCGCCGGCCGTAGGACTGCACCGCGTGCTCGCGCCGCTTCTCCTGCGCGGCCGGGCTCAGTCCCACGTGCTCGGTGCTGCGGGAGATGTCGGTGTCGATGAAACCCGGGCAGATCGCCACCGCCCCGACCCCGTCCGGGCCCAGCTCGGCCCGCAGGCACTGGGTGAGCATGAGCACGGCGGCCTTGGTGGTGGCGTAGGCAGGGTAGGTGCGCGAGGGTGCGTAGGCCGCCGCCGACGCGATGTTCACGATGCGTCCGCCCTGCCCGCGCTGCACCATCTGCGCCCCGAACAGCCGGGACCCGTGAATGACGCCCCACAGGTTGATGTCCACGATGCGCTGCCAGTCGGCGTCGGTGGTGGCCAGGAACGGGCCGGCCATGCCGATGCCCGCGTTGTTCACCACCACGTCCGGCACACCGTGCTCGGTGCGCACCTGCTCGGCGAAGCTGGCGAAGGCCTCGCCGTCAGCCACGTCCAGGTGGTAGGCCGCCGCACTCACCCCGTGCCGACGGGCCTGGTCCACGGTCTCGGCGGCCGCGTCGTCGTCGAGGTCGGCCACCACCACGTCGGCGCCCTGGCGGGCGAAGGTCAGCGCCGTCTCCCGGCCCATGCCGCGGCCACCGCCGGTGACCACCACCAGCTGACCGGCGAAGCGCCGGCCCTCCAGCGCTGACGCGTGCGCCACCGCCAGGTCACGAGTCTGCGTGCCGTGCTCGACGTGCTCCACCAGCTCGCTGGTGCAGCGGGCGATGACGTCGGGGCGGCTGCTGACCACCCAGTGCCCGCCGGCGATCGTGCGGGTGCGCAGGTCGGACACCCACGGTGCGGGCGCCTCGGTCTGCATCGCGGCAGTGACGTAGCTGTCCCCGCTGGGGGCGAGCACCTGCACCGGCACGTCGGTGCGCTGCTCCGTGGGCCCGCCGATGCGCGAGCCCATGTTGGCGCGGTAGAGCTGCAGCCCGTTGATCTTGTCCGCGGTGGACCGGTGCGGGCGCACGTGCCGCCCGCCCGGGCTCTGGTGCCTGCGGATGTCGAGCTCCACCATCTGGTCGAGCACACCGGCGCGGCACGCCAGCTCCGGCAGCAGCGGCAGCTGGAAGAAGCCGATGTAGGTGGAGTGCAGCACCTGGCGCACCAGTGCCTTCAGTGCGCGCGGGCTGGGCCGCAGCTGGTCGCGCATCCAGGCGCCCACGTGGTCCAGGCTGGGCCCGGAGACGGAGGTGAAGGAGGCGATGCGCCCGGCCAGGCGCGTCCCGGTCACCGAGTGCCAGGTCTGGATGGAGCCCCAGTCGTGGGCCAGCAGGTGCACCGGTCGCTCCGGGGAGACGGCGTCCACCACGGCGGCCAGGTCGGCGGCCAGCTGCTCCATCCGGTAGGCGCTGCGGCCGCGGGGCTTGTCGGAGTCGCCGGCGCCGCGGACGTCGTAGGTGACCACCCGGTAGCGCTGGCGCAGCTCGGCGACCACCCCGTCCCACACCGAGCTGTTGTCCGGGTAGCCGTGCACGCAGACCACCGTGGGCACGTCCGGGTCGGTGCCCTGCCCCGCGGGGTCCCGCACCTCGTGCACGTGCACGGCCAGGCCGACGCCGTCGGTGGAGACCACCCGGCGAGTGCTGCGACCGGGCTTCGGTCGCTCTGCCGTGGTACCGCGGCCCGCCGTCGTCACGCTGCCGGCCCCGGCACTGCTCATGTCTCTGCTCGCATCCACCGTCGTGACCTTTCGGCAGGCCCTGCGAAGTGTCAACCGCAGCCAGTGGTGGGAATCAGTCCCGGTTGCTCCTACCGTCGGTGAGGGAGGCCCACCGACGCCGTCGCCCGGGAGCGGCGACGTCACCGAAGGGAGGCAGGCCATGGATGCCGCCGACGTGTTCGTGCTCGCCGACAACGCCCTCAACGACGTGGTGCAGCAGCTGCGGGAGGAGCACTGGACGCTCTCGTTCCCGCCGGCGCTCACCACGCGGCCGGCCGCGCCGCTGAGCCTGTGGCAGGTGATCGGGTACCACGCCTACGACGACGCCTGGGTGCCGGACATGCTGGCCGGGCGCACCATGAAGGACGTCGGCCCGGGCCGCTACGACGGGGACCTGCTCGGCGACTCCCCCCAGCGCGCCTTTGCGGCCCTGGTGGAGCGGGCCTGCGCGGCGGCGTGTGCGGTCGACGACTACGACCGGGTGGTGCACTGCAGCTTCGGCGACGTCTCCGCGCGCGAGTACTTCTGGCAGACCAGCTACTTCCGGGGCATCCGGGCGCACGACGTCGCCAGGGTCATCGACGTGGACAGCGTCCTGTCGCCCAGCCTGGTGCGGGCGCTGTGGGAGGCGCTCAGCCCCCGCGTCGCGCAGTGGCGCGCCGCCGGCGTGCTGGGGCCCGAGGTGCCGGTGCCGGCCGGTGCGCCGCTGCACGACCGGCTGCTGGGCATCACCGGACGCGAACCAGCCGGCGGCTGAGGCCGGCTCGCACGGCGTCCACCCGCTCGCGCACGGTGACCTCCCCCAGGCGGTGCACCGCCATCGCACCCAGCCCGGCCGCCACCAGGCAGGCAGTGGCGCCGAGCAGCAGCCCGGCCCGCCCGCCCAGCTCCTCGCTCACCCAGCCGGCGATGGGCCCGCCGATGGGGGTGGAGCCCAGGAACGCCACGGTCCACAGCGCCATCACCCGCCCGCGCATGTGCGGGGCGGCTTCCAGCTGCAGCGTGGAGTTGCCCTTCGACATCACCGCCACGCTGGCGGCGCCGACCAGGCCCAGGCACAGCAGCGCCGTCACCAGGTTGGGGGCCAGCGCCGTCAGCAGGATGGTCAGCCCAAACACCACGGTGCTGGTCACCAGCGTGCCCAGCCCGGTGCGCCCGCGGGCGGCCACGTACAGGCCGCCCACCACCGCACCCAGCCCCATCGCACCGGTCATGAACCCGTAGGCCTCCGGTCCGCCGTGGAACGTGGTGTCGGCCAGGATGGGCAGCACCACCTGGAACTCGTAGGCCAGGCAGCCCACCAGGGCCATCATCAGCAGCGGGATGGCCAGCGTCGGGGTGCGCCGCACGTAGGCGAAGCCCTCGCGCAGCTGACCCTTGCCCCGGGTCGCCGGCGGGGACGGCTGCAGCCGGGACACGTCCAGGGCGAGCAGCGAGAGCACCACCGCGATGAAGCTGACGGCGTTGATGAAGTAGCAAACCGCCAGCCCGCCGGTGGCGATGATGAGGCCGGCGGCCGCGGGCCCGATCGCCCGGGCGGAGTTCACCAGCACCGAGTTCAGGCTGATGGCGTTGCGCAGGTGCTCCGGGCCCACCATCTCCAGCACGAACGCCTGGCGCGCCGGGTTCTCGAAGGTGTTGTTCAGCCCGAGCAGGGCGGCCAGGACGTACACCTGCCACAGCTGCACCGTGTCGGTGTAGATGAGCAGGCCCAGGACCAGAGCCAGCACGCCCATCATCGACTGCAGGCCGATCATCAGCCGCCGCTTGTCCACCCGGTCGGCGATGACGCCGCCGTAGGGCCCCAGCAGCAGGATGGGCAGCGTCTGCAGCGCCACCACCGTGCCCAGGGCCGTGCCCGAGCCGGTGAGCTCCAGCACGAGCCACGACTGGGCGACGACCTGCATCCAGGTGCCGATGAGCGAGACGGCCTGGCCGAAGAAGTACCTGCGGTAGTTGGGGTTGGCCAGCGAGGAGAAGGTCTCCCGGCCGAGCGAGCGAGCGGCCCCGGTCATCGGGGCCCGCCCTCGACCACGCCCAGGAGGGTCTCCAGCGCTGCCGCCGAGGAGAGCAGCGTCTCGCGCTGGTCCTCGGGAAGCGCCTCCAGGCTCGCGGCCAGCAACCGGGTCCCCTCGGCCCGGATGCGCAGGAACAGCTCGCGGCCGGGCTCGGTCACCTCCACGGTGGCCGCGCGGCGGTCCTGCGGGTGCACCCGGCGCTCCACCAGCCCCTGCTCGTCCAGCTTGGCCACCACCCGGGAGAGCATCGTGGGGTTGACCCCCTCGATGTCGGCGAGCTCGCCGATGCCCAGCGGACCCCGGCGGACCACCGTGCCGAGGATGGACATCTGCGAGCGGCTGAGGTCACCACCCCGGGAGCTACGGTCCAGCCACCGGGAGGTGCGCCCCAGCGCCGAGCGCAGCCGCGCCACGTCCTCCGTGTTCACCGGTGTCATGCTCACCTCAGGTTCCCCTTACACTTACTTGCCAACAAGCATATGCCTCTCCCCTCGTGCCCGACCACCCAACCTGAGGAGGCCGCGGTGACGCAGCCAGCCACCAAGCCCAAGCGCGCGCCCATCGCCACCGAGGTGCTCTCCAGCACGCGGCTGAGCCCGCACATGGTGCGCGTGGTGCTGACCGGCCCGGGCTTGCGCGACTTCCCGGTGGGCAGCTGCACCGACCACTACGTGAAGCTGCTGTTCCCGCCCGCCGGCGCCAGCTATGGCATGCCCTTCGACGTGGAGCAGGTGCGCGAGCAGCTGCCCAAGGACCAGTGGCCGTGCACCCGGACGTTCACGGTGCGCGCCTTCGACCCCGCGGCCACGACGCTGACCCTGGACTTCGTGGTGCACGGCGACACCGGGCTGGCCGGTGCGTGGGCGCTGCACGCCCAGCCGGGCGACCAGATCTCGCTGATGGGCCCCGGTGGTGGCTACGCGATCGACCCGGACGCCGAGGAGCAGCTGCTGGTGGGCGACGCCACCGCGCTGCCCGCCATCGCCGTGGCGCTGGAGCAGCTGCCGGCAGGTGCCCGCGCGCAGGTGGTGGTGGAGGTGGACGGCCCCGCGGACGAGCAGGAGCTGCCCAGCGCGGCCGACGTGCGGGTGCGGTGGTTGCACCGTGGTGACAGCACCGATCCCGACCTGCTGCTGGCGGCCGTGCGCGAGCTCACCGTGTCCCCCGGTGCACAGGCCTTCGTGCACGGCGAGGCAGCCGCCGTCCGCTCGGTGCGGCGCTACCTGCGCACCGAGGTGGGCATCCCGGTGGCGGCGCTGTCGGCGTCGGGCTACTGGAAGCGCGGCCGCACCGACGAGGTGTGGCGGGCGGAGAAGAAGGAGTGGAACCGCTTGGCGGAGCTGGACGACCAGGGGCGCTAGACCGGGGTCATGGCCGCGACCAGCCAGCGGCCGTCGACCTTCTCCATGGTCAGCACCAGCCGGCTGCCCGACATCGACGGGTCCGGCGCGTCCTGGGTGGTGGTGGACTGGTTGAGGTAGACCAGCGCGTCCACCTTGTCCGGGCTCGCGGTGGAGGCTGCCGCTCCCACCACGGTGGCGCGGGTGGTCACGGCCTTCTGCTTGGCCGCCGGAACGACCGTGGCGGTGGTGACCTTGGTGTAGTCGTCGCGGAACGAGCCCGTGGTGCGCTCCGCTGCGTTGCGCAGCTCGTCGTCCACGGTGGTGTGGTCGTAGGACAGCAGCGCGACGGCACTGTCCGAGGCAGCCTGCACGGCCTCCGTGCGCGCCTGCTCCAGCGCCGTGGTCTTCAGCTGCGGGTGCAGCGGCCAGCCGGTGGTGCGCTGGGTCAGGAGCACTCCGACCACCACCGCCAGGGCCACGACCACCACGGCACCGGCGCCGAGCAGCGCCCGGCGCTGCACACCGTCGGCCAGCGGCGAGGCGGTGGTGGCCCCCCTCGTGGCGGCCGGCTTCGCCGTCGCGGACCCAGTCTTGGCTCCGGCAGTCGCGGCCGTCTCGGTCCCGGCCTCAGCCGACCCGGTCTCGGCAGCCTCGGCCTCAGCCGACCCGGTCTTGGCCGTCTCGGTCTTGGCCGTCTCGGTCTTGGCCGTCTCGGTCTTGGCCGTCTCTGTTCTGACCGACGCGGTCTCCGACGTCTCGGCCGGCTCCCCGTCCTCGGTGTTGGGCAGCTGCTCATCGCGGCCCCTGCGCATCAGCTTCACGGTACGAAGTCCACCTTCGAGACCGTCATGCGGCCTCCATCGTCGACCACGGTCACTCGTAGTCGGTAGCTGCGGTCCTCCGGCTGCGGGGACGACGAGTTGGAGACCTTGGCGCTGGAGGCGACCAGCACCACCCCGGTGTTGTCGTCGAGCCGCTCCAGGGCGGAGGCCTCGATGGTGCCGGCGGAGTCGACTTGCGCCTGCTGCACCACCTGGATGTAGGAGTCCTTGCCGGCGCCGAACTCCTCGGCGAAGGTCCCGCTGGACCCGTCCAGCAGGTTCTGCACGTCCTCGGCCGCGGTCTGGTGCCGGATGTTCGTCAGGTTGAGCACGCCCTGCCGCGCGGTCTGCACGAACGCCTCGCGCCGGGCGTCGTCCTCGGCGGAGGTGGTGGCACGCAGCAGCAGCACCGTGGCCGCGGCCAGCGCGAGCACCAGCAGCAGCGCACCGGCCGCCCCCACCAGGGTGCGCACCCGGGGTCGCGACGGGCGCAGGTCGGGCCCTGCGCCGGCCGGGGCAGCCGTGGCCGAGTCAGCGGTGGTGGAGTCAGCGGTGGTGGACCCGGTGGCGGCGGTGGACCCGGTGGCGGCGGTGTCCGCCTTGACCAGCGACGGACGCTCGATCTTCGTGGTCTCGTCGACGGGAGCCGGCGCCGGTGCTGCGGTCGGCGCCGGAGATGCAGTCGGTGCGGCCGTGGACTGCGGCTCCTCCGCCGTCTCGGTCTGCTGCGGGGCGGTGGAGCCGACTTCACCGGCCGCCGGGCCCTGGGCCCTGGTGGCTCTCCTGCGTGAACGTTGCTGCACTACCAGCTCACTTCGTGTCACTACTGCTCTGATCCCGTCGGTGCTGTCAACAGCTGCTGCCAGGTCATGCCGGGTCGGTACGTGCTGCCCATGGCGAGGTCGGCCTGGGCGTAGGTCTTGCCGTCCGATCCAACATACTTGCCGGTAACGGGGTCGTAAGGTGCCGTGGCCGTGACGGATTGAGGCGTGGGCTGCACCTCCGGCGCCGCTGCCGACTGGGCCGTCACCGGCTGCGACGGCGTCGTCACGCCGGGGTTTGTTCCCACGGGGACGTAACCCTCCGGGTCGCGGCACAGCTCGGGCGTCGGCGCCCGCTTGCCGGGCACCTCGGCGCAGGGCAGGTTGCGCACGCCGCGCACAGCCACCCCGTTGGCCGCGTCCTGCGGGATCTTGCAGTACAACCCGTCCGGGGTGAAGGGCACGTCCACCTCGGTGGCCAGCCGCCGCTCCGAGGCGGGCAGGTAGCCGGTGGTGCACGGCGGTGGCGTGTTGAGGGCGTAGACGAAGTCCAGGTTGGCTCGGCCGGTGCCGGCCGAGGGGAGCACCACCGACACCAGCGCGGCGGCCAGCGGTGGGTAGATCACCAGCACCTGTTCCAGCGCAGCGTTGTAGGTGACCGCCACCTGCCCGACGCTGGTCAGGTTGGCCAGCAGGATCGGCAGCGTGGGCTGCAGGTCCTGGAACAGCGCCGTCGCCTCGCGGGAGAAGGGCTGCCCCTTCACCAGCAGCGCACGCACGTCGGAGTCGCTGCTGCGGACCTGGTCGGTGAACGTGGCCAGGTTGCTGGTCCACGCCCGGATGGCGTCACTGGTGACCACCTGGGTGTCCAGCAGCGGGCCGAGCTCCTCGAGCAGCGTCCGGGTGGGCCCGATGTTGTTCTGCGCCTCCTGCAGGAACAGCCGGGTGCTGTCCAGCAGGCGCTGCAGGTCGGGGCCGGAGCCGCTGAAGGCGTTGAAGGACTCGTCCACCACCTTGCGGAAGTTGCCGGGCGGGATGCTCGCCACCAGCGCGTTGGCCTGGTCGAGCAGCGGCCCCACCTCCGAGGGCACGGTGGCCCGGCCGAGGGGCACCACGTCGCCGTCCTGCAGGAACGGCCCGCTGGCGGTGCGCGGCATCAGGTCCACGTACTGCTCACCGATGGCCGAGACGCTCTTCACGGCCACGTCGAGGTCGCTGGGCACCTCGGCGCCGGAGTCGACGGACAGCTCCGCCTCCACCCCGGTGTCGGTGAGCCGAACGGCCGAGACCTTGCCGATGGTGTTGCCGCGGTAGGTGACGTTCGCGAACGGGTAGAGACCACCGGCGGCGGGCAGCTGCACCGTCACGGTGTGCCGGCCGACACCGACCAGCGCGGGCAGCTGGATGTAGTACAGCCCCATCACCGTCACGCCGACGACGGTGAGCACCGCGAAGATGGCGAGCTGCATGCGGACGAAGCGGGAGAGGATCACTGGCCGGTCCCCGTTCCTGCTGGCTGGCCGGGCAGCGCCTGGCTGGGTGGTTGCTGCTGCGGCGGGGTGTTCAGCGGCGCCTGCAGCGGGTCGGCCGCGGTGGTGCCCTGCCCGGCGTTCTGCTGGAGCACGTTCTGCAGCTGGGTGAGCACCCCATAGAACGGCGTTCCCTTGAGCAGGGCGCTGTCGGTGCGGGCCAGGGTCAGGTCGATGGTGATGCCCAGGTTGGCGTAGTCGCCGTGGAAGGCGTTCTTGAAGGAGTTCATCGGGAACGGGAACGTGCCGAGCACGCTGAGGCTCTCGGGGAGGTCCTTGCCCGCGTCGGCGAGCGCGGCGAGGCTGGGTGAGAGGTACTGCAGGTTGGCGATGAGGTCGTCCTTGGAGCTGGTGACCACCCGGGTGGCGGCGTACCCGAGGTTGCCCAGGGACGCGAGCGTGGTGGTGAGGTCGGCGCGCTGCTGGTTGAGCACGGCCAGCGCCGGCGGGATGGAGTCCAGCGCCCCGCCGAGCACCTGGTTCTGCTGGGCCACCTGGCCGGCGAGCCGGTTGAGGCCCTCCATCGCCCGGATGATGTCCTGCTTCTGGGTGTCCAGCCCGGTCAGCAGGGTGTTCAGCTGGGTGAACAGGCTGCGCACCGAGTCCTCGCGGCCCTTGAGCGCGTTGTTCAGCTCGGAGGCGATCTCCTGGATCTGCGACAGCCCGCCGCCGTTGAGCACCACCGACAGCGACGACAGCGTCTGCTCCGTCGTCGGGTAGGCACCGGCCTGGCTGAGCGGGATGGTGGCCCCGGGCTGCAGCTGGCCGACCGGCGCCTCGGAGACCGGCGGGTTCAGCTCGACGTGGTTGGAACCCAGCAGCGACGTCTGGCCGATCATCGCGGTGGCGTTGGCGGGCAGCTGGACGTCCTCGTTCAGCGACAGCGTGACCTTGGCGTGCCAGCCGTCCAGCTCGATGCCGCTGACCTTGCCGACGATGACGTCGTCCACCCGCACCGGGGAGTTCTGGTCGATGGTGGTGACGTTGGGCATCTCCACCTGCACCGTCCACGCTCCGCCCCCGGAGCCCTCCGTGCCCGGCAGCGGCAGCGAGTTCAGTCCCTTGAACTCACACCCGCCGAGCACCACCGACGAGACCAGCACCGCCGCGCCGATCCCGGCCGCACGTCGTGACCTGCTCATCAACGTCCTCCCTCCGGCATCAGCAGACCCGTCAGGCCGGGGACCTTGGGCTCGGCGACGGTCGGCCACTTGACCCCGGTGTAGCCGGGGGCGCCGGGCTTGTCGGCCGCGGGCAGCGTGCCGGTGGCGACGTCCAGCCCGGGCTCGCTGAGCTGGAGGTCGGTCGGCTCGGCCCGGTAGCCGTTGACCGGGTTGAGGCCCAGCGCCGGGTAGTTGAAGTTCAGCGTGTTCAGGTACGGCGCGAGGTACTGCACGCACAGCTTCGCGCTCTGGTCCGCGGCGGCGGTGGCGAGCCCAGCGATGCCACCGCAGATGAAGTTCACCGGGTTCTGGAAGTTGGAGATGGCCAGGTTGCCGACCAGGGAGTTGTGCCCGGGCTGGTAGATGTTGAAGAAGTTGGCCAGCGAGTTGGGTCCGGAGTGCAGGATCCGCTCCACCTCCGGGCGCTTGTCGGCCAGCACCTGGGTGACGTCGGCGAGGCTGCTCACCGCCTCGGACAGCCCGGTCCGGTTGCTCCGCACGAAGCGCTCCACGTCGCCGACCGCGATGTTCAGGTCGGCCAGCGCCCCACCCAGTGCGGTGGTGTTCTTGGCCAGCACGTCCGAGACGCTGGCCAGGCGGCCGCCGAACTCCACGATCTGCCGGTCGCTGGCCGCCAGCGCACTGACGAAGACCTGCAGGTTGCGCACGATCGAGAAGAGGTCGTCCCGGCCGTCGGAGAGCGTCTTCATGGCCAGCGAGAGCTGGTTCAGCGTCTGCCGCAGCGACTGCCCGTTGCCGTCCAGCGCGGCGGCGGCGGAGTTCACGGTCTCCCCGAGCGCCCCGGTGGTGCTGAACTCGTTGGGGCCCAGCGCAGTGGCCAGGGTTCCCAGCTGGTCCTTGATCTCGTCCCACTCCACCGGCACTGCGGTGCGGTCCTCGTTGAGCACCGCGTTGTCGGCCATCACCGGCCCACCGTCGTAGACCGGGGCCAGCTGGACGAAGCGGGAGGAGACCAGGCTCTGGGCGACGATGAGGGCCTTGGCGTCCGCCGGCACCGGCTGGTCGGCATCCACCGACATCGTCACCTTGGCGCGGTCGCCCTCCGGCTCGATGGAGTCGATGGTGCCCACCTTCACGCCGAGCACGCGGACGTCGTCGCCCTCGTAGATGCTCGTGGTGGAGGTGAAGTAGGCGACGACGGTGTGCTGCTTGGTGCCCGGCAGCAGCACGTAGGTGGCGGCGGCGAGCACCGCGACGACCAGCGCGATGATCGCGCCGCGGACCACCATCGACCTGGTGCTCATCGGCCACCTCCCGGTGCGGGGGCAGCAGGGGCAGCCGGTGCCGGTGGCTGGCCGGCCTGCGCCTGGTTGAGGTAGGGCTGCAGCGCAGCGTCCACCAGGGGCTTGACGTTGTCGCCGGGGATCAGGTTCTGCACGTAGGCGTTGAAGAACGGCCCGCTGGAGACGGCCTCACCCAGGGTGATCTGGTACTTCGACAACCCCTCGAGGCCGGCGGTGAGGTTGTCCCGGTTCTTCTGCAGCACGTCCAGCACCGAGTTCAGCCGGGTGAGGGTGGGGCCGAGCTGGGCCTCGTTGTCAGCCACCAGCCCACGCAGCTGGTTGGCGACGGCCTGCACGTTGGTGAACAGCTCGCCGATCACCCGCCTGCGGTTGTCCAGCTCACCCAGCAGGGTGTTCCCGTCCAGCACCAGGGTGTTCAGCTGGGTGCTGCGCTGGGAGAGCACCGTGGTCACGCTCTCCGCGTTGCGCAGCAGGTCCTGCAGCAGGGCGTCGCGCGAGCTGATGCTGGCGGAGAGGTTGGTCAGCCCGGTGAGCGCGTTCCGCAGGTCTGGTGGGGTGTTCTGCAGGGTGGCCGCCAGCGTCTTCATCGACTCGCTCAGCTGGTTGGTGTCCAGGGCGTCCACCGTGTCGGTGAGGTCGCCCAGCGCACCGGTCAGGGAGTACGGGGAGGTGTTGCGGCCCTGGGGGATGGGGGTGTCGGTCGGCAGCTCCCCCGGCCCGGCGGGCCGGACCCCCAGCGCCTTGCGGCCCAGGATGGTGCTGGTCTCGATGTCCACGCCGGTGTCCTGCCCCAGGGTGATGCTGTCGCCGACGGTGAAGGTCACCAGCACCTGCGGCCCGCTCAGCTTGACGCTCTCGACCTTGCCGACGTTCACGCCGGCCACGCGGACGTCGTCGCCCGGGTTGATCCCGGCAGCCTCGGGGAACAGGGCCTGGTACTCCGTGCCGCTGGCGAAGATCGGCAGCTTGTCGTAGTTCAGCGCCGTCATCACCAGCCCCGCGGTCACCACGATGCCGACCGCCCCGATCGGCACCGGGTTCATCTCGCGAAAGCGCCTCACGCCGCGCACCTGCCCGTCTTCTGGTCGTTCAGCGTGACCGTGGTGGGCTTGCCGTCCGGGCCGGTCAGCTTCAGCACGATCTGGCACAGGTAGAACTGGAAGAAGCTGCCGTAGACGCCGGTGCGCACCAGGGCCGCGTAGGTCTCGGGCAGCCGCGACACCACGCTGTCGATCTCGCCCTTGCCCTCGTCCAGCACGGTGGCCAGCCGGTTGCCCTGGTTGATCGCGCCCTGCAGCGGCTCGCGGCCGTCCAGCAGCAGCGAGGTCAGCTGGTTGGTCCCGGTGTTGACGCTGTTCAGGGCGTCACCGATCACCGCCCGGTCTCCGGAGAGCCCGCTGACCAGCTGCTGGAGCTGGGTGACCGTGGTGTCGAACTGGGTGCTGCGGGTGGCGACGGTGTCGAGCACGGTGTTGAGGTTGGTGACCACCTGACCGATGAGCTGGTCCCGGTTGGCGAGGGTGTTGGTCAGCGAGCCGGTGCGGGCCAGCACCGACTGCACGGTGCCGCCCTGGCCCTGCAGCACCATGATGATCTCCGAGGACAGCTGGTTGACCTGGGCCGGGTCGAGGGCGCGGAACAGCGGCTTGAACCCGTTGAGCAGCTCGTCGAGGTCGAGGGCGGGCGTGGTCTGGGAGGCGGGGATCGAGTCACCGTCCTCCAGCGGCAGCGGGTTGCCCGAGCCCTCCAGCAGCTCCAGGTACCGGTCGCCGGTGAGGTTCTCGTAGCGGACCACGGCCTTGGTGCTGGCGGCGAGGCGGTACTTGGTGTCCACCTCGAAGTCCACCTGCGCCGTGTTGTCCGCGGTGACCTTCACCCCGTTGACGGTGCCCACCGGCACGCCCGCGATGCGCACCCGCTCGCCGGTCTTGATGCCGGAGGCGTTGGTGAACAACGCCTGGTAGGAGGTGGTCGGCGTGAATCGGATCTGGCCGAAGATGACCACCAGCCCGGCCAGGATCAGCACCATCACGGTGGTGAAGACACCCAGCTTGACCAGGGTGGAACGGGCCGAGGTCATGAGCCTCCTCCGGCTTGCTCGCCCTGCAGGTAGTCGATGATGTCGGGCACCCGCGGGGTCTGGACGTTGGTGCCCGGCTTGTTGGGGTTGCTGCCGGTGTTGGTGACCAGGTACTTCCCCGGCAGCTGGTCCAGGGTCAGGTTCGGCAGGCCGTTGCACCGCGGGCCGCCGGAGGCGCCGATCACGGGCAGGCTCTGCGGGTACTGGTAGATGTCGCCGCCGGCGATGAACGAGGTGTCCACGCCGATCCAGGGGTTGATGCCGCCGGCGATCTCCTCACCGAGCCCGCGGGCGGTGTTCAGACCCTTGAAGAAGCAGGTGAACTCCGGGGAGTACTCGTAGAGCAGCGCGGTGGTCGGGCGCAGCAGGCTGACCACGTCGGCCAGGCCTGCCTGGTTGGTGTTGAGCACCTGGGTGCCCACCGTGCCCAGCCCGGTGAGCCCCAGCAGCAGCTGGTCGAGGTTGCCCTGCTGGTCCACCACGGTGTTGCTGGTGGTCGTGAGGTTCTCCAGCGTGCGCAGCAGCCCGTTGGCCGAGTCGGCGTAGACGTCGGCCACGATGGCCCCCTTCTGCAGGTCGTTCTGCAGGGCCGGGATGCTGGGGTTGAGCTGGGTGAGGACGTTGTTGGCCTGGTCCAGCGTCTCGCCGAGCTGGGTGCCCCGGCCGCGCAGAGCCTCGGCGATCGCGCCCAGGGTGGCGTTGAGCTTCTGCGGCTGGGTGGCCTCCAGGAGCCGGTTGAGGTTCTGGAAGACGGTGTTGAACTCCACCGTCACGTTCTGCGAGGCGATCCGGGCACCCGCGGCGATGGGCGTGGCGGAGGGCTGCTCGGGTGGCAGGAAGTTGACGAACTTGGCACCGAAGACCGTGGTGGACTTGATGTCCACCCCGGAGTTGGCGGGGATGAGCCGCAGCATGTCCGGCTGCAGCGCGAGGGTGATCTCGGCGTCGTCACCGCTGACGCGCACCTCCGACACCCGGCCCACCTCGACGCCACGCACCTTCACCTTGGCGCCGGGATCCATCACCAGGCCGGTGCGGGCGGTGGAGATGGTGACCGGCACCGTGCTGGTGAAGCTGCCCCGGAACATCCCCAGCGCCACGACGACGATGGCCAGCAGCGCGACGACCAGTGCCAGCGCTGCGAGCTTGTAGTGGTGTCGCACCATGGCTAGCCCCTCATCCCGACAGGTTGAAGTTGCCGGTGCCGCCGTAGATGGCGAGGGAGACGAGCAGGGTCACCACCACCACGGCGATGAGCGAGGCGCGCACCGCGTTGCCGACGGCCTCACCCACGCCGGCGGGACCCCCGCTGGCGGTGTAGCCGTAGTACGTGTGGATCAGCATGATGACCACGGCCATCAAGATGGCTTGCAGGAACGACCACAAGATGTCGGTAGGTATCAGGAACGTCGTGAAGTAGTGGTCGTAGACCCCGCCTGACTGCCCGTAGATCACCACCGTGGCGAACCGGCTGGCCAGGAAGGACATGATCACGGCCAGCGAGTACAGCGGGATGATGGCGATGAGCCCGGCCACCACTCGGGTGGTGACCAGGTAGGGCATGGAGGGGATGCCCATGACCTCCAGGGCGTCGATCTCCTCGCTGATCCGCATGGCGCCGAGCTGGGCGGTGGAGCCGGCACCGATGGTGGCGGCCAGGCCGATTCCGGCGATGACCGGCGAGGCGATGCGCACGTTGATGAACGCGGCGAAGAACCCGGTGAGCGCCTCCACGCCGATGTTGCCCAGCGAGCTGTAGCCCTGCACCGCGATGGTCGCGCCCGAGGCCAGCGTCAGGAACCCCACGATGACCACGGTGCCGCCGATCACGGCGAGCGCTCCCGAGCCCATGCTGATCTCGGCGATCAGCCGCAGGGTCTCCTTCTTGTAGTGGGTGACCGCCCGCCAGGACCAGCGCAGCGCGGTCCAGTAGAAGACAGCCTGCTCGCCGAAGCTGTCCGTGGACCCGGAGAAGCGCTGGCCCACGCGCCGCGTGCGGGGGAACTTTCCGGTCATCGCGATAGCCATCGACTCAGCCCGCCGTTGCCTTGATGCCGACCGCGGTGACGATCACGTTGATGACGAACAGACCCATGAAGGAGTAGACCACCGTCTCGTTGACCGCGTCACCGACGCTCTTGGGACCGCCCTTGACCGACAGCCCGCGGTAGCAGGCCACGAGCCCGGCGATCAGGCCGAACAGACCCGCCTTGACCTCGGAGATCACGACCTCGGGCAGGTGGGTGAGCAGGGTGAGCCCGGAGACGAAGGCCCCGGGGTTGACGTCCTGCAGGAAGACCGAGAAGAAGAAGCCGCCGAGCAGGCCGATGGACACCACCAGCCCGTTGAGCAGCAGCGCCACGAAGGTCGAGGCCAGCACCCGCGGGACCACCAGGCGACGGATGGGGTCGATGCCCAGCACCTCCATCGCGTCGATCTCCTCGCGGATGGTGCGGGCGCCCAGGTCGGCGCAGATGGCGGTGGCACCGGCACCGGCCACGATGAGCACGGTGACGATCGGGCCGACCTGGGTGACCGCGCCGAGCGCGGCGCCGGCACCGCTGAGGTCGGCCGCGCCGATCTCCTTGAGCAGGATGTTCAGGGTGAAGCTGACCAGCACGGTGAACGGCAGCGCCACCAGGACGGTGGGCAGCATGGAGACCCGCGCGATGAACCAGCACTGGTCGACGAACTCGCCCCACTGGTAGGGACGGCGCCACGAGAACCGGAGCACGTCCAGGGTCATCGCGAAGAAGCTGCCGAGGTTGCGCAACGGCGTGTCGATCAGCGCAGGAACCGCCATCGTCGCGCCCGCCCCCTCTCCGCCTCGCCGACCGGCAGACGTGACGCCCGCCGGGTTCTGAGTGTGACAAGAACCATACTAACTAGAACACGTTACAGCTCTGCGGTGTCAAATCCTGGTAACGGACCTGGCCACCGACCCCGAGTACTCAACGTCGGCAGCGCCAAATAGGTGCGCGGGATCACAGTAGACACTCCGCGGCGCGTATCGAAAGATCGCGCAAACAGCAAATTTGCCCCGGTCGGAGCACCCAGAGCCGGTGCGGTGTCCCAGCTCAGCTGGACGGGGCCGTGCCCCCTGCTGCCTGGCCCGTGCGGGGCGTCGCGATCTGGCGTCCGGGCAGCCGGCCGTAGCCGACGCAGACCAGCCCCAGCGCGGCCAGCACCAGCACTCCGAGCACGGCCGGCCGGTCGGCGTAGAGCGACGCGGCGTACCGAAAGCTGAGCAGCAGCAGGGCCACCACCGCGCTGCCACCGGCCACCAGCCACACCCGTCCCGCCGACCAGCCGTGCACGCGGGAGCGCAGGGCGGCCTCGATGGTGAGGGCGAAGACCGCGCCCACCACCAGGTCCACGCCGTAGTGGTAGCCGAAGCCCAGGGTGGCGGCCAGGGTGCCGACCAGCCAGAACGTGCCCACCGCGCGCATCGCCCGCCCCATCGGCCGGGTGTGCACGAAGATCACCACCGCCCACGCGGTGTGCAGGCTGGGCATGCAGTTGCGGGGGGTGAAGTCGTTGAACAGCAGGGGCTCGGGTGCCGCGACCACGGGTACCACGTCAGGCCACTGCGTGGAGTAGGCGAACTCCCCACCGTCGGCACCGAAGGCGAACATCGGCCCCACCACCGGGAACAACAGGTAGAGCGCCGGTCCCAGCAGCCCCACCGCCACGAAGGTCAGCATGATGTTGTGCCGCTGCCAGCCCCGCCACAGCTGCACCCCGGCGGCGAACACCGCCATCAGCGGCAGCATCGAGTACACGGTGAGGAAGAAGTAGTGGCCCACCACGCCCAGGTGGTCGAAGAGCCGGCCCACCAGCCACGCCGGGGAGAGCAGCGCGTGGTCGGCGACCGCCAGGTACTCGTCCAGCACCTCCGGGCGCAGCGCCGCCGTCAGCTCCAGCCAGACGTTGCCCAGCGCGGTGGCCGCCACCAGGGCCGCGCCACAGCCCAGCCCCCGCAGGGCGGCGAGCCGCTCGGCGCCGTGCAGTCGAGTCGTGGCGTGCACCGCGAGGCCGGTGAGGGCGACCAGCGCGCCGGCGCCCACCGAGCGAACCTCGCCGTTGACCACCAGCCGAGCCAGCGACAGCACCGCATCCACCGCGAGCGCAGCGCCGAGCGTGGGCCACCACAGCCGCCGGGGCGCGAGCACCAGCGCGATGAGCAGGCCGCAGTAGATGCCCGGCGCGGAGGGCTGCTCGGTGACGTACACGCTGAGCAGCGCCAGGGTCGGGCCGGTGAGCTGCTGGCTCGCGCAGAGTGCCTCCACCAGACCGAGCAGCACCAGACCGGCGAGCACTCCCAGCAGCACCCGCAGGTGCGATCGCAGCCACGCCCGGGTGGTGGTGGTGGGGTCCGCGAGAAGCACAGCAAGACGGTAGTGGACGAAGACCGCTCCCGGCTTCGTGCCAGCCTGTAGGGGGAGCGCGCGGACCCGGACAGGTCATCGCGGTCCGCCGTGCGCGGTGCACACCCCCGCTGCCGCGCAGACACCGAGGAGAGGACCCAGGCGTCATGTCGGACATCCGAGCGACGATCGAGCACATCTACGAGGGAGTGCTGCGCCGAAATCCCGGTGAGAGCGAGTTCCACCAGGCGGTTCGCGAGGTGGTCGACTCCCTGGCACCGGTGCTCGAGCGCCACCCGGAGTACACGACCTTCAACATGATCGAGCGCATCTGCGAGCCCGAGCGCCAGATCATCTTCCGGGTGCCGTGGCAGGACGACGCCGGCAACCCGCAGATCAACCGCGGCTTCCGGGTGGAGTTCAACTCTGCGCTGGGCCCCTACAAGGGCGGCCTGCGCTTCCACCCCTCGCTGTACCTGGGCATCGTGAAGTTCCTGGGCTTCGAGCAGGTGTTCAAGAACGCGCTGACGGGCATGCCGATCGGCGGCGGCAAGGGCGGGTCGGACTTCGACCCCAAGGGCCGCTCCGACAGCGAGATCATGCGGTTCTGTCAGTCCTTCATGACCGAGCTCTACCGCCACATCGGTGAGTACACCGATGTCCCCGCCGGCGACATCGGCGTGGGCGCGCGCGAGATCGGCTTCATGTTCGGCCAGTACAAGCGCATCACCAACCGGCACGAGTCGGGCGTGCTCACCGGCAAGGGCCTGGGCTGGGGCGGGGCGCGCGTGCGCACCGAGGCCACCGGCTACGGCCTGGCCTTCTTCGTCTCCGAGATGCTCACCGCGCGCGGCAGCTCGCTGGAGGGCCAGACCGTGGTGGTGTCCGGCTCGGGCAACGTGGCGACCTACGCCATCGAGAAGGTCAACCAGATGGGCGGCAAGGTCATCGCCTGCTCCGACTCCGGTGGCTACGTGGTGCACGAGGACGGCATCGACCTCGACCTGCTCAAGCAGATCAAGGAGGTCGAGCGCGGCCGCATCAGCGACTACGCCGACCGCACGCCCGGCGCCAGCTTCGTCAAGGACGGGTCGGTGTGGGACGTCCCGTGCACGGTGGCGCTGCCCTCGGCGACCGAGAACGAGCTGGACGAGGACGCCGCGGTCCGCCTGGTGCGCAACGGGTGCGTGGCCGTGGCCGAGGGCGCCAACATGCCGACCACCCCGGACGCCCTCGCGGTGCTGCAGGACGCGGGTGTGGCCTTCGGCCCCGCCAAGGCGGCCAACGCCGGCGGGGTGGCCACCTCGGCGCTGGAGATGCAGCAGAACGCCTCGCGGGACAGCTGGAGCTTCGCCTACACCGAGCAGCGGCTGGCCGAGATCATGCAGCGCATCCACGCCGACTGCTTCGAGACGGCCGAGGAGTACGGCGAGCCCGGCAACCTGGTGCTCGGCGCCAACGCCGCCGGGTTCCTGCGGGTCGCCAAGGCGATGCACGCCCAGGGGCTGGTCTAGTCGGCGATCGGCGCCAGCAGCCGAACGATCTCCTCGTGCACCTGCGGGGTGTCGTCCTCCGTGGCCACCAGGCTGAGCAGGAGGGCGGCCCCGCCGGCGAGCACCAGGGCGGCACGGGCGCTCCGCAGGGCCTGTCCCTCGTCGTCGGCACCGGCGAACATCGCGGTGGCCGGGACGGAGAAGCCCTGCCACAGCTCGGTGCGCAGGTCCTCGCGGTCGCGCAGCGCCGCCAGCAGCCCGGGCACGGCAGCACGCACCTCCGGGCGGGAGAACAGCTCGCTGGCGCCGTCGACGACCCACTGCACCCAGCCGCGCCGGTCGGTGCCCGCGAACGGGGTGAGGTCCGGCGCCTCGCCGAGCAGCGCGTCCAGCACCAGGTGCGCCTTGGACGGCCACCGCCGGGTCAGCGCCGAGCGGCCCACCCCGGCGCGGGCGGCGATGGAGCGCATGCTCATCTCCTCCCAGCCCACCTCCAGCAGGAGCTCCCGGGTGGCGGCGAGCGCGGCGGTGTCGATGCGCGGGTCGCGCGGACGTCCTGCGGCTGGTGAACTCATGAAAGCTCCCGACAGCTGGTGAAGAACCATTCCCCTTTTTCGGGGCCAGTGGTACCGTAACAAGGATGTGGCTGGCCCGCGGGGGCGCACTCCGAGCAGAGGACACGGATGAAGATCGCGGTCACCGGCGGAACCGGGTACCTGGGTGCCCACACCACCAAGGCGCTGCTCGACGCCGGCCACCAGGTGCGCCTGCTGATCCATCCCGACGACTCGCCGCAGGATTCCCTGGGTGCACTCGGCGTGGACGTCACCGCGCTGGAGACCGTGGTCGGGGACGTCCGCGACGGTGACGTCATCACCGAGCTGCTCATCGGTTGCGACGCGGTGCTGCACGCCGCGGGCATCGTCGGGGTGGACGACAGCCGCGAGAAGCTGATGTGGCAGGTCAACACCCAGGCGACGGCCACCCTGCTCACCCGCGCGGTCGGCCTGGGGCTCGACCCGATCGTGCACGTGGCCAGCTACAGCGCGCTGTTCCCCTGCAAGGACCCGGTGATCGGCCCGGACAGCGAGACCGCTGACGGGCGCAGCGCGTACGGGCGCACCAAGTCCGCCGCCGACCGCATCGCCCGTGGGCTGCAGGCCGGCGGCGCTCCCGTGGTCATCACCTATCCCTCCTCGGTGGTGGGCCCGGCCGCGGGCACCCAGCGGGGCATCACCGCGATGGGCTGGGCCGCCATGCTGCAGCTGGGCGTGGCACCCGTCTTCGACGGCGGCATGGCCATGATCGACGTGCGCGACGTGGCCGCCGTCCACACGGCGCTGATGGAGCCAGGCCGCGGGCCGCGCCGCTACGTCTGCGGCGGCGAGATGGTGCCCTTCGGGACCATGGTGGACCTGCTGGAGGAGTTCTCCGGACGCAAGATCCGGCGCATCCCGATGAGCCAGGGCGCCATCCGGACGCTGGGCCGGATCAGCGACCTCGTCGGACGATTCCTGCCGATGTCGGCAGGCATCAGCTACGAGGCGGCCTGGCTGCTCACCGCGGCCACCCCCATGGACGACTCCCGCACCCGCTCCGAGCTCGGCCTGACCTGGCGCCCGATCCGGCAGGCCCTGATGGACACCATGCGCCAGACCGCACCGGCAGGCGCCCTCGCCAACCCCACCGAGAGGGACCAGCAATGACCACGCCCGAGCCCGGCACGCCCAGCACCACCCGCGCCTCGCTGGGCACGCCCGGCGTGGGAGCGCCCACCGGTGCCGTGCCCTTCGAGCAGGCCAGGCTGGGACCGCTGACCCTGCGCAACCGCATCATCAAGGCCGCGACCTTCGAGGGCGTCATGCCGCGCGGCACGATCACCCAGGACCTCATCGACTTCCACGCCCGGGTCGCCCGTGGTGGGGCAGCGCTCACCACCGTGGCCTACTGCGCGGTCTCCGCGGACGGGCGGGTGCACCGCAACACCCTGGTGATGGACGGCAAGCAGGACGCCGAGCTGCGCCGGCTCACGGACGCGGTGCACGCCGAGGGCGCGCTGGTCGCTGCCCAGCTGGGCCACGCCGGCTACGTCGCTGACCAGCGGTCCAACCGGATGCCCAGCATGGGGCCGTCCACCCGCCTCAGCGCGCCGGGCATGGGCCTGGTCAAGGCGGCCACCCCGGCCCAGCTCGAGCGGGTGCTGGGCGACTTCCGCCGAGCCGCGCAGGTCGCGGTGGACACCGGATTCGACGCCATCGAGATCCACCTCGGGCACAACTACCTGCTCAGCTCCTTCCTCAGTCCCAACCTCAACCGCCGCAAGGACCACCTGGGCGGCAGCATCGAGAACCGCTCGCGCTTCCCGCGAGAGGTGGTTGCCGCCGTGCGCGAGGTGGTGGGCTCCGGCGTCGCCGTCACCGCCAAGCTGAACATGGCCGACGGCGTCCCCCAGGGGCTGTGGCTGGAGGAGAGCCTGCAGTTCGCCCGGCTGCTGCAGGACGACGGGCACCTCGACGCGATGCAGCTCACCGGTGGCAGCTCGCTGCTCAACGGCATGTACTTCTTCCGCGGCGAGGTGCCGCTGCGCGAGCTCGCCGCCACCCAGGCGACGGTGGTCGGGTGGGGCCTGCGCGCGTTCGGCAAGAAGATGCTGTTCCCGGAGTACCCCTTCGAGGAGGCGTTCTTCCTGCCCTTCGCCCGCCAGTTCCGGGCGGCGCTGGACATGCCGCTGATCCTGCTCGGCGGCATCAACGAGCTGGACACCATCCAGCTCGGCCTGGACGAGGGCTTCCAGTTCGTGGCGATGGCCCGGGCCCTGCTGCGCGAGCCGGACCTGATCAACCAGTACCAGTCCAAGGGCCGCACCACCGGCCTGTGCGTGCACTGCAACAAGTGCATGCCCACCATCTACACCGGCACCCGGTGCGTGCTGGCCGACGTCCCCGAGCCGGCGCTGCACTAGCAACCCGGCACCCGCGGCCCTGCCGCGGCTTGCTCGGGGCTAGCCCTGCGGCGCGGCGACCTCCGTCGGTGCGCTCTCGTCCGGGTCGGTCGGCGTGGGCGGCTGCTGCGCCGTGGCCTGCCGGTAGGTCCAGCTCAGGAAGCGCTCGGCGCCGCGCACCACGTGGGCGCTGCGGATGGACGGGAAGATGTCGAAGGCGTGCTGTGCCCCGCTGATCTCGGCGTAGGCCACCGGGTGGGGGGAGATCTCCCGCAGCCGCTGGACGAACTCCCGCGCCTCGGCCACCGGCACCAGCGAGTCCAGCCGCCCGTGGATGACCAGGAAGGGCGGTGCGTCCTCGGTGATCCGCTCCAGGGGTGAGGCTTGCAGGTAGGACTGCGGGTCCACCTCGTAGCGCGCGGGCATCACCACCCGGCCCAGCACCTCCTCGCGCCGCTGCACCGCGGCGGCCGTGTTGGTCTGGCCGGCGAAGTCGTACACGCCGTAGTGCGGCACGCAGGCCTGCACCGACGTGTCGGCGTCCTCGAAGCCGGGCTGCCAGCTCTTGTCGTCGGAGGTCAGCGCCAAGAGCGCGGCCAGGTGCCCGCCGGCCGACCCGCCGGTGACGGCGAGGAAGGAGGGATCTCCGCCGTAGTCGGCGATGTTCTCCCGCACCCAGGCGATGGCCCGCTTGAGGGCCACCACGTGCTCGGGCCACTTCGCCCTGGGGCTGAGCGGGTAGTTGGGTGCCACGCAGATCCAGCCTCGCTCGGCCATGTGCTGCATCAGCGGCACGCCCTGCTGCGCCTTGTGGCCGATCACCCAGCCGCCGCCGTGCACCTGCAGCAGCACCGGCCGGCCCTGCTGGGGCTCCCGGCCGTGGTAGACGTCCAGCCGGTAGCGCTTCCCGCCCTCGGCGTAGGCGATGTTGGACTCGCGGACCACCTCGTCGTTGGCCATCCGGAAGGGCATCGCCAGCTGGCCCCAGGGGGTGGCCAGGTCGTCGGCGTCCGGCTCCCGCTCCAGGCCGGAGGCGTAGTCGTCGCCGAGCGCCTCCCGCAGCGCGTCCTCGATCTCGCCCTTGGCCAGCTGGGAGTCACGGATCAGCTTGACGTAGCCCGCGGCGGACACCGCCTGCAGCGCCAGCGCCAGCCGGTCGTCCCACCCGCGGGTGCCGTGCCTGCGGACGTGCAGCGCTGCACCGGCCGCGTTGAGCGCCAGCAGGTGCGGCGCCAGCTCGGTGGTGAGCCACCCGGAGAAGAAGGCAGGAATCACCGACCAGGACTTGCCGTACGGCCGTACGGCATTTCCGATCGCCGCCAGCTGGAGCGCCTGCCTACCCACATGTCCGAGACCCATTGCGCAATCCTATCTTTTGCCTAGAACTGGTTCTATCTTGCGGCTACCATCCCGGGAATGGAACGCCTCAGCGGCCTTGACGCCAGCTTTCTCTACCTAGAGACCCCGACCCAGCTCTTGCACGTGTGCGGGCTGCTGGAGCTTGACCCGGAGACCGTTCCCGACGGATATTCGTTTGACAAGCTAAAGCATGAGATCTTTCTGCGCACCCGCGCAATTCCGGCGTTTCGACGAAAGCTTTACGATTCGCCGCTGAATGTCGACCACCCGGTGTGGATCGACGACGCCGACTTCGACATCGACCGGCACCTGCACCGCACCGCGATCCCGGCCCCGGGCGGGCGTGAGCAGCTGGCCGAGGCCTGCGCGCACATCGCCGGGATACCGATGGACCGCCAGCGCCCCCTCTGGGAGTTCTGGGTGATCGAGGGGCTGGCCGACGGCAAGATCGCCGTGATGACCAAGATGCACCACGCCAGCGTGGACGGCGTGAGCGGGGCCAACCTGCTGGGCGCGCTCTGCGGCATCGAGCCGGACGCCCCGCGCCCGGAGCCCGACCCCAGCTATCGTCCGGCCCGCAAGCCCAGTGCCCTGCGCCTGGCGATCGACGGGATCACCCACCTGGCGCTGCGCCCCCTGGACATCGTGAAGCTGCTGCCGGAGACGGTGGCACTGGCCGGCGACTGGATAGTCCGCCACCAGCGCGGAGACTCCATGCCGCCGCCGTTCTCCGCGCCCCGCACCTCGTTCAACGGCACCATCACCGGCCACCGCAGCGTGGCCTTCACCGCTGCCAACCTCGACGACGTCAAGGAGATCAAGCGCGCCTTCGGCACCACGGTGAACGACGTGGTGCTGGCCGTGTGCGCCGGCGCCCTGCGCAGCTACCTGGAGTCTCGGGGCGAGCTGCCCGAGAGCCCGCTGCTGGCGATGGTGCCGGTCTCGGTGCGCGAGGACGAGAACGCCGCCAGCGGGAGCAGTCGCAACAAGGTCTCCGGCCTGTTCTCGTCGTTGCCCACCGACATCGCCGACCCGGTCAAGCGGCTGGAGACGATCGCCACGGACAACGCGGTCACCAAGGAGCACCACCAGACGATCAGTGCCGCCATGCTGCAGGACTGGGCGGAGTTTGCGGCACCCACCACGTTCGGGCTGGCCGTGCGGGCGTACTCCAGCCTGCGCCTGGCCGAGCGGCACCCCGTGGTCTACAACCTGGTGATCTCCAACGTGCCCGGGCCACCCATCCCGATGTACTTCCTGGGCGCTGAGGTGCTGGGGCTGTACCCGCTGGGCCCGGTGTTCCACGGTGCGGGGCTCAATGTCACGGTGCTGTCCAACAACGGAAAGCTGGACGTGGGCATCATCGCGTGCCTCGAGCAGGTGCCCAACCCGTGGGCGATCGCCGACGAGGTCCCGCGCCAGATCGAGCTGCTGGTGGCCGCGGCGCGCAAGCGCACCGGCAAGGAGGCCCCCACCGCTCCCAAGGCAGCCCCCACTGCCCCCAAGGCAGCCCCGGCCAAGAAGGCGGTCCCGGCCAAGAAGGCAGTCTCCACCAAGAAGGCGATGCGCAAGGCGCCGGCGAAGAAGGCCACCAGCGCTGCCACCAAGACCGCCTCCAAAGCTGGCGCCACCAAGGCGGCTGCAAGCAAGGCGACAGCGACCAAGACGACAGCACCCAGGACGGCAGCGACCAAGACGACAGCGACCAAGACGACAGCGACCAAGACCCCTGCCACGAAGACCAGTGCCAGCAAGGCCGCAGCTGCGACGACCGCCGCCAAGTCCACCGCTACGAAGAAGGCGGCGGCACCACGCAAGACCGCACCGCGCAAGACCGCACCGCGCAAGACGGCGGCCAAGGCCACCGGTCCCAGCACGGCTACCGGCTCGACCAGCTCCGCAGCGTCAGGCGGGAGCCAACCGACCGGCGACGGAGGCACAGGCAGCCAGTAGCGCTGGCTTGAACTTCTCCGCGTTCAACACGCAGGAGGCGTGCCCCGCCGGGATCTCGTAGCTGGTGGAGCCGTAGATCTGGTTGGCGATCCAGCGCTGGCGCCCCGGCGGGATGATGCGGTCACGCCCGGTGATCACCACCGACGTGGGGACGTCGACGTCACCGATCCACTCCGAGGAGTTGAACCGGCTGATCGCCGACACCGACTGCCCCAGCGCCAGCGGGCTGGTGGAACGGAACTCGCCCAGCACCCACCGGTAGGTCTCCTCCGCAGGCAGGTACGGGTGCGGGGCCAGCGTGGCCAGGTGCTCGGCGCGACGACGCGTGGTGGACACCGCCATCTCGGTCAACCGCATGGCAAGGCGGTCCCGGCTGTTGCGCTTGAAGGAGCTGCTGGTGGCACACAGCACCAGGCCCGCCACCCGCGAGGGGTGCTGGCGCCAGGTCAGCTGGGCCACCAGCGAACCCATCGAGTACCCCACCGGGACGAACTGGTCGATGCCGAGCGCGTCGGCCACCGCCACCACGTCGCTCGCCGCGTCGTCCAGCGAGGACCCCGCGGCCCGGATGCCCTGGCCGTGCCAGCGCTGGTCGAGCAGCACCACCCGGTAGCGCTTGCTCAGCTCCTCCAGCACCGGGTACCAGGTGAGCATCGCGGTGCAGGCGAGCGCGTGCAGCATCACCAGGGTGGGCCCCTCACGGCGGCCGATGTCGGTGACGTAGGTCTGGCCGCGGCCGGGGAGGTCGACCACCTGCCCGACGTGCCGACCCACCAGCTCGGGCAGCGGAACGAGGCGGCGCACACCACTCAACGGCAGGTCACTGAGCACGTCTTTGGGCTCCTTCATCCGTCGGAGTGCTGAACGCATCTCCACCATCGGAGGGTAGGGCACGACGCGCCATTTCCGTCGGACCCGATGCGGTATTGCGCCCATGCCGTTATCCAGCACAAATCCACCCAGGCGCAAAGCCGCCCACCGAAGTCGGCGAGCGAACTGCGGACCCACCCCATAGAGTCTGGCAGGCACCACGATCCGTGTCACAACCACGGGAGGAGAGGTATGTCGGACGAGAAATCCGCTGGGGGACTTCGGGGATTGATCGATCGTCGGGCAAACGAGTACTCCCTGGACAGTGCCGGCGAACGTTTTCAGCAGTTTCTCGTCTGGGCTTCACAGCCGGTGCTTGATTGGTACTTTCGGATGGAAATCAAAGGGTGGGAACGACTTCCGAAATCGCCCGCCCTGCTGATCGGAGTGCACGCCAGCGGTTTGCTGCCGGTGGAGGCGTACTTGACTGGCTTTCAGTGGTATCGCCGATTTGGTGCCGACCGTCCGCTGCACGGGACCGCGCACGACGTGCTCATGTCCCTGCCCGGCTGGGGCCAGTTCCTCCGCAAGATCGGCACCGTCCCCGCCAGCAAGTCAGCGATCACCGAGGCGCTCGAGGCCGGTCACGACGTCATCCTGTGGCCCGGCGGTGACGTGGACGCGCTGCGACCGTGGACCCAGCGCGACCAGGCCATCCTGGACGACCGGATGGGCTTCGTGAAGCTCGCGACCCGGCTGGGGGTGCCCATCGTGCCGGTCGCCAGCGTCGGCGGGTCGGACACCTTGTTCATGCTCACCGAGGGCCGCACCCTGGCCCGGCTGCTGCGCCTGGACAAGCTGGCCCGGGCCAAGTCGTTCCCCATCGCCCTGGGCTTCCCGTTCGGGCTGGCCCCGGGCGTGATCCCGCAGGTGCCGCTGCCGGCCAAGATCCGCACCGAGTTCCTGCCCGTGGTGGACGTCGGGGACGACCCGGAGATGGCCGAGGACCCGGACTTCGTGCAGGCCAAGTACCAGGAGGTGGTCGACGCGCTGCAGGAGTCGATGACCCTGCAGGCCGGGCACCGCTCGTTCCCGCTGCTGGGATGATCCCTCGATGACCGCACCCACCACGCCGGCCACCGCACGCACCCTGCCGGGCCGGCTGCTGCAGGCCTACCGGGCCACCGGCGCCGACCTGCCCTTCGGCGACCCCCGCGACGCGCACGGCGTGGCCATGGAGGGCTACTTCTGGCGGTTCACCCAGCCCGACACCGGCCGGGTGGTGCTCGCCCTCAACGGCGTCAACCGGGCCGAGGACGGGCACTGGGCCACGCTCGGGCTGGCCAGCCACCCCAACGGCTTCCTGCGCACCACCGTCCACGGCGAGGGCGCGGCCGCCCCGGTGGGCATCGGCGCCCACGCCGGGTCAGCCTTCCGCGGGGAGGGCGACCGGCTGACCGTGGACCTGGGTCCGGACGCGCGCCTGGACGTGCGGATCACCAACCCGGTGCCCTGGCCGCGGCGGCGCTGGGGCGGCTCCAGCGTGTTCCAGTCGGTGCCGGCGCTGAACCAGTACTGGCACCCGTGGCTGCTGGGCGGTCGCGCGCAGGGCAGCGCCGTGCTGGGCGGCGAGCGGTGGGACCTCGACGGCGCGCAGGTGTACGCGGAGAAGAACTGGGGCCGTGGGGGATTCCCCGACTCCTGGTGGTGGGGGCAGGCGCAGGCCTTCACCGAGCCGCAGGTGTGCGTGGCCTTCGCCGGCGGGCAGGTCACCGCGGGTCCGCTGCACACCGAGGTGACCGCGCTGGTGGTGCTGCTGCCCGACGGCACGCTGGTGCGCCTGGGCGACCCGGTGGTCTCCCCGGTGCGGGCGGAGGTGAGCGACGAGCGGTGGCTGCTGCACGGGCGCAGCCTCGGCTGGAGCGTCGACGTGGACGCCAGCTCCCCGCTGCACGCCGCGCACGTGCTGCCGGTGCCGCTGCCGGCCGAGCGACGCAACGTGCCCGGGGCCATCGAGCACCTGGGCGGGCGGATGCGCGTGCGGGTGAAGCGCCGGGGACGCCTGGTGTGGGAGGGGGAGTCGGCGCTGGCGGCGCTGGAGCACGGCTCGATCGACCGCGCCGCCCAGGAGGTCGCCCGTCGCGGCGGGGCGCCCGGGGCCACCGGCGCACCGCCAGGACCATCCCGGGGCTAGAAGAGCGAGAGGTCTTCCGGCGGTGCCGGCGTGGCGGCGGCCACGGGGAGCTTGCCGGCCGCGGCCAGCAGGGCGGCCTGGCCGGCGAGCACGTCGGCCTTCTCGTTGAAGTGGTTGCCCTGGTGGCCCTTCACCCACTGGAAGCGCACCGTGCCGGCGCGGCTGGCAATGGCCGCCTCGATGGCCTTGACCAGCTCCAGGTTCTTCACCGGCCCACCGGAGGCGGTCTTCCAGCCCTTGCGCTTCCAGCCCTGCACCCACACCGAGGCGCACTTGATGGCGTACTGGGAGTCGGACTCGATGTAGAGCTCGTCGCTGCCCGGGTGCGCACGGATGGCCTCCAGCACCGCCTGCAGCTCAGCGATCTGGTTGGTGCCCACCGCCGCGCCGCCCGAGGCGGACGTGCCCTCGTGGTTCACCCAGGCCCAGCCGATGGCTCCCCCGGGGTTGCGCAGGCAGGAGCCGTCCGTGCTGACCATGATCACCGCGCCAGTATGGCGGCCCGGGGTGGGTGACCGGCGCCACCCTGTCGCGCCGGTGCGTCGCGGTCCACACTGAGTCGACGCGGGCTGGTGCGAAGCGGCGGGAGGCGTCACGTGGCGAGTGCAGGAGCGCGACCGGAGCACGTCGTCGTGGTGGGCGCCGGCATGGTGGGGCTGAGCGCGGCATGGTTCCTGCAGGAGCGCGGCGTGCGGGTCACGGTGCTGGACGCGACCGGGGTGGCCGCGGACGCCTCGTGGGGCAACGCGGGCTGGCTGACGCCGGCGCTCACCCTGCCGCTGCCCGAGCCGGCGGTGCTGCGCTACGGGCTGCGGGCGATGCTGCGGCCGTCCTCGCCGGTGTACGTGCCGCTGACCGCCGACCCGCGGCTGCTGCGGTTCCTGGTGGGCTTCGCCCGACACTGCACCGAGTCCCGGTGGCGCCGCGCGCTGGCGGTGTACCAGCAGCTCACCCCGCTGGCCCTGGAGGCCTACGACGCCCTGGCTGAGGGCCCGCACCCGGTGCCCGAGCCCACCCACGTCGCCGATCCCTTCGTGGCCGCCTTCGCCGACGTCGCGGAGCGGGAGGTGCTGGTGGGTGAGCTGCAGGCGGTGCAGGAGCTGGGCGGCAAGGTGGCCTACGACCTGCTGGACCGGGAGCAGACGCACGCGCTGGGGCTGCCGCTGGGCGAGGGCGTGGTGGCCGGGCTGCGGCTGCACGGGCAGCGGTTCCTGCACCCTCCGCGCTTCCTCGCGGCGCTGGCCGACTCGGTGCGCGCCCGCGGCGGGGAGGTGTCGGCGGGCTGGCCGGTGCGGCAGGTGCGGGAGACGGCGAGCGGGGTGCAGGTGCTCGGCCCGGCGGGTGAGCAGGTGAGTACCGACGCGGTGGTGCTGGCCACCGGTGCCCGGCTGAACACCCTGGCCCGGCCGTTCGGGGTGCGGGCGCTGGTGCAGGCCGGGCGCGGGTACAGCTTCACCGTGCGCACCGAGGCGCCGGTGGACGACCCGGTGTACTTCCCCACCCAGCGGGTGGCCTGCACGCCGCTGGGCGGGGATCAGCTGCGGGTGGCCGGGATGATGGAGCTGCGCCGCCCGGACGCCCCGCTGGACCCGCGCCGGGTGCAGGCGATCGTGGCGGCGACCCGGCCGATGCTGCGCGGGGTGGACTGGGCCGCCCGCACCCAGGAGTGGGTGGGCTCGCGGCCGTGCACCACCGACGGGCTGCCGCTGCTGGGCCGCACCCGCTCACCCCGGGTGCACGTGGCCGGTGGGCACGGCATGTGGGGCGTGGCGCTGGGTCCAGCCAGCGGGCGGCTGCTGGCGGACGCGATCACCGGGCATCCGGTGCCGGACGTGCTCAGTCAGCTGGACCCGCTGCGCTAGCCGCACCCAAAGAGGGCGCGTGGCCGGCCCGCGCGATCGACCTGGCGGCGACGGTCACCAGGGCAGCGGCCCATCCTCGTTGAAGTACCCGCCGGTGGGCCCGCCGTCGGGCAACGTCGCCAGCTGCAGCGCCACCTGAGCGCCCTGCTCCGGGGTGCGGGTGCCGCGGAAGCCGTTGAGGTCGGTGGCGACGAAGCCGGGGCAGGCGGCGTTGATCAGGATGTTCGTGTCCTGCAGCTCCTTGGCGTACTGCACGGTGATGCCGTTGAGAAACGTCTTCGACGGCGAGTACGCGGCCGAAATGGGACCGGTGTCCGAGCCGGGAGCGCTCTGCAGGGTCAGCGACCCCACGCTGCTGGACATGTTCACGATGCGCGGCGCGGCCGAGCGGCGCAGCAGCGGCAGCACCGCGTTGGTCACCCGGATGACGCCGATGACGTTGGTCTCCACGGCCGCGCGCACCGTGGCGGGGTCGACCAAGGTGGGCCGCTGCTCCGCGCTGCCGGTGATCCCGGCGTTGTTCACCAGCACGTCCAGGCCGCCGCGCTCGGCGAGCAGCTCGGCTGCTGCCGCCACGCTGGCGTCGTCGGTGACGTCCAGCGGAACCCCGAACGCGTCGATCCCGTCCGCCCGCAGCGTGGCCACCGCGGCATCGCGGCGCTGGTCGTCCCGGGCGCCCACCCCCACGCTCCACCCCAGGCGGCCGAGGCCGGCCGCGATCTCGTACCCGATGCCCTTGTTCGCGCCGGTCACCAGCGCTGTTCTCTGTTCGCTCATGCCGGCAACTGTGCCCGGCCCAGGGTGGCAGCGTCCAAGACCGATCGGGTGAGCCGTGATACCGCACGGGTATCGATACAGGGAGGGTCTGGGTATCGTTGCGGGGTGGAAACCCGAGAGCTGAGGTACTTCGTGGCCGTCGCCGAGGAGCTGCACTTCGGCCGGGCCGCAGAGCGGCTCGGGATGGCGCAGCCCCCGTTGTCGCGCGCCATCAGCCAGCTCGAGCGCCGCCTGGGCGCGACGCTGCTGGAGCGCAGCCGCCGCGCGGTCACCCTCACCGAGGCCGGGTCGGTGCTGCTGGAGGAGGGGCGAGCGGCGCTGGCCGCGGTGGCGGCTGCCGAGCGTCGCACCCGCCGCACCGCCCTGGCCGCAGCCGGTGAGCCCGCCGTCGTGCTCGCCACCAAGGCGGGCGCGTCCAGCGAGCTGCTGGCCAAGCTGCTCCACGCCTACGCCGCCGAGCCCGGCTCGGCCACGGTCGACGTGGTCCTCTGTGGAATCGGTGAGCAGGCGCAGCTGCTGGCCGACGGCCGCGCCGACGTCGCCCTGCTGCACCAGCCCTTCGACGCCACCGCCGGGTTCGACACCGAGGAGCTGTGCACCGAGGGGCAGGTGGCGGTGCTGCCGGCCGGGCACCCGTTCTCCGGCCGCCAGCACGTCACCACCGCCGAGGTGTCCGCGCTGCCCGGACTGCCGCTGCCCCGCTGGCCCCGCGTCGACGGCACGTACCCCGACGGTCCTGGCCCGCAGGCCCACGACCACACCCAGGTGCTGCAGATGATCGCCCTGGGTCGGGCGTCAGCGATCCTGCCGGAATCGGTCCGCGCCCAGCTGCGCGAGGGCCACACCACCGTCCCGGTGGTCGACGCACCCGCGGTCACCACCGTCATCGCGTGGCCGACGCACAGCCGCTCCCGGGTAGTCGCCGACCTCGTCCGGACGGCGACCCGCCTCTAGCTTGGGCACCGTGCACAGGAACAGGGCAAACCCCTGTGCCACTTGACCGTCCTCGGGCTGCTCGCTGGCCGCTTGACTACTGCCATCAGCACGCGAGCCACCCGAGAACGGAAGGCATGACATGACCGAGCTTCTCAACCAGGAAGACTTCCGGGCCGCCCTCAAGGACGCGATCAAGGGCCGCGAGGCGAAGAACGCCTCCTTCAGCAAGGCCTGGGCCGACGGCGAGCTGCAGCGCCACCACTTCGCCCGCTGGGCGGAGAACCACTACCAGTACGTCGGCCCCTTCGCCGACTACCTGGGCTACATCTACTGCAACACCCCGGACACCTGCGTGGACGCCAAGGACTTCCTGCTGCAGAACATGTACGAGGAGGAGCTGGCCGACATCCGGCACACCGACCTGCTCATCCGCTTCGGCGAGGTCTGCGGCACCACCAAGGAGCGCATCGAGGACCCGAACAACGCCAACGCCGTCACCCGCGGCCTGCAGGCCTGGTGCTACGCCGTGGCCATGCGCGAGCACTTCGTCGTCGCCACCGCGGCCCTGGTCGTCGGCCTGGAGTCGCAGGTGCCCGACATCTACAAGAAGCAGATCGTCCCGCTGCGCGGCGTGTACGGCTTCACCGAGGACGAGATCGAGTTCTTCGAGCTGCACATCACCTCCGACGTGGTGCACGGCGAGCGCGGCTTCCAGATCGTGCTGGAGCACGCCAACACGGTGGAGCTGCAGCAGCGCTGCCTGCAGTTCGTCCGGTGGGGCGCGGAGATGCGCTACTCCTACACCAAGTCGCTGTTCGACAGCTACGTGGCGCCCGACCTCGTCACCGCCTGAGCCACTCCGCTCAACCGGGATCGACCGGGGCGCTGGGCAGCTGCCTGGCGCCCCGGCCCCTTCACCGCCCCCCAACACCGGAGGTCAGCGTGACCAGCTGGGTGCACGTGGCCGAGCTCCGCGAGCTCAGTCGACGCAAGAAGAAGCTGGTGGTCGTGGAGGGCCGGGCGATCGCCCTGTTCCTCCTCGACGACGAGGTGCACGCCATCGACGACGTCTGCGGCCACAAGCAGCGCTCGCTGGTCAAGGGCACCGTGCTGGACGGGCAGGTGATCTGCCCCGGCCACCAGTGGAAGTTCGACCCCCGCACCGGCCAGGCCGAGGACCAGGCCCTGTGCCAGCCCGTCTTCGCCGTCCAGGTGACCGACGACGGCCGCATCCTCCTAGACCCGGTGCCCCGGGTGAGCACTCCCCGGGGCACCGTCGCCGTCCCCGAAGCCCCCCACGAAGCGAGCGAGGTGTCCCCATGACTGCACGCCCCACCCTGGTCGTCGTCGGTGCCGGGCACGTGGCCGCTGCCGCCGCCCGCGGGCTGCGTCGCCGTGGCTTCGACGGGCGCGTCATCGTGCTCGGTGACGAGCCGACCGGCCCCTACCAGCGGCCGATGCTGTCCAAGGAGCGCCTGACGTCGGCCACCGAGGACGGCCTCTGGCTGCTCGACGCCCCGTGGTGCGCCGCCAACGACGTCGAGGTGCGCACCGACAGCCGGGTGGAGCGGATCGCCGCCGACACCGGCGAGGTGCTGCTGTTCGACGGTTCCGCGGTGCGCGCCGACCTGGTGCTGGTGGCCACCGGCGGCCAGGCCCGGCAGCTGCCCGGCGTCGGCGGTGCTCGGGTGCACCACGTGCGCACCCTCGCCGACACCGACCGGCTGCGCGAGCGACTGCAGCCCGGCCGGCGCATCGGTGTCCTGGGCGGGGGCTTCCTGGGCACCGAGGTGGCCGCGGCCGCCCGCAGCCGGGACGCCGACGTGGTGGTGGTCGACCGCGACCCGGTGCTGCTCTCCCGCGTGCTCGGCGCCGACATCGGTGCCGCCGTGATGGGCCTGCACCGCGACAACGGCGTGGAGCTGGCGCTGGGCCAGCCGGTGCAGGACGTCCGCGTCGGCCCCGACGGCGTGCACCTGAGCGTGGGCGCCACCACCGAGGTGGTCGACGACCTGGTGGTATGCATCGGCATCGAGCCGGACATGGCGGTGGCGCTGCGCTCGGGCCTGCGGGTGAGCAACGGCATCGACGTCGACGCCCAGGGCCGCACCTCCCTGCCCACCGTGTTCGCCGCCGGCGACGTGGCCGCCCACGACCACCCGCGCTACGGCCGGGTGCGGGTGGAGCACGTCGACGTCGCCCAGCAGCAGGCCGCCGCCATCGCCGCCACCATCGCCGGCCGACCCACCACCTTCGACGGCCCGCACTGGTTCTGGACCGACCAGTACGACGTCAACCTGCAGGGTCTGGGCCTCAGCGACATCCGGCCCAGCGACGTCGTGGTCACCCGCGGCGACGTGGCGGGCCTGGACGGATCGCTGTTCTGGCTCCGCCACGGCGTGGTGGTGGCCGCCGCCGCCATCGACCGCGGCGAGGACGTGATGGCCGCCCGCGAGCTGATCGACCTGGCCGCGCCGGTGGACCCCGAGCAGCTCCGCGACGACACGACCGACCTGGACGAGCTGGTGGAGACGCTGGCCGACGCGATGTACGACGAAGAAGTGGTGGTCTGATGACAAGCTCCGTCCGCAACCTGATCGACGGCGAGTGGCTGGAGTCGGTGACCGGCCGGTCCTTCGAGCGCCGCGACCCCGCCGACACCCGGGTGCTGGTGAGCACCGCCCCGGAGTCCAGCGCCAAGGACGCCGACGCGGCCGTGGGCGCCGTCGCCGCCGGCTGGCGCACCTGGGCCGACACCGCCCCCGAGGCCCGCGCGGTGGTGCTCGAGCGCGCCGCCGGCCTGCTCGAGGCACAGGCCGACAGCCTGGCGCAGGACCTGGTCCGCGAGGAGGGCAAGACCGCGGCCGAGGCGGCCTTCGAGGTCAGCCGCACCCCGATGAACCTGCGCTTTTACGCCGGCGAGGCGGTCCGCACCTCCGGGCGCACCCTGGCCTCGGCGGAAGGCAGCTGGGTGTTCACCACCCGCGCGCCGCTGGGCGTGGTCGCGGCGATCACTCCGTGGAACTTCCCGCTGAACATCCCCTCCCGCAAGCTCGGTCCCGCCCTGGCCGCGGGCAACGGCGTGGTGTTCAAGCCCAGCGAGGTCACCCCGCTGCTCGGGCAGCGGCTGGTGGACGCGCTGCTGGAGGCCGGCGTGCCCCGCGGTGCGCTGGCCGTGCTGCACGGCGGCGCGGAGGTCAGCCAGGCCCTGGTGGCCGACGACCGGGTGGGCGCGGTGACCTTCACCGGCTCCACCCCGGTCGGCGAGGCCATCCACCGCGCGGTGCCCGCCAGCCGGCGCACCCAGCTGGAGATGGGCGGCAAGAACCCCGTGGTCGTGCTCGAGGACGCCGACCTGGACCGGGCCACTGCCCTGATCGTCAAGGGCGCCTTCGGCCTGGCCGGTCAGGCCTGCACCGGCACCAGCCGCGTGCTGGTGCACGAGTCGGTGCACGACGAGCTGCTCGAGCGGGTCGCCGCCGCGGCCCGGGCGCTCACCGTGGGCCCGGGCACCGCCGCCGGGGTGAACCTGGGGCCGCTGGCCACCGCCCGGCAGAAGGCCACGGTGCTCGGCCACGTCGAGCGGGCCCTGGCCGACGGGGCTCGCCGCGTGGCCGGCGGCCCGGAGGACGGCGACATGGAAGCCGGCGCGCTGGCCCACGGACACTTCGTGCGGCCCAGCGTCTTCGCCGACGTCGACCCACTCTCCGCCCTGGCCACCGAGGAGGTGTTCGGCCCCGTGCTGGCGTTCCTGCGGGTCGGCTCCTTCGACGAGGCGCTGGCCATCGCCGACAACACCCGGTTCGGGCTGTCGGCCGCGATCGTCACCGCCGACCTCGGCCGGGCGATGCGCTTCGCCAGGGAGGCCCCCGCCGGCCTGGTCAAGATCAACCAGCCCACCACCGGGCAGGCCATGAACGCGCCGTTCGGCGGCATCAAGGACAGCAGCACCCAGACATCGAAAGAACAGGCAGGTGACGCCATGATGGCCTTCTACACGGTGGACAAGACCGTCTACCTGAGCGCATGACCGACCACCAGCCGCAGGTCGCGGCCACCCCCACCGACAGCACCCCCACCAACGGCACCCCGGTGGACAACGCGTCACCCCCGCCCTGCGAGTTCGTCGCGGTCTGCCGCGCCGGGCAGGTCCGGGACGGCTACGTCCGCCGGTTCTACGCCACCACCGAGCACGGCGAGCTGGAGCTGGCGATCTCCCGGCTGCACGGCAAGGCCTACGCCACGTCCAACTACTGCACCCACCTGGACTGCCTGCTCAGCTCGGGCAAGCTGCAGGACGACGGCATCCGCTGCTCCTGCCACAACAGCGTGTTCGAGCTGGAGGGCGGCACCCCCATCCAGCCGCCGGCCACCGAGCCGATCGCCACCTACCCGGTGCGCGAGGAGGACGGAAAGGTGCTGGTCGGGCTCACCGAGCGCGACGTGCTCGAGGGCGGGCCCCGGCGACGCCGGCTGCCGAAGTGACCGTGTCCACCGGCTCCTGGCCCGACAGCTGGGGCCCGGTGCGCACCTCCACCCTGGCCACTGGCGGGATGGTCAGCAGCTCCCACCCGGCAGTGAGCCAGGTGGGGGCGGGGGTTCTCGCCTCCGGCGGCACCGCGGTGGACGCCGTGCTGGCGATGACCGCGCTGTCCTGGATCGCCCTGCCCGGCCAGTCCGGCATCGGCGGCGACGCGTTTGCCGTGGTCCGCGAGCCCGACGGTCAGGTGTGGACGGTCAACGGCAGTGGCTACGGTCCGGACGGTGCGAGCGCGGAGAGCTGCGCCGAGCGTGGCCAGCGGGTGCTGCCCGGCACCGGACCGCTGTCGGTCGCCACCCCCGGCGCGCTGGGCGCACTGTCTACCCTGCACACCCGCGGCGGCACCCGGCCGCTGAGCGAGCTGTGGTCGGCCGCCGCGGCCGCCGCCCGCACGGGCTTTCCGTGCACCGCGAAGAACCGCGCGGACATCGGCGAGCACACCGCGGCGCTGCGGGCCGACGAGAGCCTGGCCCGCTGGCTGCTGCCGGACGGGCACCTGCCCGCGGTGGGCCAGCGACTGGCCTGCCCCGAGCTGGCCACCAGCATCGAGGCGCTGGCCGCTGATCCCACGCTGCTGCACCGCGGGTGGATGGGCGAGGCCGCGGTGGCGCTGCTGCAGGCCGGCGGGGCGCCGTTCTCCGGGGACGAGTGGCCGCTGGGCCTCGACGTCCCGGCCGAGGCCGCCATCAGCGCTTCCTGGGGCGAGCACGTGGTGCACCAGACGCCGCCGCCCACGCCCGGCTGGATGGTGCTGCAGCAGGCCGGGCTGCTCGACGGACGGCTGGCCGGTCGCTGCACCTGGGACGCCGAGGCGGTGCACCTGCTTGCCCTGGCCGCCCGCCGAGCCTTCGCCGACCGCTACCGCAGCTGCGGCTCCGACAACGACGCCTGGCGGGCGCTGCTGGACCCGGCCGTGCTGGCCGCGACCCGCGCCGAGCTGGGCACCCGCCCTGATCCCGCCGCGGTGCCGGTGTCGGTGGCCGGTGACACCACCAGCTGCGTCGCGGTGGACGCCGAGGGGCGTGCGGTCAGCGCAATCTCATCGCTGGCCTTCACCTACGGCGCCCGGATCAGCGTGCCCGGCACCGGGATCGCGCTGAACAACCGGTTGGCGCGTGGGTCCTACCTGCTGCCCGGACACCCCAACGCCCTGACTCCCCGGCGCAAGCCGCTGCACACCCTCAACGCCTGGATCGTCACCGACGCGGCCGGGCGACTGCGCCACTTGGGCAACACCCCGGGCGGCGACGGCCAGGTGCAGTGGAACACCCAGCTGCTGGCCCACCTGCTCGACGGTGGCGTCGACCCGCAGACCGCGGTGAGCGCGCCGCGGCACACCGTGCACCCCGGCTCCGACGCCGACGCGCTGCACCAGCCGGAGACGCTGCAGGTGGAGAGCCGGCTGGGCGCGACCGCGCTGGCCACGCTGGCCGAGCGCGGGCACGACCTGCGGGACATGGGCCCGTGGGGCGCCGGGGGCAGCGCCCAGGTGATCAGCATCGACCACGACCGGGGTGTGCTCGCCGGTGCCGCGGACCCCCGGATGGACGGGGTGGCCCTCGGTGTCTGACCAGCCCACCAGCGCGGTACCACCGCAGGGCGACTACGTGGCCGCGGTGGTGCACGGCGGGCTCGTCCTCACCGCGGGGATGACCCCGCGCCGCGCCGGGGTGCTGCAGGTGCGCGGCACGGTCGGCGCCGACGTCGACCTGGCCGCCGCGCAAGAAGCCGCAGCCATGGCGGCGGGCAACGCGCTGCTGGCCGTCGCGGAGGCCGCCGGCGGCCTGGAGCGGGTGGCGCGGGTCCTGCGGATGACCGTCTTCGTGGCCGCGGTCGACGGCTTCACCGAGCACTCCCGGGTCGCCGACGGGGCGTCGCGGGCCCTCACCGCCCAGCTGGGCCCCCGGGGTCGCGCGGCCCGCAGCGCGGTCGGGGTGGCCTCGCTGCCCTCCGGCGCACCGGTGGAGGTGGAGCTGACCGTCGCGCTCGCCGACTAGCGAGGGTTGCACGCACCAGCAGGGGCGCACCCACGGGTGCGCCCCTGCTGTGTTGGCCTGGCTCAGGCGGTGACGGTGCTCGCTGCGGCCTGCTGCGCGGCCACGTGGTCGGCAAAGGCCTGCAGCGCCGCGGCGCCCACGGCCTTGTCCTGCTCACCGTTGCCACCGCTGACGCCCACGCCGCCGACGATCTGGCCCTCGTGCACGATCGGGAAGCCACCCACGAAGACGGCGAACTTGCCGGGCAGCATGTGCTGGATGCCGAACGCCTCGTTGCCCGGCAGGACCGGGCCGTTGGGCGGCTCGTTGAACAGGTGCGTGGCCCGCTCGTGGCCGGCTGCGGTGAACGCCTTGGCGATGGAGATGTCCACGCCGGTCAGGCGGGCGCCGGGCAGCCGGTGCAGAGCGATGACGTTGCCGCCGTCGTCGACCACGCAGATGGTCTGCTTGACGCCGATCTCCTCGGCCTTGGCCCGGGCGGCGACGAGGACGGGCAGCGCGTCGTCGAGGGTGATGCGGAAGACCTGGTGCACAGGACGCTCCTTCTCCGGCCGAGCCGGTCAGACGATGGGCACAGCCCCGAGGGGACCGTTTCCACCAGCCTGGCGGCTCACCGTAGTGGCGCCAATGGTGAGAGTGCCCGTGTTGAACCGCTTTTCGCTGTGCACAGTGCCCACTCTGATCTGAACCTACCGAGGAGCGACACCTAGTGGCTGGTCGTGATGCCAGCCAGGAAGATGTCCACTCCGGCGAGAAACTGCTCGCGGTCGTCGTGCTCGTGGAGCAGCGATGCTGTCTCCTGCGCGATGGGGTCGGAGTCGTGCCGCGTCCACTCTGCCGCCAGGGCCTTGAGGTACGCCTCTCGATCCGCGTCCCGGGGGACCCGGCGTGCACCGGCCGCGTGTTGTGCTGCCGAACCGAGGATGTAGCTGACCAACGCTGATCCGGCATCTGACCGGGCCGACCCGGTCACGCCGAGGCGGTGAAGCTGCGCCCCGACGCCCTTCCAGATCCGGAAGACCGCAGCCTGCAACGGCTCACGGGAGAGGTGAGTCCCGACCCACGGATGCGCATCGATCGCGTCGAAGATCCCCAGCGCCAGAGCACGGATGCTCCGCCTCGGGCTCTCGTCACCTTCGGCACGCGCCACCACTCGGCCGATGATGCCGTCGGTGGCCGCGGCAAGGAGCTCTTCCTTGTTGGCGACGTGGTGGTAGATCGCGCCCCGACCGGTCGCGAGATGTGTCGTCAGCGCCCGGACCGTCAGACCACTCTCGCCTGCCGTGTCGAGCAGCTCGATGGTCGCCTCGACGATCCGGTCCCGCGAGAGCGCGTCTGAGCGCCGTGGACCTCGCGGCGTGGAGCTGGTCATGAGCACCATCTTGACACGATTGGACCGTAGGTCCAAAGTACCGATGGACCAACGGTCCAATAATTCTCGAGAGGGACACCATGATCACTCCAGTCACCGTCGTCGGCGCGGGCCTTGGCGGCCTCACCCTCGCTCGCGTCCTGCACCTGAACGGCATTCCCGTCACCGCCTACGACGCAGACGCCTCACCCGAGGCACGGACGCAGGGCGGGCAGCTCGACCTGCACGAGCACAACGGCCAGCGCGCGCTGGAGATCGCCGGGCTCACCCGGGAGTACCGCGGGATCGTCCACCGGGGCGGCGCAGCCCAGCGAGTAGTCGACCAACACGGCACAGTGCTTGCCGAGCTGCCCGACGACGGCTCCATGGCAAGCCCCGAAGCCCTCCGGGGCGACATCCGACGGATCCTCCTGGAATCCCTTCCGGCGGGCACGGTGCAGTGGGGGAAGAAGCTCCTCTCCGCCACTCCGCTCGGCCGAGGACAGCACGAGCTTGCCTTCGCGAGCGGGCCCGCTGTCCGCGCCGAGGTCCTGGTCGGCGCCGACGGCGCGTGGTCGAAGGTCCGGGAGCTGCTCTCCGGCCAGAAGCCCGCGTATGCGGGCGTGAGCTACGTGGAGACGTACCTGCACGACGTGGACGAACGCCATGCCGCAACGGCCGCTGTAGTGGGCAGTGGCGCGCTGTACGCCCTTGCTCCGGGCAAGGGGTTCCTCGCACACCGCGAACCGGGCGGGACCATCCACACCTACGTCGTGCTCAGCCGTCCAGCCCAGTGGTTCGCCGACATCGACTTCACCGACGCCGCCGCCGCCAAGGCGCGCGTCGCGGCCGAGCTCGAGGGATGGGCGCCCGAGCTCATCTCGTTGATCGCCGACGGAGAGACCGGACCCGTCCTGCGCAGCATCTACCGGCTGCCGAACCGCCACCGGTGGGACCGCGTCCCCGGCGTCACACTTCTGGGGGACGCCGCGCACGTGACCCTCCCCGGGGGCGAGGGTGCGAACATCGCGATGCTCGACGGTGCCGAGCTGGGCCAGGCGATCGCCGCCCACCCGGACGACGTCGAGGCCGCCCTCGCCGGCTACGAGGAAGCGATGTTCCGACGCAGCGAGGCCGAAGCCATCGCCGCGCACGAGACCATCGAGCTCATCTTCGGAGCCAGTGCACCCGCCGGCCTTGTCACCCTCTTCACGGGATCCGACGGGCCCTCGTCCGGCTAGGCCAGAGCTGTTGCGGTCCGATTGTTAACCGAGCCGAAACTGCCGTTTACACCCAGTAGCTGTGACACGGTGCACACTGCACATCATCGGCCCTGTGCAGTTGTGCAGGTTGCGCATGGACGGCGGTCGTCGCTTCCGGAAGTTTGACCCTCGTGTCCCCCGCACGCCGGACCCGCCGGCGGTGGGCGTCGCGCGGATGATGTCCCAGAGGAGCCAGCCGTGCCGCACCATCACGACGAAGACGTCCTGACCCTGGCCCGACTGCTGCAGGAGCCGGTGCTGCGCCGCACCTGCTGGCACCCCGGTCCGCACGAGACCACGGTCGCGCTGGAGTGGGTGGTGCCCTGGGCGGTCGCGGCGCAGCGCGACGACCGCCTCGACGGGGTGCTGGTGCACGCTGCCCAGCACGAGATCCCCAGCTACGGCGGGCTGGACGCGGTGGCCACCGCGCTGGCCGAGCGGGGTGCGGCGGCGCTGCTGGTGGACGGGCACCAACCCGGCCCGGACGATGCCGCCGCGGCGGCCCGGCTGCCGCTGGTCACCACCGCCGACTCCGTCTCCTTCGCCGCGGTCAACCGGCTGGTCGCCGACCTGACGCTGGCCCGGGAGACGCACGTGCTGCGCTACGGGCTCAGCGTGCACCGCGCCCTGGCCGAGCTGCTCTACCGCGGGGCCGAGCTGCCGGCGCTGTGCAGCCAGATGTCGCGCATGTCGCAGTGCCCCGTCGCGGTGCTCGACGCCACCGGCGCCCTGGTGGCCATGGAGCAGGCCAACCCCCGGATGGTGGAGCCCCGCCAGCTGGCGCAGGTGTTCCAGGAACGGGCCGAGCGCCTCGGGGCGGGCGGTGACCCCGCCGAGCTGCACCCTCGGGTGGTGCCCTTCACCGTCGGGGGCCGCGAGGTGGCCTGCGTGCTCAGCCCGATCGTGCTCGGCGGTCGGCACGACGGTTGGCTGGTGCTGGTGGAGCCCTCCACCGAGCCGCACCCGCACGACCTGGCCGAGCACCAGGTGCTGGTGGAGCAGGCAGTCCCCATCGTGGGCACCGAGATGCTGCGGCTGCGCAGCGTGCACGGCGCCCAGGAGCAGGCCCGCGGCGACTTCGTGCACGGCCTGTTGCACGGGCACTTCGCGTCGCTGCAGGAGCTCAGCGCCCGCGCAGCGCACTACGGCCTGCCGGTGCGCTCCACCTTCGCGGTGGTGGTTGCCTCCGGGGTGGTCGGCGTCGGGGACAGCTCGGCCGGGCAGGCACTGAGCCTCGCCGCGCTGACGTCCCGGCTGGTGCCCGAGCAGGAGCGCCACACCCAGGCGGCGGTGGTTGGTGACGTGCTCGTGATGGTGCGCGAGCTGTGCACCGCCGCCGATGGTGCTCCCGCAGCTGGCGTCGCCGAGGCCGCCGAGTACGCCGCCGCCCTGCACCGCCACCTCACCGGGCGACGGGCCCAGGCCGGGCGCCCGGTGCACGTCTCCTACGGGCGCCCCGCGACGGGGGCGCTGTCGCTGCCGGACAGCTACCGGGAGGCCCGGATGACCTTGGGCCTGCAGAACCGGCTCGGGCTGGCCGAGGTGTGCAGCTACCAGGACCTGCAGGTGCACGCCGTGCTGCAGGACGTCGCTGTCAGCCGCACCGGGCGGGACTTCGCCGCCGACCTGCTGGCGCCGCTGCGCGACCCGACGGTGGGCGACATGGAGGAGGTGGTGCTGGCCTACATCGCCAGCGGGGGCAACGTGAACGCCGCGTCCCGGGACCTGCACATCCACCGCAACACCATGCTCTACAAGCTCGACCGGGCGTCGCGGCGGCTGGGGATGGACCTGCGGCAGGCCGACAACCAGTTCGCGGTGTGGCTGGCGCACACCCTCGACCTGCTGGCCACCACCACCGCTGAGGTCAACCGCGTGGTCAGCCCACTCTGAGCGCGGATGTGGGTTGCAGGTGGTCGTCGCGTCCGCCGAAGCTCAGCGCCAGGCCCAGCACCGCCACCACGGCGCAGCCGCCGAACAGCCAGCCCAGCGCCCCCGGGTAGGCGGCAGCCACCCCGGCGGTACCCAGCGCGGCGCCGACGAATCGCATCATGTTGAACAGGCCCAGCCCGGGCCCCAGCTGGCCGGCCGGAGACCTGGTGGCGCCGGTGAGCGCCGGCGTCTGCACCAGCGCGACGCCCAACCCGGTGCCCACCAGCACCAGGGCGATCACCGGCAGCGACCGAACCCCGGAGCCGACGACCACCGCCAGGGCGACGTCGCCCAGCACCAGCACGCCGAGGCCGACCCGCAGCACCAGCCGAGGTCCCACCCGGTCGGCCAGCAGGCCCACGAACGGCGCGGAGACCGCCCACACCAGCGGGAGGGCGAAGGTCAGCAGCCCGGTGGTGGTCACCGACAGCCCCACCGCACCGGTGAGGTGCAGCGGCACCGCGACCAGCACCGCCGCCAGCGAGGACTGCTGCACGAAGACGCCGGTGGCGCTGCGCAGCCAGCGGATCTCCACCAGTGCCCGCGGGTCGATGAACGGCGCGGGCCGGCGCAGCCCGGTCACCACGAACACTGCCAGGGAGGCAAAGCCCAGCACCACGCCCAGCAGCGGCAGCGCCAGCGGCACCCCGGCCTGGGGCGCCGCGGTGGCGGCGCACATCAGCAGCGCCACCCCGGCGGTGAGCGACCCCGCCCCCAGCCAGTCGATGCGCGCGCCGCGGCCGACGTGCTGGGGCACCACCACCAGCGTCAGCACCAGCACGCCCACCGTCACCGGCACCAGCCCGGCGAAGATCGCCCGCCAGCCGAACAGGTCGGACACGATGCCCCCGACGGGTGGACCCACCGCCTGGCCGATGCCGTTGGCCGCGCCCCAGGCGCCCATGACGCGGCTGCGCCGGTTCTCCGGCCAGCTGGCCGAGAGCATCCCCATCACCGCCGTCGGCACCGCCGCGCAGCCCAGACCCTGCACCGCCCGGGCGGCCACCAGCAGCGGCAGGCTGGGGGCCAGGGCAGCGCCCAGCGTGCCCAGGGTGAGCACAGTGAGGGCGAGCACCAGCGTGCGGCGCCGCCCGAGCCGGTCGCTGACCCACCCGGTCAGCGGCATCATCACCGCGAGCACCAGCACCGACGTGGACGCCACCAGCACCCCTTGGGTGACCGGGGCGCCGAAGTCGTCGGTGATCTGGCGCAACGGGACGTTGACGATGTTGTTGCTGACCGTCCCGAGGAAGGTCGCGCCGAGCAGGGCGGCGAGCAGCCACCCGCGCCGCGAGGGGCCGGTGGCGGCCGAGACCGCCTGGTCAGACGCCGTGAGACGTGCCGTCACCCTCGTCCTCTCGCCGGCCGCAATGTTTTTACGTCTGCGAAACATCGTGCAGCACCACATGAGCAGGGACTACGGCACGCTGCACATTTGTGGGCCACCCGGGTGTGCACATCGTTCATGGACGGGCCTAGCCAAGTCAGGGAGTTTCGCCAATATCACATTGGGCTTCCCCGGGAGACGACGATGCAACTGACAGCAGCTCACTGGGTGTTCCTGGCCGGGGTGGTGGTGATCCTCGCGACCATGGTCATGCGCAAGAACATCGTGGTCCCCGCGGTGGTGGCCACCTTCCTCACCGCGCTGGTCTGGTCGAAGAGCCTGGCCACCGGGCTCTCCGCGATCTTCAACGCCAGCCTGGTCGCCGCCACCTCGCTCTTCAACATCTTTCTCATCATCGCCATGGTCACGGCAATGCTGCGCGCCCTCGAAGGGCTGGGCGCCGACCGGAAAATGGTCGCGCCATTCCGTGGCGTGATGCGCAACGGCCACCTCGCGTTCTGGACTCTGGTGATCGTCACTTACTTCATCTCGCTCTTCTTCTGGCCGACGCCCGCGGTGCCGCTGATTGGCGCGGTGCTGGTGCCGGTGGCCATTCGGGCCGGGCTGCGGCCGCTGGCCGCGGGCTTCACCATCGCCATCGCGGGCCAGGGCATGGCGCTGTCGTCGGACTACGTGATCGGCGTGGCGCCGGGCCTGTCGGCCACCGCGGCTGGGGCGGACCCGGCCGTCGTCGCGGACCGGGCCTTCGTCATGTCGCTGGTGGTCGGGGCGGTCGCGCTGGCCATCGGCTATGCCATGGAGATCCGCAAGATGCGCAAGCCCTCCGACGCGCTGCTGGAGGAGTGGGAGTCCACCGCCGAGCGTGGGGCGCCCACCGCGGACGCCGAGGTGGTTGAGGAGCTCGCGGAAGGGTCTACCGCGGTAGCGGTGGAGCGGCGAGAGCTGGTCGGCGCCGGTACTGGCGGGCACGGCGGTCCGCCGCCGGTGGTCGGGCACGGCCCGGCGCTGCGCGGCACCCCGGCTGGTGAACCGATGCCACCGGAGCGGCACAGCATCCTCCCGGTCGACAAGCCATGGGCGGCCAAGGCCTTCGCGGTGCTGGTACCGGCGGCATACCTGGCGCTGATCATCTACATGGTGCTGGCCAGCGCCTCCGACTCGGTGACCGACCTCAAGGGCGGCGACGCCGCGGCACTGGTCGGCGGCATCGCGCTGCTGATGGTGTTCGGCGCCGCCTTCGTCCGCGACCGCAGCACGTTCATGGAGGCCTCCGCGGAGCACATCGTGGACGGACTGGTGTTCGCCTTCAAGGCGATGGGTGTGGTGCTGCCCATCGCTGGGTTCTTCTTCCTCGGCAACGGCGACTTCTCCGCCCAGATCCTCAGCCTGGGCGAGGACGCGCAGGGCCCGTCGCTGCTGTTCGACCTGGTGCTCTCCGCCCAGGACAGCCTGCCGCAGAACACCATGATCACCGCGTTCGGCATCTTGCTGGTCGGCCTGGTCGCTGGCCTGGAGGGCTCCGGCTTCTCCGGCCTGCCGCTCACCGGGTCGCTGGCCGGCTCGCTCGGGGAGACCTCCGGGGTGAGCAGCCCGACGCTGGCGGCCATCGGACAGATGGGCAACATCTGGTCCGGCGGCGGCACCCTGGTCGCGTGGTCCTCGCTGCTGGCGGTGGCCGGCTTCGTCCGGGTGCCCGCGGTGGAGCTGGCCCGCAAGTGCTTCATCCCGGTGATGAGCGGCCTGGTGGTGGCCACCGTGGTGGCGGTGGTGGTCTTCGGCTGACGCCCGGGTTCTTCGGCGGGCCCCCGGATCAGCGGACGTGCGCGGGGCGGTACTGCACGCTGATCCGCGGGCCCGTCGGCCGGGTGGACTTGGGCACGGCGTGCTCCCAGGTGCGCTGGCAGCTGCCGCCCATCACCAGCAGGTCGCCGTGGCCCAGCGAGTACCGCAGCGTGGGTCCACCGCCCTCGGTGGGACGCAGCAGCAGCGGCCGGTCGGCGCCGAGGGACAGGATGGCGACCATGGTGTCGGTGCTGCGGCCGCGCCCCACCCGGTCGCCGTGCCAGGCCACGCTGTCGGCGCCGTCGCGGTAGAAGCACAGGCCCGCGGTGGTGAACGGCTCGCCCAGCTCCGGACCGTAGTGGGCGTCCAGGCGTCGGCGGGCCTGCACCAGCAGTGGGTCGGGCAGCCGGTCGCCGTCGCGGTAGAAGCAGACCAGCCGGGGCACGTCGACCACCCGGTCGTACATCTGTCGGCGCTCCGCCCGCCAGGGCACCCCGTCCACCAACCGGTCGAACACCGCCTCGGAGCCGGTGAGCCAGCCGGGCAGCACGTCCACCCAGGCGCCGTGGCTGAGCTGGCGGCGCTGCACCGCGGCACCCAGCTCGCCGAGCACCGGGCCCTCGTCGGCGACGTCGAACAGCGACGACTGCAGCGCACCTGCCATGGATCCACGGTAGCAGAACCAGTCGAACATGTGTTCTAGTTCTTGCCGGTGACCGCGCCGTACCGCTGCAGCGCCACCTGCCGCTCGTGGGCGTGGTCGACCAGTGGCTCGGGGTAGCCGGGTGGGGGGCCGTCGGGCAGGGTGTGCACCGCCTTGCCGGGCACGCCCCGCAGCTCCGGCACCCACCGGCGCACGTAGTCGCCGTCGGGGTCCACCTTCTGTCCCTGCGTCACCGGGTTGAACACCCGGAAGTAGGGGGAGGCGTCGGTGCCGGTGCCGGCCGTCCACTGCCAGCCGTGCTGGTTGTTGGCCAGGTCGCCGTCCACCAGGTGGTCCATGAAGTGCCGCGCGCCCCACCACCAGGGCAGGTGCAGGTCCTTGGTGAGGAAGGACGCGACGATCATCCGCAGCCGGTTGTGCATCCACCCTTCGTGGCGCAGCTGACGCATCCCGGCGTCCACGATGGGAAAGCCGGTGCGTCCCTCCCGCCAGGCGGCGAAGGCCCGCTCGGCGTCCGGGCCGCTGTCGTAGCCCAGCGCGTCGAAGCGCCGGTCGTAGCTGCGCCGGGCGGAGTCCGGCCGGTGGTGCAGCACGTCGGCGTAGAAGTCCCGCCAGGCCAGCTCGGTCTGGAACGTGGTGGCGCCCTCGCCGTGGTCGCTCGCCAGGGTGTGCAGCAGCGTCCGCGGGTGCACGCAGCCCCACTTCAGGTACGCCGACATCCGGCTGGTGACGTCGCGGTCGGGCCGGTCGCGGTCGGTGGCGTAGCCAGGCAGGCCCTCGGTGCGGAACTGCTCCCACCGGGCCAGCGCTGCCGCCTCACCGGCGTCCGGGAGCTCGAGTGCGCCCAGGTCCACGTCGGCCGGGACGGCGCACCGCGAAGCGACCGGGGGCGGGTCCAGCCAGCTCACCGTGGCGGCCGAGGTCTGCGCCGGCGGGCGCCAGCCGTGCTCGGCCCAGGCCCGCCGGAACGGGGTGAACACCCGGTAGGGCGTGCCGTCGGGCTTGGTCACCCGGCCGGGCGCCACCGCGTAGGGCGACCCGGTGGTGACCAGCTCGGTCTCGCCCAGCGCGTCGCGCACCGCGCCGTCCCGGCGGCGGCCGTAGGGGCCGAAGTCGGCGCTGACGTGCACGGTGCCCGCCTGCACCTGCCTGGCCACCTCGGGCACCACCTGAACCGGGTCGCCACGCACCAGCAGCAGCCGACCCTGCAACGCCGCGTCCAGCTCACGCAGGCAGCGGTAGAGGAAGGTGGTGCGCGGGGCGCCGGCGGGACCCAGCAACGCGTCGTCCAGCACGAACAGCGCCACCGAGGAGCGGGCGGTGGCCGCGGCCGCGCTCAGCGTCGGCAGGTCACCCAGGCGCAGGTCCCGGCGGAACCACACGATCGCCGTCTCGTCCTGGTCCACGCTGCGCTGCACCGGGGCCAGGGTTGCTGGCGGTGCCAAAGATCGCAAGTGTGCTGCTGGGAGGCAACTTCTCTACCCTGGTTCCGTGAGTCACGCCCCCGCCGCCGTCGAGCTCGTGGTCCTGCTCGACGAGTCCGGCCACGAGATCGGCACCATGCCCAAGAGCGAGGTGCACACCGCGCACACCCCGCTGCACCGGGCGTTTTCCTGCTACGTCTTCGGTCCGCACGGACAGGTGCTGCTCACCCAGCGCGCCCTGGGCAAGTCCACCTTCCCCGGGGTGTGGACCAACACCGTGTGCGGGCACCCGGCGCCCGGCGAGGACGACGTCGACGCCATCCGCCGCCGGGCCGAGCACGAGCTGGGCATCACCGTCACCGACATCCGCCCGGCACTGCCGGACTTCCGCTACCGCGCCGAGTTCCAGGGCGTGGTGGAGAACGAGATCTGCCCGGTGTACCTCGCTCGCACCGACGACACCCCGCAGCCCCGCCCGGACGAGGTCAACGACTGGGTGTGGCTCAGCTGGGAGGAGCTGCCCAGCGAGGTCGCCCGACGGGCCGCAGAGTTCTCGGCGTGGAGCCAGACCCAGATCTCCCAGCTGCGCCAGCGTGCCGTGGTGCGCGACTACCTGCAGGACTGACTGGCCCGGTCAGAGCGCGTCGAGGTACTCCAGCTCGGGCGCGGCGGCCAGGAACCCGGCCATCACCTTGCCGCCCTCCTTGAAGTGCGCGGACTCCCCGTGCGCCTTGGCGGCGGCGCCGTCTGCGTAGAGCTCGAGCATCTTGTAGACGTTCGGCTCGGTCTTGGACCGGGTGAGCTGGTAGAGCAGGTTGCCCGGCTCGTTCTCCCGCACCTGCACCCCCAGCGCGGCAATGGCGGCCTCGAAGTCGGGACCCGTTCCTTCGCGGACGGTGAGGGTGGCGATGACGGCAAGCATGGGCGGTTCCTTCGGCGAACGTCGAGTGGCGCAGGGACACAAGCAGACGCTCGGAGTACAGCCGACCACGCAGGGGGCGTCAACCACTGCCCGGCGAACCGGGGGGCGCGGGTGCGGCGAAGACCAGGTGACTCTGCCGGACACTGACCTGGAGGCCGACCATGCGTGCACAGCTCCGGCGGGCGCTCACCGCCGCCACCCTCACTACCGCCACGCTCGGCGCCGTGCTGAGCGGCGGCCTCGCCCCCGCCGCCGCGGCCCCGGCTCCAGTGCAGACCCAGGCGCCCGGGCCGCTGCAACCGGTGCCCACGGACCTGTCCCGCTACCTGGGCACCTGGAACCAGCTGGCGTCCATCCCCGCGTTCTTCGACGTCTTCTGCGTCCGCGACACCCAGGCGCGCTACAGCCTCAACGACGACGGCACCGTGCGCGTGCAGAACCGCTGCGCCGGACCGTTCGGCATCCCGGTGCCCATCGAGGGCACCGCACGGGTGAGCGACCCGGTGACCACCGGAGCCCTGCAGGTGACCTTCCTGGCTGCGTTCAACCAGCCGGTGTTCCTGGGCGGCACCAACTACGTGGTGGCCGCCCACAGCCCCGACACCCTCGACGAGGACTACACCTGGGCGCTGGTGGGCTCGCCCGACCGCAGCACCGGGTTCGTCCTGTCGCGCACCCCCGCCCTGGACGAGGCGCAGTGGCGCACCGTGCTCGCCGCGGTGACCGACGCCGGCTTCGACCCGTGCCGGCTCAACACCACGGTGACCACCGGTGGCCTGCAGACCGCGCAGCCGCTGTGCACGCTGGACCCGTCCGGCCGCTGACCGCAGAGGGCCTGGCCCCGCGCCGATTCGGGCCGCCGGCTACCGGTCCGCCTCGTGGGCCGCGAGCCGGGTGAGCAGGTACGGCGCCGTGGCGCTGCCCTCGGCCCGGGCCACCGTCTCCGGAGTGCCTGCGGCCACCACGCACCCGCCCTGGTCCCCACCGCCGGGGCCCAGGTCGATGACCCAGTCGGCGCTGGCGATCGTGTCGAGGTCGTGCTCGACGAGCACCACGGTGTTGCCTGCGTCCACCAACCGGTGCAGCAGGCGGAGGAGCAGGGTGGTGTCGGCGGGGTGCAGGCCCGCGGTGGGCTCGTCGAGCAGGTACAGCGCATGCCCGCGGCGGGCACGCTGCAGCTCGGTCGCCAGCTTGATCCGCTGGGCCTCACCACCGCTGAGCTCGGTCGCCGGCTGGCCCAGGCGCAGGTAGCCCAGCCCGACCTCGCTCAGCGTGGTCAGGCTGCGTGCGGCGGTGGGCACGTCGGCCAGGAACTCGACCGCCTCGTCGACGGAGAGCGCCAGCACGTCGGCGATGTTCTTGCCGCGGTGGTCGATCTCGAGAGTCTCGTCGTTGTAGCGCGCGCCGTGGCAGGTCGGGCACGGCGCATAGGTCCCGGGCAGGAAGAGCAGCTCGACGGAGACGAAGCCCTCCCCCTGGCAGGTCTTGCAGCGACCCTCGGCAACGTTGAAGGAGAAGCGGCTGGCGCCATAGCCACGCTTGCGCGCCTCCGGGGTCGCCGCGTACAGCTTGCGCACCGCGTCGAAGAGGCCCGTGTAGGTGGCCAGGTTGGAGCGCGGCGTGCGCCCGATCGGGCGTTGGTCGACGCACACGAGCCGATCGAAGGACTCCAGGCCGATGGCGTCGTCGACGTCGACCTCGAGCTCGCTGCCCTCCTCGTCGGGGGCCTGGCCGAGGCGGCGGCGCACCAGCTCGGCGAGCACCTGGCTGACCAGCGTCGACTTGCCCGAGCCGGACACCCCGGTCACGGCGGTGAGCACGCACAGCGGCACGTCGACGGAGAGGTCCTGCAGGTTGTGCCGGCTGACCCCATGCAGGCGCAGCCACCCGTGGGGCGTGCGCTGGGGACGCTGAAGTGGCTCCGCACGGCCGAAGAGGTGCTTTCCGGTGATCGACCCCTCGACGTGCTCCAAGCCTGCCACCGGCCCGGAGTAGAGCACGTGCCCCCCGCGCTCGCCGGCCTCCGGGCCGATGTCGACGATCCAGTCGGCGCGGCGCACCACGTCGAGGTCGTGCTCGACGACGAACAGGGAGTTGCCCGAGCCCTTGAGCGCGTCGAGCACGTCCAGCAGCGGCTCGGCGTCGGCGGGGTGCAGGCCCGCGGAGGGCTCGTCGAGGACGTAGACCACCCCGAAGAGGCCGGAGCGCAGCTGCGTGGCGATGCGCAGCCGCTGCGCCTCACCGGGTGAGAGCGTGGTGGAGCTGCGCCCCAGCGAGAGGTAGCCCAGCCCCAGCTCGAGCAGCACCTGCACCCGGGCCACGAGGTCGGCGCAGATGCGCACCGCGACCTCGGTGCCCTCCCCCGAGCTGGCCGAGGACGTCGCCGCGGCAACCTCGGTGAGCTCGGCCACCGGGCGCAGCAGCGCAACCAGCTCGGTGAACGACAACGCGTTGATCTGCGCGATGGTCATCCCCGCGAAGGTCACCGCCAACGACTCCGCCCGCAGCCCGGCACCATGGCAGGCCGAGCACCCGGCGCTGCGGACGAAGCGCAGCGCCTTGTCCCGCATCATCTGGCTCTTGGAGGTGGCCAGCACGTGGTGCACGTGTGCGCGAGCACTCCAGAACAGCCCGTAGTAGCCGTGGTCGATGCGGTCACGCTCGGGCTTGATCAGCACCTTGGGCTGCTCGTCGGTAAAGAGCAGCCAGTTGCGGTCCTTCGCGCTCAGCGTGTGCCAGGGGGCGTCGACGTCGATCCCCAGACCGGCCACGATGCTGCGCAGGTTGGCGCCCTGCCAGGCACCGGGCCAGGCGGCGATCGCGCCCTCACGGATGCTGAGCGAGGTGTCCGGGACCATCAGCTCCTCGCTGACGTCGTGCTCCACCCCCAGCCCGTGGCAGCGCGGGCAGGCCCCCGCTGCGGTGTTCGGCGAGAACGCCTCCGCCTCCAGCCGCGAGGCACCGTCCGGATAGGTGCCGGCGCGCGAGTAGAGCATCCGCACCAGGTTCGACAGCGTGGTCAGCGTGCCCACCGTCGAGCGGGCGCTGGGGGCACCACGCCGCTGCTGCAGCGCCACCGCCGGCGGCAGACCGGTGATCTCCTGCACGTGCGGGGCGCCGACCTGCTGGAGCAGCCGACGTGCGTAGGGCGCCACCGACTCGAAGTAGCGGCGCTGCGCCTCGGCGTAGAGCGTGCCAAAGGCCAGGGAGGACTTGCCGGAGCCGGAGACGCCGGTGAAGACGACCAGCGCGTCGCGGGGCAGGTCGACGTCGATGTTCTTGAGGTTGTGCTCGCTGGCTCCGCGCACGTGGACGAAAGGATCGCTCGGGTCTGGGTGCACACCCTGTGTGTAACCGCTTGCGGACGGTCGCGCACCTTGATCGCTGTGAGATTGAACGTGGCTAGCTGCCGAACCTCGCCCAGCAGCTGGTCAAGGCCGGCTCCGCGTTCATGCCGGGACGGCCTTCGGCAGGATCGGCGAGTCGGCGTCCACGCGCACTCCGTCACGCAGGCAGAACATCGGCTGCAGCAACCGGTCGGTGGTCACCACGGTGCCGTCGTTGTCCTGCAGGCGGAACGAGCCACGCTCGTCGCGGAGCACGGTGATGTCGGCGCCCCTGCCCACGGCGAGCGATCCCAGCTGGTCGCTCATGCCGAGCATCGCCGCCGGGTTGGCCGTGACCATCTCGACCACCTGGTGCAGTGACAGCCCGAGCGCCAGCATCGAGCTCATCGCCTGGGTCAGGCTGAACCGGGCCTGACCCAGGAACGGGTGGTTCTCCTCGTCCGGGTGCTCCACGGGGGTCCCGGCCGGGGCTGGAACCTCGGTGTTGTAGCCGTGCATGTCCGCGCCCAGGGTGTGCGGGACGATGCCGGCCCGCAGGGCCTTGGCCGCCAGGCGGTAGGAGAAGTGGCTGCCGTGACCCACGTCGATCTTCAGCCCCCGATCCAGCGCCGCCCGGATGACGGAGTGCACCTCGCCGTCGCGGTTGACGAAGCCGCCGGGGTGCCGGGTGAAGGGATGGGCCAGCACGTCACCCTCCCTGAGCAGCGGGATGACCCGCTCCACGATGGTGTCCGCGTCCTCCCCGTTGGCCCCGCTCGCGGGCAGCCCCCACAGCTGGCCGAAGTGCACGTACAGGGGCAGCCCCACCTGGTGGGCGATGTCCGCGGCCAGCTCGATCACCTCGATGCCCCAGCGGGCGAAGCCACCGATCTCGGCGTGGGCCTTGATCCCGCGCACCAGGTCGAGGTTGGCTGCCGCCGACGCCACCGTGGCCTGCACGTTGACGCCCGTCGGGCTGTACAGCTGGTCGTAGAGGTGCCCCTCCAGCCCTCCGACGAGGTAGGCCGACAGGAACGCCAGCACCCGCGTCTGCGCAGGCTCGGCGATGAAGTGCCGGAAGCCCGGCAACGTCATGCACGACGGTCCGCCCTGGTCGACCACGGTGGTCACCCCGGAGCGCACGCCCACCACGTCCGGGTTGAGGCCGAACCGGCCCGAGACGTGCTCGAACACGTGCGCGTGGGTGTCGATCAGGCCAGGCAGCACCAGCGTGCCGCGGACGTCGGCAACCTCGGTGGCCGCCACCCCTGCCAGGTCGGCGCCGATCGCGGCGATGCGACCGCCGCGGATTCCGACGTCGAGCACTGCGTCCAGCCCCGAGGCTGGGTTGATGACGTGGCCGCCGAGCAGCACGGTGTCGTACGGACCGGCGCTGTGCTCATCGGTGAGGGGCATCTGTTGCTCTCCTGACAGGTGGTGTCGGGCTGGTCAGGCCGCAGCGTGGTTGCCCTGGTGGACCAGCGCGTCGAGGGTGCGCTTGTAGTCGTTGAACTTCGGCGAGGTCACGTCCCGCTTGCCCGGCAGGTCGATCTCCACGACCTCGCGCACGTACCCGGAGTTCCCGTGCGAGGAACCGCCGGCCATCACCACCACCCGGTCGGCCAGGTAGACCGCTTCCTCGATGCTGTGGGTGACGAAGACGATGGTCACCCCGGCCTCCTTGTGGATGCGCGTGAGCTCGGTCTGCATGGTCGTGCGGGTCAAGGCGTCGAGCGCACCGAACGGCTCGTCCATCAGCAGCACCGACGGCTGGTTGGCCAGCACCCTGGCGATGGCGACGCGCTGCTGCATGCCACCGGAGAGCTGGTGCGGGAACCACTTCTCCACCCGGGTCAGCCCGACCGCCTCGATGGAGCGCGTGGTGGTCGCCTTGACGTCCGCTCGGGGCATCCGCGCCTGCTTGGGCCCGTAGGCGACGTTCTCTGCCACGGTGAGCCAGGGGAACAGCCCGTAGTCCTGGAAGACCACCCCCCGCTCGGGGCCCGGCCCCGTCACCACCTCACCGCCGACGCTCACCGTCCCGTTGGTGGCGGACTCGAAGCCGGCCAGGATTCGCAGCAGGGTGGACTTCCCGCATCCGCTGGCGCCGATGACGCACACCAGCTCCCCGGTCCCGATGTCGAGGTTCACCCCGGAGACGGCGTAGTCGTCCGCGCCGGCGTAGCGCTTGTCGAGACCGGTGATGGTGATGCCCGCAGGTGGGTTGCGCCGACGGCGGGTGGAGTAGATCTTCATGGGTCTTCTCCCTGGGGGGTGGGGTGCGGGGGGCGAGCCCGGACTTAGGGCACGAGCGGACGGCGGCCGCTGGCCAGCCGCACGAGCAGGACGAGGAGGCGGTCGGCCAGGAACCCGGCCAGTCCGATGACGATCATCACGGCGACGATGAGGTCGGTGCGTGACTGTTCGCGGGCCTGCGTGATGAGCGCGCCCAACCCGGTGCTGATGCCCACGGTCTCGCCGACCACGAGAATCACCCAGCCCAGGCCCAGCGCGATGCGCATCCCCCCGATGATGCTGGGGATCGCCGCAGGCAGCACCACCTTGTACAGCGTCTGCACCGGCCGGGTGCCCAGCATCGCCGCGGCCTCGAAGAGCCGTTCGGGAATCGCCTGCACGCCGGAGATGGTGTTGAGCAGCACGGAGAACACGGAGGCGAGGAAGACCAGGAAGATGGTCGAGCGGTCGCCGAAGCCGATGATGAGCAGGGCGAGCGGCGCCCAGGCCGTCACGGGGATGGGACGGACGAGGTTGATGGTCGGCTCGAGCATCCGGTAGACCACCCGGGAGCGGCCCATCACGATGCCCAGCGGCACCGCGATCACCACGGCGATGAGGAAGCCCTGCACCACCCGCAACGTGCTGGCGTACAGGTGCAGCCAGAGCACCCCGCTGTAGGAGTCGTTGATGACGCCACCGACGCCGAGGTCCGCCAGCCGCCGGGCCACGTCGTAGGGCCTGGGCACGAACTCCATCTGGATGCCGAAGGGCAGCGTCCACCCACCGCTCACCCCCTGGTCCCACAGCAGCAGCAGCACCAGCGGCACCGGCAGCGCCCACAGCGTGGCGGCCAGCCGTCGACGCAGCCCGCTGCCGCGGCGCGCTCCCGTGGCGGCCGCCGGTCGCGAGGGCGCGGTCCCCGTCGCGGCGAGCTGGGCGGCTGGGGTCAGGTCACCGGAGGCGGTCATGTCCGTCTCCGTCCTGGCGGGGGTCACCGCGCCGCCTGGATCGCGTCCACGAACGTGGTGTCGAAGACCTTGGCCATGTCCGGGACCCCGGAGAGCTGGTCGAAGGCGACCATCTGCTCGGCCAGGGCGCCGACCTGGGCGCGGTAGGCGGTGTCCAGCTGCCAGCGGGGGGTGATGTTCTTGATCGCGGTCTCGGTGACGGTGCGGTCCAGGCCGAACGTGCTGACCAGACCGTCGACCCAGGCAGCGTGGTTGGCGTTCATGTGGTCCACCGCCTTGGTGAAGCTGTCCACGACGGCCTGCGCCAGCTTCGGGTCCTTGCCGGTGACGGTGCCAGTGGTGGCGAACACGATGTTCACGCCGCCGATCGCGGTCTCGTAGGGCGAGGTGATCTGCTTCGCCCCGGACTGCATGACGATGGACGGCGCCGTCTCCGCGCTGAGGAACGCGTCGATCTGGCCGGACTTGTAGGCGGTGGCCATGTCGGAGAAGGCGAGGTTCACCAGCTGCACGTCCCGGCTGGGGTCGAGCCCGTTGGCCTGCAGCGTCAGGCGCAGCAGCAGCTCCTGCGAGGCACCGGCGGGAAAGCCGATCTTCTTGCCCTTGAGGTCCTTCACCGATGCGATCTCGGACTTGCCGACGAAGCCGGAGCCCCCGTTCGCGGCCGAGGCCACCATCCGCAGGTCCTGCCCGGCGGCGACCGCGGCGATCACCGACGGCGCACCCATCACGGCGTAGTCGATGGAGCCGGAGGCCAGTGCGTTCTTCATGTCCGGCGAGCTGTCGAAGAGGACGATCTCGTACTTGGTCCCCTCCGGGGCGAACTGCTCCATGAAGTACGGCTGGTACAGGTGCGGCTGGCCGCGCAGCGTGCCCACCTTCACGGCGTTCGGATCGCTGGCGGCGGTACCTCCGGGTGAGGAGATGCACGCGGTCAAGGACGAGCCCAGAGCAAGCACGGCGATCAGGGCCACCAGGAGGCGACTGAGGGTGCGGGTCATCGTAGGTTCCTTTGCTCGGGCGTCGATTGGTCCGACCACCGGACACGGAGCACGTTATGGCTCGGCCGTACCGCCGAACAGGGGGAACCGGCGAACGTAACGGGTGTTTAACCAGCCCGCAATGCCGCGGTTTGGGTGTTCCACCGCCCTGGCGTGCTTCGCCCACAGCTGTTCGGTGGTTGCGCGGCACCCGGTGCCCAGGAATGATTGGTCAGACCACAGAGAACGGATGGTGCGCATGGCACTTCACGCAGGGCGCCTGCCATGACCCCGGTGTCAGTGCCTCCGCTGGTGCGTCGCACCCACAGCGTGAGCGCAGAGGTCGCCGCCCACCTGGAGCGGCTCATCGTCAGCGGAGAGCTGCGCCCGGGCGACCGGTTGCCTCCGGAGCGGGAGCTGGCCGCGACGATGGGAGTCTCCCGCCCGTCGCTGCGGGAGGCGATGTTCGAGCTCGAGTCCAAGAAGCTGGTGGAGCGCCACCAAGGTCGCGGCAGCATCGTGGCCGAGCCCGCACGAGGCACGGCGCAGCTCTACGACAGCCTGAGCGACCTGGACGTGCAGATCGGCAACGCCAGCGAGGTGCGGGACCTGGTGGAGCCGGGAATCGCCGAGCTGGCTGCCCTGCGCGCCGTCGAGTCCAACCTCGTGGCGCTGGAGAGCGTGCTGACCCGGTCCGGGGCGGACCTCACGCCTGAGGCGTCCATCCAGCTGGACGTCGAGTTCCACAGCCTGCTCGCGCACGCAGCGCAGAACCCGCTCCTGGTGGCGCTGTGCTCCATGACGATGACCTGGACCGAGCCCACCCGAGCGCTGTCCCACCGGACGGCCCTGGGACGACGCATCTCCGTCGACGGCCACCGGGCCATCTTCGCCGCGGTGCTGAGCCAGGACGGACCGGGAGCAGCTGCGGCCATGACCCGACACCTGCAGGACGTGCGCGAGCTCAGCGCGCTGGCGGCCCCGCACCACCCCTGAGCACCCCCCAGTCCTAGCCGCGGGCCATGTCCACGAAGCGGGAGTAGTGCAGCTGCGGCGCCACGGTGATGGTGGCCAGCGGGCCGTTGCGGTGCTTGCCCAGGATCAGGTCGGCCTCGCCCGCCCGCGGGTCGTCGCGCTCGAAGGCGTCCGGGCGGTAGATCAGGATGACCATGTCCGCGTCCTGCTCCAGCGAGCCGGACTCGCGCAGGTCGGAGACCATCGGCTTCTTGTCGGTGCGCTGCTCGGGACCACGGTTCAGCTGGGAGATGGCCACCACGGGCACCTCGAGCTCCTTGGCCAGCAGCTTGAGGTGGCGGGAGAACTCACTGACCTCCTGCTGGCGGGACTCCACCTTCTTGCCCGAGCTCATCAGCTGCAGGTAGTCCACGATCACCAGCTTGAGGCCGTGGCGCTGCTTCAGCCGCCGCGCCTTGGCGCGGATCTCCATCATGGTGAGGTTGGGTGAGTCGTCGATGAACAGCGGCGCCTCGCTGATCTCGCCCATCCGGCGGGCCAGCCGGGTCCAGTCGCTGTCGGTCATCTTGCCCGAGCGCATGTCGCCCAGCTTGATCTGCGCCTCGGCGGAGAGCAGCCGCATCACGATCTCGGTGCGGCTCATCTCCAGGCTGAAGATGACGCTGGGCATGCCGTGCTTGATGGAGCACGAGCGCACCCAGTCCAGGCCGAGCGTGGACTTTCCGACACCGGGGCGGGCGGCCACGATGATCATCTGCCCCGGGTGCAGGCCGTTGGTGATGGCGTCGAACTCGGTGAACCCGGTGGGCACGCCGTTGGACATCCCGCCCCGGCTGGCGATGGCGTCGATCTCGTCCATCGTCGGCTGCAGCAGCTCCTCCAGCGGGACGAAGTCCTCGCTGGTGTTGCGCTCGGTGACGGAGTAGACCTCGGCCTGGGCGCGGTCGACGACCTCGGCCACGTCCTGGCCGTCAGCGCCCGCGTAGCCGTACTGCACGATGCGCGTGCCCGCCTGCACCAGCCGGCGCAGGATCGCCTTCTCGGCCACGATGGCGGCGTAGAAGCCGGCGTTGGCCGCGGTGGGGACGGTGGCGATGAGGGTGTGCAGGTACGGGGCCCCGCCCACCCGGCGCAGCTCGTTGCGGCGCTCCAGCTCGGCCGAGACGGTCACGGCGTCGGCCGGCTCACCCCGGGAGTACAGGTCCAGGATGCAGTCGTACACGGACTGGTGGGCCGGCCGGTAGAAGTCCTCCGGGGTGAGCACCTCCAGCACGTCGGCGATGGCGTCCTTGCTCAGCAGCATGCCGCCGAGCACCGACTGCTCGGCCGCCATGTCCTGGGGCGGCTGCCGACCGAAGTCCTCCGACGGCGTCGACTCCTGTGGCGCCGAGGACAGCGACCGTCCTCGATCATCAACCAGCGCCACGGGCACCTCACCTGACCTTCTGCTCATGAGCTCAGCCCTGCGAGCTTCCGCAGGGATTCCTACCGCGACGCACCGTCAGGAACGTCGCCTTCACGCCGGCGCCACCGCGCTGGGCGGTGCACACCGTGGCGGTGACGTGCAGACGTTAGGAGCCTGAAGACACAACATCAATCGACCCTGTGCACGCACCTGTGGACAAGTTGGGGACGGGCGGGCGCGTTGGTGTGCACCCCCTGGGGACAACCTGTGGACAGACAAGAAAGTTCTCACCCAACCCGCAGGTCAGCGCCGTTTTCAGCCTGTTGGCAGATGTGGATTACTTCTGGGCACGGCGTGTCGTGGGGGTTGACAGGTCGGGCGTGTCGACTCCCGGAAACGGTCCGGCACGGCAAAGTTACCCACAGGCACGCCTGACCAGGCCATCTGCACACGGTGATCAAGTTTCACGCTGCGCTAACTGCCGTCGGGCCCGAGCATCGCCCCCAACGCGCGCAGAGCCCCCAGGCGAGCAATCGCCTGGGGGCTCTGCAGAGCGGGTGGATCAGCTGGCGACAGTGACCTCGAGGACGAGCTCAGCCGTCACCTCGGGGTGCAGGTGCACCTTCACGCTGTGCTTGCCCGCGGTCTTGATGTGCGACGCGGGGAGCTCGATCGTGCGCTTGTCCAGCGTGGGACCACCGGCGGCCTTGACGGCACCGGCGACGTCGCCGGCACTGACCGAGCCGAACAGCTTGCCCTTGGTGCCGGCACGCACCGGCAGGGTGACCGAGTCCAGGCCCGCGATCGCGGCCTTGACCTCGTTGGCGTGGTCCAGGCCGCGAATGGCCCGGGCCTCCTGGGAGCGGCGGATGCTCTCGACCTGCTTCTCGGCACCCCGGGTGGCCTTGATGGCCAGTCCGCGGGGCATCAGGAAGTTGCGGCCGTAGCCGTCCTTGACCTCGACGGTGTCGCCGGGGGCACCGAGGTTGGGAACGTCAGCGGTGAGAATGAGCTTCATCGTTGTTCCCCCTCTCAGCGTGCGGTGGACGTGTAGGGCAGCAGCGCTACCTCACGGGCGTTCTTGACGGCCACGGCAACGTCCCGCTGGTGCTGGGTGCAGTTGCCGGTGACCCGACGCGCGCGGATCTTCCCGCGGTCGCTGATGTACTTGCGCAGCAGCGTCGTGTCCTTGTAGTCGATGTGAGCGGTGCGCTCCTTGCAGAAGGTGCACACCTTCTTCTTCACCTTGCGAACTGGCGCCTTGGCCATGGATCTTCTCCGGTCTCTATCTCAAACCTGGGACCCCGCACGCGGCGGGGCAATTCCTGCGTGTCGATCAGAAGGGAGGCTCGTCGTCCGAGCCGCCGCGCGCGCCACCGAAACCGCCGCCGCCGCCCACGGACGAGCCCGTCTGCGGGGCGGAGCCCCACGGGTCGTCGTTGGCTGCGCCGCCGCCTCCGCCGGACGGTGCGGAGCTGAATCCGCCGCCGCCGCCGCCGCCACCCCGGCTGACCTTGTTGACCTTGGCCGTCGCGTACTTCAGCGACGGGCCGACCTCGTCGACCTCGAGCTCCACGACGGTCCGCTTCTCACCCTCGCGCGTCTCGAACGACCGCTGGCGCAGTCGTCCGGAGACGATGACCCGGGAACCGCGCGTCAGTGACTCAGCGACGTTCTCCGCAGCCTGACGCCAGATGTTGCAGCGCATGAACAGTGCGTCCATGTCTTCCCACTGGTTGGTCTGTGCGTTGAACTTGCGGGGGGTGGACGCCACCGTGAAGGTGGCGACCGCCGCACCTGAGGGAGTGAAGCGCAGCTCGGGGTCGGCGGTGAGATTGCCGACGATCGTCAAGTTGGTCTCGCCTGCCATGGGTCCTCCTGGAGTCGTGGGAGTGGCACAAGCGCTGAGCGGGAGGCTCAGCTCTCGGTGCGCACTGCCTTCGGTCGAACCTTCTTGGGCTCGTTCCGCAGCACCTTGGTACGGAGCACCGACTCGTTCAGGGTGAGCTGACGGTCCAGCTCGGTGACGGTGGCCGGCTCGGCGGCAATGTCGACGACGGCGTAGATGCCCTCGGCGTGCTTGAGGATCTCGTAGGCGAGCCTGCGCTTGCCCCAGACCTCCACCTTCTCGACCGAGCCGCCGTCCTTGCGAACAACGTTGAGGAATGTATCCAGGGACGGAGCGACTGTGCGCTCGTCCAGGTTCGGGTCGAGAATGACCATGAGCTCGTAATGACGCATAGGACCTCTGCACCTCCTGTGGACTAGTGAATTCGGCCGCGGCGGTTCCGCGGCAGGAGGGTCGTTGCGTCAGCAACCGAGCAAGGGTAGCAAACAGCCCCCTGACCAGCGAAATCGCTGGGTAGGGGGCTGTTTGGCTGGAGCGGGTGTCTCAGGCGGGCAGCGGCGCGGTGCGTCGCAGCACCCAGGTGCGCACCACGGCGGCCGTGGTCAGCGAGAGCAGCAGGGCCGCGACGACGGCTTCTGCGGGGACCTTGGTGGAGGCCGCGGGGACGGTGGGCATCGCCGTGACGACGCTGGCCGAGGAAGCGGGCTGCACCGCAGGGGGCTGGGCCTGGCTGGTGGCCGCACCGGCCCCGGGGCGGAGCAGGTCGGTCTGCGGGGGCAGGCCCGGGGCCGGCGCCGCGCCGGGCACGCCCAGGCTGGGCAGCGCGGGCAGCCCGTAGCCGCTGAGGGACTTGGGCGGCAGGGTCGGGGCGACACCGACGGTGTACCCGGCGCCGCCCGAGGGCACGGCCGTCAGGTCGTTGTAGGTGTAGCGGGGCACCCGGCCGTAGCTGCTCTGCCCCGCCGGTGCGGCGGTGGAGGCGGAGCCGGCCGTCTGGGTGGTGTTCGGTGCGACGCCGGCGCCAGGGGCCACCGCGCCGGGGACCGAGCCGGCAGCGGCGGGAGCGGCGGCGACCGCGGCGGCGCTGGGGACGGCCTCAGGGGTCTGCACCGGCACCGGCGGGACCACGGTGAGGGTGCAGGCGCTGCTGATCGCGTCGCGCAGCGGCTGGACCGCGGGCGGCGGGATCGCCGGGATCGCGACGACCAGTGCGTCGGCGATCTGCGCGCCGGTGACCGGGGCGCGGTCGGCGGAGACGACGAAGGGCGGCAGCGACAGCGACTTCAGCGCCGGGGTGAGCGCGTCCACCAGGGCCGGACCCACCAGCGGGATGGTGCTGAGGCCCTGCATCTGGGGTGCGAGCAGCGTCTTGGCGCTGACCACCAGCCGGTCGCCGGGGTTGGCCTGCACCGGCACGGTGCAGCTCTCCACCGCGACGTCGGCGGGGGCGGGAGCGGCCGCGGCGGTGCCTGCGCCCAGCACGGACAGTCCCGTGGCGCACACCCCCACGAGTCCGGTGACCGCTGCTGCCCTGGAAAGTCCCCGCATGCCGTGCTCCTCACGTCCCGCGTGCGCTGCGCCCGGTACGGCACCGCGCCCGACGGTGCGGCGTCCCCGTGACCGGAGCACCGCACCCACATGGGCAACTGTAGGTGACCCACCGCACAGCTGCTGTCGTGAGTCTAACGATCGGGTGCCGGGCCGGTGACGGTCGTTGGCGGACAGGGACCCTACGCTGGGGCGATGCGCATAGGTGCTCACGTCCGCAACGACAGCGACCCCATCGGTACCGCCACCGAGCTCGGTGCCGAGGTCGTGCAGCTGTTCCTCACCGACCCGCAGAAGTGGCACAAGCCCACGCCGCACCCGCAGGCCGAGGCGCTGCTGGCCAGCGACGTGCAGGTGGTGGTGCACGCGCCCTACGTCATCAACGTGGCCAGCCTGAACAACCGCATCCGCATCCCCTCCCGCAAGGCGGTGACCCAGCAGGCCGAGGCCGCTGCGGCCATCGGCGCCTTCGGGCTGGTGGTGCACGGCGGGCACGTCCGTGAGGGCGAGGACCCCGCCGAGGGTTTTGCCAACTGGCGCAAGATGTTTGAGCGTCAGAACGACGCAGGGGGCTTCGCCGTGCCGGTGCTCATCGAGAACACCGCCGGCGGGGACAACGCCATGGCCCGGCGCTTCGACGACATCGCCCGGCTCTGGGACGCCGTCGGCGACCTGGGCGCCGGCTTCGTGCTGGACACCTGCCACGCCTGGGCGGGCGGGGAGGACCTGGTGGACGCGGTGGACCGGGTGCGGGCCATCACCGGCCGCATCGACCTGGTGCACCTGAACAACTCCCGCGACGAGTTCAACTCCGCCCGCGACCGCCACGCCAACATCGCCGAAGGCTCCATCGAGCCGGAGGTGCTCGCGGCGGTCTGCCGCTCCGCACAGGCGCCGGTGGTGCTGGAGACGCCGAGTGCGGGGATGGCCGCCGACCTGGAGTACCTGCACAGCGTGCTGGACTGAGCCCACTGGCGCGGCCGGTCCCGGCTAGACCGGGCGCGGCTGGGCCAGGGCCGGGCGGGCGTCGGGCGAGCGGGGGCGCAGCCACTGCGGCAACCACCGCGGGGGCTCGTCCGGCGCGCGGTCGAGCACGCCGCCCACCGGGTCGTCGTCGATGCCGTCGGCGCGCACCAGGTCCTGCTGCGGTCGGTAGATCTCCCGGACCACCAGCACCACCAGCGCCAGCACGGCCACGTCGCGCAGCACCACGGCCCCGGTGAAGTACTGCTCGGGCAGGCCCCGGTTGGTGGTGCCCAGGTAGTAGTACATCCGCGGCGCCCACACCAGCGCGTCCAGCGCCATCCAGCCCAGCAGCAGCCGGGTGCGCGGGATGGCCAGCACCGCCAGCGGCACCAGCCACAGCGAGTACTGCGGGCTCCACACCTTGTTGGTGAGCAGGAAGCCGGCCACCAGCAGGAAGCACAGCTGGGCCACCCGCGGCCGCCGCGGCGCGGTGAGCGCCAGCCAGCCCACCCCGGCGCAGACCGCGACGAAGAGCAGCAGGCTGACCGCGTTGAGCACGCTCGGGGACTGCCCGTGCGCCAGCGGTCCGTCGAAGCCGGCCCAGCCGGTGAAGGAGCGCACCACGTTGTACAGCGAGTCCGGGTCGGCGCCGCGCACGGAGTTCAGCCGGTAGAACTCCTTCCAGCCCTCCGGGTACAGCAGCGCCACCGGCAGGTTCACCGCCGCCCAGGCGAGCGCGGCCCCGCCCAGGGCGCGCCACCAGTGGCTCTGCCGCCAGCGGGCCAGGTCACCGCTGCGCAGGCAGAGCAGCAGCAACGGGCCCAGCAGCAGCAGCGGGTACAGCTTGGCCGCCCCGCCCAGGCCGAGCAGCACGCCGGCCAGCACCGGCCGCCTGCGCGCCCAGGCCAGCAGCCCGGCCGCCGCCGCCGCCGTGGCCAGCGCGTCGAAGTTGGTGAAGGCGTGCACCGCCACCAGCGGCGACACCGCCACCAGCGCGGCGTCCCAGATGCGTCGGCGCGCGACGACGGCGGTGGCCCACACCGTCACCAGCCAGGCCAGCGCCAGACCCAGCGCGACCACGGTGAAGTAGAGGACCACCTCCAGCGCGCCGGGCAGCACGCCCTGCTGGGCCAGCACGTACCAGCTCTTGGCCACCAGCATGGCGCCGTACTGGTACATCCCGGTGAGCACCGGGTACTCCATGTGGCGAACCTGCTCCTGGTCGGTGCCCGGGTTCTCCACCCACGACTTCTTGTAGGGCAGGGCGCCCTCGTCGAGGTGCTCGGCGCCGTAGAGCGGGACCGTGTCGGAGTAGCACATCGCGAGGTACTGGCGGCCGTTTCCCCAGTCCAGCTGCAGGGCCGAGGCCGGGCCGGTCTGCTGCAGGCACGGCGCCTTGGCGAACCAGCCCAGGGCGAGGAACACCACCGCGAGCAGCAGGATGATCCGCAGCGGGGTGAAGAACCGCACCCGTCCGACGAGCGCGTGGCGGCCCACCGGCCCCCCGACCAGCTCGCTGGCCTGCGCCACGAGGGGATCGGTGCGCGTGGGCGCCACCCGGTCGACGCCGAGCCGCAGCCCGCGGGTGTCGTCGGCGAGGCGAGCAGGCGCGACACGTCCGCGGGGGTCACCAGGCACGGACCCGACCCTACGCAGCCGGTCGCGACCGGCGGCCGCCGGTGACGGCTCGCGGCAAACACTCACGTTCTGTACTTAATGGACTACTAGGCGTAAGACTCTCCAGGAGTCGACTCGCGCTCCGCCGCACCCGAAGTCACACTGCGAGGCGCCGGTCACTGGCTCTCCGCCGCACCGAACGATCGAAGGACCACATGAACATTCGCCGCCTCGCGGGAGCCCTGGCTGTCGCCCTGGCTGCCGCCGCCACCTCCCAGGCCGCCGCAACCGCAGCCCCGCAACCCACCACCTACCTGCTCTCCCTCGGCGACTCGCTGTCGGTGGGCTACCAGCCGGCGCACGACGGCCAGCCCGCGGGCGACACCGAGGAGGGCTACGCCGACAAGCTGTACGCCCAGCTGAAGGTCACCGAGCCCACCCTGGAGCTGGTCAAGCTCGGCTGTACCGGCGAGACCACGACCACCATGATCGAGGGCGGCCGCTGCACCTACGACGGTGCCGTCTCCCAGCTGGAGGCAGCCAAGACCTTCCTGCGCAACCACCCGGGTCAGGTCCGCTACATCACCAACGACATCGGCGCCAACGACGTCCAGAAGTGCGCGCAGGGCGGCTCCATCGACATCCGCTGCGCCGTGGACGGCCTCGGGACGATCAGCAAGAACCTGCCCCGCATCGTCCTGGACCTCAACGTCGCGGCCGTGACCTCCCACCCGGTCTTCGTGGGCATGAACTACTACAACCCGTTCCTGGCGTCCTACCTCGACGGGGGCAGCGGCGTCTTCACCGCTGCGCTCACCTCGCTGTTCTCCTACGCGGTGAACTCCGTGCAGGGTGCGGTCTACAGCGGCTTCGGCGTGCGCGTGGCCGACGTCTCCGCCGCCTTTGACAGCTACCGCTTCCTGGAGGCGCGGGACCTGCCCGGCGTCGGCCCGGTGCCGCTGCCGGTGTACCAGATCTGCACCCTCACCTACATGTGCACCGACGACCCGGACATCCACGCCAACCCGGCGGGCTACCAGGTGATCGCCGACGCGTTCGCCGCTCAGCTGCCCCGCACCCAGCCCCAGCCCGCGCTGGTCGGCTAGCCAGCACCAGCCGCCGGGCGCTGCCCGGCACCCACGACGACGACGGGACCAGCCACGTGGCTGGTCCCGTCGTCGTGTGCTGGTCCCGTCGTGTGCTGGTCCGTGGTGCGGCTAGTCGTCCTCCGCCTCGGCCGGCAGCGTGGTGGTGGGCCCCGGCGCCGCGGTCCTGGTCGTCGTCCGCGGGGTCGTCGTGGTCGCGGAGGTGGTGCTGCTCGGCGCCCGGGTGGTGGTGGGCGCCGTGGTGGTGGGCGTTGGCGTCGGGGTGGTGGTGGGCGCGGTGGTGGTGGGCGCCGGGGTGGAGGTGGTGGTGCTCGGCCGCGTGGTGGTGCCGGTGCTGCGCGTGGCCGAGGAGGTCTCCGCGGGCACCCCGCCCGAGCCGCCGTTGAGGGCCGGTGCGTTGGGGAACCGCTCCTGCGGCGTGCCCTGCAGCGCCCCGTCCATCGTCGACTTCCAGATGTCCGACGGCAGCCCTGAGCCGTAGATGTTGGCGCCCCCGCTGGTCTTGATGGGGTCGTCGCCGTCACTGCCCACCCAGACCGCGGTGGACAGCGAGGGCGTGAAGCCGACCATCCAGGCGTCCCGGTTGTTGCCGGTCTCGCCCAGCTGGTTGGTGCCGGTCTTCGCGGCGGACTCCCGTCCCCCGGCGAGGTTGTGGTTGCGCGAGTACGCCGCGATCGGCTCCATGGCTGCGGTGACGTTCTTGGCGATGGCGTCGTCGATGGCCCGGGTGCCCTGCGGCAGACCCCGGTCCAGCAGCACGTTGCCGTCGGCGGTCACCACCTTCTGCACGAAGTACGGGTCGTGCTGGATCCCGTTGTCGGCCAGCGTCGCGTACGCGGCGGCCATGTCGATCGGCCGCACCGGGTAGGAGCCCAGGCCGATACCCGCGTTGGGCGGGCCGTCGGCCTCCTGCAGCGTCCGCTGGTTGGTGTCCGGGAACACCGTCGGGACGCCGGCGGCGTGGGCGACGTCGGCCACCGCCTGCGGACCGACGTCCACCGTGAGCTGGTAGAAGACGGTGTTGAGCGACAGCTTCAGCGCGGTGGCCAGGGTGCACCGGCCACAGGAGGCGCCCTCGGAGTTGGTGATCTTCTGCCCGGCGATGGTCTGCGGGGTGGACCCGTCGTAGGTCTTGTTCAGCGAGATGCCCTTCTTCAGGGCGGCAGCGACGTCGAAGACCTTGAACGAGGAGCCGGGCGGGCGGCTGGTGGACTGGGCGTAGTCCAGCCCGCTGCCGTTGGGACCGCCGTAGTAGGCCCGCACCGCGCCGCTGCGCGGGTCCACCGAGACCACCGCCGCGCGCAGGTTGGGCGGCTGCCCGCCCAGCGTCTTGGCCGCACTGGCCTCCGCCGCCTGCTGCGCCTTGGGGTCGATGGTGGTGGTGATCTGCAGGCCCTCGGTGTTGAGCTGCTGCTCGCTGATGCCCGCCGTGACCAGCTCGCTGCGAACCTGGCGGACGATGAGCCCGCTGGGGCCCTGCGTCCCGCTGGTCATGTCCGGGTCGGCGGGGGGCAGGACCTTGGGGTAGACCTGCGCGGCCCGCTCGTCTGCGGTGAGCCAGCCCTCCTGCACCATCGCGTCGAGGGTCAGGCTCCAGCGCTGCTCGGCCGCCTCGGGGTGGTCGGTGGGGTCCAGCGCGGAGGGGCTGCGGATGGTGGAGGCCAGCACCGCGCCCTCGGCCACGGTGAGGGCGTTGCTCTCCTTGCCGAAGTAGGCCTGCGAGGCCGAGGCGATGCCGTAGGAGCCGCGCCCGAAGTAGATGGTGTTGAGGTAGGCGGCGAGGATGTCGTCCTTGGACGTCTGCTGGGCCAGCTTGGTGGAGATGACCAGCTCGCGGAACTTGCGGACCAGCGTCTGCTCGTCGCCGACCATGGCGTTCTTCACGTACTGCTGGGTGATGGTCGAGCCACCCTGGCGCTCACCGCCGCGCACGTTGTTCAGCGCGGCCCGGGCGGTGCCGGTGATGGAGAAGCCGGGGTTGGAGTAGAAGGAGCGGTCCTCGGCCGCCAGCACGGCGAAGCGGGTGCTGGTGGGGATCTGCTCGATGGTGACGTCGGTGCGGTTGCCCTCCGGCGGCACGATGCGGGCGATCTGGTTGTTGCCGTCCTGGGCGTAGATGGTGGCCACCTGGTTGGCCTTGAGGTCGGACGGCTGCGGCACGTCCACCAGCAGGTAGGCCACCATGAACGCCACGATCGGGCCGATGATCGCCAGCCCGACGAGGCCGTAGGCCACCCTGCGCACGGTGCGCCAGCGGGTGGAGCCAGGGGGCCGTCCGCCGTCCCTGCGTCGGGATCTGGCGGGTTGGGTGTCGGTCACGTGCTGGTTCTCCATGGTTCTGCGTCGGCCTCGAGGTCGGGGTGCGTCACTCACTGGCGGTCCTGCGCGAGCGTCTGCGGCGGGCGGTCGGCGGGCTGGCCGCCGGTGCGCCGAGGACGTAGGACTGGGTGAGGTGGTTCCAGCTGCACGTGCGGCACACCTCGACCACGTACACCGAGAACTCGTCCTGGGTGGTGGCCATCCGCACCAGCTCCTCCGGGCTGCGTGCCGAGCCCGACACCGCTCCGAGGCGCTCCCCGCACACCCACGACACCAGGGTGAGGGGCTCCTTGCGGCACACCGGACACGTCACGTTGCTGGTGCGGCCGTGGAACTTCGCCGCCCGGAGCAGGCACGGATGGGCGTCGCAGACGTCGGCGACGTCGGTGCGGCCGGAGTGCAGGTCGGCGAGCAGGGCGCGGCGCTGCAGCGCGTAGTCCACCACCTGTCGCTGCATCCACACGTGATCAGAGTACGTGCGGCGTTTGCCGGGTTGAGGACGGATGTGCACCCGGCACCGGGCCCACACACGCCCGTCACCTGCGGACACCGGCCCGCGGCGCGCGCTCAATGTATCGGCGCGATATAGTCAGTGACTGCATCGCAAACGTTTCGAGGAGGTGGACCATGCTTGAGCTCGCTGTGCTCGGTCTGCTCCACGAGGCACCGATGCACGGCTACGAGCTGCGCAAGCGACTGACCGGTCTGCTCGGCGCCTTTCGTGCCTTCTCCTACGGCTCGCTCTACCCGACGCTGCGACGCATGCAGGCCGACGGGTTGATCACCGAGGAGGCCGACCCAGACGGCACCGGCACCAAGCGGCGCGCCCGTCGGGTGTACCAGCTGACCGTCGCCGGCAAGGAGCGCTTCGCCGAGCTGGTGGCCGACACCGGGCCGCAGACCTACACCGACGACGGCTTCGGGGTGCACCTGGCGTTCTTCAGCCGCACCCCGGCCGAGGCCCGCATGCGGATCCTCGAGGGCCGCCGCCGGCAGGTGGAGGAGCGCCGTGAGGGACTGCGCACCTCGATGGGCCGGGCCGGCGAGCAGATCGACCGCTACACCCACCAGCTGCACCGACTCGGGTTGGAGACCAGCGAGCGCGAGGTTCGCTGGCTCAACGAGCTGATCGTGGCAGAGGGCGAAGCCACCACCGGGGACAGCACCACGGGGGAACGCACCAGCGAGGACAGCACGACCACGGGAGGCTCCACGGAGCCGACCTCGAGCCCCCTCGAGAGCACCACGGCAAGACCCGCTGCTCACCGCAGCACCCAGACCGATAGTCGAACCAACAGAGGAGAGGCCGACCATGGCTGAGAATCGCACCAGCGTGCGCGTGGCAATCGTGGGCGTGGGCAACTGCGCCTCGTCCCTGGTACAGGGCGTGCAGTACTACCGCGACGCCCCCGAGGACACCACGGTGCCCGGGCTGATGCACGTGCGCTTCGGCCCGTACCACGTCCGCGACGTGGAGTTCGTCGCCGCGTTCGACGTGGACGCCAAGAAGGTCGGCTTCGACCTCAACGAGGCCATCGTCTCGAGCGAGAACAACACCATCAAGATCGCCGACGTCGAGCCCACCGGGATCGTCGTGCAGCGCGGCCCGACGCTGGACGGCATCGGCCGCTACTACGCCGAGACCATCACCGAGTCCGACGCCGAGGCGGTCGACGTCGCGGCGGCGCTGCGCGAGGCCGAGGTCGACGTCCTGGTCTGCTACCTGCCGGTCGGCTCCGAGGCCGCGGCCAAGCACTACGCCCAGGCCGCCATCGACGCAGGCGTGGCGTTCGTCAACGCCCTGCCGGTGTTCATCGCCTCTGACCCGGTGTGGGCGCAGAAGTTCGTCGACGCCGGTGTGCCGATCGTGGGTGACGACATCAAGAGCCAGGTCGGCGCCACCATCACCCACCGCGTGCTCGCCAAGCTGTTCGAGGACCGCGGCGTGCAGCTGGACCGCACCATGCAGCTCAACGTCGGCGGCAACATGGACTTCAAGAACATGCTCGAGCGCGACCGCCTGGAGTCCAAGAAGATCTCCAAGACCCAGGCCGTCACCAGCAACCTGACCCGCGACATGGGCGCCAACAACGTCCACATCGGCCCGTCCGACTACGTGGCGTGGCTCGACGACCGCAAGTGGGCCTACGTCCGCCTCGAGGGTCGCGCCTTCGGTGACGTGCCGCTGAGCCTGGAGTACAAGCTCGAGGTCTGGGACTCGCCCAACTCCGCCGGCATCATCATCGACGCCGTGCGCGCGGCCAAGATCGCCAAGGACCGCGGCGTGGGTGGCCCCGTCTTCGCCGCCGCCAGCTACCTGATGAAGTCGCCGCCGCGCCAGCTGGCCGACGACGTCGCCCGCACCCAGCTGGAGGCGTTCATCGCCGGCGAGGGCGAGGCCTGAGCCAGCCGGCTCCCACCTCCCCCCGCACCAGTGCGCGCCCGTCCCACCTCGGTGGGGCGGGCGCCGTGCTTTTTCCCAAAGGTGTTGGTAACGAACTACTCTGGCGTAGGGAAAGATGACCGCCCATGACCGATGAGGCCCCCGACCGCCCGAGCGTGCTGCAGCTGCTGGAGACCGTGGTCGACGACGGGACCTTCGAGTCCTGGGACCAGCCACTCGTCCCGGTGCCCGGCAGCACCAGCTACGACGCTGCCCTGACCAAGGCGCGCGAGCGCTCCGGGCTGGACGAGTCGGTGCTCACCGGCAAGGGGCTGGTGCGCGGGCGCCCCGTGGCGCTCATCGGCTGCGACTTCAGCTTCCTGGCCGGCTCCATCGGGGTCGCCGCGGCCGAGCGCCTGGTCAGCGCCGTGGAGCGGGCCACCGCCGAGGGCCTGCCGCTGCTGGCCACCACCGCCTCCGGGGGCACCCGCATGCAGGAGGGCACCATCGCCTTCCTGCAGATGGTCAAGATCACCGCCGCCATCACCGCCCACAAGGCCGCCGGACTGCCCTACCTGGTCTACCTGCGTCACCCCACCACCGGTGGGGTGTTCGCCTCGTGGGGCTCGCTCGGCCACGTCACCATCGCCCAGCCGCAGGCCCTGGTCGGCTTCCTCGGCCCCCGGGTGTACGAGGCGCTCTACGACGCTCCCTTCCCCGAGGGCGTGCAGACGGCGGAGAACCTGCACCGCTGCGGCCTGCTGGACGGCGTGATCCCCGCCGAGGGCCTGGCCGGGCTGATCGACCGGGCGCTGGCGGTGCTGATGGCCCCGCGCCGCCTCGAGGTGCCCAGGGTGCCCGACGAGGACGTGCCCGACGTCGAGGCGTGGGAGTCGGTCACCCGCTCCCGCGACGAGCGCCGGCCCGGGGTCCGGGCGCTGCTGCGCCACGCGGCCACCGACGTGGTGCCCCTCAACGGCACCGGGGAGGGCGAGTCCGACCCGTCGCTGCTGCTGGCGCTGGCCCGCTTCAGCGGTGCTCCCTGCGTGGTGCTGGGCCAGGACCGGGCCCGCCAGACCACCGCCGACCCGCTGGGCCCGGCCGCGCTGCGCACCGCCCGCCGCGGCATGCGGCTGGCCGAGGAGCTGGGCCTGCCGCTGGTCACAGTGATCGACACCGCGGGGGCGGCGCTGTCGCCGGCCGCGGAGGAGGGCGGCCTCGCCGGGGAGATCGCCCGCTGCCTGGCCGACCTCATCACCACTCGCTCGCCCACCGTGTCGGTGCTGCTGGGCCAGGGCAGCGGCGGCGCCGCGCTGGCCCTGCTGCCCGCCGACCGGGTGGTCGCCGCCCAGCACGGCTGGCTGTCCCCGCTGCCGCCGGAGGGGGCCAGCGCCATCGTGCACCGCACCGCGGAGAAGGCGCCGCAGATGGCCGCCGAGCAGGGGGTCCGCTCGGCCGACCTGGCCGCGGCCGGCATCGTGGACCGGATCGTGGTGGAGCACCCGGACGCGGCCGAGGAGAGCGAGGCGTTCTGCACCCGGATGGGGGCGACGCTGTCGCAGGAGCTGGCTGCGGTGCTGGGTGCGGGCACCGAGGAGCGACTGGCCGCCCGCTGGCAGCGCTACCGCACCCTGGGGCTGCCGGGCTGACTGCCGCGAAGACCTTGTGGTGACGCAGATCACCTTCTAGGTTCAGCGACGTGGCCCTCAACATCGCTGACCTCATCGAGCACTGCATCGACCTCGTCCCGGAGCGGGTGGCCCTGGAGTCAGGGGAGCGCTCCCGCACCTACGCCGAGCTGGAGGACCGCAGCAACCGGCTGGCCCACCACCTGCTGGCCCAGGGCGTGCAGCCCGGCGACAAGGTCGGCCTGTACAGCCGCAACACCATCGAGTGCGTCGAGGCGATGGTGGCCATCTTCAAGGCCCGCGCGGTGATGGTGAACGTGAACTTCCGCTACGCCGAGCCCGAGCTGGAGTACCTGTTCACCAACTCCGACATGGTCGCGCTCATCCACGAGCGCCAGTACACCGACAAGGTCGCCGCGGTGGCCTCGCGCTGCCCCCGGCTGCGCAGCTTCGTCGCCGTCGAGGACGGCAGCAGCGCTGACCTGACCGCGCTCGGTGCGCTCGAGCTCGAGGCGGCGCTGGGGCAGGCCTCGCCCGAGCGCGACTTCGGCGAACGCTCCGGCGAGGACATCTACATGATCTACACCGGCGGCACCACGGGCATGCCCAAGGGCGTGATGTGGCGCCAGGAGGACGTGTGGCGGGTGCTGGGCGGGGGCATCAGCTTCCTCACCGGCGAGCACCTGGCCGACGAGTGGGAGCAGGCCCGCACCGGCGCGGAGAGCCCGCAGGCCACCCGCTTCCCCATCCCGCCGTTCATCCACGGCGGCTCGCAGTGGGCGGTGCTGCAGAGCCTGTTCACCGGCGGCAAGGCCGTGGTGTACCCGGACTTCGACGGGGAGCGCACCTGGCAGATCGTGGAGAAGCACCAGGTGAACGTCCTGTTCATCACCGGCGACGCGATGGCGCGACCGATGATGGACGGGTTGCTCTCCGGCCGCTACGACACCTCCTCGGTCGTGGCGCTGACCAGCACCGCGGCGCTGTTCTCACCCAGCGTCAAGCGGCAGTACCTCGAGGCCCTGCCCCACGCCTTCATCACCGACTCCATCGGCTCCTCCGAGACCGGGTTCAGCGGCATGGGCGTGGTCTCCGCCGACACCGCCGGGTCGGCGGGGCCGGTGGTCAAGATCGACTCCTCCACCCAGGTCCTGGACGAGCACGGGGTCCCGGTGCAGCCGGGCTCCGGGCAGATCGGCATGCTCGCCCGCAGCGGCTACCTCCCCCTGGGCTACTACAACGACCCGGTGAAGACCGCCGAGACCTTCCGCGAGCTCAACGGCGTGCGCTACTCCATCCCCGGCGACTACGCCCGGGTGGAGGCCGACGGCACGGTCACCATGCTCGGCCGCGGGTCGGTGTCCATCAACACCGGCGGCGAGAAGGTCTTCCCCGAGGAGGTGGAGGGCGCGCTGAAGTCGCACCCGGCGGTGCTGGACGCCCTGGTGGTGGGGGTTCCCGACGAGCGGATGGGCACCGCCGTGGCCGCGGTGGTCGCCCGCCGGCCCGGCGCTGGCGTCACCCTGGCCGAGCTCGACGCCCACGTGCGCACCATGATCGCCGGCTACAAGGTGCCCAGGGCGCTGTGGTTCGCCGACGAGATCCGCCGCTCACCCGCCGGCAAGCCCGACTACCGGTGGGCCCGCACGCTGACCGAGGCCGACGAGCCCGCGCACCGCTCCGCCCCCGCCAGCCCCACCAGCGCGCACCGGGCGTCGAGCTGACCAAGCGCGCCCGGTGGGCAGGCCTGGACGCCGCCCAGCCTGGCCCAGCACGTGCCGGCGTGTCCGGGGCTCGGTGCTCCCGGCAAGTAACCCGTCGTTGACATGTGTGTCGGGGCCGCTCTAGCGTGGGAGGTCAACGCTTGACGACCTGCGAGGCCTCTCGCGCCCCAGCCAGAACGGTGTCCCGTGCTCAGACCTCTGCCCAGCCGCACCGGCCGGCCGTCCTGGACCATCCTGCTGGGCCTCGCCCTGGCCGGCATGACCGTCGCCATGCTGCAGACCCTGGTGGTCCCCATCCTCGGGCTGATGCAGTCCACGCTGGGCACCTCGGCCGGGGGCATCAGCTGGGTGGTCACCGCCAACCTGCTGGCCGCGGCGGTGATGACCCCGCTGCTCGGCCGCTACGGCGACCAGCACGGCAAGCGCAAGGTGCTGCTGGGCTGCCTGGTGCTCATGCTCGCCGGGTCGCTGCTGGCCGCCACCACCACCTCGCTGGCGCTGCTGATCGTCGCCCGGGTGCTGCAGGGCGCGGCGGCGGGCATCTTCCCGCTGGCCATCAGCGTGCTGCGCGACGAGGTGGACGCCGACAAGCTGCCAACCAGCATGGCCGTGGTCAGCGCCACCCTGTCCATCGGCGGCGGCGCCGGACTGGTCGCGACCGGGCTGCTCACCACCGGTGGCGGCAGCTACCACCGGGTGTTCTGGCTGGCCTTCGCCCTCTCCGCGGTGGCGCTGGTCGGGGTGTTCCTGCTGGTGCCCGACCCGCAGACCACCACGCGGGGGCGCACCGACGTGCTGGGCGCGCTCACCCTCGGTGCCACCCTCGCGCTGCTGCTGATGCCGCTGTCGCAGGGCAGCTCGTGGGGCTGGACCTCGCCGCTGACCATCGGGTGCCTGCTGGGCAGCGCGGTGATGGCCGCGGTGTGGGTGGCCGTGGAGCGGCGGGTCGACGACCCGCTGGTGGACATCGGCATGTTCGTGCACCGGCCGGTGCTGGCCACCAACATCGCCGGCATGCTGCTGGGGTTCGCCATGTTCGGCCAGTTCCTCGGCACCTCGAGCTTCGTGCAGGTCCCGGAGGGCCTCGCCGGGTACGGCTTCAGCGCCTCGGTGCTGCGCGCGTCGGTGGCCTACCTGCTGCCGGGTGCGCTGCTGGGGGTGGTCGCCGCCCCAATCGGCGGACGGCTGGTGCACCGCTTCGGCGGCCGGGTGGTGCTCGCGGTGGGCACCGGCATCGGCACGGTCAGCTTCGCGTGGTTCGCCGCCTCGCACGATCACCCCTGGGAGATCATCGTCGCGGGCATGCTGACCTCGGTGGCCGTGGCGCTGGCGTTCGCGGCGATGCCCGCGCTCATCGTGGCAGCCGTGCCGCAGACCCACACCGGCATCGCCAACGGCCTCAACTCCATCTCCCGCTCGGTGGGCAGCGCGATCGCCGGGGCTGCGGTGGCCACCATCCTCGCCGCCCGGCACGTGGCGGGCACCCCGGCCGGGGTGCCGGCCATCCCCGCGGAGAGCGGCTTCACCCTGGCGTTCGCGATCTCCGGGGTGTGCTGCGCGGTGGCCTGCGTGGTGGTGCTGGTGGGTCTGCCCCGCCCCACGGCCGCCGGCCCGCCGCCGGTGTACGCCCGCGTCGCGGCGGGAGCAGGACGCACCCCCCGATGAGCACCCACACCAGCACGCCGCCGCGCCGACGCGACGCAGCGGCCACCCGCGAGGAGCTGCTCACCGCCGCCCGGGCCCGGTTCGCCGAGCAGGGCTACGGCGGCACCACGCTGCGGCAGGTCGCCGGCGACGTCGGGGTGAACCCGGCACTGGTGATCCGCTACTTCGACAGCAAGGAGCGGCTCTTCGTCGAGGCGCTGGGTCCGCGACCGCACTTCGGCGACGTCACCGACGTACCGCTGGACCGGCTCGGCCCGGAGCTGGTCCGGCGCGCCATCGTGGAGCTGCGGTCCGGGCAGAGCGGCGAGAGCCTGCTGGCGCTGCTGCACTCCCAGTCCACCGAGCTGGGGATGTCGCGGCTGCGGACGGTGATCGTGGAGGACTTCGCCGACGTGCTCGGTGCCCGCCTGCCCGGGGCTCAGGCCAGGGCCCGCGCGGTGCTGGTGGGCGCGCAGCTGCTGGGCCTGAGCCTGGTCACCGAGGTGTTCCGGCGGCCCGGGGACGCGCTGATGCCCATCGAGGAGGTGGTGGCGATGTACGGTCCCGCCGTCCAAGCCCTCATCGACCACACCGGACCGACCGGCTAGGTGGTGTAGTCGGCGTTGATGTCGATGTAGCCGCGGGTGAGGTCACAGCCGTACACGGTGAAGCTGCCGTCCTCGATGCCCAGGCCCACCTCGATGGTGACGGTGTCCCCGCGCATCACCTCGCTGAGCTCCGCCAGCTGCGCTGCGTCGAGCAGGTGCGGGTACACGTGCTGGCCGCACAGCGACACGGTGACGTTGTCGGAGTCGATGTCGGTGTCGTCCTCGCACTTGCCGACGGCCATCACCACCCGCCCCCAGTTGGGGTCGGCGCCGTGCACCATCGTCTTCACCAGCGGTGAGTTCACGATCGACTTGGCCACCCGCTTGGCCTGGGCGTCGTCGCGGGCACCGGTCACCGTCACCTCGATCAGCTTGGACGAGCCCTCGCCGTCCCGGGCGATCATGGTGACCAGCTCCAGGGCCACGGCGTGCAGCGCCTCCTGCAGCTCGCCGCGGTCCACCGGGCCAGCAGCACCGTTGGCGAACACGGCCGCGGTGTCGCTGGTGGAGGTGTCGGTGTCGATGCTCAGCGCGTTGAAGGTGGTGGCCACCACCGCGCGGAACACCTCGTCCAGCTCGGCAGCACCGATCTCGGCGTCGGTGAAGAAGAAGGTGAGCAGGGTGGCCATGTTCGGCTCGATCATCCCCACGCCCTTGGCCACCCCCAGGACCGTCGCGTCGCCGACGGTGCGGCTGACGATCTTGGGCACCGTGTCGGTGGTCATGATCGCGGTGGCGAAGTCGTCCCAGGTGGACGGCTGCGGCGGCGTGGGCCAGGCGGCGATGTTCCCGCGGATGGCGTCCATCGGGTAGGTCCGGCCGATGACGCCGGTGGAGGCCACCAGCAGCTGCTCGGCGTCGGCCTGCACGGCCTCGGCCACCAGCCGGCGGACCTCCATCGCGTCGGTCACGCCCTGCACCCCGGTGGCCACGTTGGCGTTGCGGGAGACCACCACCACGCCCCGGGCGTCAGCCCCCACGGTCTTGCTCAGCAGCACGCTGGGGCCGGCGAAGCGCGAGCGGGTGTAGACGGCGCTGCACACGGTGTCGGTCTGGGAGACGGCGACAGCGAGGTCGGCGCGGCCGTCGTTGCCCACCCCCACCTCTGCGGTGTGCACGTAGTAACCCTGGGGCCCCGGTGTCGCAGTCATGGTCCCCAGTCTTGCAGTCGGGGCAGCCGGCCCGTCAGGCACTTCCGGCCAGCAGCGCCATGCCCACCCGCACCGGGTCGTCGGACATGGGTACGTGGCCGAGCCCAGGCAGCACCACCACCTTGGCCTGCGGGTAGCGGCGACGAGCAGCACGCACCTGGTGGACCGGCAGCAGCAGGTCACGGCGTCCCCACGCGATGGTCACCGGCACCTCCGGGGCGGTCAGGTCCTCGTCCGGGAACCCCTGGTCCAGGATCTGGTCCACCACGCCGTTGCTCATCAGGGCGTGGGCGTCCGCCAGCGCCGCCGCCGGGTCCACCCGCCAGGGCTTGCCGAAGAACGGCGCCAGGCTCACCGAGCGCAGCAGCGGGTTGCGCAGCATCGCCGGCAGCCGCTCCCCGTTCGCCCGGGCCAGGCTCCGGGAGCCGCGGAAGACCACCTTGGTGAGCAGCCGGTCGGCGCGGCTGGTGCCGAAGCCGGCGGGCGACAGCGCTGTCGCCGAGGCGACGCGGCCGCGGGCGGCCAGCTGCAGCGCCACCCAGCCGCCCAGCGAGTTGCCCGCGACGTGCGGCCGCGCCTCGTCCGGGGCCAGCTCGTCGAGCATCCCGTCCACCGCGTCCAGGATCACCCTGTGCACGTCCTTGGTGCCCGGGGGCACCAGCGGGGAGTCGCCGTGGCCGGGCAGGTCGACGGTGACCACGCGACGACGCTGGACCAGCTCGGGCAGCACCGGGTCCCACGCCTGGCGACGGTGGGTCAACCCGTGCACCAGCACCAGGGTGGGGCCGCGACCGTGAACCTCGTAGGCAAGCTGCATGAGCTCATCCTGCCTGGTCCAAACGTGCTGTGCGCCACGGCTCGCGCGGGTCCGGGCAGCGGGGTCGGGGAGCAGCTTGCCTCGGCTGTGACACCTGTGGGACAAAGGAGGCGGGTCCACCCGGCTCACCGGACGAGCACCGCCGTACCCGGACAGCGACAAGACGGCGCGCATGGAGGTCGTGGTGTCCTGGCTCGTTCTCGTCCTGTCGGGCGTGCTGGAAGCGGTGTGGGCGTCGGCGCTGGGGCGCTCGGACGGCTTGACGCGGCCGGTGCCCACGATGGTGTTCGCGGTGGCGCTGGTGGCCAGCATGGGCGGGCTGGCGTACGCGCTGCGGGAGCTGCCGGTGGGCACGGGCTACGCGGTGTGGGTGGGCATCGGTGCGGTCCTCACCGTGGCCTACGCGATGGCGACCGGCACCGAGGCGGCCTCGCCGATGCGGATCCTGCTGCTGCTGGGCATCGTCGGCTGCGTCATCGGGCTGCGCCTCATCAGCTGAGCCAGCCTCATCGGCTGCACCACCCCTCAGAGGTCGCCCATCCTGGTGTGCATCTCCCACACCAGGACCTCGGCACCGGAGCCTCCGGCCACCACCCGCTGCCCCTCGCTGCCGGTCACCCGGGCCGCGTCGCCGGTCACCAGGTTCGGCGCGCCCTCCGTCCCGTCCTCCAGCGCCACCTCGCCGGCCGCCACGAACAGGTGCGCGAACACCGCTGCCGGCAGCTCCACCTGGGCGCCAGGGGCGAGCCGCGCCACGTGCAGGGCGGCGTGGCGCTGGTTGATCCGGATGGCCGCAGCACCGCGGTGCTTGGTCATTCCCGACGCCAGCGGCACCAGCCCGCCGCGGGCGAGCTCGTCGCCGACCTCCAGCTGTTCGTAGCCCGGAGGCAGACCGGGCTCGTCCGGTGGCACCCACATCTGCACGAGGTGCACCGGCTCGTGGTGCTCGGCCGCGCCGGTGAGCCGCCAGGAGTCGTTCTTCTCCGAGTGCTGGATCCCGGTTCCCGCGCTCATCCGCTGCGCCAGTCCCGGGTAGATCACCCCGTTGTGGCCCTCGGAGTCCTGGTGCACCAGGGAACCGCTCAGCACCCAGGTGACGATTTCCATGTCCCGGTGCGGATGCGTGTCGAAACCCGCACCCGCAGCGACCGTGTCGTCGTTGTTCACCAGCAGGAGACCGAAGTGGGTGTTGTCCGGGTCGTAGTGCGAGCCGAAGGAGAAGGAGTGCCGGGAGTCCAACCAGTCGATGTTGGTGTGCAGGCGGTCCTGCGCCCGGCGAATGTCGGTAGCCACGCCACGTTCTCCCGTCAGTCGACTCTGCCCTCGCCATTCTCGCTGCCCGTCCTGACTAGTCTCTGCACAGGCATCCGCGCGACCATCCGCGCGACGAGGGGGAGGAACGCGCCATGAACCCGGTTGAGGCGGTGCGGGGGCCGCTGGGGCGGTTGGGGTCGTCGGTGCTCAACGGCCTGGAGGTGCTCCGCCTGGGCGGGCTGGACACCGAGGACGAGTCCGCGCCCTACGAGGTGGTGACCGAGCGCCGCAACTTCCGGCTGCGCCACTACTTCCCCGCCGCCGACGATGCACGGGACCGTCCGGTGGTGCTGCTGGTGCCGCCGATGATGCTCGACGCCGGGGTCTTCGACGTCTCGCACAGCTCCAGCGCCGTCACCGTGCTCGACTCGCTGGGCATCGACACCTGGGTGATCGACTTCGGCGCACCCGACCGCGAGGAGGGTGGCCTGGAGCGCAACCTCACCGACCACGTCCTCGCCATCAACGAGGCGGTCGACCTGGTGTGCGAGGCGGTGGGCCACGACATCTCCCTCGCCGGCTACTCCCAGGGCGGCATGTTCTGCTACCAGGCCGCCGCGTACCGGCGCAGCAAGAACCTGGTCAGCGTGGTGACCTTCGGCAGCGCGGTGGACACCCGGCCGATCATCGACCACTTCGGCCTGCCCGAGGACCTCACCCTGCGCGCTGCCGGATTCCTGGCCGAGCACGTCTTCCCACGCCACCAGGTCCCGGCGTGGCTGTCCAACACCGGCTTCCGGCTGCTCGACCCGGTCAAGTCGGTGCGCTCGCAGGTGGAGTTCGTGCTGCAGCTGCACGACAGGGAGGCGCTGCTGCCCCGGGAGCGCCAGCGCCGCTTCCTCGGGGGTGAGGGCTTCGTCGCCTGGTCGGGTCCAGCCGTGGCCGAGCTGCTCACCCAGTTCGTGGTGCAGAACCGGATGCTGGAGGGCGGCTTCGTCATCGACGAGGAGTCGGTCACCCTGGCCGACATCACCTGCCCCGTCTTCGCGGTGGTCGGCACCGCCGACTCCATCGCACCCGCCGCCGCCTGCCGGGCCATCGGCCACGCCGCGCCCCAGGCCGAGGTTCACGAGATGCCCATCCGGGCCGGGCACTTCGGTCTGGTGGTGGGCTCGGCATCCAACACCGTGGTGTGGCCGACCGTGGCTGGCTGGCTCCACTGGCTGGCCGGCCAGGGTCCACGGCCGCAGGCGGTGGCCGAGCTGGGTTCGGAGAACCCGCGCTCGCACGGGCCGTCGGTGCTCACCCAGGGCGTGAACCTGGTGGCTGACGTGGGGCTGGGCACCTCCCGGTCGCTGGTCAGCGCCGCCACCCGCAGTGCCCGGCTGGTGGCCGAGCTCGGTGGCGAGGCGTTCTCCCAGCTGCCGCGCCTGGCCCGCCTCGAGCAGATCACCCCGCGCACCCGCATCTCGATGGCCTCGCTGCTGGACGAGCAGGCCGACCGCGCGCCCGAGGACGTCTGCTTCATGTTCGCCGGCCGGGCGCACACCCACGGCAAGGTCAAGGAGCGCATCGACAACGTCGTGCGGGGCCTGCTCAGCACCGGGGTGCGCCAGGGCGAGCACGTCGGTGTGCTCATGGAGACCCGCCCCAGCGCCTTCACCGTGCTGGCCGCCCTCAGCCGGGTGGGTGCCGTGGCCGTGATGCTGCGCCCCGACGGCGACACCGCCAAGGAGGCGAAGCTGGGGGGGATCACCCGGGTGATCGCCGACCCCGAGCTGGCCAGCCACGCGGTGGCGGCCGAGATCGGCCCGGTGTACGTCCTCGGTGGCGGCGGTGACCCGCGCGAGCTGGACGGCGTGATCGACATGGAGCGGATCGACCCCGCGGCGGTGACCGTGCCGTCGTGGTACCGGCCCAACCTGGGGCGCGCCGCCGACCTGGCCTTCATCCTGTTCACCGGCAGCCCGGCCCAGACCCGGGTGCGGCGCATCTCCAACCACCGGTGGGCGCTGTCGGCGTTCGGCACCGCCTCCTCGGCGTCGCTGTCGCCGGTGGACACCCTGTTCTGCCTCACCCCGCTGCACCACCCGTCGGGGCTGATGACCACCCTGGGTGCGGCGCTGGCCAGCGGGTCGCGGATCGCGTTCACCACCGGCTTCGACCCCGCCACCTTCTGGGAGGAGGTCCGCCGCTACGGGGTGACCGTGGTGTCCTACACCTGGACCATGCTGCACGCCCTGGTGGAGGCGCCGGTGCAGCCCGGGGAGGCCTACCACCCGGTGCGGCTGTTCCTCGGCTCCGGCGCCCCGCGGGGGCTCACCCGCCGACTCACCGAGCGCTTCGCCCCGGCCAAGGTGGTGGAGTTCTACGCCACCACCGAGGGCGAGGCCATCCTGGTCAACCGTCGTGCCACCAAGCCCGGCTCGATGGGCCGCGCCCTGCCCGGCACCGCGCGGCTGCGCGTGGCCGCCTACGACGTGGACCGCAACGCCTTCATCGAGGACGAGCGCGGCTACGCCCGGCAGGCGGGCACCGACGAGATCGGCATGCTGCTGGCGCGGGCGGACAACGCCATGGACGCCATCACCGACAGCCCGCTGCGGGGGGTGTTCGCCAGGGAAGACGCCTGGCACGCCACCGGCGACCTGTTCTGGGTGGACGCCGACGGCGACCACTGGCTGGTGGACAACGTCGCCACCCTGATGCGCACCTCGCACGGCGTGGTGTTCCAGCTGCCCGTGCAGTACGCGCTCAGCGACACCTGGGGGGTGGACCTGTGCGCCACCTACCCGGTGCCCTCCCCGGTGGACGGCGAGGTCTACGCGGTGGCCGCGGTGACGCTGCGCCACGGTCGCGAGCTCACCACCCAGGACGTCACCGCCGCGCTGTCCTCGCTGGCGCCGCACCTGCGACCCGACCTGGTGCACGTGGTGGACTCCGTGCCCACCACCACGGTCTACCGGCTGGACACCACCGAGCTGCGCTCCGCCGGACTGCCCAAGCCCGGCCCGACCACGTGGTGGCACGACCCCCGCAAGAACGCCTACGTGCCCCTCACCGCGGCCCGGCGCCGCACGCTGTCGGCCAGCAAGCCCGCCTCGGCGCGCCGCGCCGAGGTTCGCGACCCCGCCTGAGCACACCGGAAAAGCCCGGCTGCCCTGGTGGTGCACGCCGGCACGGCGACTACAGCAGGTGGATCGTCTCGATTCTCGGGTCCTCGGCGAGGCGGGTGAGGATCCCGCGGGGCACGAGAATCGTTGACCGGCGTCGGCGGGCGCACCTATGCTCACTGAAATGATTTCTAGTTATTGAGCCCGTGCCCGCGAACCCCAGGAGCGCCTCGTGCTGACCGACTCGTACACCGCCGCCATCGCCGAGGCCGAGAAGCTCATCGAGAGCGCACCGCACGTGCGCAGCGAGCAGGACCTGGTGGAGGGCTACCAGTACCTGGCCGGGTGCATCCTCGGCGCCACCCACTCCGCCTGGGCCACCGACAAGACCCACCCCACGTTCACCGAGGGCACGAGCCTCTACACCAAGCAGGGGCTGGACAACCCGGACACCTTCTACTACGGCACCCGGGTGCACGCCGACACCGAGTACGTGGTCACCGGCGTGCGCGGGACCACGGTGGACCTGGCCTTTCAGGTGATCGCCGGGGGCTACACCGACGACAACGTCCCCGGCAGCGCCGCCGCCTTCGACGACCGCGAGATCGACGTGGCCGCGGACGGCACCTTCGAGGTCCGCTTCGGACCCGAGCCCGCCAATGGGCGGCGCAACTACGTCACCCTGGCCCCGGGCTCGACCACGCTGGTGGTGCGCGAGGTCTACAACGACTGGTCGGAGAAGCGCGGCACCATCCGCATCCAGCGGGCCGACGCCATCGGCACCGCCCCGGCCCCGCTGGACCGCGACACCGCCCAGCGCCGCTACGACCGGGCCGGCCGCGACCTGGTCACCCGGGTGAAGACCTGGCTGCAGTTCCCCGAGTGGTTCTACCTCAAGCTGCCGGTGAACACCCTCACCGAGCCGCGCATCACCCCGGGCGGCCTCACCACCCAGTACTCCTCGGTGGGCCACTACGACCTCGCCGAGGATCAGGCCATCATCATCACCATCCCGGTCCCCAGCGAGGAGGACTCCCCCTACCTGGGCTTCCAGCTGGGCAGCCTCTGGTACGTCTCGCTGGACTACGTCAACCACCAGACCTCGCTCAACCGCTCCCAGGGTCAGGTGGACCCGGACGGCAAGATGCGGCTGGTGGTGAGCGAGCGCAACCCCGGCGTGACCAACTGGCTGGAGACGCTGGGCCACTCGCGCGGCTACCTGCAGTTCCGCTGGCACCGGGTGGGGCGGCCGATGACCGCCGCCGACGGCCCCACCATGGAGATCGTGCCGGTGGCCGAGGTGGCACAGCACCTGCCCTACGCCGAGCGCAACGCCATCACCCCGCAGGCGTGGGCGCAGCGCATCGCCCAGCGCCAGGCCCAGGTGGCCGACCGCATGCCCGGCTGAGCAGCTGCGCGCCGGCCCCCCCGAAGCCGCCGGACTCGGAAGGGACACCCGGACTCGGAAGGGACACAGGGGCGCAACGGTCCTGACGCGTCCGGGAATCCATCTCGCCCGGGGTGCCGCGCTGGGGCATGCTGCGGTGGGAGTCCACTGTCGTACTCGAGGAGACCGCACCATGGCGATGCCGAGCATGCTTCATGACCACCGCCCCTGCGCCGTGGTGCGCGGGACTCCGGTGATCACCGAGCGCCGCGTCCGGGCCAACGGCTTTCGCAGCCGCAGCCTGTCCGTGGACGGCGGCGGACCGCCCATGCTGATGCTGCACGGCTTCTCCGACACCGCCGACACCTGGCGACCGGTGATGCGGGAGCTGGCGGCGCGGGGGCAGCAGGCCACCGCGGTGGACATGCCCGGCTACGGCCGCGCCGACCGCACCCGGCCCGGGGCGATGCTCCCGCAGATCGAGGGGTTCGTGGCCGAGCTGCTCGAGCGCAGCGGCCCGGACACCATCCTGGTGGGCAACAGCCTGGGCGCGCTGGCCTCGCTGCGCACCGCCGCCGCGGTCACCAGCGAGCTGGGCGGGGTGGTGGCCATCTCCCCGGCGGGCTTCGGCCACTCCCGGTTGATCCGCTACGCCGAGCACGCGGGCCTGGCCACCAACCTGCTGCGAGTGCCGTTCGTGCCCAACCGCCTGATGGAGGCGATGGTGGGCAAGGCCTTCGCGCGGATGGCCTGCGGCAACCACGCGCTGGCCGACGCCGAGGCGGTGAAGGCCTACGCCGAGCAGTTCCGCCAGCGGGCCGACGTGCGGCGCATCCTCGGGGCGGGCCCGGCCATCATCCGGGAGATCAAGGCCGCCGCAGACACCCTCACCCTGGACTGCCCGGTGCTGGCCATCTGGGGCTCCCGCGACCGGCTCACCCTGGTGGGTGGCAGCGAGGAGCTGATGGACACCCTGCCCGACAGCGAGCTGGTGGTGCTGCCCGGCTTCGGCCACTGCCCGCAGCTGGAGGTTCCCGACGGCGTCGCCGAGCTGCTGCTGAACTTCTCCAGCCGGACGGCGGCCGCACCCGCTCGGTAGCCTCAGCCGCATGCCGAGCACCGCACGCACCCGTCCCACCGCCCTCGTCACCGGCGCCACCCGCGGCATCGGTGCGGCCACCGCCCGCGCGCTGCACACCACTCACGACGTGCTGCTGGGCGGTCGTGACGTGGCCGCCCTGGAGCGCCTGGCCGCGGAGCTCCCCGGTGCACAGCCGTGGCCGGTGGAGATCACCGACGACGACGCCCTGGCCGCCGCCTGCGCCGACGTCGCGACGCTGGACGTGCTGGTGCACTCCGCGGGCATGGGCGGCATCGGCCCGGTGGCCAGCACCTCCGCCGCGCAGTGGCGGGCGATGCTCGACCTCAACGTGGTGGCCGTGGCCGAGCTGACCCGCCTGCTGCTGCCCGCGCTGCGCAGCGCCCGCGGGCACGTGGTGATGATCAACTCCGGCGCCGGGATCAACGCCAACCCCGGGTGGAGCGCCTACGCCGCCAGCAAGTTCGCGCTGCGCGCGCTGGCCGACTCGCTGCGCGCGGAGGAGGCCGACAACGGCGTGCGCGTCACCTCGGTGCACCCGGGCCGGGTGGACACCGACATGCAGCGCGAGCTGCGGCGCACCGAGGGCGGGGAGTACGAGCCGAACAAGTACCTCACCCCGGAGTCGGTGGCCTCCGCCGTGCTCACCGCCGTGCTGGCCGGCGAGGACGGGCAGTACACCGAGCTGGTGCTCCGCCCGCTCACCCGCTGACGGCTAGGGAACCACCGCGCTACAGAACGACGTTGACCAGGCGGCCGGGCACGTAGATCACCTTGCGCGGCTCCTTGCCGTCCACCAGCGCCGCGATCTTCTCGTCGGCCAGGGCCGCGGCGAGCACGGCGTCCTTGTCGGCGTCGGCGGGCACGGTGATCACCGAGCGGACCTTGCCGCCCACCTGCACCGGGTACTCCAGGGTGTCGGCCACCAGCCAGCGCTCGTCCGCGGTCGGGAACGGACCCTTGACCAGCGACTCGGCGTGGCCCAGCCGCTGCCACAGCTCCTCGGCCAGGTGCGGGGCCAGCGGGGCGACCATGAGCACCAGGGCCTCGGCCACCGTGCGCGGCGCACCACCGGGGTAGGCCTTGGTGAGGTGGTTGGTCAGCTCGATCAGCTTGGCGGTGGCGGTGTTGTTGCGCAGCGCCACGTAGTCCTCGGACACCCCGGCGATGGTCTTGTGCAGCAGCCGCAGCGTCTCCTCGCCCGGCTGGTCGTCCACCACGCGCAGCTCACCGGTGCTCTCGTCCACCACCGACCGCCACAGCCGCTGCAGGAAGCGGTAGGCGCCCACCACGTCCTTGGTGGCCCAGGGGCGGGAGGTGTCCAGCGGACCCATGGACATCTCGTACACGCGCAGGGTGTCGGCGCCGTAGGCGTCGGCCATCTCGTCCGGGGAGACGGAGTTCTTCAGGCTCTTGCCCATCTTCCCGTACTCGCGGTTCACCTCCTGGCCCTGGTGGAAGTACTTGCCGTCGGCCTCGGTCACCTCGTCGGCGGGCACGTAGACGCCCCGGGCGTCGGTATAGGCGTATGCCTGAATGTAGCCCTGGTTGTAGAGACGCCGATACGGCTCTAGCGAGCTCACGTGCCCCAGGTCGTGCAGCACCTTGTGCCAGAACCGGCTGTAGAGCAGGTGCAGCACCGCGTGCTCCACGCCACCGACGTACAGGTCCAGCCCGCCGGGATCGTTGGGGCCGTGCACGTCGGGGCGCGGACCCATCCAGTACGCCTCGTTCTCCGGGGCGCAGAACTGCTCGTCGTTGGTGGGGTCGATGTAGCGCAGCTGGTACCAGGAGCTGCCCGCCCACTGCGGCATGACGTTGGCGTCGCGGGAGTAGTGCTGCAGCCCGTCGCCCAGGTCCAGCTCCAGGTTCAGCCAGTCACTGGCCTTCGCCAGCGGCGGAGCCGGCTCGGACTCGGCGTCCTCGGGGTCGAAGCTCACCGGCTGGTAGTCGGCCACCTCGGGCAGCTCGACGGGCAGCATGCTCTCCGGCAGGGCCACCGGCGCGCCGGCATCGTCGAAGACGATGGGGAACGGCTCGCCCCAGTAGCGCTGGCGGGCGAACAGCCAGTCGCGCAGCTTGTACTGCACGGTGCCGCGGCCCAGTCCGCGCTCCTCCAGCCACGTGATGATGGTGGCCTTGGCCTCCTCCACCCGCATGCCGTCGAGGAAGCCGCTGTTGATGGCCACGCCGTCACCCAGGTAGGCCCCGTCGGTGAAGCCCTCCGGCGGGGCGATGGTGCGCACGATGTCCAGGCCGAACGCGGTGGCGAAGTCCCAGTCGCGAGAGTCCTGGGCGGGCACGGCCATGATGGCGCCAGTGCCGTAGCCCATCAGCACGTAGTCAGCCACGAACACCGGGACCTGGGCCCCGTTCACCGGGTTGGTGGCGTAGGAGCCGGTGAACACCCCGGTCTTCTGCTTGTTCTCCTGGCGCTCCATGTCGGTCTTGGCCGCAGCGGTGCTGCGGTAGGTGGCCACCGCCTCGGCGGGCGTGGGCGCGCCGCCGGTCCAGCGCTGGTCCACCCCCTCCGGCCAGGCGGCGGCGGTGAGCTGGTCCACCAGCGGGTGCTCCGGGGCCAGCACCACGTAGGTGGCGCCGAAGAGGGTGTCCGGGCGGGTGGTGAACACCTCGACCGCCGGGGCCTCGGCCGACGCGTCCACCTCGGCGGGGCTCACCGCGAAGCTGACCTGCGCGCCGCGGGACCGACCGATCCAGTTGCGCTGCATGGTCTTGACCTTCTCCGGCCAGTCCAGCAGGTCGAGGTCGTCGATGAGGCGGTCGTTGTAGGCGGTGATCCGCATCATCCACTGGCGCAGGGTGCGCCGGAACACCGGGAAGTTGCCACGGTCGCTGCGCCCGTCGGCGGTGACCTCCTCGTTGGCCAGCACCGTGCCCAGGCCGGGGCACCAGTTCACCGGCGACTCCGACAGGTACACCAGGCGGTGGGAGTCGACCACGCGACGCTGCTCAGTGCGGGAGAGCTCCGCCCACGCCCGGCCGTCGGCCAGCTCGCGGGTGCCCGCCTCGTACTGGGCCACCAGCTCGGCGATCGGGCGGGCCTTGTCGGCGTCGGTGTCGTAGTAGGAGCCGTGGATCTGCAGGAAGATCCACTGTGTCCACTTGTAGAACTCGACGTCGGTGGTGGCCACCCGGCGGCGCTCGTCGTGGCCCAGGCCCAGTCGGCGGATCTGCGCCAGGTAGCGCTCGATGTTGGCCTCGGTGGTGGTGCGCGGGTGGGTGCCCGTCTGCACCGCGTACTGCTCGGCCGGCAGGCCGAAGGCGTCGAAGCCCATGGTGTGCAGCACGTTGCGCCCGACCATGCGGTGGTAGCGGGCGTAGACGTCGGTGGCGATGAACCCCAGCGGGTGCCCGACGTGCAGGCCGGCGCCGGAGGGGTAGGGGAACATGTCCTGCACGAAGAGCTTGTCCGCGGGCACCGGCCCGTCGGCCAGCGGGCCCACCGGGTTGGGTGCGGCAAAGGTGTTCTGCTCGGCCCAGCGGGTCTGCCAGCGCTGCTCCAGCTCACCGGCCAGCTCGGCGGTGTAGCGGAACGAGGGGATCTCTTCGGTACTCACGGTCAGCAGCGTAGTCGGCGGCCGAGAGGGTCCTGCCGCCCTGCTCAGCGGGTGCTCGTACCCTTGTCCCGTGCTCGACACCGTCGCCCTCGTCCTCGCCGTGCTGCTCGTCGTGGCTGCCCTCGCCCTCGCGGCCGTGGCGCTCGCCGGACTGCTGCAGCGGCTGCCCCGCAACCGGTGGGCCGGCGTGCGCACCCCCGCCTCGCTGGCCAGCGACGACGCCTTCCGCGTGGCCAACAAGGTGGCCGCAGCACCGATGCTCGCCGCCGCCGCGTTCTGCGCCGTGGGCGCGGGCGCGCTGCTGGGCCTGGACGGGTGGCTGCGACCGGTGGCCGTGCTGGTGGCCGTGGCCGCCGCGCTGGTGACCGCGGGTGCTGGTGGCGCGCTGGGCGCCCGCGCCGCGGAGGCGGCCCCGAGCTGCGCTCCCGAGCAGTGCGCGTCGTGCACGGGCTGCTCGCTGCTGGACGCCAGGCAGGGCTAGCCGGTGACCAGCACGCGGCCGGACGGTGGGGTCTCGGCGAGCGTGCTGGCCGAGGTGGCCGCCGCTGGCGCCGAGGACGCCGGTGGCCTGCCCGTGGAGCTGCTGGGCGACTTCCTGCCGGTGGTGACCGCGGCCGTGGTGTCCGGGCGTCCGCTCACCCGCCGCCAGCTCACCGGCTACCAACCGTTCGGGGAGACCGCCGCCCGCCAGGGAGTGGCCCTGCGCGCGCTGCTGGACCTGTACTCCTCCGCGGCCTGGCGGCTGTGGCGGCACCTGCCCGCCGTGGTGGGCGCGCGCCGTGACCCGGAGGCGGTGGTGGTGGCCGGCGAGGTGATGCTGCGCGCGGTGGACGACGTGGTGGCGGCGCTGGCCGAGGGGTTCCAGCTGGCTCAGCGGACGCTGGTGCGCAGCGAGGAGTCCGCCCGCCGGGAGTTCATCGACGACCTGCTCACCGGCGGCGCCGGGGTGGCCAGCGTGCTGCAGCGTGCCGCCGGGTTCGGCCTGCACCTGTCCGGCCCGCACGCGGTGGCGGTGGTGGCCGCCGAGCGCCCCTTCTCCGACGGCACCCCGCTGATCGGCATGCTGGAGCGCGCCGTGCTGGGCAGCAAGGGCGACTCCGACGCGCTGGTGGCCAGCAAGGAGGGCCACCTCATCGTGGTGTTTCCGGCGCCCGACCCGGATGCGGTCAGCCACGTGATGCACCAGCTCACCTCGCGGCTGGGCCCGCGCCCCGACGCGGCGGAGCCCGCCGCCGACGCGGCGGAGCCCGCCGCCGAGGCACGCGTCCGGACGTGGCAGATCGGGGTGGGCCGTCCCGGGGTGGGCGCCGAGGGGGTGGTGGCGTCCTACCAGGAGGCTCGTGACGCCCTCGACCTCGCCGGGCGCCTGGACCTGCAGGACCCGGTGGTCGACGCCAAGGACATGCTGGTCTACCACGTGATGCTGCGTGACCGCCCGGCCATCAGCGACCTGGTGCGCAGCGTGCTCACCCCGCTGCTGGAGGCCCGTGGTGGGGCAGAGCCGCTGCTGGCCACCCTGGCCGCCTACTTCGGCTCCGGGGGCAACGCCGCCCTCACCGCCCGCCGGCTGCACCTGTCGGTGCGGGCGGTGACCTACCGCCTGGAGCGGGTGCAGCAGCTCACCGGCCACGACCCCACCGAGCCGTCGCAGCAGTTCCCCCTGCAGGTGGCCATCATGGGCGCCAAGCTCCTCGACTGGCCGCACGTCCCCCTGCCCTGACCCCCGCTCCCGCGGGGCGTTCAGGGCCCTAGACGCCCTTTTCGGGGCCGTTCCGGGGGGAGGGCGGCGACGTGAGGGCGGTCGCACCTGGAGCAGTGACCTAGGCGCCCAGGGCGATCGGCGGCCACGCGCCGCCTCCCCGGTGAACCGAGTGGCCCGGATCGCTGCGCACACCTCGCGACCGCGGCACACTGCGAGGTGACGGCCCGGCCACAGCTCGGCTACGGCGACCACGCAGCCTCGCCAGGGTGTGGGTGGGTCTGGACGAGGACGGGAGCCCCGCTGATGCTGCACCTTCGACGCCTGCCCCGCATCGGGCGCTCGGTGCCGGTGACGCTGTCCTACCTCGGCGCCCTGGGCACGGTCGGGCTGGCGCTGAGCACGGTCGGCACGCACTGGAAGGACGCGGTGATCTCCGCGGCCAGCACCAACGTGCACAACCTCAGCCAGTGGCGGCTGAGCACCCTGGTCTCCAGCGCCTTCGTCATCGCCGAGGGCCCGGTGTGGTTCACCTGCCTGGGCGTGGGCGCCACCCTCGCGCTGGCCGAGCGAGCCTGGGGCGGCTGGCGGATGCTCAGCACCTTCGTCGCCGGCCACCTCCTCGCCACCTCGCTGGTGGCGGTGGGCCTGTGGTTCGGCATCAGCAGCGGCTGGTTCCCGGTCTCGTGGAGCCAGGCCACCGACGTCGGCGTGAGCTACGGGGTGTTCGCCGTGCTCACCGCCCTCACCTTCGCCGTCCCGCGCGGCTGGCGGCTGACCTGGGCCGCGGTGTGGCTGGTGCTGGCGGTGCAGGCGGTTCTCAGCGCGCCCACGTTCACCGCGGTGGGCCACCTGGTGGCCGGCGTGGTGGGTCTGGTGCTCGCGGCGCTGGTCCACCGGCGCCACCCGCTCACCCCGCGCCGCCCGATGACCACCCGCGGCTCGCTGGCCCTGCTGGCGTGGGCGTCGCTGTTCGGGCTGTGCATCGTGGGGTGGGCGACGCCCGGCTGGTGGTCAGCCCCGGTGCTGGCGGCCGTGGTGGTGCTGGCCACCCGGATCCGCCCGGTGGGCCGGGCGGACCTGCCGGTCAGTTGCGCTCCAGCTCGATCGGGTGCGTCGCCAGCAGCGCCATCGGCATCGGTTGTCGTCGCAGCACCCGTCCCCACAGGTCGACGCGCCCTGGTACCACCACGTCGCTAGGCAGCGCCGGCACCACCAGCCAGTCCTCCCGCTCCAGCTCGGCCTCCAGCTGCCCGGCCGACCAGCCCGCGTAGCCCACGAAGATCCGCACGCCCTCGAGCACCGGCGCCAGCTCGTCGGGCTCCGCGTCCAGGTCCACCATCACCACCCGCCCGTGCACCGGGCGCAGGCCGGAGACCCCGTCGGCGTCCGCCCCGGGACGCAGCAGGCCCAGGCACAGCGCGGAGTCCCGCTTGACCGGCCCACCCACGAACAGCGCCTGCGGGCGCACCGTGTGCGGCGCCCAGCCGGGCAGCACGTCGTGCACTGCCGTGTCGCTGGGACGGTTGAGCACCACGCCGAGGCTGCCGAGCTCGTTGTGCTCGATCACGTAGATCACCGTGCGGCGAAAGGTCTGCTCCACCAGCTCGACCGAGGACACCAGCAACGACCCCGACCGCACCTGCGTCAGCTCCACGCCTCAATCCTGCCATCGCCGGTGGTCGGCGGCGGGTGGAACTCGGTTCGCCGCGATGCGGGCCCGCTCAGCCGAGGCGGTGCACGAGCCCCTGGTAGCGGGCGCCGAGCAGCCGCGGCAGGGCGGCGATCACCCGGGAGTCCGGGCCCACCAGGATCCGCGGCTTCTCCCGCTCCAGCCCGCGCATGATGGACCGTGCAGCGCCCTGCGGGGTGGTCATGGCGATCTTGTTGAACGCCTTGGCCGACTCCACCTTGTTCTCCGAGGCGGTCACCCGGGCGTTCTCGGCGATGTTGCTGCGCACCCCCCCGGGGTGGACCAGGCTCACCTGCACCGGCACCTGGTCAGCCAGCAGCTCCATCCGCAGCGCCTCGGTGAAGCCGCGGATGGCGAACTTCGAGCCGTTGTAGGCGGCCTGCTTGGGAAAAGCCATCAGCCCGAAGACGCTGGAGACGTTGGCCAGCTGGCCGTCGCCGCTGGCCGCGAGGTGCGGCAGGAAGGCCTGCGTGCCGTGCACCATGCCGAAGTAGTTGATGCCCATGATCCAGCGGTGGTCGGCGTCGGTGAGCTCGGCGACCCGGCCGGTGACCGACACCCCCGCGTTGTTGACCACCAGGTCCACCCCGCCGAAGTGCTCGACCACCTCCTCGGCGTGGGCGAGCACCGCCTCCCGGTCGCTGACGTCGAGCTTCCACGCCCGGGCCTGCGCCCCCTGCTCCTGGCACTGCCGCACGGTCTCCTGCACGGCGTCGCCCTGCACGTCGCTCAGCGCCAGCCGGGCGCCCCGCTCGGCCAGGTTCAGGGCCAGCGCCCGGCCGATGCCCGAGCCCGCGCCGGTGACCACCGCGGTCTTGCCCGCATACCCGCGGCGCGCCTTCACCGGGTCCGCCGGATCAGGCCGCCCTTGGCCGGGGCCATGGTCACGTGGGAGTGCTTGTGCTTCTCCGCCGCGGGTCCAACGTGCTCGAAGTCCATCGCGTCCAGGATGGTCCGCAGCGCCACCACCATCTCCTTGTGCGCGAACAGCGCACCGATGCAGCGCCGCTTGCCGCCGCCGTAGGGGATGAACTCGTTGGTGGCGAGCTTGCGGTCCAGGAACCGCTCCGGCCGAAACACCTCCGGGTCGCCCCAGATCTTCGGGTCGTTGTGGATGGCCTCCAGCTGCGGGTTGAGCATGGTGCCCTTGCCGAAGGTGTAGCCGCCCAGCTCGATCGACCGGCTCGTCTTGCGGCCCACCCCAGGCAGCACGGTGCGCATCCGCAGCGTCTCGTTGACCACGGCGTCGAGGTAGCTGTCGTCAGAGGTTCGCGCCTTCTCCCGCACCGCGGGGTGCCGGGAGAGCAGCTCCATCGCCCAGGCCAGGGAGGTGGTGGTGGTCTCGTGCCCGGCGCCCACCAGCGACATCAGCTGGTTGCGCAGCCACTCGTTGTCCTTGCCCGAGCTGCGCACCAGCAGGGACAGCGTGTCGGTGCGCTCGTCCAGGTCGGACGCACCGCGGCGCTCCTCGATGAAGGCGTCCAGCAGCTCGTTGGTGCGGGCGATGAGCCGGTCGAAGGACCGCCACGGCGGGATCTTGCCCAGCTGGGGGAAGACCATCCAGGTGCTGCCGACCAGGGTGATCTCCGAGGCCTTGGTCACCGCGGTGCGCAGCTCGTCCATCTGCGGGCCACTGACCGCACCGAAGACGGTGCGCAGGATGACCTCGAGGGTGATGGCGCGGGCCTCGTCGACCATCTTGATCTCGTCGCCGACCTTCCAGGAGGCGATCCGGCGCTCGGTCTCCTCCCGCATGATGTCGGCGTAGCCGTTGATGGCCTTGCCGCGGAACGGCGGCATCAGGGCCTTGCGGGTCTGGGTGTGCTCCTCCCCGTCCACGGAGAGGATGCCCCGCTCCCCGAAGATGGCCTTGAGGAAGATGCCGTTGGTGACGCCGGCGTGCAGCGTGTCGTGCGGGCCGGCGAAGATCGCCGCCACCAGCTCGGGGTCGGCGATGTAGACCGACTTGCCCATCGGGAACGCCTTGGCCACGTGCACGTCGCCGAAGCGGCGCTGCGACCAGCGGGAGAAGCCGATGGTGTGCCGCAGGCCCAGGTACAGCTGGGCGATCCCGGGCATGCGCGACCCCCGGGCTGGCTTGCGGCCGTGGGCAACCGGGCACTGACCTGCGGCCGCGGCGGGTGTCTGCTCCTGGGTGCTCATGCATCAGTTCCTGAACGACGGGGGCAACGACGGGTCAACAGTACGTGCCGCGGCACCGTTCTCAGCACCTGCGCCGCATCCCGCTGGTCAGGGCGTCACCCGACCTTGGGTGTGCTGCGGGCGACGATGGCGGCAGTGTCCAGCCCGGACGGCAGGGTGCCGTAGACGCTGCCCCAGTCCCCACCGAGGCGGCTGGCGCAGAAGGCGTCCGCCACCGCGGGGTGGCCGCTGCGGACCAGCAGCATCCCCTGCAGGGCCAGGGCCAGGTGCTCGGCGACGCGGCGGGCACGGTGCTCCAGGTCGCCGGGGTCGGCCAGGTCGCGCTTGACCACGGCGACGGCGGCGTCCAGGCGGCGGTCGGCGCCAGCCACCGAGTCCAGCTCCGCCAGGAACACCGCCAGCGCCTCCGGCTCGCGGGCCATCGCGCGCAGCCCGTCGAGCGCGGCGACGTTGCCCGAGCCCTCCCACACGCTCAGCAGCGGAGCCTCCCGGTACAGCTTGGGCATGCCCGACTCCTCGACGTAGCCGTTGCCGCCCAAGCACTCCAGCGCCTCCGCGGCGTGGCCGGGGCCGCGCTTGCAGACGAAGTACTTGCTCACCGACAGCCCGATGCGCCGCAGCGCCGCAGCGTGGGTGTCGCCGGCCTCGGCCTGGTCGGTCAGCCCGGCCAGCCACAGCGCCACGGTGGTGGCCGCCTCGGCCTCCACGGCCAGGTCGGCCAGCACGTTGCGCATCAGCGGCTGGTCCACCAGCTGGGCGCCGAAGGCGGCCCGGTGGGCGGCGTGGTGGCTGGCCTGGGCGATGCCGGTGCGCATGCCGGCGGCGCTGCCGATGATGCAGTCCAGCCGGGTCATGTTGACCATCTCGATGATGGTGCGCACCCCGCGGCCGGGCTCCCCGACGCGCCAGGCCACCGCCTCGTCGTACTCCACCTCCGAGCTCGCGTTGGAGTGGTTGCCCAGCTTGTCCTTGAGTCGCTGCAGGTGCATCCGGTTGCGGGTGCCGTCGGGCAGCACCCGGGGCAGCAGGAAGCAGGACAGGCCGGCGTCGGCCTCCTGCGCGAGCACCAGGAAGACGTCGGACATGGGCGCGGAGGTGAACCACTTGTGCCCGGTGAGCAGGTAGGTACCGGCTCCGCCCGGGACGGCGCGGGTGGTGTTGGCCCGGACGTCGGAGCCGCCCTGCTTCTCGGTCATGGACATCCCGGCGATCAGCCCGCGCTTGCCCAGCGGCGCCCGCAGGCCGAAGTCGTACTCCCGCGAGGTCAGCAGCGGCTCGTAGGCCGTGGCCAGCTCGGGGTTGGCCCGCAGCGCCGGCACGACGGCGTTGGTCATGGAGATTGGGCAGCCGTGGCCGGCGTCCACCGTGCTCCACACCAGGAACTTCGCGGCCCGGGCCACGTGCGCACCGGGGCCGGGGTCGCTCCACGGCGAGCCGTGCAGCCCGTGGGCCACCGCGGTCTGCATCAGCTGGTGGTAGGCGGGGTCGAAGTCCACCTCGTCCACCCGGTGGCCGTAGCGGTCGTGGGTGCGCAGCACCGGTGGGTGTGCCTCGGCCAGGGCGCCCCACTGCTGGGCCTGCTCGCTGCCGGCCAGGCGGCCCAGCTCGTGCAGGCTCTCGGTGGCCCAGGAGGCGTCCTCGCGGGCCAGGCCCTCCAGCAGCACGGGCCAGTCAGCCGCGTCGTGGCCCACCAGCGGCGGAACCTGGTTGGTGACCTCGTGCGTGGGAGTCATGCCGTCCTCCGATGCTGCGCTGGGCGCTCACTCGCTGGCAGGCGCGGGCCGGGTCGGGCACCGCCTGCGCGGCCGCGGTGGACGCGGCGGCCTCACGGCTGCAGGCGGTGCGGACGACCTCGGCGAAGAGCTCTGCCTTGGTGGGGAAGTACCGGTAGACGGTGCCCGTGCGCGGCCTGCAGCAGGTCGTGCCGCACCGCGTCCAGTCGCTGCTGGACGGCGGGCGTCCTGCGGTAGGCCACGCACGGAGTGAATCACTGTTCAGAACATCACTCAAGGGGCTCCGGAGCCCCCGGGATGGACTACTCGAAGAGGGGCAGCACCGACTGCAGCTCGTCGGCGATGGAGGTGGGGACGATGTAGCCGTCCTGCTTCTCGATCTGCTCCAGGTTGGCGGCGATGTCCTCGACGCTCGGCTTGGCACCCTTGCCGGCGAACCAGCCCGGGGTCAGGCCGGTGAAGACGCGGGCGTAGCGACCACCCAGGGCGGAGAAGGCCTCGTGGGTGAGCTCGCTGGCCTCGCTGGCCAGGAACACCGTCATCGGGACGACGAGCTCGGGGGAGAACTGGTCGCCGTTGGCGCCGAGGAGCTCCTCGGTCATGCGGGTGTAGGCCACCGGCATGATCACGTTGCTCTTGATGTTCGACTTGGCGCCCTCGATGGCGAGCACGTTGGACAGGCCCACCAGGCCGGCCTTGGCCGCGCCGTAGTTGGCCTGGCCGAAGTTGCCGAACACGCCCGCGTTGGAGGCGGTGAAGACGAAGCGGCCGTAGCCGTGCTCCTTCATGTTGGCGAACGCCGGCTGGCTCACGTAGAACGCGCCGCGCAGGTGCACGTCGAGCACCGCGTCCAGGTCCTCCCAGGACATCTTCAGGAAGCTCTTGTCCCGCAGGATGCCGGCGTTGTTGATGACGATGTCGACCTTGCCGAAGCTGTCGATGGCGGTCTGCACGATCGCCGCGCCGCCCTCGGGGGTGGACACCGAGTCGTGGTTGGCCGCCGCGCGGCCACCCTTGGCGACGATCTCGTCGACGACCTTCTGGGCGGCGCTGTCCGAGCCGCCGACACCGTTGACGGATCCGCCGAGGTCGTTGACCACGACAGCGGCACCGCGGGCCGCCAGCTCCAGGGCGTAGGCGCGGCCCAGGCCGCCGCCCGCGCCGGTCACGATGGCTACGCGGTCATCAAAGGTGATCTCGGACATGTGGATCCTTCCGATCGAAGTCAGGTGGGGTTACCAGCGGGTACACGGTAGCCGCGCGCCGCTCTCCGCCCACCTCCGCGTCGGCGAACCCGTGGTGCGGAACGGGCCCGTGGTGATGAACACTCGACCCACGCGGTGGCCGTCGTGGCTGCTGTCGGACCGACACAGGAGGCGACGAGGATGACCGAGCCAACCACGGCCGGGACCCAGGCGACCCACGGCGAGCTGGGTGCCCCGCTGGTGACCAACAACCCGGACGAGAGCCGGTTCGAGCTGCGGGTGGACGGCAACCTGGTGGGGCTCGCCGACTACCGCGTGCACGCCGGCCGGATGGTGTTCACCCACACCGAGGTCGATCCCGGACTGGGCGGTCGCGGGCTGGGCGGGGTGCTCATCGGCGCCGCCCTGGCCGAGGTGCGCAACCAGGGGCTCTCCGCCGATCCGCAGTGCTCCTTCGTCGACGACTACCTCAACCGGCACCCCGAGCACGCCGACCTGCGTCACCGCCGCTGAGCATGCTGGATCCCCGGGCGCTCAGCCCAGGTGGGCGCTGAGCTCCGCGCCCACCACCTGCAGGTGCGGCGGGGCGATCACCTCGGCGTGGGTGCACGGCAGGTCCACCACACGCACCGAGCCGGACACGTGGTCCTGCCAGCCGCGCGGGTCGAGCCAGTGCTCCCGGCGCGGCGCGGTGGCGGCGAAGAAGAGCACGTCGCCGTCGAAGTGCTGCGGTTGGTGCGCCCGCATCAGCTCGGTGTTGCTCACCACCACCGCCACCATGGCCGAGAGCACCTCCGGGCTCAGCTCGGCCATCGCGCTGTTGGCGGTGCGCAGGGCGGCCACCACGGTGGCGGTGTCCAGCGCGGGCACGGTCTCCGGGTCGATGCCGGCCATGGTCAGCAGCGCCCGCCGGGAGTCCTGCTCGTCGGGCAGCTCCAGGCCCTGCCACTGCTCGGCCGGGTAGGCGTCCAGCAGGGCCAGCAGGGCCACCTCCTGCCCGACGGCGCGCAGCTGCACGGCCATGGCGTGAGCGACCGCTCCGCCGACCGACCAGCCCAGCAACCGGTAGGGACCCTCCGGCTGGCGGTGCCGCAGCAGCTGCACGTAGCTGGCCGCCATCTCCTCCAGGGACGCGGGCAGGGCGTCGGTTCCGCCGGCGAGCCCGGCCGCCTGCAGGGCGTGCACCCCCACCTCGGGGGGCAGGTGCGGCAGCAGCCGGGTGTAGCACCAGCCCAGCCCGCCGGCCGGGTGCACGCACCACAGCGGGGCGGCGGTGCCCTCCCGCAAGGTCAGCATGCTGCCGGTGCCCGTGTCCCCGCTGCGGTCACCGCCGTCAGCCAGCACCGCTGCCAGCCGCCGGGGGGTGGCGGCTCCCACCACCGCGCCCACGGAGACCTCCGTCCCGAGCGCCGCGGTCACGCCGCGGGCCAGCACCGCGGCGAGCAGGCTGTGTCCGCCGAGGTCGAAGAAGTTGTCGTCCGGACGCACCTGTCCGACGTCGAGCACCTCGGCGAACAGCCGGCAGAGCAGCTCGTCGCGCGGGGTGCCGGCCACCGTGTCCGCCCCGGTGGCCAGGGTGGGGGCGGGCAGCGCCGCGCGGTCCAGCTTGCCGTTGGCCGACAGCGGCAGCTCGTCGAGCACCACCACGGCGGTGGGCACCAGGTGCGCCGGCAGCTCTCGGCCCACCGCGGCCCGCAGGGCGCCGGGCAGGTCAGCTCCGGGCAGGTCAGCTCCGGGCTCGGCACCGTGGCTTGGCTCGGTCACCACGTAGCCCACCAGCCGCTGGTCGCCGGGGCGGTCCTCTCGCAGCAGGACCGCCGCGTCGGCCACCGCCGGCAGCCGCCGCAGCGCGCTCTCGACCTCGCCCAGCTCGATGCGCATGCCGCGCAGCTTCACCTGTCCGTCGGTGCGGCCCAGGTAGCGCAGCGCGCCGTCGCTGCGCCACTGGACCAGGTCCCCGGTGCGGTACATCCGTCCCGGCCCGAACGGGTCGGGCAGGAAGCGCTGCGCGGTCAGCTCGGGGCGGTGCAGGTAGCCCTCGGCCAGCTGCACGCCGGCCAGGTACAGCTCACCGGTGACGCCCACCGGAACCGGCCGCTGGTGGGCGTCCAGGACGTAGGTGCGGGTGTTCCACACCGGACGCCCGATCGGCGTCTCGGTGTCGTGTGGTCGGCACGTCCAGGCGGTGACGTCCACGGCAGCCTCGGTGGGCCCGTAGAGGTTGTGCAGGTCCACCCCGGGCAGGCTGCGCAGGAGGCGCCCGACGGTCTCCGCCGGCAGCGCCTCCCCGCTGCAGAACACCTGGCGCAGCACCACGGTGCAGCGCGACCGGGTCTCGGCGTCGGCGGCCAGCTCGTCCAGGAACAGCCGCAGCATCGACGGGACGAAGTGCACGGTGGTGATCCGCTCGGTGCCGATGAGCTCGGCCAGGTAGCGGGGGTCGCGGTGCCCGCCCGGCTCGGCCAGCACCAGCACCGCCCCGGCGATGCTGGGCCAGAACAGCTCCCACACCGACACGTCGAAGCCGGACGGGGTCTTCTGCAGCACTCGGTCGGCCACGTCGATGGGGTAGGTGGCCTGCATCCACAGCAGCCGGTTGACGATGGCCCGGTGGCTGACCACCACGCCCTTGGGGTTTCCGGTGGAGCCGGAGGTGTAGATGACGTAGGCGGGGTCCTCCGGGCGCGGGTCCTCCGCCGAGGCTGCCGCAGCCGGGCCTGCGGGGATCGGACCTGCGGCGGCCAGGTCTGCGGCGGCCGGGTCCACGGTGGGCACGCCGGCAGCTGCGGCGACGTGGGCCAGCCCCACCTCGGCGGTGGTGACCAGGCAGGCGGGGCGGGCATCGGTCAGCAGGTAGGCCAGCCGCTGCTCGGGGTAGTCGGGGTCCAGCGGCAGGTAGGCGGCGCCGGCCTTGAGCACGGCGTGCAGGGTGACCAGCAGCTCGGGACCGCGCGGCAGCCCCACGGCCACCACCGTGCCCCGGCCCGCGCCGGTGGCCCGCAGCGCCGCGGCCAGCGCGTCGGAGCGCTGCGCCAGCTCGGCGTAGGTCAGCTCCCCACCCGCGCCCCGGACCGCCGGAGCGTGCGGGGTGCGCTCGGCCTGCTCGGCCAGCAGCGCCACCAACGTGGTGTCCGGCACCGGGTGGGCGGTGTCGTTCCAGCGGTGCAGCACGGTCTCGCGCTCCTCGGCGGTGAGCACCTCGACCGTGCTGGCCGCCACCCCGGCGCCCTGCTCGCCCACGCTGCGCAGCAGCCCGAGCACCCGGTGCAGGTGGGCGGCGGGGGCGCTCGCGTCGTAGCAGGCGGGGTTGGCCTCCACCGACAGGCTCAGCGCCGGTCCCGCCGCGCGCTGGCGGCGCACCACGGTGAAGTGCAGGTCCTCCACCGGACCGGTGGAGAGCGTGTGCGAGGTGGCTGGAGCACCGCGGAAGGACAGCGTGGGGGCGTAGGCGATGACGTTGACCAGGGGGCCGAACAGCCGCTGGCCGGGCCCGGAGCGGCGCAGGTCACGGCGCAGCTGCTCGTAGCGGTAGTGGCGGTGCCGGGCCAGGCGACGGCGCTGGGCGGTGACCGTGGCGGCCACGTCGGCCACCGTGTCGTCGGGGGCCACCGGCACCGGGGTGGCGGCGATGTTCATGACCATGGCGGGGGTGCTGGCCCCCACCCCGCCCAGGCGGTTCATCTGCGGGATGCCCAGCACCGGCTGGCTGCTGGTCATCCGGTGCAGGTACACCGCGTGCACGGCGAACAGCAGGTCCAGCCACGACGTCCCGGCCTCCTCGGCCGCGGCCTCGACGGCGGCCAGCTCCTCCGGGCCCAGCTCGGCGGTGGCGGACAGCGCCACGGCCGCGGGGGCAGCCGTGCCGTCGGTGAGGCTGCGGGCGGGCTCCACCTCGGCCAGCATCTCGGTCCAGAACTCCCGGTCGGCGGTGGGCTGGTCGCTGGTGCGGTAGTCCTGCTCGGCGTCGAGCACCTGGGCGAAGCCGCCGTCGGGGCGCACCGGCACCGGCTCGCCCGCGCACAGGGCGGTGTAGGTCTCGGCCACCCGCTGCTCCAGCAGCGCCACGGCGTAGCCGTCGACGGCGAGGTGGTGCGCACGCTGGTACCAGAGCACGTCGCCGCCGGGCAGCACCAGCAGCGCTGCGCCGTAGAGCGGGTTGGCCAGCGCACCGGGCAGCGGGGCGGCGGTGCTGTCCAGCTGGGCCGGGCGCGCGAGGTCGGCGTGCATCCACTCCAGCGCCGCCGCGTGCGCGGCCGGTCCGTCGGCGGGCACGGTGAGGTCGACCACCTCCACCCGGGCGGGCACCGGCGGGCCCACCTGCTGCCAGGGCTCACCGTCGGCGCCGGTGCCCAGCACCAGCCGCAGGCTCTCGGTCTCGCTGCTGACCAGCCGGATGGCCTCGCGCAGCGCGGCCAGGTCCACCGGTGCGGGGATCTCCACGTACGCCGCGGTGGACAGCGCGGGGCTCGTCGGGTCCAGGCAGTGCGCCATCCACAGCGCCAGCTGCGCCTCGGTCAGCGGGCGACGCGGCGGCCCAGCCGGCGAGGGGGTGGGTGACGGGGCGTCCAGGGTGGTGCTCATCGGTACCGGCTCTCCTGCTCAGTGCTGGAGCACGGCGTGCCAGGACCGCACGGTCGGCGTCTCGGACAGCTCGGCAAAGCTCACCGTGGTGCCCGCAGCCACGGTGGACTCCACCAGGCTCATCAGGCGGATGGAGTCCAGCCCCAGGTCCACCAGGTTGTCGTCGTAGTCGATGCTCTCCGCGGGCTCGCCGAGCAGCGCGGCCACCCGGTCCCGCAGCGCGTCCAGCCCGGCCGTGTCGGTCTCGGTGGCGCTCTCGCGGGATCCGTCGCCCAGCTCGGTGAGCAGCTGGTCGGTGTCCAGGACGCGGGCGCAGCGGCGGGCGGCGTAGGACAGCGCGCTGGCGTGGTCGTCGCGGCTGAAGTCGGCCACCGCGTCGGCGACCAGGAACGCCTGCACGTCGTCCATGAACGCCTCGGTGGCCGTGACCTGGCAGCCGATGTGGGCGTAGACGCCGGTGATGAGCAGCTGGTCGCGGCCCCACTCCCGCATCAGCTCCCGCAGCGGGGTGCGCTGGAAGGCGCTGTAGCGCCACTTGGTGAGCACGGTGTCCTCGCTGGTCGGGGCCAGCTCGGCCACCACGTCCGGGGCCCCGCCGGCAGCGGACAGGCCTGGACCCCAGAAGTCGGTGAGCAGAGCGCGCTCGGCGGGGTCCTGGTCACCGGGCTGGCAGGTGAACACCACCGGGATGCCGGCCGCCGTGGCGGCCTCGCGCAGCTGGCGGATGCGCGGGACCACGCTGGCCAGCGGTTCCTGCCCGCGGGGGAAGACGTCGACGAAGTGGTTCTGCATGTCGTGCACCAGCAGCACCGCGCGGGCGGGGTCGGCCGGCCAGCTGACCTTGTTGGCGGGGGCGTCGGCCGCGGTGGGCGGGACGTAGCTGGCGATGGTGGGCAGGCCGCTGGGCCGGGTGGCCGTGCTGGTGGGGAGGGTGCTGGCGGGGAGGGTGCTGGTGCTCGTCTGCTGCGAGGTGCTCATGCGGGGCTCCTTCGGGCGTCAGGTGAGGTCGGTCAGGCGTGCGGGAGCAGCTGCTCGGCGATGGCGGTGCGCAGGTCGCGCTTGCTGGTCTTGCCCACCCCGGTGGCGGGGAAGGCCGCGACGGCGACGACCCGGTCGGGCACCTTGTAGGCGGCCACCCCGCGGGCGGCGAGGAAGGCCGCCAGCACTCGTCGGGTGAGGGTGGTGGGCTCCACCTCGGCGCGGGGCACCACGAAGGCGCAGGTGCGCTCGCCCAGCATGGCGTCGGGCATGGCCACCAGGGCCGCGTCGTGCACGTCGGGGTGGGCCAGCAGGTGGTTCTCCACCTCCTCCGGTGCCACCTTCTCCCCGCCGCGGTTGATCTGGTCCTTGGCCCGGCCCTCCACCCGGACGTGGCCGGTGTCGGTGACGCTGGCCAGGTCGCCGGTGCGGTAGAAGCCGTCGGCGGTGAAGGAGCGGCGGTTGTGCTCCTCGGCCCGGTAGTAGCCCTGGATCGTGTAGGGCCCGCGGGTCAGCAGGTGCCCGGTGGCGCCCACCGGAAGCGGCTGGTCGTGGTCGTCGACGATGCGGAGCTCGTCGTCCGGGGAGATCGGCCGGCCCTGGGTGGTGACGACGAGCTCCTCGAGATCGTCCAGGCGGGTGTAGTTGACCAGGCCCTCGGCCATCCCGAAGACCTGCTGCAGGGTGACGCCGAGGGTGGGCCCCACCCGGCGGGCGGCGCTCTCCGGCAGCGGGGCGCCGCCGATCTGCAGCACCTGCAGGCTGGACAGGTCGTGGCTGCGGGCACCGCCGTCCACGGCCTGCAGCCACACCAGGGCCAGCGGCGGCACCACCGCGGTGATGGTGACCCGCTCGCGCTCGATGAGCGCGAAGGCCACGTCCGGGCGCCCACCGTCGGCCAGCACCACCCGTCCGCCGACGCAGAACACCCCGAAGCAGCCGGGCGAGCTCATCGGGAAGTTGTGCGCCACCGGCAGCACCGCCAGGTAGACGGTGTCCGCGTCCAGCCCGCAGATCCGGGCGCTCTCCCGCAGCGTGTACAGGTACTCGTCGTGGGTGCGCGGGATGAGCTTGGGCAGGCCGGTGGAGCCGCCGGAGAGCTGCAGGAACGCCACGTCGGTGGAACGGGGGCCGGCCACCTCGGCCAGCACCTCCTCCGCCGCCGCCAGGCTGTCGGCGTAGCAGTCGGCCAGCGCGGTGAGGTTGCCGTGCGCACCTGGCGCGCCCACCACCAGGACGTGCTCCAGGGTGGGGCTCTCGGACAGCAGCTGGGCGGCCAGCGGGCGCAGGTCGGCACCGTCCACCTGGTCACCGAGCACGTAGGCCCGGGCCTCGGTGTGCGCGACGAAGTAGCTGATCTCACTGCCGCGGTGGGCGGGCAGCGCGAACACCGGCAGCGCCCCGAGCCGGTACAGGGCGAAGCAGACCTCGAAGAACTCGGTGCAGCTGCCCACCTGCACCACCACCCGGTCCTGCGCTCCGATCCCGCGGCGGTGCAGCCCCGCGGCCAGCCGCTGGGAGCGCTCCTGCAGCTCGGCGTAGGTGGTGCGGCGCTCGCCGTCGACCAGGGCCACGCGGGCGCCGTGGGCGTCCACCTGCTCGTGCAGCAGGTCGGTGAAGGTCTGCCCGGTCCAGTAGCCGGCGGCCTGCCAGCGGGCCACCTCCGCCGCGGATCGTTGCACGGCGCCGGGCAGGTAGCCGCTCACAGCGAGTGCTCGATCCCGAGCGCGGTCAGCATGGTCTGGAACTTGGCGCCGGTCTCGGCCGCCTCGGCCGCGGGCGTCGAGCCGGCGACCACCCCGGCGCCGGCGTACAGCCGCATCCCAGTGCCAGCGGTCTCCGCGCAGCGGATGGCCACCGTCCACTCGCCGTCGCCGTCGGCGTCCACCCAGCCCGCTGCACCGGCGAACAGGCCGCGGCCGAAGGGCTCGAGGCGCTCGATGGCCGTGGCAGCCGGGGCGGGCGGCAGCCCGCAGACCGCCGGGGTGGGGTGCAGCGCCACGGCCAGGTCCAGCGCGGTGGTGGCCGGGTCGGCCAGGGTGCCGGTGATCCGGCTGGCCAGGTGCCACATCGATGCGGTGCCCACCACCACCGGGGTGGGCGTCACCAGCGTGGTGGTGCACAGCGGGCTCAGCACCGCGGCGACGTCGTCGGCAACAATGGCGTGCTCGTGCAGGTCCTTGGCCGACACCAGCAGCGCCTCGCAGCGGCGGCGGTCCTCCACCGGGTCGCTGCTGCGCGGCGAGGACCCGGCCAGCGGGGTGGCGGTGACGGTGGTGCCGGCGCGGGAGACCAGCAGCTCGGGGCTGCACCCGACGAAGGCGGTTCCAGCGCGGGTGGGCACGGCATAGGCGTAGCCGGTGTCGTCGCCGCGCAGCAGTGCGCGCAACAGGGTGGGCACGTCGATGGGGGTGTCGCCCCGCACGTCCAGGGCGCGGGCCAGCACGATCTTGTCCAGCGTCTCCGCACCGATGAGCGCCAGCCCCTCGGCCACTGCGCTCTCGTAGTCGGCGACGGCCGGCACCGGGCGCACCTGCCAGTGCTGGTCCACCGCAGGTGCGGTGACGGGCGCGTCCAGCGCTGGGTCCACCGTCCACAGGCGCTCGGGCACGAACAGCTCGGCGGGCTCGGCGGCGGAGAACGGGATGGCCCCCACCACGGTGCCCACCCCACCGCGGTCGGCGGCCGCGCGGGCCGCAGCCGTCGCGACCCGGCCGAGGGCGGCGCGCGCCGTGTCGGCGGGCAGCTCGGTGTGGCGTCCCCTGGCCAGCAGGCAGCGGCGGGCGGAGCGGAAGAACAGGTCGTCGGCGGTGTAGGTGTCGAGCAGGTCGGCGCAGGTCCGGGGCTGCTCGGCCACGGAGCCGGGGTTCCGCGCGGGTGCTGCGGTGGTGGGCTGAGGCACGAGGGTCCTTTCGGTGCAGGGCGGTCGTCAGCTGGCGAGCGAGGCGCCGCCGTCGACCCGGAGGTCGTGCATGGTGATGTGGGAGGCGGCGTCGGAGAGCAGGAAGACGACGGCCTGGGCGACGGCCTCGGGATCAGCCACCCGGCCGAGCGGGATGCCGATCTTGTGCTGGGCGAGGGTGCCCTCGACCAGGGCGTCGGGCCCGGCGCCGTCGAGCATCCGACGCAGCATCGGGGTGTCGGTGGACCCGGGAGAGACCACGTTGGCGCGCACCCCCGCCGCCGCGAGCTCGAGGCCGAGCACCTTGGTGTACATCGCGGCTGCGGCCTTGGACGCGCAGTAGGCCGCCATCCCCACCCGGGGCACTGCGCCGGCGTTGGAGCCGACGGTGACGATCGCGCCGGTCCCCCGCCCCGCCATCCGTTGCCCGACGGCGCGACTGACGTGCATGACGCCGGTGGTGTTCACCGCGAAGGTGGCCGCCCAGCTGTCGTCGTCGAGCTCCAGGGCCGGGCTGCTGGCGTGCAGCACCCCGGCCACGTTGGCCAGCATTGTGATAGGTCCCAGCTCGTCCTCGACGAGTGCGATTCGCTGCTCCACGTCTTCTGCACTGGTGACGTCGAGAGCGACGGAATGCACCCGGCCGGACAGCTCGGCCGCCATTTCTGGCGGCTCTCGATCGCCGGCCACGACAATGGCGCCGGAGTCGGCGAGCGCCCGCACCACGGCGCTTCCAATGCCGCCCGCCGCGCCCGTCACCACCGCCAGCGGACGGGGTGCAGCGACGCGAGCCTGACCAATCATGTTGGGCTCCAGCTCCTGTGCGGTCGGCGCCGCGCTCGGCAACGAATGGGTAACAGTCAGAGGTTAGGCTAACCTAAACCGACGCGAGCGTCCATTCCCGCCGAGGGAGTGCACTGAGGACCCCGCCGCACCGGTGTTTCTGCCGGAGCGTCACCCGCCCGCAACGAAGAGCCCGCCGCGCGGCGGCACGGGGCCGTGGTCGCGCGGCGGGCAGGTGAGGTCACTCAGCAGAGCGGCGGCCCGGATCGAGCCGCCCTTCAGACGGTCAGCTCGCCCATCTCCGACCAGCTGGTGCCGTCCACCTCGACGTTGATGATCTCCGGTGTCTTCACCAGCAGCGGCTGCATCAGGGTCATCGCGTCCTGGAAGTGCTGCGAGCTGACGTGGGCGGAGCCGGCCGGACCGTCGCGGAAGGCCTCCACCAAGACGTACTGGTCGGGGTTGTCCACGCTGCGCGACCAGTCGAACCACAGGTTGCCGGCCTCGGCGCGGGTGGCTTGGGTGAAGCCGTCCACAGTGCTGATCCACTGCTCGCTGTGCTCGGGCCGGACGGTGAACTTGACGACGATGAAGATCATGAGGACATCGTCGTCGGCGCGCGCCCCGATCGCCAGTCGCGGGGGACCTAGCGCCGGCCGTACCGGGCTTCGTAGGCCTCGCGGTCAGACTGGTGCAGCGCCGCCGCCCTCGCTGACTGCAGGTCCGGGGGGAGGCCGTTCATCTCCAGCCGGCGCGCACGGTTCTGGTCCATGTACGACACCGTGTAGAAGGTGCTCAGCAGCAGCGCGAGCAGCACCATCAGCGCCCGCACCCAGAACGGGCCGGGAAAGAGCAGGAACACCACGAAGATGGGCGAGTAGGCCAGCTCGGACCGCAGCACGTGCCTGATCGCCGCGTGCGGGCCGGTCAGGTCGTGGCGGACCCAGTCCCGCAGCTCGGCCGGCAACGGTCGGCCAACCATGTACGTCAACCACTGCCACACGGTCGGTCGACGGCGCGCCTCAGTCATCACGTCTCCATCGTCCCACCAGGTCAAGCACGGGAGCGATCAGGCGGACAGCTGCTCCGCCTGGCGGTCGGTGTCGAGCTCCAGCTCCGCGGCGGTGGTGGAGTGCACCGTCTTCAGCAGCTCGGGGTGCTCGGCCAGCTTCTTGCCGTAGGAGGGAACCATGGTCTCCAGCTGCGGCTTCCAGCCGTCGATCTTGTCCGGGAAGCACTGCGTGAGCAGCCGGATCATCACCGGCACCGCGGTGGAGGCACCCGGAGAGGCGCCCAGCAGGGCCGCGACGGTGCCGTCGGCGGAGTGCACCAGCTCGGTGCCGAACTGCAGCACCCCGCGGGTCTCGGTGCCGGGCTTGATCACCTGCACGCGCTGACCGGCGGTGACCAGCTCCCAGTCCTCGAGCTTGGCGGTGGGCACGAAGTTCTGCAGGGTCTTGAGCCGCGCCTTGGGGGTCTGCAGCAGCTGGCCGATCAGGTAGATCACCAGGCTCAGGTTGTGCAGTGCCACCGAGAGCATCGGGATGAGGTTGTTGGGCTTCACCGAGGACGGCAGGTCCAGGACGGAGCCGTTCTTCAGGAACTTCGGCGAGAAGCCGGCGTAGGGGCCGAACAGCAGGTCGCGCTGGCCGTCGATCACGCGGGTGTCCAGGTGCGGGACGGACATCGGCGGGGCGCCGACCTCCTCCTGGCCGTAGACCTTGGCGTGGTGCTGGGCCACGACCTCGGGGTTGGTGCAGCGCAGGAAGCGGCCGCCGACCGGGAACCCGGCCAGGCCCTTGCCCTCGGGGATGCCCGACTTCTGCAGCAGGTGCAGGGCACCGCCGCCAGAGCCGATGAACACGAACCGGGCCGAGACGGTCTTGCGCTCGCCGGTGCTGAGGTCCTTGACCGTGACGCTCCAGCCACCCTGGGGGCGACGCTTGAGGTTGCGCACCTCGTGGCGCACCTGCACCGACGCGCCGGACTCCTCCAGGTAGCTGATGAGCTGGCGGGTCAGGGCGCCGAAGTTGACGTCGGTACCGGTTTCCACCCGCGTCATGGCAATGGGCTCAGAAGGGTCGCGGTCGACCATCATCAATGGCGCCCACTTGGCGATGATCTCCGGGTCCTCGGTGTACTCCATGCCCTCGAACAACGGGTGGTCATGGAGCAGCTCATAACGCTTGCGGAGAAAGGCGACGGACTTTTCCCCGCGCACGAAGCTGTTGTGCGGAACGGGGTTGATGAACTCCTTGGGCTTGCTGATCAGGCCACTGTCGACCAGGTAGGCCCAGAACTGCTTGGAGACCTGCAGCTCCTCGTTGATCGAGAGCGCCTTGGTGATGTCGATGCTGCCGTCGGGCTTCTGCGGCGTGTAGTTCAGCTCGCAGAGGGCGGAGTGTCCGGTGCCGGCGTTGTTCCAGGCGTCAGAGCTTTCCTGCGCAACAGCATCCAGCCGCTCGTAGACGGAGATGGACCAGTCCGGCTGCAGCTGCTTGATCATGGCGCCCAGCGTGGCGCTCATGATTCCGCCGCCGATGAGAATGACGTCCTGGTCTACGTCTGCCTCGGTGCCCGTGGTGTTCTGCATCTTGCCCTCCGCGTTGTCCAGGCGCGATGCTCAGCGTTGTTCCTCGCGCAGCACAGCAGCGTGCGAAAAGATCGTGACGACGCCAACACCTTCGTGCCTGCTTTACGTTCTAGCCCGTGGCGGCAAACGGTCAGAGCTCTCCCAGGAGAACAACTGTTGCCTGAAGTAAAGGCTAGTACAGGCGTGCCAGCAGGTCACCCCGAAGGGGGATGACTCCGGTCACACCAATGGTGACCCAGGCCACGACGCCGCGTTTCGACAACGGCTTCCCGCGAGGTGTCGCGCAAGGCTACCTCGGCGTTCTCACGACCCGAATCCGGGGTCCCCGAGGTGCCGGGTGAGGTCGGCCAGCCCGTCCCCGTCAAGGTCGAGCACCTCGGTGTCGAGCACGCCGTCACCGTCGGTGTCGGAGAACAGCCGGTCAGGTCGGCCGGTGTCCTGGCCGTGCACCAGCACCGTGTCGGCGGTGCCGTCCCCGCTGGCGTCCACCACCAGGTCGTCGTCGCGGCCGTCCCCGTCGTGATCCACCGACGCAGCCTCCGGCACGCCGTCGCCGTCGAGGTCCACCTCGGTCGCGCTCCAGCGCCTGGCTCCGGAACCGTCCACCCACCGCAGGCCACCCGGCGCAGGCACCGGCGCAGCGGGTGGCGGGGGGCCGGCGCCTTTCCCGTTCCAGGTGCCCAGCCCGGTGGGGTCGGTGTAGAAGTGCTCCGGGCGGCCGTCGTCGTCCAGGTCCAGCCCGGCGGTGTCCGCGACGCCGTCGCCGTCGGAGTCCCAGAGCACGTCATCCACCCGGCCGTCGCCGTCGAAGTCCAGCGCCACTGCGTCGGCGGGCCCGTCGCCGTCCAGGTCGCGGTCGGCGGCGGAGTCCCACACCCGGGGTGGGCCCGCGCCGGTGCCGAAGGAGTACCTCACCCGGGTCCGACGTCGCGCTGACCTGCCCGGTTCCGGGGGCTGACCTCCGGGCCCCGTCAGACTCCCGCAGCGCGACGGGCGGCCCGGGCAGCCCTGGCGGCGCCGGAGGCCGCGACCGCGTTGCGCAGGTAGGGCCAGGCCAGCTCCGGCGGCACGCCCCCGCAGAGCGGGTCGAGCACCAGGGGCACGCCACCGGCGATGATCTCCTGGGCCTGCAGCGGCGTCACCACCCGGTAGGCGCCACCTGCCTGGCGCAGCTCCTCCACGCTCGTTGCGCCGGAGAGGCTGGTGATGGTGGAGCGGTTGGGACGGTGGGCGTTCCACTCCGCGTATGCGGACGCGTCGTGCAGCAGGTAGGGGCCCAGCTCCGCCCAGCCCCGCTCCACGTCCTCGGTCACGAACACCGCGGTGGGCATGGCGGGGTCGGTCAGCACGCAGCCCGCCGGAGCGACTCCGCATCGGAGGGCCTCCTCGGTGTACACCCGCTCCAGCTCCGGGTCGCCGGTCTCGGCGAACAGCGCCATCCCGAAGCGGGCGGCGCGGCGGGCGGCGGCGTGCGAGTGGCCGCCGTAGCTGAGCACCGGCCCGCCCGGGGTGTGCGGCAGCGGACGCACCCGGACGGGTCCCCGGGTGGGATGGGTGAACTCCTCGCCGGTCCAGGCCGCGCGCAGGATGGTGATGGCCTCCTCCATCTGCGCGCCGAGCCCGGTGGGAGCCACGCCGAACATGGCGCGCTCCTCGGCCCGGTAGCCCAGGCCCAGCACGTAGCTCACCCGCCCCTTGCTGACCAGGTCGAGCACCGCCATGTCCTCGGCCAGCTTGACCGGCTCGTGGTGCAGCAGCAGCAGGGCCATGCACAGGATGGGGATGCGCTGGGTGCGGGCGGCGACGGCGGAAGCCAGCACCAGCGGGGAGGGGAGGTAGCCGTCGAGGCTGGCGTGGTGCTGAGGCAGCTGGATGCCCAGGGTGCCGCGCTGGCCGTCGAGGTACTCGGCCATGTCCAGCGCCGCCGCGTAGTACTCGGCGGGAGCAGGCCCGTCCAGGCCGGCGGGAGCTCGCATGGCCAGGCGGGTCATCAGCATGACGGTCGTCCTCAGGGCTCCGGGGCGGTGCGCACGACGGTGCGGCACTGCACCGTTGCGGTCTGTATAGCACCGCGCGGGCACCGCTGGCGGACGACGCCGCGGGCTAGTCGGAGCCGAGCACGCCCTGTTCCCGGGCCCAGGTCAGCAGCGCCTGCTCCGCCTCCTCGCGCGGCAGCGGACCACGCTCCAGGCGCAGCTCCTTGAGGAAGCTCCACGCCCGGCCCACCACCGGCCCGGCCGGCACGCCGAGCAGCTCCATGATCGCGTTGCCGTCGAGGTCCGGACGCACCCGCGCCAGGTCCTCCTCCTCGGCGATCCGGGCGATCCGCCGCTCCAGGTCGTCGTAGGTGGCCTGCAGCATCGCCGCCCGGCGCTTGTTGCGGGTGGTGGAGTCGGCACGCACCAGCTTGTGCAGCCGGGTCAGCAGCGGACCCGCGTCGGTGACGTAGCGCCGCACCGCGGAGTCGGTCCACTCGCCGCGGCCGTAGCCGTGGAAGCGCAGGTGCAGGAAGACCAGCTGCGCCACGTCGTTGACCATCTGGTTGGAGTGCCGCAGCGCCCGCAGCCGCTTGCGGGTCATCTTGGCGCCGACCACCTCGTGGTGGTGGAAGCTCACGCCGCCGCCGCCCTCGTGCTTGCGGGTGGCCGGCTTGCCGATGTCGTGCAGCAGCGCGGCCCAGCGCAGCACCAGGTCCGGGCTCTCGTGGTCGGGGTCGGCCTGCTCCAGGTCGATGGCCTGCTGCAGCACGGTGAGCGAGTGGGCGTAGACGTCCTTGTGCTGGTGGTGCTCGTCGATCTCCAGGCGCATGGCCGGCAGCTCGGGCAGCACGTGGTCGGCCAGCCCGGTCTCCACCAGCAGGTCCAGCCCCTCCGCGGGGTGCTCGCCCAGCAGCAGCTTGTCCAGCTCCACTCGCACCCGCTCGGCGGTGATCCGGGTGATCTCCCCGGCCATGTCGGTCATCGCCGCGCGCACCCGGTCCGCGGGCGCGAACCCCAGCTGGGCCACGAAGCGGGCGGCCCGCAGCATCCGCAGGGGGTCGTCGGCGAAGGACTCCTGCGGGGTCTGCGGGGTGTCGAGCACCCCGGCCAGCAGGTCGTCCACCCCGTTGAAGGGATCGACCAGCTCGGAGTGTTCCCCGACGCGGACGGCCATCGCGTTGACGGTGAAGTCTCGCCGCGCCAGGTCGTCGTGCAGGCTGGAGCCGTAGATCACCTCGGGGTTGCGGCTGACGCGGTCGTAGGCGTCGGCGCGGTAGGTGGTGATCTCCACCTGCTGGCCGTCCTTGGCTGCGCTGACGGTGCCGAAGGCGATGCCGGTGTCCCACTGGTTGTCGGCCCACCCGCGCAGCAGCTCCTGCACCGTCTCCGGCCGGGCGTCGGTGGTGAAGTCCAGGTCGGAGCTGAGCCGGCCCAGGATCGCGTCACGGACGCTGCCCCCCACCAGGTACAGCTCGTGGCCCGCGTCGGCGAAGCGCTCGGCCAGCGGGTTGACGACGCCGGAGAGCGCGCCGATGGTCACCGCGGCACCGGCCAGCAGCCGAGTGCGCCGGTCGGCGTCCTCGGAGGAGGGGTCAACAACGTCTGCAGGCACGGGAACCCATCTTAGGGCGGCGGCGGGCGAGGCCACCGCCGCGTCTCGCCACGGCAACGCGGTTGAGCGGAAGGAGAACACCCGCGCACTACCATCGCTTGCATGCCCACTCCTGCCGACGCTGCCGGTGGCGCGGACCACTCCTCCGGCCGCGCACGCAGGAAACCGCAGCCGCCGACGAACGGGCCGCGCTCGGGCTCGGCACGGCGCGCCCCGGGCCCACGGATGCGCACGGTGGACGAGACCTCCGCCGGCGGCCTGGTGGTGGCGGGCCTGGACGGTCCACCGCAGCAGCGGGAGGCGGCACTGATCGGACGCACCGACCGGCGCGGACGGCTGCTGTGGTCCCTGCCCAAGGGGCACATCGAGGCTGGTGAGACCGCGGAGCAGGCGGCGGTGCGCGAGGTCGCCGAGGAGACCGGCATCATCGGTGAGGTCATCGCCCCGCTGGGCAGCATCGACTACTGGTTCGTCACCGACGGCCGCCGGGTGCACAAGACGGTGCACCACTTCCTGCTGCGCTTCCTGGGCGGCGAGCTCTCCGACGAGGACCTCGAGGTGACCGAGGTGGCCTGGGTCCCGCTGGCGGAGATGGACTCCCGCCTGGCCTACGCCGACGAGCGGCGGCTGGTGCGCACGGCGGATGCGGTGATCTCCGACTTGAACGGCCGATGAGCCGGCGGTACCGCCCGCTGGCTGTGGCCGTTCTCGCTGTCCTGCTGGGTTGCGTGGCCCTGCTGGGGGGTCTGGCCTCGGCCTCGGCGGCCGGACGGGAGGCCGCCGCGGCGATCGAGCAGGTGCCCTCCGTGCCCAACCCCCAGTTCGTCAGCCTGCAGGTCGACACCATCAGTCCCAGCACCGTCACCACCGGCACGCCAGGACCGGTGACGGTGACCGGGTCGGTGGTCAACGACGGTGACCGGGACGTGCGCCGGGTGCAGGTGCGCCTGCAGCGCGGCGCGGCGATCGACTCCTCCGGCCAGCTGCGCACCGCCCTGCGGTCCAGCCCGAGCGAGCTGGTGACCCAGGCTCCCTACGTGGACCTGGTGGAGGTGCTCCGACCAGGCGAGTCCGCGCCCTTCTCCCTCACCCTGGGCCTGACCGGCGACCTCACCACCAGCCTCGCCCTCACCGAGCCAGGGATCTACCCGCTGCTGGTCAACGTCAACGGGATCCCCGACTTCGGCACCCGCGCCCGCCTGGACGAGGGGCACTTCCTGCTTCCGGTGCTGAGCCTGCCCCCCACCCCCGGTGCCGTCCCGGTGCTGCCCTCTCCCGCACCGGCCCCGGCCCCGACGGGCGTCACCGTGCTGTGGCCGCTGGCCGACCACACCCGGGTGGTGGCGACACCGCTGGGCGCCCCCGCCCGGCTGAGCAGCGACGACCTGGCGGCCTCCTTCGTCGACGGTGGTCGGCTGGCGGGCCTGCTCTCCGCCCTCGAGCAGGGCACCACCCCCGTGGCCGACCCGACCGGCGCAGCGCGCACCAGCACCTGCCTGGCGATCGACCCCGACCTGCTGGTCACCGCCCAGACCATGGTCCGCGGCTACGAGGTGCTCGACGACAACGGCGCCGTGCGCCCGGGCACCGGTGGCGCGGCGGCCGCCGGCTGGCTGGAGCGGCTGACGTCCGTGGCCAAGCAGCGCTGCGTGATGGCGATGCCCTGGGCCCAGGCCGACCTCAACGCCCTGAGCCGGGCGTCGCTGGACGAGCTGACCACCACGGCCGTCAGCACCGGCCGCGAGACGGTGGCCAGCATCCTCGGGCTGCCCTCGCTGCCCAACGTCGTCTGGCCCACCGACGGGCTGCTCGCCGACCGGACCGCGAGCACGCTGCGCGGGCTGGGCACCACCGCGGTGCTGCTGGACCGGGACAACGTCAGCCAGCCGGGGGAGACCGGGGCCGCGGTCGACGCCGCCACGGTGGAGCTCACGGCCGGCTCCACCACCCTGTCCGCCGTCCTGGTCGATCCCACGATCACCACCGCGCTCGGCGCCACCTCCCGGGACGACCCCGCCCGCCTGCAGGACGCGCTGGGTGCCCTCACCTGGCCCGCGCTCAACCGGGCGCAGGCCGGCAGGGCCGGGGTGAGCCCGACGGCGGCGTCCGCGGCGGCGCTGCTCACCCCGCCCCAGGTCTGGGAGATCGACGAGCAGGGCGCCCGGGCCGTGCTCGCCCAGGTGGGGGCGCTGACCCAGGCCGGGCTGGCGACGCCGACCGCCCTGCCCACCCTGCTGAACCAGGCCAAGGGCTCCGCGGCCGACGGGGCGCTGAGCTACCCGGTGCAGGCCTCGGCCGCCGAGCTGCCCGCCACCGTCACCTCCGACATCGCTGCGCTCAGCGCGGAAATCCGCGGCTTCCGGGGCGCGCTGGTGCAGGACGCGCAGGGTGGCCTCAGCCCCGATGACCTGCTCGCGCCGCTGCGCCTGGGACTGCTGCGCGGGGCCCCCGCAGCCGACGGCCTGACCACCCGGGAGCGCACCAGGGTGGAGGACCAGCAGCTCGGCGCCGTGCGCGAGCTGCTGGGCCAGCTGCACGCCAGCGTGTCGCTGCAGGCACCGGGAGGGACGTATACGTTGGCCTCCGCCCAGAGCCCTCTACTGCTGGTGGTGCGCAATGATCTGCCGGTCGCGGTGAACGTGCGCGTGCGCGCCACGGGACCGCCCGGGGTGGACGTGACCGACATCGGGGTGCAGGAGCTGCCGGCCCGCAGCGGCCGCCAGCTCCAGGTGCCCACGTCGGTCAACCGCACCGGGCAGTTCGCCATCGACGTGTCGCTGGCCACCGACACCGGGCAGGCACTGGGTGAGCCGGCCCGTCTGCAGGTGCAGTCCACCGCGTACGGTCCCGCAACAGCCCTTGCCACCGCCGCCGCGGCCCTCGTCCTGGTGGCCCTGGTGGCCCGCCGCTTGTGGCACCGATTCCGCGGCCAGCCCGACCGCGCCGACGAACCCTGGGTGAAGCAGTGAGCACGCAGCCCGAGACCAGCCCCTCCACCGCGAAGGAGAGGGTGGCTCCCGCCGCACAGGCCACCGACCTGTCGGAGAACAGCGACGCGGGCCTGCTGCGCAACAGCGGGTCCCAGGTCATCCCCACCCTGATCAGCCGGATCACCGGGTTCCTCAAGGTGGTCGCGCTCGCCGCCACCATCGGCCTGGAGGCGGCCGCCAGCTCGTTCACCGTCGCCAACACGCTGCCCAACATCATCGCCGAGCTGGTGCTGGGGGCGGTGCTCACCAGCATCGTCGTGCCGGTGCTGGTGCGCGCCGAGCGCGAGGACACCGACGGCGGCAAGGACTTCACCCGACGGCTGATCACCATCGCCGGGGTGGTGCTGGTGGTGGCCACGGTCGTGGCCATGGCCACCGCGCCGTGGCTGGTGCGGCTGTTCATCGACTCCGACGGCGAGGTGGACCCGCGCCTGGCCACGCTGTTCGCGCTGCTGCTGCTGCCGCAGATCCTGTTCTACGGCCTGGGAGCGCTGTTCGGGGCGATCCTGAACACCCACGGGGTGTTCGGCAAGGTCGCCTGGGCCCCGGTCCTCAACAACGTGGTGACCCTCGCCGTCATCGTGTTGTACCACTTCACCCCCGGCGACCTCGAGGTCTCGCTGACCAACCCCAAGCTGCTGGTGCTCGGCATCGGCACCACCCTGGGCATCGTCGCGCAGGCCCTCTACCTGGTGCCCTCCCTGCGCCGCGCCGGCGTGGACCTGCGCCCGCGGTGGGGGCTGGACACCCGGCTCAAGGCCTTCGGCGGGATGGCCGTGGCGGTGCTGGCCTACGTGCTGATCAGCCAGGCCGGCTTCATCGTCACCAACCGGGTGGCCTCGCAGCACGACCCCGGTGGACCGGTGCTGTTCGCCAACGCGTGGCTGCTGCTGCAGGTGCCCTACGGTGTGCTCGGCGTCTCGCTGATCACCGCGATCATGCCGCGGATGAGCCGCGCGGCGGCGGCCGACGACACGCCCCGGGTGATCGGCGACCTGTCGCTGGCGTCGCGGCTGTCCACCGTCGGGCTGCTGCCGATCATCGCCCTGTTCACCCTGCACGGCACCACGCTGGGCGTCGCGCTCTTCTCGCTGCGCGGCACCGAGGCGGCGGTGGAGAACGCGTCCCGGCTCGGCGCCACCGTCGCCGTCTCCGCGTTCGGGCTGCTGCCCTTCGCCATCGGCCTCGTCCAGCTGCGGGTGTTCTACGCGCGCCAGCAGCCGTGGATCCCCACCGTGCTGATGGTCTGCCAGGTGCTGTTCCGGATCCCGCTGATGCTGTGGATCCCGCCGGGCATCGAGGACGACCAGGTGGTGGGCTGGCTGGCGTTCACCAACGGCCTCGGGTTCCTGGTGGGCGCCCTCGTCGGGGGCGTTCTGCTGCGCCGGCAGATGGGCAACCTGGAGACCAAGGCACTGCTGCGCACCATCCTCACCGTCGGCCTGGCCAGCGCCGTGGGGGTGGCGGTGGACTTCCTGGTCTCGCTGGTGCTGCCGCTGCAGGCGGTGGAGGACTCCTTCGGTGCGCTGGCCGGCGCGCTGGTGTCGATGACCGTCCACACCATCCTGATCCTGGGTGTCGCCTACGCCGTGCTGCTCGTGCTCCCGCTGCCGGAGACCGAGGGTCTGGTCAACGCCATCTGCGCGCGGCTGCCCGCGCGCTTCGTCACCGGTGTCCTCCGGCGCAAAACCCCAGAGGCTCAACCGGACCCGGGTGACGCGACGCTGTCCGAGGCGATGCTTCTGCCGCCGGTGCCCACCAGCTCGCTCCCGTACCCTTACCCGGTAGCGACCAGCCAGGACGACCCCAACGACGGAGGTGGTGCAGTGCCGGACCACGCCCTGCACGGCCAACGACCCGACCAGCAGCGCGCCAGCGCCGACGCCCCCACCGTCGCCACCCCGGCAGCGCGTCGCTCTGTGCGCGGTCCGCGCCTGGTGCCCGGCGCCGCCGTCGCCGGGGGCCGCTACCGCCTCCTCGCCGAGCACGGCGAGGCCGGCACGCTGCGGTTCTGGCAGGCCAGGGACACCGTGCTCGAGCGGGACGTGGCGCTGACCTTCGTCGACGCCGACCAGTCGCAGGTGGGTGCACCCCGCCCGGCCGCCACCGCGGAGGAGGGCCCGCAGGCGGTGCTCACCCGCACGCTGCGGCTGGGACGGCTGGACTCACCCGGCCTGGCCCGGGTGCTCGACATCGTGCGTGGCAGCTCCGGCGGCATCGTGGTCGCGGAGTGGACCAAGGGCCGCTCGCTGGCCGACGTCGCCGCCACCACGCCGCCCGCCGTGGGTGCCGCCCGCTCGGTGCGGGCCCTGGCCGGCGCCACCGAGGCTGCGCACCGGGCCGGCACCGTGCTGGGCCTCGACCACCCCGACCGCATCCGGATCAGCACGGCCGGAAACGCCGTGCTGGCCTTCCCGGGCATCCCCGCCACCGCGACACGCCAGGACGACGTGGCTGGCCTGGGCGCGATCCTCTACGCCCTGGTCACCGACACGTGGCCGCTGGCCGCCCCTGGCGCGCCGCAGCACCGCAACGACGACACCATCGGCGGGCTGCCCACCGCACCGCGCCGGGACGACGGCACGGTGCCGCCGGCCCGAGAGGTCCGCGACGGTGTTCCGTTCGAGATCTCCGCGCTCATCGAGCGGGCCCTGCAGCCGCACAGCGGCATTCGCTCGGCGGCTGCGGTGCAGACCGTGCTCGACCAGGCGGCCGTCCTGGACCAGCGCACCGACTACATGCCTGCCCTGGACGACCGGACGCTGGCGGACTACCGGGGCGAACCGAGCCCGGTGGAGTCTCCGCTGGAGTACGACCTGCCCACCCCGGCACCCAGCGCCGCGCCGCGCACCAACCGGCCGCGCGGCGCGGTGGCCGCGCCCACCCGGCGGCAGGCGCGCTCGCGCAAGCTGGTCGCCGCGCTCGTCGCGCTGGCCGTCGTGGCCCTGGTGATCGTGGCCTACCTCGCGAACCTGGCGGTCTCGGCGTTCAGCGGCAGCGATGCGCCGCTGCCCAGCCTGAGCCTGCCCGGGGTCTCCTCCAGCGCCACCCCCAGCGCGGTGGCACCGCCTCCGGCGCCGAGCGCCACCCCGCCGAGCAGCACTCCGGTGCAGCCCACCGCGGTGTCGGTGTTCTCCCCGCAGGGCACGGCCGACAACGCCGGCGGGGCGGCACGCGTCATCGACGGCAACCCGGCCACGCAGTGGACCTCCGACCAGTACCTGCAGCAGTTCCCTGCCCTCAAGCAGGGCCTGGGGCTGCTGGTCACGCTGCCCGAGGCCGGCCGGCTCACCTCGGTGGCGATCGACTCGCCCAGCGACGGGACCGTGGTCGAGATCCGCTCGGCCACCTCGGCCACCCCCACCCTGGCGGGCACCCGGGTGCTCAGCACCGCCACCCTGCAGGCCGGGCGCACCGACGTCGCGCTGCAGAACGCACCCGCCACCCAGCACGTGCTGGTGTGGGTCACCAGGCTGGGTGGATCAGGGGCCTCGCTCAGCACCAAGATCAGCGAGATCACGTTCCAGAAGAGCGGGTGAGCGGGGGCGCATGAGCGACGCGGGGGGGCGGAGCCGGAGCGGGAGCGACTGGGGGTCGCCGAGCAGCCGGACCGAGAGCACAGACGTGGAGCTGGTGCGCGCGCACGTCGCCGGCGACCCGCACGCCTTCGGGGAGATCGTCCGACGGCACCGCGACCGCATGTGGGCCGTGGCGCTGCGCACCACGCGCGACCCGGAGGAAGCGGCCGACGCGCTGCAGGACGCGTTCCTCTCCGCCCACCGCGCTGCCGGTCGGTTTCGTGCTGACGCCGCGGTCTCCACCTGGTTGCACCGGATCGTGGTGAACGCCTGCCTCGACCGGATGCGCCGCCGGCAGGCCCGGCCCACGGTCGCCCTGCCCGACAACGACCACGAGGAACCGGCGGCCCCTGGGGACGCGATGGCCGACCGGGACCTGCAGCTGCTGGTGCACGAGGCCCTGCTGCAGATCCCGGAGGACCAGCGCGCCGCCATCGTCGCCGTCGACGTGGAGGGCTACTCCGTCGCCGACGCCGCCCGTGCGCTGGGCGTCGCCGAGGGGACCATCAAGAGCCGCTGCGCGCGGGGCCGGGCCAAGCTCGCCGTGCTCCTCGGACACCTGCGCGCCGAACGGTCGGCGGCCGCGTCCGCACCCGTGGGCAAGCTCCCTCCCGGCGCAGGGAACCGATCTACCGGGCGCGGCGTCACACCTCCCAGCACGTCACGACGAGGGGAGGATCTGTGAGCCACAGCGACGCACCGGACTACGGTGGCTGGCGCACGCTCCTGGATCCGCCGTACCCGCTGGACCTGATCGCCGACCTGCACGCCGGCGTCCTCGAGCCCGACCTCGCCGAGGCCCTGTGGCCGCGTGCTGCGGCCGATCCCCACGCCGCGCAGATCCTGGCCGCGCTGGACGCCACCGTGGCGCAGCTCTCCACGGCACATGCCCCGGACGCCGGGCCGGTGCCCGCCGAGCTCGCCGCCCGCATCGACGCCGCTCTCGCCGCCGAACCCGCCGGGGTCGGCGACCTCGCCGCCGCGCGCACCCGCCGGCGGTCGTCCCGTCGCACCACCACCGCAGCCGTGGCCGGCCTCAGTGCCGCCGCAGTGGCCGCAGTAGTCGCGCTCAGCGTGACGCTGGGGCCACAGGACGTCACGGGTACCCCGCAGGCCATCAGCACCCCCAGCAGCGCGGCAGTGGCGCCGCTGGACCTCGGCAGCGGCACACCGGGTCCCCAGGCGCTGCGGGCGGTGGGCAAGCAGGACCTCGGCCCGCTCGCCGCCGACGCGCTGGCCGGCTGCCTGACGGCCAACGGCTTCCCGGCCACTGCGCCGGTGCTGGGGTCCTCGGAGGTCGTGCTCGACGGTCAGTCCGGGGTGTTGCTGCTGCTGCCCACCGGACAGGCCGCGGTCTTCACCGCCCTCGTGGTGGGGCCAGACTGTGCCACCGGCAACGCTGCCACCCGCTCCCGGGTTGACATCGGCGCACGCTGACCTGCGGCTCCGGTGGCCGGAACAAGCGTCGGGCCACTGGTGTTGAATCAGTGCGTGACCGAAGACCTCGAGGAGGCGCACGTGTCAGATTCAACCGAATCTTCCACCGTCAGCACCACCACCCAGCCTGATGCCATTCGCGACGTCATCGTCGTGGGCTCTGGCCCGTCCGGCTACACCGCCGCGGTGTACACCGCCCGCGCCCAGCTGAAGCCGCTGGTGTTCGAGGGCAGCCAGTTCGGTGGTGCGCTGATGACCACGACCGAGGTGGAGAACTACCCCGGGTTCCGTGACGGCATCATGGGCCCTGACCTGATGGGTCAGATGCGTGAGCAGGCCAAGCGCTTCGGCGCCGAGCTGCGGGCAGAGGACGTCGAGTCGGTCGACCTGTCCGGTCCGGTCAAGACGGTGGTCGCCCACGGCACCACCTACTCCTCGCGCGCCGTCATCCTCGCGATGGGCGCGGCGCCGCGCTACCTCGACGTTCCCGGCGAGCAGCGCCTGCTCGGCCGCGGGGTCAGCTCTTGCGCCACCTGCGACGGCTTCTTCTTCCGCGACCAGGACATCGCCGTCATCGGCGGCGGCGACTCGGCGATGGAGGAGGCCACCTTCCTCACCCGCTTCGCCCGGTCGGTGACCCTCGTGCACCGGCGGGGAGAGTTCCGCTCCTCCCGCATCATGCTCGAGCGGGCTCAGCAGAACGAGAAGATCCACTTCCGCACCAACTCGGTGGTCACCGAGGTGCTCGGGGAGTCCAGCGTCACCGGGCTGCGCCTGCGTGACACGGTCACCGGGGAGGAGTCCACCCTCGACGTCACGGCCATGTTCGTCGCCGTCGGCCACGACCCGCGCAGCGAGCTCGTGCGGGGCCAGGTCGAGCTGGACGGCGAGGGTTACGTCGTCGTGGCACCGGGGTCCACCGCCACCTCCGTCGACGGTGTTTTCGCCGCCGGGGACCTGGTCGACCGCACGTACCGCCAGGCCATCACCGCGGCCGGCACCGGCTGCTCGGCCGCGATCGACACCGAGCGCTGGCTCGCCGAGCACCACCTGGACCCCGCGGCCGAGACCGCGCCCGAGCTGGTCGGCGGCGGCTACGGCGTCAGCGGCCACGCGCAGGACTGACCCACACCCCCCTTCGCCTCACACAAACCTCACATCCAAGGAGCACTCATGTCCGCCCCGATCACCGTTACTGATGCCACGTTCGCCAACGACGTCCTGGGCAGCAGCAAGCCCGTTCTCGTCGACTTCTGGGCGACCTGGTGCGGACCGTGCAAGATGGTCGCCCCCGTCCTGGAGGAGATCGCCAAGGAGCACGGCGAGAAGCTGACCATCGCCAAGATGGACATCGACGCCAACCCGTCGATCCCGCGCGACTACCAGATCATGTCCATCCCGACGCTGATCCTGTTCCAGGACGGCAAGCCCGTGAAGCAGATCGTCGGCGCCAAGCCGAAGGCCGCACTGCTGCAGGACCTCTCGGACGTGATCTAACTCTCCACACCGCAGCCACCAGCCACAGACGTGGCTGGTGGCTGTGCTGTGCCGGACGCGCCGCACGGTGACCAGAGGTGCATGAGCAACCGTCCGTGTGGCACCCTCGCTGGTGATCCTCAGACCTCCCCCCTGTCCCAGGAAGGCCCTGCATGCAGCTCCTCCGCCTTGGTGACCGCGGCGCCGCGGTAGCCGAGGTACGCACCGCCCTGGCCGATCTCGGGCACCTGCCGACCGCTGACGGCGAGCCCGTGTTCGACCTCTCCGTCGACCACGCCGTGCGGGCGTTCCAGCAGCGCCGCGGGCTCATTGTGGACGGACTGGTGGGAACCGCGACCTACCGTGCGCTCAAGGAGGCTTCCTACAAGCTGGGTGCGCGGACCCTCATCTACCAGCTCTCCGCACCGATGTCTGGCGACGACGTGGTCGGGCTGCAGACTCGGCTGCTCGAGCTGGGATACAACTCCGGCCGACCGGACGGCATCTTCGGCGCCCAGACCGACCAGGCACTGCGCAGCTTTCAGCGCGAGTGCGGCATCACCAGCGACGGCATCTGTGGCCCGGCCACGCTGCGAGCGCTCGGCTACCTCGCTCGGATGGCCTCCGGCGGCTCGCCCCAGCGCATCCGTGAGGAAGAGGCGGTCCGGCTGTCCGGGCCGCAGCTGCGCGGCAAGCGCATCGTCATCGACCCCGGGCACGGCGGCGACGACCTCGGCGTCCTGGCCAGCCACTACGGCGTTCAAGGGCCCGGGGCCGACCTGAACGAGGCCGACGTGGTGTGGGACCTGGCCACCCTGCTCGAGGGCCGGCTGGCCGCCACCGGCGTGGAGACGTTCCTGTCTCGACCCAAGCACGCCAACCCGCCGGACAGCGAGCGCGCGGCGTTCGCCAACTCGTGCGGCGCGGACCTGCTCATCTCGCTGCACACCGATGCGTGGAGCTCCCCGCATGCCCAAGGTGTGTCCAGCTTCTACTTCGGCAACGCCGAGGGAGTCAGCTCCACCGTCGGCGAGATGCTCGGTGGCTTCATCTTGCGCGAGATCGTGGCCCGTACCGGCATGCAGAGCTGCCAGCACCACGGCCGCACGTGGGACCTGCTGCGCCTCACCAAGATGCCCGCTGTCCACGTCGAGCTCGGGTACCTCTCCAACGACGAGGACAGTGCAGTGCTGGCCCACCCTCGCATGCGGGATGCTATTGCCGAGGCCATCGTGGTAGCGGTCAAGCGTCTCTACATGCTGGGCATCGACGACCAGCCCACCGGCACGTTCACCTTCGCCGAGCTTCTCGCTGAAGAGATGACCGGGTAGAGACCCCTCTGGCTCACCCGGCAGTCCACAACAGGTCCGTGCTGGTCCACAGCAGCCGCACTGCGCCCCGGGTGCCACCCAGGTGGGCCCCTTTCCCTGCCGGGACGTCTCAGGCCGCCACAGCGGCCAGCACGCTACATCGCGTGGCTCGGCGCCTTGCCGACCGTGGTGAGGCTGACGCTCTCCAGGAGCCGGTCCAGGGCGGCCTCGACGTCTTCCTTCCAGCTGATGGCTGCGCGGAGCTCCAGGCGCAGGCGGGGCCACTGCTCGTGTGGACGCACCACCTCGAACCCGGCCCGCCGGAGGAACCCCGCGGGAATGACACATCCGGGTTTGCTCGGTGACGTTGCCGAGGCCAGCCCCTCCCGGCCGAACGCCTCGACGGCCTTCACGCCGCGCTTCACGAGGTCCTTGGCCACGGCTTGCACGAGCACCTTCCCCAACCCGCCACCCTCGTAGCCGTCCACCACGTGCAGCGCGGTCAGCAGCACCGCATCAGAGCTCACTGGAGAGGTCGGGAAAGCCGCGGCCCGGGGTACGGACGTGGGAGGCGCGTAGATGGCGTAGCCAACCGGGCGGCCGTCGACCGAGATGATCTTGCCGCACGAACCCCAGTCCAGCAGGACGCCGGACAGCCACGCCTCCTTCTCCAGGTCGGTCTGGCCGTACTTCGCGGCAAGGGTTGCCGCGTGGGGCGAGAGCTCCCAGAAGACACACTGCCGGCACGTGCCCGGCAGCTGCTCGAGCGAGTCCAGGGTGAGATTGGCGACGCGACGCGACACGGGTTAGCTCGACCTCCACGAGTACGGTGCGCCCGACCCACCATGAGCAGGTGCACCCCAGAACCAACGTTCAGGATAGTCGGGCGCGGTGCCTGGTGGCTGCCACCCGCAGCGCAGCCAATGGCTCTCGTTTCACGTGAAACGAGTACGTGCCAACAACGGCACGGTCCCCGCGGACCAACCACGCCCCAGTGAGATTGCGGCGGCGAGGCGTGCTGGCGATCTTCGCGCGAACGCCGCTCCTCTGCACAGGCTGTGCACACCCAGCACTGATCCTCATCCCGCCGGCCCCGGAGAACGACCGGGAGCTGTCGACCTGGCTTTCACTGCAAACGGCACTGCACAGTGGCAAGCCCACCGCACACTCCTCCGCTTGTCCAGCCACCTCTTGGTCACACGAGCTGTGCTCGCTGATGGCACCGCCCGATGCGGCGGCACAGAGACGGATGGCGGCACGTACCGCGCTTGCCTGATGGCATCAGAACAACCGCCACCCAGGCGTGGCTGGGCGTGGCCAAAAACCGCCCAGGAAGGCCTGAATACACCCAGGCCGCAACCCCAGCCAGTTTCGTCACTGTGACTCATGAGAATGGTGTGATCTTGAGGAGCGCACGAACCATGCGGCGCCCCTTTTTCGCCTTCTTCGGACAGCCTGCTCGTTTCACGTGAAACAGCGCGAACGGCGAAAGGGCCCGGCTGAGCGCCGGGGAGTGACACGTCATTGAGGCAGCATTCCGCGGAGTGGCCGGCTGAAGCGCCGGTATCGATGCTCGGTGCAGTTGCAGAACATCCGCGGGCTGCGGCGGACAAGGCGGACATCTCCGTGCGGTACTCAAGGAGCTCCAGCAGCGGGGGTGTCTTTCCCACTGCCTGGTGCCGGGCAATCTCAGGGACAACGTTGAGCCGTGAACCGACACCGACTTCCGGCAGAAAAGGTGCGGGTGGCCGTCGGTACGGCCCCGAGAAAGCCTGGCCAGACTTTGTCGAGCGCCAACGCAGCAGCATCGGGATCGCTGGCAGAAAATGATTGGGAGACCACCGAGCTCCGGCTACGCGAGCTCTCCCGACCACCTCCGCCCAGAGGAACCTTTATCGCCGGACCGGAGATCGGCGACGCCACCTGATCCCGCGCCGGCGGTCAACCACTACTGGATTCCGACCGCAGCAGCTGGAGCGTAAGGGTTTGGGTGCAACCCCACTGGTGGTGCGCTGCGCCACCGCCCCGGCCCCGGCCCCGGCCCCGGCCCCGGCCCCGGCCAGGATCTCGGTAGACACTAGGCCCCGCAGGGCACTGTCGAAGGGCGCGGGTGTCGCTGCAGACCCGGAGCCCCCGTCCTGCCACCGAACCGCGGGAATGCGCGGTTAGCCTGCCCCACCTGAACTATCGCACCCCGCCGCGTCCACGGGTCGTTCCCGGCGCCCGGCCCGGACCCCTCCAGGTTCAACGCAGTGGCCCAGTTCTCTCTGCAGTCCGCCATCAACGGCAGCGCCGGTAGCCGGGCACCATGAATCCACGGTGGGTCGAGCACCCCGCAGGCTTTCACGCGCAAGCACAGGACGGTGAGCTGCGTGCCCAGGGCGCCGTCAACCCAATGTCTGAACCTAGCGGGAGGAGGAGCAGTGGTCGGCAGCGCGCTCCCGTCCGCGCACCCCGCTGACGCACCCGCGACACCGCCCATTAGAGGCTCCCCCATCGACGGCACCGTGGTGTTTCACGTGAAACACCGGATTGCAAGTATCGGATCGGGGCCGCGGGATGCTGCCCAGGTGCCACCGGATCGCGGGACATTGCAGCCACCGAGGCCGGCCCGCGGGGCGCGAGTGGTGCAGACCAGCTGCGTTAACCCGTCCGGCCCGCTTCACCGCCCTGGCCACCCTCGCCTGACCCGGGGCGCTGTACCGGACTGGGCGGGAGTCCATTCGTGCGCACACCGCCCAAACGCCGGTTCCGGGGGGCTCGGCAATTCCGGCGCAGCGAGAGGAGGCCGGATGACAATCCATCGACCACCGTGGTGCCGAACTGCGTGATCAGCCCCCACGGGGCACGTCTCGCCGTGGGAAAGACGGTGCCGGAACAAGCGCGCCGAAATCCGATGGACGCCTGACTGGCGTGCCCGCCGGTCGATCTGGCGCGCATGGGCGCCTCCGTTCCAGTCCTGAGCGTGGCCCGAAACAACAGTAGATTGGAGCCGACGGGTGCTCATTGAGCGGCGCTCACCGCCACTTCCCTGTCATCGTACGAATAGCTCGCCGCCGGGCGGCATTCGCGTTCTATCCGTACACCGGGGAACCACCCCGACGCACTGCGCTGAACGACCGGCACCGGCGCTACGCGAAACCCGGGCCTCCGACCGAAAGTACTGCCAAGTCAGCGTTCGGAAATGCCCACTTAGCGCCTGGGTGTTTCACGTGAAACGCCCCGGTGGTCGATCTTCGGCCTAGTCGCAGGCGGAAAATGCACCGCGACGGCAGGATCTTGACCGGGACCACGATTGACCGAGGGTCGCTCTGTTGGCGCAGCGAACCCGGTCGCCCCCCAAACCGGCAACGGCGGCGCATTCCCCAGGCCGAGTGGCTATCCATGGCGAACCAGTCGTTTCCCGGTGCCAGCAGCGAGCTACAAGCGGGGGGCGAGCCGGACCAAGCAGCTGTCGAACGCCCTGCGACTGCGCGGGGACGAGGTGACGCCGCCAGATCCCCGACGACGCGCCATACGCTGCAGTACCGAGCACCCCACCCGACTAGTCGTGAGAGCGGTGCGGTTAGCTCGGACACCGGGTGTTTCACGTGAAACACCCGATGTAGGAAGCGCCGCCCCGCGCCGGTACATGGCGCGGACACGGTTGCGGGGGATTGGGTGCCAATCCCACCAGTACCGAGAACCGCCGAGGTAGGACCTGGGGACACCACCAGGGGGTCCGCCGGGCTCACGTGCCCAGCGGCTGACCCCCAAGTCGTCCACCGAGAGGGTCCCTGCGTCAGTTGTTGTCGGAGCACCACGCTTCCGGGGCGTCCGCCCTGAGGTCCGCGCTGGAGTGCGCCGGCACTCACCTAACGGCCCCAACCTCATCAGGCCGCGGCACCTCGAACGGTGACCACTAGAGCGACGACGTTAAGGACTTCCTGTTGAGCAGCGGCTCGCTAGCACTGCCCTGGCATCCGACACGGCCGGGCGCGGTCGGCCTGGCAGTGGTCGCGCCCAGCGGCTCGTTCACCCGGTCCATCCACAATGGATCACACGCCATCGAATCGCTGGGCTACCTACCACTATCGACAGGAGCCGACCGGCATCACAGTGATGAAACTACGGCGTGTCCCCGGATGGGCGGACCACAGTGGTTCCATCGCCCTGGGAGCTCATCAAACCAACGATGCGATCGAGATCGTCGACCGACCCGAACTCCACCACGATGCGTCCCTTTCGCTGACCGAGGCTCACCGTCACCTTGGTGTCGAAGCTGTCCGACAGCCGGGCCGCCACCTCCTGCAGCACCGGGGGACGGGTGGGCCGACGATCAGAGCCCCGGGCCGACGGCCGCGCCTCATCCGCGTGGCGGCGGGCAAGGGTGATCGCCTCCTCCGTGGCCCGGACCGAAAGCCCCTCCGCCACGATGCGTGCGGCAAGGTCTTCCTGCGCCATCGGGTCGCCGTCGAGGGACAGCAGCGCGCGGGCGTGCCCGGCAGAGAGCACCCCCGCCGCCACCCGACGCTGGACGGGGACCGGCAGGCGAAGGAGCCGGATGGTGTTGGACACCACTGGCCTCGAACGACCGATCCGAGTGGCGAGCTCCTCGTGCGTCACGCCGAACTCCTCGAGCAGCTGCTGGTAGGCCGCCGCCTCTTCCAGCGGGTTCAGCTGCACTCGGTGGATGTTCTCCAGCAGCGCGTCCCGCAGCATCGCCTCGTCCGCGGTGTCCCGCACGATGGCGGGAATCGTCTCCAGTCCCGCTTCCTGGGTCGCGCGCCACCGGCGCTCGCCCATCACCAGCTCGTAGTGCCCGGGGGAGTCCTCCCGGACCACGATCGGCTGCATCAGACCGAACTCACGGATGGAGTGCACCAGCTCGGCGAGGGCCTCCTCGTCGAAGGCAAGTCTCGGCTGCTTCGGGTTAGGGCTGATGTCGGCGGTCCGCAGCTCGCGGTAGACCGCGCCCACGGGGGAGTCCGAGACCGGGGCGTCCGGGCCACCGACCTGGGCCGGGTCAGCCACGGAGGACGGGGCGCTGCTCCCGGTGGTGGAGGTGACCTGGTCCGACTTCGGCGCGGGGGCGGTCTGTGCACCGAACATCACGTCGGCCGCGGCGGCGCCCAGCCGCGGGCCCTCCGTCGGACCGGACGGGATCAGCGCAGCCAGGCCACGTCCCAGGCCGCCACGTCGCTGCTGACTCATTGTTGCTGCACCTTCTGCTCGCTGGGTCCATCAGGGGAAGGGGGTTCATCGCCGGGCTCTGCGGGCTCCGGCGACACCAGCGTGAGGTCGCCTCGCATGGCGAACTCACGGCCAGCGTCCAGGTAGCTCATCGCGCCGCGCGAGCCCGGGTCATAGGCCAGGACCGTCTGCCCGTAGCCCGGAGCCTCGGACACCTTGATGCTGCGGGGGATCATCGTGCGGAGCACCAGCTCGCCGAAGTGGTTGCGGACCTCGTCCGCCACCTGGTCGGCCAGCTTGGTGCGGCCGTCGTACATGGTGAGCAGGACCGTGGACACGTGCAGCTCAGGGTTGAGGTGCGCCTGCACCAGCTCCACGTTGCGCAGCAGCTGGCCAAGCCCCTCGAGCGCGTAGTACTCACACTGGATGGGGATGAGCACCTCGGGCGCTGCCGCCAGCGCGTTGACGGTCAACAGCCCCAGCGACGGGGGACAGTCGATGAGGACGAAGTCGATGCCCAGGTCGGTGAGCGTCTCCTCGCTGAGCGCACGGCGCAGCCGCTTCTCCCGCGCCTCCATCGACACCAGCTCGATCTCCGCGCCGGCCAGGTCGATGGTCGCCGGCACGCACCACAGGTTGGGCGAGTGGGTGCTGGTCTGGATCGCCTCCGCCAGCTCCACCTCACCGATCAGCACCTCGTAGATCGAGGGTGTTCCGGACGGGTGCGGAATGCCGAGCGCGGTGCTCGCGTTGCCCTGCGGATCGAGGTCGACCACGAGCACCTTGAGGTTGAACATGGACAGGGCCGCGGCCATGTTCACCGTGGTGGTGGTCTTGCCCACCCCGCCCTTCTGGTTGGCGACGGTGATGACCCGGGGGGAGGACGGCCGCGGGACGACCACCTCACCGTGGTGCTGCACCCGCGCTGCCCGGGCGGCCGCCGCGGCGACGGGGGTGTCGAAGTCGTCGCCCGCTGGTCGAAGCACCACGCCGGCGCCCAGGATGGCCGAGCCGGCCACGTGCCCGGTAGGCGTGGTTCCCCGGGAACCTCTCGTCGGCACATCTGTCTCGCGGTCTCGCTGCCGGGCCATCAACGCTCCTCTAGTCACTCTGTGTCGCATCGTGAACCGCAGCGCCGTCGACCGGAGCTTCCACCGCGGCCGGTGGGGCTCGGCGAGCGCACGTCCACGCCTCGGTCCAGCCGACGCCCGGCTTCGGTGATCCCGGCAGCTGGGCTGTGTCTATCTCACCACGGGCGGGTGGCGTTCCCCCCGGCCGACATACCTTTGTCGACAGAGGGCGACCTTCATCTCTTCCGCGCGCCCCGTCCGGGCAGTCGCTCGGTCTCCACCACCCGGGTCGGGACGTCCAGCAGGGTCGTGCCGCACTCCAGCACCCTGGGGTTGTCCCCGCCGATGCGCTTGATCGCGTTGCGGTCCCGCTCGATCTCCTCCTCCGCCGAGCTGCCCTTCATCGCCAGCACCCGACCCCCCACGCGAGCGAGCGGGAGGCACCAGCCGAGCAGCTTGCCCAGCGGTGCCACCGCCCGGGAGACCACCACGTCCGCGCCGCCCACGGCAGTGCGGGTCGCCGGCTCCTCAGCGCGCCCGCGGTGGACGGTCACACTGATCCCTAGGGCGTCCACCGCCTCCTGCAGGAACGTGGCTCGACGCAGCAGCGGCTCCACGAGGACCACGGTGAGGTCTGGCCGGGCGATCGCCAGCGGGATGCCGGGCAGGCCGGCGCCGCTGCCGACGTCCACCACGGTGCTCGACTCCGGCAACAGCTCCTGCACCACCACGCAGTTGAGCAGGTGGCGATCCCAGATGCGGTCGACCTCCCGTGGGCCGATGAGGCCCCGCTCCACGCCGACACCAGCGAGCAGCGCGGCGTACTGCTCAGCCAGCGGCAATCGGTCACCAAATACCCGGGCAGCCACTCGATCGGTCTCCACGACCACACCTCTCGGTTTCACGTGAAACATCAGCGGTGCCACGGAAGACCCGTAGCGCCGTGTGGCCCCCGACCGAACCGGTCGGGGGCCACAACTGACATAGGTGTCAGTTACTAGCTCTTGGGCAGGACGACCACGCGGCGCGCAGGCTCGGCGCCCTCGCTCTCGCTGACCACGCCCTGCACGGCGGCCACCGCGTCGTGCACGATCTTGCGCTCGAACGGGGTCATCGGGGGGAGCTCCTCGCGCTGGCCGTTCTCCAGCACCCGCTCAGCCACGGTGGCTCCCAGCCGGCTCAGCTCGGCACGCCGCTCGGCACGCCATCCGGCGATGTCCAGCATCAGCCGGCTGCGCTCGCCGGTGACCTGCTGCACCGCCAGGCGGGTCAGCTCCTGCAGGGCGTCGAGCACCTCACCCTTCCGGCCGACCAGCTGGTCCAGGTTGGTACCACCCTCGATGCTGACCATCGCGCGGTCACCCTCGACGTCCAGGTCGATGTCGCCGTCGAAGTCGAGGATGTCCAGCAGCCGCTCGAGGTAGTCGCCAGCGACGTCACCCTCCTCCACCAAGGGGTCGTCGGCGTCGTCCTCACCGGAGAGCGCGGCATCGGTCGGTGCTGCGGACGGCACGTCGAGCGGAGCCGACTGCTCGGTGTCCGGGTCCTGGCGCTCGGACTCGTCACCACTCACGGTCTCGTTCTCCAACACAGGGTGTTCCTCTCGTGCCGTCGGCGCCGCTCAGCGCTTCTTGCGCTGGCCGCGACTGGACTTGCTCTTGGCGTTGGGCGCCTGGCCGCCACGGCGAGGCTTGCCCGAGGCTGCGGCGGGCCTGGCGATCTTGGCCTTCGGCGTGGCCGCCCCGCCGCTGCTCGGTGACTTGGTCAGCGACGGCTTGGACTCCGGCGGCGTAGAGGTGTCCTCGGCCGGCAGCACTGCGTCGTCAGCCTCCTCGGCCGTGCTCTCCGGCGACTCCTTGGACAGCGAGGGAGAGCCGTTGGCAGCGGCCTTGCGGCCCTTCGGCTTGTTGGGGCGGGCACCCGGGCGGGGGGCGTTGCTGCCGCGTCGCTCGATCGCCTCGCGCTTCTTCGCCTCGTCCTCGGCGGCGATCTTGCCGAACACGTAGTGCTGCTGCACCAAGGTCCAGGCGTTGTTGCTCAGCCAGTAGATGAGAATGGCGACCGGCAGGAAGGGGCCACCGACCAGCACGAACAGCGGGAAGACCCACAGGACGAGCTTGTTCATCATCGCCGACTGCGGGTTCGCCGCGGCAGCCGCGCTCTGGCGAGCCACCGACGCACGAGCGGTGAAGTGGGTCGCGACGGCCGCGATGACCATCAGCGGGATGGCAACCGCCGCGATGGCGACCTTGTTGACATCGCCGAAGGCCTCGAGCTGCGCGTCGGTCTGGGTGAGGAAGGACGACAGCGGCGCGCCGAAGAGCTTGGCGTCCAGGAACGAGCGCACCTCATCGGCACTGAAGACGTAGTTCGCCGTCTGCGCGTTCTGCTCCACCGACATGGGCTCGGTGGGGCTCAGGAACGGGATCTGCGCCTGCGAGCCGGTGCGGTTGAACGAGCGCAGCACGTGGAACAGACCGATGAAGACCGGCGCCTGCAGCAGCACGGGAAGACAGCCGGCCACGGGGTTGAACCCGTGCTCCTTCTGCAGCTTCTGCATCTCCAGCGCCAGGCGCTGGCGGTCGCCCTTGTACTTCTTCTGCAGCGCCTTGATCTGCGGCTGGAACTCCTGCATCTGCCGCTGGGTGCGGATCTGCTTCACGAAGGGGCGGTACAGCACTGCACGCAGGGTGAAGACCAGGAAGATCACCGACAGCGCCCAGCCGATGCCGCTGCTCGCGCCCAGAACCGTGCCGAAGACCTTGTGCCAGAACCACAAGATCGCCGACACCGGGTAGTAGATGAAGTCCAGCACTGTTCTACTCGCTCCTAGTCTTTGCGCTGCGCGGCCACACCGAGCCTGCGGGAGGCACAGGATCCCACCCACCAGGGTGCCAGGGTGCGCATTTCAGAAGTCGCCACACCGACAGGTAGGTGCCGCGGAAGGCGCCGTGGACCTCGAGGGCCTCGACCGCGTAGCTGCTGCAGGTGGGCTGGAACCGACACGTGGGAAGTCGCAACGGCGACACCCAGGTCTGGTACAGCCGCACCAGGAAGACCATTCCCCGGGCGATCAGCGAGCGCCGTACCGGCGCCTGCACGCTCACGCCGGGGTCGGCTCGAGCGTGAAACCCAGCTTCCGCAGGCCAGAGCGAACGTCGGCGTCGAGCTCGCCGGAGCTGGCCGTGGCCGCGGACGGGTGTGCACGCAGCACCACGTCGGTGCCCGGCGGCAGCGACGCGACCACGGGACGCATCACGTGGCGCAGCTTCCGGGAGATGCGATGGCGAACCACCGAGCCGCCGACCGCCTTGCTCACCACCAGGCCCACTCGGCTGGGCAGCTCCGCCGACTCGCCGTCCCGCCGCAAGGCGTGGACGACCAGCCGGGACCGGCCCGCGCGCCGACCGCCACGCATCACGGCGGAGAACTCGCTGCGATGGGACAGTCGGTGGGCGGCCGGGAGCATGAAGAGGCCGCGGCTCAGGCAGTGAGCTCGTCGCGACCCTTGCGTCGGCGCGCAGACACGATGGCCCGGCCGGCGCGGGTGCGCATGCGCAGCCGGAAGCCGTGAACCCGTGCGCGACGCCGGTTGTTCGGCTGAAACGTCCGCTTACCCTTGGCCACGACTTGAACTCCCTGCACTTCGATGAATCAACGATGTCTCTACGTCCCTCCGGGACGACCACCACGTAGGCGACTTCCGTGCGGGTCCGCCACGCAAGGCGTGGGTGGACACAGCACGATATCGCCACCTGTGTGCAGTGACTGCACGAGACTACGGCAGCCCAAATCGGGCGGTCAAACGTGCTTGCCCGACAGTAGCCGTCGCCGGTGGCACCCGCAGTGCGCACGAGCACCGTTCGGCGGGCTGCCCACGGGGTGGTCGCGGGGTGCCCGTCGCCCGGCCACCTGGGCCGCGGGGGTCTGCCCCGGCCGCCGCAGGGACCAACGCCAGCGACCCCGTAGCCTCGGCTGCCGGGGGCGGCCCGAACAATTCCCTCTGGTGCGGGGCACACCCCTTGTCAGGGGTGTGTGTTGTTGTTACTTTTCCCCGGGCACTCGCTCTCGTGATGAGTGCCACAGGGGGGAGATCCGGCGGTCAGCGTCCGTGCAGCTGGCACGTCCGGAAGCCGTTGCCCACCACGCCACACCGAGCCCCACGGGCTGCGGTGCGACCCGCGTAACTCCGTGCACAGTTGTGGACAACTCTGTGGACGGTAGGACATGATGCCCAGGCCGATCCAGCACGCCGTGCGACGTGATCGGTACTTCACGCATCCAGGGGAGGACCGTCAGTGGCAGAGGACACACGTGAGCTGCGCTCCGTGTGGGCCGAGGTGGTGGCCGAGCTCGCCTCGTACACCGATGCCACTGGTCGCCCGCTCTCCGCTCAGCAACGGGCATGGCTGCGCCTGACCCGCCCCGTGGGATTCGTCAACGGCTTCGCGCTGCTCGCCGCGCCCAGCGCGTTCGCCAAGGAAGCCATCGAGCGGGTGCTGCGCACCCCGATCACCGACGCGCTCAGCCGCCACCTCGGCAGCGAGGTGATTCTCGCCGTCCGCGTGGACGAGGCGTCCGCGGTGCACGAGGGTGCCGCCGCTGACGGCGTGGCGCCCCGGGGCGAGCACGGCGCCTCCGCTGACGGCGCCGACCACGGCGGCTCCGCCGGGGGCTTCACCGGCGTGGACGACCTCGACGAGGTCGACGAGGAAAAAGACGCGCTGGAGACGATCAACGAGATCTGGCCGAGCTACTCGACCGTGCGCAAGGCGCCTGCCGGGCCGGCCCAGACACGACTGAACGCGAAGTACACCTTCGACACGTTCGTCATCGGCAGCTCCAACCGGTTCCCGCACTCCGCCGCGGTCGCGGTGGCCGAGGCACCGGCCCGCGCGTACAACCCGCTCTTCATCTGGGGCGAGTCCGGGCTGGGCAAGACCCACCTGCTGCACGCGGTCGGCCACTACACCCAGCGCCTCTTCCCTGGCATCCAGGTGCGCTACATCTCCACCGAGGAGTTCACCAACGACTTCATCAACAGCCTGCGCGACGACCGGAAGGTGGCCTTCCAGCGCCGCTACCGCGACATCGACGTGCTGCTGGTGGACGACATCCAGTTCCTGGAGGGCAAGGAAGGCACCCAGGAGGAGTTCTTCCACACCTTCAACACGCTGCACAACGCGAACAAGCAGATCGTGGTCTCCTCCGACCGGCCACCCAAGCAGCTGGTGACCCTGGAGGACCGGTTGCGCACCCGCTTCGAGTGGGGCCTGATCACCGACGTCCAGCCACCCGAGCTGGAGACCCGCATCGCCATCCTGCGCAAGAAGGCGCAGATGGACGGGCTCGCGGTGCCCGACGAGGTGCTGGAGTTCATCGCCAGCCGGATCGAGCGCAACATTCGTGAGCTGGAGGGGGCGCTGATCCGCGTCACCGCGTTCGCCTCCCTCAACCAGCAGGTGGTGGACCTGGCGCTGGCGGAGATCGTGCTGCGCGACCTGATCCCGGACGCGTCCTCGCTGGAGATCAGCGCCGCCACGATCATGGCCGTCACCGCCGAGTACTTCGGCAACTCCCTGGACGAGCTGCGCGGACCGGGCAAGACCCGGGCGGTGGCCCAGGCCAGGCAGGTCGCGATGTACCTCTGCCGGGAGCTCACCGACCTGTCGCTGCCCAAGATCGGGCAGACCTTCGGCGGCCGGGACCACACCACGGTGATGCACGCCAACAAGAAGATTCGCAAGGAGATGGCCGAGCGCCGTCGCACCTACGAACAGGTCCAGGAGCTCACCGCCCGGATCAAGCAGCGCTCGCGCAGCTAGCTCTACCGGCCGATGTCCCGGCCTGCCCGACGGCCGGAGAGGCCGTCGTCGTGCGTCTCAGGACGCGCCCTGTTGACCCCCCTCAGCGCCCTCTGGCGACCCATCTCGCGACCCTCCTCGGGCCTTGCTGGCCCGCTCGGACCCCTGCTGGATGTGTGTCCGTGCCCACTCAGCACGCCTGGTGGACGATTAACCCACACCTGTGGACAAGCCTGGGGGTAACTCGATTCATCTGGGGACCGAGCGGTGCATGGATGTGCACGCAGCAGATCTGGGGACGGCGGTGCACCTTTCACCCCCTGCTGGCTCCCCAGCCCGCCACGCCGTCCGATCAGCGCACGAGGTGCTCAGTCCACAGCGTGCACACCCCCTACTGCTGTTCCTGTTCTCTCTCTAGAGGGATCTCTTTCTAGAGCAGGAATGTGCACAACCTCCGTGAACAGCCCTGCTGGGCAGCTCGCGCTGCTCGTGCCCAGCAGAGCACCGGGTTCCCAGCACGGGCCGGAACGCTCTACGGTTGGGCGGCTGCCTCTGCGGGGTGCAGCAGTCCGGGCACACCAGGTGGGTGGGTCCGGAGCAGGAGCCAGATCGTGAGAGGGAGCCCGGAGAGCATGGAGTCCTACCGATGAAGTTCCGGGTGGCGCGGGATGAGTTCGCCGACGCAGTGGCCTGGGTGGCGCGCAGCCTTCCCTCGCGTCCACCGGTACCTGTCCTGGGCGGCGTGCTGCTGTCCACCGGCAGCGTCGAGGGTGCTGACGGCGCGGAGGCCGACGGGCTGACCGTCTCCGGCTTCGACTACGAGGTGTCGGCACAGGTGGGGGTCTCCGCCGAGGTGGCCGACGGCGGTCGCGTGCTGGTCTCCGGTCGGCTCCTGGCCGACATCACCCGTTCGCTGCCCAACCGGCCCGTCGACGTGACCGTCGACGGGAGCCGGGTGAACATCCTCTGCGGCAGCGCCCGCTTCTCGCTGCCGACCATGCCGGTCGAGGACTACCCGCAGATGCCATCGATGCCTGCGGGCACCGGATCGCTGCCGGCCGACGTCTTCGCCGAGGCCGTGGCCCAGGTGGCGGTGGCCGCCGGGCGCGACGACACCCTGCCGATGCTCACCGGCGTGCGGGTGGAGATCGAGGGGCCCCGCGTGGTCCTCGCCGCCACCGACCGGTTCCGGCTGGCCGTGCGCACCTTCGAGTGGAAGCCCGACGCCGATGAGGTGTCCCTGGCTGTGCTGGTGCCGGCGAAGACCCTGGCCGAGTCGGCGAAGACGCTGACCAGCGGTTCCGGCGAGGTGCAGCTGGCCCTGGGCACCACCGGCGCTGGCGGCGAGGGCCTGCTCGGCCTGGCCGGTGCCGGCCGGCGCACCACCACCCGGCTGCTCGACGCCGACTTCCCCAAGTTCCGCCAGCTCCTGCCCGCCGAGCACGCGGCAGTGGCCGACGTGGCCGTCGCTCCGCTGGTCGAGGCGATCAAGCGGGTCTCCCTGATGGCCGAGCGTGGCGCGCAGGTGCGGATGGAGTTCAGCGAGGAAGGCCTGCGCCTGACCGCCGGCGGGGACGACGAGGGCAAGGCCGAGGAGGAGCTGCCGGCCGAGTTCACCGGCGAGCCCCTGGTCATCGCGTTCAACCCCGGGTACCTGCTCGACGGCCTCTCGGTGCTGCACAGCGAGCGGGTGTCCATGGGATTCACCACCGCGAGCCGGCCCGCCGTGCTGCGGCCCACCGACCCGGACGCCCCCGCGCTCGAGGGTCCGGGCCCGTTCCCGGCGCCGGACAGCGAGTACACCTACCTGCTGATGCCGGTGCGGCTGCCGGGCTGACCCGGCACCCTGGACACCACCGCGGGCAGGAAGGCGCAGACATGGAGATCGGACTCATCGGGCTCGGCAAGATGGGCTTCAACATGCGCGAGCGGCTGCGGGGTGCGGGCATCGGCGTGGTGGGCTACGACCCTCGGCCGGAGGTCAGCGACGTCCCCACCCTGGCCGCGCTGGCCGAGGCGTTGCCCGCCCCCCGGGTGGTGTGGGTGATGGTGCCCTCCGGCGCCATCACCCGGGACACCATCACCGCCCTGGGGCAGGTGCTCTCCCCGGGTGACCTGGTGATCGACGGGGGCAACTCCCAGTACACCGACGACCAGCCGCACGCCGCCGAGCTGGGCCAGCTGGGCATCGGCTACCTCGACTGCGGGGTGTCCGGTGGAATCTGGGGACTGGAGAACGGCTACGGACTGATGGTCGGGGGCGACGTCGCGCACGTGGAGATGGCCATGCCGGTCTTCGACGCGCTGCGCCCGACCGGCCCGCGGGAGAACGGGTTCTCCCACGCCGGGCCGGTGGGTGCCGGGCACTACGCCAAGATGGTGCACAACGGCATCGAGTACGGACTGATGCAGGCCTACGCGGAGGGCTACGAGCTGCTCAAGGCCTCCCAGCTGGTGGAGAACGTCCCCGCAGTGCTGCAGGGCTGGTCGGAGGGGACGGTCGTGCGCTCCTGGCTGCTGGACCTGCTGGTCAGGGCGCTGCAGGAGGATCCCGGCCTGGACGCGATCTCTGGCTGGACCGCTGACTCCGGCGAGGGCCGCTGGACGGTGCTGGAGGCGATCGACCACGCCGTCCCGCTGCCGGTGATCTCGGCCGCGCTCTTCGCCCGCTTCGCCTCCCGGCAGGAGGAGTCCCCTGCGATGAAGGCGGTGTCCGCGCTGCGCAACCAGTTCGGCGGGCACGCCAGCCGCAGCTCCAGCTCCACCGGCCCCGATGCCCCCGGTTCCGCCCCCGGCACGCCGGGCAGCGCGGACTGAGGTGTACGTCCGTCACCTAGGAGTCACCGACTTCCGCTCCTGGAGCAGCGCGGAGCTGACTCTCACCCCAGGCGTCACCGTGCTGCTCGGCGCCAACGGCAACGGCAAGACCAACCTGGTGGAGGCGCTGGGCTACCTGGCCACCTTGTCCTCGCACCGGGTCTCCTCCGACGGGCCCCTGGTCCGCGCCGGCGCCGACCGGGCGATCGCCCGCGCCGCGGTGGTCAACCAGCAGCGTGAGCTGCTGGTCGAGGTGGAGATCACGCCCGGCAAGGCCAACCGCGCTCGGATCAACCGCTCTCCGGTCCGCCGCGCACGCGAGGTGCTGGGCATCCTGCGCACCGTGCTGTTCGCCCCGGAGGACCTGGCCCTGGTGCGGGGTGACCCGGGTGAGCGCCGCCGCTTCCTGGACGAGCTGATGGTGAGCCGAGCGCCCCGCCTGGCCGGGGTGCGGGCCGACTACGACCGGGTGCTGCGCCAGCGGTCGGCCCTGCTCAAGACCGCCGGGGCGGCGCTGCGCCGCAGCGGTTCCGCCGGTGACGCCGCCGCTACCCTGGACGTGTGGGACGGCCACCTCGCCGAGCTCGGGTCACAGCTGCTCGCCGGCCGGCTGGACCTGCTGACCGAGCTCGCCCCGCACGTCAGCGACTCCTACGCCGCGCTGGCCCCGGAGTCGCGGCCGGCGCGGCTGCACTACCGCAGCAGCCTGGGCGACGCCTTCCCCAGCCCGACGGCCGGGCCGGGCTACGGCGAGCCGGGCGCGGAGCGGGCGGACGCGGAGCTGCTCGAGGCGTGCCTGCTCAGCGAGCTGGCGCGAGTGCGCCGGTCAGAGATCGAGCGCGGGGTGTGCCTGGTGGGCCCGCACCGCGACGACGTGGACCTGCAGCTGGGCGCGCAACCGGCGAAGGGCTACGCCAGCCACGGCGAGTCGTGGTCCTACGCGCTGGCGCTGCGGCTGGGCAGCTTCTCCCTGCAGCGAACCGACGGCACCGACCCCGTGCTGGTGCTCGACGACGTGTTCGCCGAGCTGGACCGCCGCCGCCGCGCCGCGCTGGCGCACGTGGCCGCCGGCGCCGAGCAGGTGCTGATCACCGCGGCGGTGGGTGCGGACGTCCCCGCCGAGCTGGCAGGCACTCGCTACCGGGTGGATGCTGACGCCGGACGCGACGGCGCCACCCGCACCAGCACCATCGAGGTGGAGGAGGCAGCGCATGGGTCGACCTGAAGATGAGGGTTATCCCCCGGTTGTGGACAACACTGGGGACAACCTGTCGACAACTTCTCCCGGAGCCGCTGCGGGAGAGCCGGAGCAGCCGGCCGCGCCGGTGGAGGAGGGGCGCGGCGTGGACCTCGCGCGCCGCGCGCTGGAGGAGGCGCGGGCGCAGGCCAAGGAGCGCGGCGTGGGCATCCACGCCCGGCGCGTGCCGGTGCGTCGCGGCGGCATCAAGTCCGGATCCGCACGGCGTCGTCGCTGGTCAGGGCCGGGATCGGACGACCGCGACCCCCAGCTGCTGGGCCACCTCACCAACAAGCTGGTGCAGGCGCGCGGCTGGTCGGAGGAGGTCTCGGCCGGCTCGGTGCTCGGCCGGTGGGACAACCTGGTCGGGCCGGACATCGCCTCGCACGCCAAGCCGGTGTCGCTGCAGAACGGTGAGCTGACGGTCCAGGCGGAATCCACAGCCTGGGCCACCCAGCTGCGCACCATGCAGCGCCAGCTGCTGGCCACCATCGCCGCTGCGGTCGGTGACGGAGTGGTCACCCGGATCACCTTCCACGGCCCGAGCGCCCCCAGCTGGCGGCGCGGAGAGCGGCACGTGCGCGGCCGGGGCCCCAGAGACACCTACGGCTGACGCGCCCCCGCGGTGGGCGAACCGACCCTTGGAAGGGTGTGAAATGCCCTCCACGTGGCTCTGAGGGGTGTTGCAGGGCCAGTTTGGTCCGCCAGGGGCAGTAGACTGGTTAGGTACCACTTCTGGCTGACCACTCTGGCCGGCCCAGGCTTGAGGAGACACCGAAGACACGTGGCTGACAAGAATGCTTCCTACGGTGCGTCGTCCATCACCGTCCTCGAGGGTCTGGAGGCCGTCCGCAAGCGCCCGGGCATGTACATCGGCTCGACGGGCGAGCGCGGGCTCCACCACCTCATCTGGGAGGTTGTGGACAACTCCGTGGACGAGGCGATGGCCGGCTACGCCACCCGGGTGGACGTGACCCTGCTCGCCGACGGCGGCGTGCGCGTCACCGACGACGGACGCGGCATCCCGGTGGACATGCACCCGGTGGAGAAGCGTCCCACCATCGAGGTCGTGCTCACCGTGCTGCACGCCGGTGGAAAGTTCGACTCCGACTCATACGCGGTCTCCGGTGGTCTGCACGGCGTGGGTGTCAGCGTGGTGAACGCGCTGTCGCGGCGCCTGGAGGTGGACATCCACCGCGAGGGCAAGAACTTCACCCAGGAGTACCTGTACGCCAAGCCCGGTGAGCTGGTCGAGGTGGGCGCCTCCGACCGCACCGGCACCACCGTCACCTTCTGGGCCGACCCGGAGGTCTTCGAGGAGACCACCACCTACAGCTTCGAGACGGTCGCGCGCCGCCTGCAGGAGATGGCGTTCCTGAACAAGGGACTCACCATCACCCTCACCGACGAGCGCGTCACCCAGAACGAGGCCGAGGTGGACGCCGCGCCGGAGAGCGCCGCGCTGGACACCGCCGCGCCCAAGCCGGCGGCCGTGGTCAAGCGCACCTACCACTACCCCGGTGGGCTCGAGGACTACGTCGCGCACCTGAACAAGTCCAAGCAGCCCATCCACACGTCGATCGTCGGGTTCACCGCCAGCGGCACCGGCCACGAGGTCGAGGTGGCCATGCAGTGGAACTCCGGCTACTCCGAGTCGGTGCACACCTTCGCCAACACCATCAACACCATCGAGGGTGGCACGCACGAGGAGGGCTTCCGCTCCGCGCTGACCTCGGTGGTCAACCGCTACGCCAAGGAGAAGAAGCTCCTCAAGGAGAAGGACCCCAACCTCACCGGGGACGACATCCGCGAGGGCCTGGCGGCGATCATCAGCGTCCGGGTGGGCGAGCCGCAGTTCGAGGGTCAGACCAAGACCAAGCTGGGCAACACCGAGGTGCGCTCGTTCGTGCAGAAGACCTGCAACGAGCACCTGAACAGCTGGTTCGAGGAGCACCCCTCCGACGCCAAGATCATCATCAACAAGGCGATCTCCTCCTCGCACGCCCGGATGGCGGCCCGCAAGGCCCGCGAGCTGGTGCGCCGCAAGAGCGCCACCGACATCGGCGGGCTGCCCGGCAAGCTCAGCGACTGCCGCTCCAACGACCCGAGCCTGTCTGAGATCTACGTGGTGGAGGGTGACTCCGCCGGTGGCTCGGCCAAGTCCGGCCGCGACTCGATGTTCCAGGCGATCCTCCCGCTGCGCGGCAAGATCATCAACGTGGAGAAGGCCCGCATCGACCGGGTGCTGAAGAACACCGAGGTCCAGGCCATCATCACCGCCCTGGGCACCGGCATCCACGACGAGTTCGACCTGTCCAAGCTGCGCTACCACAAGATCATCCTGATGGCCGACGCCGACGTGGACGGTCAGCACATCTCCACCCTGCTGCTCACCCTGCTGTTCCGCTTCATGCGTCCGCTGGTGGAGCACGGTCACGTCTACCTGGCCGCCCCGCCGCTGTACAAGATCAAGTGGAGCAAGGGCAAGCCGGACTTCGTCTACTCCGACCGCGAGCGCGACGCGCTGCTCAAGGCGGGCGTGGAGACCGGTCGCAAGATCAACAAGGACGACGGCGTGCAGCGCTACAAGGGCCTCGGCGAGATGAACGCCAAGGAGCTGTGGGAGACCACCATGGACCCCGACCACCGCATCCTGCGCCAGGTGACGCTGGACGACGCCGCCACCGCGGACGAGCTGTTCAGCGTGCTCATGGGCGAGGACGTGGAGGCGCGGCGCAGCTTCATCACGCGCAACGCCAAGGACGTCCGGTTCCTGGATGTCTGACCCGCTGGCGGCCGCCCCCGGTCGCGCCACCCCCCGCTGCGGAGCCCGGCCCGTGCGCAGCGCCGACACCGCGGGCGCGAGCCACCTGAACACCCTGTCGGCACCCCACCAGAATCCCCGAAGGAGCACCACATGACCGACACGCCGCTGCCCCCCGAGGACGGCCCGGTCGGCATCGAGGGTGTCATCCGCGACCGGGTCGAGCCGGTCGACCTCCAGCAGGAGATGCAGCGCAGCTACATCGACTACGCCATGAGCGTGATCGTCGGCCGCGCCCTGCCGGAAGTTCGTGACGGACTCAAGCCGGTGCACCGCCGCGTGCTCTACGCGATGTACGACTCCGGCTTCCGTCCCGACCGTGGCTACGTGAAGTCCTCCCGCGTCGTCGGCGAGGTGATGGGCAACTACCACCCGCACGGTGACTCCTCGATCTACGACACCATGGTCCGTCTCGCCCAGCCCTGGTCGATGCGCTACCCGCTGATCGACGGCCAGGGCAACTTCGGCTCCGCCGGCAACGACCCCGCGGCGGCCATGCGGTACACCGAGTCGCGGCTGACCCCGCTGGCCATGGAGATGCTGCGCGACATCGACGAGGACACCGTCGAGTTCTCGCCCAACTACGACGGCCGCACCAGCGAGCCCGACGTGCTGCCCAGCCGGTTCCCGAACCTGCTGGTCAACGGCTCCGGCGGCATCGCGGTCGGCATGGCCACCAACATCCCGCCGCACAACCTGCGGGAGGTCGCCGACGCGGTGATCTGGGCGCTGGAGAACTACGAGGCCGACGAGGAGACCACCCTGGCGGCCTGCATGGAGCGGGTGAAGGGCCCCGACTTCCCCACCTCCGGACTGATCGTGGGCTCCGACGGCATCAACGAGGCCTACACCACCGGTCGCGGTTCCGTCCGGATGCGCGGCGTGGTCGAGGTGGAGGAGGACGCCCGCGGGCGCACCACCATCGTGGCCACCGAGCTGCCGTACCAGGTGAACCCCGACAACCTGGTCACCAGCATCGCCGAGCAGCTGCGGGACGGGAAGATCGCCGGGATCTCCGACATCCACGACGAGTCCTCCGACCGGGTGGGCATGCGCATCGTGCTCACCCTCAAGCGGGACGCCGTGGCCAAGGTGGTGCTGGCCAACCTCTACAAGCACACCCAGCTGCAGACCAGCTTCGGCTGCAACATGCTGTCCATCGTCGACGGGGTGCCGCGCACCCTGCGGCTGGACCAGATGATCCGGCTGTACGTCACCCACCAGCTCGACGTCATCGTGCGGCGCACCCGCTACCGGTTGCGCAAGGCCGAGGAGCGCGCCCACATCCTGCGCGGACTGGTCAAGGCGCTGGACGCCCTGGACGAGGTGATCGCCCTCATCCGGGCCTCCGCCTCCGCCGACGTCGCCCGCACCGGGCTGATGGAGCTGCTCGACGTCGACGAGCTGCAGGCCCAGGCCATCCTGGACATGCAGCTGCGCCGGCTGGCCGCCCTGGAGCGGCAGCGCATCATCGACGAGCTGGCCGAGATCGAGCGCACCATCGCCGACCTGCAGGACATCCTGGACCGGCCCGAGCGCCAGCGGCAGATCGTCCGTGACGAGCTCATGGAGATCGTGGACAAGTACGGCGACGACCGCCGCACGCGGATCGTGCCCGCCGACGGTGACGTGTCCATGGAGGACCTCATCGCCCGCGAGGACGTGGTGGTCACCATCACCGAGACCGGCTACGCCAAGCGCACCAAGACCGACCTGTACCGCGCCCAGAAGCGCGGTGGCAAGGGGGTGCAGGGCGCCGGGCTGCGCCAGGACGACATCGTGAGCAAGTTCTTCGTCTGCTCCACCCACGACTGGATCTTGTTCTTCACCACCAAGGGCCGGGTGTACCGCGCGAAGGCCTACGAGCTGCCCGAGGCCAACCGCACCGCGCGCGGACAGCACGTGGCCAACCTGCTGGCGTTCCAGCCGGACGAGAAGATCGCCCAGGTCATCCAGATCAAGGACTACCAGGTGATGCCGTACCTGGTGCTGGCCACCAAGGGCGGCCTGGTCAAGAAGACCCGGCTCAGCGACTTCGACTCCAACCGCTCCGGCGGCGTGGTGGCGATCAACCTGCGCGAGGGCGACGAGCTGGTGGGGGCCACGCTGTGCTCCGCCGAGGACGACCTGCTGCTGGTCTCCGCGCTCGGCCAGTCGATCCGCTTCTCCGCCACCGACGACGCGCTGCGACCGATGGGTCGGGCCACCTCCGGCGTGCTGGGCATGCGCTTCAACGGTGACGACGAGCTGCTGTCGCTGAACGTGGTCCGGGAGGGCACCTACCTGCTGGTGGCCACCGCCGGCGGCTACGCCAAGCGCACCCCGATGGACGACTACCCGGTGCAGGGTCGCGGCGGCAAGGGCGTGCTGACCATTCAGTACGACCGTCGCCGTGGCACTCTGGTCGGCGCACTCATCGTGGACATCGACGACGAGCTGTACGCCATCACCTCTGGCGGCGGGGTCATCCGGACCACCGCCAAGGAGGTGCGCAAGGCAGGTCGCCAGACCAAGGGCGTGCGGCTGATGAACCTCGGCGAGGGTGTCGAGCTGATCGCGATCGCCCGCAACGCGGACGAGGCGGGCCAGCCCGGCGACGACCAGCCCAACACCGTTAAGGAGCACTCATGAGCACTCCTCCCCGCCCCGGCGGGTCTGATCAGGGTGCCCCGCGGCCGGAGCAGCGCGGCGGTGAGCGTCCCGCCGCCCGGGGCGGCAACGGCTCCTCCGGTGGCGCCGGCGAGCCTCGGCGCTCCGAGCCGGCACCCTGGCAGCGCGGTGGCACCGGCCGGGGCGGCGCGCCGGGGCTGGACGCCCCCACCACGCAGATGAGGCGCCCGGACCTGTCCCAGGAGATGCCGGACCTCTCCTCGGTGCCCCGCACCAGCGGGGGCCGTTCACCGGCGGGCAACCCGGCGCCTGCCCGGCGCGGGGAGGCCCGGCCGGGCAACGGCCAGGGTGGCACCGCCCGCCCGGCCACCGACCCGCGGGCACGCGACCGGCGGCCGGCCGAGGGCGAGCGACGGGCCGAGGGCGAGCGGCGGGCCACGGCCACCGTGCAGCGCGGCCGCAAGGGTCCGCGCCGCGCGAGCCTGCAGGTCAAGCACTTCGACCCGTGGTCGGTGCTGAAGCTGTCGCTGGTGCTGTCCTTCGCGCTGTTCCTGGTGTGGATGGTGGCGGTGGGCGTGCTGTACCTGGTGCTGGACGGCATGGGCGTCTGGGACCGGCTGAACACCACCTTCACCGACTTCGTCTCGGTCAACGACCCCAACGCCGAGAGCTCACCGCTCATCGGGCCGGGCCGGGTGTTCGGCGTGGCCGCCATCGTCGGTGCGATCAACATCGTGCTGCTGACCGCACTGGCCACCATCAGCTCGTTCATCTACAACCTCACGTCCGACCTGGTCGGCGGCGTGGAGGTCACTCTCACCGAGCGCGACTGAGCGTCCGTGCGGCAGCGTTCCCGACCGCTGCCGTACGGGCGTTTTGGTACGACCCGGGCCGGTACGGTAACCTCGGTCCGGCATCGGGGCCTATAGCTCAGACGGTTAGAGCGCTTCCCTGATAAGGAAGAGGTCGGTGGTTCAAGTCCACCTAGGCCCACGAGATCCGTTGATCGAAGGAGTGTCAGTCGGCATGAGGATGCTCCTGGTCGCAGCCCTGGCCGCCGCGGCGGCCGGGTTCGCCCGGGCCCGAGCCCGGCAGCGCTCGACGGATCCATGGCACGAGGCGACCGAGCCGGCAGTGTCGGCGCAGCCGTCCTCGGGCAGGCACGCAGCACCAGAACCCCCCGCGGGAAGCTAGGCAGCAGCCCACCCGGGGACGTAGCTCAATTGGCAGAGCACTGCCTTTGCAAGGCAGGGGTTAGGGGTTCGATTCCCCTCGTCTCCACCAGCACAGGCCCCGTCCCCGCGTGATCGCGGAGGCGGGGCCTGTCCCATGTCCAGGGCTGGCTCGGTCCAGGGCTACTCGGTGGTGCGGCCCGCGCCCTCCGGAGCCCCGTTCGTGCCCGCGGGGGCGGCGCTGGGAGCAGTGGTGCCGTTCAGCGTCCGCACGCTCGGCGGGGCGTCTGCCGGCGGCGGCGCCACCGGCCGGCGGGAGGCCACCACGGCGGCGGCAGCGGCACCCCCGACGAGCAGCACGGCCACCAGCGGCCAGCGGCGTCGCTTCTTGGGCGGGTCGATGCGGCGGGCCAGGCCGGCGCGCACCTCGGCCACGTCCAGCAGCTCGGGCAGGCTCAGCTCCGGCAGGCTCACCCGGGCGACCAGCTCACGCCCGGCCTCCCCGGTCTGACGCAGGCGGCGCTCGGCCCGCTTGGCTGCCGCACCCTGGGCGGCCTTGACGGTCATCTTGGCCGCACCCAGACCGGCGACTGCGCCACTCTGGCTGAGCTTGACCGATCCACGGCGGGCGGCCCGCACGCCGGTGCCGACCACTCGGCCGGTCTCCTCGCCGAGCTTGGACAACACGGTCACCTCGTTCATCGTCACTCCTTCTCGCTGGTACCTGCCCAGCACAGGCTGGATCGCCTGAGTCCGGTGGGTCGCAGCCCATCCTGCCCGCCCCACGACAGCCAGGTCGGACGGGGCGCGACGTCGGATTGCCCAGGATGGCAGGATGGATTGGTGACTTCCTCAGAGAACAAGACCGCTGCCCCCGCCACCGCCACGGCGACGCTGCACACCAACCGCGGCGACATCCGCATCGCGCTGTTCGGCAACCACGCGCCCAAGACGGTCGCGAACTTCGTCGGGCTGGCCGACGGCAGCAAGGACTACTCGGAGAAGAACGCCCAGGGCGGGACCTCCGGGCCGTTCTACGACGGGTCGGTCTTCCACCGCATCATCGACAACTTCATGATCCAGGGCGGCGACCCCACGGGCACCGGCCGCGGCGGCCCGGGCTACCGCTTCGAGGACGAGTTCCACCCGGAGCTGCAGTTCGACCGCAAGTACCTGCTGGCCATGGCCAACGCCGGTCCGGGCACCAACGGCTCGCAGTTCTTCATCACCACGGCCCTGACCCCGCACCTCAACCGCAAGCACACCATCTTCGGCGAGGTCGTGGACGAGGAGTCCCGCAACGTCGTCGACGCCATCGGCACCACCGCCGTGGACCGCAGCGACCGTCCGGTCGAGCCCGTGGTCATCGAGCGCGTCACCGTCGAGCAGGTCTGACCGACGCACTGACACCTCTGGTCACGCTGCGATGAGCAACCCCGCCTGGGGTCCACCCGGTACCGGCGCCTTCGGGGCCCCTGGTGCCGGGGACGGTCCCCAGGCCTGCTTCCGCCACCCCGACCGGCCCACCGGACTGCGCTGCAGCCGGTGCGGCCGGTCGGCGTGCCCGGAGTGCCTGCGCGAGGCCCCGGTGGGCTTCCACTGCGTGGACTGCCTCGCCCAGGGGCAGCGGGACCAGCGCCAGGCGGCGACCGTGGCCGGAGCCCCACTGGCTGCCAGCGCGCCGGTGCTCACCTACGGGCTCATCGGCGTCAACGTGCTCTTCTTCCTGGTCACCGTGCTCGACGCCGGCGGCCAGGTGCTGGACAACAACCGCTCCACGATCTTTCGTGACTTGGCCCTGTGGCCCTACGGGGTGGCCCTCGGCGACTGGTGGCGGCTGCTGAGCAGCGGCTTCCTGCACTTCGGCCCGCTGCACCTGCTGGTCAACATGTTCGCCCTCTACGTCCTGGGCCGGGACCTGGAGGTGCTGCTGGGCCGGTGGCGCTTCGCTGCGGTGTACCTGGTGTCGCTGCTCGGGGGCTCCGCCGCGGTGATGCTCTTCGCCGACCCGCGCAGCCTCACCGCGGGGGCCTCCGGCGCCATCTTCGGCCTGATGGGTGGGCTGGTGGTGGTGCTGCTGCGCCTGCGCCGCAGCGTGTCCGCCGCCCTCGGCATCATCGCCATCAACGTGGTGATCGGGCTGAGCGTGCCGGGCATCTCCATGGCCGGACACCTGGGCGGGCTCGTGGTGGGCGCCGCCGCCACCGCGGCCCTGGTCTACGCCCCGCGGGGTCGCACCGTGCCGGTGCAGGTGTCGGCGCTGGCCGTGCTCAGCGTGGTCGCCCTCGCGGTGATCGTGGCACGCGTGCTGGCGCTGCGATCCCAGGCGGGGCTGTAGCCGGCGCTACGCCCCGGGGCCGTCGCCCCCAGACCCGTCGCCCCCAGACCCGTCGGCCCCGAACCGGTCGGGGCGATAGCCCTGCACCACCCACAGCACGTCCTCCGGGTCGGTGCCCAGCTCCGCCTTGGTGAGCAGCAGCAGCGACTCGCGGTCGTCCTGCTGGACGGTCAGCTCGAGCACCCCCACCCGTCGACCCAGCCGGTGGTGCTGCACCACCTCGCAGCCGCGCAGCTGGGTCCAGCCCACCCGGCGCGCGCCCCACGGTCCGCGGACGGTCAGTCCACCGGCATCCACCGCCAGCCGGGGACGCGACCGAGCCCCGGCGAGCGCGGTGAGCAGCAGCCCCGCCGCGGCCAGCCCGATCAGCAGCCGGCCGGCGGGCTCGTCGGCGGCCACCGCCACCACCGCCAGCACCGCGCCTCCCACCGCCGCGTAGATCAGGGCGGCCGGCTTGGGGCCCCACGCCTGCGTTGTAGCGCCATAGTCGGACATGCCCTCTAGCATCGCTGATGAGGCACAACCATCCGATTGAAGGGCTGGAAACAACGATGCGTGACGCAGTCATCTGTGCGGCAGTGCGTACTCCGGTGGGCAAGCGTGGCGGGGGGCTCAGCGGGGTGCACGCGGTGGACCTCTCGGCCCACGCACTGAAGGCCCTGGTCGAGCGGACCGGCATCGATCCGTCCGTGATCGACGACGTGCACTGGGGCTGCGTGTCGCAGGCCGGGGAGCAGGCCGGCAACATCGGGCGCAACGCCGTGCTCGCGGCCGGCTGGCCGGAGTCCATCCCCGGCTTCACCCTGGACCGCCAGTGCGGCTCGTCCCAGCAGACCTTGCACACCGCGGCCGCGTCGGTGGTCTCCGGGCAGCAGGACGTGGTGATCGCCGGTGGCGTCGAGGTGATGTCCCGGGTCCCGATGGGCAGCAACGTCGGCACCGGGGCCGGGTTCCCCTTCGGCTCGGCCCGCACCCGGTACGAGAGCCAGCTGCAGGGTGAGGGCTTCAACGGCATGTTCAACCAGGGCGTCGGCGCCGAGCTGATGGCCCGGCAGTGGGGCCTGTCCCGCACCGCGGTGGACGAGTTCGCCGTGCGCTCGCACGAGCTGGCCGCCGCCGCGCAGGACGACGGCGCGTTCCTGGAGGAGATCGCCCCGATCACCGTGGACGGCACCGTCGTCTCGCAGGACGAGGGCATCCGCCGGGGGTCGTCGGTGGAGACCCTGGCCAAGCTGAAGACCCCGTTCCTGCCGGACGGCGTCATCACCGCGGGCAACGCCTCGCAGATCTCCGACGGCGCCGCGGCACTGCTGGTGACCACCAGCGAGAAGGCCGCCGAGCTGGGGCTGACCCCGCTAGCCCGCGTGCACGCCACCGCCGTGGTCGGCTCCGACCCGGTGATGATGCTGTCCGGTCCCATCCCCGCCACCGCCGCGGTGCTGAAGAAGTCGGGCCTGAGCATCGACGACATCGACACCTTCGAGGTGAACGAGGCCTTCGCGTCCGTGCCCATGGCGTGGCTGGCCGAGACGGGCGCCAAGGCCGACCGGCTCAACCCCTGCGGCGGCGCGATCGCGCTGGGCCACCCGCTCGGCGGTTCTGGTGCCCGCCTGATGACCACGATGGTGAGCTACCTGCAGCGCACCGGCGGCCGCTACGGCCTGCAGACGATGTGCGAGGGCGGCGGCATGGCCAACGCGACCATCATCGAGCGGCTCTGACGAGCTGTGCACAACCGGGGACAGAAGTTGTCCACAGGAGTTGTGCACACTGGGGATGAAATAACACCGTTGTGATTGCTTGGGCGCTCCGCGGTATCGACCCTGGTCAGCAGGCCGGGATCGGTACCGCGGGCGACTGGGCGCTCAGCGGGGCGCAGCCGCCCCTGTGCGCGGAGGTCAGCGCCAGCGCATGGTCATCAACAGGCCAACGACCATGAGGCCGAAGCCGATCGCGAAGTTCCACGACCCCAGCTCGCTCATCCAGCTGATCTTGTCCACGGCCAGGTAGTTGACCACCAGCCAGATCAGGCCGAGCAGCATCAGGCCCAGCATCACCGTGACGTAGATCGGGTTGGACGGTCCGGCGTTGACCTTCACCGGCGTGCGCCGGGTGGAGCTGGCGCCGATGGGGGCTGACTTCTTGCGGACCTTCGACTTTGGCATGGTGTCCTCGGCTTGGTGGCGGGTCTGGCGTCTCGGCTTTCCACGCTAACGTAGCGGGCGGCCAACGGGGCCGCGGCGAGCGGCGATCTACCAAGTCATGGGGTGGTTGTGGACGCTCGGCAACGCCCCCGGCTCTGGCGGGTGGCCGTGCCGCTGGTGTGCCTGCTCGCCGGCCTGCTGCTGTCCACCACGCGGGAGGCCGCCCAGGGCGGTGAGCTGCGTGGCACCGGTGCCACCCGGCTGTCCGACCTGGTCCGCGGCGCCCAGCAGGACGTGGCCGCCGCAGAGGTCACCCGTACCCGGCTGCGGCTGCAGGCGGAGCAGCTGCAGCAGCGCGCCGCCGCCTCCGACGACGCGGTGGCCGCCGCGCTCGCCGACGTCGCCGCGCTGCAGCCCGGCGCCGGGCTCAGCGCCGTCACCGGGCCCGGTCTCACCGTCACCCTCACCGACGCGTCCCGCACCGCCACCGGCTCCTACGCCGCCGACGCCCAGCCCGACGACCTGGTGGTGCACCAGCAGGACCTGCAGAGCGTGCTCAACGCGCTGTGGGCCGGCGGGGCCGAGGCGGTGATGGTCCAGGACCAGCGGGTGGTGAGCACCTCGGCGCCCCGCTGCGTCGGCAACACCCTGCTGCTGCACGGGCGCACCTACAGCCCGCCCTACACCGTCTCCGCCATCGGCGACGCCGACCGCCTGCAGGACGCCCTGGCCGCCGAGCGGGGCGTGGTGATCTACAAGCAGTACGTCGCCCGCTTCGGCCTGGGGTACAAGGTGCAGGCCCGCGACACGCTGTCCCTGCCCGCCTACGAGGGCTCCGTCGCGCTGACCTCGGCCGTCGTCGTCCCCCGGTAGGAACCGCCGCGGGCAGTCGCTGAGTACCCTCAGTGCATGCGAATTTTGGTTGTCGACAACTACGACAGCTTTGTGTTCAACCTGGTGCAGTACCTGGGGCAGCTCGGCGTGCACGCCACGGTGGTGCGCAACGACGACCCGGTGCTCGACGACATCGCGGACTTCGACGGCGTGCTGCTGAGCCCGGGGCCGGGCACACCGGAGCGGGCGGGCCGGAGCATGGAGCTGGTGCACAGCTGCGCCGCCTCCCGCACCCCGCTGTTCGGGGTGTGCCTGGGCCACCAGGCCATCGGCGCCAGCTTCGGTGCCACCGTGGAGCGGGCCCCGGAGCTGCTGCACGGCAAGACCAGCATCGTGGAGCACCAGGGTGCGGGGATCTTGGCGGGGTTGCCGACGCCGTTCGTCGCCACCCGGTACCACTCGCTGACCGTGCGCCCGGACACCGTGCCGGCCGAGCTGGAGGTGACCGCGCGCACCGCCAACGGCATCATCATGGCGCTGCGCCACCGCGAGCTGCCCATCGAGGGCGTGCAGTTCCACCCCGAGTCGGTGCTCACCCAGGGTGGGCACCGGCTGCTGGCCAACTGGCTGCGCCGGTGCGGGTTCCCGGTGGAGGAGTCACTGGTGGCCCAGCTCGAGCAGGACATGCGCGACAGCCTCGGGGACCTCTCCGAGCTCAGCCCCGCGGCGGTCTAGGCCTCAGGTAACCGCTCAGGGCACACAGCCGAGCGGCAGGGCGATGCCCGGCACCGGGCACCTGATGGGTGCCACCTCGGGCGGCGCGGTCGGCGCTGGGGGCGTGGTGGTGGGGGCCTGGAAGCGGCCCACCGTGATGGCGATCGGCGTGGTCGTGTCGATGTCGGTGCCGGCAGTGATGCTCTGCCCCTGCACCAGGCCCTGCTGAGACTGGTCGGTCACCGCCACCGCGGTGGAGGACAGCCCCGCAGAACCGCCCTTCCAGCCCGCCGCCTCCAGGGAGGCCTGCGCAGCGGCGGTGGTGATGCCCACCAGGTCCGGCATGGCCACCCGGTTGCCCCGGGAGACGCTCAGCGTCACCGTCGATCCCTGGGCCACCGAGCCACCGGCCGCGGGCTGCTGGGCGACGACCTTGCCCTGGGGGGCGGAGGAGTCGACGTTCTCCACCCGGCTGGCGAACTGCAGCTGCTTGAGGTTGCCCTGCGCCGACCCCACGTCCAGGCCCACCACCTGCGGGACGGGCACCAGCTGCGGTCCGCTGCCCAGCACCAGGGCGACGGTGCCGTTGGCGTTGGTCTGCGTGCCCGACCGGGGGTTGCTGTCCACCACCTTGTCCAGCAGCTGGGCGCTGGAGACAGCCCGGCCCGGGTTGGGTGCGACGGTGAAGCCGGCGTTGGTGAGCGCCGCGGTGGCCTCCGGCAGCGACAACCCGTTGACCTGCGGCACCGTGGCCTGCGGCGGACCGGAGGACACCCGCAGGATGATCACCGACCCCTTCTCCTGCGAGCTGCCCACCGGGGGCGCGCTGTCCACCACCGAGTTCTTCTCCACCGTGGCGGAGGTGATGAACTCGCGCTTGGCGCTGAACCCGGCGCTGCTGAGCATGGTCTCGGCCACGGCCAGCGGCTGGTTGCGCACGTCCGGCACGGTGGTCTTCACCGGCCCGCTCTGGTAGGCGAAGGCGAACACCCCGACCAGCGCGAGCACGGCCACCAGCGCCACGGCGAGGGCGACCAGCAGCCCCTTGCGCCGACGCTGGTCGTGGTGCGCGCCGTTGTCGTCCAGCCGCAGGTCCTCCTCGGCCCGGGCCCGGCGCGAGGCCGCGCTCAGCGCACCGGTGGGCCCGAGGATGGTGTCGCGCTCGGCGTCGGTCATCACCGAGGGGGCCGTCGGCCGGTTGCCGCCGAGCACCCGCACCAGGTCGCCACGCATCTCCCCGGCGCTCTGGTAGCGGTTGGCCGGGTTCTTGCTCATCGCCTTGAGGACGATGGAGTCCAGGGTGGCCGGCACGTTGGCGTGCACGGTGGACGGCGGGCGCGGGTCCTCGCGGACGTGCTGCACGGCCACGGCCACCGGGGAGTCACCGGTGAAGGGCGGTTCGCCGGTGATCAGCTCGTAGAGCACGCAGCCTGCGGCGTAGACGTCGGAGCGGGCGTCCACGTGGTCGCCGCGGGCCTGCTCGGGCGAGAGGTACTGCGCGGTGCCGATCACGGCGGCGGTCTGGGTCATCGTGGAGGCGCCGTCGGCGATGGCGCGGGCGATGCCGAAGTCCATCACCTTCACCGCGCCGGCCCGGTCGATCATCACGTTGGCGGGCTTGACGTCGCGGTGGATGATCCCGTGGCGGTGGGAGAAGTCCAGCGCCGCACAGACGTCAGCCATGATCTCCATGGCCCGACGGGGAGACAGCGGTCCCTCCGCGCGCAGCAGGTCGCGCAGGGTCTCCCCGTCGACGTACTCCATCACGATGTAGGGCAGCGGGCCCTCGTCGGTGTGCGCCTCACCGGTGTCGTACACCGCCACGATGGCCGGGTGGTTCAGCGCTGCGGCGTTCTGGGCCTCACGGCGGAAGCGCAGGTAGAAGGAGGGCTCGCGGGCCAGGTCGGCACGCAGCACCTTCACCGCGACGTCGCGGTGCAGCCGCAGGTCCACCCCGCGGTGCACCTCGGACATGCCGCCGAAGCCGAGCGTCTCCCCCAGCTCGTAGCGGTCGGAGAGCCTGCGTGGGGTGCTCATCCCGTCGTTGCTCCTGGTGCGCCACCGGAAGTGGCCGTGGGGGTGGGTGTGCCGGTGGCGCCGGCGCTTCCGGTGGACCCGTTGCTGGTGGGCGCGGTACCGCCGGTGGTGCCCCGCCCGCCGGTGGCGCTGGGCACGGTCGGGGCGGGCGCGCTGGTGGTGGTGGGGGGCACAGTCGCCGTGGTGGTGCGCTGCGTCGTGGTCGGCGGCGCAGCCGTGGTGGTGGTGGGCGCCGGCGGCGGGGTGGTCGTGGTGGGCTCCTCGGTGGTGCTGGGAGCCTCGGTCGTGGTGGTCGCGCGGGTGGTGCTGGGCGCCCGCGTGGTGGTGGGGACCTGGGTGGTCGCGCTCGGTGCGGGCGCCTGGGTGGTGGTGGGCACCGGCACGCTGGGCGGGCCGTCGTCGTCACCGCCGGCAGAGCTGAGCAGCGCCCAGCCCCCCACGCCGAGCAGGGCGACCACCAGCACGGCGAGGATGGCCAGCAGCCCCTTGTTGGCGCTGGCGCGCTGCTGCTGGGCGACCGGGGAGTAGTCGGTGGCCTGCGTCGCCCCGGTCGGAGCCGCCGGTGGCACGGGAGAGGCAGCCATCCGCTGCGTGCGCGGGGGCGGAGCCGGCAGCGGTGGGGTCGCGGCCCCGGCCGGTCGCGCAGGGGAGCGCCCGGCCCGCACCGCGGCGATGGCGTCGGCGAACTGCCCCCCGGTGGCGTAGCGCTGCTGGGGGTCCTTGGCCATCGCCGACTCCAGCAGCACCCGGATGGTGGCCGGCACGTGCGGCGGCAGTGCGGGCGGCTGGTCGCGGACGTGCATCATCGCCACCGACAGCGGGTTGTCGCCGGTGAACGGGCGGCTGCCGGAGACCGCCTCGTGGCCCACCACGCCCAGGGCGTAGATGTCGCTGGCCGGGGTGGCCTCCTTCCCGAGCGCCTGCTCGGGGGCGATGTACTGCGCGGTGCCCACCACCATGCCGGTGCGGGTGACCGGGGCGGCGTCGGTGGCCTTGGCGATGCCGAAGTCGGTGATCTTCACCTGGCCGGTGGGCGTGATGAGGATGTTGCCGGGCTTGACGTCGCGGTGCACGATGCCACGGTTGTGCGCCGCAGCCAGGGCGCGGGCCGTCTGCTCCAGCATGTCCAGCGCCTGCTCGAGGTCCAGGGCACCCTCGCGGGCCAGCACGGCCGAGAGCGGCTCCCCGTCGACCAGCTCCATCACCAGGTAGGCGGTGTGGCGCTGGCCGTCGTCGAGGGTGGCTGTCTCGCCGTAGTCGTACACCCCGGCGATGCCCGGGTGGTTCAGCGCCGCGGCGGTGCGCGCCTCCACCCGGAAGCGGTCGACGAACTCGGAGTCGGCGGAGAACTCCGGCTTGAGCACCTTCACGGCGACGCGGCGGTTGAGCCGGGTGTCGATGGCCTCCCACACCTCGCCCATCCCGCCGACGGCGATCAGGCCGGACAGTCGGTAGCGGTCGGCGAGGACGGCGCCTGCACTCAGGCTCATCGGGGAACTCCTTGCAAGGCTGCGGCGATCACGGCTCGGCCGACTGGGGCGGCCACCGACGACCCGAGGGCGGCCAGCCCACGGTTGCCGCCGTTCTCCACCAGCACCGCCACAGCGACCTGCGGGTCCTTGGCGGGGGCGAACGCGATGTACCAGGTGTGCGGTGGGGTGTTCTTGGGATCGGCGCCGTGCTCGGCGGTTCCCGTCTTGGACGCGATCTGCACCCCGTTGATCTCGCCGCCGCTGCCCGCGCGGGCCTCGGCGCCGACCATCAGCTGGGTGAGGGTGGCTGCGGTCTGGGGGGACATGGCCCGGTCCAGCGCCTTGGGGGAGGTGGCGTCACCGAGGGGGGACAGGTCCGGCCCCTGCAGGCTCTGCACCAGGTAGGGCTGCATGCGCACACCGCCGTTGGCCACGGTGGCGGCGATGACGGCGTTCTCCAGCGGGGTCACCCGCACGTCGCGCTGGCCGATGGCGCTCTGCGCGAGGGCGGCGTCGTCGTCGATCGGCCCCAGCTCGGAGGTGGCCACCGGCAGCGGGATGTCCTGGGCGGGGGTGCCGATGCCCAGCGCCCGGGCCTGCGCCCGCAGGGCCGCGTCACCCTCCGCCACGCCGAGCTCGGCGAAGGCGGTGTTGCAGGACCGGGCGAAGGCCTCGGCGAAGGTGACCGTGGCGCCCGTGCCGCAGGTGGTGCCGTTGTAGTTCTCCAGCGTGGTGGTGGTGCCCGGCAGGGTGACCCGCGGGGCGGCGGTCACCTGGCTGTTCGGGGTGATCTTCCCCTCGCCGAGGGCGGCCGCCGTGGTCACCACCTTGAAGGTGGAGCCGGGCGGGTAGGTCTCCGAGGTGGCCCGGTTGGTCAGCGGCGAGGCGGGGTCGTCCTGCAGCGCCGCCCACGCCTGCTGCCGGACGTTCGCGTCGTGGCTGGCCAGCGCGTTCGGGTCGTAGCTGGGGGTGCTGACCATGGCCAGGATCTCCCCGGTCTTGGGCCGGATGGCCACCACCGAGCCGGTGTAGCCGCGGGAGGTGAGCTGGTCGTAGGCGGTCTGCTGCACCCGGGGGTCGATGGTCAGGTTGACGTTGCCCCCGCGCGGGTCGCGCCCGGAGATCAGGTCGAACAGTCGGCGGCCGAACAGGCGGTCGTCGGAGCCGTTGAGCACCGAGTCCTCGGCCCGCTCGATGCCGGTGGTGGCGTACTGGATGGAGTAGTAGCCGGTGATGGGGGCGTACACCCGCGGGTTGGTCGGGTACTGGCGCAGGAACTTGAACCGGTCGGAGGTGGCCTCCGACGACGCGAGCACCTGGCCACCGGTGGAGATCTGCCCGCGCTGGCGGGAGTACTCGTCCAGCAGCACCCGCTGGTTGCGCGGGTCGGCGCGCAGGCTGTCGGCCTGGAACACCTGGATGTAGGTGATGTTGCACAGCAGCGCCACGATCAGCACCATCACGGCGAACGCCACCCGACGAAGTGGTTTGTTCACGGGCGCTTCACCATCTGCGTCGGGGCGTCCGCGATGGGAGTGGACGGAGTCGTGCGCGGGCGACGGGGCTGCGCCGGGCGGCGGGCAGCGTCAGAGATGCGGAGCAGGATGGCCACCAGGATGTAGTTGGCGAGCAGGGACGATCCCCCGTAGGACACGAACGGCGTGGTCAGGCCGGTGAGCGGGATGAGCTTGGTGACGCCACCGACGACGACGAAGACCTGCCAGGCGAGGGTGAACGCCAGCCCGCCGGCCAGCAGCTTGCCGAAGGTGTCGCGGACGGCGATCGCCGTGCGCATGCCTCGGATGACCAGCACCGTGAAGACCATGAGCACCGCGCCGACACCGATGAGGCCCAGCTCCTCGCCGATGGCGGCGACGATGAAGTCGGTCTTGGCGAACGGCACGGTCTCCGGGCGCCCAGCGCCCAGCCCGGTGCCCCCCACCCCGCCGGTGCCCAGGCCGAACAGCGACTGGGAGATCTGGTAGCCGCCGGTGTCGTAGGTCTCGTAGGGGTCCAGCCAGGTCTGCACCCGCACCTGGACGTGGGAGAACAGGTGGTAGGCCACGAAGCAGCCGGCCAGGAACAGCCCGCCACCGATGAGCAGCCAGCTCACCCGCTCGGTGGCCATGTACAGCATCACCAGCAGCGTGCCGAAGATGAGCAGCGCGAACCCAAGGTCCTTGTTGAACACCACCACCGCGATGGACACGCCCCACGCCAGCAGCATCGGTGCCAGGTCGCGGGCTCGGGGCAGGTCCATCCCCAGCACGTGCTTGCCGGCGGTGTCGAACAGGTCGCGCTTGGCCACCAGGAACGCCGCCGTGAAGATCAGCAGCAGGATCTTGGCGAACTCGCCGGGCTGGATGGAGAAGCCGAACAGCAGGATCCAGCTCTTGCCGCCGTTGACCTCGCTGAAGCGGGCCGGCAGCACCGCCGGGGTGATCAGCAGCACCAGGCCGAGCAGGCCGAAGGTGTAGCCGTAGCGGGCCAGGCTGCGGTGGTCGCGGACGAACCACAGCAGGGCCAGGAACAGGGCCAGGCCCAGCGTGGTCCACAGCAGCTGACCGGGAGCGTCTGCGCCGGGAACCACTCGCCCGGCCTGCGACGCCGTGGCGGCTCCCGCCAGGTCGATGCGGTGGATCATCACCAGGCCCAGGCCGTTGAGCAGCGCCACGCACGGCAGGATCAGCGGGTCGGCGTAGGTCGCCCAGCGCCGCACGGCCAGGTGCGCCAGGGCGAAGATCCCCAGGTAGGCGCCGCCGACCACGAGCAGGTCGCTGGAGAGCGTCTGGTCCTGGTTGGCCTCGACCAGGACCAGGGCGGAGGTGGTGATGACCGCGGCGAAGGCGAGCATCAGCAGCTCGGCCCCGCGGCGCGGGCGCGCCTCGGGGCTGACGGAGAGACCGGCGGGCGGGCTGGCCGGGCCGTTGCTGGGCATCAGCCCGCGCCCCGGCAGTCCTGGCCCGCGACGGGGCTGGGCACGGGCAGGTCGGTGCCCCGCGGCTCGTTGCCTGCGGTCGCCCCGGGGTCCAGCGGGCTCGGGCTCGGGGTGGTGGGGGCCGGCGCAGTGGATTGCGGAGTGGGGGACGGCTGCCCGGACGGGGCCGCGGGCACCGGCGATGCTGCGGCCTCCTCGCCGCACAGCGGCAGCAGCTCGGTGCGCACCAGCTGGTTGATCTGCTGGCGGGCCTGGTCCAGGGTGCCGTCGGGCAGGCCCGCGCTCACCTGGGAGCGGGCCGAGGGCCGCAGGTCGGTCAGGCGCAGCGCGGTGCAGCCGTCGCCGGCGGCGGGATCGGACAGGCGCAGCTCACCGCTGGTGTCCAGGCAGGCCTGCTCGGCGACACCCTGCAGGTTGACCCCGAGGATGCTGCCGCTGACGCCGCGGAACACCGCGACCTTGTCGTCGCGCACGCCCACGTAGTAGTTGGACTGGATGAGGGCGCGCCCCACCAGGGTGGCGATCACCAGCAGCACCAGCAGCACCAGCAGGGCGACCAGCCGGCGCCACAGCCGCTTGCGGGGCTTGCCGGCCGGCTCCGGGGGCGGCCCGACCTGCTGGGGCCCCACCCGTGCCGGGTTGACCGCGGCCGCACGGCCGGCGGCGGTGTTGGGGGTGTCCTGGACCTCGTCGATCCCGGAGACCGCCCCGGCCACGATCGGGCGGTCCTCGCCGTACTCGACGTCCACCACGTCGGCGACGATCACGGTGATGTTGTCCGGGCCGCCGCTGCGCAGGGCCAGGTCGATCAGCCGGTCGGCGCAGTCCTCGGGATCGGGAATCTGGAGCGTGTCCTTGAGCGTCTCGTCGCTGACCGGGCCGGTGAGGCCGTCGGAGCAGAGCAGGTAGCGGTCGTGGGCGCGCGCCTCGCGGATGGTGAGGCTGGGCTCGACGTCGCTGCCGGTGAGCGCCTGCAGCAGCAGGGAGCGCTGCGGGTGGTTGGCCGCCTCGTCGGCGGTGAGCCGGCCCTCGTCCACCAGTGACTGCACGAAGCTGTCGTCGTGGGTGATCTGGGTGAGCACGTCGTCGCGGAGCAGGTAGGCGCGGGAGTCGCCGACGTGCACCATGCCCAGCCGCTTGCCGGAGAACAGCATCGCGGTGAGGGTGGTGCCCATGCCGTCCAGCTCGGGCTCGTTGGCCACCAGGTCGGTGATGGCGTCGTTGCCGGCGTGGGTGGCGTTCTCCAGCTGCAGCAGCAGGTCCTGGCGGGGGTCCTCGTCGTCCAACGGGGCCAGCGCGGCGATGACGATCTTGGACGCCACCTCACCAGCGGCGTGACCGCCCATCCCGTCGGCCACCGCCAGCAGCCGGGGACCGGCGTAGACGGAGTCCTGGTTGTTCGACCGGACCAATCCCCTGTCGCTGCGAGCCGCGTATCGCAGAACCAGGGTCATGGGCGCAGCTCGATCACGGTCTTGCCGATGCGCACCGAGGTGCCCAGCGGCACCCGTACCGGTGAGGTCACCTTGTCCCGGTCGAGGTAGGTGCCGTTGGTGGAGCCGAGGTCCTCGACGTACCAGTCCGTCCCGCGCGGGGAGAGCTTGGCGTGACGGGTGGAGGCGTAGTCGTCGGTGAGCACCAGCGTGGAGTCGTCGGCCCGGCCCAGCAGCACCGGCTGGGTGCCCAGGGTGATGCGGGTGCCGGCCAGCGCGCCGTGGGTGACCACCAGCTGGCGGGCGACCTTCGGGTTGCGCCGGGACTGCCGCGGGCGTGTGCTGGTCTGGCTGGGCAGCGCCACCCGCAGCCCGGACGCGGCGTAGAGGTCGGTGCGCAGCACCCGCAGTGCCGCGAACACGAACAGCCACAGCAGGATCAGGAAGCCGCCGCGGGTGAGCTGGAGGATCAGTCCCTGCACGGTTGCGAGCACCTCCCTCGTGGTTGTCCGGTGGCTGTTGCAGTGTGGCACCGCCGTACCGGGTACCGGGTGGGGAGGTGCCCGTGACGGCGCCCCAAGCTCTGGCTGAGGACTCTAGCTAATTCTGGATGTGCACCACGACGTTCGAGCTGCCGGCGCGGATCACGTCGCCGTCGGCGAGCTGCCAGTTCTGCACGGGTGAGCCGTTGACGGCGGTGCCGTTGGTGGAGCCGAGATCGGTGAGCATGGCCACGCTGCCGTCCCAGGTGATCTCCAGGTGTCGCCGGGAGACCCCGGTGTCCGCCACGCGGAAGTCGGCGTCCTGCCCGCGGCCGACCACGTTGCTGCCGTTCTTGAGCGTGTGGGTGCGGCCGCTGCCGTCGTCCAGGTGCAGCGACGCAGTCAGGCCCTGGCTCGCGCTGGCCTGCGGGCCGCCGTAGCGCTCGTCGTAGTAGCCGACCTGGGTCTCGAAGCCGCCCGACTGCGGATAGGCCTGCTCCGCGGCCGGGTTGTTCTCCGCCTGTGGATAACTCGGCCCTTGCTGTGGATAGCTCGGCTGCGAGTAGCCCGCGGGGGCGTATCCGGCGCCGCTGTAGGCCGGTGCGGAGTCCTGGCTGGGGTGCCCCTGCGACGGGTAGGAAGCACCCTGCTGCGGGTATCCACCCTGGTAGCCGGGCTGCTGGCCGTACCCGGGGTCGGCGTAGCCCGGCTGCTGCGGGTATGCGGGCGGCTGCCCGTAGCCCGGTGCGGGGGGCTGTGCATAACCTGCGCGCGGATCCGGAGCCTGACCGTTGCCCGGCTGGTCCTGCGGCCGTTGGCGCTCCGCCTGCTGCGAGTACCCGCCCGGGTAGCCGCCCTGCTGCGGTGGACCCTGGTACCCGAAGGACTCGGCCGGCTGCGGGTAGCCCGGAGGCTGGCCGTGCCCGCCCGCCGAGTAGCCGCCCTGGGGGTAGCCGGCGGGCGGGCCGTAGGGGTACCCGCCCTGCGGTGCTGCGGGCGCGGGGCCGTGGGGCCCGCTGGCCGCGGCGGCGTCCGGTGCGGCGGGTGCTGGGTAGCCACCGGAGCGCTCGCCCGGCTCGGCACCGGGTCCCGCGTCCTCGGCGGCACTGACGGGCTGCCAGGGTGCCCGCGGCGCGGAGTCTGGCCCCTGCCCCTCGGGGTGGCGGTCGAAGCCGTTGTCCTGGCTCATGGGGGCTGCTCCTGAGAGGTGGGCGAGGTCACCAGACCCACGCTGGGGGTGCGGCACGTGCTCGGATGAACTCGGTGCGGGCGGGCGGTAGGGCATGGCGTGCACCGCGTCGGGGTCGACGCTCGAGGTGATGCGGAACTGCCCGGTGTGCAGGGAGTCGGAGGGCTCCAGGCGCACCGCGACGCCGCCGTAGGTCTGCCAGGCGTGCTGGTCGATCTCGTCACGGGCGAACCCGGCGAGCATGTCCGCAGCCTTGCGCTGGTCCCCGGCGAGGCGGGTGTGGTCGGAGGTGCTGAGTGCCACGACATAGCTGTTGGGGGCGAGCCAGTGGCCACCGGGAAGCTGGCGGGCGCCGTCGGAGGCTTCCCTGCGCACAGCCTGCTCCAGCTCCTGCGGAACCACCCCGCCCCCGAACACCCGGGCAAAGGCGTCTCCGACAGCGTCCTCGAGCTTGCGCTCGAAGCGTTGGACGATGCCCACTGCGGCCCTCCTCCTGAGTTGTCCAGATCGTGCCTTGTCAGCCGATCGTATCGGCATCGCTGATGGGGAGGCCGTCAAACGGCCCCCCGGCAGCGTGCTAATCTTCCCCGCGTCGCTCGGGCGAGTGGCGGAATGGCAGACGCGCTGGCTTCAGGTGCCAGTGTCCTCCGGGACGTGGGGGTTCAAGTCCCCCCTCGCCCACCGATGTAGTGAGAGAAGCCCCGACCACTGGTCGGGGCTTCTCTCGTTCTCCGGCCCACAGGTTGCCCAGAGCTACGTGCTCGGCTCCTCGCGCGGGGCCGTGGCCGCATCGTCGTCGTCGCCAGCCTTGGCGTCGCCGTCGCTGGCGCCCTTGTCGTCGCCGGCGCCCTTGGTGTCCGTGGTGTCGTCCGCCTCCTGCTGGCGATGCTCGGCGGGCGCCTGGGGCTCGGCGGGCTCCGTGGGCTCCTGGGGCTCCTCGGACTCGTCTTCGGGCTCGGCGGGCTCCGTGGGCTCCTGGGGCTCCTCGGACTCGTCTTCGGGCTCGGCGGGCTCCGTGGGCTCCTGTGGCTCCTCTGCTGCCGGCTCCGCTGCAGCCGCCTCCTCGCGCCGGGCCTGCTCCACCTCCGCCTTCTCGGCCTCACGGTCCTCGATGAGGTTGCCCACCCGGCTGCGCTCCTCGTGCGCCTCCCCGATGGCGCGCTCGGCCTTCTCCAGTGGTTCGCGGCTGGCTTCCTCGTCGGACATCGGTGGCCTCCTCGGCTGGCGGATAGGTAGATGCTGCTGCCCGGACACCGAATCCGTCAACGGTCCGGCGCACCGCCCGGCAGCGCGCTGATCAGCGCAGGAGGGCGCGCAGCACCCTGCGCGCCCGGTCGCCGTCGGCGGCCTCACCGGTCAGCTCGAAGGCGTGGGCGTACACCTCGATGATGCGTGCGGAGGTGTAGGCGAGGTCCTCCAGCGGCACGTCGCCGCCCACGGTGAGCAGTCCCGCCGCGTGGTCCTTGCGGAGCAGGCCGAGGATCCGCGCCACCAGCCGGGAGTGGTAGCCGAAGCGCCGCCCGGTGAGCAGGGTGAACGCGTAGGCGCTGTCGTGGCCGAGGAACGCCCGGATGCCGGGGTGCTCGATGACGACCAGGGCGTACTCGGCCACCAGGCTCGGTGCCACCGCCTGGCCGTCGTCCGGAAGGTTGCGCTCCAGGTGGTCGAAAGTGCGATCAGCCAGCGACCACAGCGCGTCGGCGACCAGCTGGTCCCGGGAGCCGAACCACCGGTACAGCGTCGTGCGGTTGACCCCGACGTCCTGCGCCAGCGCGGCCATGTCCAGGCGCTCACCCGCCAGGAGCGTGCGGCCGGCCACCCGCAGGGTCTGTGCCTGGGGCGTGAGGACGCGACCCACGCTGGGGGCGGGCAGGCGTGGTGCAGGGCTCTTGGGCATCAGTGTCCGTCCTTGACGTGATGAAGGTCTCATGGTGTGATCCACGCAACTTGCCAGAGCAACAAACATAACGGTTTGTTGCAGCGGGGGTCCAGGAGGCACGCAGTGTCGGAGATCAGCACAGCCGCTCCGAGCGGGGACAGGCAGCCGGCCGACCAGGCTGCGGGGGCAGTCTTCGCGGCCTCCGGCGTCTCGGTCAGCTTCGGCGGTCTGGTGGCCCTCAACGACGTCTCCTTCCGGGTGGAACCCGGCCAGGTGCACGGGGTGATCGGCCCCAACGGCGCCGGCAAGACCACCCTGTTCAACGTCTGCTGCGGCTTCGTCGCCCCGGACCAGGGGCGACTGGAGTGGGACGGGCGCGAGCTGGTCAAGCTCCGCACCCACCAGCTGGCCGGCCTCGGCATCGCGCGGACGCTGCAGGGTGTCGGCCTCTTCGCCGGCCTCACCGTGCTGGACAACGTGACGACCGGGCTGGCCGCGCGCCGACGCGCCGGCTTCGTCTCCGCCGCACTGGGCCTGCCGCGGTCTGACCGCGACGAGCGCGAGCTGCGGGCCCGCGCGTGGTCGGCGCTGGAGCGGTTGGGGGCCACCGGCCTGGCGCACCGCTACCCCTCGACGCTGCCCTACCCGGACCAGAAGCGGGTGGCGCTGGCCCGGGCGATCGTCGCCGAGCCCCGGTTGCTGCTGCTCGACGAGCCCGCCGCGGGGCTGTCGGAGGAGGAGATGCACGAGCTGGGCGAGACGATCACCGCACTCACCAGCGACATGGCCGTGATGCTCGTGGAGCACCACATGGACCTGGTGATGCGCATCTGCGACACCCTCACCGTCCTGGACTTCGGCCAGGTCATCGCGGCCGGGCACCCCGACCAGGTGCGGGACGACCCCGCGGTCGTCGCCGCCTACCTCGGCGCTGAGGTCGACCCCACCGACCAGCTCACCATCGGAAGGGGCTGACGTGCTGCAGGTCCAGGACCTCGTCACCCGGTACGGCCCGGTGACCGCGCTCGACAAGGTCGGCTTCGAGCTGGAGACCGGCCGCATCACCGCGGTGCTCGGCGCCAACGGCGCCGGCAAGACCTCGCTGCTGCGCACCATCAGCGGGCTCGTCCGCCCGGACAGCGGCCGGGTGCTGCTGGAGGGCAGCGACATCACCTCGGCGCCCGTGGAGCAGATGGTGCGCCGCGGCATGGCGCACGTCCCCGAGGGGCGCGGCGTGATCGCCGAGCTCACGGTGGCGGAGAACCTCCGGCTGGGGATGCTGGGTGCCGCCAAGACGGCTCCCGGCACCGACAGCAGCGACCTGGCCGGCGGCAGCGACCTGGCGGTGACCACCCTCGCCGACGCCTACAACCTGTTCCCCGTCCTCGGGGAGCGCCACACCGCCCAGGCGCACGTGCTCTCCGGCGGTGAGCGCCAGATGCTGGTCATCGCGCGGGCACTGCTGTCGCGGCCGCGGCTGCTGCTGCTGGACGAGCCCTCGCTCGGCCTGGCGCCACGCATCGTCGCGCAGATCTTCGGCCTGCTCCGCCGGCTCGTGGACTCCACCGGGCTGACGGTGCTGCTGGTCGAGCAGAACGCCCGCAGCGCGCTGTCCATCGCCGACACCGGCGTGGTGCTCAACCTGGGCCGGGTGGTGGCCACCGACTCCGCTGCCGCCCTGCTCGACGACAGCGCCCTGCGCCACTCCTACCTGGGCTTCTGACCACCGGCCACCGACCGCCCGGCCGCTGACTGCCTCCGACGACCTGGAGCCCGCCTTGCAGCACTTCGTGAACGTCTTCCTCAACGGGCTGAGCCTGGGGATGATCATCGCCGCCTTCGCCCTCGCCCTGGTCCTCATCTTCCGGTCCACCCGCATCGTGAACTTCGCGCAGGGCTCCATGGCGATGTTCACCACCTACCTCGCCCTCGAGGTGGTCAGCGCCGGCTACTCCTACTGGCTGGCCTTCGCCGTGGCCCTGGCGGCCGGCTTCGTGCTCGGCGGGCTGATCGAGCGGGTGGTGATGCGCCCGGTGGAGGGCAAGGCCGAGCTGAACGCGGTGATCGTCACCCTCGGCCTGTTCGTGGCCATCCAGGCGCTGGCGGCCATCCTCTTCGGCTCCTCGTTCAAGTCCTTCCCCTCCCCGGTGGGGCTGACCGGGTTCCAGGTGGGCAGCTTCAACCTGGCGCTCACCCCCACCGGCCTGCTGGTCTACGGGGTGGTGCTGGTGGTCCTGGTGGGCATCGTCGTGCTCTTCCAGCGCACCAACCTGGGCCTGACCATGCGCGCCGCGGCGTTCGACAACGAGGTGTCCCGGCTGCTCGGCGTGCGGGTGTCCCGGCTGCTCACCTTCGGCTGGGCGCTGGCCGGGCTGGTCGGCGCGGTGGCCGGGATGCTGATCGCCACCGGCAGCCTGGTCTCGCCGGGCTACATGGAGCCGATCATCGTGCTCGGCTTCGTCGCCGCCGTGATCGGTGGCCTGGACAGCCCGGTGGGCGCTGTCGTCGGAGGGCTCCTGCTGGGGGTCGTGCTCTCCGGCGTCAGCGGCTACCTGGCTCCCGAGCTGGTCAACCTCTCCGCGCTGGCCCTGCTGATCGTGGTGCTCCTGCTGAGACCGAGCGGGCTGTTCTCCAGCGCCGTCGCCCGCAGGGTCTGACAAGGAGTGATGATGCGACAGAGCCTTGTGTCCGCCAACCTGGTGCGGTCGAACCTCGTGCGCCAGCTGCTCGTGGCCCTGGTGGTGCTGGTGGTGGCGGTGGCGGTGCTGGAGTCCACCAGCTCCTTCCGCAACTCCCAGCTGGCCACCATGTCCTACTACTGCATCGCCACGGTGGGGCTGACCCTGCTGACCGGGCTGAACGGGCAGATCTCGCTGGGGCACGGCGCGCTGCTGGCCGTGGGGGCCTACACCGCCGCGCTGCTGCTGCGGGCCGACGAGCCGCTGGCCTTTCCGCTCATCGCCCTGGCGGCCATCCTGGTCACCTCGCTGGTGGGCCTGGTGGTGGGCCTGGCCGCGGCCCGGCTGCGCGGGCCCTACCTCGCCGGGGCCACCCTGGCGCTCGCTGTGGCACTGCCCGGGCTGGCGCTGTACTTCAGCGACACCCTCGGCGGAGAGGCTGGGCTCACCGTGCCCACTCCGCCGGCCCCGGCGTGGTTCAAGGACCTCGTCGACACGCTCAGCGGTAACCCGGTCACCGGCACCAAGTACGTCGCCTACCTCGGCTGGGTGGCCTTCGCCATCACCCTGTTCCTGCTGCTCAACCTCACCCGCAGCCACGTGGGTCGGCACTGGCGGGCGGTGCGCGACAACGACGTCGCCGCCGAGCTGGCCGGGATCAACCTCGGCCGCACCCGGGTGCAGGCGTTCGTGGTCAGCGCGGCGTGCGCCGGGCTCGCGGGGGCGGTGATGGCGCTGGTGGTGCGGCTGGCCGCGCCCAGCGCGTTCACGCTGGTGCTGTCGCTGGGTCTGCTCACCGCCATCGTCATCGGCGGTCTCGGCTCCATGAGCGGGGCAGTGCTGGGATCGGCGGTGCTGGTGTTCCTGCCCGGCACGGTCACCGACTTCGCCACCGCCCGCGGCCTCGACAGCACCCAGGCCGCCCAGCTGGCCCCGCTGATCTACGGCGTCGTGCTGGTGCTGGTGATCCTGCTGGCGCCCACCGGGCTGTTCGGCACCCTTTCCACGGCCTACCGGCGCTTCCGGTCGACCAGGTCCACCCAGAAACCCACCCAACCGAGGTCCACCCCACCGGGCCCGGTCCAGCTGAAGGAGAAGGCATGACCATCCGAAAGAGACGAGGCCTGGCCCTGGCCGGCCTGCTCAGCGCGACCGCGCTGGTCCTGTCCGCCTGCGGCGGCGGGGGCAGCGGTGAGGGCGGCGACGCCTCCGACGTGGGCGTCACCGCGGACAAGGTGGTGATCGGGGGGCACTACCCCCTCACCGGGGTTGCCGCCCCCGGCTACAGCGAGATCCCGGTCGGCGCCAAGGCGTACTACGACTTCGTGAACAAGGCGGGTGGGGTGAACGGCCGCCAGATCGAGTTCAAGTACCTCGACGACGGCTACAACCCGGCCAAGACCAGCGAGGTGGTCAACCAGCTGGTGCTCAAGGACCAGGTCTTCGCCATCGTCGGTGGGCTGGGCACCCCGACGCACAGCGCGGTGGTGGACTTCCTGAACTCGGAGAAGGTGCCCGACCTGCTGGTCTCCTCAGGGTCGCTGATGTGGGACCAGCCGCAGGAGGACCCGATGACCTTCGGCTGGCAGACCGACTACGAGAGCGAGGGCAAGGTCCTCGGCCAGTACATCCAGAAGAACATGCCGGGCGCCAAGGTCGGGCTGTTCCTGCAGGACGACGACCTCGGCGCCGACGGCGCCAAGGGGGTCAAGCAGTTCGTCGGCAACCAGGTGGTGGCCGAGGTCAAGTACGTGCCGGGCAACACCGACGTCGGCCCGCAGCTGGCCAACCTGCAGAAGGCCGGGGCGGACGTGGTGGTCGGCTTCAACGTCCCCTCCTACACCGCGGTGTCCCAGCTGACCGCGATGAAGCTCAACTACAAGCCGAAGTGGCTCTACTCCAACGTGGGGTCGGACCCGAAGCTCGTCGGCTCGCTGCTGAACCGGTTCTCCGAGGGCAAGGTCACCGGCCCCAGCCCGCTGGCCGGGGTGTTCACCACCGAGTACATCCCCGGTGTGGACAGCGCCGACGACCCCTGGGTGCAGCTGTGGCAGAAGGTCTGGAAGGAGCACGGGGACGGCACCGAGCTGACCAACTACAAGATCTACGGCATGTCTGAGGCGTTCACCTTCGTGCAGGCGCTGCAGGCTGCCGGCGCCAGCCCCACCCGGGAGGGCATCGTCAAGGCGATCGAGACGCAGGGCAAGGACTTCCAGGGGCCCAACCTGGTGCCCTACCGCTACTCCAACGACCGGCACGCCGGGATCGGGGGCATGCGGGTGGTGCAGCTCGACGCCAAGGCCGACGGTGTTCCGGTGACCCCGCTGCTGCAGACCGACGTCGGGGACGCCCCGATCACTGAGTACACCGGCAAGCCGGCCACCCCGCCGGCCAGCGGGATCCCGGACGTGAAGCCCGCGGGCTGATCCCGAGAGACCGACCACCAGGCGCCCGCCCCGCCCTGCACCGGGGCGGGCGCCCTGCCGTGTGCCGAGAAGAGACCGGGGTCACACTACGAGCCGGCCGGGCTGCAGCGGGCCCTGCGCGCCCTGCCAGCCGGCACCGGCGACGGGCAGGTGGCAGGGTCCAGCAGCGGGGGCGCCAGCCCCGAGCGCGGTACGGATCCGTTGACCAGCAGGGAGACAGACGTGGGCAAGGCGACCTCATGACCAGCAGCGAGCCGATCACCGTGGCCGTCACCGGGCCCACCGGTGAGATCGGCGCCGCCGCCGTGGAGGCGCTGGAGCGGGATCCGGCCGTGGGCACGGTGCTGGGGATGGCGCGGCGCCCCTTCGACCCGGCCGAGCGGGGCTGGACCAAGACCCAGTACCGCCAGGGCGACATCCTCGACCCCGTGGCCGTGCGGGACCTGGTGGCCGAGGCCGACGTGGTGGTGCACCTGGCGTACCTGATCATGGGCTCGCGCGAGGAGAGCCAGCGGATCAACCTGGCCGGGACCCGCAACGTCTTCGAGGCCACCGTCACCGCCGCCCGGCCGCGGCGGCTGGTCTACACCTCCTCGGTCGCCGCCTACGGCTACCACAGCGACAACCCGGTGCCGCTCACCGAGGACGTGCCGGTGCGCGGATCGGCGGAGCACTACTACTCCGAGCAGAAGGCCGCCTGCGAGCAGCTGCTGGCCGAGACCACCGCCGGGTCCGACCTGCAGGTGTACGTGCTGCGCCCGTGCATCGTGGCGGGACCACGGGCGACGGCGCTGGCCCGCAGCATGCCCTGGAAGAAGGTGAGCGACCGGCTGCCCGGCGCCGTGCTGCGGCTGCTGGACGCCGCCCCCGGGGTGGCGCCGGTGATCCCGGACCCCGGGGTGCCCGTGCAGCTGGTGCACCACGACGACGTGGCCTCGGCCATCGTCGCCGCCGTGCTGGGCGTGGGAGCTCCCGGCGCCTACAACCTGGCCGGGGACGGCGAGATCACCCTCACCGACGTGGCGCACGCGCTGGGGGCGCACGCGGTGTCGGTGCCGCCGGCGCTGGCCACGGTCACCGCCGAGGTGGTGGCCCGGCTGCCGCTGGTGCCCGCCATGGCCGAGTGGGTGCACATCCTGCGCACCTCGGTGGTGATGGACACCAGCCGCGCCAAGCACGAGCTGCAGTGGAAGCCGGCGCACACCAGCGCGCAGACGCTGGCGGAGATGGCCGAGGTGCTCTAGCCGGGCTACCGCGCGTCCACCGAGCGCGGCCGCGGGGCCAGCGGCACCACCGGCAGGATCACCCGCCCCCAGGTGGCGTTGGCGACCCCGGCGAAGGAGGCGTACGCCGCGGCCGCTGCCGTCGCCAGCCCGACGTAGCCGCCCCACTTCAGCACCGACGTGCTGTCCATGTACTCGCCGGTGCACAGCAGGATGAACGTGGCGGCCAGCAGCAGGAACACCAGGGCCACCGCGGCGCTCACCCGCAGCGAGGCGACGAGCATGTAGCAGGTGAAGATCGCCCAGCCCAGCAGGAACACCCCGATGGCCTTGTGCGCGGTGTCCGGGGGCAGCTCGTCGTGGAAGAACTGCACGAAGGCGGCGTAGGACAGCCAGAACGCCCCGTAGGAGGTGAACGCCGTCGCGCCGAAGACGTTGCGGTTGCGGAACTCCCACATCCCAGCCAGCAGCTGGGCGATCCCGCCGTAGAACAGCGCCAGCGGGAGCACCACGGCGTCGAGGTCGGCCGGGAGCAGGTCGGCGTTGAACACCGAGACCACGAACGTCGTCATGGCGAAGGCGGCCAGGCCCAGCGGGGCGGGGTCGGCGACGCCTGGCTCCGCCGCCACGGCTGGGGTGGGCTCGGAACGGATTGTGCTCATCGGCGCCTCCTCGGGTGGGTCGCCCGGGGAGCGACCATGGGCTGTGCTCCACGTCACGCTAGGCAGGAATCTGTTGCCTCGCCGCACGAGCGCGGACGATGCTCCGCCGTAGGTCAGGGGCGTGTGCCGAAGGCGTTGCGCCCGAGTCGAAACGGCTCAGACGTCGGGCTCGCCCACCAGGGTCACCACGGAGAACACGTCCCCGGCAGGACCCTGCACCACGGCCAGCCGGCCGGCGGCGGTGTCCACCGGGTCGTTGAGCACGCGGGCGCCGAGCTCGGCTGCGCCGGCCACGGTGGCATCGGTGTCTGCGGAGGAGAAGTAGGTCATCCAGTGCGGCGGGATCTCCAGCGGGACGTCCTCGCCGAGCTGCGCCACCCCGCTGATGGTGCGTCCGTTGCTCTCGATCGAGCAGTACACCCACTCGTCGTCGCTGAGGTCGCGGGTGGTGTAGCCGAAGACCCGCCGGTAGAAGCCGGTGACCTCGGCGTAGTCGCGGGTCATCACCTCGTTCCAGCACACCGTGCCCGGCTCGCCCACCAGCTCTGCGCCGATGAGGCTGCCCGCCTGCCACAGCCCGAACCGCGCTCCGCCAGGGTCGACGGCCAGCGCCCGCCGTCCCCCCGGCACGTTGGTGGGTGCGGTGGTCACCACGCCGCCGGAGCTGGTGACCCGCGCCGCGGTGGTGTCCACGTTCTCCACGGCCAGGTACGTCGTCCAGGCCGGCACCGGGTTCTCCGGCGCGCTGGGCAGCTCGCCCAGCCCAGCCACCGGAACCCCGTCCAGGGTGGCCAGCAGGTAGGCCGGGGCTGACGTGTCGGGCCCAGCGGTGTCGGTGGTGGGGTGGGCCAGCGGCTCCGGGGCGCGGAAGTCCCAGCCGAAGACGCCTGCGTAGAACTGCCGGGCCGCGTCCAGGTCGGGCACCATCAGCTCGAACCAGCAGGGAGTGCCCTCTGGCCAGGGCTGGCTGCGGCGGGTCACCGCGGGTCCGGCGCTGGGCTGGGCAACGGTGCACTCACGGGTCTGCCTCCCTGCCTGCCGGGTGCTCTAGTTCACAGTAGCCCGGCCGCGGTGCGACCCCGCTCAGCCCGTGATCAGCCAGCGGCCGGGGTCGGCGAGCCGGTTGGCTGCGGCCGGCCCCATGCTGCCCGGCTCGTACGGCTGCAGCGCGGGACGGTTGGCCAGCAGCGGCTCCGCCACCTCCCAGACGTGCGCCAGGCCGTCGGGACGGGTGAACAGCGACCGGTCGCCCTGCAGGATGTCGTGGATCAGCCGCGCGTACGCCGACAGCGGCTCCCCGCCGGCCACCTCGCCCAGCGACAGGGTGGAGGTGCCCACCCCGAGGCTGAACTGTGGACCCGGCGCCTTGACCACCATGGACAGGTCCAGCTCGCCGCTGCCGCGCAGGGAGAACGACACCACCTCGCAGTCGGTGGGCAGCTCGCCGCTGAACGGACCCGACGCGGGCGGGCGCAGCACCAGGCTGACCCGCTGCTCGGTGAGCGCCATCTGCTTGCCGGTGCGCAGCAGGAACGGCACGCCCTGCCAGCGCTCGGTGTCCACCCACATCCGGGCCGCCACGAAGGTGTCGGTGGTGGAGTCGGCGGCCACCCCCTCGGTGTCGGTGTAGCCGGCGAACTGGCCGAGCACCACCTCCTCCGGGTCCAGCGGGCGGAAGGCGTCGATGACCGCCTCGCGGGCGCTCTGCAGGTCCTCCGCGGCCAGGCTCGTGGGCGGCTCCATCGCCACCTCCGCCGCCACCTGGAACAGGTGGGTGACCAGCATGTCCAGCACCGCACCGGTGGAGTCGTAGAACTCCGCGCGCTCGGCGATGCCCAGCTCCTCGGGCACGTCGATCTGCACCTGGGCGATGTGCCGGTGGTTCCAGGCCCCCGCGAACAAGCCGTTGGCGAACCGCAGCACGTGCAGGTTCTGGGTGGCCTCCTTGCCCAGGAAGTGGTCGATCCGGTACACCTGCCGCTCCTGCAGCACCGAGTGCACCATCTCGTTGAGCTCGCGGAAGCTCTGCTCGGAGGTGCCGAAGGGCTTCTCGTAGACCACCCGGGAGCCCTCGGCCAGCCCGTGCGCCCCGATGCCCTCGGTGATGCCGGCGAACGCGGTGGGCGGGACCGCCAGGTACAGCACCCGCTGGGGCTCCTCGGCGCCCACGTCCTTGGCTGCCGCATCCAGCACGTCGAGCAGCTGACCGGCGTCGTCGCCGCTGAAGCCGCCGCCGGCGAACAGCAGCCGCGCGCTGAACTCCTCCCACGGCCCGTCGTCGGGATGGGTGCCGAACTCGGCGAGCACGTCGTGCACGTGCGCGCGGAACTCGTCGTGGCTGCGCTCGCCCCGACCGCTGCCGACCAGCCGCCACTCCGGCGGGAGCAGGCCCTCGGCGGCCAGCTGGAAGAACGCCGGCAGCACCATGCGCCTGGCCAGGTCCCCGGTCGCGCCGTAGAGCACGAACAGGATGGGTTCTGCGGCACCGGAGCTGGCGTCGTCGGGGCGGGTGCTGGTGTCGGCCACGGTCCCAGCCTTGCCGGTGGTGGGCGATCCTGCCACCCCGGTGCATGATCAGGGGGTGCCACAACCCGTCGACGTCCCCATCCGTGACGACACCATCCGTCTCGGGCAGTTCCTGAAGCTCGCCAACCTGCTGGACTCCGGGGCGGAGGCCAAGGCGCTCATCGCCGACGGCCTGGTGCAGGTGGACGGGGAGGTGGAGCTGCGCCGCGGCCGCCAGCTGCACGGTGGCGAGGTGGTCTCCGTCCCCGGCGGGGCCGCGCGGGTCGTCACCGGCAGCTGACCGGAGGGGGTGACCCTGACGCGCTCGGGGCGGCACCCTGAGCACGGACACCGGGTTGTCACCCTGTTGGCGGGTCGGCCAATCATCCTGCAGGGGGATGCGCCGGGCGGCCACTGTGACCAAGGATCGTCCCCATGACTGAAGTTGACACCTCCACCCCCCACCAGGTCCGTGGCTCGATCGTCGCCCGAGCGGTCGAGCTGTCCAAGACCTACGGCAGCGGCGACACCCGGGTGGAGGCGCTGCGCGCGGTCTCCACCGAGTTCACCCAGGGCGAGTTCACCGCCATCATGGGTCCGTCCGGCTCCGGCAAGTCCACCTTGATGCACTGCCTGGCCGGCCTGGACTCGGCCACCTCCGGTGAGGTGGTCATCGGCCAGACCCAGCTGAGCACCCTGTCGGACAAGCAGATGACCCAGCTGCGGCGGGACCGCATCGGCTTCGTGTTCCAGAGCTTCAACCTGGTGCCTACGCTGACTGCGCTGGAGAACATCACGCTGCCGATGGACATCGCCGGGCGCAAGCCCGACGGGGCCTGGCTCGACCAGGTGATCGACACCCTGGGTCTGCGCGACCGGCTGGGTCATCGACCCTCCGAGCTCTCCGGTGGTCAGCAGCAGCGGGTGGCGTGCGCCAGGGCTCTGGCCAGCCAGCCGGAGATCATCTTCGCCGACGAGCCCACCGGCAACCTCGACTCCCGCTCCTCCGGCGAGGTGATGAACATCTTGCGCACCTCGGTGGACACCCTGGGGCAGACGGTCGTCATCGTCACCCACGACCCCCGGGCCGCCAGCTGGGCCGACCGGGTGGTCTTCCTGGCCGACGGACAGGTCGTGGACGAGATGACCGACCCGACGGCCGAGCGGGTGCTCGACCGGATGAAGCGCTTCGAGGCGGCCTGAGCCATGTCCTCCTCCACCGCCATGCGCCGCGTCTCCCTCCGCAACCTCGTCGCGCACAAGGTGCGCCTGCTGCTCACCGTGCTGTCGGTGGTGCTCGGCACCGCGTTCGTCGCCGGCTCCTTCATCTTCACCGACACCCTGCAGAGCACCTTCAACGGCATCTTCGAGCACACCGCCCAGGGCGTTGACGTGCGGGTGCAGAGCGAGGAGGCCCGCTCCAGCGGGGTGCCGCTGTCCGACGTCGAGGCGATCCGCGCCGTGCCCGGCGTGCGCACCGTGCAAGTGGCGGTGTCCACCCCGGTGGTGCTGCTGGACTCCGCGGGCGACCCGGTGCAGGGCGGCGGGGCTCCCAGCATGGGCGAGGCCTACGTCGCTGACGACCAGCGCATCGGGGACCCGCTGCCGTTCCTGTCCGGCCGCCCACCGGCTGCTGCTGGGGAGATCGCGCTCAACCAGGGTGCGGCCGAGAACGCGGGGCTGGCCCCTGGTGACCGCACCAAGGTGCTCGTCCCCGCGCAGGGCACCGTGGACGTCGTCATCTCCGGCATCTACGACACCGAGGCGGACACCGGTGGCTACGTGGGAGCGCTGTTCACCAGCGCCCAGGCGCGTCAGCTGTTCACCGACGGCAACCACGTCACCTGGGTGGACGTCGCCGGTGCCGGGCTCTCCCAGGAGGAGGTGCGCGACCGGGTGGCCCAGGCGCTGCCCGGGCTGAAGGTGCAGACCGGTGACCAGGTGCGCGCGGACACCCAGGCGGAGGTGAACCAGGCGCTGAGCTTCGTCAACTACTTCCTGCTGGCGTTCGGCGCCATCGCCCTGCTGGTGGGGACCTTCATCATCTACAACACCTTCTCCATGATCGTGGCCCAGCGGCTGCGCGAGCTGGCGCTGCTGCGGGCCATCGGCGCCAGTCGCCGCCAGCTCAGCCGCTCGGTGATCCTGGAGGCGGTGGTGGTCGGCCTGGTCGGCAGCGTGGTCGGCCTGGCCGCGGGCGTGGGCCTGGCCTACGGGCTGCGCAGCCTGCTCAACAGCTTCAACCTCGGGCTGCCCGAAGGTTCTCTGCAGCTGGCCCCGCGCACCGTGGTGGTGGCGCTGGTGGTGGGCGTGGTGGTCACCGTGATCAGCGCCTACGCCCCGGCTCGGCGGGCCTCGCGCATCCCGCCGGTGCAGGCGATGCGAGAGGAGTTCGCCTCCACCGGCACCTCGCTGCGCGGGCGCACCATCGTCGCCGCGGTCGTCGGGGTGCTCGGGGTGGCGGCGGTGGGGGCCGGCGCGGCCAGCACTGGTGGTGGGGCCGCCAGCCTCGTCGGGCTGGGCGCGCTGCTGCTGATCGTGGCCGTGCTGCTCGGTGCGCCGGCCTTCTCCCAGCCGGTGATCGGCGCGCTCGGTGCTCCGCTGCGCGGCCCGGTGGGTCGGCTGGCCCGCACCAACGCCGTGCGCAACCCGCGGCGCACCGCCGCCACCGCCTTCGCGCTCACCCTGGGGCTGATGCTGGTCTCGGCGATCGGGATGTTCGGGGCGTCGGCCAAGGCCAGCCTGAACAGCGTGGTGGACAACGACGTCACCGCGGACTACGTCCTGAGCGGCCCGGACATGATCGGGGTGCCCTACGCGGCCAGCGACACGGTGCAGCCGGTGCCGGGCGTGGGCCAGGTGGTCGCCGTGCAGAACGTCCGGGTGCAGATCAACGGGGCCGACGAGCTCGGTGCCGCGGTGGACGGTGATCCCGGGCAGGTGATGGTCGTCGACGCCCAGCAGGGCGACGTGGCGGTGACCGGGACCGACATGGCCGTCTCCGAGTCCGCTGCCCAGAGCAACGGGTGGCGGATGGGGGACACCGTGGCGCTCACCAGCCCGGACGGGCGGACGGTGCCCACCACGGTCACCGGGGTGTACGCGGACAACCAGCTGCTCGGCGACTGGGTGGTCTCCGAGCAGGTGTACCGCGACGTCACCCCCGCGCAGGAGCAGGTGCACGCGGTGGTGCTGGTGAAGGCTGCACCTGGCGCCGACCTGGCCACGCTGCGCACCGGGCTGGAGCAGGCCACCGACCCGCTGCTGGTGGTGCAGGTGCAGGACCGCGAGCAGTTCAAGGGTTCGCTGGCCAGCCAGATCGACACCCTGCTGGCGGTGCTCTACGGGCTGCTGGCGCTGGCCATCGTCATCGCGGTGCTGGGCATCATCAACACCCTGGCGCTGTCGGTGGTGGAGCGGCGCCGGGAGATCGGGATGTTGCGGGCGGTGGGCATGCAACGGGCCCAGGTGCGGCGCAACGTCTACCTCGAGTCCATGCTCATCGCCATCTTCGGCGCCCTGGTCGGGGTGGCCCTGGGGCTGGGCTTCGGCTGGGCGTTCGTGCGGACCCTGCGCGACTCCGGCCTCGGCGAGGTGGCGGTGCCGTGGACCCAGGTGGTGATCATGCTGGTCGGCTCGGCGGTGGTGGGCGTGCTGGCTGCGCTGTGGCCGGCGTCCCGGGCGGCACGCACCCGGCCGTTGGACGCCATCACCGGCGGCTAGGGCGACCCCCCGAGAGGACCACAAGGGCCCGGAACGCCGTGTCTCCGGCTCTGCCGGGGCGTTCCGGGCCCTTGTGTCGTCCTGAAGAGCGGTGCCTGCTCAGGCGGCCTGGGGGGTGGCGGCGGCGGTGGGGGTCTTGTCGTCACCGCGCCCGGTCCAGGGCAGCGCCAGCTTGATGATCTTCTTGGCCACCGAGCCGAGCTGGGCGGAGAGCCCCCCGGTGTTGTACGGCAGGCCGTAGCGCTCGCAGGCGTCCTTGACCGTGGCCGACATCTCGGCGTAGCGCCGGGCCGGGATGTCCGGGAACAGGTGGTGCTCGATCTGGTGGGACAGGTTGCCGGTGAGCACGTGGAACAGCGGGCTGCCGGTGATGTTGGCCGAGCCCAGCAGCTGGCGCAGGTACCACTGCCCGCGGCTCTCCTGCTCCGCCTCCTCCTCGGTGAAGGTGGCCACGCCGTCGGGGAAGTGCCCGCAGAAGATGATGGAGAAGGTCCACAGGTTGCGGATCAGGTTGGCCGAGGCGTTGCCCGCCAGGGTGATCGGCGCGAACGGGCCGGACAGCAGCGGGAAGAGCACGTAGTCCTTGCCCACCTGCTTCATCGACTTGCGGACGATCTTCTTGCGGACCTCGGAGGTGTCCGCCCACCGCTTCTCGCCGGTGACGAGCTTCTCCACCTCCATGTCGTGCAGCATCACGCCCCACTGGAAGAACGTGGCCAGCGCCACCGCGTACAGCGGGTTGCCCAGGTAGTAGAGGTTCCACTTCTGCGCCTCGCTCATGCGCAGGATGCCGTAGCCCACGTCGCGGTCCTTGCCCACGATGTTGGTGTACGTGTGGTGCATGTAGTTGTGCGAGTGCTTCCAGTTCTCCGAGGGGCACACCGTGTCCCACTCGAAGACCAGGGAGTTCAGGGCCTCGTCGCGCATCCAGTCATACTGGCCGTGCATGACGTTGTGGCCGATCTCCATGTTGTCGATGATCTTCGACAGCGCGAGCGCGCCCACGCCGGCGACGAACGCGGGCGGGAAGATGCCCACCGCCAGCAGGCCACGGCCCAGCAGCTCGAGCTTGCGCTGCTTGTCCACCACGTTGCGCAGGTAGTTGGCGTCGGCCTCGCCCAGGTCCTCCACGATGCGCTTGCGCAGCGCGTCCATCTCCGCGCCGAAGGCGTCGATCTGCTCCAGCGTCAGGTCCGGCCGGCCGGCCTCCTGGTCGGGGTGACCGGGGTGGCGCAGCGGCAGGGAGGTGGTGGACTTGGGGAGGATCGGGTGGTGCTCGGGCAGGCCGTCGGCGAACACCGACTTCTTGCCCGACGGGGTGGTGCTGGAGCCGTTCTGCTCCGCCGGCACCGTCGCGCTGGTGTCGGTCGAGGTCTGCTTGGCGGGGCCGGTCTGGGTGGTGTTCCGGCCGATGGTGCGATCAGTGGTGGCAGTCATGAGTACTCCCTAGAGATCGACAGTGACGTCGCCGCCGACAGGCACGGTGACGCAGAGCTGGATGTCGGCTTCGGACTCGGTGGTCACTTCGCCGGTGTGCAGGTGCTGGACGTTTCCGGCGGTCTTGCGCCGGGTGCAGGAGAAGCAGATGCCCATGCGGCAGCCGTACTCCGGGGTGAGCCCGAGCGCCTCGGCCTGCTCCAGCAGGGGGCGTCCGGTGTTGTCGGCGGACTTGCCGCTCTTGCTGAACGAGACGGTGCCGGTGATCTCGCCGTCGGTGGGCACGATGGCCGCCGGCGGGTCGAACTGCTCGGCCTTGAGCTGGTGCTCCAGGTCGTGCTCGGCCCACAGCGCTCGCACGTCCTCCACCAGCCGGGCCGAGCCGCACACGTAGGAGGTGGCCTGGCGCCACCCGGGCACGTGCTGCTCGAGCTGGTCGGCGGAGAACCGCCCGGTGATGCCGTCGCGGTCGTTGTCCTCCTGGGTGCACACCCGCAGCAGCCGGACGTTGTCGTGCTCGGCGGCGAGCCGGGTGAGCTCGTCGTCGTAGGACACGTCCTCGGCCCGCCGGGTGTAGTGCAGGAACGTCACGCGCCCCGTGTACCCCTCGTCACACAGGGTGCGCAGCATCGACATCACCGGGGTGATCCCGCTGCCGCCGCTGACCAGCAGCACCTGCGCCGGCCGGGGTGACGGCAGCACGAAGTCACCCTGGGCCTGGGTGATGTGCACGACCGTGCCCGGGGCCAGGTCGCTGTGCAGGAACCCGGAGACCAGGCCGTCGGGGCCCTTGCGCACGGTGAACTCCAGCAGCCCGTCGCGGTGGTGCTCTGAGCTGGTCACCGAGTAGCAGCGGCTGCGCCGCACCCCGGCGATGATCAGCGTGAACACCACGTGCTGACCGGCCTGGAAGCCGCGCCAGTTGCTGTTGGGCTGCACCTGCAGGGTGATGCTCTCCGGGGCGGAGCGGTGCACCGAGGTGACCACGCCACGCACCTCGCGCAGCGACCACGTGGGGTTGATCATCTCCAGGTAGCGGTCCGGGCTGTGCGGCGTCGCGAGCCGCTCGAGCAGCGGGACCCCTACCTTGGCCAGGAGCCCCGGGCGCGGGTTCGCTGGCGTCGGCATCTGGTTTGCTGGTGCTTGTGTGGACATTCGCTGCTCCTTCGGGGCACTGCGCAGGGCCGCACGGAGGCGGTGCACACTCTGGGAGTACAGGTGTGCGCTCGGAGCACACGCTACGCGGAAGGAGGCCTCAGTGAACAGTCGTGCGCTCAGTGAGGTCGATCACGGTGAGGGGCCGCACGGCGACGAGCCCCGTGAGTCTCGCGAGACCCGCAAGCAGCGCACTCACCGGGCCCTGCTGGACGCGGCTCTGGAGCTCACTGAGGAGCAGGGGTTCAGCAGCGTCAGCCTGCGCCAGGTGACCAAGGCCGCCGGGATCGTGCCCACCGCGTTCTACCGTCACTACGAGAGCATGGACGCGCTGGGGGAGACCCTGGTGACCGAGTCGTTCACCACGCTGCGCGGCATGATCCGCGCCGTCCGCTCCGAGACCGAGGACTACTACGAGGTCATCCACCGGTCCGTGGTGGTGCTGGTGCGCTACGTGCACCTGCACCGGGCGCACTTCCGGTTCATCATCCGGGAGCGCTCCGGCGGGGTGCGGGTGATCCGCGAGTCGGTGCAGCACCACCTGCGGCTGTTCGTCACCGAGCTGGCCACCGACCTGGCCTCCTACCCGGTGGTCGACGAGTGGCTGGAGTCCGACCGCGAGCTGCTGGCGCAGATGATCGTCAACCAGATGGTGGTGGTGGCCGAGCAGATCCTGGACCAGCCCGGGGACGAGGACGCGGCCATCGCCCGGGCCGAGCGCCAGCTGCGGATGATCCTGGTCGGCGTGGTCTCCTGGCGCAGCGAGTAGCGGCAGCGCCTGCTGCGGTGCGGCTCACGCTACTGCCGGGTAGGTTGGTGTGAACCGCTGTCACACACCTTGCGTCACCACCGGGAGTGCCTTCATGCCTGTCCCCAGCCCCGACGTCTTCAAGCGTCTGGCCGCGCACATCGCCATTCCGGCGGAGGCCCAGCGCGACAGCTCGACGGTCATCGAGCCCTTCACCGGCAACACCCTCGCCACCGTGCCCATGGGCACGGCCGAGGACGTCGAGCAGGCGGTGCGCCGTGCCCGGGCCGCCCAGAAGTCCTGGTCGCAGCTGCCGGTGGCCGCGCGCGCCGCGGTGCTCAACCGCTACCACGACCTGGTCCTGGAGCGCCGCGAGCAGCTGATCGACATGGCGCAGGCGGAGACCGGCAAGTCCCGGCTGGCTGCGGCCGAGGAGATCATGGACGTGGCCCTCACCGCGCGCTACTACGCGCGGGCCAGCGCCAAGCTGCTCGCCCCCAAGCGTCGGCAGGGCCTGTTCCCGGGCTTCACCAAGACCGTGGTGCACCACCAGCCCAAGGGTGTCGTCGGCGTCATCGCCCCCTGGAACTACCCGCTCACCCTCGCCGTCACCGACGCGCTGGCCGCGCTGATGGCCGGCAACGGCGTGGTGATCAAGCCGGACCGCCAGACCCCGCACACCGCGCTGGCCGCCATCGAGCTGCTCTACGAGGCGGGGCTGCCCCAGGACCTCTACGCCGTGGTCACCGGCGCGGGCTCGGTGGTCGGCACCGCCATCGTGGAGAACACCGACTACCTGATGTTCACCGGCTCCACCGCCACCGGGCGCACGCTGGCTGAGCAGACCGGCCGTCGCCTGATCGGCTTCTCCGCCGAGCTCGGTGGCAAGAACCCGATGATCGTCACCGCCGGGGTGGACATCCCCAAGGTGGTCAACGCCGCCATCCGCGCCTGCTTCGCCAACTCCGGCCAGCTGTGCATCTCCATCGAGCGCCTCTACGTGGAGCAGTCCATCGCCGAGGAGTTCACCCGCGCCTTCGCCGAGCGGGTGCGCGCGGTCAAGCTCGGCGCGGGCTACGACTACGGCCCGGAGATGGGCAGCCTGGCCTCCCAGGACCAGCTGGACACCGTGAGCGCGCAGGTGCAGGACGCCCTGGCCAAGGGTGCGACCGCGGTGGCCGGCGGCAAGGCCCGCCCCGACCTGGGCCCGTTCTTCCACGAGCCCACCGTGCTCACCGGCGTCACCGACGAGATGGACTGCGGCCGCAACGAGACCTTCGGCCCGGTGGTGTCCATCTACCCGGTGGCCGACGTCGAGGAGGCCATCGAGCGGGCCAACGACACCGAGTACGGCCTCAACGCCAGCGTGTGGGCCGCCACCCGCGCCCAGGGCGAGGCCATCGGCGCCCGCCTGCGCGCCGGCACCGTGAACGTCAACGAGGGCTACGCGGCGGCCTGGGGCAGCACCGACGCCCCGATGGGTGGCATGGGCACCTCCGGGATGGGCCGTCGTCACGGCGCCGAGGGGCTGCTCAAGTACACCGAGTCGCAGACCGTGGCCACCCAGCGCCTCGTCCCCGCCGCACCGCCGCGCGGGGTCTCCCAGAAGGCCTACACCTCGACGGTGTTCGCCCTGGTCAAGCTGATGAAGCACCTGCCGGGCCGCTAGCTCCACCGCACGATCGCCCCACCTTCGAGCACCCAAGGAGAACTCATGCGCGTGGTCATCGCCGGCGGGCACGGCAAGATCGCCCAGCACCTGCTCAGGCTGCTCGCGGAGCGGGGCGACGACGCCGTCGCCCTGATCCGCAACCCCGCCCACATCGGCGACATCAGCGACCTGGGCGCGGACGCGGTGGTGCTCGACCTGGAGAGCGCCGACGTCGCCCAGGTGGCTGAGGTGCTGCAGGGTGCCGACGCCGTGGTCTTCGCGGCCGGGGCGGGCCCGGGCAGCAGCATCGAGCGCAAGGACACCGTGGACCGCGCCGGCTCGGTGCTGCTGGCCGACGGGGCGGAGCAGGCCGGGGTGCGTCGCTTCGTGCAGGTCAGCTCCTTCGGCGCCGGTGAGCCGGTGCCCGAGGGCACCGACGAGGTGTTCACCGCCTACCTGGCGGCCAAGACCGCCGCCGAGGACGACCTCACCCGCCGCGAGGGGCTGGACTGGACGGTGCTGCGCCCCGGTGGCCTCACCGACGAGGACCCGACCGGCCTGGTTGCGCTGACGTCCCCGCCGCTGGAGCCCGGCCAGGTTCCTCGCGCCGACGTGGCTGCGGTGCTGCTGGCCCTGCTGGACACCCCGGCCACCGCGGGGCACACGCTCATGCTCACCTCGGGGGACACCCCGATCGCCGACGCCGTGCAGGCAGTGGTCGGGGCGAGCGGCTAGCCGGTGGTGGCCAGCGCGGTGGCCAGGCCCAGCGCGAGCCCCATCACCGCCACCTCCACCACAGCGCGCCGCAGCGAGACCTCCGCCGGCGTGCGGTGGTCGGCCGCGGCGGGCACCCACCGGCGCCGCGCCAGCAGGCCCAGGCCGAGCAGCGCCGCCAGCACCGCCACCTTGACCAGCACGATGCGTCCGTAGCCGGTGCTGAGCAGGGCTCCCACACCGCCCACCTCGAGCAGCGCAGTCCCAGCGCCGCTCACGGCCAGGGCGAGCACGCACCAGCCGGCCAGCGCCGAGAAGCGGGGGAGCGTGCGCGCCCAGGTGCCGCGTGCTGGTCCCGCGGCCAGGGCCAGCGCCACCAGGCCGCCGCACCAGGTGGCCGCGGCCACCACGTGCACCACCACCAGCAGCTGGGCCAGCGCGCTGGCATGGGCGTGGCCGGTGAGCGGCCGGGCCGCCAGCGCCACCACCGCCAGGGCCAGCACGCCGGCGCTGCTCCAGGCCGCGCCGGTGCGGCGGGCCACCGCGACCAGTGCCAGCAACGCCACGACGCAGCCGCAGACCACCAGCGCCACCGAGCCGCCGACCGTGGACTGCAGGTACGCGCCGACGCTGGCCGCCCGCACGGTGGGCAACGAGCGGCCGTCGGCCTCCGCCGCAGCCGCGGCCAGCAGCACCACCTCCGCCAGCAGCCACGCCGTGGCCAGCGCCAGCTGCGTGGTGTGCAGGCGCTGGGCCATCGCCGCCCGCCGACGCGGCTGCTCCAGGTACACCACCACGCAGGTGCCCAGCAGCGCGGTGCCGGCCAGCAGCGCCGCCAGCCGCAGGTAGTCCGAGGGCGGCTGGTGCGCCGGTCGCGACACCAGCGCCGCCACCAGCAGCCCGAGCAGTGCCGTGGGCGCGGCCACCAGCAGCACCAGCTGACGCCGGGTGCTGCTGGCCGCGCCCACGGTGCTCACCGCGGCGCGGAGCCCGTGCCGCTGCTCCGGCGGGGACCGCTGCGCAGCCCCACCACCAGGCCGAGGGCGAGCACCAGCACCGCCGCGCCCACCACGAACGGCCAGGCGGGCACCCCGTCGGAGTCGGCCGGCTGCTCGCTGCCCACGGCACCCACCGCAGGCCCGGGCGTGCCCGTGCCCGGGGTGGTGAGGGTGAAGCTCACGGTGCCGGTGACCGGGTGGCTGTCGGCCGAGAGCACCCGGTAGGCCACCGTGTAGCGCCCGGCCGGGCCCAGCTCGGTGAGCGCCACCGAGGCAGTGGAGCCGGTGATGGTGGCGGTGCCGGTGGACCACTGGTTGCCGTCCGGCCCGACCACGCTCACCGAGCCGAACGCCGGCTGCAGCGGCTCGTTGAACGTCAGCGCGACCTGGGCCGGGCTGGTCGCCAGCTCGGCGCCGTCAGCGGGATCGGAGCTCACCAGGTAGCTGTGCGCGGAGGCGGGACCGGCCCCCACCAGCAGGGCCAGGCCCAGCAGCAGGCTCACCCCGGCGGCCCGCAGGCCGGCTCGGGCGCCACTCACGCGGGCCTGCGGCTGCGCAGCACGGCTCCGGCGCCCAGCCCCAGGCCGAGCGCACCGAGGACGAGGCCGGCCCCGCCCAGCCAGCGTGCAGTGGTGTCGCTGCCGCTGGAGGCCTCGGGGGCGGTGCGCGACTGCGTGGCCGCGCTCGTCGAGCCGTGACCGGACGTCGGGGCAGCGGCAGCGAGGGTCAGCGACGGTGCCGGGTGCTCGGGCTCGTCGCCGTGCACGGTCGCCGGCTGGTCCCAGCGCACCACGGTGCCGTCGCTGTAGACCTGCTCGGCGGGCAGGCTCAGGCTGTCGGTGGCGGGCAGCGGGCCCACCTGCAGCAGGAACTGGCCGAACTGGCCGTCGCCGATGGCAGCGCCGGGCTGAGCGGTCCAGGTGACCGAGGTGGGCACCGACGTCGCCGGGTCCTTCTCCACGGTGGCGGTCCAGCCCGGGGTTGGTGAGGTCCGCACCGACTTCATCGGCGCACCCTCACCGCTCTGGGCGGGCAGGGTGACCTTGAGGCCGGTGGTGGCGGCCGTGGGTGACTCGTTGGGCACCCGGAAGGTGAGCACGGTGTAGCCGCCCTGGGCGGCGTCGGGGCTGCTCACCGAGACGTGGGCGGCGGCCGTGCCGGTGGCCAGCGTGCCGGCCACGGTGAGCGCGCCGGCGGTGACGCAGGCGCGCATGATCCAGCTGTTCATCAGTGTGGTCCTTGAGGTCAGAGGGGGTGCTTCGCCACGCACGTGGCGGTGGGTGCGGAGGGCTCACGCACGCACGGGCGGTCCTCTGCGGGGCACGGAGACGTCGAGCAGCGCCGAGAACAGCGGAGCCGGGGCCACGCCCTGCGGCAGCACGCGGGGCACCCGGGCGCGCGGGAGCAGCGGGGGCAGGACGAGCACGATGCGCTGCAGGGCGGCCACCGACGCGGGTGCCAGCCGCTCGACCAGCGCGATGACCTGCACGCACACCAGCACCGCCAGCGCGTGGGCCAGCAGCATCTGCGCCGAGGTGGCGCCCTGGTGGTGGGCGTCCAGGCCGATCACCTCGTGGCCGGCGACCTGCCCGGTCGCCAGCAGGGCCAGGAGCGCGGGGCGGCCTTCGCGCAGGCGCGGCACCGTGGCCGCGACTACGCTGAGCGACACAGCAAGTCCGAGCAGCAGGTAGAGCCCTGTGGCGGTGGGCAGCCCACCGCCAGCGGACCCGTGCGCGGCCACCGCCATCGTCGCCGAGGCAGCACCGAGAGCGGCGCCCCGGACCCGGGCTGCGCCGTCGCGGGATCGGCCTCGCTGCACGTGCTCAGGCTACCCATTGCCGAATTGTGACCTTCGGGTCAGGAGGCCTTGGCCTATGGTTACTCCGCTCACACCATTTTTTCGTCATTGCACGTCCTGGTGCAGGAATTGTTCAGGATCGAGAGAGCGGGTGATCGTCAGGCATGCCTGATTTTTGGATCGACGTCTGGGACTACGTGGTCAAGTTCCGCAGACAGCTAGCCATCGACTCGTACCTGCACGTCAGCGCCGCGGTGCAGTGCGTCCTCATCGCCACGATCATCGCTGTGCTGGTGGGAATCGCGGTCTACCGCAGCCCCGCTGCCTCGGCTGTGTCCACCGCGCTGGCCAGCACCATTCTCACCATTCCCTCCTTTGCCCTGCTCGGCCTGCTGATCCCGGTGATGGGCCTGGGCGTGCCGCCCACCATCACCGCGCTGGTGCTCTACGCGCTCCTGCCGATCATCCGGAACACCATTCTCGGCCTGGCCTCGGTGGACCCTGCGGTCACCGACGCCGCCCGTGGGGTGGGGATGAGCCGCATGGCGGTGCTCAGCCGCGTCGAGCTTCCGCTGGCGTGGCCGTCGATCCTCACCGGGATGCGGGTGAGCACCCAGATGGTGATGGGCATCCTCGCCATCGCCGCGTACGCCAAGGGGCCGGGCCTGGGCAACCTGATCTTCTCCGGCCTCTCCCGGGTGGGCAGCCCCACCGCCGTCCCGCAGGCGCTCAGCGCCACGGTCCTCATCATCATCCTCGCGCTCATCCTGGACGGCATCTACGTGCTCATCGGCCGCCTGACAACTTCAAGGGGTATCCGTGCCTGACATGCAGAAGAACAGCACCGTCGCCGCCGAGCCTGACACCGGTTCCGTCTCCGGCGTCGAGATCGTGCTCGAGGACGTGGTCAAGCAGTACCCGGGCAGCCCGCAGCCTGCGGTCGACCACTTCTCGCTGACCATCCCCGCCGGGGAGATCGTGGTCTTCGTCGGGCCCTCCGGCTGTGGCAAGACCACCACCATGCGCATGATCAACCGGCTGATCGAGCCCACCTCGGGGCGGATCACCATCGGCGGCCGCAACGCCCTGGAGCTCAACGCCGACGAGCTGCGCCGCGGCATCGGCTACTCCATCCAGGCGGCCGGGCTGTTCCCGCACATGACCATCGCCCAGAACGTCGGCATGGTGCCCAGCCTGCTGGGCTGGGACAAGAAGCGGATCCGCGACCGCACCAACGAGATGCTGGAGCTGGTCGGGCTGGACCCGGCGCAGTACCTCACCCGCTACCCGCGCCAGCTCTCCGGCGGGCAGCAGCAGCGAGTGGGGGTGGCCCGCGCGCTGGCGGCCGACCCGCCGGTGCTGCTGATGGACGAGCCCTTCGGTGCCGTCGACCCCATCACCCGCGGCCTGCTGCAGGACGAGCTGATGCGACTGCAGGCGGAGCTGCGCAAGACCATCGTCTTCGTCACCCACGACTTCGGCGAGGCGGTGAAGCTCGGCGACAAGATCGCCGTGCTGGGTGATCGCTCCACCGTCCTGCAGTACGACACCCCGGAGGCCATCCTGGCCAACCCGGCCAACGACACCGTGGCCAAGTTCGTCGGTGCCGGTGCCTCGCTCAAGCAGCTCACCCTGCTGCGGGTGCGCGACGTGGAGCTCGAGCAGCGCCCCACCGCGCGGATCGACGGATCGGTGGACGAGCTGCGGCTGGCGGTGGGAGACCGACGTGGCTCGTGGGGCATCGTGCTCGACTCGCGCGACCGGCCCTACCGGTGGGTCGGCCCGCACCACCTGGCCAACGCCACCAGCCTGCAGGACGTGGGCATCCCCATCGGGGAGACGGTGTCCACGCAGTCGACGCTGCAGGACGCCCTGGAGGCCCTGCTGGCGGAGAGCAACGCCTCCACCGCCGTCACCGGCAAGCGGGGCGAGTACGTCGGCATGATCACCATCGAGACCCTGGTGGGCACCATCCGCACGCTGCGCGAGCAGCACGAGCACGACCACGACAACGACGAGCCCGGACCCGGTGCGGGGCAGCAGCCCGCGGCCGTGAGGGCCGAGGCATGACCGCACCCACGCAGACTGCGGAGGTCGACGAGTCGCTGTCCTTCGTCGAGGTGGGCCAGGCGGGCGACACCGGGCTGCAGGCGGTCGAGCGCGACGCCCGCCGGGCGGACCGGGTGCGCCTGGTGGTCCAGCCGGTGGCCGCGCTGCTGCTGGCTGCCGGTGTGCTCATCTGGGCGCTGGTGCTCACCGACCTCAACGACACCCAGAAGGCCACCGTCAACTGGACCAACATCCGCGACCTCACGCTCGAGCACCTCAAGATCACCTTCGCGGTGGCGCTGATCGTGGTGGTGGTGGCGATCGTGGTGGGCACCCTGGTCACCCGGCCGGGCCTGACCTGGCTGTCGCCGCTCTTCATCGGGATCGCCAACATCGGTGCCTCCGCGCCGGCCATCGGCCTGCTGGTGCTGTTCTACCTGTGGGTGCAGGAGGGCGGTGTCTGGAGCTTCTTGGAGGGCGACACCTTCTGGGTGGGGGTGCTGCCCCTCGCGCTGTACGCGTTGCTGCCGGTGCTGCGCAACACCATCCTGGGCTACCAAGAGGTCGATCCCATCCTGGTGGATGCCGGCCGCGGCCAGGGTATGTCCGCCTGGACGGTGCTGCGCCGGGTGGAGTTCCCCCTGGCGGTGCCTTACATCCTCGCCGGGCTGCGCACCTCGCTGGTGCTGGCGGTGGGTACCGCCACCCTGGTGTTCCTGGTGGGTGCCGGCGGACTGGGTCAGCTGATCGACACCGGCTACAAGCTCAACGACATGGTGGCGCTGCTGGTGGGCGCGCTGCTCGCCGTCGCACTGGCACTGCTGGTCGACTGGGTCGGCGCGCTCGCCGAACAGGTTCTCGGCCCGAAGGGACTGCGCTGACATGACGAGGCCAACCATGACGATGACCAAGCTGAGACTGGCCCGACGTGCGGTCACCGCCACCGTGGCGGTGGTCTGCACGACGCTGGTCGCCTCCTGCGGGCTGCAGTCCGGCAGTGCCGTGCCGCTGGCGGTCGAGCCTGGCAGCATCCAGCCGGTGCCCGCCCTGGAGGGCGTGAGCCTGACGGTGGGTTCCAAGGACTTCACCGAGCAGCTCATCCTGGGCTACATGATCGAGTACGCGCTCAGCGCCGCCGGCGCCGACGTCCGCGACCTCACCAACATCCAGGGCTCCAACAGCACCCACCAGGCCATGCTCAACGGCCAGGTGGACATCACCTTCGAGTACACCGGTACCGGCTGGATCAACTACCTCAAGAACGAGAAGCCGATCCCCGACGCCACCAAGCAGTTCGAGGCAGTGCGCGACGCGGACGCCAAGAACGGCCTGGTGTGGGTCAACCCGGCGCCGATGGACAACACCTACGCCTTGGCCATGAGCCGCAAGGTGGCCGAAGAGACCGGCGTCAAGACGCTGTCGGACTACGCCGAGCTGGTGAAGAAGGACCCTGCCCTGGCGCAGACCTGCCTGGAGACAGAGTTCGTCAGCCGCCAGGACGGCTTCCCGGGCATGGCGGCCACCTACGGCTTCGACCCCGCGGTGGTGCCGGTGAAGACGCTGCAGACCGGCCTGATCTACGCGTCCACCGCGACCGGCGGGTGCCGGTTCGGCGAGGTCTTCACCACCGACGGCCGCATCCTCGGCCTGGACCTGCAGCTGGTGGAGGACGACAAGCAGTTCTTCCCCCGCTACAACGCCACGGTGGTCATCCGCCAGGAGGTGGCGGAGAAGTACCCGGAGATCGCCACGGTGCTCGAGCCCATCTCCAAGATCCTCACCAACGAGGAGATCACCAAGCTCAACGCCAAGGTGGACGTGGACGGCGAGGACCCCGCCGAGGTCGCCCGCCAGTGGATGGTGGACAAGGGCTTCGTCACGCTGTAGCGGTCGTGCCCCAGTGACGGTGGGCGGCGACGGTGGCGGGCTCGGTGGAGCCCGCCACCGAGTCGGCCCCGGACACCAGCTCCACCAGCGCCGCAGCGAGCGAGTAGAGGCTGATCCCCTCCTGGCCGGCAACACGGCAGAGCTCGGCGAACGCCTCGGCCTCGCTGTAGCGGAACATCGCCATCAGCATGCCCTTCGCCACGTCGACGTTGGGGCGCTCCTGCAAGCTGTGGCGCAGCACCTCAGCCTCGACCTCGAGCACTCGGCCTGCGCTGAGCATTGACTTGTCCTGCACAGAACACCTCCCGCCAACGATGCTGGAAAGCGGTGTTCTCCACTAGGGGCCAAGTCTCGCCGACCTGCGACCAGGGCGCCAGAGATCGTGCAGCGCGTCACAGTGCCCTCCGCCGTGGCCCTCCGACGTGACCGGCGTGGCAGGGCGGTGGTGACCTAGCCGGTGGCCACCGGGCGGAACCGGCGCAGCCGCAGGCTGTTGGACACCACGAACACGCTGGACAGGGCCATGGCCAGGCCCGCGATCAGCGGGTTGAGCAGCCCCAGCGCGGCCAGCGGCAGCGCCGCCACGTTGTAGGCGAAGGCCCAGAACAGGTTGCCCTTGATGGTGCTCAGCGTGCGGCGGGCCAGCCGGATCGCGTCCACCGCGGCCCGCAGGTCACCGCGCACCAGGGTCAGGTCGCTGGCCTCGATGGCCACGTCGGTGCCGGTGCCCATGGCCAGGCCCAGGTCAGCCTGGGCGAGCGCGGCGGCGTCGTTCACCCCGTCGCCGATCATGGCCACCACCTTGCCCTCGCCCTGCAGCCGACGGACCACGTCCACCTTCTCCGCGGGCAGCACCTCGGCGTGCACCTCCTCGATGCCCACCCGGCGGGCCACGGCGTGTGCGGCGGCGGAGCTGTCGCCGGTGAGCAGCACCGGGGTGAGCCCCAGGCGGCGCAGCCCGGCCACAGCCTCCGCGCTGCTGGGCTTGAGGGTGTCGGACACGGTGAGGACGCCGGTGACCGCACCGTCCCAGCCCACCACCACCGCGGTGCTCCCCTGCTCCTCGGCGGCGTCCTTGGCCTGCTGCAGCTCGGCGGGCAGCGGCTGCTCCAGCAGGGAGGCGCGGCCCACCACCACGCGGTGGCCGTCCACGGTGCCGTGCACGCCCAGGCCGCCGGTGCTGGTGAAGTCCTGCACCGCGGGCAGCGGCTGGGCGGCGCCGGCGGCGATGGCACGGGCGATGGGGTGCTCGGAGGCGTGCTCCACCGCGGCGGCCAGCCGCAGCAGCTCGTCGGCGTCCACGCCGGGAGCGGGGATCACGTGCTGCAGGCTCATCTGCCCGGTGGTGACGGTGCCGGTCTTGTCCAGCACCACCGTGTCCACCCGGCGGGTCGACTCCAGCACCTCCGGGCCCTTGATGAGGATGCCCAGCTGCGCGCCGCGGCCGGTGCCCACCAGCAGGGCGGTCGGCGTGGCCAGGCCCAGCGCGCAGGGGCAGGCGATGATCAGCACGGCAACCGCGGCGGTGAAGGCGGCGTCCACGGGCTCGCCCAGCAGCAGCCAGGTGGCCAGGGTGCCCAGCGCCAGCACGATCACCGCGGGCACGAAGACGCTGGAGACGCGGTCGGCCAGCCGCTGCACCGGTGCCTTGCCGCTCTGGGCGTCGTTGACCATCTGCGCCATCTGCGCCAGCTGGGTGTCGGCGCCCACCCGGGTGGCACGGACCACCAGGCGTCCGCCGGCGTTGGTGGTCGCGCCCACCACGGTGTCGCCCGGGCCGACCTCCACCGGCACCGACTCGCCGGTGAGCATGCTGGCGTCCACGGCCGAGGAGCCGTCCACCACCACGCCGTCGGTGGCGATCTTCTCGCCCGGCCGCACCACGAACTGGTCGCCGACCGCCAGCGCGCTGACGCTGATGCGCTGCTCAATGCCGTTGCGCAGCACCGCCACGTCCTTGGCGCCCATGGTCATCAGCGCCCGCAGCGCGGCGCCGGCGTTGCGCTTGGAGCGGGCCTCGAAGTAGCGCCCGGCCAGCAGGAACACGGTGACCGCCGACGCCACCTCCAGGTAGATCTCGCTGCTGCCGTGCCCGCGGGCGACGGTGAAGCTGAACGGCATGCGCATCATCGGGTCGCCCGCGCCGCCGAGGAAGAGCGCGTACAGCGACCAGCCGAACGCCGACAGGGTGCCGACGCTGATGAGGGTGTCCATGGTGACCGCGCGGTGGCGCAGGTTCAGCCAGGTGGCGCGGTGGAACGGCCAGGCGCCCCACACCACCACGGGGGCGGCGAGGGTGAGGGAGAGCCACTGCCAGCTGTCGAACTGCAGCGGCGGCACCATGGCCAGCACCAGCACCGGCAGAGTGAGCAGCGCGCTGATCAGCAGCCGCTGGCGCAGCGACTCGGTGGCGGCGTCGTCGGCGCTCGGCCGGTCGTCGGGTTCGGCGTCGGCCTCGGGCGGGGTGGGCAGGGCGGCGGTGTAGCCGGTGGCCTCCACCTGCGCGACGAGGTCCGCGGGGTCCATCGTCGGCGGGTAGCTGACGTGGGCCTGCTCGGTGGAGTAGTTCACCGTGGCCTGCACGCCGTCCAGCTTGTTCAGCCGCTTCTCCACCCGGGCGGCGCAGGAGGCGCAGGTCATGCCGCCGATCTGCAGGTCGACGGTGGTGCGGTCGGTGCCCGTCGTGGTGGTCATTGCTGGTCCCTTCCTCCGTCGTCGCTGACCAGCTCGTAGCCGGCCTCGTCCACGGCGGCGGCGACCATGGTGTCCTCCAGCGGGGCCTCGCTGGTGACGGTGAGCTTGCCGGTGGGCAGGTCCACGTTGACGGCCGTGACGCCGGGCAGCTCGCCGACCTCGGTGGCGACCGCCCGCTCGCAGTGCTCGCAGGTCATGCCGGTGACGGTGTAGGAGCGGGTGGTCATCATGGTGTTCTCCTCAGGGTTTGTGGGTGGTCAGGACCGCACCAGGCGGGCGATGGCGTCGGCGGCTTCCCGGACCTTCTCGTCGGCCTCGGCGCCGCCGGCGCGTGCCGCCTCCACCATGCAGCCGGCCATGTGCTCCTCCAGCAGCGACAGGGCCACCGACTCCAGGGCCTTGGTGGCCGCGCTGATCTGGGTGAGGACGTCGATGCAGTACTTGTCCTCCTCGATCATCTTCTGGAGGCCACGTGTCTGCCCCTCGATGCGGCGCAGCCGCTTGAGGTGGTCCTGCTTGTTGGCGGTGTATCCGGGCACCGGGCGCCTCCGTGAGCTTGGTCAACCAGGTGGTCGCGTCCTGCTGGTTGATACGGTACCCCCCTAGGGTACCGACGTGCCAGTGCTGGGCGTAGTTGAGATGGGCAGAACTCGAGGCTCACGCGGTGGGGGTGGGCTGTGTGCTTTTACCGAGGGGTGGGGTGGACCGCACTGGCCGTGAGAGCGCTAGTCCATCGCAGTTCCTTTGTGTTGCTTGTCAATTCACCCGTCTACAATCTGCCCGATTGCCTCGATGGGGCAGATGGGGGAGATGTGATGGAGAACGCAACGGCTGACCACGAGCTAGGGACGCCGACCGCGGCGCGTACGCCGGTCCTGCTTGCAAGTGTCACTTTCGCGGCGGCCGTCGTCGTGGGGGCGTTGGGTACGTGGGCCACTGCGCTGGGCGGCAATCTCTCACTTGCTGGTACCTCGACAGTCGACGGCAAGCTAATTCTGGCGGCCGGTGGGCTCGCGCTGGTACTTCTTGTCGTGCAGTCGGTGGTGCGGGTTGCTTGGCCCGCAGCATTCGCGTCGGGAATGGGCCTGCTCTCGGCTATAGCGGGCGCCTACGACATGGCGCAGCTAGGAGATGGCGAAGACACAGACAGTGAATTTGTAGTTGTCGGGTGGGGTCTGTGGTTGGTGCTCGTTGCGGGCTTGGGTCTATTCATCTGCGCTTTGATTACAGCAGTGCTTACTGCGCGACCATCCTCCCGTGTCGTCGGCCCGCCCTGGCGCGCTCCCGTTAACGAGCTCTCCGTCGGCCAGGCGCCCCTGGAACTGGAGAGCGCTCGGTCACTATCCGCGGCTGACGACGTCTTCTGGACCCGGGTGTTCAACGGAATGATAATCGCCGGCATCACAATTGGAGTCGTGACGCTGGTGGCAATCGCCGTGGTCGAGGCAAGTTAACCAGCTGGCTTACGACGGACCACGTAGTTCGCGAGCTGCTGCGCTGCCGCAACTTAGGGCCGCCCTCGTGTTGCCACGGAAGCGCCTGCCCAGCGGGGCCCGGGTTCACCGGACTCCGCTGGAGCTAGCTGAGCCAGAAGGTGGAGCGGTCAGCGCACGCCCAAGCGGGCCAGCAGGTCGGCCTCGATGGCGTCGAGCTCGGTGGCCACGGCACGGTGGGCAGCCTTGCGGCGGGCCGCGGGCATGCGCTCGGCGGCGTGCACCGCGGTGGACAGCTCGCCCAGCCGTGCCCGAGTGGCGTCGCGGAAGGCCACGGCGTCGCTGTGCGCACCGGTGCCGTTGGCGCTCACCAGCTGGTCGAGAGTGGGCTCCAGGCCAGCGATGCGGGCGTTGAGCGCCGCGCCGTGACCACTGAAGTCGCCCAGCTCGTGCACGCTCACGCCCATCTTGCGGGCCCGGGCCTGGTCCAGCTGGCCACGGGTGGCGGTGGCCGCCTTGTAGGCCAGCGGGGCGAGCACCGGAGCCAGCACGCGCATGATGCCGAGGGCGTTGCGCACCTTCTTGGGGTTGAGGCCCTTCTCCTGCGCCGCAGCCTTCTCGGCGTTCTTCTTCTGCGCCTTCTTGTCAGCCTTCGTGTCGGCCTTCTTGCCCTTGCCGGAGGTGGGCTCGGCCGCTGGCTGCGTGCGCGCCACCGAGGCGGCGACCGTGGCCTTGCCGGTGGCCTTCGCCTTGTTCTTGCGCTTGCGGAGGTCCTTGGCGGCCTTCTTCTCGGCCTTCTCCCGGAACTTGCGCTCCGCCTGGGCCTGCGCCTTGAGGGTCTTGGTGTGCGCCTTGCGCAGGGCACGCTTGCTCGTGCGCTTGGTCCTCGTGCGCTTGCTCAACAGGCCCATCAGTGAGATCCCTCCGGTGCATCGCCCACCACTACCGTCGGGTGCAGCCTAGGGGAGGGCCTACTGTTCCTGCCTGTGGACCAGCCCCAGCACCCTTCTCCGCCGGTGCTGCTGGACTCGGCGGAGCTCACCCGGTGCCGTCACCGGGTGTCGCTGGAGCACATCGGCATCGACCCGCCCGGCACCATCGACCCAGCCGTGCGCCAGCGCCAGGACGAGGCCGCCGCGCACCGGCGGCGGGTGGCCGAGCTGCTGGCCGCGGGCTCGGCGAGCTGGGTGGAGGTGCCTGCCGAGCTGCCACCGGCCGAGCGGCGCGAGCGCACCCGCCAGGCCCTGGCCAGCGGCGCCGAGCGCATCTGGGGGGCGACGCTGGGTCCAGACCGTGCCGCCCACCGCCGGGGCCGCGCCGACCTGCTGGTCCGCCACGCCGGGGGCTACGTGCCGGTGATCGTGGTCAACCACCGCACCACCGACCCTGGCCGCGGGGCCCGCACCTCCGAGCTGCTGCAGTGGGCGCCGCGGCTGGACGAGACGCGCAGCCTGCGCTCCTTCCCGCGCGACCAGCTGCGCCTGGCCCACCTCACCCGGATGCTGCAGACCCTGGGTGCCGCCTCCACCGAGCAGGTCGGCGGGGTGATCGGCCTGGACGCCGACTGCGTGGTGGTGCACGACCTCGCCACCGCGACCTGGCCGGGCGGGCGCAGCACCCTGCAGGAGTACGACACCCGCTTCGCCGACCGGCTGGCCGTGGCCACCGGCCAGGTGCCCACCAGGGCCTCGCGCATCGGGGAGTGCCGCACCTGCCCGTGGTGGCCGCGGTGCTCGGCCGACCTGCGGGAGAGTCGCGACGTGAGCCTGGTGGTGGCCGGCCCGCAGGTGAGCGTGCTGCGCGCCCTGGGGGTGCGCACGGTGGACGAACTCGCGACCTGGGCAGGGCCGGCCCCCGCGTCCTGGCCCGGGGGTGCTTTCGCCGACGCGGTGGTGCTGGCCCGGGCGTGGCTGCGGGGCGTTCCGCTGGTGCGGCGCACCGAGCACGTCCAGGTGCACCGCGCTGACGTCGAGGTGGACGTGGACATGGAGAGCTACCTCGAGCACGGCGCCTACCTGTGGGGTGCGCTGCTCAGCGAGCCGGGGCAGCAGTCGGTGTACCACCCGTTCGTCACCTGGGAGCCGGTGCCCACCGAGGACGAGGCCCGCTCCTTCGGCGAGTTCTGGACGTGGTTGATGCAGGTGCGCGCCGACGCGGCCGCGCAGGGGCGCACCTTCGCCGCCTACTGCTACTCCGAGGCGGCGGAGAACCGTTGGCTGCTGGCCTCGGCGCGGCGCTTCGCCGGACACCCCGGGGTGCCCACCGAGGCCCAGGTGCGCGAGTTCATCGGCAGCGAGCAGTGGGTGGACGTCTACGCCGCCGTGGGCACCGCCTTCCTCTGCCCGCTGGGCAAGGGCCTGAAGAAGGTGGCGCCGGTGGCCGGGTTCACCTGGCGCGACGCCGAGGCCAGTGGCGCGGCCTCGATGGGGTGGTACCGCAAGGCCGTCGGCCTGGACGGGGACGCCCCTGACCTGGCGCAGCGGCGGCGGCTGCTGGACTACAACGCCGACGACGTGTGGGCCACCCGGGTGCTGCGCGAGTGGATGAGCGGCCCCGCCGAGCGTGAGGTTCCGCTAGCGTCGGAGCTATGACAGTCAACCTAGGCAAGGGTCAGCAGGTCTCCCTCACCAAGGAGGGCGGTGGATCGCTCACCAAGGTCCGGATGGGCCTGGGGTGGGACGCGATGAAGAAGAAGGGGCTGCTGGGTCGGCTCAAGGAGCAGTCCATCGACCTGGACGCGTCGTGCCTGATGTTCGACGCCCAGGGCAAGCTGCTCGACCAGGTCTGGTTCAACCAGCTGCACAGCAAGGACGGCGCCGTGCAGCACACCGGCGACAACCTGACCGGCGCCGGCGAGGGTGACGACGAGTCCATCGCGGTGGACCTGAGCGCGCTGTCGCCCACGGTCACCACGCTGGTCTTCGTGGTCAACTCCTTCACCGGGCAGAACTTCAGCCAGATCGAGAACGCCTTCTGCCGGCTGGTGGACGCCACCACCGACACCGAGCTGGCGCGCTACGAGCTGACCGGATCGGGGACGCACAACGCGCAGGTGATGGCCAAGCTGACCCGCAACCCGCAGGGCTGGACGATGACGGCCATCGGTGCGGTGGCCAACGGACGCACCTTCGCCGACCTGCTGCCGGTGGTGAGCACGACCCTGTAGCCCGCCACCGGGGGCCGTCAGCTGGGGAAACCGCAAGAAAGAGGCTTCTGTGAGCGTAGTGCTGAGCAAGGGCGGAAACGTCTCGTTGACCAAGGAGGCCGGGGCAGCCGGCCTGAAGGCGGTGGTCGTCGGACTCGGTTGGGACGTCCGCACCACCACCGGGGTCGACTACGACCTGGACGCGTCCGCGCTGTTGTGCGGCGCCAACGGCAAGGTGGTCTCCGACGAGCACTTCGTCTTCTACAACAACCTCGCCTCCCCGGACGGGGCGGTCGAGCACACCGGTGACAACCGCACCGGTGAGGGCGAGGGCGACGACGAGCAGATCAACGTCAACCTGGCCACCCTCGGGGCAGAGGTCCAGAAGATCGTCATCGTGGTCTCCATCGACGACGCCGACGCCCGCGGGCAGAACTTCGGCCAGGTGAGCAACGCCTTCATCCGGGTGGTCAACCAGGCCAACGACGTGGAGCTGGCCCGCTTCGACCTCACCGAGGACGCCTCCACCGAGACCGCGATGATCTATGGCGAGCTGTACCGGCACAACGGTGAGTGGAAGTTCCGCGCCGTGGGCCAGGGGTACGCCAGCGGTCTTCGCGGAATTGTCGTGGACTACGGCGTCAACGTCTGATTCCCCGACTCCACGGAAACGGGCACACTGAAGCGAGCAATGGCTGTTCCGTCATCGATGAAGGAGCTCTCGTGGGAGTAAGTCTGAGCAAGGGTGGCAACGTCTCGCTGACCAAGGAGGCGGGAACGGCCGGCTTGTCCGCGGTCACCGTCGGGCTCGGGTGGGACGTGCGCACCACCACCGGTACCGACTTCGACCTCGACGCCTCGGCCATCGCCTGCGGGGCCGACGGGCGGGTCTCCTCCGACCAGCACTTCGTGTTCTTCAACAACCTGAAGACGCCGGACGGCGCCATCGAGCACACCGGTGACAACCTCACGGGTGAGGGCGAGGGCGACGACGAGCAGATCAAGGTGAACGTGGCGTCGCTGCCCGCCGACATCGACAAGATCGTCTTCCCGGTGTCCATCTACGACGGCGAGGCGCGCTCGCAGAGCTTCGGCCAGGTGCGCAACGCCTTCATCCGGGTGGTGAACCAGGCCAACAACACCGAGCTCGCCCGCTACGACCTCACCGAGGACGCCTCCACCGAGACCGCGATGGTCTTCGGCGAGCTCTACCGCAGCGGCGCGGAGTGGAAGTTCCGCGCGGTGGGACAGGGCTACGCCAGCGGCCTGCAGGGCATCGCGCAGGACTACGGCGTCAACGTCTGACCCCGCTGCGGTCGTGTCGCTGGTCACCGGCGGTAGTGGCACCGGTTAGCCTGCAAGCCAACGACATCAGCCGGAGAAGGGAGACCCGTGGCTCAGCTGCGCGTCAACGGCTCACGGGTGCTCGAGGCTCGGCTGCAGGGTGAGGCCATTCGTGCCATCACCGGCGCCATGGTGGCCTTCGACGGACAGGTGGCCTTCAAGAACGCCGGCCTCGGCGGCGGTGACGGCATCAAGGCCGCGCTCAAGCGCAAGGTGACCGGGGAGTCGCTGTCGCTGATGGAGTGCTCCGGCACCGGCGTGGTGCACTTCGCGGTGGACGCCCAGGACATCACCATCGTCGAGCTGGCCAACGAGACCCTGCAGGTCGAGTCCTCGCAGCTGCTCGCGCTGGTGGGCAAGCTGCAGACCGACGTGAAGTTCTCCGGGCTGCGCGGGGCCACCTCCGGGCAGGGCCTGTTCACCACGCTGGTCAGCGGGACGGGCACGGTGGCGCTGCTGTCGGCCGGTGGGCCGCCGATCGCGCTGGAGGTCGCGCCGCAGTTCCCGCTGGTGGTCGACCCGGACGCCTTCGTGGCCTGCCGCGGACAGCTCAACCAGACGTTCGTCACCGACGTGTCCTGGAAGTCGGTGATCGGCGAGGGCAGCGGTGAGCCGTTCTCGCTGCGCTTCGACGGCCAGGGCGTGGTCTACATCCAGCCCGCGGAGCGCTGATGGTCCAGATCGAGCAGGTCAACAGCAGGGTCGCCAAGGCGACGCTGGTCCCCGGTCAGCACGTGCTGGCGCGTCGCGGCGCGATGCTCTACTACAGCGGCGAGGTCCAGTTCATCCCGCACTCGCCCGGGGGCGGGATGAACGGCGGCATGGGTGGCATGGGTGGCGTCGCCGGACTGGCGGGTCGAGCGATGTCCGGCGAGCACGTCGCCATGATGGCCGCCCAGGGCCAGGGCGAGGTCTTCTACGGCCACGCCGGCCTGCACGTCACGGTGATCAACCTGGACGGCTCCGCGATGCTCACCGTGGAGGCCGACCGGCTGCTCGCCCACGACGCCTCGCTCAGCTCGTCGGTGGTGTTCCTCGGCTCGCAGGGCGGCGTGCGCGGCGCGGTGCGTGGGGCGATGACCGGGCAGGGCCTGTTCACCACCCAGCTGTCCGGGGTGGGCCAGGTGGCGGTGCTGTCCCACGGTGGGTCGTTCGAGATCCCGGTGGGCCCGGGCAGCCAGACGGTGGTGGACCCGCAGGCCTACGTCGGACACATCGGCAACCTGAGCCTGGACGTGTCGGCCTCGGTGGGCTGGCGCGACGCCGTGGGCCGCGGCTCCGGCGAGGCGATCCAGCTCAAGGTCAGCGGCCAGGGCGTGGTGTACGTCCAGGCGTCCGAGCAGAAGTTCTGAGGAGGCCGCGATGACAGACATCCTCAACCCCTACACGCTGCCGGTGGACGACAACGTCCCTGGCAACGACTACGCCTTCTGCGTGGAGGTGGGCAGCGCCCCGTGGTTCATGGCCAAGGGGGCGATGATCGCCTACTACGGGCAGATCACCTTCGAGCCGCTCGCCGCCACCACCGTCAGCGGCCTGGTCGCCGCCCGGTTCTCCTCACCGCTGTACGTCCAGGACTGGGTGGTGACGCAGGGTCAGGGCAAGCTGGTCCTCGGCGACCGCGGCTTCAACATCAACTCCTACGACCTCGACGACGGCAACCTCACCATCCGCGCCAGCAACCTGCTGGCGTTCGAGACCGGGCTGAGCCTCAAGCAGTCGATCGTGCCGGGCTTCCTCACCCTGATCGGCACGGGCAAGTTCCTGGCCTCCAGCAACGGGCCGGTGATGTTCGCCGAGCCACCGGTGCGGGTGGACCCGCAGGCGCTGGTGGGCTGGTCGGACTGTCCGTCGCCGAGCCATCACTACGACGCCGGCTGGATGGGCAGCTTCCTGGGAGCGGCCCGGAACCTGGTGCTGGGCACCGAGACCGGTGAGGAGCGCCAGTTCGACTTCACCGGGGCAGGCACCGTGCTGATCCAGTCCAGCGAGGCGGTGCGGGCCGACCACCACGTGGTGAGCCACATCGAGTCGCAGACGGTGATGCTGGGACAGCCGCAGCTGCAGCACCTGCACCGCAGCATCGGTCAGCGCCTGCAGAGCAGCTAGCGTGCCCCCGGCCCGGCTGGTGCCGGGCTCGTCCAGTGCCGGCTACTTGCGGTGGAAGTCCCCGGGGCGCTTGGCCAGGAAGGAGTCCAGCGCCTCGGTGTGGTCGGCGGTGCCGGCCAGCTCGACGAACGCCTCGCCCTGCACCGCCATGAAGGCGTCCACGTCCAGGGTCTGGGCGCGGTTGAGCGCCTGCTTCACCTTCTCCACCGACAGCGGCACCCGGCTGGCGATGCGCTCGGCCCGCCTCAGCGCGGCGGGCAGCAGGTCCTCGGCGCTGGTCACCTCGGTCACCAGCCCCCAGCCCAGCGCCTGCGCCGGGGTGTAGCGGTCGCCGGTGAGCACCATCTCCTTGGCGGGGCCGAGGCCGATGGTGCGGGCGAGGCGCCAGAAGTTGGCGATCAGGCCGACGTTGACGCCGGCGGCGATGAAGAACGCCGACGAGACGCAGATCCGCAGGTCGCAGGCCAGCGCCACCTCCAGCCCACCGCCGACGACGGGACCGTTGATCGCCGCGATCACCGGCACCCGGCAGCGCTCGAGCGCCAGCGCCAGCTCGTCGAACTCCTGCAGGTAGATCCGGGCCTCGTCGGGCCCGGTGGCCACCCGCCGGGTCTCGGACAGCTCGGCGCCGGCGCAGAACGACCGGCCACCGCCGGTGAGCACGACGCACCGCACGTCGAGGTCCTCGTTCACCTCCGCCAGGGCCGCCACCAGCTCGTCCCTGGCTTGCTTGTCCAGGGCGTTCTGCGGCGGCTTGGTGACGGTGACCAGGGCGACGTGCGGTGCGGAGCGGGTGACGGTGACCCGCGGCTCGGTGCTCACCGGGCGATTGTGCCTGAGGGCTCCAGTGCTACTTGCGGCCCCGGGCCCACGTGAGGCCCCAGCCGTAGGCGTCGTCCAGGGCGTCCTGCGCCCCCTCGACGTAGCGGACCTCGCGGCGAATCTTCAGGTCGCCACCGCCACCCTCCAGCAGCGCGATGGCGCACATCCGCGAACCACCGGCCTGCTCGTCCAGGCGCACCTCGATGGGGGCACCGCTGGCCGGAGTCAGCGTCACCACCCCGTTGGCCTGGTCGAAGCTGGGCGCACCGTCGTAGATGCAGGCGAACACCAGCACCCGACGGATGTCCTTGGCGTGGGCGAGGTTGATGAACATGTCCTCGCCCCCGCTGTTGGCGCCGGAGCGGTCGTCACCGTTGAGGAAGATGTACGGCGCCTGCTCCAGCGACCCGAAGGAGTTGCCGAGCGCCTGGATGACGCCCTTGCTGCCGTCGTTCAGCTCGTACAGGCAGCCCAGGTCCAGGTCGATCGGCCGGGCGGCCGCGGCGGCGAGCTTCTTGAGGAACCCACCCTTGGCGGGCTCGGGGGAGCGTGCGTCCCAGTTCAGGTTCACCCGCAGCTGCCCGCTCTGCTTGCTCAGCGAGATGGAGGGGCTGGCCTTGGTCAGCGTCACCTTGCTCAGCGACACCGGGCCGCCGCCGTCGCCACCGGCTGCCGCGGCCGGCTTCCGCTTGTTGTAGTCGATGGCCACGGACTAGACCGAGACGCCGTAGTCGGTGGCGATGCCCTTGAGGCCGGAGGCGTAGCCCTGGCCGACCGCGCGGAACTTCCAGTCGGTGCCGTTGCGGTAGAGCTCGCCGAAGACCATCGCGGTCTCGGTGGAGGCGTCCTCGGTGAGGTCGTAGCGGGCGATCTCGCTGCCACCGGTCTGGTTCACGATGCGGATGAAGGCGTTGCGCACCTGGCCGAAGCCCTGGTTGCGCGACTCGGCCTCGTAGATGCTGACCGGGAACACGATCTTGTCGACCTCGGCGGGCACCTTGGCCAGGTCCACCTTGATGGCCTCGTCGTCGCCATCGCCCTCACCGGTGAGGTTGTCGCCGGTGTGCTCCACGGAGCCCTCCGGGGACGTCATGTTGTTGAAGAAGATGAAGTGCTTGTCCGAGATCACCTTGCCGTTGGTGTCGACCATGATCGCCGAGGCGTCCAGGTCGAAGTCGGTGCCGGTGGTGGTGCGGGCGTCCCAGCCGAGGCCGACGAGCACGGCGGTCATGCCGGGCGCCTCCTTGGACAGTGAGACGTTGCCGCCCTTGCTCAGGCTGACTCCCATGGTGTGTTCCTTTCGGTTGTGGTGCGGGGGGTGGTGGAGCGGAGGAAGAGCGAGCTAGAGGTCGAACTCGCTGGGGTTGATCCCCAGGGCGTAGCAGGCGTCCTTGACGGCCTTGCGCTCGTCGGCGTCGAAGTTGCCGTCCGCGCCGCCGATGATGATGCCGATCTGGATGACCGCGCGGCCCTGGTCCGGCTTGGACTTCAGCTTGCCGATGGTGGCGATGGCCTCGACCTGGCCGAACGCGAAGTCCTTGTTGAGCTTGTCGCAGTACCAGTCGAACTTCTGCTGCAGCTCGGCAGGCGGGAAGATGGTCAGCACGTCGTTGCTGGCGATCAGAGCAGCGGTCTTCTGGCGCTCAGCGGCGTCGATGGAGCCGTCAGCGGCGGCGATCAAGGCGCACATCGCCATGCTGGCGTTGGCGAACTCCTTGCTCTTGAACTGGCCAGCCTTGGTCTTGAGCTGGTCGTTCATGGTCTGCGTCTTCGCTTTCAGCTGGTCCCAGAACGCCACAGGCTCTCCTCGAGATCCGGACAGCCCGGTTGAGGCCATCGATTGTTCAAGCCTGCCAGGTGCGGAGTCAGCAGGCACGGTGCAATGGCCGTCGTGTTCAAGTCACCCGATTGCCGGGTTGCGGCAATCAGGCAGATCAGCGGAGCAGGCCCTTGCCGCGGGCCTGGGTGATCCAGCCCGGGTACTCCGTCATCAGCAGCTCGAACAGCTGGTCGTCGGGGATGGCGGCGGGGTCCTCCACGGCGAAGAAGTCGGCGTTGTCGAGGTAGCGCCCCGGCATGTCGTCCAGCTCCTCCAGGAAGCGGAACTCGCTGCTGCCGCGGGCTGGAGCCGGGGCGGACTTGCGTCGGCCGAACAGCCCCGTGGACGGCGGGGGGGTGGGAGCAGTGCCGGGGGTGACGGAGCGCGAGCTGCGGCCGATGGCCATGAACTGCCAGAACAGCGGCTCGTAGCTGGAGGAGACCACCTGCTCGCGGGCGCCGTCCTCGTCGAAGGTCTGGCCGTCGGTGACGAACATGACGTACACCGGCACCGCGGCGGAGAACGGCTCGCGCCGGGCCGCGGAGCTGCCGAAGTAGTGCTCGCGGATGAGCGCCATGGCCTTGCCGTAGTAGGTCGCCGGCTCCAGCCCGAACTCGCCGAGCATGGTGGGGACGTAGTCGGTGCGGTTGTCCAGCTGCAGCGAACCCGCCTGGTGGCCGTTCTTGCCGAACAGGAAGACGTCCACCTGGCCGTCGTCGTCGAAGCGCAGGCCCAGCGCCAGGATGCGCTCGGCCAGGGCGGCGATGCTGCCGTTGCGGTAGAGCCGGTTCATCGACCCGGAGATGTCCAGGCACAGCGCCACCCGCGCGGTGTGCTCGCCCAAACCGCGCTTCTCCAGCGACACCGCGGCCTTCTTGGTGAGGCTCAGCATCTCCGGCGCGCTGGTGGTGAGCTTCTTCTCCAGGTCGATCAGCTTCTGCTTCTTCAGGCTGACGGCGGGCGCGCCGGCTTGGGGGGTGGCCGGTGCGGCGGACTGGGGGGCGGGTTCGTCGTCCACCGAGATGCCGAAGTCGGTGGCCAGTCCCCCCAGCCCCGCGGCGTAGCCCTGACCAACGGCGCGGAACTTCCAGCCGTCGCCGCGGCGGTAGACCTCGCCGAGCACCATCGCGGTCTCGGTGCTGGCGTCGGTGACGTCGAAGCGGACCAGCTCGGTGCCGGAGGGGTCCAGCAGGCGCATGTGCAGGCCCGGCACCGCGGCGAAGGTGCCGCCGTCGGCGGAGGCGGTGAGCACCACCGTCTCCACGTCGGCCTCGAGCCGGGAGGTGTCCACGGTGACCCCGTCGGTGCTGGCCCCCGCGCCCTTGCCGGTGTGGGACACCGCGCCCGAGGCGTGCTGAGGCTGGTTGTAGAAGACGAAGTCCGCGTCCGAGCGCACCTTGCCGGAGCCGGTGAGCAGCAGCGCGGCGGCGTCGACGTCCGGACAGCCGGGTCCGGGGCTCCACGCCAGCTCCATCCGCACCACCGGAACCGAGAGCGCGACGTTGGAACCCTTGGCCATCAGCGTCATACGTACATCGTGCCTCGTGGGGCACGGCGTGCACAGCCGACTGGGGCAAACGGGCAGACTGACGGCGACGACCACCGCCGCTCGCCGAGGAGACAACCCGTGATCCACTTCGACTTCCTCGCTGAGGACGTGCGTGCGTCGTTGTTCAGCAAGCCACCCCAGCCAGTGACCGCGGACAGTCCGCACGACCTGCTGGCCACCCACCTGGGCGCCACCCTGTACTGCCCTGCCACCCGGCCCAACCTGGCGCGCGACGTGGTGCGCAGCCGCGCCGCCGGCGTCACCAGCATGGTGCTGTGCCTGGAGGACTCGGTGGCCAACACCGAGCTGGCCGCGGCGGAGCAGAACCTGGTGGACCAGCTGGTGGCACTGCAGGCCGACACCGCCCCCAGGCCGCGGCTGTTCGTGCGGGTGCGCACCGCCGAGCAGATCGGCGACCTGGTGCGGCGGCTGGGTCCGGCGACGACGCTGCTCAGCGGCTTCGTGCTGCCCAAGTTCACCGTGCACAACGGGGCGGGCTACCTGCAGGCGCTGGCCCAGGCGTCCTCGGACAGCGGGGTGCGGCTGTGGGCGATGCCGGTGATCGAGTCGGCCGACGTGCTCTACCTGGAGACCCGCGCGCAGGCGCTGGCCGGCATCCGCGCGCTGCTCAACCAGGCGCGCGAGCAGGTGCTGGCGGTGCGCCTGGGTGCCAGCGACTTCTCCGGGGTGTTCGGCTTGCGCCGCACCGCGGAGATGACCATCTACGACGTGCGGCTGGTGGGCAACGCCATCGCCGACGTGGTCAACGTGCTGGGCCGCGCCGACGGCACTGGGTTCACCATCACCGGACCGGTGTGGGAGTACTTCACCGGCGGCGAGCGCATCTTCAAGCCCCAGCTGCGGGCCTCGGTGTTCGCCGAGCACGGAGCCCAGGAGCTGCGGTCGGCGCTGCTGCGCCACGACCTGGACGGGCTGATCCGCGAGGTCCAGCTGGACAAGGTGAACGGATTGACCGGCAAGACGGTGATCCACCCCAGCCACGTCACCGCCGTGCACGCGCTGTCGGTGGTGACGCACGAGGAGTTCGCCGACGCCAACGACGTGCTGGCCGCGACCTCGCCGGGCGGGGTGTTGCGCAGCGAGTACGGCAACAAGATGAACGAGGTGAACCCCCACCGGGCCTGGGCGCACAAGGTGCAGCTGCGGGCCGCGGCGTTCGGGGTGGCGGCCGAGGACGTCTCCTACGTGGAGCTGCTGACCGCCAGCGACGCCGCGTGAGCGGGTGGACGGGCTCCTGGGTGCACGAGCACCTGGGGGTGCAGCTGCAGGGCGCGAGCGGCGACGACCTCCGGGTGGAGGAGCTGGTGGGCCTGGCGCTGCGGCGCAACCCGCGGCGGGCGCACCTGCTGGTCTCCCGGGTGCTGGGCAAGCACGTCCCCACCGACCCGCGGCTGGTGCGCGCGGCCGGGCTGCTGCTGGGCGCCCGGGTGGCCGCCGAGCTGGGCGCACCCGCGCCCACCGGCTGGCAGGACCCGGTGCGGGCGGCGCTGGCCGGCCACGACGGTGCGGCCCGCGACCTGCGCGACCGCGCCGTCGCCCTGGGCGGCGCCGGTGTGGGCGAGGACGTCTGCGTGCTGGGCTACGCCGAGACCGCCACCGGGCTCGGACACCTGGTGGCCGAGGCGCTGGACGCCGACGTGTACCTGCACTCCACCCGCCGCCACCCCGCCGGTGCGGTGCAGCTGGGCCGCTTCGCCGAGGAGCACTCGCACGCCACCGAGCACCGGCTGCTGCCGCGCAGCCCCGAGCTGCTCACCGGCACCGGACCGCTGGTGCTGGTGGACGACGAGCTCTCCACCGGGCGCACCGTGCGCAACACCCTGGCCATGCTGCACGCCATCGCCCCGCGGCCCCGCTACGTGGTGGCCGCACTGATCGACCTGCGCAGCGCCGAGGACGAGGCCGCCCTGCAGGAGCTGGCCACCGAGCTGGGCGCCCAGGTCAGCGTGGTGTCGCTGGCCCGCGGGCGGGTGCAGGTGCCTGCCGACGCGCTGCGCCGCGGCGCCGAGCTGGTGCAGGCCCACAGCACGCCGCAGCCCGCGCCCGCCCCGCCGCACCCGGTGCGGCGGGTGGCGCTGGACTGGCCCGTGACCCTGCCCGACGGGGGACGGCACGGAGTGCAGCGCCCGCACCGCGCCCAGCTGGAGCAGGTGCTGCCCGCGCTGGCCGCCCAGCTGGACGCGGCCCTGCAGGTACCGGCCGGCGGGTCGGTGCTGGTGCTGGGCACCGAGGAGCTGATGCACGCCCCGCTGCGCCTGGCCGAGGCGCTGGCCGACCGGCTGGACGACCGCGGCGTGGCGGTCCGCAGCTCCACCACCACCCGCTCGCCGGTGCTGGCCGTGGACGACCCCGGCTACGCCATCCGCGGCGGCATCACCTTTCCCGCCCACGACGACCCGGTGGACGGGCCCGGCCGGCGCTTCGCCTACAACGTCGGCCGCCCGGACGCGGTGGTGGTGGTGGTCGACGACGTGGCCGACACCCCGCAGCTGGCCGGCCTGCTCGACGCCCTGCCGGCCCCGGTGCTGCTGGTGACGCTGCCCAGCGCCGGCCCCCTGCCCACCCCGCTGCACGGCCCGGAGTTCGGCTCCTACGCCGCCGACGAGGTGACCTGGCTGCTCAAGGACCTCTCCACGGTCGCGCTGGAGGCACCGGTGGAGGAGCGCGAGGAGGCGGTGCAGAACGGCGGGGCCCACTACGCGGAGTCGCTGCCGGTGGAGTACCAGCCCGACCCGGCCTACCTGGCCCTGTTCCAGCAGGCCCTGACCGGCTCCGCCCGCCGCCTGGCCCACGCCGTCGGGGTGCTCACCGAGCTGCTGCTGGCCGAGCGCGGACCCGACCTGGTGCTGGCCTCCCTGGCCCGCGCCGGCACCCCGGTGGGGATCCTGGTGCGCCGCTGGGCGCAGCACGTGCATGGGCTGCAGCTGCCGCACTACGCGGTGTCCATCGTGCGCGGCCGCGGCATCGACCCGGTGGCGCTGCGCTACCTGGCCGCCCACCACGACCCCGCCGCGGTGGTGTTCGTGGACGGCTGGACGGGCAAGGGCGCCATCACCTCCGAGCTCACCGCTGCCCTGGCAGAGCACGAGCTGGCCACCGGTGCGCGGTTCAACCCCGACCTGGCGGTGCTGGCCGACCCCGGGCGCTGCGTGCGCACCTTCGGCACCCGCGAGGACTACCTCATCGCCTCGGCCTGCCTGAACTCCACCGTCTCCGGCCTGGTGTCGCGCACGGTGCTCAACGCCACGCACATCGGACCTGCCGACTTCCACGGCGCCAAGTTCTACGCCGAGCTGGCCGGCTCCGACGTCTCCATCGACTTCCTGGACGCCGTCACCGCCCACTTCGACGCCGTTCGCACGGAGGTCGCCAGCTCCTGGCCGCACGTCGCGGCCGGCGACCGCGAGCCCACCTGGTCGGGCTGGGCGGCGGTGCGGGAGATCAGCGAGGCCTACGGCATCGGGCAGGAGAACCTGGTCAAGCCCGGCGTCGGGGAGACCACCCGGGTGCTGCTGCGGCGGGTGCCGTGGAAGGTGCTGGTGCGCCCGGACGCCCGCGCCGAGCTGGGGCACGTGCTGCTGCTCGCCGAGCGGCGAGGAGTGCCGGTGGAGGACGTGGCCGACCTGGCCTACTCCTGCGTCGGGCTGATCCACCCGCGCTACACCCGCGGCGCTACCGGGGCCGACGGCGCCGCCGCGCAGGTGCCGGCGTGAGCGCGCCCGGACCCACGGTCATCTGTGCCGACCTCGACCGCACCCTGATCTACTCCGCCGCGGCGCTCGCCCTGGACTGCGCGGACGCCGACGCGCCGTCGCTGCTGTGCGTGGAGCTCTACCAGGGAGCGCCGCAGTCGTTCATGCTCACCGACGCCGCCCGGTGCCTGGCCGAGGTGGCCACCCGGCACGTGCTGGTGCCCACCACCACCCGCACCGTGGAGCAGTACCAGCGGGTGCAGGTGCCCGGCCCGCCGCCGGCCTACGCCATCTGCGCCAACGGCGGCCGGCTGCTCGTCGACGGCGCGGTGGACGGCGACTGGTCCACCCACGTGGACGCCCTGCTGGCGGCCTCGGCCCCGCTGGCGGAGGTGCGCGCCTGGTTCGAGCCCGCGCCGCAGTTCGTGCGCACCGTGCGGGTGGCCTCGGACCTGTTCGTCTACGCGGTGGTGGAGCGCGACGACCTGCCGGCGGGCTGGCTCGCAGAGCTCAGCGAGTTCTGCCTGCCACGCGGGTGGACGGTGTCGATGCAGGGCCGCAAGGTCTACTGCGTGCCCGAGCGGCTGCGCAAGTCCGCCGCCGCGGCAGAGGTCCGCCGCCGAGTGGGCGCGGACCGGATGCTCGCCGCGGGCGACTCGCTGCTGGACACCGACCTGCTCGCCGCCGCCGACCTCGCCATCCGGCCCCGGCACGGCGAGCTGCACGACACCGGGTGGGCGGCACCACACCTCACCGTCACCCAGCACCACGGAGTGCGGGCCGGCGCGGAGATCGTCGACTGGTTCGCAGCCCAATAACGGCAGCCGCAGAATTCTCAGTACACTTCCGTCGTTCTCGCGACCTTTCCCTATTGCGCCGAAGGATTGTGCTGTGTTCAGAATTTTTGGTTGGTCTGTCGCGATCACCATCGCGGCCCTGGTGGGCACGTTGTTGGTGGGTGGGCCGGCGGCCCTGACCATCGTGGCGATCCTCATCGTGCTCGAGGTCTCGCTGTCCTTCGACAACGCCGTGGTCAACGCCAAGGTGCTCGTCCGGATGAACGAGTTCTGGCAGCGCATCTTCCTCACCGTGGGCGTGCTCATCGCGGTGTTCGGCATGCGGCTGATCTTCCCGCTGCTGCTGGTGGCGGTGACGGCCAAGATCAGCCCGGTCGAGGTGGTGAGCCTGGCGCTGGAGGGCGGCTCGATCGACGAGCCCGGCACGTACGCCAACCTGATCAACGCCGCACACCCCGCCATCGCCGGCTTCGGCGGCATGTTCCTGGGGATGCTGTTCCTGGACTGGCTGTTCGAGCAGCGTGACATCACCTGGCTGAGCTGGCTGGAGCGTCCGCTCGCCCGCATCGGCGCCCTCAAGCAGGTCTCCGTCGCGGTGGCCCTGATCGCCCTCGCCCTGGCTGCGGGCTTCTTCGGCCCGCACGCGCACTCCGGGGACAAGTCCTTCGAGGTGCTCCTCTCCGGGGTGCTCGGCATCGTCACGTACCTGGTGGTCAACGGCCTGGGATCACTGTTCGAGGGCGCCCAGGACGATGACGACGAGGCCGAGCTGGTCCCGGTCGGCGCCGACGCGAGGCAGGCGGACGGCAGCGCGCTCGAGCCCGCCGGCGCGGCCGGCAGCGGCCCCAGCACCCTGGCCAAGGCCAGCGGCAAGGCCGCGTTCTTCCTGTTCCTCTACCTCGAGGTGCTCGACGCGTCGTTCTCCTTCGACGGCGTGGTGGGGGCCTTCGCCATCACCCAGGACATTTTCATCATCGCGATCGGCCTGGGCGTCGGAGCCTTCTGGATCCGCTCGCTCACGGTGTACCTGGTGCGCAAGGGGACGCTGGAGGACTACGTCTACCTCGAGCACGGCGCGCACTGGGCCATCGGGGCGCTGGCGGTGCTGCTGCTGGTGACCGTGGAGTACGAGGTTCCCGAGGTCATCACCGGACTGATCGGGGTCGGCTTCATCGGTGCCGCGTTCATCAACTCGGTCATTCGGAACAAGAAGGTCGGAGAACGGCCGCACACGTTCGTCTGACCCGCGTCCGCGGCGAGGCGTCAATTCGCAGGAAAGAATGGCGCGAGCGGCACAAGCGACGCATTTCGGACATTCGGCACTGAGGTGGGACAGGTCCCCCGAAACGTGAGTGATGACGCTGCGTGAGCGCCTCAGCTGAGCGGCGTCCACCAGTCGTCGAGCGCGGGGGCCTCGTCCACCACGACCCGCTCCCCGGGGCGCGGCACGGCGAGCGCCACGCCGTGCTGCAGGGCGGCCTCGCGCACCCGCTGGGCGGGCTCGGGCCAGGAGTGGAAGGCCAGGTTGAAGGTGGCCCAGTGGATGGGGATGAGCAGCCCGCCGCCCAGGTCGCCGTGCGCGCGGACGGCCTCCTCCGGGTTCATGTGGATGTCCGGCCACTGGTCGCCGTAGGCGCCGATGGGGAGCAGGGTGAGGTCGAAGGGGCCGTAGGTCTCCCCGATGCCCGCGAAGGCCGGGGTGTAGCCGGTGTCGCCGCCGAAGAACACCGAGTGGCGTGGTCCGGCGATCACCCAGGAGGCCCAGAGGGTGGTGTCGCGCAGCAGCGAGCGGCCGGAGAAGTGCCGGGCCTCGGTGCAGGTGATGGTCAGCCCGCCCACGGTGGTGTGCTGGTTCCAGTCGAGCTCGACGATGCGCTCGTCGGGCACGCCCCAGCCCCGCAGGTGCGCGCCGATGCCCAGCGGCACCACGAACGGCGCGCTCTGGGTGCGCAGCAGGGCGCGCACCGTGGGCAGGTCGAGGTGGTCGTAGTGGTCGTGGGAGATCACCACCGCGGCCAGCTGCGGCAGCTCGGACAGCTCGGCCGGCACCGGGTGGATGCGCCGCGGGCCGATCACCGGGGAGGGCGAGACGCGGTCCGACCACACCGGGTCGACCAGCACCGTGGCTCCGTCGACCTCCACCAGCACCGTGGCGTGGCCCAGCCAGGTGGCGGCGAGCTCGGCGGCCGGGGTGCTCAGGTCGGGCTCCACCAGGGGCACCGGCCGCGACGGCCGTCCGCCGTGCCGACGCGTGATCATCGACCAGGCCAGCGAGCCGCCCTCCGTGGCGACCACGCCGTCGGAGGGCAGCGTGTTGTGGAAGGAGCCGTCGCGGTAGTGCGACGAGCCCGCGGCGTACGGGCGGATCTGGGACCGGGAGGCGCCCAGCGCGCGGGGCAGGCCCCACGCGGCGCGGCCGACGAAGGTGGCGGGGGCGACCAGGGCGGCCAGCAGGGCGTTGCGGCGGAGAGTGCGGATCATGTCCCAGAGCCTGACACCTGGGCGTGGCTGCTGCCTCTCCGGTGTCGCCACGGGCCCGGGTGACCCACACTGGGACCATGAAGTTCCTGGAGGTCAGCGGTCTTGGTCCGGTCAGCCGAGTGGGGTTGGGTACGTGGCAGTTCGGCTCCAAGGAGTGGGGCTACGGCGACGGCTACGCCTCCGGGGCCGCCCGCGACATCGTGCGGCGGGCTCGCGAGCTGGGCGTGACGCTGTTCGACACCGCCGAGGTGTACGGCTTCGGCAAGAGCGAGCGGATCCTGGCCGAGGCGCTGGGGGCTGAGCGCGCCGAGGTGGTGGTGGCCAGCAAGGTGTTCCCGGTGGCGCCGTTCCCACCCCTCGTGCGGCGCCGGGCGGAGGGCAGCGCCAAGCGGCTGGAGCTGAGCTCCATCCCGCTGTACCAGGTGCACCAGCCCAACCCGGTGGTGCCGGACTCGGTGATCATGCCGGGGATGCGCAGCCTGCTGGAGGAGGGCCGCATCGGGGCGGTGGGCGTGTCCAACTACTCGCTGCAGCGCTGGCGCAAGGCCGACGAGGCGCTGGGGCAGCCCGTGGTGAGCAACCAGGTGCAGTTCTCCCTGGCCCACGCCGACCCGCTGGAGGACCTGGTGCCCTTCGCCGAGCGGGAGAACCGCATGGTGATGGCGTACAGCCCGCTGGCCCAGGGGCTGCTCGGCGGCAAGTACAGCGTGGCCAACCGGCCCGGTGGGGTGCGGGCGGCCAACCCGCTGTTCGGCACCGAGAACCTGCGCCGGGTGGCGCCGCTGCTGGACACCCTGCGCGAGGTGGCCGCCGGGGTGGACGCCAAGCCCGCCCAGGTGGCGCTGGCGTGGCTGCTCAGCCTGCCGCAGGTGGTGGTGATTCCCGGGGCGTCCAGCGTGGAGCAGCTGGAGTTCAACGTGGCCGCCGCCGACCTGGAGCTGCCCGCCGACGCCCGAACGGCGCTCACCGACGCCGCCCGCGCCTTCCGCCCGGTGTCCACCGTCCGCACCCTCACCGACGGCGTGCGGGAGCGGATCGGCATCTAGCGCAACGGGTCGGAGGGCTAGGCGGCGAGCAGCATCGCCAGCACGGCGGTGTCCGGGTCACGGCTGGGATCGACACCGTCGCGGCTGATCAGCCCGGTGATCGTCCCGCCGGGCTCGGTCTCCACCCACGCTGCCCGGTGCGCCAGCCCCAGGTACGGAATGCCCGGCAGCAGCAGGCACCCCGAGGCCACCCCGGCGCACTCGGGCAGCGACGGGGTGGTCTCCGACGGCGGGTGCAGCATCAGCAGCGCGGGCGGCTGGTGTCCGGCGAAGCGGCCGGGCTGCACCGCTCCCTCGCCCAGCACCGGGCCCTCCGCGGTCACCATCCCCACCGCGCGCAGGTCGGGATCGTCGGGGCACTCCTCGTGCACGCCGAAGACAGTGGTGGTGGGCAGCAGCCCCGGCACCGCGGCGGTGCGCACCGCCAGCACCAGCAGCTGGGTCCACTCCCGGGTGGAGGCCGGCCACCGGCCGCTGACCATGAATCCGCGCAGCTCACCACCCACGTGCAGCGGTGCGACCTCGACGTTGGCGCTCGTCTGTCCGGGCATCACGGACCTCCTCCACGGCGAGGGGACATCCTGGACGCGGACCCCGCTGGCACACAAGGCGTGTCGAGTGCCAGCCCGCGCGGGAACAGCCACCGCCCGTGATCTGTTTCACAGTGCATGACGACCTACGTGGCGGCCACGGCCTACGGCGGACCCGAGGTGCTGGCGGAGTACGACGAGGAGATCCGCGAGCCTGCACCGGGGGTGGCCCGGGTGCGGGTGCACGCCGCGGGGGTCAACCCCATCGACGTCAAGCTCTACAGCGGCCAGATGGGCGACGACGCCGCCAAGCTGCCGATGCGGCTCGGCTTCGAGGTCTCCGGCGTGGTGGAGGCGGTCGGCCCGGGCGGCGCGGTCGGCCCCGCCGGGACGGTGTCGGTGGGAGACGCGGTGATCGGCTACCGGGTGGGCGGCGGCTACGCCGAGGAGGTGTTCGTCCCCGGCCGCGCGGTGCTGCCCCGGCCCCACCACTACAGCTGGGACCAGGCTGCCGGGCTGATGCTGACCGGCACCACCGCCGTGCACGCGCTGACCGCCACCCGGGTGGCCGCGGGTGAGACGGTGCTGGTGCACGGCGCCGCCGGCGGGGTGGGCCTGATGGCGGTGCAGATCGCCCGGGCGTGGGGCGCCACCGTCATCGGCACGGCCGGATCCGCGCAGCACGACCTGCTCCGCTCCCTGGGCGCGGAGCCGGTGGAGCACGGCGCCGGGTTGGCCGAGCGGGTCCGCGAGCTCGCTCCGCACGGGGTGCAGGCCGCGGTGGACACGGTGGGCGGCGACGAGGCGGTGGACGTGTCGCTGCAGCTGGTGGGCAGCCCGGCCCGAGTGGCCACCATCGCCGCGTTCGGCCGCGGTGACACGGGCATCAAGGTGCTGGGCAACGGTCCCGGCGCCGACCCCGGCACCGCGCTGCGCGACGCCGCCCGCATGGAGCTGGTCGCCCTGGCCGAGGAGGGTGCGCTGACCGTGGTGGTGGACGAGACCTTCCCGCTGAGCCGGGCCGCTGACGCCCACCGCAAGATCCTCACCGGACACACCCACGGCAAGATCATCCTGCGGCCCTGACCCCGCCCGTACCCTCACCCGGGTGCGGGCCACCTTCCTCGGCGTCTCCAGCGTCCTGTTGCGCGACAACAGCTCTGCGGTGCTCACCGACGGATTCCTCACCCGGCCTGGCCTGCTGCGCTCGGTCATGGGCTCGGTCCGCCCGGACGAGGCGCTGATCGGCTCCGCCCTCACCCGGCTCGGGGTGGACCGGCTGGACGCGGTGGTGGTGGTGCACTCCCACCACGACCACGCCCTCGACGCGCCCACGGTGGCGCGGCGCACCGGGGCTGAGCTGGTGGGCTCGGCCTCGACCGCCCAGATCGGTGCTGGGCACGGCCTGGACGCCGCTCAGGTCCGCGTGGCAACCACCGGCGAGACCGTGCGCTACGGCAGCTTCGCGGTCACCCTCTTCCCCGCCGCGCACACCCCGCGGCCGGCCTTCCCTGGCGTGATCGACCGTCCGCTGCGCCCGCCGAGCTCCATCCGCAGCTACAAGGAGGGTGGCTGCTACTCCATCCACGTCGATCACCCCGACGGCGCGGTCCTGGTGCACGCCAGCACCAACTTCATCCCGGGAGCACTGGCGGGCGTGGTGGCGGACACCGTCTACCTGGGGGTGGCCACCCTGGGCCGGCGCTCGGCGGAGTTCCGCGACGCCTACTGGCGCGAGGTGGTCACCCGCACCGGGGCTCGCCGGGTGGTGCCGGTGCACTGGGACCGGTTCTGGCGTCCGTTGAGCAAGCCGCTGCAGCCGCTGCCGTTCTTCGTCGACAGCTTCGCCGCCTCGCTGCGGTTTCTCACCGAGCGCGGCGCGGCCGAGGGCGTGCAGGTCAGCGTGCCCACCGCGTGGGAGACGGAGGACCCGTTCCGATGAGCACCCGTGCGCCCCGTCCCCCTGGCCGCCGCCCGAGCGGGGCCCGGCCGGCCCGCCGCACCGCGCCGCCGACCGCCCCCGACCGGGTGGGGCTGCGCACGCGCCTGGTCGCCGCACCCCGACGGGTTCGCGCGCTCGGTGCCGCGGTGGTGGGCCTGGTGTACCTGGGCGCTGTCGGGCTGGCCGCTTCCGGTGGCAGCTGGTGGGTGACGCTGTTGTGCGTGCTGGCCGGCGCGGCAGCGGGTGCGGTGGTGGTGGCGGCCGAGCCCGGGCAGACCCAGGCCCTGGCCGAGCGACTGGGCTGGGAGAGCGGCCCCGGATGGCTGCGGGCCGTGCAGTCCGACGTGGACTCCGGCCGGCTGCCCCGCACCGACGCCACCGAGCGGGAGCTGGCCCGCCGCTACGCCTGGGTGCGCCTGGAGCAGCGCCGACCCGCGCAGCTGCTGGCCGGGGGTCTGGTCGCCGCGACGGTGGTCTACCTGCTGGTGGTGCTGCTGGGCGGTGCGGTGCCGGGCTCGGCCGTGCCTGGTCTGGTGGTGTTCCCGGTCGGGGCGGCGGTGGTGTGCGGGAGCACCTGGCGCCAGCACCGCACCTACGCCCGGGTCCTGCGGGTGCTGGGACCGGACGAGCGGACCTGGGAGCTGCGGCGGCTGCGCGCCCGCACCGGCGCGGACCGAGCCTGAGGCACGGACGGGTGGCGCTGGCTCAGCGCGAGGGCACCTGGTCCTGGGGGATCACCTGCAGCAGCCCGTCGGTGTTGCCCGCCACCAGGACCTCCCCCGAGGCAGGATCCACCGCCACCGAGTTGGGCTGGCGCACCGTGGGCAGCGTCCCCAGGGTGCGCGGCGCCCGCGGGTCGGCCACGTCCACCACCGCCAGCTGGTTGTCGGCGGTGCGGGTGATGAACAGCAACGCTCTGGCGGCGTCGTAGGCCAGGCCGTACGGCCTCCCTGTCGCCGCGATCCGGGCCAGCACCTGCAGCTGCACGTCGGGGCGGCCCTGGCGGTGGTCGGGCGGGGTCACGCGCACCAGGTACACCGCCTCGCCCACCGTGTCGGCCACGGCCACCACCCCCGCTGCGCTGCCGGTGCCCTGGGTCTGCCCGGGTGCGGCCAGCGCGATGGTGTGGGTGAGCTGGGTGCCCAGCGGCGTCTGCGCCACCAGCGTCCGCTGCGCGGCGTCGTAGACCCACAACCCCTGGCCGCGGACGTCGGAGACCACTGCGTACCCGCCCACGGCGGCGAGCCCGCCCGGCTGCGGCGGTCCGGCGGGCAGCTCACCGACGACGGCGCCCTCGCGCAGGAACACCACGCCGCCGCCGAGCTCGTTGTTCACCACCACCGTGCCGTCGGCGGTGCGCACGGCGTTGTGCGGGTTGCGGCCAACCTCCGTGGTGCGGCGCAGCACGGCCCCGTCGGCCAGGCTGACCTCCAGCACCGTGTCGTTCTGCTCCAGCGGCGCGAGCACCGGCCCCCCAGGGGCGGCCAGGTCGAGGTGGCGCGGGGCACCGCCGTCGGTGGGCACCACCTGGCGCACCGTGCCCGCGGCCACGTCCACCAGGGCGATGCCGTCGGGGCCCTTGAGCCCCACCGCCGCAGTGCCGTCGCTGCCCACCACCACGGCCTCCGGGTTGTTGCCCACCGCGATGGTGCGGCCGACCGGGGCGACGCTCGGGGCGGGTGCCAGCCCTGGCTCGGCGGGACCGTCGGCCACCGGGGGGTTGCCGGGGGCGGGGGTCTGCGACGCGGTGGAGGAAGAGGTGTCCGAGCCGGTGCACGCCGGCAGCAGCAGCGAGCCGGCCAGCGCCAGCGCCACCCATCCCCGCTGGGTCACGGCCGGCCGAGCCCGATCACCGGCGCCCTGCCGCCCGCGCGCACCTCAGCCAGATCCAGCACGCCGCTCATCTTGCGCTCCCGGGCCCGCGGCAGCGACTTCCAGCCGCCACCGCGGCGCCGAGGGCCGAGGGGATCAACCGGGGTGCGCCAGCTCGCCCTGGGCCCCGGCGTCGAAGGCGGCCTGCAGCACGGGGTCGACCTCTCGGCCCAGCGCGGCGCGGCAGCCCCACACCGCCAGCGAGGTCCACCAGCGGGCTCTGCGCAGCATGGCGTGGCTGTCGCCGGTCACCACGAAGCGGGCGAGCCGGTCGGGGACGCCCTGGGCGCGCTCGGCCCAGCGGGCGGAGAGCCGGGCGGGCACCAGCTGGTCCTGGTCTCCGTGGGCGAGCACCACGGTGCGCCCGCGCACGGTGGACACGCTCTCCCCGTCGGGCAGCCAGGGCGCCAGACCCACCACGCCGACCACACGGGGGTGGGCGGCGGCGGCGACCGCGGTGCGCCCGCCCATGGAGTGGCCCAGCAACACCACCGGAGAGGTGCCGACCAGCTCGGCGAGCACGGCCCGCACGTCGTGCACGGGGTCCTGGTGGTGTCCGTTCCAGCCGCGGTAGCGGTAGCGGACGGTGCCCACCGCGACGTCAGGCAGCGCCCGCTGCACGGCGCGGGCAAGGGGCAGCATCCGCAGCCGGGGCAGCCCGAGGGGCATGGGCTGGGCCCGCGAGCTGGCCCTGCCGCCGGGCAGCACCAGGACCACCGGCTCCTCGCCCCGGGGCGCGCGCAGCCAGTCGACGCGGGGGAGCGCGGTCAGAGGAAGAGCACCAGGCAGAGGGCCAGAACGATGGCGAGCACCACCAGCACCGCCACCGGCACCAGCCAGCGCCGGCTGGGGGAGGCGGGCCCGGCGAATGGGGCTGCGTCGCTGTGGGCGCCCACGCGCTGCGGTGCGGCCTGCGGCTGCTGCCCCAGTGTCCACGGCGGCAGGTTGCCCTCCGCGCCGGCCGTGCTGGAGCCGCTCGGTCCGCGCTGGGGACCGACGCCGCCGCGGGCCCACGGGGGAGCGCCGACGGTGGAGTAGCCCGACGGTGCGGAACGGACCATCTGGGTGCGGTCGGCGTCGCCGGTGGGCGCTGCCGAACCTGGACGGGCCCCCGGTCCGGCAGCGGCCCGGGCGGTCGGTGCCGTCGCACCGGCGGGCCGACGCACCACCTGGGTGCGGTCCTCGGCGGGCGTGCTGCTGGCGGTGGGGCCGCGGCGGGGGACCACCTGGGTGCGGTCGCTGGTGTCCGCCTCGGCGGGGGTGCTCGCGGCGGGTGCCGGCCGGCGCACCACCTGGGTGCGGTCCTCAGCGGTGGCACCAGCACCCACACCGCCGGCGGCAGGGGTGCCGGCACCGTCGGGCCACTGGAACGGCGGCGGGAAGGGGCCGCCCGAGGCCGGTCCGCTGCCCGCGGCGGCGAGCAGCAGGTCGCGCTGCTGGCGGAACTGCTCGGTGGAGATGCGGCCGGCGGCGACCTCGGAGTCGAGCCTGCTCAGCTCGTCGTGCAGCGCCACTGTGCCTCCTTCTGCCGTGCATGCGCGTCGCGGTGCAGGGGCTTGTCGTGCTTCGGGCGGGGTGCAGGTCTGGTGCGTGGCTGTGCAGGCACGGAATAGCAGCCCCGTCGTGGACTGTTGACATTGTGCACGCACAACCGTGCCGGCAGGCGCAGATCGTCGACGACCTGCCGTCCGATCGACGTAGGGTGTCGCAATGTCCTGGTTCGACAGCATGTTCGGGTCCCCATCCACCGTGATCGCCCCCGGTGACGCGCTGCCCGGGCGGGACACGCCGGTGCGCGCCGGCGAGACGCACTACGTCAACGGCCGCCCGCTGCACCCGCCGTTTCCCGACGGCATGGCCACCGCCGTGGTGGCGATGGGCTGCTTCTGGGGTGCCGAGCGCGTCTTCTGGGAGCTGGACGGGGTGTACACCACCGCCGTCGGCTACGCCGGTGGCCACACCCCCAACCCCACCTACGAGGAGACCTGTACCGGGCGCACCGGGCACGCCGAGTCGGTGCTGATCGTCTTCGACCCGGCCCAGATCAGCTACGAGCAGCTGCTGCGGGTGTTCTGGGAGAACCACGACCCCACGCAGGGCATGCGTCAGGGCAACGACCGCGGCACCCAGTACCGCTCCGCCATCTACGCCATGGACGAGGCGCAGCTGCAAGCCGCCCGCAAGTCCCAGGAGTCCTACCAGGCTGAGCTGGCCAAGGCGGGCTACGGCGAGATCACCACCGAGACAGCGCTGCTGACCGAGGCTGGGGGTGGCGGCTTCTACTACGCCGAGGACTACCACCAGCAGTACCTGGCCAAGAACCCCAACGGCTACTGCGGGATCGGCGGGACCGGGGTGTCCTGCCCGGTGGGTCTCGGCGCGGTGTAACCGCTGATCGGGCCGTCTTTTCGGATGGCCGGCGCACGGCGACGGGGCTACCTTGGGGTGCCTGTCGCCGTGCGAGCCTCCTTGGAGGGCCGATGCAGTGTGTCGTGGGTGCAGCCGCCGCTAGGGCGGTCCGTCCGACCATGCCCGAGCAGTCATGACCGAGGTCGCCCCGCGGCCGGTCGTCACCCGCCCCTACCCGGCCCGGGTGGCGCCCAAGGGCAGCGCCATCGTCAAGTACTTCAGCACCACCGATCCCAAGACGATCGGGCTGATGTACCTGGTCACGGCGTTCGCGTTCTTCATGGTCGGCGGGGCCATGGCCCTGTTCATGCGGGCCGAGCTGGCCCGGCCGGGGATGCAGTTCCTCTCCTACGAGCAGTACAACCAGCTGTTCACCATGCACGGCACGATCATGTTGCTGCTGTACGCCACTCCGGTGGTGTTCGGCTTTGCCAACTACATCGTGCCGCTGCAGATCGGCTCGCCGGACGTGGCGTTCCCGCGGTTGAACGCCTTCTCGTACTGGCTGTTCCTGTTCGGTGGACTGATCACCCTGGGTGGGTTCATCACCCCTGGCGGTGCCGCTGACTACGGCTGGACGGCCTACACGCCACTGTCGTCGGTGGAGAGCTCGCCGGGTGCCGGCGCCGACCTGTGGATCATGGGTCTGGCCATCGCCGGCCTGGGCACCATCCTCGGTGCGGTCAACATGATCACCACCGTGGTCTGCCTGCGCGCCCCCGGCATGACGATGTTCCGGATGCCGATCTTCACCTGGAACATCCTCATCACGTCGGTGCTGATCCTGTTGGCGTTTCCCATCCTCACCGCCGCGCTGCTGGCGCTGGCGAGCGACCGAAACCTCGGTTCGCGCATCTTCGACCCCGCCAACGGTGGGGCGATCTTGTGGCAGCACCTGTTCTGGTTCTTCGGTCATCCTGAGGTCTACATCGTGGCGCTGCCGTTCTTCGGCATCGTGAGCGAGATCTTCCCGGTGTTCTCCCGCAAGCCGATCTTCGGCTACAAGGGGCTCATCTTCGCCACTCTGGCCATCGGGGCCCTCTCGGCCGCGGTGTGGGCGCACCACATGTACGCCACCGGCGCGGTGCTGCTGCCGTTCTTCGCCTTCACCACCTTCCTCATCGCCGTGCCCACCGGCGTGAAGTTCTTCAACTGGATCGGCACCGTGTGGAAGGGCCAGATCACCTTCGAGTCACCCATGCTGTTCGCGATCGGCTTCCTGGTGACCTTCCTGCTGGGTGGCCTCACCGGGGTGTTGCTGGCCGCCCCGCCGATCGACTTCCACGTGACTGACAGCTACTTCGTGGTGGCGCACTTCCACTACGTGCTCTTCGGCACCATCGTCTTTGCCACGTACGCCGGCATCTACTACTGGTTTCCCAAGATGACCGGCCGGATGCTGGACGAGAAGCTGGGCAAGCTCCACTTCTGGCTGACCTTCATCGGCTTCCACCTGACGTTCCTGGTGCAGCACTGGCTGGGCAACGAGGGCATGCCGCGCCGCTACGCCGACTACCTGCCCTCCGACGGCTTCACCACGCTGAACACGGTGTCCACCATCGGGGCGTTCGTCCTCGGCGCCTCCACGCTGCCGTTCCTGTGGAACGTCTTCGTCAGCTATCGCTACGGCAAGGCGGTCGACGTCGACGACCCGTGGGGCGGCGGCAACTCCCTGGAGTGGGCCACCACCTGTCCCCCGCCGCGGCACAACTTCACCGAGCTGCCCCGCATCCGGTCGGAGCGTCCCGCCTTCGAGCTGCACTACCCGCACATGCAGGACCGGATCCGCACCGAGGCGCACGTGGGACCCACCTACCAGCCCCGCACGGAGCCGATCGAGAAGTCCTCGAACCCCAACCTGTCGGAGTACACCCCGGGCGGCAACGAGCCGAAGGATCCGGGCACCACCAGCGGGAGCACCCACCAGTAGCGCTTGCTCTGGCCAACCGCTGCCCGCGGCGGCACACTGGGTCCGTGCCTGAGCTGCCCGAGGTAGAAGCGCTGGCCCACCACCTGCGCGAGCACGCCGTCGGCGCGGTCATCGGTCGGGTGGACGTCGCCGCCCTCACCGTGCTCAAGACCTTCGACCCACCGGTGAGCGCCCTGGTGGGACGGACCGTGACCGGAGCGACCCGCCACGGCAAGCACCTCGACCTGGACTGCGACGGGCTGCACCTGGTGGTGCACCTGTCCCGCGCCGGCTGGCTGCGGTGGGCGGACTCCCTCAGCGCCACCCCGCCCAAGCCGGGCAAGGGCCCGCTCGCGCTGCGGGTGCACCTGGGCGAGCCGCCGGGTGCCCCCGGCTTCGACCTCACCGAGGCAGGCACGCAGAAGCGGCTCGCGGTGTGGGTGGTGGCCGATCCGAGCGAGGTGCCGGGGGTGGCCAAGCTCGGGCCGGACGCGCTCAGCGTCTCCGTGGACGAGCTGGCGCCGCTGCTGGCCGGGCACCGGGAGCGGTTGAAGACGCTGGTCGTCAACCAGTCGTGGCTGGCCGGCATCGGCAACGCCTACTCCGACGAGATCCTGCACGTGGCGCGGCTGTCGCCGTTCGCCACCGCCGCCCGGCTCACCGACGACGAGGTGGCCCGCCTGCACGCCGCGATGCAGACGGTGCTCACCGACGCGGTGCAGCGCTCGGTGGGCCAGGACGCGGCCCGGCTGAAGGGGGAGAAGCGCTCCGGCCTGCAGGTGCACGCCCGCACCGGACTGGCCTGCCCGGTGTGCGGGGACACCGTGCGGGAGGTCTCCTACGCCGAGCGCTCCTTCCAGTACTGCCCCACCTGCCAGACCGGGGGCAAGCCGCTGGCCGACCGCAGGATGTCGCGCCTGCTGCGCTGACTCCACCCACCCGTCGGTGCCGTCTCCGGGTCCGTGGCAGGCTTGACGGCATGGCTGGAGACGACAACGCAATGAACGAGGACATGCTCGAGCCGAGCGTGAGCCTGGACCCCGACGAGATCGGTGACCCGGTGTCGGACACCACCATCGCGGAGACGACCGAGGACTGGCTGGGCGCCGACCGCGTCGGCACCACCGCCGCTGAGGAGCGCGAGGGCGAGACCCTGGACGAGCGCCTGGCCGAGGAGGTGCCCGACATCGAGCCGATCGAGCAGCTCGACCGCCCGGCCGCGGCGCTGGAGCCCGAGGAGCTCGACGAGACGGTGGACGACGTGGTGGTGCCGGACGAGCCCGTGGACGGCGAGGACATCAGCTACGACTGAGCCTGTGCGGCACGGGCGCTCCGTATCCTGACTCCCATGACGAGCTGGAGTGTTGCCGTGCCCAAGCCGCTCAGCGACCGGTTGCCCGCCCGGCTCACCGGCGAGCACGCGCCGGTGGTGTCGGTGGTGCGCCTGCACGGCGTGATCGCCGCCGGAGCGGCCGGGCTGGGCCGCCAGCAGCTGAACGCCGACAACGTGGAGGCCGCGCTCAAGCGGGCCTTCACCGCCGACGGGGTGCAGGCGGTGGCGCTGGCCATCAACTCCCCTGGTGGCTCGCCCACGCAGAGCCAGCTCATCGGCAGCCGCATCCGCCAGCTGGCGGCCGAGCACGACGTGCCCGTCCTGGCGTTCTGCGAGGACGTCGCCGCCTCTGGTGGCTACTGGTTGGCCTGCGCCGCCGACGAGATCATCACCACGCCCACCTCCATGGTCGGCAGCATCGGGGTGGTCAGCGCCGGCTTCGGCATGGAGGGCCTGATCGACAAGCTCGGCGTGGACCGCCGGCTGCACACCGCAGGGTCGAACAAGGCCCGTCTGGACCCCTTCTCCCCGGAGAAGGAGGAGGACGTGCAGTGGCTGCTGAGCATGCAGGCCGACATCCACCGCGAGTTCGGCGCCTGGGTGCGCGAGCGGCGCGGCGACAAGCTGGTGGGCACCGACGACGAGCTGTTCACCGGCGACGTGTGGATCGGCCGTCGGGCGGTGCAGATGGGCCTGGCCGACCAGGTGGGCGTGATGCGCGAGGTGCTCGCCGAGCGGTACCCCAGGGCGACGGTGCGCACCATGCACGCCAAGAAGTCGCTGGCCGCCCGGCTGGGGCTGCCCGGTGGCGGTGCGGAGGCCGTGCTCGGCGGGGCCCTGTCCGGTGCGGGGCTGGCGGCGGCCCTGGCCGGGGAGCTCGTGGGCGCGGTGGAGCAGCGCGCCGCCTGGGCCCGCTTCGGCCTGTAGCGACGGCCCCGCGGACCGGGGCGGGGACGAGGGCGTGTGCCCGCGCAGGGCCGGCGTGGCAGCATGAAGCGGTGACCGACCTGCCGAGCACCACCGTTGCCGATCTTCCCGCCGAGCTGCCCGAGGGGGTCGTCCTGCTGGACGTCCGCGAGGACGACGAGTGGGCCGCCGGGCACGCCCCCGAGGCGGTGCACGTGCCGATGGCCGACATCCCGGCTCGGCTGGACGAGCTGCCCGCCGACGCCGACCTGCAGGTGGTCTGCAAGGCCGGTGGCCGCTCCGCTCGCGTGGTGGCCTACCTGCAGCAGGCCGGCCGCCAGGCCACCAACGTCGAGGGCGGCATGCTGGACTGGCAGGCCGCCGGTCGCCCGCTGGTGAGCGAGACCGGCGCTGAGCCCACCGTGATCTGATGCAGCAGTTCTGTCACCGGTGTGCCGCCGCGCTGCCCCTGCGGGGACGGCCCATGCAGTGGTGCCCGCGGTGTGGCGGCGTGCTGTCGGCGCCCACCACCACCCCGCCGGTGGCGCTGCGGTGGGTGGCCAAGCCCCCGCCGAGGGTGGTGGAGCGCGTGGTGCTGCGCCGCGAGCTCGGCCCCACCCCCCGCTACCAGCACGTCCCCCGCTGGGGGATGCCGCACACCCCGGTGCCGCGGGTGAGCGTGCCGCGCCCGCCCACTGCCCGCCAGCGGATGGCTGCACTGGCCGACACCGCCGGTGCCCTGCTGACCGGCGCCGCAGTGGTGCTGGCGCTGGCCGCGGCGGCCGAGCTGTGGCGCTACCTGCTGCTGCTGCGCAGCCGGTCCGAGCTGCTGGGCGCCACCACCGTGGCCATCTCCGACGCCGCGGTGATCACCACCGGCGTGCTGTCAGTGCTCACCGTCCTGTTCGCCATGGTCGTCTGCACGGTGTGGCTGGTGCGCGCCCGGGCGGCGGCGGCCGAGCGGATCGGCCGCCGCGATGCGCGCAGCGCCCGCAGCATCGCCCTGGGCATCTTCGTGCCCGGCTGGAACCTGGTGGCCCCCGGCGTGCTGCTCACCGAGCTGGAGCGCGACATCGACCCGGACAGCCACGGCCCGCGGCCGTCCCGACGGCTGCGCTGGTGGTGGGCCGGGTGGGTGCTGTCGGTGGCGCTGGCCGCCGGGGCGTGGTTGTGGCGGCTGCGCGACAGCGTGCAGGCCCAGGCCGACGGAGTGCTGCTGGTGGCGCTGTCGGACGTGGTGGCTGCCGCCGTGGTGGTGCTGACGCTGCGGCTGCTGCGCGAGCACACCGCGGCGCTGGACCCAGCCGCGGGCTCCCGCCGGCGGCGGCGCACCCGCTGGGTGGCCTCGGTCCCCGTCGAAGCAGCTCCGGCCGTGGCCACAGCACCGAGTGCGGCCGTCGCGCCGCGCACCGAGGCACCCGCGCCGGGCGCCCGGACCGACACCGAACCTGCGCTGGCCGCCACCGGTTCATGAGCAGCGACCTTCCCGGGCAGCGACCTGTGGTGAGCGGGGACTCCGGCCGGCGTCGCACCCCGCTGGTGGTGGCGCACCGAGGGGCGTCGGCGGTGCGCGCCGAGCACACCCTGCAGGCCTACGAGCTGGCCCTGGAGCACGGCGCCGACGCCCTGGAGTGCGACGTTCGCCTGACCCGCGACGGGCACCTGGTCTGCGTGCACGACCGCCGGGTGGACCGCACCTCCACCGGCCGGGGCGTGGTGAGCCAGATGACCCTGGAGGGCCTCGCGGCGCTGGACTTCACCAGCTGGCACGACCCGGTACCGGAGAGCGCCGACGAGCTGGTGGGTGAGGGCTCGCACCGCGCCGACCTCCTCGACCTCGACGCCGGCGAGCGGGGCGAGGCTGATGCGCAGACCGAGGAGACCGACACGGTTCCCAGCATGCTCACGCTGGCCCAGCTGCTGGAGCTGGTGACGGACTACGCGCGCCCGGCCCGGCTGTTCATCGAGACCAAGCACCCGGTGCGCTACGGCGGGCTGGTGGAGGCCAAGCTGCTGGCGGAGCTGCGCCGCTACGGCCTGGCGTCGCCCCCCTCGGCCGCGCACGCCCGCGCGGTGGTGATGAGCTTCTCCCCGAGCGCGGTCTGGCGGGTGCGGCGCTCGGCGCCCATGCTGCCCACCGTGCTGCTGGGGCGCACCGCCGCTGCGCTCGCCCCGCTGACGGTGGCCGCGGTGGGGGCCACCGCCGTCGGCCCCGGCATCAACCTGCTGCGCGCCGACCCCGGCCTGGTGCTGCGCGCCGCCGAGCAGGGCCGCGCCACCTACACCTGGACGGTGGACTCCGCCGAGGAGGCCGCGTTCTGCCAGGAGCTGGGCGTGGGCTGGATCGCCACCAACCACCCGCAGGCCATGCGGGGCTGGCTCACCTGAGGCGGCCGCCGACCACCACAGCGGCCGGGGACGGGCCGGTGCGGCCTCTGTAGGTTGAGCCTGTGGCTAAGAAGAGTGGACGCAAGGCGGGGCCCCGAGCAGGGCGCACCCGTACCGAGAAGGCCCCTCGCCCGGTAGTGGTCTCCCGGCCCTACGAGGGCCTGGCCGCCGAGTGCGACCTGGTGGCGCTGCGGGAGTTCGTCCCGTCCGCCACCGCGCAGCTGACGCTGGCCGAGTCGGGCCGCCCGGTGCTGCTGGGCACGGTGCTGCCGATGGCCTCGGCCGCGCTGGTGCGCGCCGGTGGCGAGGGCGGCACGCCGCCGGAGACCGGCATCGTCGGCCTGCAGGTGCAGACCCGGTCTGACGACATCAGCCGTGACCTGGGTGGGGCGATCGCCTGGTCGCGCCAGGCCACGGCCGGCGAGGTGCTGCAGATGGTGGACGGCACCGGTGAGCACGCCCCCCGGGCGCAGGAGCTGCTCGACCCCACCGCGGAGCTGGACATCACCGTGCACGACGACTTCGGCTGGTGGCTGCCCGAGGGGCAGACGCCCACCGACGAGGTGACGCTGAGCCTGGAGCGGGCCAACGACGCCATCCTGCCCACCGCGCTGCTGCAGGCTGACGGCGTGCGCAGCGCCTGGTGGGTGGACGCCGGCGAGAAGGCGCACCTGCGCTGGGTCCGCCCCGAGGACGAGGACGCGCTGATGCTGGCGCTGGCCCGGGTGCACGCCGAGGGCCGGCTCACCCTCGGTGAGGGCTCCCGCTACGCCGGGTCCTTCCGCGCCCACGGGCTGCTGGTGCCGGTGTTCGACCTCGACCGGGAGAAGCACGCCCAGGAGTGGGCTGAGGCCACCACCGAGCTGGGCCGGGCCCTGGACGAGGCACTGGCCGTGGACGCCCCGCTCACTGCGGAGCAGCGTCGCTCCCGGGACGGGCTGCGCACCCGCCAGATCACCATCCGCTAGAGCTTCCGCACGCCGCGGCGAGCTGCTGCCCGGGCCTACCTGGGCTTGGTCAGCAGCTCGCTCGGCACCGGCTCGTCCGCGGCGATCGCGGCCCAGAACCGGGGGGCGTCGGAGGTCCACCGCGACCCGCCGTCGAACGGCACGGTGGTGGTGACCATTCCGCCGCGCATGGCCCAGCCCATCGCGGCCAGGTGCCACAGGTGGTCGCCGTCGTCCACGGTGAACGAGCTGACCCCGTTGGTGACCAGCGGGAACACCCGGAACGGGTTGAGCAGCGTGCCCACGCTGGAGGCCTTGCCCATCAGCGCGGAGAGGAACTCCCGCTGGTGGGCCACCCGGGTGACGTCGGCGTCGGGGTAGTCGTGCCGGTTGCGGACGTAGGCCAGTGCCTGGGCGCCGGTGAGGTCCTGGCAGCCGGGCTCGAACCGGGCTCCGGAGAACGGGTCGTTCATGCCGGGCGGGTCGATGCACATGTTCACCCCGCCGACGGCGTCGACGAGGTTGGCGAAGCCGCCGAAGCCGATCTCCGCGTAGTGGTCGATGCGCACCTTGGTGGCCACCTCGACGGTCTGCGCCAGCAGCGGCGCACCCCCGATCGCGAACGCGGCGTTCACCTTGTCCCTGCCGTGGCCGGGGATGGTGAGCTCGGAGTCGCGCGGGATGGAGACGAGCGTCGGGCTGTCGCTGCCCTCCGGGATGTGCAGCAGCATGATCGTGTCGGTGCGCGAGCCGCCGGCGTCGGACTCGCTGCCGGTGTTCAGCGCCTGCTCCTGGTCCGGGGTGAGGCCCACCCGGCTGTCCGAGCCGACGAGCAGCCAGTTGGTGCCCGGCGTGTCGGCGACGCGGCCCGGGTAGTCCTCCAGTGCCTCGGTGCGCTTGAGGCTGGAGTCGAGGTAGAAGAAGAACCCGACGAACAGCAGCACCAGCACCAGCGCCACCACCCCGATGCGGCGGCCCCAGCGGGGGCGACGGCGTCGGGGTCGTGGCGGGGCAGAGCCCACTCGGCGGGGGTCGGCCGGGCGCTGGGGCGGCTCCCCGGAGCGTGGCTGTGCCGGGGGCTGGTCACGGTAGGGCTGGTCGGCGTAGGGCCGTCCGACGCGGGTGGGCGGATACTGCTGGTCGGACCGCGCGCCGGCACCAGGCTGCGGGGGCACCTGCGACCACGCGCGGGGACGTTCCCGGGGGGCCTGTGGCATGGCCCTGGTCGGCTCGTCGCCACCACCTCGCGACGGACTTCTGCCCGCATTCCAGCCATCCATGCACAGCGACGATACGCAGGGGGGTGCCGGTCCGGCCGTGAAGCACCCCGCGCCGGTGCGCCGCGTCTCAGCCCGGCAGCGGGTCGCGCACCAGCGGGCAGGACATGCAGCGGGGTCCGCCCCGGCCGGAGCCGAGCTCGGAGCCGGCGATGGGCAGCACCTCCACGCCGGCCTCGCTCAGCCGGGCGTTGGTGCGCACGTTGCGCTCGTAGGAGATGACCACCCCGGGCTCCAGCGCCAGGGTGTTGTTGCCGTCGTCCCACTGCTCACGCTCGGCGGTCACCGGGTCGCTGCCGGTGTCGATCACGCGCAACCGGTCGATGCCCATGGCCGCAGCCGCGGCGCTGCGGAAGGGAGTCGGTCCACCCACCAGCACGGTTCCCGCTCCCGGGTCCCCGTCGTGGCCCGGCCGGATCGTGTACGCGGTGAGGCTGTCCACCACGGCGGAGTACATCACCATGGCGTCCCGGTCGACCATGGTGCAGACGGTGTCCAGGTGCATGGTGGCCCGCTGCTGGGCGATGGGCACCGCCAGCACGGTGTGCGCCACCCCGTCGCTGAACGCGCTGCGCGCCACCGCCTCCGCCCCGGCGGGGGTGGTGCGCTCCCCGACACCGATGGCCAGCACACCGGGCGCCAGCAGCAGCACGTCGCCGCCCTCCACCGGCGCCGAGGCGTGGCCGTAGGCCCGGGCGGAGCCGGCGAAGCGCGGGTGGTGGCAGTACACCAGGTCGGTCAGTGCGGTCTCCCGCGACCGGGCGGGCAGGGCCAGCGCGCTGATCGCCACCCGCTCACCCACCCAGAACGACGGGTCGCGGGTGAACAGCAGGTTGGGCAGCGGAGCGAGGAGGAAGTCGCTGCCGTGGTGCATGCGGTGCACCAGCGACGTGCCGGCGGCGGCCCGGCTGACCGGCAGCTCGTCGAAGGTCAGCCCGGCCATGAGCACCCCGGCCAGCTCGGCGGCGTCTAGCTGGTGCAGGTGCTCGCTCAGCGCCTCGGCGAGCCCGGTGCCCAGCCGACGGGCGTCCACGGCCTCAGAGATGCCCCGGATGCGCGCGTCCGTGCCGGTGAGGGTCTCGGTGAGCAGCTGGGCCAGCAGCAGCACCTCCACCCCGCGTCCACGCAGCAGGTCGGCGAAGGCGTCGTGCTCCTGCTGCGCCCGCTCCACCCAGGGCAGGCCGTCGAAGAGCAGCTGGTCGGTGTTGCGGGGCGTCAACCGGGTGAGCTCGGGGCCGGGGCGGTGCAGCAGCACGCTGCGCAGCCGTCCCACCTCGGTGTCCACCGGGCCCACGGTGCTGCTCACAGCCACCCCACGTGTGGGGCGAGCAGGGCGTACCCGACGAAGGCCACCACGTCGATGAGGGCGTGGCCGACCACCAGCGCCCACAGGCGGTGGGTGCGCTGCCAGACCCGGCCGAACACCAGGCCCAGCACCACGTTGCCCAGGAAGCCGCCGAAGCCCTGGTAGAGGTGGTAGCTGCCGCGCAGCAGCGCCGAGGCCAGCAGGGAGCGGTTCTCGCTCCAGCCCAGCTGGCGCAGCCGGGTGATCAGGTAGGCCACCACCAGGGCCTCCTCCGCCCAGGCGTTGGCCATGGCCGCGCCCACCAGCACCGGAACCCGCCACCAGGTGTCGCCCAGCTCGGTGGGGACCACGGTGAGGTTGATGCCGATGGCGCGGGTCACCAGGTAGAAGCCCAGCCCGGGAATGCCGATGAGGGCGGCCAGACCGGCGCCCGACAGCAGGTCGCGCCGCGGTGCGCTGCGGTCCAGGCCCACCGCACGCAGCGCGAGCCCGCCGCGCCAGAGCAGGAAGATGCCGAGCCCACCCCACGCGGTCAGGCGCAGGATGCTGAGCAGCTGGCCGGCCAGGTCGAGCAGGTCGGCCGAGGCCTGCGGCACGTTGATGGCCACGCTCTGGTCGGACAGCGGGGTCGGGGCAGCCAGGGAGTCCAGCAGCGACACCAGGCTGCGCAGCCCGGACATGCCCAGCGTCACCAGCAGCACCAGGGCGATCTCCCAGTGCAGCACCCGACGCTCGCGGCCGGCCACCACCGTCGCGACCGGGGGCGGGGGCCGCAGCCAGGCACTGGTCACGGCTGCGACGTTAGCCGCGCGCACGCCGGTGGTGCGGACTGGCTACCGTCGCAGGGTGGCCACTTTCCTCACCCTCGGCGTCCCGGAGCCGCGCGCGGGCGATCCGCTGCTGGCCCGGCTGCTGGACGACCGCGCCGGTCGACGCCTGGCGGGGCCCCTGCACGCCCACCCGGTGGTGCTCGCCTCCCGGCTGAACCGCCCAGGCGCTGACGGCGGCGCCCCGGCCGCCGGACCGGTGGTGGTGGAGCTCGACGTCGACCCCGCCGGGCTGCCCGAGCACACCGCCGTCCGCTACACCCTGCGCCCACCGCCGGAGCAGGTGGCCGACGCCCTCGCCGTGGACCTGCCCAGCCCCCGCGCCGTGCGGGTGAGCGCGCTGACGGACGTGCACCGGGTGGAGGCGGCCGGGCACCACCCGCAGCTGGACGCCGACGCCGACCCGGCCACGGTGGCCGACTTCCTCGCCGTCCTGGCCCACAGCCCGGTGGGCTTCATCGCCCGGGCCGACGACGCCGCCGGGGTGCTGCGAGTGCTGGCCGCCACGGTGGCCGCGCTGCGCGGCGACGACGTGCGCACCGCCTGGCGGGCGCCGGACGCCGCCCGGGTGCGCGCCGTGCCGGCCCCGGCGGCGAAGGCGCTGCGCGAGGTGCTGCTGAGCGTGGAGGTCCCCGACGCGTCGCGGGTGGCCGCCGACCTGGCCGAGGCCGGGCTGGAGCCACTGCCCTGAGCGGGGGCCGGGTGAGTTCGGGTGTCGCCGACCGAGTATCGGGCGGCGGTGCCTGCGCGACCGGTGCCGCGACACTGCGTAGGGTCGACTCGTGCAGCGCGTGAGCTATCTCGGACCGGCGGGAACCTTCACCGAGGCCGCCTGCCGGCAGCTGGTCGACCCCAGCGCCGAGCTGGTCCCCGCCGCAACCCCGCCCGCGGCCCTGGCGCTGGTGCGCGACGGGGTGGTGGACGCGGCCTGCGTGCCGATCGAGAACTCGGTGGAGGGCTCGGTGCCCCCCACGCTGGACGCTCTGGCCAGCGGCAGCCGCCTGCAGGTGGTGGCGGAGACGGAGCTGGCGATCCGCTTCTCGGTGCTGGTGCGACCGGGCACGGCCGCCGCCGACGTCCGCACGGTGCGCACCCACCCGCACGCGGCCGCGCAGGTGCAGGGCTGGCTGCAGGAGCACCTGCCCTGGGCCGACCTGCAGGTGGGCGGCTCCACCGCCGCCGCTGCCCACGAGGTGCAGCAGGGCACCGCCGACGCTGCCGTGGCCACCGCGCTGGTCGGCCGCCAGCTCGGGCTGGAGCCGCTGGCCGAGGGCGTGGCCGACGTGGCCGACGCCCGCACCCGCTTCGTGCTGGTGGTGCCGCCGTGCCCGCCGCCGCGCCGGACCGGCGCCGACCGCACCTCGGTGGTGCTCACGCTGGACAACACCCCGGGTGCGCTGGTGCAGGCGATGAGCGAGCTGGGGCTGCGCGGCATCGACCTCACCCGCATCGAGTCCCGACCCACCCGCACGGCGATGGGCACCTACCGCTTCTACCTGGACTGGGTCGGCCACGTGGAGGACCCCGTGGTGGCGGAGGCGCTCGCGGCGCTGCACCGTCGCTGCACCGAGCTGCGCTTCCTGGGCTCGTGGCCGGCGGCGGTGACCGACCCGGGCTCACCTCCCCCGCCGCCGGGCGACGCCGCACAGTGGGTCGCCAGCATGCGGACGGGAGGCCAGGAGTGAGCGAGCAGGTGGCGCAGGCAGGACTGCCGCAGGGCAGCCTGATCCTGGCTCGGCACGGGCAGACCTTCTCCAACGTGCGCCACCGGCTGGACTCCCGGCCGCCCGGGGCGCCCCTGACCGACCTCGGCCACCAGCAGGCGCAGGCGCTGGCCCAGACGCTGGCGCCGGTGCCCAAGGCGGTGGTGGTCAGCTCGGTGGCGACCCGCGCCCGGCAGACGGCGACACCGGTGGCCACCACGTCCGGGCTGGACCTGCGAGTGCTGCCGGGGCTGCACGAGACCGACGCCGGGGCGCTGGAGGACCGGGAGGACCGCGAGGCGCACGAGGAGTTCATCCGCGTGTACGGGTCGTGGCACGAGGGTGCCCTGGACGAGCGGATGCCCGACGGGGAGAGCGGCCGGGAGGTGCTGACCCGGTTCGTGCCCGTGCTGGAGGAGCTGCGGGAGGAGCACCTGCAGACCCCGGACTCGCCGAACGTGCTGGTGGTCAGCCACGGCGCGGCGATCCGGCTGGTGGCGGCTCACCTGGCCAACGTCAACCGCGCCTTCGCCGCCACCTACGCCCTGCCCAACACCGCGCTGGTGGTGCTGCAGCCGACGCTGGACGGGGGGTGGCGCTGCGTGCAGTGGGACACCCACACCCCGCCGTTCACCCCGCCGGACGACGCCGCGGTGCACGGCCCCGCCTGAGCCCTTGGGGCGTCTGCAAGTACCACCAACAGCGCCCCCAGCGGTCTGCAACCGCTACCAAGACCACCCAGGGCCGCTACCAGCCCGTCGCACCGGGCGCGCTCAGAGCCGCAACGCCGAGCCGGTGGACTGGGTTGCGACCGCCTGGGCCTCGCCCAGCAGCGCTGCGGTCGCCCGCACCAGGTGCGCCGGGCTGGCCGGCCGGATGGTCGACCACATGCGGTGGTCGGGCGCGGCCCGCTCGGTGGAGGTGTAGCGGCCGACCTCGGTGTCCAGCACCGCGACCACGCTGGGGTGGCGCCACCGACGCCCGCGGGTGGTGCACGCTGCTCCGAGCTGCGCAACGCCCACTGCCTTCGCCAGGGCTGTGGCCACCGCCGTGGCGTCGGCGTGCGCGGCGCCCAGCGCCAGCATCGCCTGCACGCCGGCGTCCGCCGACCGGGCCGAGGCCTCGTAGGCGGCGGAGAGCTGGTCGGTGGGCCCGCTCACCTGGCCCGTGGCGGCGGCAGCCACCGTGGGCAGCACCTCCACCGCCGCAGCCACCATGGAGCCCGGGGTGATCGGCGTCAGCACCACCTCGTCGTCGCGGCGGACGGCGCGGACGGTGCACTCGTCCTGCCGCACCACGAGGGCACGCACCTCCTTCTCTCCGTCGCGCCAGCGAACGTCCAGCTCCTCGTCGGGACGGGCGAGCGCGTGCAGCCAGCCCTCCAGCCGTGGCTCGACGTGCGTGCCGTGCACCAGGCCGCGGTCCTGGAGCTGGGCACGTGCCCCGTCCAGCAGGGCGTGTCGCTCGGCGAAGGTGTCGCCGTGCGGACGCAGCTGCAGCACCAGCGGGAAGGCGCCCAGCGCGAGGCGCTCCCACAGCAGGTCCAGCTCGAGGGTGGAGAGGCTGCACGGTTGGCCGACCACGGCCACGGTGGCGGCCGTCCTCACTGCTGGTGGTCGGCGCCGATGACCGGGGGTGCGACCACCCGGCCGTCGGTGAAGTGATCGAGGTCCTTGAGGTAGTCCGGCACTGCGTGCTCGTCGTCGTCCTGGCCGTTGGCTCCGCGGGCGCCCGCACCGACTCCGGCCGCGGCGCCACCGCGTGCGCCCGGCTCGCTCGCGGCCCCAGCGGCAGGAACCCCCGGGCGGGCCGCGCCGGTCTCGCCGGCAGCGCCCACGGCGCTGACCCCGGAACCCACCGGGCCACGGGCACCGCCGTCGCCCAACCCAACCGGACCGAGCCGGCCGTGGGCGCCAGCGTTGGGCGCCTTGCCGGTGACGCTGTTGCCGACGCCGGCGTTGCCGACCTGTCCTGCTCGCCCCTGGCCCGCCGTTGTCGTGCCCGAGCCGCCGCTGAGCGCGCCGGTGGACGGAGACACGCCAGCCGCGCGGGCGCCGACGCCGAGCCCTGCGGCACCGGCGGCGGTGGCTGCGGCCCCCGCCCCGCTGCTGCCGCCGGCGGGTGCCGAGCCGGGTCCACCGGGCTGGCCGCCCGAACCGGCGCCGCCCACCCCGCTGGACCCGCCCGGAGCGGTGCCGTGACCGGGGCCCCCGCTGCCCTGCGGGCCTGTGCTGGTGCCCGGGCCGCTTCCGCCCGGTCCGCTCCCGCCTGGCCCGCCGCTGCCCGGGCCGTGGCCACCACCGGCGGGAGGAGGATCGCCCACCCCGGCGGGGTGGGTCTGCGGGGACGGCTCGAAGTGGTGGATGCCGGGGCTGGGGGAGCCGGGCTGGCCGGGTGCGCTGCCTGAACCGGGCGAGGCGGGGGACAGCGGCGGGAAGTAGCCCGGGGCACGCCCGTCCCCCTGGCCCGGGTCGACCGGAGCGGGAGGCGCGGTCACCGGAACCACGCCGGCCGTCAGCCGAGGAGCTGGCTGCAGCGGCACGGTGGTGGCGGTGGAGCTGGTCGCGGCGTCGTACCGGTTCATGGCGGCGACCGCCTCGGCCTGCTGCGTCGCCGCCTTGGCCTCGGCCACCTCACCGGGGGTGGGCACCCCCGTCATCAGTCCGACGGCGCGGTCGATGAGGTTGTCCCGGACCGACTGGGTGGCCACCACCTCCGGCATGGAGGGCATGGCGGCGCGGGTGGCCAGGAAGGTGGTGCTGTGGCGCGCGGTCTGGGCGCCCAGCTTGTGGGCCATGGCGTCGGCTGCGGTGGCCCAGTCGGCAAACGGGCTCAGCGCGCTGCGGGCTTCTTCGGCTGCGGGGCCCTCCCACCCGCCCATGGCCACCTTCATGGCGCTGTGGAAGTCCTCGTCCGCCTGGGTGAGCGCAGCACTGAGCGCACGCCAGGCGGTGGCCGCCTCGACCGCCGACGAGGGGCCGGCGCCACCGTTGATGTCGCCGACGAGCTGCACGGTGGGCCGGGACGCCCAGTTGATTCCGGTGGTCATGGTGGCTGTTGCTCCCGAGGGTGCGAGGGGTGACGGACTGGTGGTCGACTCAGTCCGTCAGGAGGACGGGATCGACTGCAGCACGTCGTGCTGCTCGTACTGCTGGGCACTGGTGCGGCACGCCTGGGCCGCGGCGCGCAGCTCCTGCACGCTCGTGGTGATCTCCCGGACGGCGGCGCGCCCCTGGCTGCTGAAGCCGGCAGCTGCCTGGCGGGAGACCTCCTCGGCGCCGGCGGGCGCCACCTGGAGCTGGTGTCCGTGGGCCTTGACTGCCTGCTCGAGGTTGTCGGCGATGGCGTCGAAGCGCTGGGCGGTGGTCAGCAGCTGGTCTGGCTGGACCATGAGCGGCACGGTGGGTCCGATCGGGGCAGCGCTGCCGCCGCCGTCGTGCAACATGGGCATGGTGTTCCTTCCCGAAGTGACCGCCTGACCCTAACAAGGACGCACCCCACTGGCCGGTGGTTCCACAGAGAACAGCATTGCTCTGAACGACCTGCGTACCAGCAGGTTTGGTCACACAGGGTGGCCAGTGGCCCCGGGCGGAGGTCAGCCCCAGCCGAGCTCGTGCAGCCGCCCCTCGGAGATGCCGAAGTGGTGGGCGATCTCGTGCACCACGGTCACTAGGACCTCCTCGACCACCTCGGCCTCGTCCGCGCACACGTCCAGCAGCGCCTGCTGGTAGATGGTGATGCTGTCGGGCAGCATCCCGGAGTACTGGGTGTCGCGCTCGGTGAGGGCCACTCCCTGGTAGAGCCCCAGCAGGGTCGGCTCTTCGTCGTTGTGGTCCTCCACCAGCACCACCACGTTGTCCATCGCGTTGGTCAGCGCGGCGGGGATCTGGTCGAGCGCGTCGGACACCAGCTCCTCGAACCGCTCGGACGACATGGTCACCGGCACGGCTCAGCCGCCCTGGATCGTGGCGTCCGGCACGGGCGGGGCGACCGCCGGGGCAGGCGGCGGGGAGGCGGCTGGCGCAGGGGAGGCCGGCGCCGTCGCAGACCCCAGCAGCGGGGCAAACCCCCCGGCGGGCAGCCGGGCGCCCACCAGGCAGCTGACCGACCGGCTGCCGGCGGCCCAGCTCTCCGGGCGCAGGTTGGTCCAGAACACCGTCAACCCTCGCGCGGAGGCGGCATCGGGGCCACCCAGCGCGGCGGCCGCCGCAGTGCGGCACGCCTCGTCGAGGAAGGCGTCCTGCTCGGCCACCGCAGGGAAGGCACCGGGAAACCGGCCCGCGAGGTGAAGCACCGCCACCACCTCCGAGGCGTGTGGCTGCCGGCAGTCCACCGGGTCCGACGGCAGCCCCGCCGCGGAGATGTCCGCGCAGGAGCCGACCGGGGCCACGTCGGACTGGTCCAGCTCGGACACCCGGCCCACGATGGGGAACTGCTCACCCTGGCTGCCGACGTGCTGCAGGCCGCAGCGGACGCTGCGCTCGCCGCTGTCCCAGGCCAGCTCGCCCGGGTCGATCAGACCGACGGTGAACAGCCCGTACGGGTCGAAGCGACCGCCGAGGTAGCTGGTGACGGCGGGCACGCACAGGGTGTCCCGCAGGTGGGTGAACGTGTCAGCGCCCGGCAGCGGCGCGGTGGCCGCGAGCTCCGGCTCCGGGCGGGTGCTCAGGTCGAGGACGGCGGCCACCTCGAAGCGGTGCGGTGTGGCGCAGTCGACCACGGAGAGGTCGCTGACGGTGGGTGCGGTCCAGGTGAGGCAGTCGCCGGGCTGGCTCGCGGTGAAGACCTGCTCGGCCGCGGTGGCCGTGGTGGTGGGCACGGCCGTGGTGTCCACCCTGGCCTGGGCGGGGGTGCCTCCGCTCGAGGTTGCGGCCAGCAGCACGGCCACCCCGCCCAGCAGCAGGGCGGCCACCAGGACGAGGGCGACGGCGCGACGCAGCGACACGGTGGCGACGAAGGGGTTCAGGCGAGCAGGCATCGCCCCCCATGATGCCGGGTGCACACGCGGCCGACGCAGGGTGACCGGACAGTGGGTCGCCGCGGCGTGGGGAAGGATCGTCGCCGTGCACACCATGATCACCGCCGAGCAGGCCGAGCTCGCCCAGTCCCGGGTGGCAGGTGCGCTGCAGCACCTGCGGCGGGGCGACCGGGTGGCCCTGGTGGTGCCGCCGGGAACGGGCCTGGTCACGGCGGTGGCCGGGGCCCTGCGGGTGGGAGTGGTGCCTGTGGTGCTGGACCCCGGCACGCCCGCCGCCGAGCTGGCCGACCTGCTGGCCGACGCCGACGCGGCCCTGGTGGTGGACTCCGCCGAGAAGCTGGACGAGCTGCACGCCGGCGACCCTGCCCCGCTGGCCGAGGTGCCACTGGGACGACCGATGCACTACACCTCCGGCACCACCGGCCGCCGCAAGGGCGTCTGGTCGGGGGTGCTCGCGGTGGAGACCGCGCGGCGGCTGTGGGGCGAGGAGCGCGAGCTCTGGGGCTTCGGCCCGGACGACCTGCACGTGGTGGTCTCGCCGCTGTATCACTCCGCCCCGCTCCGGTTCGCCGTCGGCACGCTGCTGGCCGGTGGATCAGTCCTGGTGCCCGGACGCTTCGACCCCGAGCGCTTCCTGACCCTGGCCGTCGAGCACCGTCCGACCACCCTGTTCACCGCGCCGGCCCAGCTGCAGCGGCTGCGCGAGCTGGACGATCCCCGCACCGCCGAGGTGCTCGGGCGGCTGCGGCTGCTGGCCCACGCCGGTGCGCCGTGTCCGGACGTGGTCAAGCGCTGGGTGCTCGACCACGCCGACCGCAAGGCGGTGTGGGAGTTCTACGGCTCCACCGAGGGCCAGTTCACCGCCTGCTCCGCCGCGGACTGGGAGCGCCACCCCAACACCGTGGGCAAGGCCCGCCCCGGCCGCACCCTGTCCACCGACCCGGACGGCACCATCTGGTGCACCGTGCCTGAGCACGGCTACTTCGAGTACTGGCGGGCGCCGGACAAGACGGCCCAGACGTGGCGAGACACCCCGCATGGCAGGGCCTTCAGCGTCGGTGACCTGGGCCGGCTGGACGAGGAGGGCTACCTCTACCTGGACGGGCGCCGGGACGACCTGGTGATCACCGGTGGGGTGAACGTCTACCCGTTGGAGGTGGAGCGGGTGCTCGAGCAGTGCCCGGCGGTGCACGAGATCGCGGTGTACGGGGTGGACGACGAGCGGTGGGGCCAGCGCGTCGAGGCCGCCGTGGTGCTGCGCCCCGGCGTCGACACGTCCGAGCCGATCGCCACGTTCGCCCGGGAGCGCCTCACCCCCGCGCAGCGACCGAAGGCGCTGCACGTCCGAGACGCTCTGCCCCGCACCAGCACGGGGAAGGTGCTCCGCGGGGAGCTGCGTGCAGGCGGTGCGCAGCGGTCCTGACGAGCACCTGGGCAGCACCGGTGCGGCACCGCGCTGGCCCGTGGCACGCTGCGGGTTCTGCTGGATTGTCAGTAACCGTTCTCGGCAGGCGGGCTGCTCCTCGGGGATGAGGATGGGCGACGTGCGTGCGGTGAACGTCCTGTCGATGGACGTCACGGTGCGGTCCTACGGCGACCCAGACCTCTGCGCACTGCAGTCGAGAGCATCATCGTCTCGAAGGACCCGCACTGGCGGCTGGGCATGATCGACGACGGGGTACCCGGGCGCCTCGGTGGCCGACTGGCTGCGCGGCCTCGGCGACGGTCGGGTTCGTTACCTGCGCAGTGAGCAACTTGCGCCCCAACGCCAATTGCCGCCACTGCCTGGAGCTGGTCGAGCACGAGCTGGCGGTGATCATGAGCGCCGACGACGTCAGCTGTCGAGCTACGTGGGGACCGTGCGGGAGGCGTTCCGCCGTTGTCCGGCGGACAGCTTCGTGCAGCCTGGCGTGCGTCATCGACGAGCACGGCCAGGCTGCTGCACCTGTCCCGCGGCTGCACGCCCTGGTGATGCGGGCCAAGGCGCTGCGCCACCGGTACCTCAGCGGTGCGCGGACACTGGCTCGCACGCGTTGGGGTCCCGCATCGCGCCCCGCGTGGCTCCTCCAACCCGCGGCGAGGCACCATGGCCGGGTGACGAGGACCGGTAGCCGCGCGAGGCTGCGGCGGTTGGTTCCCGCGATCGGGGTCAGCGGCAGCCAGTTCGCTCTCGCTGGCACCGGCTACATCACCTTGGTGCTGGCCGGTCGCAGCCTGGACGCGGCGGACTTTGCGGCCATCACCTCCTTCTACCTGCTCCTCAACGTGGTGGGGCGCGGGCTGTGCTCGGCCTCCGAGCTGGAGCTGACCCGGTCGGTGGCCCACGCCCTGCTGCGGGGACTGGGACTCGGAGGTGTCTGTCGTGCCGCTATCCGGCACACGGCGGTGCTGCTCGGCCTGGCGCTGGTGGCGCTGGCGGCTGCGGTGCCGCTGCTGAACCGGGTCTTCGTGGCGGACCCGCTGCTCACCGCGCTGCTCGTGCTCAGCCTGCCTGGCATGGCAGGAGCCCACGTGCTCCGCGGACCGCTCGCCGGCAGCCGCCGGTACGGCCCCTATGCCGCAACCTTCGTGGTGGAGGCAGTGGTGGTGCTGGGCTTTGGGCTGGTGCTCCTGGGGCTGGGCGAGACCAACGTGCTCTGGTGGGCGGTGGGCATGGCTGGCGGTCCGCTGGTGGCCACGGCGGTGGTCGGCTGGCCGCTGCGCCACGCGGCAGTCCGGGCGCTGCGCAGCGGTGGACCCGCCGACAGCGACCTGCGTGACCTGGTCGCCGGGGTGGGGATCCTCGCCGGCGTGCAGGCGGTGTGGAACCTGCCGCCGGTGTTGCTGGCGGCGGGTACTGCCCATGATCCGGCTGCGGCCGCAGGATTCGGCGCGGTGGCCCTGGTGCTCCGCGTCCCCGCGATGCTGTTCCCCGCGATGCAGGCGCTGGTGCTGCCGCTGCTCGGCGCTCGGGAGCCGATATCCGCCCGACCCGGGTTGCGTGCGCAGGTGCTGGTGGGGGCCGGGCTCGTCGGGGTGCTGTGGATGGTAGCGGCCACCGGGCTCACCCCGCTGGCCGTGCGGCTGACCTTCGGCTCGCTCGCGCTGCCGGGCGTCGGAGTGCTGGCGATGCTGGCGGCAGCCGCGCTGGTGGGGGCCGCCGCGCAGCTGGCGCAGACCAAGCTGGTGGCCGACCGCAGGCAGGGGCGGGCCGCTCTGGTGTGCGTTCTCGCCGTGCTGAGCCTGCTGCTGACGACCTTGCTGCCCGGGGTCAGCCCCCCGAGCGCAGCCGCGGGCCTGCTGGTGGCGCTGAGCGTGCTGCTGGCCGGGTCGACCACGGTGCTCGTGCTCAGCCAGCGCGGTCGGCGACCGTCCCCGGTGGGCGTCGGGCAAGCCTGACGCGCGTGGCTGACGGGTTTGCCGCGCCCGTAGGCTTCGGGTCGTGATCGACCTCAAGCTGCTGCGGGAAGACCCCGACCTCGTCCGCCAGTCCCAGCGTGCGCGGGGGGAGGATCCCGGGCTCGTGGACGCGCTGCTCGAGGCGGACGCGGCCCGACGCGCGGCGGTGCTGGCCGCGGACAACCTGCGTGCCGAGCAGAAGGCGCTGGGCAAGCGAGTCGGCCAGGCCAGCCCCGAGGACCGTCCGGCGCTGCTGCAGGGCTCCCAGGAGCTCAGCGCCAAGGTCAAGGCGGCCGAGGCGGAGCAGACCGAGGCCAACGCCGCGCTGGAGGCGGCCCACCGCGCCATCTCCAACGTGGTGCAGGAGGGCGCGCCCGCTGGCGGCGAGGACGACTACGTGGTGCTCGAGCACGTGGGCGAGCTTCCGCAGATCGAGGACCCCAAGGACCACCTCGAGCTGGGCGAGTCACTCGGGCTGATCGACATGGAGCGCGGGGCCAAGGTCTCCGGCGCCCGCTTCTACTTCCTCACCGGCATGGGCGCCATGCTCCAGCTGGGACTGCTGCAGCTGGCCGCGCAGCGGGCCACCGCCGCGGGTTTCACCATGATGATCCCGCCGGTGCTGGTGCGCCCCGAGATCATGTCCGGCACCGGCTTCCTCGGCTCGCACGCCGCGGAGGTCTACCGCCTGGCCGAGGACGACCTCTACCTGGTGGGTACCTCCGAGGTGCCGCTGGCGGGGTACCACTCCGCGGAGATCCTCGACCTGGCCGAGCCCAAGCGCTACACCGGCTGGTCCACCTGCTTCCGCCGCGAGGCGGGCAGCTACGGCAAGGACACCCGCGGGATCATCCGCGTCCACCAGTTCGACAAGGTGGAGATGTTCTCCTACTGCCGCCCGGAGGAGGCCACGGCCGAGCACCAGCGGCTGCTCGGCTGGGAGAAGGAGATGCTCGCCGCCGTGGAGGTGCCCTACCGGGTGATCGACGTGGCCGCCGGCGACCTCGGCTCCAGCGCCGCCCGCAAGTTCGACTGCGAGGCGTGGGTGCCCAGCCAGCAGACCTACCGCGAGCTGACGTCCACCTCCAACTGCACCACCTTCCAGGCACGCCGGCTCAACACCCGCTACCGCGACGCGGACGGAAAGACCCAGGTGGCAGCCACTCTCAACGGCACGCTGGCCACCACTCGGTGGCTGGTGGCGATCCTGGAGAACCACCAGCAGCCCGACGGATCAGTGCGGGTTCCGGTTGCGCTGCAACCCTTCGTGGGCGCCGAAGTGTTACGTCCGTCTCGCTGACACTAGCGTCTGTTAGGTCGGCTCACGTCCGTTGGCGGTTACGCTGGGCGCAGAGCTTGGCCATGCCCACATGTCGGCGGGGGAGATCTCAAGAGGATGGTCTTGAACCAGGAGTCCGGCACTTCCCTGCTCGGCGGCGAGTCCAACCCGGCCGTCCAGCCAGGCCAGACCGCCCCCAGGATGGTGGCCCAGCGCTGCCCGTTCCTGGGGCCGTCCACAGTGGTGGCCGAGGCGCTGTACGCCGACACAGTCAGCGGTCGCGCGCGCCGCGCCCGCCAGGAGATCCGGCTCGAGCCGGAAACCGTGGTCAGCCTGAACACCTACTTCGGCCGCTTCCCGGCCAGCTACTGGCAGCGCTGGACCCCGGTGACCGAGGTTCGCCTGACTGCCTGGGCGAGCGGGGCCGGCCGCGTGTCGGTGCTCGCCTCGGACATGGACGGCGACCCGCGCACCGTGGCCACCGCCGACGTGGTCGAGGACGGGCCGCTGGAGGTGCTGCTGGCCATCGACCGGTTCGTGGACGGCGGTGCGCTGTGGGCCGAGCTGAGCACCGGCCCCGACGTGCTGGTGGTGCGCGACATGCAGTGGGAGGTCGTCCCTCCGCGCCCGGTGCGCCGGGCCGCAGTGGTGATCTGCACGCACAACCGCCCCGACGACTGCGTGAACATCCTCGAGGCGCTCGCCGGGGACGCCGAGGCGGACGCATGGACCGAGGGCGTCTACGTGGTGGACCAGGGCACCGACAAGGTGGTCGACAACCCGCGCTTCGCCGCAGCCGCAGCAGCACTGGACGAGCGCCTCACGTACCTGCAGCAGCCGAACCTGGGCGGGGCGGGCGGGTTCACCCGCGGCATGTACGAGGTGGCGGGCAAGGGCGGCGCCGAGCACGCCAACGTGATCTTCATGGACGACGACGTGCGCTGCGAGCCCGACGTGGTGGTCCGGCTGAACGCCTTCGCCTGCTGCACCGTGGAGCCCACCATCGTGGGCGCGCAGATGCTGCACCTGCTGCACCCGCACCGGCTGCACATCGGCGCCGAGCACGCTGACTTCGAGGCGGTTCGGGCGGGCATCGCCAGCCAGCACTCGCCGGTGAACTCCGACATGACCCTGCACAACCAGGACCGCCGCGTCGACGGCACGTACAACGGCTGGTGGACCTGCCTGATCCCCGCCGAGGTGGTCGCGGCCATCGGCTACCCGCTGCCGGTCTTCATCCAGTGGGACGACATCGAGTACGGCTACCGGGCGCGCGCGGCCGGCTTCGCCACGGTGAACCTGCCGGGAGCGGGCCTGTGGCACGTGGACTTCTCCTGGAAGGACCGCGACGAGTGGCCGCGCTACTTCCACGTCCGCAACGCCCTGATCGGCGCGGCGCTGCACACCGGCTTCGACCGCAAGCGCGCGGTGCAGAACCTCTGGCGGGAGATCAGCCAGGACGTGCTGGGCATGCAGTACGGGCTGGCGCTCACCCGCATCCGCGGCATGGAGGACTTCCTGCGCGGACCGCAGGTGCTCGCCGACGGAGGTGCCGCTGCGCTGGCGGCGGTGCGACGCGAGCGTGCGCTGTTCGACGAGACGCGCCGCCAGCCGGCCGCGCAGCTGGACGGGCTGCGGGCAGCCGACGTCAGCATCGCGGAGCTGCCGCCAGAGCCGAGCCGGGAGAAGCTCACCTTCGCCCGCCGGATCGTGGACCAGGTGCGGGGACGCTCGATCGCCAGCCCCGCGGGGGTGCCGGCGCGCGACGCCCACTGGTGGCACGTGGCGCGCTTCGAGACCGCGGTGGTCACCGATGCCTCGCAGGAGGGGGTGCACGTGCGCAGGCAGGACCCCGTCGCCCGGCGCGACCTGCTGGCCCGGCTGACCCGGGTCTGCTACCAGCTGTACCGGGAGGGACCCGACGTCGCCCAGCGCTACCGCGACGCCCTGCCCGAGCTGACCAGCCGGGAGAACTGGCAGCGGCTGTTCAGCGGCTCCTGATCGGCCAGCCCCGGGCGCGGTGACCCCCGGGGCAGGCCGCGGGGGTCAGTCGACCTTGCTGGTGCGCAGCTGGTGGCCCTTGCTGGTCAGGCAGCGTCCGGTCGGCAGGTCGAAGTCCCAGCCGTGCAGCTGGCAGGTGAGGGTGTTGCCCTCGATCACGCCGAAGCGGGACAGGTCGGCCTTGAGGTGCGGGCAGCGCTTCTGCACGCGCCAGCCGTCCATGACGATCTCCGCGCTGTCGTCGTGCTGCTCGGCGAACCAGCCGTCGGCGTAGCTGATCCGCTCCGGCGTCAGGCACTTGAAGAAGGTGTAGAGGAACTCGTTGTAGCCACCCACGCGCCAGGCCCGGAAGCGGGTGGACAGGAAGATGCTGTTCACCCAGTCGGTCTCGCCGTCGCGGAGCACGGTGCGCACCAGCTCCGGCGGGATGGCGAAGCCGTAGCGGGCCTTCTCGTCGGTCAGCGCCCGCACCTCGCGGGCCGGGAAGTCGATCACCACCGACTCCGGGCCCATCTCCAGCACCACCGGTCCGCCGATGCCGGCACAGATGGCGTCGGCCTGGGCCAGCAGCGGCTCGAACAGCTCCTTGAGCGGGCCGAGCAGCGGCTCTCCCTCCGCGGGGGCCCAGCGGGCCTTCTCCGCCTCGATCACCGGGCGCTGGCGCTGCGCGAACGCCTCGATGTAGGCGGCCTTGTCGGTGAAGATCGCCGCGACCTCGTCGTCGGACACCGGGTGCTTGAGCGACGGGGTGGCCGAGCCGGAGAAGTCTGCGACGGAGCCGGGGATCATCAGCAGACCCTGGTCCTGGCCGTTGGCCCGCATCTGCTCCAGGAACACCGTCTGGTCGGGGAAGATGTTGGACGGGTCGCCGTGGTCGTCGTTGAGGTAGCGCAGCTCGTCGTCCAGGAACGCCGGCGGTCCGGCGGAGGGAATGACCCAGGTGGCGCCCACCTGCTCGACGTAGCGGCGGGACCGGTCCATCCCGCGCTGGCGCTTCTGGGTGCCGAAGGCGACCTTGGCGCGCTCGGGCAGGTCGTAGACCATCGGGTACCAGATGGCGCCGGAGAACTGCAGCGCGTGCACGTCCACGCGGCCGAACTCGGCGCGCACCATGTCCAGGTCGACCGGGCGCGCGTCGTTCATGTTGAAGAAGACCGTCTCGCCGTCGTCGAGCACCAGGCCCGAGTCGCCGATGGGGCCGTCCGCCGGCGAGCGCAGCGCGATGATCATCAGGTCCAGCCCAGGCACCGAGTGCTTGACCGAGTCGGTGGTCTCCAGGAACTTGTGGAAGCCCAGCGCCTCAAACTCCTTGCGCAGGTCGTCCACCGGGAAGTCCGGCAGCAGCACCGTGGCGTCCTTGTTGACGTGGCGCGCCAGGTTCTCCCGGTCGAAGTGGTCACGGTGCAGGTGAGAGACGTAGAGGTAGTCGCAGGCACCCAGGCTGTCCCAGTCGAGCTGGGTGTTGTCCGGAAAGGGGAACCAGGAGGCGAAGTACGCGGGATTGACCCATGGGTCGCACAGCACGGAACCGGCCTTGGTCTGGATGTGAAAGCCGGCGTGTCCGACACTGGTGACCTGCACGGGTACGTCCTCCTCGAGATGGGGTCTGCAGCCACCAGGCTATGCGGCCACCGGGTGTGACCGGCAACCGCTAGCCTCATTGCCGTGGAACCTGTCTATGACTCGGTCATCACCTTCGCCCGCGGCATGTTCGCGGCCCAGGGCCTGAAGTTCACCGTCACCGGCGCGGAGAACGTCCCGCGCGTGGGCGGGGCCGTGCTGGTGATGAACCACGTCGGCTACCTCGACTTCACCTACGCCGGCCTGGGTGCCCGGCCGGCCAAGCGCCTGGTGCGGTTCATGGCCAAGCAGGAGGTCTTCGAGCACCCGGTGGCGGGGCCGCTGATGCGTGGGATGCACCACATCCCGGTGGACCGCGCAGCCGGGGCGGGGTCTTACCACTCAGCCGTGGAGGCGCTGCGGGCCGGCGAGATCATCGGCGTGTTCCCCGAGGCCACCATCAGTCGCAGCTTCGAGCTCAAGGGCTTCAAGTCCGGCGCGGCGCGGATGGCGGCCGAGGCCGGGGTCCCGCTGCTGCCGATGATCATCTGGGGGTCCCAGCGAGTGTGGACCAAGGGCCACCCCAAGCGGCTGGGCCGCACCAACACCCCCATCCACATCGACATCGAGCCGCCCGTCTCGGCCGAGGGAAACCCCGCTGCGGTGACCAAGCAGCTGCACACCCAGATGAGCGCGCAGCTGGAGAAGGTGCGTGCGGCCTACCCCGAGCACCCGAAGGGCGCCTTCTGGGTGCCGGCGTCGCTGGGTGGTGGCGCCCCCACGCTGGAGGACGCCGAGGCGCTGGACCGCGAGGAGACCAAGGCGAAGGTGGCGGCCCGGCGGGCCAAGATGGAGGAGCTGCGCAAGAAGGGCAAGCTGCCCCCGACCATCGCCCCCGCCCCGAGCTCCGACGCCTGATGGGCCTCCGGGACGCCGCACGAGCCAAGCTGCAGCGCGCGCTCCGGGAGGTTCTGGACCAGCAGGCCCGTGAGCAGGACGGGAGGCAGACCGAGCGGCACGAGGAGCTGGGCCGCGAGCTGGGCCTGCTGCGCGCGGAGATCGCCAAGCTGCACACCGACGTCACCGCGCTCGCCGCGGACAGCGCGCGGGCGGAGACGCTGGCCGACGTGCGCACCGAGCTGGGGGTGCTGCACGAGAAGCTCCGCCAGGTCGAGGTGCGCGCGCGGCGAGACCTGCACTACCGGGCGGAGGTGCGGGCCGCGACGGAGTCGGCGGCGTTCGCGCTGGAGCACATGCCCACCGTGCCGACGTTCCCGCACCCCGACGAGACGCTGCGCCACGCCGCCGGGCTGGTGACCGGACCCGGCCTCGCCCTGGAGCTCGGCGTTGGCGGTGGACACACCCTCCGGCTGATGCGCGAGCTGCTGCCCGAGCGCCGGGTGGTGGGGTTCGACGTGTTCACCGGCCTGCCCGAGGACTGGCGCACCGGCTTTCCCGCCGGCGCCTTCGCCCAGGACGAGCCACCGGAGGTGCCCGGAGCCGAGCTGGTGGTGGGGCTGTTCGCCGACACCCTGCCCGGCTTCCTGGCCGACAACGACGAGCCGGTGGCCTTCCTGCACCTGGACGCCGACCTGTACTCCGCCACCGTCACGGCGCTGGAGCTGATCGGGCCGCGGCTGCGCGAGGGCTCGGTGGTGCTCTTCGACGAGTACTTCAACTATCCGGGCTGGCAGCAGGGCGAGCACCGCGCCTGGATGGAGCACGTGCAGGCCACCGGGCTGAGCTTCCGCTTCGACAGCTACACCTACGACCACGAGCAGGTGGTGGCGGTGGTGACCGGTCAGGCCCCCAGTGCGCCGGAGGATGCCAGCTCCGCCGCTGCCTCGAGCACGGCCACGTCGCCGGAGTAGATGCCCTCAGCCCGGGGGTGGTGCACCACCACGTCGGTGAAGCCCAGCTCGCCGGCTCGGCCCGCCGCGTCGGTGAACGCCGCCACCGAGCTCAACGAGTACACCGGCGCGGAGTCCAGGTTCAGGTAGCGCTCCAGCACGCGCCCCTCGGCCAGGTCGTCCAGGCGCCGCACCAGCCCCGCCACTCCGCGCCACCACGCCTGCTGGCCGTCGGCCGGGTCGGTGCAGCCGGTGGTGGCCCAGCCCTGACCGTGCGCGACGGCCACCCGCATCGCCCGCGGCCCGTTGGCCGCGATCACGAAGGGCAGCCGGGGCTGCTGCACGCACCCGGGCAGCATCCGGGCGTCCACTGCCGCGTAGCGCTCGCCGGTGGCGGTGGTGGCCGGCTGGGTGAGCAGCTCGTCGAGCAGCCCGGTGAACTCGGCGAGGCGGCGCACCCGCTCGCCCGGGGTGAGCAGCTCCTGGCCCAGCACCTGCGCGTCGAAGCCGGTGCCACCGGCGCCCAGGCCGAGGGTGAAGCGGCCCTGGGACAAGTCGTCCAGGCTCATCAGCTCCTTGGCGAAGGGCACCGGGTGGCGGTAGTTCGGGGAGGCCACCCAGGTGCCCAGCCGGATGCGGGAGGTGACCAGGGCGGCGGCGCTGAGGGTGGGGACGGTGGCGAACCACGGCTCGTCCACCAGCGACTGCCAGGACAGGTGGTCGTAGGTCCAGGCGCGGTCGAAGCCGAGCTCCTCGACCCGGCGCCACTGCTGGGCGGCCCCGTCCGGGCCGTGCCAGCGGGCCTGCGGCAGCAGCACTACTCCGACGCGCATGTGGGCGACGGTAGCCGTCCCGACCGACACGGCATGATGGCGGTCGTGCAGACCCCCCGGCTCGTGGCCACCGACGTCGACGGCACCCTCCTGGACCGCAACGACGACATCACTCCCCGCACCCTGGCGACGGTGCGGGCGCTGTGGCAGGACAGCGTGCCGTTCGTGCTGGTCACCGGTCGCCCGCCGCGCTGGGTGGGCCCGGTGGTGGACCAGCTGGGCTTTGCGCCGCTGGCGGTGTGCGCCAACGGCGCGGTGCTCTACGACACGGCCACCGAGCGGGTGCTGCACTCGCAGACCCTGGACGTGGCGCTGCTGCAGCGGGCCACCGAGATCGCCAGGGAGGCGATCCCGGGGTGCGGCCTGGCGGCGGAGCGCGTCGGTGCGCACGACTCGGCCACCCCGCAGTTCGTCACCGCCCCTGGCTACGCCCACGCCTGGCTGAACCCGGAGAACACCGAGGTGAGCTCGGACGAGCTGACGTCGGAGCCGGCGGTGAAGGTGCTCGTGCGGCACAGCGAGATGACCAGCGCCGACATGGCCGAGCGGCTGCTGCCGCTGTTCGACGGCGCGGTGGACCTGACCTACTCCACCAACAACGGGTTGGTGGAGCTGTCCGCGCCGGGGGTGACCAAGGCCAGCGGCCTGGGCCGGGTGGCGACGCAGCACGGGGTGGCGCAGACCGAGGTGATCGCGTTCGGCGACATGCCCAACGACGTGCCGATGCTGAGGTGGGCGGGTCACGGGGTGGCGATGGGCAACGCGCACCCGGCTGCCCTGGCCGCGGCCGACGAGGTGACCGGCTCGCACACCGAGGACGGGCTGGCCCAGGTGCTCGAGCGCTGGTGGAGCTGACCGTCCTCAGTGGCCAGGCGGCATGAGACCGCAGTGGGTGTTGTCGCTTGCTCGCCCTGGTGCGCCACGCTGAGCACGACGCCCCGCAGAACTGCGGCTACCGGCCGGTGTCCGGCTGCATCTCCGACGAGGACGGCTGCACCTGAGCTGGAGGCGTGACTCCGTCACGGGAGTCGTACCGGTAGATCACCGCCTCGCTGTTCTGAAACACCTTCGTCAGGCCCGGGACGCCATCGAGGGCGAGCAGACCCGGCTGACGACCCTTGTGCGGAGGGACGAAGCCCTCGCCGACCACGACCCAGCCGACCCGCAGGTTCGCCGCCGTTTGGCGCACCTCGGGCATGATGTCGATCTGGTTGAAGAATCGGATCAGCAACAGCCGGTCCCGCCCGTAGACGTTCGAGTCTCCGCCAATCGGGGTGGGAAATGCCATGTCGATGTCGTTGAGGGCATAACCCCATCCCATGCCGTCATAGGGATCGTTCAGCACGGTGGAACCATCGTGGACCGTCGCCAGGTACTCCAGTGCCTGTTGTTCGCCGGCGGACAGCGTGGGGCCGTTCCCAAATGCGGAACGGAGCTGCTCCAGCTGCACCGAGCCGTACCCAAAGCCAGTGGTGATCCAGATCGCCAGGAAAGCGACCCCAAAGGTGGCCGGGCGGACGATGGACCAGCTGAGGCCGCGGAACCTTCCCCAGTGCGGCTTCAGCAGCGCGAGCAGCCGGTCGCGCACGGCCACCAGGCCGACGCCGGCGATCAGGATTGCCGGTAGCGCGAACAACGCGGCCAGGCGCTGCGTGGTGTCCCACCACAGCGAGGTTATGGAGAGGGCCCAGTCGGTGTCGTAGGCGGCGGCAAGCACAAAGATGACGAGGTAGATCGCCGCAGCCCCGAGGGGCGCCCACATGGTCACGGTTCGCGCACTGACCACCATTCCCACGAAGAACAGCAGGGCGAAAATCCACATGGGTGACGTGAGCCCGAAGTGGAAAGTGGTGAGCAGTCCGATCGCAGAACCAGGTGTGGTGATGGCCGGCCAGTCCACGCCGGTGGCCTCGGACGCCCCCGAGACCAGCGAGCCCAGAACCGGGTAGGCCAACACTGCGGTGACTGCACCGGCGACAGCAAGAGCAACGAGGCCTGGAACCACGGCTCGCCGCAAGGTGGCGGCACGAACAAGGACGTGCAGGAAGCACCACAGTGCTGCGCCAAGCCCCACCGAGGGGTGGGTGGCCATGATGCCGGAGAAGATGAGCGCGAGAGTCAGGACAGTGACTACGGCTGGCTGGATGATGACTCGGTCGAGCGCGGCGATCAGTGCAGGGACCGCCACGAGTGCCAGCGTGTACGGGTACAGCGGACCGTAGACGATGGTGCCGAAAGGGAAGTAGGTGGAGAAGGTCGCGAGCAGCACGACGGCAATGGTCACCGCCGGACGGGTGGACACCGTTCGGGCAAGCGTGACCATGGTGAGGCAAAACAAGGCGGGCATGACTACCGAGAAGGCATTGAGCGTTTCGAGAGGCGAAATGGGCAGGAGGTCGCTCACCAGTGCGCCCAGGGCGTGATAGACGTCCGGGTAGTAGTAATCAGCTTTATCTGGCTGGTTGATCACGTTGAGCACCGCGGAATCCGCGTTCTGCACCTCGGCAATGCGCCTGATTGCTGAGGCGTGGAACATTGCATCCCAGCCCTGCGGTACGGCGGTGAGGCGCCTCGTGGCGCGAAGGACGAGCGCACTGGCCCAGGCTCCGGCGGCGAGCACCGTCAGCGTCACCACGAGGTGGTCCGCGGGCCGCCAGCTCGGAGCCTCCTGGCGAGCCTCTTGCCGTGGTGCGTCCGCGCCACGGGTCCGCCACGGTCGGCGCAGCACGAGCAGAAGAATGCACAGCAGCGCCAGTCCCACTGCTGCTGCCCAGGGCGCCCACGCGAGCCCCAGTGTCGAGGTGGCGAGCGCAAGGACTCCGGCAACGCCCAAGGTCAGAGCGGGAGCTGATCCGAGCAGCATCCACCCGCGCAGACCCACCGCCATTCCGGCTGCGAGACCCGGGAGCGTCAGGATGAGCGCGGTGACCAGGAGCACACCAAGAACAGGAGCCAAAACATTCCTTCGCTCGAGTGTCCAGCCCGCCGTTGGCGGAGGCACACCATCGATTGCCTCAGTCGACCCTAGTCAGGTTTGACCGGTGGGAGCCGCGGCGCAGAGCCCTCGAACGGTTGCCCACTGCGCCGGCGCGAGACAACCTACACCCCTCCAACCCGCCCACCCGGCCGCGGCCGTGGCGGCCCAGTGCCGGTGGCCGGATGCGGGAAGCGTTGCACCGGGAGGGTATTGACGCGACTGATGGGCGGGGCTGTTGGTGAAGGGCGGCGCAGGTCCGTTCCTCGGTCCCCGAAGGCCCTCCCGCAGGTCAAGCCTGGCCGCCCTTGTCCATGGGGAGCAAAGCAGTCGTTGTGGCGGTGGAGTCTGCTGCAGGCACGCTTCCTTCCGTGGTGGCCGCTGGTGGCCGGTTGCTCTCCCGCGCACTACCCCGGCCGCCGTGCGCCGCACCCTTGGCGACATGATCGTGCCCCGGGCCCGGCGTGGTGAGGCTGCCCGGCGGCGGTGCTTGGCGGCTGGCCAGCTGCGCAGTGCTGCTGGTGGCGATGCGCGGTCCGGCTGCGCCGCTCGCTGTGGCTCGGGCCCGGCAGCGCAGCTGCCAGCAGGTGATCAGGAGGAACACGCGTGAGAACACCATCGGTCGGCGTAGTGGTGCTGGCGTGGCAGGACGAGCCCTGGCTGGCGGAGTGCCTCGACTCGGTACTGGCCAGCACCGGCGTAGCCGTGCAGGTGGTGTTGGTGGACAACGGCTGCACGCGAGCGGACCTCGACCAGCTGGTCGACCGTCCCGGGGTCACGCTGTTGCGGCCGGGCACGAACACCGGGTTCGCAGGTGGGTGCAACCTGGGGGCAGAGAAGCTCGAGGACGAGTACCTGGCGCTGGTCAACTCGGACTGCCTCCTGGAGCCCGGCACCCTGGCGCAGCTGGTGGCCGAGGCGGCCCAGCCCGAGGTGGGCCCCGTGATGGCCAGCGTCCGGCTCGCCGACCGGCCCGAGCTCATCAACAGTGCCGGCAACCCGGTGCACGTCCTCGGTGTCTCCTGGGCGGGGCGGCTGGACGAGCGGGAGGACCGCACTGCCCCCTACGACGTCACCGGTGCCAGCGGCGCTGCGCTGCTGCTGCGCCGCTCGCTCTGGCAGCAGCTGGGGGGCTTCGACGACTCCTACTTCGCCTACCTGGAGGACACCGAGCTCAGCCTGCGGTGTCGGCGTCTGGGGCTGCGGGCGCGTTGCGTGCCCACTGCGATCGCCCGCCACCACTACGAGTTCTCCCGCAACCCCACCAAGATGTACCTGATCGAGCGCAACCGGTTGATGCTGCTGGCCACCACGTGGCCAGCACGAGCTCTGGCCTTGCTGGCGCCGCTGCTGGTAGTGCTCGAGATCGGCATCCTGGGACAGGCGGTGATGCAGGGCTGGGGACGCCACAAGCTCCGCGGCTGGGTGTGGCTGTGGCGGCACCGGGACCACCTGCTCAGCCGGCGGGCAGCGATGCGGGCTGAGGCGCAGGTTCCCGACGCAGAGTGGATGTCGACTCTCACGTCGAGGCTGGACCCGCACGTCGTCGGCTCAGCCGCAGCCACCCGCGTGGTCAACGCCGGCGTCACTGTCTACTGGCGGCTGGTCCACCGACTGCTGTGAGGCAGGGTGGCTAGCCGGCCGGGGTGCGCGCGACCACGACGAACTCGTTGTAGGGAAAAGCCTTCCCGGCAAACCTGGGCAGCGGGAATGACATGGTCCTGGTGACGACGAGGCCGAGCTGCTCAGCGAGCGTGGTCAGCGCGTCGATGTCGAAGAAGGTGGTGTGGGTGGCGTCGGTGGCGAAGCCGCGCTCCTGCGGGCAGATCAGCACGACGACCGAGTCCGGCTCCAGGTACGGCAGGTAGGCCCCGACGATCGCCGCCTCCTCGCCAGGGGGGAGGTGCTCGATCACGTGGGCGAGCAGCAGGCCGGAGAAGGACCCGAGATCAGCGGCGGATGGCAGCTCGGCGGTGGTGTGCGCGGAGAGGCCCAGGGCCCGACAGTGCGCCACTGAGTCGACGTTGTGGTCCACCCCCACGCTGCCAGGGGAAAGGGCCACCAGGTTCCTGCCGATTCCACACCCGACGTCCAGGACGCGGCGCTGCCCGAGCAGGCGGTGCAGGTTCCACCGGTACGGCCGCTGGACGTCCAGCACCTGCTTCCACCGAGGCGTGCTGAGCTTCACCAATCGCTCGGTGTACTCCTCACCGGTGGTGTCCGGCGGCTCGTCGTGGCTCATTCGGAAAACCTACACGCAACGGGCACAAGGAGAACGCTGGTCAACGTGGCGCCGTGGTGGGTGGCGGGGGTGCATTTGCGCAGGAGCCTGCGCGCGCCGGGCCGCTGGCACACGGACGTCCGTTACCCTAGGTCCCCGTGACCTCTTCCTCTGACGCGGCAAGTGTGCAGGCAGATCAGCGCTACGACCTCATCATCGTCGGCTCTGGCTTCTTCGGGCTGACGATCGCCGAGCGTGCCGCCACCCAGCTGGGCAAGCGAGTGCTGGTGCTCGACCGCCGCCACCACATCGGGGGCAACGCCTACTCCGAGCCGGAGCCGGAGACGGGCATCGAGATCCACAAGTACGGCGCCCACCTGTTCCACACGTCCAACCAGCGGGTGTGGGACTACGTCAACCAGTTCACCGACTTCACCGGCTACACCCACCGGGTGTTCACCGTGTTCAAGGACCAGGCGTACTCCATGCCGGTGAACCTGGCGACGATGTGCGCCTACTTCGGCAAGTACCTCACCCCGGACCAGGCGCGCGCGCTGGTGGCCGAGCAGGCCGCGGAGATCGACGGCAAGGAGGCCGCGAACTTCGAGGAGAAGGCCGTCTCCCTGGTGGGGCGCCCGCTGTACGAGGCGTTCTTCCGCGGCTACACCGCCAAGCAGTGGCAGACCGACCCCACCGAGCTGCCCGCGGAGATCATCAGCCGGCTGCCGGTGCGCTACACCTTCGACAACCGGTACTTCAACGACACCTACGAGGGCCTGCCGGTCGACGGCTACACCGCGTGGCTGGAGAAGATGGCCGACCACGAGCTGATCGAGGTCCGGCTGGACACCGACTTCTTCGACGTGCGCGAGGAGCTGGTCGCCGCCAGCCCGGACGCGCCGATCGTCTACACCGGCCCGCTGGACGCCTACTTCGACAACGCCGAGGGTGAGCTGGGCTGGCGCACGCTGGACTTCGAGCAGGAGGTCGTGCCGGTCGGGGACTACCAGGGCACCCCGGTGATGAACTACGCCGACACCGACATCGCCTACACCCGCATCCACGAGTTCCGGCACTTCCACCCGGAGCGGGACTACCCCAAGGACAAGACGGTGATTATGCGGGAGTACTCCCGCTTCGCCGAGTCCGGGGACGAGCCGTACTACCCGATCAACACTGCGGAGGACCGGGCCAAGGTCGCGGCCTACCGCAAGCTGGCCAAGACCGAGACCGCCCGCAAGGGCGTGCTCTTCGGCGGACGGCTGGGTACCTACCAGTACCTTGACATGCACATGGCCATCGCCAGCGCGCTCTCCATGTTCGACAACACGCTGGCCCCGCACTTCACCGAGGGCCGGGCGCTCGCCGAGGCTTCAGAGACGCCGGAGGACTGATCTACAGATGACCGCCACCCAACAGCTCACCGACACCACCGAGTCCACCCAGGCGGTGTCCTTGCTGCAGCGCGTCATCCTTCCGCGCAGCGGCGACCCGCTCGACCTGCGGGCGCTCTACCTGGACGAGGACGAGACCAACCGCAAGCGCTCCCGGGCGCTGAGCCGCACTGCGCTGGAGCTGCCCGCGGAGTCCGAGGTGTCCTTCGCGACCTACTTCAACGCCTTCGCCGCCAGCTACTGGCGCCGCTGGACGGTGCTGGACAAGGTGGTGCTGCAGCTCAAGCTGAGCGGCAAGTGCCGGGTGGACGTCTACCGGTCCAAGGCCGACGCCACCATCATCCACGCCGACGGCGCAGTCGTGACGGCCACCGACGACACCACCCTGGAGTTCGCGCTCGACCTGGCCCCGTTCGAGGACGGCGGCTGGCTGTGGTTCGACGTCACCACCGACGAGGGCACGGTCACGCTGCACGAGGCGGCCTGGTTCGCCGCCCAGGAGTCGTCGGTGCGCGCCTCGGTCGCCATCGGCATCACCACGTTCAACCGGCCGGACGACTGCGCCGCCGCGCTCAGCGCGATCGGTGAGGACCCCGCCGTGCTGGACCTCGTCGACGCGGTATTCGTCGCCGACCAGGGCAACCGCAAGGTGGTCGACGCCGCCGAGTTCCCCGCGGCAGCGGCGCAGCTCGGCGACCGCCTGCGCATCCACAACCAGGGCAACCTCGGCGGCAGCGGCGGGTTCTCCCGCGGCATGTACGAGGCGCTGAACACCACCAGCTGCGAGCAGATCCTGCTGATGGACGACGACATCGTCATCGAGCCGGACAGCATCCTGCGGGCGGTGGCCTTCTCCCGGTTCACCGAGCGCCCCACGCTGGTGGGTGGGCAGATGCTCAACCTGCAGGCCCGCTCGCACCTGCACTCCATGGGCGAGGTCGTCGACCGCGACAAGTTCATGTGGCGCGCGGCCCCCAACGTCGAGTACGACCACGACTTCGCCAAGAAGAGCCTGCGCCAGACCGCGCGCATGCACCGGCGCATCGACGTGGACTACAACGGCTGGTGGATGTGCCTCATCCCGCGCGTGGTGGCCGAGGAGCTCGGGCTGCCGCTGCCGCTGTTCATCAAGTGGGACGACGCCGAGTACGGCCTGCGCGCGGGCAAGGCCGGCTACCCGACCGCGACCCTGCCCGGCGTGGCCATCTGGCACATGCCCTGGTCGGACAAGGACGACGCCACCGACTGGCAGGCCTACTTCCACCTGCGCAACCGCCTGGTGGTCGCCTCGCTGTACAGCAAGTACAAGCGCGGCGGCGGGATGATCCAGCACAGCATGAAGAGCACCATCAAGCACCTGCTGTCGCTGGAGTACTCCACCGTGGCCCTGCAGAACCTCGCCATCCGCGACTTCCTGGCGGGCCCGGACGCGCTGTTCGACCAGCTGCCCACCGCGCTCGGCGAGGTCCGCTCGGCCCGGTCGGAGTTCGACGACGGCAAGGTGCTGGCCTCCTCGCGGGCGCTGCCCCTGCCGTCCATGGACGCGGTCAAGGCTGAGCGCTTCCTCAAGCCGCCGACCAACCCGGTGACCATCGGCGCCACCCTCGCCGCCTCGCTGGTGCACAACGTGCTGCCGGTCAAGGAGGAGCACCACCACAACCCGCAGCTGAACATCGCTGCCCAGGATGCGCGGTGGTTCCTGCTCGCGCGCCTGGACGGTGCGACGGTGGCCACTGCCGACGGCCGCGGGGTGGCCTACCGCAAGCGCAACCCCAAGACGTTCTGGAAGCTGCTGGGGGAGTCGGTGCGTGCCCACGCCGAGCTGCGTCGGGAGTTCCCGCGGCTGAGCAAGACCTACCGCCAGGGTCTGCCTGCACTGACCTCCCACGAGTCCTGGCGTCGCATCTTCAATGGCTGACGACGCAACCGGGCAGGTTGCGGATCGTCCTCTCCAGGACCCCACGGCGGGCACCGGCACCCGGTCGGGCGGCGGGAGCCGGTCGCGCAGCGGAGGCCACTCCGGCAACCGTGCGCCAGCCGGCACCGCACAGCGCGCAGCGGCGCCCACGGGCACCGTCGGCGGTGGCGGGGAGATCCGCTCGCTGACCGGCCTGCGCATCGTCGCCGCGATGTGGGTGGTGGTGTTCCACTTCCAGTTCACCCCCGGCGACGCCTACACCCGCTTCTGGGAGCCGTTGCGCCCGATCGTGTCCTCCGGGGCGCTCGGCGTGGACCTGTTCTACGTGCTCAGCGGGTTCGTGATCACGCTCACCTACCTGACCAAGGTGGGCCCGCGGCTGCGGGTGCGGGCAGCACTGGTGTTCCTGTGGGCGCGGATCTGCCGGATCTGGCCGGTCTACGCCACCGTCACCACGCTGTTCCTGGGCTGGCTGCTCTACAAGCAGACCCGGGTGACCGACGGGTACCTGGCTTACCAGACGGTCCAGCCCGACCTGACCGTGTGGAGCTACCTGCAGCAGCTGCTCATGGTGCAGCTGTGGACCCAGCCGTACTTCGACGGTGCCTCCTTCGTCGGCCCGGCCTGGTCGATCAGCGCGGAGTGGGCCGCCTACCTCGCCTTCCCGCTGCTGGTGCTGGTGCTCTACCGGGTCCGCCGGCTGCCCGCCCCGGTGCTGGGGGCGCTCGCGGTGGCCGTCATGGTCCCCTTCGCCTACCTCAGCTACACCGGCGAGGAGGCCGGTCTGCGCTACGCCTGGCTGCTGCGGATCAGCTGTGGCTTCCTGGCCGGTGCCCTGACCTACCTGGCGGTGCGCAACGTGGGCGCGGCCTCCCGGCTGCGGCGCTATGCCCCGCTGCTGACCGCGATCGCGCTGGTGGAGATCGTCCTCGGCCTGCTGTGGGCCTCCTGGCGCGCGCCCCAGGGCGGCTACGGCGGAGTCGTCGTGGTGATGTTCCCGGTGCTCGTCGCCGGCCTCGCGCTGCACCAGACCGGTCTGGCCAAGGTGCTGGCGCACCCGCGGATGGTGCACGGGGGCCGGATCTCCTTCAGCATCTACCTGGTGCACGTGCCGGTGTTCGAGATCTTCTGGACGGAGATGGCTCTGCGATCCTCCCTGGCCCCTGGCACCGCGCTGGCCACCTTCCTCATTCCGCAGGTGCTGCTGCTGGTCGTGCTGCTGGGTCACCTCTTCTACCGCTTCGTGGAGGAGCCGGCCCGGGTGTGGCTGCGCGGACACGGGCCGAAGTCGTCCTCGGTGCGGGTCACGCCGGTACCCGTGGCGGCAGGGCCGTGAGCGCCGTCGAGGTCCGCGCGCTGGCCGCGGTGCAGCGGAACCTGGCCCACCGGCCCGGTGTGCTCGCCGGCGCGCGGGCGATGTCGCACTTCGGTGAGCACGCGCTGGGCTGGGTGGCTCTTGCTGGCGCCGGCGCCGTGCTGGACCGGCCCCGCCGTGCTCAGTGGGCCAGCGCCGCGGTGGGGGCGGTCGGCGCCCACGCGGTCTCCATCGCCGTCAAGCGGGTGGTCCGTCGTCCCCGGCCCGACCACCCGTCGGTGCGCGTGGGCGTCTCCACGCCCAGCAAGCTCAGCTTCCCGTCCTCGCACGCCACGTCCACCGCGGCCGCTGCCGTGCTGCTGGGCCGGCTCACCGGCCTGCCGCTGCCGGCGCTGCTGGTGCCACCGATGCTGCTGTCCCGGCTGGTCCTGGGCGTGCACTACCCCTCCGACGTGCTCGTGGGTGCTGCCCTGGGCGCGGCTACCGCCCAAGCGCTCCTCACGGCGCAAGATCGACATGGCCTTCCAGGAGGAGATCGATGAGCACACCAGACACCACTGTCACGGGCCCACCCACCGCCCCGATGTCGCTGCCCGCCGGCCTGCTCAAGGCCGTCCGACCGAGGCAGTGGGTGAAGAACGTCCTGGTGCTGGCGGCGCCGGTCGCCGCAGGCAAGGTCGGCGAGCTGTCGATCCTCGGCGACGCCGCGATCGCCTTCCTGGCGTTCTGCCTGGCCGCGTCCGGCGTCTACCTCGTCAACGACGCGATGGACGTGGACGCCGACCGTGCCCACCCGCGCAAGCGCCACCGGCCCATCGCGGCCGGGGTGGTTCCGGTGCGCCTGGCCTACGTGCTGGCGGTGGTGCTGCTGCTGGCCAGCATGGCGCTGTCGCTGGTGGCGTCCTGGGAGCTGCTGGTGGTGATCGCGGTCTACGTGGCCGTGCAGCTGGCGTACTGCTTCGGGCTCAAGCACCAGCCCGTGCTGGACATCTGCATCGTGGCCTCGGGCTTCCTGCTGCGGGCCATCGCCGGTGGCGTGGCGGCCGGTCTGGAGCTGTCGCAGTGGTTCCTGCTGGTGGCGGCCTTCGGCTCGCTGTTCATGGTCTCCGGCAAGCGCTACGCCGAGATGCGGGTGGCCGAGCAGACGGGCGGCAAGATCCGCAAGTCGCTGGAGAGCTACACCTCCACCTACCTGCGCTTCGTCTGGACCATGTCGGCCACCGCGGTGATCCTGTCCTACGGGTTGTGGGCCTTCCAGCTCAACGAGACCAGCGACTCGGTCTGGTCGGTCATCTCGATGGTGCCGTTCACCGTCGCCGTGCTGCGCTACGCCGTGGACGTCGACGGCGGCGTGGCGGGGGAGCCCGAGGAGATCGCGCTGCGCGACCGGGTCCTGCAGGTGCTCGCGGTCGCGTGGCTCGTCGTGATTGGAATCTCTGTCTACGCATGACCGGGGGCTTGGACCGGTAACGTGCTCAGGCTGAGCCCCAGAACTGCGCCGCTGCCCCACCCGCGGTCAGGTCGGGTGTTCGCAGCAAGCAGGAGGAGGTCCGGTCAATGAGCAACGCCTACCAGCCGCGGAAGCGGCGCTGGGGCATCTGGCTCGTGGTGCTGGTGGCACTGGTGGTGGTCGGCTCGGTCCTCACCCGGCTGCCCGGGTCGGGTCCCGACACGCCCGAGGTTGCTCCGGGCCCCGGCTCCACCGCCACCCAGCCGCCGGGGACCTCCGCCCAGCCGCCGGCGACCTCGGCCAAGCCGGCCGGCTGTCCTGACGTGCAGGTGGTGTTCGTGCCGGGCACCTACGAGACCAACCCGGGGGCCAACCCTGGTGCGCCTGCGGGCCTGCTCGCCGCGGTCGCCAACCCGCTCACCGCGCGGTTCGGTGGGGACGCCGGCCGGGTGAGCACCTACTTCGTGCCGTACCTGGCGCAGTTCAACAACCCGACGCCCTACCTGGCGAGCGAGCAGGACGGGGTGCGGGCCGCCCGGGCAGCCATCGCCGAGACCACCAAGCGCTGTGCCACCACCAAGTTCGCGCTGGTCGGCTTCTCCCAGGGGGCGGCCGTGGCCGGCGACCTGGCTGCCGAGATCGGCCAGGGCGGTGCGGTGATCCCACCGGAGAAGCTGATCGGAGTGGGTCTGGTGTCCGACCCCAACCGCAACGGTGCCGCGGACCGGCTCATCGGTCCGCCGGTTGCCGGCGCCGGCCTGGGCGGGCCGAGGCCGAAGGGCTTTGGCGCGGTGGGGGACCGGGTGGTCACCTTCTGCGCTCCCGGCGACCTGATCTGCGCGACCCCGCCGAGTGCGACCAACCTCGCCAACCTGCCTGCGACGCTCGCGCTGGTGGGCCAGTACATGCAGAGCAACGTTCACTCGTCCTACGCGACGTACAAGGTGGAAGGCGCAACGTCTGCCACCCAGTGGCTGGCCGGATGGCTTGCCGCGCGCGTGGAGGAGGTGCCCAAGGGCTGATCTGTTGACATGATCGTCAGGAAACGTACGCTTCGGACACGCGACCGGCCCAGGCATACACCGGACGAACCTCACGGCCACTGCCGGGGTCCCGGGCCGTGGTGTGAGACCGCTGTAACATACCGCGGGGCGTTCGCGCGGGGGTCAAGTCAAGCAACGGTGCGGTCCGCCGCGCCGCAACGCTGAGCGACCTTACGGGCCCAGAGCCGGGCAACAGGGAGCCAGCGTCGCGCCGACATTCGCGAGCAGCTCGATCGAGGAGGTTCCATGACGGGTCACTTGTCCGTTCAGGATACGAACGACGGCGGGTCCGAGGTTCAGGCCCTGACAGGTGGTGACCTGGTGGCCGGGCTCTCCCGCGGCACCGTGGTGGACCACCTGGAGGCGATGACCGCTGCGCGCGGCGACGCGCCCTCCTTCACCACTGTGGACTACTCCACCGAGGCGGACGGTACCCGGACCACCCTGACCTTCGCCGAGCTCGGCGTGCGGGTGCGCGCCGTGGCCGCGCGCCTGCAGCAGGTGGCCGAGCCCGGCGCGCGGGTGGCCATCCTCGCGCCCCAGGGCATGGAGTACATCGTCGGCTTCTTCGCCGCCGTCCACGCTGGCCTGGTCGCGGTGCCGCTGTTCGACCCGGAGGAGCCGGGGCACTCCGACCGGCTGCACGCCGTGCTCGGCGACTGCGCGCCCACGGTGGTGCTCACCTCCACCTCGGCCGCACCGGGGGTGCGAGCCTTCTTCAAGGCGGTGCCCGCCGCGCAGCGTCCCCGCACCATCGCCGTGGACGGGGTGCCGGACTCCCTGGCCCAGTCCTGGACCGCCCCGGAGCTGGACCGCAGCTCGATCGCCTACCTGCAGTACACGTCCGGTTCCACCCGGGTGCCCGCCGGCGTGGAGATCACCCACGGCGGCGTGCTCACCAACGTCATGCAGATGGTCACCAGCTTCGAGGTCCCGCCGGAGACCGGGCGAGGCGTCAGCTGGTTGCCGCTGTTCCACGACATGGGCCTGCTCGTGGTGATCATCCCGGCGATGATCGGCCGCCCCTGCGCGGTGATGACCCCGCGGGCGTTCGTGCAGCGCCCGCTGCGGTGGATCAAGCTGCTGGCCGAGGCGCCCGGCGTGATCGCCGCGGCACCGGACTTCGCCTACGAGCACGCCGCCCGCCGGGGCCGCCCGCCCGAGGGTGCCGATCTCGACCTCAGCGGGGTGGTCGCGCTGATCAACGGCAGCGAGCCGGTGCGGCCGTCCTCGCTGCAGCAGTTCCAGGACGCCTTCGGCCCCTACGGGCTGTCGCCGTACGCGCAGCGGCCCTCCTACGGCATGGCCGAGGCCACCCTGTTCGTGGCCGCCAGCACCGCTGGCCAGCCTCCGAGGGTCAGCCACTTCGACCGCGACCAGCTCGGTGCCGGCAAGGCGGTCGAGGTGGCCGCCGACGCGCCTGCGGCCAGCATGTACGTCGCAGTCGGGGACATGTCGGTGGAGCAGGAGTCCCTCATCGTCGACCCGCAGACCTGCGAGGCGCTGCCGGACGGCTCCGTGGGCGAGATCTGGCTGCACGGGGAGAACATCGGCGCGGGCTACTACAACCGTGCCGAGGAGACCGAGCAGACCTTCCGCGCACTGGTGGCGGGGAGCACTGACGGCAGGCACTGGCTGCGCACCGGCGACCTGGGCACCATCGTCGACGGCCAGCTCTACATCACCGGCCGGGCCAAGGACATGATCATCATCGGCGGGCGCAACCACTACCCGCAGGACGTGGAGTTCACGGCCACCGAGGCCAGCAAGGTGCTCCGCTCCGGCTTCGTGGCCGCGTTCTCGGTGCCCGCCGCCGACGGTGCCACCGGCTCGGCCGAGCAGCTGGTCGTGGTGGCCGAGCGGGCCTCCGGCCAGGGCAAGGCCGACCCCGAGCCGGCCATCGCCGCCGTGCGGGCCGCACTGGCGCAGCGGCACGGCCTCAGCGTGCGCGAGGTGCTGCTGCTGCCAGGGGGCTCGATCCCACGGACCTCCAGTGGAAAGATCGCCCGACGAGCCTGCCGCCAGCAGTACCTCGACGGCACCCTGCGGGGTGCTCCCCGCCCCGGCGCGTTCCCGGACGTGCAGGATGACACGCACGAGACGGAAGAGACACAGGTGACTGCATGACCGGAGCGCCAGGAGCGGGGACCGTGCCCGGCCAGCCCATGACCGTGGCTGCCCTTCGTGGGTGGCTCGTGGACTGGGTTGCCGGGAGCACGGGACTGCCTCGTTCCGAGGTCCGGGAGGACCGGCCGCTGGAGGAGTTCGGCCTGGCCTCCCGCGACACGGTGGCGCTCTCCGGCGAGCTGGAGGAGATGCTCGGCGTCACCCTCTCGGCCACCCTGGTGTGGGAGTACCCGACCATCGCCGCCCTCGCCACGCGGCTGATCGAGGGTGAGCCCGCGGTGGAGGAGCTCAGCGGATCGTTCTACGACCACGACGGCACGTCCGGACCGGCGTCCCTGGACGACCAGGTCGCGGTGGTGGGCCTGGCGGCCCGCCTGCCCGGTGGAGTGCGCTCGCCCGGCCAGCTCTGGGAGCTGCTCAGCGGCGGGGTGGACGCCATCAGCGAGGTGGAGGCGAGCCGGTGGGAGGCCTTCGCGGCCAACCCCGAGCAGGCGGCGGTGCTGGAGCGCACCAACGTCCACGGTGGCTTCCTGGACGACGTGCAGGGCTTCGACGCGGAGTTCTTCGGCATCGCCCCGCGCGAGGCTGCGGCGATGGACCCGCAGCAGCGCCTGGTGCTCGAGGTGGCCTGGGAGTCGCTGGAGCACGCCCGCATCAACCCCGACGACCTCCGGGGCAGTGCCACCGGCGTCTACGTCGGTGTGTCCACCCACGACTACGGCCTGATCACCACCGCCGACCTCGGCGGGCTGGACGCCTGGACGGCCACCGGCGCCGCGGGCAGCATCGTGGCCAACCGGGTCTCCTACATGCTCGACCTGCGCGGGCCCAGCATGACGCTGGACTCCGCCTGCTCCTCCTCGCTGCTGGCCGTGCACCAGGCAGTGCGCAGCCTGCGCTCGGGCGAGACCGACATGGCGCTGGCCGGCGGGGTGAACCTGGTGGTCGCCCCCACGACCACAGTGGTCTTCGACCAGGCGGGGGCACTGGCGCCGGACGGCCGCTGCAAGGCCTTCGACGCCTCCGCCGACGGCATCGCCCGCGGTGAGGGCGCCGGAATGGTGGTGCTCAAGCGGCTCAGCGACGCCCAGCGCGACGGCGACGAGGTGCTCGCCGTCATCGCCGGCTCCGCGGTGAACTCCGACGGCCGCTCGAACGGGCTGATGGCGCCGAACCCGGCGGCCCAGGCCGACCTGCTGCGGCTGGCCTACCGCGACGCCGGGGTGCACCCCAACCAGGTGGACTACGTGGAGGCCCACGGCACCGGGACCCTGCTCGGCGACCCCATCGAGGCGCGGGCGCTGGGCGCGGTGCTGGGTAGCGGGCGCGACGCGGACAAGCCGCTGCTGCTCGGCTCGGCCAAGACCAACTTCGGCCACCTCGAGGCGGCCGCCGGCATCACCGGGCTGATCAAGGTGGTCCTGGCGCTGCAGCAGGGCGCCATCCCGCCGAGCCTGCACTTCACCACCCCCAACCCGCACATCCCCTTCGAGCAGGCCCGGCTGTCGGTGGTCACCGACCTGCACGAGTGGCCGCGGCACAGCGGCCAGGCGGTGGCCGGCATCTCCGGCTTCGGCTTCGGCGGCACCAACGCCCACCTGGTGGTGCGCGAGGCGCCGGCCGTCGAGCCAGCGGCGGAGTCCTCCGGCTCGGCCACCGCGGTGCTCGCGCTGTCCGCCCCCACCCGGCAGCGGCTGCAGGACGCCGCCGCCGACCTGGCCGACTGGCTGGTCGACCTGCCCGGGCGCGGTGACTCGCTGGCGTCGGTCGGGCGGGCGCTGGCCCGGCGCACCCATGGCCGCCACCGAGCCGCACTGGTGGTGCAGAAGCACGACGAGGCCATCGAGGCCGCGCGCGCCGTGGCCGAGGGCAGCCCGGGCCCGGGTGTGCACCGAGGTGTCGCCTCCGACGTGAGCGGCGCGGTGTGGGTGTTCTCCGGCTACGGCTCGCAGTGGCACGGCATGGCCCGCGACCTGCTCGCCGGCGAGCCTGCCTTCGCCGAGGCGTGGGACGAGCTGGAGCCGCTCATCGAGCACGAGGCCGGCTTCTCCCTGCGCGAGGCGGTGCAGGCCGCGGAGCCGGTGACCGGTCTGGACAAGGTGCAGATCGTGCTGTTCGCGGTGCAGGTCGGCCTGGCTGCGGTGCTGCGCAAGCACGGCGCCCGGCCGGCTGCCGTGCTGGGCCACTCCATGGGCGAGGTGGCCGCGGCCGTCGTCGCCGGCGGGCTGGACCTGGAGAGCGCGGTGCGCGTCATCGTCTCCCGCTCCACCCTGCTGGCCGAGATCAACGACCTCGGTGCCGGGGCGATGGGCCTGGTCGGCATGTCGGCCGCCGAGCTGGCCGAGCTGGCCTCGCGCTGGCCCTCGGTGAGCGCAGCCGTGCACGCCGCGCCCGCCCAGACCACCATCGCCGGTGACCGCGACGAGGTGCGTGCGCTGGTGGCGCACGCCGAGTCGCTTGGGCGGCTGGCCCGTCTGCTCGACGTCGGCGGCGCCGGACACACCTCCGCCGTCGACCCCATGCTGGGTGAGCTGACCGCGGAGCTGGCCGGGCTGGAGAGCAGCGCGTGCGAGGTGGTGCTGTTCTCCTCGGTGACCGGTTCCCAGTCCGCCGGGCCGGGCATGCCCGCGGTGCACGGCTCGGACTACTGGACCACCGGGGTGCGCCAGCCCGTGCTGTTCGCCGAGGCGGTCGCCGCCGCGGTGCAGGCGGGGTACACCAGCTTCGTCGAGCTCTCCCCGCACCCCGTCACGCTGCCCTCGGTGGGGGCCACCGCTGCGGCCGAAGGCGTCAGCGACCCGTTGCTGGTGGCCACCCAGCGCCGCAAGACCGACGGTGTGGCCACCCTGCGGGGCGCGCTCGCCGAGCTGCAGGTGCACGGCCACGAGGTGAACCTGCGCATGCTCCACGGCGAGGGTCCGCTGGCCGACGTGCCCCGCACCGCCTGGCAGCACACCCGGCACTGGACCGAGTCACGACCCACCGCCGCGCTGGGATCGGCCTCCGCGGTACCGCCGCCCGGCGTCTACGTGGCCCTGCCCGACGGCAGGCACACCTGGCAGAGCAGTGCGGGCACGCCCACCGAGACGCTGGTGGCCGCCGCGGCCACCCAGGCGCTGGGTGCGGGTGCCACCGTGACCACCCTGCAGGTGCACCAGCTGGCGCCCGGGGCCGGAACCCCGGTCACCACCATCCTGCTGCAGCACCCCGGGGGTGCCTCGGTGCAGGTGCACGCCCGGCTGGACTCCGGGGTGGAGACCGCCGACGGGCTGCCCACGCCGCCGTTCTGGGTGCTCCTGGCGGAGGCGGTGGTGCAGTCCTCCGGTGCCACCGAGGTAGCCGTGCACGGCGGCGCGCTGCAGCCCGCGGACGTCCCGGAGCCGGAGCGGACGGCGGAGCCGGAGGCACCTCAGCCGGTGGAGACGCTGCGTCGCATCATCGCCGAGGTGCTGGGCTACACGTCCAACAAGCTGCCCAGCGACGTCCCGCTCACCGAGCTGGGGCTGGACTCGCTGATGGCGGTGCGCATCAAGAACCGGGTGGAGCACGAGCTGGGCACACCGCCGGTGGCCCTGGAGAGCCTGCGCGGGGTGAGCCTCGGCGACCTGCAGGCCCAGCTGGACGACCTCGCCAACGGTGGCAGCCCGGCCGGGTTCGCCGGCACCATGCAGGACGGGCTGCCCAAGGTGGCGGCCGTGGGAGCCCGGGACGCTGCGGAGCGCTGGGTGACGGCGCAGTGGAACGCGGTGATCGGCACGCCGATGCCGGGCGTCACCAACCCGCTGCCCCGACGCACCCCGGGCCAGGTGCTCGACCTGGCCGCGGCGCTCGGTGGGCGCTGGGCGGCCAGCGTGGACCAGGGCGCGGTGGCCACCGCGGGCAGCCTGGCTGAGCTGGCCGACGAGGTGCGTCCACTGATGGAGAATGCCGCCGGCACCGGCCTGGTGCACGTGCTCAGGGCCTCCGTCGTCGCCCCCGGTGAGACCGAGGCTCCGCCGCTGTTCCTGTTCCACCCGGCCGGCGGTTCGTGCTCGGTGTACGAGCCGCTCATCCAGCTGCTGCCGGACGACCAGCCGGTGTTCGGGGTGGAGCGGGTGGAGGGGCCGATGTCCGAGCGCATCGCCCACTACCTGCCGCTCATCCGCCAGCACGGCGGGCAGGGCCCCTACCGCCTCGCGGGATGGTCCTTCGGCGGCGCGCTGGCCTTCGAGGTCGGCAGGCAGCTGCGTGAGGAGGGTGCCGACGTCGAGCTCATCGCGATGCTGGACACCGTGCAGCCCTCCGAGCGGGTGCCCGCCGGGGCCGAGGAGTCCCTCGCCCGGTGGCGCCGGTTCGCCGCCTACGTGGAGCGCACCTACGGCCAGCCGGTGCCCCTGCCGGAGCGGGAGCTGCTCGCCGCCGACGACGAGGAGCAGATGGAGATCGTGCTCGAGCTGCTCAAGACCGCTGCGGTCAAGGCCGGGGCCGGCGGCATCAGCGCCGGGGTGCTGGAGCACCAGCGCACGTCCTGGGTGGACTCCCGGGCGGTGGAGCAGCTGGACCCGCAGCCCTACCCGGGCCGGGTGGTGCTCTACCGCGCGGAGCGCATGCACGACGGTGCCATCGAGCTGGAGCCGCGCTACACCCACGTGGAGCCCGACGGTGGCTGGGCCGGCGCCTGCCCGCAGCTGGAGGTGGTCACCGTGGGCGGGGACCACCTGGCGATCATCGACGAGCCGGTGGTGTCCAAGGTGGCCGACCACCTGGTTGCCACCCTGGCCAACCTGGCCCCGCACGACACGGCCTCCGGCCGGGACACCACGAACAGGTCGGAGGAGGCTCAGGGATGAGCACTGCGGAGAAGCTCGACGCCCTCGAGGCGATGCGCAAGGCCAAGACCACCCAGGGCTCGTCCCGGGCGATCGCGGCGCGGGCGGAGGCGGGCCTGCCCACCGCCCAGCAGCGCATCGACATGCTCTTCGACCCGGGCAGCTTCGTGGAGACCGGCGAGCTGGCCCGCAAGCCCGGGGCGGAGAACCCGCTCGGTGACGGCGTGATCACCGGCTACGGCACGGTCGACGGCCGACCGGTGTGCGTGTTCTCCCACGACGCCACCATCTTCGGCGGCAGCCTCGGCGAGGTGTTCGGGCGCAAGGTCACCGACCTCATGGACCTGGCCATCAAGATCGGCTGCCCGATCGTGGGCATCAACGACTCTGGTGGGGCCCGCGTGCAGGAGGGCGTGGTGGCGCTCGCGTTCTACGCCGAGATCGGGCTGCGCAACGTCCGTGCGTCCGGGGTGGTCCCGCAGATCTCCATGATCATGGGGCCCTGTGCGGGCGGCGCCGTGTACTCGCCGGCCATCACCGACTTCACGGTGGCGGTGGACAAGACGTCCTACATGTTCGTCACCGGCCCCGACGTGCTCAAGTCGGTCACCGGCGAGGACGTGTCCTTCGAGGAGCTCGGCGGTGCCACGGCCCAGGGCGAGGGCGGCAACGTGCACCACGTCGCCGCTGACGACGCCGACGCGGTGGAGTGGGTCCGGGAGCTGCTGAGCTTTCTGCCCAGCAACTACAACGGCCAGGCGCCGATGCTGCCCAGCGACTTCGACGACCAGCTCACCGACTCCGACCGTGAGCTCGACGCCGCGGTCCCCGACTCGGACAACACCGGCTACGACATGCACGAGATCGTCGGCCGCCTGGTGGACGACGGGCACCTGCTGGAGATCTCGCCGACCTTCGCGCCCAACCTCATCACGGCGCTGGCCCGCATCGAGGGGCGCAGCGTGGGAATCGTGGCCAACCAGCCGATGCACCTGACCGGGGCGCTGGACATCGACGCCTCGGAGAAGGGTGCGCGCTTCGTCCGGTTCTGCGACGCGTTCGGCATCCCGCTGGTGACCGTGGTGGACGTGCCCGGCTACCTGCCCGGTCTGGCGCAGGAGCGCGGCGGCATCATCCGGCGCGGCGCCAAGCTGATCTTCGCCTACTCCGAGGCCACCGTGCCCAAGGTGACAGTGGTGGTGCGCAAGGCCTACGGCGGCGGCTACGCGGTGATGGGGTCCAAGCACTTCGGTGCGGACGTGAACTTCGCCTGGCCCACCGCGCGGATCGCGGTGATGGGCGCCGCCAGCGCGGTGGCGCTGCTGCGCCGGCGGGAGCTGGCCGCGGCCGGTGACGGGGCGGCAGCGCTGCGCCAGCAGTACATGGACGACTACAACGCCACCACCGCCACGCCCTACGCGGCGGCCGAGCGCGGATACGTCGACGCAGTGATCGCGCCGTCGAGCACCCGGCTGCAGCTGGCGGCGGCGCTGCGCGTCCTGCAGAGCAAGGTCGACGAGCCGCACCCGCGCAAGCACAACACGATGCCGTTGTAGCGAGCCGCTGCGTCGGTCCAGGCCGGAGTCCTCTTCGGAAGACGTTGTCCCGCAAGGGCAGGACGATCGTCTGCAGCTGGTCTGAGGATTTTCGTCACGGAGCAGTGCTTGCACCGTTGTACAAGTGAGGGTTACCGCTACTATCCACCCGGCGGTTTGCCCGTCGTACCGTGGAGTTCATGAAGTCCGTTCCGCCTCGGGGGGCGGTTGGTGAAGTGTTACAAAGGAGTCTCTTCCATGCCCATCTCCTCCTCTTGGCGGAAAGCGGTCGGAGTGTGCGCAGCCGCACTCGTGCTGCCCCTCTCGGCAGGTGTCGGTGCGGCGAGCGCCGCGCCCACGCCGTCCCCCACCCAGGTGACCCCCGGCGTCCCGATCGCCGGTGCCAACGGCGCCTATGTCATCGGTGCCCCGGCCATCGCCGGGCAGCTGGCCCGGTTCAACGTCTACTCGCCGTCCATGGGCCGTGACGTGCCGATCCAGGTGCTGCTCCCCGCGGGCTACAACATCAACGCCGCGACGACCTACCCCGAGCTGTACCAGCTGGACGGGCTCCGGGCAGACGCGAACATCACCGACTGGACCCGCAAGGCGGACACCCAGGGCTTCTTCGCCAACAAGAACGTGCTGGTGGTCCAGCCCATCGGTGGGTACGGCAGCTTCTACCAGGACTGGCAGACCGACGACCCGGGCATCCTGGCGCAGGCCAAGCAGAACCCCGGCTCCCCGGTGGGCACGCTCAAGTGGGAGTCGTTCCTCACCAAGGAGCTGCCGTTCGTCATCGGCAACGCCTTCCACGGCAACGGCCAGCGCGCCATCTCCGGCCTGTCCATGAGCGGGTTCTCCGCCTTCTCCTTGGCCGCCAAGCACCCGGGGCTGTACAAGGCCGCGGCCTCCTACAGCGGCTACCCCGACATCCAGGGCTTCGGGCTGCCGGAGTACCTGCGCTACGTGCTGGGCGCAGAGAGCGGCGCGACCAACCCGGACAACATCTGGGGTCCGAACAACTCGCCCGCCTGGACCGCCAACAACCCCACGGTCCAGGTCGCCAAGCTGAAGAACGTCAGCCTCTACATGTCGGCCGGTACCGGTGGCAACGGTCCCTACGACGAGGCGCTGGGCTTCCTCGGCCTGAGCAGGAACTACGTGGGTGCCCTCATCGAGGTCATCTCCAACTACTCCAGCCAGAACTTCGCCCAGGTCGCCGGGGCCAACAGCGTCGCGGTCACCACCGACCTGACCAACCCGGGCGTGCACGACTGGCCCTACTGGAGCGACCAGTACAAGCGCTCCTGGCCGCAGCTGGCCAAGGCCATCGGCGCCACCGAGGGCGTTGCCGTGACGGGCGCGATCGCGGTCAAGTGGAACCAGCTGGGCGGGGCCAACAGCCTGATCGGCACGCCGACCAGCGCCGAGCGGGACGTGCCGGGCGTCCCCGGTGCCCGCGTGGCCAGCTTCACCAACGGTGAGATCTACTGGTCGCAGGCCACCGGCGCCCAGGCGGTGCAGGGCGCGATCCGCGCCCGCTACAACGAGCTGGGCGGCCCCACCGGGCTGCTCGGCCTGCCGGTCACCGACGAGCGCACCACCCCGAACGGGGTGGGCAGGTTCAACCAGTTCCAGGGCTCCGGCGGCGGCTACATCTACTGGACGCCGGGCACCGGCGCCCACGAGGTGTACGGGCTGATCCTGGAGGAGTGGGCGCGCCAGGGCTACGAGAACTCCAAGTACGGCTTCCCGACCCGCGGCGAGTTCGACATCCCGGGCGGTCGGCAGACCAACTTCCAGAATGGCTTCATCCAGTTCGTGAACGGACAGATCATCGCGTCCTGATCGAGCACGCTCCCTGCGGAGCTGAGGCGTCCACTGAGGGCCCCATCCACATCGGATGGGGCCCTCAGTGCTGCGCCACTGCCTTGGGGCGTCTGCAAGTACCACCATGCGGGCTCGGCGGGGTCTGCAACCGCTACCAACCGGGCAGGGGCCGACCGGCGTGCCCTGCGCGGGCTACCGCGCCGTGAAGGGTGGAGACGGGGAGAAGCCGTCCTTGCGTGCCCTCAGCGCCTCGGTCAGGGCCGCCACCAGAGTGGTTCCGCCCAGCGTCCCCAGCGCGACCATGCTCGCGCCCACCGGCCACAGGCTGGCGTTCTCGGTGGCGCTGTCGACCATGGCGTTGACCGACCAGACCACCGTGAGCACGACGGTGATCGCGGCAGCCGTCGTCCAGGGCCAGCACCGCCAACCACCGACGGCCGCGGCCACCCCGAGCGTGAGGGCGAGTCCGACGACCTGCCACACCTGGTACGGCCCATGCTGGTGACCCTCAGCGTCGACGTACCTGGCCCGGTCCCAGGCGAGCCATCCGCTGTAGGCGATCGCTGTGGCCAGTCCCGCCGAGACGGCGGCACCTCGTCGGTTCAGCGCTGGTTGCCTGGAGCTCGGGGCATGGGCATCTCGCTCGGGTCCGGGGACGGAAGGTCAGCCAGCTGCCCGGGGGGGCAGTGATCCCACCCGCAGGAACATCGGCTGTCGAACGCCTCGATGGTAGGGCGGGGCCAGGCGCAACGGGTGACAGTGCCGGGACGCTGGGTGGTACTTGCAGACGGTCCCAGCGGCGCTGGGGTGGTCTGCAAGTACCACCCAGTCAGCTAAGCCCTGGGGAGCTCAGTCCGCTCACCGGTGCGGTGGTGCTGGTCAGCTGGGCGGGCCGGGCCGTGGAGCTCCGGGGCACCAGCTCGGTGAGCGCACCCCAGTCGCGGGCCCAGTCGTCGGCGAGGTAGGTGCCCAGGTCGCGCGGGGCCGCGACCAGCTCCAGCCACCCGAGCGGCCCGCCCCCGCTGGCGTCCTGCCACCGGCTCGCGTCGCGGGCCAGGAACTGTGCCGGGCTGATCCGGTAGGTGGGGATCTCGGCGACGCCGTTGACCACCGCGAAGGGCCGCTGGCACGGGAACGCCAGCGGTACCACCCAGTCGAGCAGCACCGGCTGGGTGGAGCCGACCACGGTGTTCAGCGTCTGCATCTGCGGCACGCGCGGTGGCGTCACTGCCAACCACGCACCCGGCTGCAGGGTGGACACCACCGCGCGCACCCGCACGGAGTCCACGTCGTCGGGCAGGTCGGCCAGCGGCACGCGCAGGTTGCGCCACGTCGGGCTCGGCCCCGGGTCCAGCGGCACGTAGGCGCCGGTCTGCTCGACGGCGGTACCGCTGCTGCGGCCGTACTCCACCACCAGGGAGGTGCCGGCCGCCGTGGTGGTGCCAGCCGCGGTCAGCACCACCAGCGGGTGGTCGGCCGAGCGCGCGGGCAGGCGGTACCAGGACGAGGTGAGGCTGGCGTCGCCCTGTGCGCCGGGCGCGTAGCTGCCCAGCACCGGTACCTCGGGCCCCAGCGCGAAGGGCAGCGGCGCGGGGGTCTCCGGGTCGAAGCCGGTGGCCTCTGCCGAGCGCACCGTGCGCTGGTCGGGCATGGGCAGCGGGTCCTGGCTCACCGGCACCCCGCCCGGGGTGAACCCGTCGTTCGTGACACCGCCGAGGGCGTCCGCTGCCGAGCCGCCGGCCACCGGGGCCAGCACGCTGCCGCTGGGGTCGCGCTCCACCAGCACGTCGTTGGCCAGCGCGCAGGTGTCGCCACTGATGGCCTGCAGGTTGGACTTGCCGATGGTGTAGGCCGGCCAGCGCTGCACCATCGCCTTGGCGAACACCAGCACCTCGCAGATCACCACCAGCCAGCAGATCACCGCGAGGGTGCCGGGTGCCAGGCCGGCGACCCGGGCCCGCAGCTGGCTGGAGCGTGCGGCGGACGGACCGTCTCGCAGGTGCTCCCACACCGCGAACAGCGCCGCCAGCACCGCCAGGCCCAGCAGGATGCTGCTCACCTGGTAGCCGGCGATCGTGCCGGGGCGGTCCACCCAGGTGATGCCGTAGCTGGCGGTGTACCACCAGTTGTTGGAGCCGGTCGCGGCGAGCGCCAGCGCCACCAGCACGACGCTGAGGAACACGCCGAAGTTACGGCGCCGGTGCCGTGCAGGCGCCCGCACGGCGACCACGGCCAGGGCCGCGACGCAGGCGCCGACCCCGGCGAAGGCGCCGAAGTGGTGGGTCCACTTCGTCGGAGTCAGCGAGATGATGGCCAGCGAGAGGGCGCCGGCGCCCAGCAGCCGCTGGCTCGGTCCCAGGGCTGCGCCGGGAACGCGGCCGCGGCGCAGCATCACCACGAAGATGGCCACCAGGCAGAGCAGCAGCAGCAGCACCGGCAGCCGTCGGGCGAACGCGCCGTCAGCACTGAAGTTGTTCATCAGCGTGACGTAGCGCTCGATCTCGTCGTTCCAGTGCCGACTGCCCCCGTAGCTGGTGCGGACCTCGGTGGACTGCAGGACGCTGTGCAGCGTCTGGTCGGCAAAGACCACGTAGAGCACGGACAGCCCCATGGCGACCAGCGGCGCCAGCACCGGCAGCACCCCGAAGTCGCGCACCTTGCTGCGCAGCAGGTGGAACAGCGGTCGCACTGCCGCCAGGAGCACGGCTACGCCGATCAGGCCGGTGGGCCCGGCAGCCAGGGACAGCGCCGCGACGAGCAGGGCCACCGCGGCCGGCAGCAGCCGCTTGGTGGCGATCGCCCGCTCCACCGAGCACCAGGTGATGAGCGTGCCCAGGGCGATGATCGGCTCGGGCCGCAGGCCGTTGTTGTAGGGCAGCCAGAAGAGCAGCAGCACCCCTGCCGCGGTCCAGGTGGCGGCGCTCGAGCTGCGCACCTGCCGGCCCAGCCGAGGCAGCACCTCGCGACTGACCAGCAGCCAGCACACGATCGCCGCCACCAGCGTGGGCAGCCGGATCCACGGGCTGGCGGTGCTGACGTGGGTCATCAGGCTGATCAGCTCGTAGGACCACCCGAAGGGGGCCTCGGGCACGTCGAACCAGCGGTAGTAGTTGCCCATGTAGCCGCTGTCGCGGGCGGCGCGCGCCATGGTGAGCAGGTAGCCGTCGTCGGAGGTGTTGGCGCCGATGACGTACCAGACGCCGAGCACCGCGAGCACGGCCGCATCGCACCACCGCGGCACCCACCAGCGTGCGGGCAGGGCACGGATGTGCCGGCGTCCGTCCACCCGCTCCATCCGGTACAGCGCCGCCAGCGACCCGATCGCGCACGCCGCGCCCACCAGCATCAGGACCAGCTTGAGCGGGGTGGGGCTGGTGGAGTAGCGGGTGTCCACCTCGGCGGTGACGGAGAGCCCGGCCGGGGGCGTCCCCTGGACCTCGGTGAACACTCCGACCACCTGTGGCCTGAGGTCGGTGGTGAAGCTGCGCGTGGTCTCACCGATGCGCACGGTGGTCTGCTCGGCCGTGGACGCGATGCTCACCGAGCAGTCGCTGCCGGTCAGTGCGCTGACCGGCACGCTCAGCAGCGCCTGGCCCCTCGACAGCACGGCGAGCGCGCCGTCCTTGGTCTGCACGGTCAGGCCGAGCTGGGCCGAGCCGGGTGCGGTGGAGGGCACCGTGGTGAGCAGGTCCTGGCCACCCGCGGGTGCGGCGGTGGCCAGGGAGCAGGGCACGGTGACGTCGAGCCGCTGCGGGAAGTAGGAGGACAGTGGCGCGGTGACCGGGTCCAGCGTCCCCTGCTGCGGCCAGCTGATGGTGGCGCTGGTCTGGGAGACCGGCAGCAGCGGCGTGGCCACGGCCAGCAGCGTCCCCACCACGCCGAGCACGGCAGCCAGCAGCACGGCCCACCGCGGTGCCCCCGCGCGCACGGGGTTCTCGGGGCGAGCTGCGGCCGCCTGTGCTGTCAAGGTCACGACCAGTGAGCCTAGGTGGTGGGCCAGGCCTTGCTGACCGACGGGCTCACCGTGGCGTTCACTCGTCTCGCACCACGACGGTGAACGGTCCGACCCGGGTGGTGGTGAACGCAGGGTGGTCGAACAGGGCCTTGGGCAGGACCACGGTGTAGAAGCGCACGTTGGGGTTCGCCGGGTAGGCGTCGGCGGAGAGCTGGAGGCTGTAGCCCGCGCCGTCCTCGCGCAGGACGAACACCTGCGGCGCTGGCCACGCGCTGGCGTCGAGCTGGCGGAGCAGGTCGGTGGGGTCGGTGGATGCGGCCCAGCGCTGCACCTGCTCCGCTCGGGCGGGGAACTCGGCGAGGGGGTTGGCGTAGTGCGGAGACACCATCTGGAATCCCCGGTACGGGTAGAAGGACAGCCAGCGGTAGTCGGTGCTGAGCACCACCACGTCCCGCGGAGGGCGCTGGGTCTGGCTGCGGATGACCGCGTCCAGCTGTGGGTAGAAGGCGGCGTCACCGGCAGGCGCGCCGTCGGCGCGTGTTCCGTCGGCGGTGGGGTCGGTGTAGGCCCGGCCGATCTCGGTGGACAAGGTCGCCGGGATCGCCTGCGCCAGCCCGAACGCTCCGGCCAGCGCCAGCACCACCAGCGCCGTCCCTGCCGGGCGCAGCAGGTCCTGCCGGTGGCGGGCACGCAGCTGCGCGGCCACCCCCTGGGCCGCCTCCAGCACGCCCAGTGCACCTGCGCAGGCGAGGAGCACCTCCAGCGGTGCCTGCAGGCGGAAGCTCAGCAGGGTGGTCTGGGCGAACACCGCGAGCAGCGACAGCAGCGACCACGCGTAGACGCAGAGCACACCGATGCCCAGTGCCTGCGCCACCGGTGAGCTGCCAGCGCGCAGCACCAGCCACACGGTGCCGACCAGGCAGAGCAGGCCCAGCATCGACGGCACCGTCATCGGCAGCATCAGGTAGGCGCCGTAGCTGGGCAGGTAGCGCTGGGCCGCGCCAGAGCTGGGCCCGCCCTGCGCCACTCGCCACAGGTAGGGCGCCCACACCAGCAGGGCCAGCGTCCCGGCGACCAGCGCCGCCGGCACCAGCCGCACCAGGACGGTGAGCGCCGCTGCCCGGCCTCCGCCCGGGGTGCGGCGCCCAGCGAGCCAGGCCGCCAGCAGGGCCATCGTCGTCACCACCAGCGTCCACAGCCCCAGGTAGAGGGTGTAGAACATGGCCGTGACGCCGAGAAAGACCCCGGTTGCCACCATCGACGGAAGCCAGCGCCGGCGGCCACCGCTGGCGCGCAGGCCCGTCCAGGCCACCACCAGCACCGGTGGAGCCACCATGGCCAGCACCGCGGCGTAGGGCTCGGGCGCCCCCACCGGGACGGCCACCACTGCGCTGGTCGCGGCCACCACCACGGCGTGGTCCGGTCGCAGCAGCCGTGCCCAGAGCACCGCCGCCACCACTGCGCCGACGGCCAGCGTGCCGATGGCCAGGGGCTGGTAGATCTGCCAGCCAGGCAGCCCCAGCCCGTCGGCCAGGCGCCCACCCACCCAGAACCAGCCAGTGGGGTAGTAGGACGGCAGGTCGGCGTAGCTCATGTCGCTGCCGCCCGGGCTGCCCAGCGCGGCGGAGTCGGTGAGCCGGGTGAGCAGCTGGGTGCGGAAGTCCTGGTCGACGCTCACTCCGTTGAGGTACAGCCGAGAGCCCCCCAGCGGCACCGCGAGCACCACGCTGACCAGGGCAGCCAGCGACGCCCAGGACAGCACCGTGCCCAGCAGGCGCCATCGTGGCGCGCGCACCAGCAGCACCGAGGCCGCCAGCGGGACGAAGACTGCGACCAGGGCCACGACCACCACCGCGGAGCGCGTGGCCGAGACGGTGGGCGGGGCCAGCGTCAGCCGGCGCGCAGCCAGCTGGACGGCCGTGGTGCACAGCAGCGCCACCAGCGCCGCCGCCGCCAGCAGCACGACGGTGCGACGCCCGCGGCGCGGTGCCGGGCCAGGGGGCGCCGGCCGACCCGGGCTGGCGGCCGTGCGGCGCAGACCCACAGCGCTGGTCCGCCCATCGGTGCTCTCTGCGGCCTCGGCCCTCATGCTCGCTGATTGTTCTGCCCACCGGGCCTTCGGCACCACTCGAAAGCCAACCCGTAAACACCCGGTGACCAGGCGTAATGGCGCCGCGGCGGGATCAGGCAGCCAGCCCGAGACGCTAGGTCAGGTTGCAGGCACCAGCAGTGACGGCTGCGTGGACCAGCTCTGCCGGGTCACGTCGTGCTCGACTGCGGCGGTGAGGGTGCTGGAGTAGCGCGGCTGCATGCGGTACAGGTGCGCGACGTCCGTGGTCGAGTCGTTGCTGAGGTAGGTGGGGATCTCCACCAGCTCGGTCACGGCCGCCACCCCGGCGAACGTCCCGCCGGCGCCAGGGGCGTAGTTCACCTGTCCGCCGTCGACGTAGCCGCCGCTGCCGGCGAGCCGGAAGTCGGCGACCTCCGCCCGGCCGGCCACGGCCTGCGGCTGGGCGGTGCAGGGGAAGTAGAAGGCCGACGTCCAGTCGGTGGCCACGGTCCGTCCGGCGGTGAGCTCGGCCAGCGTCTGGGTGACCGGGACCCGGGGCGGGGCGACCAGCAGCGCCGGACGGCCCGGGCGGGCGGTGTGTGCTGCCACCAGCCGCACCTCGGTGGCCTCCGGGGCGACGGCGGACACGTCCACCCGTGCGTCGGTCAGCGCGGGACCGGGCGTGAGGGGCACGTCCACCGGAGCTGCCCCCGGGCCCGTGCGGAGCTGGACGGTGAGGGTGGTGGCTGGGTCGGGTGCGCCCTGGGCGGCGACCACCAGCGGCACGGTGCCGGTGCGCGCCCGCTCCGGCAGGGCGACCCAGGTGGTGCTCAGCCGGGAGGTGCCGGTGGGCGCCGACTGCCAGGCAGGTAGCTCGGCCCCGGCAGCCACCGGGGCGAAGCCGCCGGTGGTGGGAGGCTCCGTGGCGGTGCCCAGCACCCCGTCGGCCTTGCGGGGCTCCACCAGCAGGGCCTGCTCCAGCGAGCAGGTGCTGCCGGTGAGGCTGGCCAGGCCTGCGCGCGGGACGCTGTAGGCCTCGCCGCGCTGCTGCAGCACCACGGCGAACGTGCCGACCTGCGCCAGCACGGCCAGCACCAGGGCGGCCACCACCAGCCCGGCGGCACGACGGGCGGCGGCGGCGTCGCGCTGCGGTCCGCGGCGACCGCGCCAGGTGCCCCAGACCACCACGCCGAGCGCGACCAGCACGCCGAGCACCATCACCGGGGTGCTCAGGCCAACTCCCCCCAGCGCCGGCGGGCGCCCACCGAAGGGCACCGCCAGGGAGGACAGGTACCACCAGGTGTTGTTGCCGTAGAGGGTGAGTCCGAAGACCACGCCGGCGCCGGCGTACACGGCAGCACGGCGGGCGGGGGAGGTGTGCGCGGCGGCAGCGGCAGCGTGCACGGCGGCCACCAGCACGGCCGCCCCGAGCACCGCGAACGCGCCGAAGTGGTGCGTCCACTTGGTGGGGGTGAAGGCGATGGCGGCGAAGCAGAGCAGGAACGTGAGGGTGAGCAGGTGGCTGACCCGCCGGTTGAGCCCGGCCACGGTGCGGCCGCCCACCGTGGTGAACAGCAGCAGCGCGGCACCGGCCAGGCTGGCCAGCAGCGGCAGCCGGCGGAACAGCGATCCCTCGATGTAGCTCTGGTTGGCGAGGGCCTGGTAGCGCGCCAGCTCCTCCTGCCAGCCCAGGCTGGGGCCGATCTCGGTGCGGGCGTGGTTGGCCGACAGCAGTGCCGCGAGGCTCTGGTCGCCGCACATCACCAGCAGCGATAGCCCGACCGAGGCCAGCAGGGCGGTGGCGGCGGCCAGCAGCTGCAGCGCGGGCAGCGTGCGCAGCCAGCGCAGCAGCGGGACGAGCATCGCCAGGAAGGGCAGGAACGCGATGACCCCGGTGGGTCCCAGCCCAAGGGTGAGCCCGGCGGCGAGGCCACCCAGGGCCAGTGGCAGCACGGTGCGGGTGACCCGGGCGCGGTCGACGCACACCAGCACCAGGGCGGCGCCCAGCGCGATCAGCGGCTCCGGCCGCACGCCGCTGTTGAACGGCAGCCACCACACCAGGAACGCCGTGGGCATGGCGACCGCCACCAGCAGGGTGGCGCGGGCCCGGAACAGGCGTGGTGCCAGCAGCCGGCTGAGCACCAGCCAGCTGAGCACGCCGGCCACCAGCGCGGGGAGGCGCATCCACACCGGGTCGGCGCTGATGGCGGCCCACCACGAGTAGGGCTCGTAGAACCAGCCGAACGGCGCCTCGGGGGCGTTGAACCAGTGCGAGTAGTTGCCCACGAAGCCGGCCTCGCCCCGGCCCCGCAGGATGCCCATGATGTAGCCGTCGTCCACCGTGGACGGGCCGATCACCGCCCAGACGGCGAGCACCAGGGTGACCACGCCGTCGGACGCCCGGGGTCGCCACGCCCCGGCCGGGGCCCACGGCAGCTGCCGTCGGTGCCGCTCACCGCGGCGCACCAGCGCCAGGGCGGCCACCAGTGCGACCACCGCCGCGGCACCCAGCAGGTACTTCAGCACCGACGGGGAGGTGTCGAAGCGGGTGTCGGCCACGGTCTCGGCGGAGAGGCCGTCCTGCCCGTCCAGCGGGGTGAAGAACCCGACCACCTGGGGACGCTGGTCGGCGTCCACGCGGGCGAGCTCAGCGCCGTCGGCGGCCACCACCTGGGCCTGCGGGGTGAAGCTCAGCGTCAGCCGGTTGCAGGAGGCGGGCAGCGCCACGTCCGTGGCCAGCGGCGACCCGTTGGACAGCACGGAGAGCCCGGTGCCCACCTTGTCCACCCGGAGGCCGGCGGGGGAGGTGGAGTCCAGCGGGTAGGTGGACAGCACGGTGCCGTCGACGGCGGCGGCCACCGCCGTGCACGGCAGGCTGACGTCCAGCGCCATCGGCTGGTAGGGCAGCAGCGGCAGGGCCGCCGCCGTCCCGTCCGTGGCGCTCGCCCAGGAGTAGCTGGCGGTGTGCTCGGTGACCGGGGCCAGCACGAAGCCCAGCGTGCACAGGCCGGACAGGACGGCGAGCAGCGTCACCAGCAGGGGACCGCGGTCGCGGTCGCGCGGGGCGGGGGTGTCGGAGCGGGGCGGTGCGGGGCGCTCGGTGGTGGTGGTCAGACCGGCAGGCGACGGAAGATCGGTCGCGGGACGTGCCGCAGCGTGCTCATCACTGCCCGCAGCGGTGCCGGTGCCCATGCCTGCTCCTTCTTGTTGCGCACCACGTCCAGGATCACCTGCGCCACAGCCTCGGGTGTGGTGGCCAGCGGCGCGGCGTCCATGCCCTCGGTCATCCGGCTGCGCACGAACCCGGGGCGAACCACGGCGACGTGGATCCCGGCCGGGCGCAGGGCCTCGGTGAGTCCGGTGTAGAACGCGTCCAGGCCCGCCTTGGTGGAACCGTAGACGAAGTTGGACCGGCGCGGACGCTCCGCGGCCACGGTGGACAGCGCCACGATGGAGCCGTGGCCCTGCGCCTGCAGCCGCTCGGCCAGCAGCACGCCCACCGACACCGCGCCCACGTAGTTGGTCTCCGCCAGCGCCACGGCGGCGGTGACGTCGGTCCACGCCTGCTCCTGGTCACCGAGCAGGCCGAAGGCCACCAGCGACACGTCGACGTCCCCGCCGGCGAAGCACTGCTCGATGGCCTTGGGGTGGGTGTCGGTGGCGCGGGCGTCGAAGTCCACCGACTCCACGGTGGCACCTAGCTCACGCAGGGTGACCTCGGCGGCGTCCCGCCGGTCGGAGGGGCGGGCGGCGAGGATCACCCGCAGCGGGCGGCGCCCGGCGTAGGCGGCGGCGGTGGCCAGCGCGATCTCCGAGGTTCCTCCCAGCAGCAGCAGCGTCTGGGGGTTTCCAACAGCGTCGATCACAACAGCTCCAGCCTTCGTGCCATGTCAGAGACGAACATTCCGTGGGGGTCGACCGCGCGACGCACCTCGCGCCACTCCTCCAGCCGCGGGTACATCGCCGCGAAGGTCGCGGCGGTGGTGCGCGACTCCTTGGCCAGGTAGAGGCGGCCGCCGGCGTCCAGCACCCGCTGGTCCAGCTCGCTGCACAGCTCGTGCAGCCCGGCGGTGATGGGCAGGTCGACGGTGATGGTCCAGCCGGCGCGGGGGAACGACAGCGGCGCCTGGTTGCCCTCCCCCATCCGCTTGAGGACGTTGAGGAAGGACACGTGGCCCGACCCGGCGATGCGCTCCATGATCTGGCGCAGCTCGGCCCGGGCCTCGAAGGGAATGATGAACTGGTACTGCAGAAACCCCTTGGAGCCGTACGCCCGGTTCCACTCCCCGAACATGTCCAGCGGGTGGTAGAAGGCGGTGAGGTTCTGCACCATTCCGCGGCCGCGCTTGGGGGCCTTGCGGTACCAGACCTCACCGAGTGCGCCGAAGGTCAGCTTGTTGGCCAGGCCGTTGGGGAAGACGTCCGGGAAGCTGAGCAGCTGCGGTGCCTCGAACTTCAGCGGGTCGTGCGCGAGCTTGGCGGGCAGCTGGTCCACCGTGGCCAGCGAGCCCCGGGAGAACACCGCCCGGCCCATCTTGGGCCCGGTGGTGATGGCGTCGAACCAGGCCATCGAGTAGTCGTAGCCGGCGTCGGAGCCGTTGCTGAACAGCTCCAGGGTCTCCTCGAAGCTGGCGGTGCGGTCGGAGTCGACGAGGAAGTACGCGCTCTGGGTGTGCTTGAGCTGGATGCGCGCGCGCAGGATGACGCCGGTGAGGCCCATCCCGCCCACCGTGGCCCAGAACAGCGGAGCGGACTCCCCCTCGGGGGTGAGCGTGCGCACCTCGCCGTCGGCGGTGAGCAGGTCCATCGACAGCACGTGGTTGCCGAAGCTGCCCGCGGTGTGGTGGTTCTTGCCGTGGATGTCCGACGCGATCGCGCCACCGATGGTGACCTGGCGGGTGCCCGGCAGCACGGGCACCCACAGGCCGAAGGCGATGGTGCGGCGCATCAGGGCGTCCAGGCTCACCCCGGCGTCCAGGTCCACCACGCCGGTGTCGGCGTCCAGGGAGTGGAAGCGGTCCAGGCCGGTCATGTCCAGCACGGTGCCGCCGGCGTTCTGCGCGGGGTCGCCGTAGCTGCGGCCCAGGCCGCGGGCGATCAGGCCGCGCTCTCCGGCGTCGCCCAGCGCGTCGAGCACGTCCTGCGGGGTGCGCACGGTGCGGACCGTGGACAGCGTGGGAGAGGTGCGCCCCCAGCCGCTGAGTGACCGCTGGGTCGTCCCTGACGGGGAGTGGGGCTGGGTCGCAGGCATAGGTCTGCAGGTTACCCGGTGGTACCCCCAGAGCCGGTCACCCGTGGTCGACGTCGCTACGGGGTGTTCACCGCGTGGGGGCTGTTGTCGCGGCCGGTGTAGTCGACGGTGGCCAGGGTGGGCAGCCGAGCCCAGCCCGAGCGCTGCACCGTGCCCACCTGCACGTCCACCAGACCCACCGGCAGCGGGTACGACAGCTCCTCGAGGTGGCCCCACTTCAGCCTCGGCGCCCCGGGGCTGGGAACCAGGGTGGTGTCCAGCTCGGTGCCGGTGGCGGTGCGGGAGATCGCGGCGAACACCCCGCCGTTGAGCTCGGTGTAGGCGTTGGCGGCGGTGGCGGCCTCCAGCTCCTCGCCGGCCTGGATGCGGTAGCGCGGCGCCTGCACCATGCCGTCGCGGGCCTGCACCTGGCGCACGCACGGCCACAACGCCGCCGTCACCTGGTCGGCGAGCACGGCTGAGTCGGCCAGCAGGGTGGCGGCACTCTGCTGGCGGCCGTCCTGGTCGACCTGCACGTGCGGGGCGAGGCCGCACCGGTCGCCGGTGAGGAAGTTAAGGTTCACCGCGGCCACCGAGGGCCCGGGGTGCTGGCGCAGCGGCGCGACGACGAACACCACCAGCGACAGCACCACGCCGAGGGCGGTGGCCCCCCACAGCACCGTGCGGTCGGCGGTGACCGCGGTGGGTGTGCCGCGCGTGCGCCGCCGCCACGCCCACCACAGGCCCAGCCCGGCGACCATCAGCCACAGCAGCGGGCTGCGGGGCTGCAGCAGGCCGAGCTGTGGGGCGGTGGACCAGCGCTGCAGCGGGGTGTCGACCAGCACGTGGGTGCCGAAGGGCTGCCCCCAGTCGCTGAACGGTCGCCAGCTGTTGGGCCCGGCGAACGCCGCGGAGGCGGCGACGACGGCGAACCCGGCCGCGAGCACGCGGGCCGACGTCCGGGAGCGCCGCGGCAGCGGAGTGCTCAGCAGTGCCAGGGCCAGCAGCACGGTGGCGGGTGCGGCGATCGCCCCGAAGTGGTTGACCCACTTGGACGGGGTGGGAGCCAGCGCCACCAGGGCCAGGACCACCACCGTGGCCTGGGCGAGGGCCAGGCGCCGCAGCGGCCCCAGGCGGCGACCGCTGCCCACGGTGACCAGGGCGGTGACTAGCACCGCCAGAGTGAGCAGCACCGGCAGCCGAACCGACCACGGCGAGCTCATCAGGCTGACGTAGTGCTGGAACTCCTCGTACCAGCGGTAGCGGAAGTAGTAGTAGGTGCGCACCGACGTGCCCTCGATGACGTCGCCCAGGGTGGCGTCGGCCAGGCCCACGGGCACCAGGGCAGTGGTGGCGGCGCCCAGCGCGAGCACCGCCGCCACCCGGTTCAGCCACCCGGTGGCCCGCAGCCAGCGCCATCCCCAGGGCAGGTGCAGCAGCAGCGGCGCGGCCGCCACCAGCGCGGTCGGGGACGCCGTCAGCGTCACCGCGGCCACCGCGGTGGCCACCACCACCAGCCCCACCGACCGACGCAGCCGGCCCAGCTCGCTGAGCGCCAGCACCAGCGCGCCACCCAGCACGATGAGCGGCTCGGGTCGCAGGGTCATCCCGTAGGGCAGCCACCACACCAGGTGCGCCAGCGCCAGGGCCCACGGCGCCCGGGAGTCCAGCCGGCTGCTCCGGCCAGCCAGGTAGTGGCGCAGCAGAGTGCCCAGCAACACCCGGAGCACCACGTAGGTGAGCAGGCCGTAGACCAGGGGGAGCACCCGCATCCAGAGCAGGCTCCAGCTGCCGGCCACCCCCCACGCCTGCATGGCGTACTGGCTCAGCACGAACGGGTTCTCCGCGCTGTTGAACATGTTGATGTAGTTGCCCACGGCACCGGTCTCCGCGGCGTTGCGAGACATCAGCAGGTACCAGGAGTCGTCGATGTTCACCGGCGCCAGGAACATCCACGCCACCGAGGCCGCCGCCACGAGGGCGTCCGGCACCCGGGGGCGGGGCCAGGCCACCGGCGCCCGGCGCAGCCCCGGCCAGGCCAGCAGCGCCGTGGCCAGCAGTGCCAGCAGGCTCAGCGCGTGTGCCACCAGCAGCACGATCTTCAGCGTGGTCGGGCTGGACTGGTAGCGGGCGTCGGTGTGCAGCTGCACGCTCAGGCCGGTGGCCGCGGCGCCGGTGGCGCTGGTCGCCAGCTCGGCCACCTGGGGCACCAGCAGGTCGGGCCGCTGGGCGAGCACCATCCCGTCCCGCGCCACCTCGATCCCGGAGCCGTCCGCGCGCACCTGGTAGGTGCAGCCGCCGGCGGGCAGCGGCTCGTCCACCAGCGTGGCGCCGGAGGCCACCACCGTCACCCGCCCGCCCGTGGCCGCCACCACCAGCCCCTGGTCGCGCCCGTGAGCCGCGTCGGCCGGCAGCGTCCGCAGGGCCTCACCGGGGCCGGCGGCCCCACCTCCCACGGCAGCCGAGGCGCCGGCAGTGCTGGATTGCTCGAGTGCGGTGCAGGGCACCGTCGCCGTCAGCTCCAGGGGGCGGTACGGAGACAGCGGAACGATGGTGGAGACGGGTTGCTGCCCGGCCTGCGGCCACGTCACGACCGGATCGTCCACCCGAACGGGTGCCAGCACCGCCAGCACCCCGAGCACGATGGTTGCCACCGCGAGCGTTGCGACCCCCCAGCCGATCCGTGATCGCCAGCCACCGGCTGTGCGAAGGATCATGCGAGGGACTGTAACCGGCGATGCGGTGCATGGCCTGGGGGCGCAGTCGCGCGCCGGTGACCAGCCGGTACTGTCGATCCGAGTGCGCCCTTCGGGCGGAGGGCACCAGCCCCAGCACGCGTCAGCGCAACACCTGAGGAGATCCGTGGCTGCCACCGAGACCGTCGCGGTCCAGCTGCCGCTGCGGACGCAGCTGGTGCGGTTCGTCATCACCGGTGGGCTGTCTGCCATCGTCGACTTCGGCACGTACCAGCTGATGCTGCAGCTTGACGTCTACATCCACCTGGCCAAGGCCATCAGCTTCGTGCTGGGCACCACCACCGCGTACCTGATCAACCGGCGGTGGACGTTCCAGTCCCAGGGCGGACGCGGCCAGTTCGCCGCGGTGCTGCTGCTCTACGCCGCAACCTTCGCGGCACAGATCGGCGTCAACGCGCTGGTGCTGCTGTACGTGGAGCACAACCTGGTGGGCACCACGCTGGCCTACGTGGTGGCGCAGGGCACCGCCACCGTCATCAACTTCGTGGTGCAGCGCATGGTGATCTTCAAGACCCCTGCCGCTGCTCCGGCCGTTCCGACCGACTAGCTCCCTGGCCAGGCGTCGGCGTCCGGGTCCCTGGGCTCAGCGCCGTCCGAGGCCGCCTCCACCCGATTGCGCAGGCGCTCCAGCTCCAGGCGCATTGCGCCCGTCTCCTCGGCCAGCGTCCGAGTCTGCTCCTCGAGCTCGCCCACCTCCCCGGACAGCTGCAGGGAGATGGCCAGCAGCACCACCAGCGACACCAGGAACAACAGGTTGCTCGGGGTCTGCACGCCGGCGAGGTCAGCGGCCCGGAACAGCAGGGACGGGAAGATGGCCAGCACCATCGCGCTCAGGGCGACGGCCACCCAGATCGCCGCGTACTTCTCGCGCAGTCGCCGGCGGCGGAGCAGCTCGAACACCAGCACCAGCAGCACCGCGGCGAGCACCAGCGACCCGACCGCGAGACGGCTCACGCGGCACTCCTCAGCTGGAGGTCGCGAGGATCGGTCTCGGGCACCTGCCGGAACAGCGCGAGGACCACGGCCACGCCCACCCGCAGCAGGTAGAGGGCGGCGCGGGCCGGGCTCTGGCTGGCGGCCCCGGCGGCCCGCACCCGCATCTCCACGGGAACCTGGGTGATGGTCAGCCCCACACGGTGGGCGATGACCAGCGACTCGACGGTGTCACCGAGGTACTCCTCCGGGTAGTGCCGGGCGAACACTGGGATGGCGCGGGGGCCGCTGACGCGGAAGCCCGAGGTGGGGTCAGTGAGCCGGGTGCCGGTGACGCGGCTGAGCACGGCGGCGAGCAGCCGCATCGCCCACCGCCGCGGTCCCTTGGCCTGGTAGGTGCCGCGCCCGGCGAAGCGTGCGCCGACCACGACGTCGGCGGTGCGGGCCGCGTCCAGCAGCTCGTCGATCTCGGCGGGGTCGTGCTGGCCGTCGGCGTCCACCTGGACTACGTAGGACACCCCGTGCGCGTGGGCGTAGCGGAATGCCGCCCGCATCGCCCCGCCGACCCCGAGGTTGAACGGCAGCCGGAGCACGTCAGCGCCGGCGGCACGGGCCACGCTGGCGGTGCGGTCGGTGGATCCGTCGTCGACCACCAGCAGGTTCGCGCGGGGGTGAGCACGGCGCACCTGCTGCACCACCTGCGCCACCGAGGCCTCCTCGTTCAGCGCAGGAAGCACCACCAAAACCTGCCCCACCGGGCCAGCGGGTCGCCCCACAACCGCACGCCTCGCTTCTGTTGGCATCACTAACTGAACGGTACTCAAGCGGCGGAGCCCCGATCGAGGGCGCGCCGGTCATTTCCCGCTCTGCGTCCCAATTGCCCCGTGTCACTGGAAGTTTGGTGGTCTGTGCTGCCCGGTCGCCGAGCCTGGGCCCCACCTATGGTGTTCTTGGGTGACGGTCACCACGAGCGCCGAGCACCACCAGGGCTCGGGGCGGAGGGCACCGGTCCCATCGCCTACGCGTGCCCCCCAGACGACGGACGACGAGAGAGCAGGCAGCAGTGCGGACCGAGATCTCGCCGGTGAGACCAGGGGCGATCAGCACGCAGCACGGTGAGAGGCCATCGCCCCTCCGCGCCGCTGCGATCACCGCCCTGAGGTGCTGGTAGCCGTGGTGGTGCGCCAGGAAGCCGAGGCCACCGTCGGGGCGCGCACCGGTGCTGATCCGTCAGGGACCCCGCGACCGGTGCGCGCTGGCGCCTGGGGGCGTCGAGGGCGAGGTGTGGCGGTAGGTGGTGTGCTGGCCGGGCTGCTGTGCTGGGCACGCGTGGAAGGCCTCCTGCACGGAGCGGTGATGCTCGTGCTGACGGCGATCGTAGTGCTGGCAATCCCCACCTCCAGGCAGCTCTCGCGCCGGATCCTGCTCGCTGCGTGCCTGCTGCTGGGGTGGGTGCCGCTGCTGTGGTGGTGGGACCTGCCGGTCGGCGCCCTGGGGCGAGGGGCTGTGCTGGTGGCGGCAGCGCTGGGCGGGCTCAGCGGCTGGGTCGCGGCGGGAACCCGGCCGCGGGAGCGCCTGCGGGAGCTCGTGCCGCGGCTCGCGGTGGTTGACGCCTACCCGGTGCTGCTGACCGGGCTCGCGGCCGTGGTGCTCTGGCCGTGGCTGCAGGCCAAGTCCGGCGTCGCCACGCTGAGCCTGCTGATGGGTGGGTGGGACCACTCGGCGCACTTCTCCATGGTGCAGATGATCCGGGAGCACGGGCTGACGGTGGACCGCATGGCTCCGCCCGCAACCGGCCAGTGGCAGTTCGCGCACTACCCCCAGGCATTCCACGCGAGTGCGGCGACGCTGGTGGAGCTGTTGACCGGCCCGCGCGTGGGCCCAGCGGCGACCGAGCTGGTCGTGTACAGCCAGGCGCTGGCGCTGCTCACGTGCGGCCTGGTGCTCACGGCCACGGCCGGGATCTGCGCGCTGCCCGTTCTTCGGCGTCGGCCGGTGCTGGCCCTGCCGCTGGTGTCGTTCGTGGGGGCCGTGCTGATCTTCGGTCCGGGCGCACCGGCCATCCAGCTCGGGTTCGTGAACTTCGCCATGGCCTGCGTGCTGGTGGCTGCCATCGCCCTGGTTGCCGTGCCGATGGCCAGAGTGCTCTCCCCGATCCATCTTGCCGCCCTCGGTGGCGCGACCGCAGCCGTGGCGAACAGCTGGATCCTGCTGCTGGTGCTCGCGGCGCCGGCTGCGCTGGTGGTGGCCCTCCCGTTGCGACGGTCGCGCTGGCGTGCCGGACGAGGCACCGCCGTCGTGTGCGCCGTGGTGGCCGTGGCGACCGTCGCGGCCGTCCTCCGCGCTGCCGTGGTGGTGCTGGTCGGTGCTCCCGGTGAGGACGCGCTCCTGGCGATCGGCGGGACGGAGACTCCGCAGCTGGGGGTGATCATCATGGCACTGCTCGGCTGCGCCGCCCTGTGCGCCATGCTTGCCTGGACCGGGCGAGGTCGGGGCAGGCGACGCGATGCTCGCGTCGTCGGGCTGGTGGGTGTCGCGCTCGTCGCCGTGCTGGTGGGGGGATGCCTCGCCGCGTTCCAGCTGGCCAACCGGGACAAGCTGAGCTACTACTTCTTCAAGTTCGCCACCGGCGTGGAGATCACGCTGCTGATCATCGCGGTGGTGCCGCTCGGTTACCTGCTGGTGCGCTGGCTGCCGCGACGTCGCGGTGCTCCGGTGGTGCCGGCGTTCAGCGCCGCTGCCGCCGCCGTGGCGGTCACCCAGGCGTTCGGCCTGGCGACCCCCGACATGACCTCGGTGGGACTGCCCTCCACGGCTCCCGGGGCCCAGCTGCGCCTGGTCCAGCAGGACCTGGTGGCCCGTCCGGTGCCTGCTGCGGAGCTGGTCGACGTCGCGGGTGCGGTGCACGACCGGTACTCCGATGCACCGGTCATCTTCATCGCCTACCCGACGGACGGACGCATCCACCCGATGATGTCCACGCAGTGGTACTTCGCGCTGACGAACACGTGGCGGTGGGAGGACAACACCGCCACGAGCAACATCGACTTTCTCGGCAACACCTTGCCGGAGGTGGTGTCGTCGGTGCAGCGGGTGCTGACTGAGAGTCCCGACGTCTACATCGTCGTGGCCCCTGACCAGCTGCTTCCCCTGCGCGCCGCCATGCCATCGTCGGTGTCGGCGAGCCGCATCGTCACCTGGTGAGGCTCAGGGACGGCTGAACCGCTCCTTGCGCCCGAGCGAGCGCAGCCGGAACCACTCGCGCAGCCCCTTCGGGTCGCGGCGGGTGACGAGGAAGTACCAGCTGAAGCGCAGCCACTCCTGCGGCAGCAGCTTGCGCATGCCGGGCTGCGCCATCAGGTAGCCGCGGTTGCGGTAGGTGTAGAAGCGCTTGGTGTCGTTGTCCGGGTACTGGGTGTGCATGCGCCCGCCCAGGATCGGCCGGAACTCGTCGGTGCCGTCCGGGTGCAGGTAGGCGGTGCTCAGGCAGGTGCCGAACGGCAGGCCGGAGCGGGCGAGCCGCCGGTGGATCTCCACCTCGTCGCCGCGCACGAACAGCCGCAGGTCGGGCACCCCCACCGCGTCCACGCAGCGGGCGGAGAACAGCGCTCCGTTGAACAGGGAGGCGTAGCCGGGGATGAGCTCGTCGGCGTCGGTGACGCTGAGCTCGCTGCGGCGGCGGCGCCACACCACACCGCGGCGCAGCGGGAACGCCAGCTTGTCCGGGTCGTTGATGTTGCAGACCACGGGCGAGACCGCCGCCAGGCCGTGGCGCTGCGCGCAGTGCAGCAGCGTGGCCAGCACCTCCGGTCCCTCCGGGCGGCCATCGTCGTCGGCCAGCCACAGCCAGTCCGCGCCCAGGCTCAGCGCGTGCAGCATGCCCAGCGCGAAGCCACCGGCACCACCGAGGTTGTGCTGCGAGCCGAGGTAGGTGGTGGGCACGGGCGCGGCCTCGACCAGCTCGCGCACCTGCTCCTCGTTGCCGTTGTCCACCACCACCAGGTGGTCGATCGGGCGGCTCTGGGTGGTGAGCACCTTCAGCGACTGGGCGAGCAGCTCGGCGCGGTGCATGGTGACGACGACGGCGACGATCGTGCCGGCACCGGTGGGGGCCGCGCTCACCCCGTGATCGCGGGGTCGGCGCCCTGGGCAGCAGCGTCCTTGGCGTCTTCCTTCGCCATCTCCGCCAGCATCCGGTCCACGGTCTCGCCGGCCTCGGGTCCCTTGTAGGAGATCAGGATGTCGCGGATCTCCCCGGCCTCCCGGATGGTGCCGTGGTCGATCCACAGCGCCGAGTTGCACAGCTGCAGCAGGAACTCGTCGGAGTGGCTGGCGAACACCAGGATCCCGGAGCGGGAGACCAGGTCGCGCAGCCGGTTCTTGGCCTTGCGCAGGAACGCCGCGTCCACCGCGCCGATCCCCTCGTCGAGCAGCAGGATCTCCGGGTTGATGCTGGTGACCACGCCCAGCGCCAGCCGCACCCGCATGCCGGTGGAGTAGGTGCGCAGCGGCATGGAGATGTACTCGCCGAGCTCGGTGAAGTCGATGATCTCGTCCATCTTGGCCAGCATCGACTTGCGGGTCTGGCCCAGGAACAGCCCCCGGATGATGATGTTCTCGTAGCCGGAGATCTCCGGGTCCATGCCGACGCCGAGGTCGAACACCGGGGCCACCCGGCCCCGCACCACGGCGCTGCCGCGGGTGGGCTCGTAGATGCCCGACAGCAGCCGCAGCAGGGTGGACTTGCCGGCGCCGTTGTGCCCGACCAGGCCGACGCGGTCGCCCAGCTTGAGGCTGAGGGTGACGTCGCGCAGCGCCTCGATCACCACGACGTTGCTGTCGTTGCGGCCGATGGCGCCACCGGCCTTGCCCAGGAAGGCCTTCTTCAGCGAGCGGCTCTTGGCGTCGAAGATGGGGAAGTCGATGCAGGCGCCGTGCGTCTCGATACTTACGTCAGTCACAGTTCGTCACACCCAGTAGGCCACGCGGGCCCGGTAGTTGCGGAGGGCCCACAGGGCCAGTGCCCAGCCGGCGGCGGTGAAGGCCAGCACGATGTACCAGTGGTAGGCCGCCTGGTCCTGGCCGAGCATGGGCGCCCGGATGATCTCCAGGTAGTGGTAGAGCGGGTTGAGCTCGGCCAGCCGGGCTCGCTCGGCGTAGTCCCCACCGTTCTGCCGGATGGTCTCGGTCATCCACACGATCGGCGTCATGAAGAACAGCAGCTGCACCGCGCTCTCCAGGATGGGCTGGATGTCGCGGAAGCGGGTGGCCACGATGCCGGCGACCAGCCCGATCCAGATCCCGTTCACCGCGAGCAGCCCCAGGGCGGCGAACGCGGTGAACACCGTCCAGTGGATCGGGATCTGGAACACCGCCAGCAGGATGAAGTAGATGATCAGGTTGTGCGCGAACAGCAGCAGCTGGCGCCACACCATGCGGTAGACGTGCACGCTCAGCGGGGCGGGCAGCTGGGTGATCAGGCCCACGTTGCTGGAGAAGACCGCGGCGCCCTCGAGGATGCAGCCGGAGATCATGTTCCAGACGATCAGCCCGAGGGTGATGTGCGGCAGCAGCACCTTGAGGTCCTGGCCGAAGAGCACCGAGTACATCAGCCCCATCGCGGTGGCGGTCGCGCCCGTGGCGATGGTGATCCAGATGGGCCCGAGGAGGCTGCGGCGGTAGCGCTGCTTGATGTCCTGAAACCCCAGGTGGGCCCACAGCTCGCGCTGGTTGAACCCCGTCCTGAGGTCCTCGAAGGCCCGGGCGTAGCTGCGGGACGGCGCGCCGCGGAGCGGTTCGGAGGTCTCGACGCTTGCTGTGACTGACACGGTCGCCGAGACTACCGCCTACGGCCTCGGTACCCCCGGACCCGCGGCGCGCTCGGGGTAGCCTGTGACGGTTGTGCCAGCAGAGGGAGGCTTTTCGATGGCTCGGAAGTTCATGCTCGGAGCCATGGTGGCTGCCACCGCGGTGGCGCTGACGGCGGGATGCGGCAGCGACGCGCCGGCCGAGGAGCCACTGCCCCCGGTGAGCAGCTCGACCACCACGCCGACCCCGCCCGCGCCGACGTCAGAGCCGACCACTTCGCCGGCGGTCACGCCGGCTCCGCAGGCCGCCGCCACCCCGTCCCCGGTCCCGCGCGCCACCACCACGGCCCCGGTGACTGCCGCACCCCCGCCGGTGGTGCGGTCGCCGTCCTCGATCGCGCAGGTGCCGCTGGACACCAAGCTCTACCCGCCGCCGGAGGTGCCCCGCTCCAGCGGCACCACGCCGAGCAAGAGCGCGTACCTGGACGCCCTGCAGAAGGGCGGGCTCACCCCCACCGCCACCGGCGCCACCGAGCTCACCATCGGTCAGGCCGTGTGCGACGAGCTGGGGCGCGGCGCCAACATCGCCGACATGAAGAAGCTGCTGGTGCCGGCCGGTGCGCTGGCGGCCGGGCTGGCCAAGAGCACGCTCAGCGGCGACCAGGTGGCCCAGCTCTACATCGACAGCGCCACCAGCACCCTCTGCGGCAGCGGGGGCTGACCCGGCGGTCTACAGGTACTGGCCGGTGCTCGCGCCGGCCGGTGGCTCGCTGGTCATGCCCGGCGGCAGCGCGCCGCGCTGCAGCTGCTCCAGCTGGGCCCGCGAGGCCATCTGCTGGGCGAACACGGCGGCCTGGATGCCGTGGAAGACCCCTTCCAGCCAGCCGACCAACTGCGCCTGCGCCACCCGCAGCTCCCCGTCCGACGGGGCCTGCTCGGAGCTGAACGGGGTGGCCAGGCGGTCGAGCTCCTCGCGCAGCTCGGGCGACAGGCTCGGCTCGAGCTCCTTGACGGACGCGGCGTAGATGTCGCGCAGGCGGCTGCGGCTCGCCTCGTCCAGCGGCGCGCCACGCACCTCCTCCAGCAGCTGCTTGACCATCGTGCCGATCCGCATCACCTTGGCCGGCTGCTGCAGCATCTCGCTCGGTGGGCTGCCGCCCTCGGGTGCCTTGGTGCCCTTCGCGGGTGCCGGACGGTCCGTCCCGGGGCCGACGACGTGGAACTGGTGCGGTTGTGTCATGGGTTCCTCTCCCTGGTGCAGGCCGCCGCCTGCTGGTCAGGCCGCCGCCACGCACACCGCGCGGTTCCTTCCACCGTAGGCGTGCCCTCGCTGGGCAGGGGCCAGGCTGCGTCGCTGGAGCGGTCGACCCGACCTAGCCGGTGGTGAGCACGATCTTGCCCACCACGTCGGCGGAGTCCAGCAGCTCGTGGGCGCGCGCGGCCTCGGCCATCGGCAGGGTGGTGTCGATGATCGGGCGAACTCGGCCGTCGGCGTACATCGGCCAGACGTTGTCCACCACTGCCGCCACCACCTCGGCCTTGCTGGCCTCGCCGGTGACGGGGCGCCCGCGCAGCCCGGTGGCGGTGACGCTGGCCCGCTTGGCGAGCATCTTGCCCAGGTCCAGCTCGGCCTTGCGGCCACCCTGCAGGCCGATGACCACCAGGTGGCCGTCCTTGGCCAGGGCGTCGACGTTGCGGGCCAGGTACTTGGCGCCCATGTTGTCCAGGATGACGTCCGCACCGTGGCCGTCGGTGGCGGAGCGGAGCTCCTCGACGAAGTCCTGCTCCTTGTAGTTGATGAGGATGTCCGCGCCCAGCTCGCGGCAGCGCGCCAGCTTCTCCGCGCTGCCCGCGGTGACGGCCACCGTGGCGCCCAGCGCCTTGCCCACCTGGATGGCGTGCGTGCCGATGCCCCCGCCACCGCCGTGCACCAGCAGCACGTCGCCGGCGTGCAGGCCTGCGGTCATCACCACGTTCGACCACACCGTGCAGGCCACCTCGGGCAGCCCGGCCGCCTCCACCAGGCTGATGCCCTGGGGCAGCGGCATGAGCTGGACCGCGGGCACGACGACCTTCTCCGCGTACCCGCCGCCGGCGAGCAGCGCGCACACCTCCTCGCCCACGTTCCACCCGGTGACACCCTCGCCCAGCTCGGCCACCACGCCGGAGCACTCCAGCCCGAGGATGTCGCTGGCGCCGGGCGGGGGCGGGTAGTGGCCCTGCCGCTGCTGCACGTCGGCGCGGTTCAGCGCGGTGGCGGCCACGTCCAGCAGCACCTCCCCGGGGCCGGGCACCGGGTCGGCCACCTCGGTCCAGGTCAGCACGTCGGGTCCGCCGGGCTCAGTGATCGTGATCGCGTACATGGGTTCTGACGCTAGCGGTGCAGCCAGGTCAGTGGCACGCCGAGTGCCGGTGTGTTCGGCGCTAGCCTCGGGTCATGCGGATCCTCTTCGTGTGCATGGGCAACATCTGCCGCTCTCCCACGGCGGAGGGTGTCATGCGGCACCTCCTCGCCGAGGAGGGCCTGCAGGACGTGATCGAGGTGGACAGCGCGGGCACCGGCGGCTGGCACGCCGGCAACCCGCCCGACCGCAGGGCCACCGCGGCGGCCGCGGCCCGCGGGATCACCCTGGCGGGCAAGGCGCGCCAGATCCGCACCGACGACTTCGAGTCCTTCGACCTGATCCTCGCCGCCGACCGAAACAACATGATCGACCTGCTGGCGCTGGCTCCGCCGGGAACCGACCACAAGATCCGGCTGCTCCGCGAGCTCGACCCGGCGTCGGAGGACGCGCCGGAAGGGGACAGGGCCTACCTGGACGTCCCCGATCCCTACTACGGCGGCGAGCACGGCTTCGAGCACGTGCTCGACCTGGTGGAGGCGGCCTGCCGCGGGCTGCTGACCGTGGTGCGCACGCACGAGGCCACGTGACGGTGGCGACGTGACGGCGGCGACGTGACGGCGGCGACGTGACGGCGGCGACGTGACGGGGCCGCTGGGCCGTCGGCTGAGCGAGGCGCTCGGCCGCGAGGTGCTGGACCTGCGTCCAGTGGCCGGCGGTGACCTCAACGAGGCGTACTCCGCCCGCCTGGCCGGCGGGGAGGAGGTCTTCGTCAAGACCCGGGCCGGGGCCGCGCCCGGCGAGTTCGCCACCGAGGCCGAGGGTCTGCGGTGGCTCGCCGCGGCGGGGGCCCTGCGGGTGGCCGAGGTGCTCGCGGTGGGTGAGGACTGGCTCGCGCTGCGCTGGATCGCGGTGGGTCGGCTCGACGCGGCCGGCCAGGAGGAGCTCGGGCGCGGCCTGGCGCAGCTGCACCTGGCGGGTGCGCCCGCCTTCGGCGGCACGCGGCCACTGCGGCTGGGCCCGCTCGAGCTGCCCAACGACCCGTCGCCGCACTGGCCGTCCTTCTACGCGGGGCGCCGGCTCCTCCCGCTGGCTGGGCGGGCAGGGCTGGACCGCGTGGTCGGCCGGGTCTGCGAGCGCATCGACGACCTCGTCGGCCCGGCAGAACCCCCGGCCCGGCTGCACGGCGACCTGTGGTCGGGCAACGTGCTGGCCGGCCAGGACGGGCGCCCGTGGCTGATCGATCCCGCCGCCTACGGCGGGCACCGCGAGGTGGACCTGGCCATGCTGGCGCTGTTCGGCACGCCTGCCCCCCGCACCCTGGCCGCCTACGACGAGGTGTGGCCGCGTGCGGCGGGCCACCAGAACCGCCTCGCCCTCTACCAGCTGTTCCCGCTGCTGGTGCACGCCGTGCTGTTCGGGGGCAGCTACGTGCGGGCGGCCGAGGCTGCGGCCCGGCGGTACGTGTGATGACCGCGGCGGCGCAGGGCCGTTCTAGTCTGGCTCCGTGAGCCACGCGAACGTCGAGAGCAGTGCCGCCGAACCCGCTGCTGAGCCGCGCTGGCTGGACAAGGACGAGATGCGGGCCTGGCGCGCGTTCATCCAGGGCAGCCAGCGCCTGCTGGAGGCGCTCAACCGCGAGCTGAGCGAGGCGCACGGGCTGACCCTGGCCGACTACCGCATCCTGGTGATCCTGTCCGAGACCGAGGGCAACTCAGTACGGATGAGCGACCTCGCCGACGGCATCGTGTCCTCTCGCAGCCGCCTCACCCACCAGGTTCGTCGGCTCGAGGAGGCCGGCCTGGTGCGGCGCGAGGAGTGTCCCGACGACCGTCGCGGAATCCTGGCCACCCTCACGGCCGAGGGCCGCCGCCAGCTGGAGGAGGCCGCCCCCACCCACCTGGCCGGCGTGCGCGCCCACCTCATCGACCAGCTCGACGCCGCCGAGCTGCGCACGATGGCCGAGGTGCTCGAGCGCGCCGACAGCGCCCTGGTGCGGGAGGCCCGCGGCCCGGAGTGAGCCGGTCGGGGTGCCTATATGCTCTGCGGCGGAAGCGTGGCAGAGCGGCCGAATGCACTCGCCTTGAAAGCGAGAGACCTGAGAGGGTCCGGGGGTTCAAATCCCTCCGCTTCCGCCACTCCTCCGCTCAGCGCTTGGCCAGGCTGACCAGGAAGTCGATGGTCCCCGTCGGGTCCACGCTGACGAAGCCCAGGTTGGGCGGCTGCACCCCGAAGTCGGTCCACGTCGCGGGCACGCTGCCGGAGGCGACGAGGGTGTCCCCGCTGCGCAGCACCTGCACCGGCACCGTGGCGTCCCGGGTGGTGCCCTTGATGGTGACCTGCACCGGCACGGACACCGTGGCGGCCGCCCCGTCGGCGGGCACGCCGCTGAGGGCGACGGGCGCGCGCACCGTGAGCGTCGCCGTCGGGTGGCTCGCCACGTCCATGATGTCGCGGCCGGTGAAGCGGCTGTCCCGCTGCGCGCTGTCGGTGCTGACGTCGGCCACCTGGATGGTGAACTGGGCGGTGGTCAGCGTGTCGTCGGTGATGCTCGCCTGGCCGGTGACCGACGTGGTGGTGCCCACGACGTTGACCGAGGCGCCGCGCAAGATCTCGTGCACGGTGTAGCCGGCCGCGGTCCGGTTGCGCTCGTCCCCGGCCACCACGGTCCACTGGCCGTCCAGGGCGGTGCTGGCGGCCTGGGCGCCCTCGGCGCTGACCGCGGCGGCCGGCGCGTCGTCGGTGGCGATGAAGGTGCCGTACACCCAGGGCGCGACGAAGTAGCCGACGAGCGCGACCACCACCACGGCAACGACTGACCATCCGACTCTGCGCATGCGCCCACCCTAGAGCGGCCAAGGCGAGGCTGACCTAAGCCGGCGTGGGCCGGCGTGCAGCGCGTTCACAGCCCGCCCCCAGGTTGGTCCCACCTGGTGCCCAGCCTCGCCCCCTCTACTGGTCCGGACGCAACGCGAACCGGAAAGAGAGACTCAAGTGCGATTACTCGGCCGATATCGCAAGCAGGCGGAGGTGGTCGACCAGGTGGCAGCCGATGTTGGCGCTGCTGCCAGCGGCTACCAGGCGACGGCGAGCAGGCTGCACGCCTTCAACCGCTACGAGATCAAGTACCTCGTGGACGAGCTCACGGTGCCGCGACTGCGCGCCGAGCTGGCGCAGCGGATGGACAGCGATCAGCACTCCCCGGTGGGCGGGTACCCCGTCACCTCGCTGTACTACGACACCGCGGACCTGCGCTTCTACTGGGAGAAGATCGAGGGCCTGAAGTTCCGCCGCAAGCTGCGGCTGCGTCTCTACGGCGACCCGGCCGACTGCACGGACGACACCAGCGTGCAGGTGGAGATCAAGCAGCGGGTCAACCGCGTCACCCAGAAGCGGCGCATGGCTGTGCCCTACGCCACGGCGCAGCGCTGGCTGCACGGTCGCGAGGAGCTGAGCTGCGGTCGCCGCGAGCAGCCGTTCGTCAACGAGGTCACCACGCTGGTCGGCAACCTGGACCTGCGCCCGGTGGTCACCACCGGCTACCTGCGCGAGGCGTTCGTGGGCACCGGGGCCGAGCTGGGCCTGCGGGTCACGCTCGACCACAAGGTGCACGGCCGCGACCGGGACTTCCACTTCGCCTCGGAGGCGGAGAACCGGTTCATCATCCCGCCAAAGCTGGCGATCCTGGAGATCAAGGCCAACGAGCGCATCCCGTACTGGGTGACCGACCTCACCGCCCGGCTGGACATGTCCGTGGTCCGGGTCTCCAAGTACTGCCAGAGCGTGCAGGCGTTCGCCTTGGCGCCGCGCTCCCTCGCGGGCGCCCCCGAGCTGGTGCTCCCGTCCGACGCCGTCAACCTCGGCCCCCACTCACTCACCGCAACGACAGGAACGGCATGAACTTCGACATCCAGGACCTCAGCGGCACGTTCACGGCGTTCGACATCGTCGTGTCGTTGGCGCTGTCGTTCGTGCTCTCGGCGATCATCGGCTGGGTCTACCGCTACACGCACAAGAACGTCTCCTACAGCCAGTCCTACGTGCAGACGCTGGTCATGATCGGCATGGTTGTCTCGCTGGTGATGCTGGTGGTCGGTTCCAACATCGCCAGGGCGTTCGCCCTCGTCGGTGCGCTGTCCGTGGTCCGCTTCCGCAACGCGGTGAAGGAGACCAGGGACGTCGGCTTCATCTTCTTGGTGATGGCCATCGGCATGACGACCGGCACGCGGTTCTACCTGCTGGCCATCTGCGCGACCGTGGCGATCTGCCTGGTGATGGTGCTGATGAACAAGTTCAGCTGGTTCAAGCTGGACGTGCAGCGCCAGGTGGTCAAGGTGCAGGTGCCGCCCGAGGGGGCCTACGCCGCGCTCGTCGAGGACATCCTGATCGAGCACTGCACCGAGCACGAGCTGGTCTCCACGGACTCGGTGCGGTCGGGGGCGCTCACCGAGCTGTACTTCACGGCGCAGCTGAAGAAGGGAGTCAAGCCCAGTGAGCTGGTCTCCGCGCTCACCGAGGTCAACTCAGGGCAGCGCGTCACGGTGCTGACCGGCTACGACCAGACGGACATCTGATGGTCGAGGGTGCGGAGGTGAACGAGGCGCCACCGAGGGCCCGGTGGCGTCACCGGCTCCCCACTCCGCTTCGCCGGCACTGGAGGGTCCTGGCCGTCTTCGTAGCCTTCGTGGTGGTGATGACCACGGTCTTCGGGGGTGCCCGGGTACGTCCGTACATCACCGGCGATCCCTCGGTGATCGCGTCGTCGATCACCGAGAACATCGCCGGGACGGTGGACCTGTTCGACTCATCGGCCAGCCACGAGGTGGCCGTGCAGATCAGCGACACCGAGTACCGAGAGATGATCGAGGCCTACCAGAAGGACGGGGACAAGGACTGGGCGAAGGCCGCCATCACGATCGACGGCACCCTGGTCAGCGACGTGGGCGTGCGGCTGAAGGGGAACTCCACCCTGATGGGTCTCGGCGGGCGCGGTCCAGGTGCTGCTGCGGATGGCCAAGGACCTCCCGGCATGCAGCCACCGGAAGGGATGCAGCCACCTGAAGGCATGGAGCCACCTGAAGGCATGCAGCCACCTGAAGGCATGGAGCCACCGGCGGGCATGCAGCCACCGGCGGGCATGCAGCTGCCGCAGGGCCCGGGGGGTGGGCAGCCTGGTGGCGGCATGGGGCTGCCCGGTGCGTCCGCGATCTCCAGCGATGATCCGACGTCGCTGCCCCTGCTGATCAGCTTCGACAAGTACGTGGAGGGTCGGGCCTACCAGGGCCTGACTGAGCTGTCGGTGCGCCCGGGCGCACCCGTCCTCAACGAGGCGATGGCCCTGTCCCTCACCGCGGCCACCGACCAGCCCACCCAGCGGTACGCGTACTCCGTCTACTCCATCAACGATGGCGCCACCACCACCCGGCTGCTGCTGGAACACCCGGACGAGCAGTACGCCAGCTCGCTGCTCGACGGAGACGGCTACCTCTACAAGGCCGACGCCTCGTCGAGGCTCGCCTACGTCGGGGACGACCAGGCGGACTACACCGGTCAGTTCACCCTGGTCAACGCCGAGGGCACCGGGGACGTCCAGCCGATCATCAGCTTTGTGAAGTGGCTGGACTCCGCCAGCGACGACGAGCTCGACCAGCACCTCGCCGACTGGGTGGACGTGGAGTCCCTCGCCCGCTACCTCGCCACCCAAAACCTGCTGGTCAACGCCGACGACATGGCGGGCGCCGGGCAGAACTACTACCTCTGGTACGACCTGACGACCAAGAAGCTCTCGGTCGTCTCCTGGGACCTCAACCTCGCCATGACCGGCGCCACCACCGCCGGGCCGAACGACACGATCAGCATGGGGGGCGAGGCCCAGGGAGGACCACAGCGCGGCGGTGCGCCGCAGCCAGCTGGTGCGGACCGGCCCCGTCCCGGTCTCGGTGAGCAGCCCGGCGTGGCCGGGCGGCCGGGAGCACCACCGGACGCCGCGAACCAGCCCGGGGCCGGCCGCAGCATCGGCGGCAACACCCTCAAGGCCCGCTATCTCGACTCCGAGGCGTTCCAGGGCACCTACCAGGCCGCGTACTGGACGTTGTTCGAGCGGTTCTACGGGGACGGGACTGCGCTGCGGACCCTCGACCAGGTCGCCGCCAGCGTCCCCACCAGCAGCGGGCTGACCAGGGAGACCCTGCAGGCGAGCGTCGAGACGATGCGAACCTGGATCCAGGCACGAACCGCCTTGCTCGCCGCGCTGCGCCCGCAGTGAGAGGCCCTGCGACGGGCGCCACAAAGGGGTGTCCGGTGCCGACCGACGCAGGGCGGTACGGCACCCTTGCGGGTGCCTTGGCCGCTTATCTCCCCAAGTCCGCTATTGGAGACTGTCACCGTGTTCTCCCGGTTCAAACCCAAGAACAACCTGTTCTACGACCTGTTCAGCTCGTGCGGGCACAACCTCGCCTCCGGCGGCAAGACGCTCAGCGAGCTGCTGCAGCCCAGCCCGGACTTCGTGACGGTGTCCGAGAAGATGGCCGAGCTCGAGCACGCCTGCGACGACATCACCCACGAGCTCTTCCGCACCCTGAACTCCAGCTTCGTCACCCCCTTCGACCGCTCCGACATCTACTCGCTCGGCTCGGCACTGGACGACGTGATGGACCACATGGAGGCGGCCACCCAGCTGATGACCCTCTACGGCATCACCGAGCTGACCGCGCACATGCGCCAGATGGTGGAGATCCTGGACAAGTGCGGGCAGGTCACCGCCGAGGCGCTGCCCCGGCTGCGCTCGCTGGACGGGCTGGACGGCTTCTGGATCGAGATCAACAACCTGGAGAACCGGGCGGACAGCACCTACCGCAGCCTGCTCGCCGACCTGTTCGGCGGCGACTACGACGCGCTGACGGTGATGAAGCTCAAGGACGTCGGGGACGAGCTCGAGGACGCCGCGGACGCGTTCGAGACGGTGGCCAACATCGTCGAGTCGATCGTCCTCAAGGAGTCGTGACCGGCGCACATGCTGATGCTGCTGCTGGTCATCGCCCTCGCGATGGCCTTCACCTTCACCAACGGCTTCCACGACTCCGCCAACGCCATCGCCACCTCGGTGTCTACCCGGGCGCTGACCATGCGCACCGCGCTGGCCATGGCCGCGGTCGGCAACCTGCTCGGCTCGTTCTTCGGCGCCAAGGTGGCCTCCACCGTGGGTGCCGGCATCATCAACATCGACGCCAGCGACCGGGCCCTGGTCATCGTGGCGTGCGCCCTGGTGGGTGCCATCGGCTGGAACATGGCCACCTGGTGGTTCGGCCTGCCGTCGTCGTCCTCGCACGCGCTGATCGGCGGCATGGTGGGCGCGGCGCTGGCCGGCAGCATGGAGGTGCTGTGGCACGGGGTCACCACCAAGGTGTTGGTGCCCATGGTGATCTCCCCGCTGGTGGGCTTCGTCGTCGGCTACGCGGTGATGATCGCGATCATGTGGATCTTCCGAAGCTCCTCGCCCTCGCGGACCAGCCGCGGGTTTCGCCACGCCCAGACGTGCTCGGCCGCTGCGATGGCGTTCGGCCACGGCATGCAGGACGCGGCGAAGACGATGGGCATCGTGGTGCTGGCGCTGGTGGTCTCCGGCCGCCAGGAGGGTCACGACATCCCGCTCTGGTGCTTCCTGGCCACCGCCGCCGTGCTCGCCGCCGGCACCGCCGTGGGTGGCACCCGGATCATGCGCACCCTGGGCCGCAAGGTGATCGAGCTCGACCCGCCGCACGGGTTCGCGGCCGAGATGACCGCGGCGTCGGTGCTCTACGTCGCCTCGGCGGGAATGGGTGCGCCGGTGTCCACGACGCACGTGATGTCCTCGGCGATCATGGGCGTGGGCACCACCAAGCGGCTCTCCGCGGTGCGCTGGGGCGTGGCGGGCAACATGCTCACCGCCTGGATCCTCACCTTCCCGGCAGCGGCGCTGCTGGCTGCGATCTGCTACTGGGTGGCCACCTTGGCGTTCTGAGTGAGCCGGTGGTCTCGAGAGCTCATTCACCTCAGTAAAGGTTTTGTGACACTCGGTCAGATCGTCAGCGCACTGCGTTGACTTTGGTCTACCTTGACCTCCAATGACACGAACATCCACAGGGGACGGTCTTGGGGGGAAAAGGTATGCGCCGCAGAAGGATCAAGCTCACGGGGATCACCCGCAGCCGGGCTGTCGGGACGACGACGGCGGTGGTGCTGGCGGCGAGCCTGTTCCCCGTCCTGGTGCCGGCCGCGGCGTCGGCCGCACCCAGCGAGACCCGGGCCGCCACCGCGTTTCCCGCGCCGGGTGACGCCCACGCCGCTGCCGGCGCCGACATCACCGTCCGGGGCGTCGATCCCGCCGCGGTCGCCAGCGTCACCGTCACCGGCTCGGTCAGCGGTGAGCACCCCGGCGTGCTCACCCGGCTGAGCGCCGCCGAGGGCGTGACCTTCAACCCGGCGGAGGACTTCGTGCCGGGGGAGCAGGTGAGCATCCGCGCAGCGGGCATCTCCTTCGCCGACACCGGCAGCTCGGAGTACACCTTCACCGTGGCTCGTCCCGGCGCGGCCATCGACCCCGCCGCCCTCGTCGCCGGCACCGACGTCGCAGCGGCCGCCGCAGCTCCCACGCCCTGCCAAGCCGCGCCGCGCCAGTACGTCACCCAGCCCGACCTGGGCGTCGTGCCCGGCGCGTGCGCCTCCGGCCCGGACGCCGACGCCAGTGGCGACAAGATCTTCACCTCGATGGCCCCGGGCCCGGGCATCTACGACCGCACCGGTGAGCTGGTCTGGCACGCCAAGGCCGGCGGCAACATCTTCGGCACCGTCAAGCCGGTCACCTACCGCGGTGAGAACCTGCTGGCCTACTACAGCGGAAACAGCTCCGCGGTGCCCGGCAGCGGCCAGGGTGAGTACGTGCTGGTCGACCAGAGCTACCAGCGGGTGCACACGGTGCGCGCCGCGGACGGCTACCAGGCCGACCTGCACGAGGTCGAGATCACGCCGCAGGGCACCGCGCTGGTGGGCATCTACGCCTCGGTGTGGACGCCGCTGGGCGACATCATCGACTTCGTGGTGCAGGAGGTGGAGGTCGACACCGGCAAGAAGCTCTTCGAGTGGCACGCCCTGGACCACGTCGACATCGCCGACTCCTACTTCCCCCGCGCGCTCTTTCTGCCCTGGGACTACATCCACGGCAACTCCGTGCAGCAGACCGCCGACGGCAACCTCCTGGTCTCCGCCCGGCACACCTGGGCCTCCTACAAGATCAGCCGCAGCACCGGTGACCTCATCTGGACCCACGGTGGCAAGCGGAGCAGCTTCGGGCCAATGACTGCCGGGCCGGGTGTGGCCGCGTCCGAGGCGCACGAGTACTGCTGGCAGCACGACGTGCAGGAGGTCGCCCCCAACACCTACACCGTGCTGGACAACGCCTCCGCGCTCGGGATCCCGCAGCGCTGCGGCAACGGGGAGACGCGCGGCCTGCAGTTCACCCTCACCGACCCGGTCGCCGGTGCCCCGGGCACGTCGGTGATCACCGACGTCTACCGGCCCTCGCCCGGAGCGGCCGCCGGCTTCGCCGCCAACATGCAGACCCTGCCCGACGGCAGCCGGCTGCTGGGCCTGGGCGGCGTCCCGCGGGCCACCCTGCTCGACGCTGACGGCACCCCGACCCTGGAGATGGGCTTCACCGAGGCCGGATACCGCGCCTACAGCGCCCCGTGGAAGGGCGCGCCGACCGGCGGACCCAGCGCAGTGGTGAGCGGCGACCGCAGCACCGTGCACGTCAGCTGGAACGGCGCCACCGAGGTGCGCTCCTACCAGGTGCTCGCCGGTGCCGACGCCACCAGCCTGGAGCCGATCGGCGCCCGCCAGCCGCGCACCGGGTTCGAGACCGCGCTCACCCTCCCTGCGTCGGCAGGCCCGGTGGTGCGGGTGCAGGCGCTGGACGAGCGCGGCACGGTGCTGGGCACCAGTGGCACCCCGGTGTCCGGCAGCACCACCCTGGCGGCGCTGCAGGCCACGGCGCCGGTGGGCGCGGGCACGCTCAGCGCCTCCCCCAGCGGCGACAGCCTGCAGCTGCCGCCGGTGACGGCGGACTTCTCGCTGCTGTTCGGTCTGGTTCCGGCCCGCACCACGCTGTCGCTGCGTCCCACCACCAACGCCCAGGGCACGGCGATCCCGGTGCAGGCCAGCTACTCCGAGACCGGCAGCACGCTGAGCTTCCAGGCCCGCCTGCACCTGGAGGACCTGTCGTTCTTCGGGTACTCCGTGCAGCCGCTGATCGGCAGCACCTGCGAGACCACGGCCCCGGTCACGGTGACGCTCACCTCCAGCGGTGACGCCCGCCTGGGTTCGGAGCTCACCGGCTCCTACGCCATCCCCTCCTTCGCGGGCTGCGGGCTGGCGGACGGGTTGGTGTCGTCCATCTCGGTGCCCGACAACACGCTGCGGCTCACCCTCAGCTGAGCCGGGCAGCGGTGCTCGCGTGCCGCTGAGGGACTGCCCTCAGCGGCACGCGATCGTCAGGAACGCGTCGTTCTCCGCCGGGGTGCCGATGCTCACCCGCACGCCCTCACCGGCGAAGGCCCGCACCAGCACGCCATCGGCCGCGCACTTCTCCGCGAAGGCGGTGGAGTCCTCGCCCAGGGGCAGCCACACGAAGTTCGCCTCGGTGGGGGGCACGGAGTACCCGGCCGCCAGCAGCGCCGCTCGCACTCGCACCCGCTCGGTGGCCACCTGCTCGCAGCGCTGCGCCAGCTCGTCGGCAGCCTCCAGCGAGGCGATGGCGGCCACCTGGGCGATCGCGCTGACCGCGAAGGGCACTGCCACCTTGCGCACGCCCGCGGCGACCTCGGGGGAGGCGTAGCAGTAGCCCACCCGCAGCCCGGCCAGGCCGAAGGCCTTGGAGAAGGTGCGCATCACCACCACGTTGGGCCGGTCGGTGGCCACCTGCACGCCGTCGGCGACGTCGGCGTCCCGCACGAAGTCGAGGTAGGCCTCGTCCAGCACCACCAGCACGTGCGGCGGCACCGCGTCCAGGAAGCGGTGCAGCTCCGCGGTGTGGATGACCGTGCCGGTGGGGTTGTTCGGGCTGCACAGGAACACCAGCCGCGTCCGGTCGGTGATGGCGGCGAGCATGCCGTCGAGGTCGTGGCGGAAGTCCTCGGTCAGCGGTACGGGAACCGGTGCCGCGCCCACCACCCGCACGATGATCGGGTACGCCTCGAAGGAGCGCCAGGGGAAGACCACCTCGTCGCCGTCGTGGCAGGTGGCCTGCACCAGCTGGGTGAACAGGCTCGAGGAGCCACAGCCCACCGCCAGGCGCTCTGCCGGCACGTCCAGGTGGGCGGCCAGTGCCTGCACCAGCGCGTGGGAGGTCATGTCCGGGTAGCGGTTGGCGTGCTGGGCGGCGTCGGTGATCGCGGCCAGCACGCTGGGCAGCGGGCCGCCCGGAACTTCGTTGCTGGACAGCTTGATCGCCCCGGCCTCCGCCCGCCCCGGCACGTAGGCGGGCACGGCGTCGAGGTCGGTGCGGACGTGGGATGCAGGCACCCACCCAGGGTAGGGCCCGGCGGGCACTCCACCGGCCGCGACCCTGGCCAGGCCGAGGCCACGCGTGCTATGGCCGTGGAGTGTGTGCGGTGGGACACTGGCCGCATGTCGGGATCACACGTAGAGGTCGCCGCGCTGGACGGGGCGACGCCGGACTTTGCCAGGGGCCCGGGCGGCCAGCGCGTGCCGCTGACCGTCCAGGAGCCCGACACCGTGGCGCGGGGCGGCATCGTGGTGCTGCAGGGCGCCCACGAGGGCGCCGAGGCCGTGCAGCACCTGCAGGAGGCTCTGGCGGGGGAGGGCTGGGTGGCGGTCGCGCCACACCTGTACCACCGCCACCAGGGTGGGGGTGGCAGTGCCGACGAGCTGGACGCGGAGATGGTGCTGGAGGACTGCGATGCCACCTTCTCCTGGCTCGCCGCCCGTGGCATCGACGCTGACCGGACCGGGGTGATGGGCTTCGACCTCGGCGGCTCGGTGGCGCTGATGGTGGCCTCCAGCCGGCAGATCGGTGCTGCGGTGACCGTGGCCGGCGCTGGGATCGACCAGCCACTGTCCCGCGGGCTGCCCACGCTGCTGGACCTCGCGCCGTCGCTGGCCTGCCCGTGGCTCGGCCTGTACGGCCAGGACGAGGGCATCACCGTCGAGCAGGTGGAGGCGCTGCGAGACGCGGCCGCCACCTCGCTGGTGGCCACCAACCTGGTCACCTACGACGGGGCGGGCCACCGGTTCGACTCTGCCGACGCCGACTCCGAGGCGCTGCAGCGGGTGTTCGACTGGTTCGACAGCCACCTGCGCTGAGCGAGGCGCCTCGGCTGCCGCCCCGGGCAAGCCCTTCACCTGGGCTTCCGGTGGGGAGCAGGGGGGCGTTTTGCCCTGCGGCCATGCGCCTGTGTAACCTTCTCTTCCGGTGGCCGCAGGGTTCGCTCTACGCCTCGGGAGGCTTCGCCTAGTCTGGTCTATGGCGCCGCACTGCTAATGCGGTTTGGGGCTTCAACCCCATCCCGGGTTCGAATCCCGGAGCCTCCGCTGGGTCGGTCGCAAGACCGGCACAACTGAATGAACACGCGCTCGTAGCTCAACGGATAGAGCATCTGACTACGGATCAGAAGGTTAGGGGTTCGAATCCCTTCGAGCGCACGTTGGTTGAGACAACGCAGAACGGGACCGTCACGCACGTGGCGGTCCCGTTCTGCGTCTGCGTGCTGGTCATCGCCGCGGCGCTGAGTCGGGAACCTCGGGACTAGCGGCGTAGGCCTGCGCAGGGGTGCCGAGGTGGGTCGAGCGACCCCGCGCGACGGGTATGCAACCCGGCTCGGCGGGTTGTGCCGGCGCTGCCCTCGGGGTGGGGGCGAGCAGCACGGGCTGAGCCGGGCTCGGCGCGGCCGGTGGTACCTCAGCAGGAGCGGGAACCCCGGGTGGTGTCGCCTGCGGCGGGGTGAGCGGTTGCGGGGTGCCGTTGCGAAGCCGGTCGAAGTACGCCGCAGCCTCGGGTGCCGGGTCCACCGTGTTCGCCCCGCCTGCGCTGGGCACGGTGGGCATGGTGGTGAAGGTCAGCTGCGCTGGCGGCACCTGGCGCAGGATGTTGGCGAGGTCCAGCAGGGCGGGGACCGAGGCGAGGTCGTCGTCGACGGTCACGGCCTTGGTGGCGGCGTTGACCAGGGAGAGCACCTTCCCGGGGTTGGCGAGGGTGCCGGCGCTGGTGAGCTTGGTGACCATCGAGGCGAGGAACGCCTGCTGGGCCTGCTGGCGGCCGAGGTCGCTGCCGTTGCCGAAGCCGTGGCGGGTGCGCAGGAACTGCAGCGCGGGCACTCCGACGAGCGAGTGCCTGCCCGCGGCGAGCTTGAGCCCGGAGTACGGGTCGTAGACGTCGCCGTCCACACACACGTCGACGCCGCCCAGGGCGTTGGACAGCGACACCACCCCCCGGAAGTCGACGAGCACGAAGTGGTCGATCCGCATGCCCGTGAGCTGGCTGGCCGCGGCGACGGTGCAGCTGGGGGCGGCCTGCAGGGTGTTGCCGATGCGGCCGGTGCGGGCATCCCGGACCCGTCCGTAGCGGTCCTTGCAGCGGGGCACGTCGACGATGGTGTCCCGGGGGATGCTGGTGACGGTCGCGCTCGTGCGGTCGGGGGTCACGTGGACGAGCAGCTGCACGTCGGCGTTGGCGCCGCCCCGGTCACCCCCCGCCGCGCAGCTTCCGCCCAGCGCGCAGTCGTCGGCGGTGGACCGGCTGTCCGAGCCGATGACCAGGATGTTCAGCGGGGTCCGGCCCTGCGCGTCCTCCGGGTGGTCGGGCTGGGCGGACAGGCCGTCGGTGAGCGGGGAGTGGGCGATGGTGTCGGTCAGCCGGTCGTAGAGGAACGCGCCACCCCCGGCGACCACTGCCACGACCAGGGTGAACGTCAGCCCCGCGGTGGCCCAGGGCGAGCCCCTCCGCCGGGGCCGCGGAGCGCCGTGGACTACGGGGCTGCCGACCGGGCGGGGCGGTCCGGGGAAGCGCCGCAGCAGCGGGTAGCGGCCCGAAGCGGTCACCGCGTGCCCCACTTGGAGTTGCGGATGGTCAGGATCGCGTAGGGCATCTGCCAGACGAAGACGGAGGCGTAGAGCAGCGAGAACAGGATGCTGTACGCCCAGATGCGCTCGGGGCGGTGCACGCGGAAGTAGAGGCCGTACATCAGCGCCATCACCACCACGCCACCGAGGAACCACACCGGGGCGACCGGGTCGAGGGCGAACAGGTGCCACACGACGCGGGCCACGACCAGCGGTCCCAGCAGCGGCAGCACGAAGCCGAGGAGGAACGACACCGACATGATCGGGTTCTTCCGCCACATGAACCGGCACGCCCGCAGCGACTCCCGCGTCCAGCTCTTCTTCCACCGCAGCTGCTGGCGCAGGAACGTCTTGATGTCGTCGGGCACGTTGGTGTGGGCGTAGGCGTCGGGCGCGTAGAGCACCTTCCACTTCTGCAGCATCAGGTTGGTCAGGCTGCGGTCGTCCCCGAACGTGGCCGGCTCGCCGAGGAACGTCTGGTTGCGCCACTCCTCGAGCACCGGGTCGACGGCGGTGCGCCGGTAGGCCGAGAAGCACCCCGAGCAGCAGGTGACGGAGCCGAACAGCGCCTCCGCAGACTTGTGCACCCGGAAGGCCACGAAGTAGCGGACCGCCTGCATGCGGGTGAGCACGTTGGTGTTGCGGTTGAGGACGTCGGTGTGACCGGTGACCGCCCCGACCGACTCGTCGGCGAAGTAGCGCATCATCGTGGCGACCGACTCGGGCTCGAGCCGGGAGTCGGAGTCGATGAACACCAAGACCTCGGCCTCGCCGGCGAAGTCGATCCCGGTGGCCATGGCGTGCCGCTTTCCGCGGTTCTCCGGCTGCGGCACGACGACCAGGCTCTCGCGGGTGCGCTGCAGCTCGCGCACGCGGGCCAGCGTGTCGTCGGTGGAGCAGTCGTCGACCACGACCACGCGCAGCAGGTGGGCGGGGTAGTCGACGTCGAGGCACGCGGTCACGGTGGCCGCGATCTCGTCCTGCTCGTTGTAGGCCGGCACGATCAGCGCCACCGAGGGCAGGCCGGTGGGCGAGAGCTGGGGGGGCTGAGGCACGTAGCACCAGGCGAGGGCGTACCTGGAAAGGATGTAGCCGGAGGTGACCAGCCCGTAGGCCAGCAGGACGGGCTCCTCCCGCAGCACCTCGACGGAGACGATCTTCACGGCCACCACGATCGCCACCAGCACCGCGATCGCCAGGTAGAGGGCGCGCCGCTCGGCCACCACGCTCCGCGGCGCACGGTGCGCGCCCCTGCCGCGTGTGGTCAGCGCCTGTCCCGTCCGGGCCGTCGCTACCGCCGCCGTCACGTCCGGGGCGACGAGGTTCGGGTCAGGGTGGCGGGCGGCCGACCGCGGGCGGCGGGGGGGACTCAGGCCGGCGTGGCGGTGCTTGCCGCGGACCCCGTCGTGGAGAGTCAACGACTCGTCACGGGACGTCGCGGTGCGGAACACCGTCGAGCCGGTAGGTGGTGTCCACGACGCCAGGGACCGCGGTGAGCCAGCCCAGGTCGAGGGAGCTGTGGGCGGTGTGCAGCACGGCGACGTCGACGGTGACAGCGGCGGGGTCCGCGACCCCGGTGAGCACGGACCCGTCGGCCAGGCCCACGCTGGTGATGAGCGGGTCGTAGAAGCTCACCACCGCGCCGGCCGCGGACAGCTCGGCCAGGATGGCCAGCGCTGGGGACTCCCGCACGTCGGCCACGTCGGGCTTGTAGGTGACGCCGACGACGAGCACGCGGGCACCGCGCACGGCGTGGCCCAGCCCGCGCAGCGTCTGCGCAACCCGTTCCACGACCTGGCTGGGCCGCCGTGCGATCGCCGTCATGGCGGCGGAGATCAGGGGTGCGTGCACCTGCTGGCGGCGGAGCTGCCAGAGCAGGTAGTGCGGGTCGCACGGGATGCACTCGCCTCCCACCCCCGGCCCCGGGTAGAACGGCATGAACCCGTAGGGCTTGGTCGCGGCGGCATCGATCACGTCGCTCACGTCCACCCCCACGGTGGCGCACACGTCGGCGAACTCGTTGGCGAGCGCGATGTTCACGGCCCGGAAGGTGTTCTCCACGAGCTTGGCCATCTCTGCCACCTCGAGCGAGTCCACCTCGTGCACCGACCCGGCCGCCCGCGCGACGAGCCCGGCGGCCGCCACGGTGCAGCCGGCGCTAGCTCCACCGACCACCCGGGTGACCTGTTCCTGCGGGTACCGGGCGTTGCCGGGATCGATGCGCTCGGGGCTGAACGCCACGAAGACGTCCTGCCCCGCCACCAGGCCGCGCACGCGGAGCGGGTCGACGAGCAGGTCGCGGGTGCATCCGGCGTAGGAGGTCGAGGTCAGGACCAAGGTCTGCCCGGGCACGGCCAGCTGGACCAGGGCGGCGCACGCGCGGCGCAGCGCCCGCAGGTCCGGGTTGCGAGCCGCGTCGACCGGGGTCGGCACACAGATGATGACCGCGGCGGCCTCCCGCAGGCGCCACGGCTGGTCGGTCAGCAGAAGCTCCGGGTCGGCGAGAGCCACGGCGAGCCGGTCCTGGTCGGCCCCGAGCAGGTCCACCTGGCCCCGGGCGATCGCGTGCAGCCGCTGTGGGTCGAGGTCGATCCCGACCACCCGGTCGCCGGCGTGGTGGAACGCCAGCGCCGTGGGGAGGCCGACGTAGCCGAGACCCACCACGGCCACGTCGTAGGTGAAGGTGGTCGCGCCCCCCGGCGGCGACACGGGTGAGACGACGCGGCTGCCGGTGGTGACTGCGGTCGGGGTGGACAGGTCAACGTTCACCACTTACCCCCCTGGTAGGCAGTTCGGCTGGTCAAACAGCGTGTGCGTGCGACCGCGTGGCCAGTTGCGTCGTCGGTGGCGACCTTGGCAGCAATTTCCGCCCGAGAAACCTCAAAGTATTTGCGCAGAGATTCCCAGTGCGGGGCGACCCTTGTCAACCGGAAAGAAGGGCGAGTGTGACTATTACCACGGTCTACCGAAAACGGAGGTAGAACGGCAAAATCTCTCTCTGTAGAACTGCTGTCACAAAGAGTTGTGCGTAATGGTCAGAATTGGCCACTTAAAGTGGTCCCATTGCACTTACGGTGACCACAAAGAATTGACACCAGTGTCGGAAAGGGCTAGCTGGCCTTGCTCACCGTGACACTGCCGAAGCGGAGCTCGGTGTTGTCCCCGCGCACGCCCACGCGTCCAGGACCGGTCAGCGCAGGGGTCCCGTCCTGCCCGCTGTCGACGGCGGAGAGCACTGGAGCTCCGTTGACCAGCAGGGCGACGTGGACCCCGTCGGCGGCGTTGCGCACGTCCACGTCCACGTCCACCGGCCGCTCGACGGTGCACGGCAACGACCCCGACGCCATGGTGGTGTAGCGGCCCGAGGCGGGAGCGCCGGCGGTCGGCGCCTTCTTCTTGATCGCTGTCGTCCCGTCCCGACGACACACCGTGACCGCGTACAGCTGGCTTGGTGAGGTGTAGCGCACGAACAGGTGCACGCCGTCCCAGCTGTGCATGCCCGTGCGGGCTGAGGTGGTCGGCGCCGCCACTTCCAGGCTCAGGTGAAACCGTACGTCCGCGAAGTGGTCCGGCCTGCTCACCGCTCGCAGCACCGCGGACCCGGTTCCGCGGCTGGAGCTGACGTCGGGCGAGGCGTCGTCGGGGTAGCCCGACCATGCCCGCCCGCCGTCGGCGAACAGCGATCCGCTCGTCACAATCCAGTCCGGTGAGGTCACGGCCCCGGGCCGGCGCGGGGACCGGTAGGCGACCTCGTTGGTGACCAGCGAGCGGCCCATGTCGAACGTCGGCTCCCACGGTCCGTCCAGCGGTTGTCGTTCCGCGTGCACGAACACCGGGACTAGTGCCGCGGCGAACAGCACTGCCAGCGCCACGACGAGGTAACGGACGGGTCGACGAGGGATGCGCACTCGGCTCACTGTCCACCCGTTGGCGGGTGTCCGCAGTCTTAGTCGCTTGACCATCTCGCGCCTGGGCGCCAGGCCGCCCCGGAGGAATGGGGCTGGGTGGCCCGGGGAACGCTTTCCGAGAAACGCCATGTGGCGCCCTTCTCCCTCGTCGAGGAATGGCTGTGGCAATCGCGTGTGCGCCATTCTAGTGGGTACCAGTGACAATGGTTGGGCAAGTTGTCTCGAGTGCGCGGAGAGCTGTCCGCGGCCTGGGGGTCGAGCGGAACCAGCGAACGCGAGGGGTGGCGCCGACGCGCCACCTGCCGTGTCGCTCCCGGGGCGGGCGGGTTGCTAGGGGGCGAGGCTTCGATATTGATTGACACGATGTCGTCATGCATTACAAGATGAGGAGATGGTGCAGGCGGAGCGGTCCGAAGCGGTCCCTGCCGGCACCTTGCCGCAGCGCCGGCTGGCTCGCTCCGCGCCTGCCTACCGCTGGGTGGTGCTCGCCGCGGGGGTGTTCGCCCAGGGCGCGGCCGCGTCGGTGCTGCAGGGTCTGCCCAGCCTGGCGACCACGCTGCGCGCCGAGCACGACCTGTCGCTGGCCGCCCTCGGGCTGGTGCTCGCCGCCAGCACCGTGGGTCTGCTGCTGGCGCTGGTCCCCTGGGGCTGGCTGGCCGACCGGGTGGGCGAGCGCTGGGTGATGACGTGGGGGCTGCTGCTCACCGCCGCCGCCCTGGTGGGGGCCAGCCGGGCGGGCAGCGTGGCGGTGCTGATGGTCTCGCTGCTGCTGGCGGGCGCCGCCTGCGCCAGCGTCAACGCCGCCAGCGGCCGTGCGGTGATCATGTGGTTCCCGCGTCGCCAGCGCGGAATCGCCATGGGCACCAGGCAGACCGCCATCCCGCTGGGTGCCGCACTGGCGGCGCTGGGTCTGCCGGTGGCCGCGCGCGCCTGGGGCCTGCCCGGGGCCTTCCTCTCCGCCGCCGTGGTGCTCGTGGTGGCGGCGGTGGTGGTCTGCGTGTTCGTCACCGACCCGCGCAGCCCGCCGGACGGCGACGAGGAAACCGCAGGTGAACCGGCCCAGCCGGCGGGAAGCAGCCGTGCCGTGGTGCTGCTGTGCGGTGTCTCCGCCCTGCTGGTGATCCCGCAGCTCACCATCGTCAGCTTCCTGGTGATCTACCTGGTGGACGGCCACGGCATCTCCGCCGCCACAGCCGTGGTGCTGCTGGCGGTGGTGCAGCTGGGTGGCGGCGCTGCCCGCATCGGGCTGGGCTGGTGGAGCGACCGGACGGGATCGCGGGTGGGGCCGCTGCGCGCGGTGGCACTGGTGACCACCGGCCTGCTGCTGGCGGCCGCGGCGGGTGAGCTGGTCGGCGGCGTGGTGGCGGTGGCCGCGCTGGTGCTGGCGGGCTTCGCGGCCATCAGCTGGAACGGGCTGGCGTTCACCGCGGTGGGCGAGCTGGCCGACCCGCGGCGCATCGGGTTCGTGCTGGGCGTCCAGAACACCGCGGTGGCCGCCGGGATGGCGCTCACGCCGCCAGTGATGGGCACCGTGGTGGAGCTCTCCAGCTGGGCGGTGGCCTTTGCCGCGGTGGCCGCTGCTGCGGCCCTGGCCAGCGTGGTGCTGTCCCGGCTGAGCAGAGTCTCGGCGGTGCGTTAACTCTGGAAGACGGCCCGGTAAAACCCTGTGCCCCAGGGCCGCAACCGGTTGACAGGCCCCACGAGCGGTTGGTCGAATATCTCGTAGTTCGAGACGGCATCTCAGTCAAACCGACAGCGCTGGTGCACAACGGCAGCGCTGACTGACCAACTCGTGGGAGCGCCCCTTATGACCATGATCGACTCGCCCGGGGCCACGGCAGTGGACGAGCGCCTGGAGGTCGGCAACACGCTGATCGCCCAGGACTGGGAGGCCCTCACCTTCAAGGTGCACCGTTCGGCGTACCGGGAGAACGCGGTGTTCAACCGCGAGCGCAACGAGATCTGGGGTCACACCTGGCTCTACCTCGGCCACGAGACCGAGATCCCCGAGGCCGGCGACTTCAAGACCCGCACCCTGGGCGGGCGCCCGCTGATCTTCGTGCGGGACCGGCACGGCACCGTGCAGGCCTACCTCAACGCCTGCCCGCACCGCGGCACCATCCTGTGCCGTGAGCCGGAGGGCCGGGCGAAGAACTTCCAGTGCTTCTACCACGCGTGGACGTTCAAGAACTCCGGCGAGCTGGCGGCCCTGCCGGACAGCGACGCCTACCCGCAGGACAGCGCGTTCGTCGAGTCGCTGTCGCTGCGCACGGTCCCGCGCCTGGGCATCCACGAGGGCTTCGTCTTCGTCGCCTTCGACGAGCAGGTGCCCGACCTGCTGGAGCACCTGGGCAAGGCGGCCGACGTCATGTCGATGACCGCCTCGATCGGGCCCAGCGGCATGACCACCGTGCCCGGCGTGCAGCGCTACAGCGTCAAGGGCAACTGGAAGCTGGCGGTGGAGAACGCCATGGACGGATACCACTTCGCCCCCACGCACAACACCTTCGTCGGGTACCTGCGGGAGACCGGCTTCGCGGTCAACGACGACGCCCAGTACGCCCACGACCTCGGCGACGGCCACGGCCTGGCTGTGCTCACCGGGCACAACGGCCGCATCGGGATGATCTGGGAGCCCCGCTTCGGGGAGCGGGAGAAGATCCGCACCGAGGCCAAGCGGAAGGAGCTGGTCGCCCGGCTCGGCGCCGAGCGGGCCGCGGCCGTGGCGGACTCCTCCAAGATCCTGTTCGTCTTCCCCAACCTGCTGCTGTTCGACCTGGAGGCACTGACCATCCGGCAGCTGGAGCCGGTGGAGCCCGGGGTGACCGACGTGCGGGCCTGGCAGCTGGTGGAGCGGGACGAGCCCGACGACGTCCGCGCCCTGCGGCTGAAGACGATGGCCAGCTTCGTCGGCCCCGGCGGCCTCGCGACTCCCGACGACATCGAGGCCTACGAGGCCGTGCAGCGGGGGGTGGTCGCCACCGCCGACCTCGACCCCTTCGGCGGCTTCGCCGACACCGACCTGGACTGGAGCGACATGTCCCGCGGCATGGCCGACGACCTAACCGGACCGCGCGGACGCTCCATCGACGAGGGCGTGATGCGCAGCTTCTGGCGGCACTGGAGCCGACGCGTCGGCGAGCTGCCCGGGATCGGCCCCGACGCGAGCCGGCTGGGAGGCGTGGCATGAGCACCGGTGCAGTGCACACCAGCGAAGTGCTGCCGAACGGGACCGTCCCGCCGCAGGAGCAGGGCAGCGACCGGGCGGTCGTCCGTGCGGAGGTGGAGGACTTCCTCTTCGCCGAGGCGGCCGCGCTGGACGAGTGGCGCCTGGACGACTGGCTCACGCTCTTCGTACCCGGTGCGGCGATGCAGGTGCCCACCACCGACATCACCGGGCTCGGCCCGGAGAACGCCGGCTACTTCGTCGCCGACGACTGGGACCTGGTGCGCGCCAGGGTGAAGCGGCTGAAGAGCCGCAAGGCGCACGCAGAGAACCCGCACTCGCGGACCAACCGGTTGGTGAGCAACGTCCGCCTCACCGAGCGGGCGGGCGACCAGCTGCGGGTCTCGGCGAACTTCGTCGTCAACCGCTTCCGCGACGGCGGGGAGTTCACCTACGTCGGCCGCTACGACCACCTGCTGCAGGTGCAGCCGGACGGGCTGCGCTTCCTGCTGCGGCGCTCGGTCCTCACCAACGAGTCGATGAACCCGGGAGCCCGCTTGAGCTTCATCCTCTGACCCGCGACCACGAAGGAACCCGAGAACCTCACACACCATTGGGCCGTCGACGAGAACGCTTCCGCCCCGCTCCCGGACACGTCTACCGAGACCCCGGACGGGCGTGGCGTGTGAACCCCACCCACCCCAGGCGGAGGCCACCAGTGAGCACCACCGAGTACGGAGTTTTCCTGCCCATCTCCAACGGCGGATGGATCGTGTCCGACACGACGCCGCCGATCGAGGCCACCTACGACTACAACAAGCAGGCCGCCGTCGCCGCCGACCGGCTCGGCTTCGACTTCGTGATGTCGCAGGGCAAGTGGCGCGGCTACGGCGGTCGCACCGACCACTGGGGCCGCACCCTGGAGTCGATGACCATGATGGCCGGGCTGGCCGAGGCCACCGAGCGGGTCAAGATCTGGTCCACCGTGCACACCATCCTGTTTAACCCCGCGATCGTGGCCAAGATGTTCACCACCCTCGACCAGATCAGCAACGGCCGGGTGGGCATGAACGTGGTGGTGGGCTCCTACTCCCAGGAGTTCGCCCAGATGGGCCTGTGGCCGGAGCACCTCGACCACGCTGACCGCTACCGGTACTCCGAGGAGTGGGTGCAGCTGCTGCTGCGGCTGTGGAGCGAGGACTCGGTGACCGCGCACGGGGAGTTCTTCAACCTGGAGGACTGCTCCTCGCGGCCGCACCCGGAGAAGACCCCCACGCTGATCTGCGCCGGGCGCTCCCCGGCGGGCATCGACTTCCAGGCCAAGTACTGCGACGCGTCGTTCCTCTCCGCCTTCGACCTGTCCGGGCTGCAGCAGGTCAGCCGGGAGGTGAAGCAGGCGGCCGCCGAGCAGGGGCGGGCGATCAAGACCTACACGATGACCACCGTGGTGATGGACGAGACCGACGCCGCCGCCGAGGCACGCTGCCGGGAGTACTCCCGAGGCGTGGACCGGGAGGCGCTGGAGAACATGGCCATCGCCTACGGCATGCAGACCGACAAGAACGCCACCCCCAGCGCCAAGGCCCAGGAGCAGGCCGGCTTCCAGTCCGAGGTGGTCGCCGGGTCGCCGGAGACGGTGCTGGAGAAGATCGAGGAGCTGGTCAGCTACGCCGAGCTGGACGGGCTGATGCTCATCTTCCCGGACTACGTGGTGGACCTGGAGCACTTCGGCACCCTGGTGCTGCCCAAGCTGAACCAGGCACGGGTGTGACCCTGCCCGGGCCCGCTGCCCACGGGGCCCTGCTGGTGATCGACGTGCAGCGCGACTTCGCCGACCCCGCCCACCTGGGGTGGGTGGACGAGGACGGACTGGCCGCGGTGGCCACGGCGGTGCAGCGCACCGGTGAGCTGGTGGACGCCTTCCGTTCCGCCGGCGTCCCGGTGGTGTGGGTGCGCCTGGAGCAGACCCCCGACCAGCCGTGGGAGTCCTCGCGCTGGCTGCGCGGACTGACCGCTGACACCCCGTGGCCGGCCGAGGAGCCCTGCGTCCAGGGCAGCGCCGGGGTCGAGTGGTTCGAGCTGAGCCCGGCGCCGGGGGAGACGGTGGTGAGCAAGCGGGGCTACAGCGCCTTCCTGGGCACCGAGCTGGACCAGGTGCTGCGCGACGCCGGGGTGCAGTGGCTGTGCACGGCCGGACTGACCACCGAGTGCTGCGTGCTGGCCAGCACCTTGGACGCGGCGCAGCTGGGCTACCGAGTGCTGGTGGCCGCCGACGCGGTGGCCAGCTACACCGCCGCCGAGCACGGGGCGGCACTGGGGATCCTGGCGGCGCACGCTGCCCGGCTGACGAGCAGCACCGAGCTGCGCCACGCCCTGGGCGACGGCCTGACGAGAGCGGTGGCGTCCTGATGAAGCTGGCCTACGACCTGTCGTTCACCCACACCGAGGGCCGCTGGGCCGCCCCCGGCTCGTGGGTGGGCACGAGCTATCCCGACCACCGGATGTTCACCGAGCTGGCCGTCAGCGCCGAGCGCGCGGGCGTGGACATGCTGTTCTTCGGCGACGGGGTGGGCATCCCGGACACCTGGAAGGGCTCGCTGGACGCGGCGGTGCGCTGGGGCATCCAGTGGCCCCGCCAGGACATGAGCCCGGTGATCGCGGCCATGGCGCAGCACACCTCGCACATCGGCTTTGGGCTCACCTACTCCTCCACCTACCTGCATCCCTTCTACGTGGCCCGGCTGATGAACTCCCTGGACCACGTCACCGGTGGGCGCATCGCGCTCAACGTGGTGGCGTCGGGCCGGTTGTCGGACGCGGCCAACTACGGCTTCGACGCGCTGCTGCCCCACGGGGAGCGCTACGAGCTGATGGAGGAGTTCGTCGACGTCTGCCGCCAGCTGTGGGCGTCGGTGGAGCCGGACGTGATCGTGGCCGACCGGACCACCGGGCAGTACGGCGACCCCGCCAAGGTGCACCCGATCCACCACCGTGGCAAGCACTTCGCCGTGCGCGGGCCGCTGCCCAGCGTGCCCAGCCCGCAGGGGCGTCCGGTGCTGGTGCAGGCGGGGTCGTCGCCGCGGGGCATCGCGGCCTCGGCCGCCTTCGCCGACGTGGTGTTCGGCGTGGGCGGGCACCGGGAGTGGCAGCTGCGCCACCGCGCCGCCCTCGACCACGAGCTGGTGGCGGCCGGGCGCGACCCGGCGGAGGTGGGCATCCTCTGGGCGGTCCAGCTCATCGTCGCCGCCACCGCGGAGGAGGCGCAGCGGCAGCGGGCGGCGATGCTCGACCAGCTCTCGCTGGAGGGCATCGGGACCTACCTGTCCTACAACTGCGGGTTCGACTTCTCCCGGCTGCCCGAGTCGTTCGTGCTGGGCGAGGTGCAGGAGCAGATCGAGGCGGCGCAGGCCAGCCAGGCCGGGTTCGTCAGCCAGCTGGTCGACCGGATGGGTGCCGACGCGCGGATCAGCCGTGCGGAGTTCTTCGACGAGGGCTGGCGCCACGCCACCGGCTACGACCAGACCATCGCCGGGACCGCCGAGCAGGTGGCCGACGAGCTGCAGGAGCAGCACGAGGCCACCGGCGCCCGCGGCGGGTTCATGGTGACCAACCCCGGGTCCATGCCCGGTGCGCTGGACCAGGTGTCCGGGCTGCTGGTGCCCGAGCTGCAGCGACGCGGGCTGCGCCCGGACGGCTACACCGAGGACACCCTCGCGGGCACCCTCCTGGGCCGTCCGCTGCGCTGAGCAGCGGACGGGAACAGGTGAAGATGCCGTCTTTCATTACGAGACAGGTGCTCTATGGCTCAGCTTCGTTTCGTCGCGGTTACCTGATGTGAGCGTGTGTTTCTAGTTCGTACCAGGCGCGAAGAAACCGTTGACACCGTTCCGCTTGTTCGCGAACCATCTCGCTTAACGACATGCCGTATCACATCAAGTGAGAGTGAGTGCCGCTCATGAGTGCCAGCCCCACCTGGACGACCCTGGAGATGACGGGCCGTACCGCCGCCCAGAAGCAGGGCCTGCTCTCGCACCTGGTGGTCCCGCGCCCCATCGCGATGATCACCACCGTCGGCGCCGACGGCCAGCTCAACGTCGCCCCGTACAGCTACTACATGCCGGTGTGCGGCGAGCCACCGACGATCGCCCTCACCATCGGTGGGCTGCGGGAGGCCACCGACGCCCCCAAGGACACCTGGACCAACATCGAGCGCACCGGCGAGCTGGTCATCAACGTGACCGGCGCGGCCCTGGGCCCCTACATCGAGACCGTGGCGCGGGAGTACCCCACTGACGTCTCGGAGGCGGACGTGGTCGGCTGGGAGACGGTTCCGTCCCGGATGGTGTCGCCGCCGTCGTTGGCGCAGAGCCCGGCGCACCTGGAGTGCCGGGTGCGCGAGGTGATCGACCGCGGCGACATGGGCGCCCGGTTCTCCGGCTTCCACCTGGTGCTGGTCGAGGTCCTCTGCATCACCGTGGACGAGGCCATCCTGGCCGGCCCCGGACGCATCGACCCCGAGCGCGTCACGCCGATCGGCCGCATGGGCTTCCCCTACTTCGTCGCCGCGGCCGGCGAGGCCCTGTTCGCCCAGGAGCGCATCGCCTACGCAGACCTGCCAGACACAGCAGACCTGCCGGACACAGCAGACCTGCCCACCACAGCTGACCTGCCTGCCTGATTCTGCTCCGCCCCCAGTGCCACCCGCGCTCTGCCAACTTCCCCGGAGGAACACGTGAGAACTGCTCGAGCCACCCCGATTCTCGCGGGGGTATGCGCCCTCGCCCTGGGGCTCACCGGTTGTGCCGACCGCGCCTCGGACACCCCCGACGCCGCCGGCTCCGGACCAGCCGCCGCGACGTCCAGCCAGCCCGACGTCAACGGGGACGGCAAGGTCGTCATCGGCGTCATCAGCCCCGGCGACCTCAACGACAACGGCTACTACGAGAGCTTCGTCTCCAGCGCCCAGACGTTCGCCGACAGCAAGGGCTGGAGCGTCATCAAGATCGGCTCGGTGAACCCGGCCAACGCGTCCGAGCAGGCCCGCAACCTCTGCCGGCAGAAGGTCGACCTGGTGGCGCTCGCCGCCGCCGAGCTCAAGGACGCCATCCCGGTGGCCGCCGACCCGGAGTGCGCCAAGACGGCCTGGTACGCCCCGTCCAGCACCGACCTGGAGGTCACGCCCTACATCGCCCTGTCCCGCGACTTCGTCAACGAGTCGATGCTGGCGGCCGGCTACGCCAACGGCATCCTGATGCGCGACGCCGGCATGACCAAGGCCGGCTACATCACCGGCCCGCAGGCGGACTTCTCCGTGATGGGCGCCAAGGCCTTCGAGGTGGGCCTGAAGATGGTGGTGCCCAGCGCCACCCTGGCCACCACCTACACCGGTGACTTCAACGACTCGGCCAAGGCTCGCGAGGCCGCCCAGGCCCAGCTGAGCCAGGGCGTGCAGGCGCTGTACCCCTACCTCGGCGGCGCCACCGACTCCGTGGCCGAGCTCGGCAGCGGCAAGGGGGCCATCATCTCCACCCCGGGCACCGACCGGTGCGGGGAGAGCGCGATCAACTGGAGCGTCTCGGTCGTCTTCGACCCGGGCGCCTACTTCTCCGCTGCGCTGAAGGAGTTTGCCGACGGCAAGCTGGCGATGGGGAAGATGCGTGAGTGGCACCTGGGCAAGGACTCGGTGCCCACCGTGCTGCTGTGCAAGGGCACCGACGCGCAGAAGGCCGAGCTGAACGCCTTCATCGCCAAGGTCGGCAGCGGCGAGATCGTGCCGGACAAGGTCATCGCCCAGGCCGGCGCATGACATGACCACTGCCGGCACCGCCCCGGAGCAGCCCGTCCCGCTGTCCGAGGCCCCTGAGATCGGTGGACCGCCCGCACCGCTGGTGCTGCGCGGCATCACCAAGCACTACGGACGCGTCACCGCGTGCGAGGCGATCGACATGACGGTGGGCGAGGCCGAGATCCACGGCCTGCTCGGGGAGAACGGTGCCGGCAAGTCGACCCTGATGAAGATCCTGCTGGGCCTGGTCAGCCCGGACGACGGAACGGTGTACCGGTCGGGCAAGCGGGTCCGCATCGACAGCCCCTACGCGGCGCTGAACCTGGGCATCGGCATGGTGCACCAGCACTTCAGCCTGATCGAGGCGCTCACGGTGTGGGAGAACGTGGTGCTGGGCGAGCGGGGCAAGGTCGACCGTGCCGCCGCCTGCGCCGACGTGGAGGCGGTGGGCGCCCGCTACGGGCTGCCCATCGACCCGCTGGCCACGGTCACCGAGCTCTCCGCCGGACAGCGCCAGCGGGTGGAGCTGATCAAGTGCCTGCGGCGGGACCCGCAGGTGCTCATCCTGGACGAGCCCACCTCGGTCCTGACCTCGGCGGAGTCGCAGGAGCTGTTCGCGGTGCTGCGCAACGCGGTCGTGGCCGAGAAGCGCTCGGTGATCCTGATCAGCCACAAGCTGTCGGAGATCGCGGCGGCCACCGACCGGGTGACCGTGCTGCGCCGGGGTCGGGTGGTGCACCGCGGGCTCACCGCCGACTCCTCCCCGGCCGAGCTGGCCCGGCAGATGGTGGGCCGGGAGGTCTCGCTGCACCACGGCGGGGCGCTCGGGGTGGAGCTCGACCAGATCGAGCTGGTGGAGCCGGCAGCGTCGGCACAGCTGGGGAAGTCGGTGACCGAGCCGTCGGAGGGGACGGTGCCCGCGCTGTCGCTGGACGGGCTGACGCTGCGCAACGCCGAGGGCCGGCTGCTGCTGGACTCGCTGTCGCTCACCGTGCAGCCGGGGGAGATCGTCGGGCTGTACGGGGTGGAGGGCAACGGCCAGTCCGAGCTGGGCGACGTGGTCTCCGGCCTGGTGCCGGAGGTCACGGGAACGCTGAGCGTGGCCGGCACACCGGTGGACGTCTCTGCGCCCGGGGCGGTGGCTGCCGCCGGCATCGGGGTGATCCCCGAGGACCGCCACCGCAGCGGCGTGGTGCTGGACATGAGCATCGCCGACAACCTGGTGATGAAGGACCTCACCGCGGTGTCCCGGCGGGGCTGGCTCAACCGCAAGGCGATTCGCGAGCGCGCCGAGCAGCTGGTGGCGCAGTTCAACATCGCCACCCCCTCGGTGGACGCGCCCATCCGCAGCCTCTCCGGCGGCAACCAGCAGAAGGTGGTGCTGGCCCGCGAGCTCTCCGCTCGGCCGGCGGTGCTGGTGGCCGCCCAGGCCACCCACGGCCTGGACGTGGGGGCCATCGAGGACATGTACGTGCGGCTGCGGGAGGCCGCCGACAGCGGCGTGGCGGTGCTCCTGGTCAGCACCGAGCTGGAGGAGGTGATGGCGCTGTCCGACCGGGTGGCTGTGCTCTCCGGCGGCCGCATCGTGGGCGTGCTCGCCCGGTCCGAGGCCACCAACGAGCGCCTGGGCATGCTCCTGGGCGGGGAGGAGGCGGCATGAGCTCCGTCGCCACGATCACGCCCGACCCGGCGCCGCCCGCCCCCGCACCCACCCCCGGGGGCCCGCCGCGGTGGCTGCGGGTGGACGGCTCGGCCGTCGGCCAGCTGGGCATCACCGTGCTCGCGGTGGCGGGCGCGTTGCTGCTGTCCACCCTGCTGGTGGCCGCCACGGGTGGCTCCCCCTGGGCGGTGGCCACCGCGATCGTGCAGGGCGGGGTGGGCGACGCCGCCGCGTGGTCGCAGACCCTCACCGTGGCGGCCCCGCTGCTGCTGGTCGCCGTCGGGGCCTGCGTGGCCAGCCGCGCCGGGGTGTTCAACATCGGCCAGGAGGGCCAGGTCCTGCTCGGCGCGATGGGCGGCACGTTCATCGCGCTGAAGATGGCCGGCCCGTCCACGGCGGTCATCGTGGTCAGCCTGCTTGCCGGAGCCCTGCTGGGCGGGGTGCTGGCCGGCATCAGCTCGCTGCTCTTCCGCATCCGCCGGGTGAACATCGTGGTCTCCACCCTGCTGCTGTCCTTCGTGGCCATCCAGGTGGTCAGCTACGCGGTGAGCACCCCTTGGCTGCTGCAGGAGGCACGCAAGTCGGCCTCGGGCACCGCGGCCTCGCAGTCGGCGCTCATCCCGGCCGACGTCCGGCTGCCCACCATCGGCGAGTACCCGGGGCTGGCGCTGAGCGCGGGGCTGATCCTGGCGGTGCTGGCCGCGTGCCTGGCCTGGACCGTGCTCTCCCGCACCGCCTGGGGCTTCCGGATCCAGATGCTCGGGCTCAACCCGCTCACCGCCGCCCACGCCGGGGTGCGGGTGGCGCTGGTCAGCGCCGCGGCCCTGGCGTTCTCCGGCGCGATGGCCGGGGTGGCCGGCGCCGTCATCGTGGAGGGCTCCGCCTTCCGGCTGCAGCCGGCGGTGTCCAACAACTTCGGCTGGGACGGCCTGCTGGTCGCCCTCATCGCCCGCAACCGGCCGCTGGTGGCCATCCCGGTGGCCATCGCCTTCGGCGCGCTGCGCACCGGGTCCAACTTCCTGGCCTCCACCGGGGTGCCCATCTACCTCGTCAACGTCGTCCAGTCCCTGCTGGTGCTGGCATTCGTCATCGCCCCGGCGATCAGCCTCGTGCTGGCCCGTCGGCGCCTGAACCGGGGGACCGCCGCATGAGCATCGTGGACAGCTCCGAGGTCATCCTCTCCAGCGCGGTGCGCCTGACCGCGCCGCTGGCCTTCGCCGCCTGCGGGGAGTACCTGGCCGAGCGGGCCGGCACCCAGAACATCTCGGTGGAGTCGATGATGCTCTCCGGGGCGTTCACCTCCATCGCGGTGGCCAGCCAGACCGGCAGCGCCCTGGTGGGCCTGGTGGCGGGCGCCGTCATCGGGCTGCTGGTGGGGATGCTGCACGGCCACCTCGCGCACCGGCTGGAGGTCAACACCTTCGTCGTCGGCCTGGTGCTCAACACCTTGGCCCTCGGGCTGACCAGCTACCTCATCTCCATCGCCGACTTCACCAACCACCAGGTGGACCTGCTCACCATCCCCGGGCTCAGCGAGATCCCGGTGCTGGGGCCGGTGCTGTTCTCCCAGCGCTGGCCGATGTACCTGCTGCTGGGCCTCGTCCCGCTCACCTGGTGGCTGGTGGAGCGCAGCCGCTGGGGCCTGGAGCTGCGGGCGGTGGGCGACAACCCGCAGGCCTGCGACGCCACCGGCATCGACGTCAACCGCCGCCGCCGGCAGGCCCTGCTGTGGTGCGGGCTGCTGTCCGGCCTCGGCGGTGCCTACCTGGCCGTCGGCGAGGTCGGCTCGTTCAACGCCAACATGACCGGCGGCCGCGGCTTCCTGGTGCTGGCCGCGGTGATCTTCGGCTGCTGGCGCCTCAAGGGCACCCTGGTCGGCTGCGCGGTGTTCGGCTTCGCCGACGCCCTGCGGCTGGCGCTGCCCGCCCTGGGCCTGCAGCTGAACTCCCAGGTGCTCATCGCCGCGCCGTACCTGCTGGCGCTGGTGGCCATGGTGGCCATGACCAAGTCCGGCCGCGAGCCGCGCTACCTGGGCCGGCCCTTCGCCCGCGGACTCACCTAGCTCGTCCCGTCCACTCCGACTCTCTGCCGAACCCCCAAGGAGAACCACCATGACGACCTCGACGGCGCTGCAGCCGATCACCGGACCCGCGGCCTGGACCGGCGCCGAGCTCGCCGGCAGCACCGAGTGGGTGTACCTGCTCAGCGACGCCGAGATCGCCGAGCTGGAGGAGGCGGGCCGCCGGTTCGTCACCGACAACCCCGACCTGCGCACCGTGACCCCGGCCGACTACCCGCTGCCGGTGTGCGCGGCGGGCATCGCCACCTGGACCCACGACCTGGACCGAGGCCGCGGCTTCGTGCTGGTGCGCGGCCTGCGCACCGAGCTGTACTCCGACGCGGTGTCCGGCGCCATCTTCTTCCTGCTGGGGCTGTACCTGGGAGCACCCATGCCGCAGAACCAGATGGGCGACCTGGTGGACCACGTGGTGGCCACCTCCAACAAGACGATGGACGACCCCGAGGCGCTGCCCTCGCGGGTGCGCGACAAGCTGGAGTTCCACTCCGACTCCTCCGACGTGGTGGGGCTGATCTGTCTGCGCGGCGCCAAGAGCGGCGGCGAGAGCCGGCTGATCAGCGGTGCGGCGCTGTACAACCGGGTGCTCGAGCTGCGTCCGGACCTGGCACCGCTGATGTTCGAGCCCTGGTACTGGGACTGGTACAAGCAGGACCACGACGCACCCGCCAAGACCTACGTCTCGCCGATGGTCAGCCACACCGACGGCGTGTTCAGCATCTACGCCGGCGGCTCGATGATCTGGAGCGCGCAGGACTACCCGGAGACCCCGCGGCTCACCGACGCCCAGAAGGAGCTGCTGGAGCTGATCCCGGAGATCACCGCCGACGAGAGCCTGCCGCTGGACATGCAGTTCCAGCCCGGCGACATGCAGTGGCTGCTGAACTACGCGGCCCTGCACTCGCGCCGGGAGTTCACCGACTTCCCCTCGATGCAGAAGCGTCGCCACCTGCTCCGGCTGTGGCTGCGCCGCCACGAGCAGCGCCCGCTGGTGCCCAGCTTCGGCAAGCCGGTCACCGCGGACAAGGCCCCACAGCAGGAGGGCGGGTCGTTCGACATCGTCGAGGCCGTCATCCCCCAGGAGACCTGGGGGCTGTAGCCGCGCGAGCAGAGGTTTCGGAACGACGGCACGGCGACGGCACGGCGAAGGGCAGCAGAGAGTGGCGCAGCAGAGAGTGGTCATCGACTTCGACCACCACCGGGAGGAGTTCCGCGAGCACGCCACCACGGCCTACGCCCGGGTGCGGGAGTCCTGCCCGGTGGCGTGGACGCCGGCGCACGACGGGTACTGGGTGACCAGCCGCTACGCCGACATCGTGCGCATCGCCCGCGACGACGTCACCTTCTCCTCCGCCCGCGGCGCCGACCCGCAGCGGGGCACGGCCATCGTGATCCCCCGCGGGCCGGGCCTGGAGCAGTTCCCCATCGAGCTGGACCCGCCGCGGGCCACCGTCTACCGGGAGCTGGTCAACCCGCTGCTCACCCGGGAGGCGGTGGCCGAGCTGGTGCCGATGATCCACCGGCACACCGACGAGGTGATCGACGCCTTCATCGCCGACGGCCACGCCGACCTGGTGGCGCAGCTGACCAACCCGCTGCCCACCGCGGTGACCCTGGACTGGCTGGGCTTTCCCCGCGAGGACTGGAAGCGCCTGGCCGGCCCGGTGCACGACATCTTCGCCGCCGCCCCGGGCAGCGAGCGGGCCGCCCGCGGGGGGCAGGCGCTGGGCTGGATGGAGAGCCGCATCCGCGAGCTGCTCGCCGCCCGGCGCGCCGAGCCGCGCGCCGACGTGCTGAGCCGCCTGGTGTTGCAGACCCGCCCCGACGGCACCCGTTTCGACGACGACGAGCTGGTGTCGGTGGTGTTCCTGCTCATCGCCGGCGGGGTGGACACCACCACCTCGCTCACCGGCTCCACCCTGGTGCACCTGGCCCGCAACCCAGCCGACCGCGCGCGACTGATCGCCGACCCGGAGCTGCTGCCCGCGGCCACCGAGGAGTTCCTGCGGGTGTTCGCCCCGTCGCAGTCGATGGCCCGCACCGTCACCACCGACACCGAGGTGGGCGGCTGCCCGATGAGCCGCGGGGAGCGGGTGCTCATCCCCTGGGTGGCCGGCAACTTCGACCCCGAGGTGTTCACCGACCCCGAGCAGGTGCAGCTGGAGCGCAACCCCAAGGGCCACCTGAGCTTCGGGATCGGCAGCCACCGCTGCGCCGGGGCGCACCTGGCGCGGGCGATGTTCACCGCGATGCTCACCCGGGTGCTGCAGCGGCTGCCCGACTACCAGGTGGACGAGGCGGGGCTGGCGCGCTACGAGTCGTGCGGCAGCCAGGCCGGCTGGGACCGGGTGCCCGTCACCTTCACCCCCGGTTCGCGGCTGGACTCCGCCGCCCCGGTGCGACCGGGCGTGCGGTCGGCGGTGGTGGTGGGCCGCCAGCAGTGGACCGCCGACGTGGTGGCGCTGGACCTCGCCGCCCCCGACGGCGCCGCCCTGCCGCCGTGGCGGCCCGGTGCGCACGTGGCGCTCACCCTGCCCTCGGGCGCCACCCGGCACTACTCGCTGTGCGGCGACCCGGACGACCTCTCCCGCTACACCGTGGCGGTGCGGCGGGAGGCCGCCGGACGCGGCGGCTCGGCGGAGGTGCACCAGGTGCTGCTGCCCGGCACCACGGTGGGGATGTCCGCACCGCGCGAGCGCTTCGGGCTGGCCGAGGCACCGTGGCGGACGTTCATCGCCGGGGGCATCGGCATCACCCCGATCATCGCGATGGTGCGCTCGCTGGTCGCCCGCGGCGACACCGCCTGGGACCTGCTCTACTGCGGCCGGGACACCGCGCTGATGCCGCTGCTGGCGGAGGTGCGGGCGCTGGGCGGGCGGGTGCACGTCTCCGGCGAGCAGGGCCGGGTGGACCTGGACGCGGTGGTGGCCGGCCTGCCCGCGGGGGCGGCGGTGTTCTGCTGCGGCCCGGACTCGCTGATGGACGGGGTGGCCGCGGCGGTGGCGAACACCGACACCCCGCTGTTCGTGGAGCGCTTCGGTGCCGGCGCCGAGGTGGACGTGCTGGGCCCGGACGCGGCCGGCTTCGCCGTGCACCTGCAGCGCACCGGCCGCTCGCTGGCGGTGGCGGCCGACCAGACGCTGCTGCAGGCGGTGCGCGAGGTGGTGCCGGGCGTGGCGTCGGACTGCGAGGAGGGCTACTGCGGCTCCTGCGAGGTGCGGGTGCTGGCCGGGCCGGTGGTGCACCGCGACAGCGTGCTCACCGCCGCGGAGCGCGCCCGCTCGGAGTCGATGATGCTGTGCGTGAGCCGCTGCGCGGCCGGGCAGGAGCTGGTGCTGGACCTCTAGCTCCCCCCCACGGCCCGGTCACCCTCAGCAGGTGGCCGGGCCGTGCGGCGTGCGCGCTAGAAGGTGAGCACGGCCTTGACCACCGCGCCGCTGCGGGTGTGCTCCCAGGCCTCGGCGACGTCGGCGAAGGCGAACGACTGCATCAGCTTCTCCGCGGGGAACCGGCCGGCCTCGGCCAGCGCCAGCAGGCTGGGGATGGCCACGTCGGGCAGGCTGGAGCCGGAGATGACGCCGGTGACGGTGCGGCCGTTGAGGACGGTGCGCCAGTCCAGGCTGATGGTGGTCTCCGCCCCGATGCCCACCACCGCACAGGTGCCGCGGCGGTTCAGCGACTCCACGGCGGTGTGCAGCACGCGGCCCACCCCGGTGCTCTCCACCGCGTGGTCCACCCCGTCCGGGGCCACCTCCGCCAGGGTGGCGGCCAGCTCCTCGGGCAGCACCGTGCGGGTGGCGCCCAGCTCCTTGGCCAGCGCCAGGCGCTCGGTGCTGAGGTCGACCACCACCACCTCCCGCGCCCCGGCGGCCGCCGCCGCCATCACCGCGGCCAGGCCCACGGTGCCGGCACCGAACACCGCCACCGTGTCGGCAGGGCCGGGCTTGAGCACGTTGAGCACGGCGCCGGCCCCGGTCATCAGCCCGCAGCCGTAGGGGGCGACCGCGGCGGGATCCACCCCGGCCGGCAGCGCCACCAGGCTGGACTCGCGCACCAGCATGTGGGTGGCGAAGCTGGACTGGCCCAGGAAGTGCGCGTACGCACCCGCCCCGTCCACGGTGATGGTGGACGAGCCGTCGGCCCGGCCACCGGTGAAGTTCAGCCGGTCGAACTCGCTGCAGTAGGCGGGCTCACCGGTGCGGCAGCGCAGGCAGGTGCCGCACCGGGCGAAGCTGGCGATCACCGCGTCGCCCACGGCGAACCGGCTGACGCCCTCGCCCCACTCCTCCACGTGGCCGGCGCCCTCGTGGCCCAGCACCGACGGCCGGGAGACGTCGTGGGAGAAGTGCAGGTCGGTGGCGCAGATGCCGGTGGCGGCCAGGCGCACCAGCACCTCGCCGGGGCGCGGGTCGTCCAGGCTGACCGTCTGCAGCTCAGGGGCGCGGCCGGGGGTGGTCACCACGGCGGCGAGAACGTCACGGGACACGGGGAGCTCCTTGCTCGGGGGAGGTGCGTCGGGAGGGGTTGTGACTGGCCTGTGCCCCGCAGGAAACAACGTTGTTAAATGCGAGATAGCGTATTGCTTGCCAAGACGGAAGTATGCCATCGTCCAGTCATGTTGTCGCTGCCCGAATCCCAGCTGCTGATCAACGGGGACTGGATCCCCGCCACCGACGGGGGCACTCTCGCCGTCACCGACCCAGCCACCGGCGAGGTGATCACCACGGTGGGTGCGGCCGGTCCCGCCGACGTGGACCGCGCCGTGCGCGGGGCGGCCGAGGCAGCCCGGGCCTGGGCCCGCACCTCGCCCGCCGAGCGCGGGACGGTGCTGCGCGCGTGGGCCGGGCTCATCGCCGCGGCCAGCGAGGAGCTGGCGGCGCTGGAGGCCCGCGACGTGGGCAAGCCGCTCAGCGACGCCCGCCGCAACGTGTGGATCGCCCACGACATGCTGGTGTACTTCGCCGGGATGGCCGACAAGGTCACCGGGGCCACGCTGCCCTCGCGGCTGGAGGAGAGCTTCGGCTTCACCCTGGCCGAGCCGCACGGGGTGTGCGCGCTCATCACGGCCTGGAACGTGCCGGCGCTGCTGATGATGGCCGAGGCCGCCCCCGCGCTGGCCGCCGGCAACACCCTGGTGGTCAAGCCGTCGGAGGTGGCCCCGCTGGTGGTGCTGCGGCTGGCCGCCCTCGGGGTGGAGGCCGGCCTGCCGCCGGGGACGATCAGCGTCCTCACCGGCCTCGGGACCGACGCCGGACAGCCGCTGGTGAGCCACCCGCTGGTCAACCACGTCAGCTTCGTCGGCTCCACCACCACCGGCAAGGCCATCATGCGTGGCGCCGCCGAGCGGCTGGTGCCGGTGAAGCTGGAGCTGGGCGGCAAGTCGCCCAACGTGGTGTTTGCCGACGCCGACCTGGACGCCGCGCTGCCGCTGATCGCGGCGTCGATCACGGAGAACTCCGGGCAGAACTGCAACGCCGGCTCGCGGCTGCTGGTGCACCGCAGCATCGCCGCCGACGTCACCGAGCGGCTAGCGGCGATCATGGCGGCCACCCGCATCGGGCACTGGGACGACGACCTGGACATGGGTCCGCTGGCCAGCGAGGCGCAGCGGCAGAAGGTGGAGCACCACGTGCAGCTGGCCCGCGGTGCCGGCGCACGCATCGTCACCGGTGGGGGCCGGCCCGAGGGGGAGCGCTTCGCCCACGGCTACTTCGTCACCCCCACGCTCATCGACCAGGTGGACCCGACCATGGCCGTCAGCCGCGAGGAGATCTTCGGCCCGGTGCTCACCGTGCAGGAGTTCGGCGACACCGACGAGGCGGTGAAGCTGGTGGACGACACCGACTTCGGCCTGCAGGTGGGCATCTGGACCCGGGACGTCTCGCGGGCGCTGCGGGTGGTGCGCGAGGTGCGCAGCGGTCAGGTGTCGGTCAACGAGCCGTCCAACGTGGGCGTCATCGGCCTGCCCTTCAACGTCACCAAGGCCAGCGGCTTCAACAGCGGCGGCGGCTACACGGCGATGCGCGAGTACACCGCGGAGAAGGCGGTGAGCATGCGCCTGGGCGCGTGGTGAGCCGGACCTGGCACCGCGAGAAGCCCCGCACCACCCGGTGCGGGGCTTCTCGTGTGCCGGGCTCAGGCCCAGGCGGGGAAGTCCTTCTTGCTGATCAGGCAGTGCACGCCCTTGACGTCGTCCACCACCTGGCTCACCACGAAGTTGCCGGCCGCGCTGAGGTAGAGGTAGGCCACCGACGGCGGCACCTCCGCCACCTCGGCCAGCACCCGGATGGCCTCGCGCACGCACTTGCGCATCGCCTCGTCCAGGTCGCGGTCGAGCCCGATGGCCACCCAGTGGGTGGGGGTCTCGCCGACGGGGCCGTCCAGCGCGCCCACCGAGGCGAAGGCCGCGTCCGGGGTGAGCACGGTGAGGCGCACGGTGGTGCGCAGCGAGGCCTCCAGCGCGGTCAGCGACACCTCGCCGTTGCCCTGGGCGAAGTGTGGGTCGCCCAGGTAGTAGCCCGCCCCCGGCACCTGCACCGGCAGGTACATCGTGGAGCCGCCGCCCAGGTCGCGGACGTCGAGGTTGCCGCCGTGGCGGCCCGGCGGGATGGTGTTGAGCGCCTCCTCGGTGGCCGCGGTGACCCCGGACAGGCCCATGAAGGGGTGCAGCGGGAAGGTGATGCCGCTGCCGGAGTCCCAGCGCATGGTCGCGGTGTGCGCGGCCAGGTCCACGGTGCAGAACTGGCTGAGCAGGTTCACCGGCTCGCCGGTCTCGTCGTCGACGGGGCGCTCGCCGGCCAGGCAGCCCAGCCCGTGCCGGCTGGAGACCACGCCGTAGGGCACCCGCGGGTCCAGCTGCAGGTACTCGATCCTGAGCACGTCGCCGGGGCGCGCGCCCTCCACGTGGATGGGGCCGGTGACCACGTGCGGGCCGTCCGGGCCGCGGGTGTGCACCACGTCGGAGGCGGCCAGCTCCACCAGGTCGGTGAGCACGTCGTCGGCGGCCACGCCGTGGCTGTCGAAGTAGGTCAGCGGGTCGCGGCCCTGGTCCTCCATCAGCCCCTCGTGGGAGAGGGTGTCGACGGTGACGGTCTCGCCGGAGGCGATGGTCAGCACGGGCTTGCGGTCGGGCGTGGGCAGCCGTCCCCAGGACAGCGCCGCGCCGGTCGCCGTCAGGTAGTGCTGTCCGGGGACAGGGCCGGTGTGAGGTTGCAGGACAGTCAACTCGGGAGCCTTCCAGTGAGCCGGGGAAGCGGAGACGAGTGCCTCGACGGCTCAAAAACTAGGGGTGCGGCGTTCCGGGCAGGTTAACTACGTGTTGCATTACGCTATGACGTCTCACATGGCTTGACGACGGTCTCGGGCGATTCCTAGGGTTCGGACTGTGCACCGCAGGGTGCCGCGACGGAAGGTGAACCGCAGTGACCGAGCCGGTGCAAACCCGCCCCCTGGGCCCCGCCAGCGTGCAGTACGTCCGCCTGGCCGTGCCGGACATGACCGCGACGATCGAGTTCCTCGCGTACCACGTCGGTCTGGCCCTGGAGGAGCACGACGAGAGCCACGCCTACCTGCGGGTGGGCACCGAGCACCACAGCGTGGAGCTGCTGCACGAGCCGAGCCTGTCGGCCTTCCGCTACGACGGCGTGGGCTACAGCGTGGACAACGACACCGTGCTGGCCGACCTGGAGCAGCGGGTGCGCGCCGCCGGCCACGAGGTGCTGCCGCTGACGCAGGGGATGAAGGGGCTGTGCCAGGCGGGCTTCGCCGTGCGCGACCCCAACGGCACGCTGGTGGAGCTGTTCACCGACTTCATCGAGTACGCCGAGACGCCGTGGCCGGACCTGCGCCCACAGACGCTGGTGCACCCGTTCATCATCACCGACCGCTACGACGAGACCCTGGCGTTCTACCTCGACGTACTTGGCTTCCAGGCCTCGGACTACGTGGAGGACTTCACCGCGTTCCTGCGCTGCGAGGACCGCTACCACCACAGCCTGGCCGTGCGCCGCAGCGACCGCTTCGCCCTGGAGCACCTGTGTTTCATCATGGGCGACATGGACGGCGTGATGCGCCGCCGCGCGCGGGCGCAGTACCGCAACGTCAAGATCCTCGGCGACGTGGTGAACCACTCCGCGTCCACCTCCATCGCCTTCTACCTCTACGACGACCAGCACGGCCCGCGCTACGAGCTGTGCGACGGCCACCGGATCTTCACGCCGGCCGAGCACGAGACGCACCGGCCGCGCCGCCTCAAGCGCGACCCGCGCAACATCGACGTCTGGCGGGCCGAGGCCGACGACCGGACGTGGGCGCACTGATCCCCGCCGAGCACCTGGCGGACACGGCTGCCGAGCTGGTCCGGCGCGACGACCTGCTCGCCGCGCTGGAGGTGCTCAGCGCTGCCCCCGTGGATCGTGGCGCGGAGCGCGGCTGCGCCGAGGCGCTGGCGGCGTGGAGCCGGCAGCGCTGGCCGCAGCTGGGCTTCACGGTGCAGGACACAGGCGCTGGCGGGGCCAACCTGGCGGCGAGCACCGGGTCGGACCGCGGCGGAGTGCTGCTGTGCTCGCACCTGGACACCTCCACCTCCGGCGAGGGCACGGTGCATCGCGAGGTCACCGGCTCCACCACGCCGTACCAGCCAGGCGTGTGCCTGGACGGTGACGCGGTGTCGGGGTTCGGCCTCGGGGTGGCCCGGGCACCGGCGGCGGCGGTGCTGGTCGGCTACGCCGCGGCCGCCACCGCGCTGGCCGAGGCCGGGGTGGCCGGCACCGTGCAGCTGCTGCTGGCCAGCGGTGGCACCCACCGCAACACCGCGCTGGCCGAGCCACCGCAGCCGGCCTGCTCGGGGGTTCGGCACTACCTGGACCACGGTGGTGCACCCGACGCGGTGATCGTGGGCAAGTCGGGCCCGCCCGGGGTGCTGCACGAGGAGCCGGGGGCGGCGTTCCTGCGCATCCGGGTGAGCGCGCCCGGCCCGGGGGTGGTGCTCTTCCGTGACCAGGCGCAGCCGGTGGGCGGGCTGCCCCGGCACGTGGGCCTGGTGTGCGCGGCGTTCGAGGCGTGGCGCGGGCAGTGGCGGGCGCTGCCCACCACCGGGCAGACCGGGCGGGAGGCCGGCATCGGCGCCATCCGCACCGGCGCGGTGGCCAAGCCTGACCTGCTGCCGGCGCACCTGGACCTGTTCGTCTACCTGGTGTCGGCCCCTGGCGACGAGCTGGGCGCGCACCTGGACCGGCTGCACAACACCCTGGTGGGGCACCTGCGCGGCAGCCCGCTGGCCGGCTGCACGGTGGAGGTGACGGTGGGCGACGCGGAGCCGGGCGGCGCCACGCCGGCGTCGGCGCCCATCGTGGAGCTGGTGCGCGCCGCGCGAGCCCGCCACCTGCAGCGCGGCGGAGAACCGGACATCACCGGGTGGACCGGCTCCACCGACGGCGTGCTGTTCCGCGCCCGGGGGATCGACACGGTGCGCACCGGACCCCAGGGTCGAGCCGATCCTGACCGGCCTGGACGGGATGTGTGCTCGGCGGAGGAACTTGTACGGTACGCACAGGTGTACGCAGCTGCGGCCGTGCGCTTCGCGGTCAACAGGGGAGAGTGAGTGCACTGACAACCAGCACGGGTCCGGCCACGGCCGACGACCACGACGACGGGTCTGCGCAGGGCCGGGGCCGGGCGCCGGCCATCCAGGCGGTGGAGCGGGCCGCGGTCATCCTGGCTGCGTTCACCCCACAGCGACCGCGGATGAGCCTGAACGAGATCACCGCGGCGCTGGGCACCAGCAAGGCCACCGCGCACCGCTACACCAAGGCGCTGCGGGCGGCGAACCTGCTGCGCTACGACCCCACCGAGACGGTGTACTCCCTGGGCCCGCAGATCCTCACCCTGGCCGCGGCCGCCCGCTCGGCGCTGCCGGTGATCAAGATCGCCGAGCCGTTCATGGACCAGCTGCTGCGCCAGGTGCAGGAGACGGTGGTGCTCAGCGTCTGGGACGGGGAGAGTCCGATCGTGGTGGCCTCCAACGACAACACCGACCACGTGGCTCGGGTGGCAGTGCGCCTGGGTGCGCGCCTGTCGCCCACCGCCTCCGCCCAGGGGCGGGTGTTCTGCACCTTTCTGCCCGAGGGCGAGGTGCCCATGCTCAAGAGGGAGATGCAGACCAACCCCGACTTCGCCGAGGAGCTGGTGGGCATCCGCGAGACCAAGGTGAGCGTGAAGTCGCCGGTGGTCAACGGGCTGCGCACGCTGGCGGCGCCGGTGTTCCAGGACGGCCGGGTGGTGGCGGCGCTGGCCGTCATCGCCACGTCGGTGGCCGGGCAGCAGGGCGAGGACGAGACCATCGCCGCCCTGCAGCAGACCGCCGAGCTGATCTCCGCGGAGCTCGGCCGGGCCTAGCGGCTCAAAGGAAATCATTGAGACGCAGGCCTTCTCGCGTCGATCTGTCTCTTGTGGACACCCGCAGGAGTGGGTATCTTCGTGCCGGCTTGGGCTGCGGGGGCGTCGGCCTCCGCGCTGTTCCGACTAGGCGATCGGTGGCGAGTGCGTGAGCGCGGATGGACTGCCCCTTGGTGTCGCGTCAGTGATCATGGGGGTGCTGATCATCGTCAGTCGGCACTGGATGGGGCGCTTCGAGGAGAACTTCTGGCGCGGTCGTCGCAGCGCTGAGTCCTCGGCACGGTTGTCGTTCGTCATCGGCTGCCTCTTTATCGCGGCCGGGCCCGTCCTCGCCCTCGTCATCGGCGCGCTCGACAAGTAGGGCGCGTGGCTCGGTCAACGGTTTGTCGCAGCAGCAGGGGGGATTCGTCCGATGAGTAGTGCGTGGCCGCTCACCGCAGCAACGATCGTGCTGGGCGTGCTGGCAATCGTGTTCCGGAAGCCCTATGCCAGGTTCCTGGGCCACACAGTGCAGAGCATGCCGACAGCGCCGTTCGGGCTCAAGGACAAGAAACCTGAGTTCTGGCGGAGGTACACCGTGGTCGGGGCCATCGGCATGATGCTGATGGGCATGTTGTTCCTGCTCCTGGTCCCGTAGTCGGGTAGGCGCTACGCGTCGGAGGAGTGTCCCGGCGTCACCGACAGGGCTGGATTCACCAGCGGCGCCAGGTTGTTCACCGCCGACGCCGCTTCGCCGAAGCCCACGCTCATCAGCCGCACCTTGCCGGGGTACTCGCTGATGTCGCCGGCGGCGTAGACCCGCGGGATCGAGGTCTGCATGTCCCGGCCCACCACGATGCGCCGCTTCCGCTGCTCCAGGCCCCAGGTGTCCAACGGCCCCAGGTCGGCGATGAACCCCAGCGCGGCCACCACCGCGGTGGCGGCGAGCTGGACGGGCTCGGGGTCCTTCTTGTTCTGCACGGTGATGCCGGTGATCCACTCCTCGCCGTGCACCCCCACCACCTCGTGCGGGGTGAGCACCCTGATGGGGGCGAGCTTGAGCAGCGCCTGGCTGCGCTCGTGCGCGCGGAACACCGGTCGGCGGTGCACCAGCGTCACCGAGGACGCGATCGGCTGCAGGCCCAGCGCCCAGTCGAGCGCGGAGTCGCCACCGCCGACCACCACCACGTCCTGCCCGGCCAGCTCGTCCAGCCGCGGCACGAAGTAGCGCAGCCCGCGGCCGAGGTAGTCCGAGCCCACCGGCAGCTCGCGGGGGATGAAGCTGCCCACCCCGCCGGTGACGAGGATGGCCTTGGCCTCGATGCGGCGCCCGGTGTCGGTGGTGACGGCCACGCCGTCGTCGCCGTGCTCCAGGGTGGTGGCGGTCTCGCCGAGGATGAGCAGCGGGTCGTGCTGGCGCGCCTGCTCGGACAGGGCGTCCACCAGGTCCTGGCCCTTCACCGCGGTGAAGCCGGCGACGTCGTAGATCGCCTTCTCCGGGTATAGCGCGGCGACCTGCCCGCCCAGCTGGGGCAGGGAGTCCAGCAGCGCGACCGTCATGCCGCGGAAGCCGGCGTAGTAGGTGGCGTACAGCCCGGACGGGCCGGCGCCGACGACCAGCAGGTCCACCTGCACGGTGGGCTGCGGGGCGGTCACGTCGCGGCCCACTCGGTGACGGCGGGGTGGTCGGTGCCCACGGGGCCGATCTTGCGGGCGCCGCCGGGGGAGCCGATGGTGGCGAAGAACTGCTCGTTGATCTCGATGAACACGGCACGGTCGGCCGGCACGTCCTCCTCGTGAAAGATGGAGATCACCGGGCAGACGGGCTCGCAGCGGCCGCAGTCCACGCACTCGTCCGGGTTGATGTACATCATCCGGTCGCCCTCGTAGATGCAGTCCACGGGGCACTCGTCCACGCACGACTGGTCGGTCTCGTCGATGCAGGGATCGGTGATCACGTAGGCCATGGCACTCCTTCACTGGCGTCACGCAATGCAGGTCGTCACCGCGTAATGCGAGATAGACTCGCCGGAGGTGATCGCCGGTGTCAACGCAGATCCCGGCTGCGGCCGGAGATTTACGCACTCGTAACCGTGGCGGACCGGGCAGGCTGCCAGGCCCCTTGCCGGCCCCGCGAGGGACGAGGCCGACGAACGTCGCGGGGGAGCATGGGGCCGGTTGACGCTCTTCGAGTGTCTCGCTTAGCGTTACGGCGACTTGCTCCTGCCGCCCGCGCTGGTGGTGGCAGGGCGTTGGCCAGCCCCGAGGAGCTCCCATGACCGTTCGACCGTGCGCGCGGTGAGCGCCCCCGCCGCGGCTCCCCGCCGGGTTGCCGCTGACACCCAGCAGGTGGCGCTGGTGCTGATGCTGGTGCTCACCTTCGTCACCGGCGTGGTGGACGCGGTGGGCTACCTCGGCCTCGACCGGGTCTTCACCGGCAACATGACCGGCAACATCGTGATCCTCGGCATGGGTGTGGCCGGCGCCGACGAGCTGCCCGTGCTGGGCCCCGCGATCGCCCTGCTGGCGTTCACCCTCGGCGCGCTCGGGGCCGGCATGGTGCTGCGTCGAGCCGCGGCGGCGTGGACCACCCGCGTCACCGCGCTGCTGGCCGCCGGCGGCGCGATGCTGGGAGTGCTGGCCGTCGCGCTGTGGGTGCTCGACGACGGCTACACCCCCGACGAGCAGCTGGTGATCGCCGCGGGCACCGCGCTGGCCATGGGCAGCCAGGCCTGCGTGGCGCGCAAGCTGGCCATCAAGGACATGACCACCGTGGTGGTGACCTCCACGCTCACCTCGTGGGCCAGCGAGTCGCTGGTGACGGGGTGGCGCGGCGCGATCTGGAACCGCCGGCTGGGTGCGCTTGTGCTCATCCTGCTCGGTGCGTTGGTGGGTGCCCTGCTGCTGCAGGTGCACATGAGCGTGGCGATGGCGGTGGCGAGCGTGCTCACCCTCGGTGTGACCGCCGTGGGCCACCGCGCGCTGCGCTGACCCGCGCGCCCTCAGAGGACGAGCTCAGCGGCCGCCGAGCACCCGCAGCGCGCCCGGCGCCACGCGGACGGTGCACGGCACCCACCCCGCCGGCTCGCCGTCGGCGTAGAGCTCGATGGGCGTCACCGCCGTGAGGTGCACCTGCCGGCCCAGCTGCACCTGCACGACGTCGCCGTCCACGTGGGTGCCGCTGAACAGCTTGGGCAGGTTGGACACGAAGTGCCACCGCCCGGCGTGCGAGACGGTCACCACGTCGAGCAGGCCGTCGTCCATCCGCGCGTCCGGGGCGATCTTCATGCCCCCGCCGTAGCGCCCGGAGCTGCCCACCGCCACGGTGTAGCCGCGAAACGACCGTGCCGTTCCGTCCACGGTGACGGTGAGCTCGGCGGGGACCCAGGTGGCCAGGGTGCGCAGCGCCGCCCACGCGTACACCAGCTGGCCGCGCACCACGGTGGTGGCGTTGGCCCGCCGGGTGGCCTCGGAGTCGAACCCGCAGCTGATCACCCCCAGCACGGTGCGCCCGTCCAGCTCGGCCACGTCCACGGCCCGCTCCACCGCGCCCAGCAGCGCCGCCGCGGCCACCGCCGGGTCGCGCGGGACGCCCAGCGCGGCACAGAAGTCGTTGCCGCGTCCGCCGGGCAGCGGCGCGAGGACCGTGCCCGACACCCGGGTGCCTGCGGCTGCCCGGCTCAGCAGCCCATCGCCGCCGAGTGCGGCCACCACCGTGCCGGGCTGGGCCGCCGCGGCCACCTGCTCGGCGTCGTCGAGGTCACGGGTGAGGTGAGTGCGCACCTGCCAACCGTTGGCAGCCAGCGCCCGCTGCACCGCCGGCATGGCCGCCGCCGCCCGGCCGCCACCAGAGCTGGGGCTGACGAGCAGCAGCACGTTCACGGCATCATCTTGCCCGGGTTGAGGATGCCGGTGGGGTCGAGCGAGTCCTTCATGGACCGCAGCAGCTGCAGGCCGGTCTCGCCCACCTCCGCCGCCATCCACGGGGCGTGATCGGTGCCCACCGCGTGCTGGTGGGTGGCCGGGGCGCCGTGCGCGGCGATGACGTCAGACGCCGCGCGCTTGGCGGCGAGCCACTGGCCCTCCGGGTCGGTGGGGTCCTGGCGGGCCACCACGGTGAAGTACAGCGAGGCGCCCGTGCGGTAGACGTGCGAGACGTGGCACTGCACCAGCGGGGTGCTGGCGGCGGTGGTCAGCGAGCGGCGCAGCGCGGCGGCCACCGCGGTGTGCAGCGCAGGCAGGTCGCGCCAGGAGGTGGCGGTCTCCAGCGTCTCCACCAGCACCCCGTGGTCGAGCAGCTCGTCGCGCAGGTACGGGGCGTGGAAGCGCCCGTGCGACCAGGCCTGGCCCGGGCCGCTGCCCAGCGGGACGCCGCCGTGCTGGCGCAGCAGCGCCGCCGCCGCCCGGCTGCGGCGGGTGACCTCCGTGGCGGTGCCGTCCCAGCCGAAGATGGCCAGGCTGCCGGTGCGGCGTCCGCGGGTGCGCAGGTAGCCGCGCAGCGCGCGGGCGCCGAGGGAACCCCCGGCCAGGCGCAGCGTGGTGGTGGTCTCCTCCTCGTCGGACAGCCGGCAGGAGTCCGGCGCCACCCCGTGGCCGAGCTGCTGGGCCAGCGCCCGGAACGCCGCCGTGCCCGCCGCGAACGACGGGAACGACCAGCCGGTGAACTTCTGCACCGCCGGCGCGGTGCGCACCGCCACCGTGGCGGAGGTGACCACGCCGAGGCGGCCCTCCGAGCCCACCACCACGTCCAGCAGCCGCGGGCCGGCGGCGCTGGCCGGTCCACGGCCCAGGACCAGGTCACCGCTGGGCGTGGCGCAGGTGGCACCGATCAGCACCTCGTCGAAGCGGCCGTAGCCGGTGGAGGCCTGCCCGGCCGAGCGGGTGGCCACGAACCCGCCGACGGTGGCCTGCTCCCAGCTCTGCGGGAAGTGGCCCAGGGTGAGCCCGTGCGCGCCGAGCTCGCGCTCCACCTGCGGGCCGCGCATGCCGGCCTGCAGCGTGGCCGTCATCGACACCGGGTCGACGTCCACCAGCGCGTCCAGCCGGGTGAGGTCCAGGGCGACGAGCGCGGAGAACCGACCCCTCAGCGGCTCCACCCCACCCACCACGCTGGTCCCGCCCCCGAAGGGCACCACGGCCACCTCGTGCTGCACGCACGCCTGCAGCACCTGCCGCACCTGCTGGTGGTCGGCCGGGCACACCACGGCGTCCGGAGCGTGCTCGGCGTCCCCGCGACGCCGGCGCAGCAGGTCCAGGTAGGACTTGCCGCCGGCGTGCAGCACCCGGGTCAGGCGGTCGGTGCGCACGTGCTCGATGCCCACCGCCGCCACCAGTGCCGCGGTCGCGGCCTCGCTCAGCAGCGGGTCGGGCAGGCGCACCTGCTCCAGCGGCACCGGAGTGCTGCGCTCGCCCAGCAGGCCGGCCGCGGCCAGGTGCTCCCGCGCGGCCCGGGGCAGGGGGGCGCGCCGGGCCGGGTCGCCCCAGCCGTGCCACACCGAGCCGAGCCGCACCGACGAGTGGGCGCTGGCGTCCTCGCTGCTCATGCGGTACACAGTGACACATGACGTCTAGCCGTAACAAGGGCGAGGACGACGACGAGGTCACCGGCCGGATCCTCGACGCCGCCCGGGAGCTGGTCATCGCGTTCGGCCTGCGCCGCACCACCGCCACCGACGTGGCACGCCGGGCCGACGTCAGCCGCATGACGTTCTACCGCCGCTTCCCCGACATCCAGCGGGTGCTGGCCGCGCTGCTCACCCGCGAGTCCGCCGTCTTGTTCGCCGAGGTGGCCGACCACGGCACGGGAACGGCGCGGCAGCGGCTGTGCGCCACCACGCTGGCCGTGGTGCGCCGGCTCAGCACCGACCCGCTGCTCAACCGGGTGCTGGAGGTCGACCCCGAGGTGCTGCTGCCGTACCTGCGCGAGCGCACCGGGGCCAGCCAGCGGATGTTCCTGGACCTGCTGGTCGCCGCCATCACCGCCGGGCACGCCGACGGCTCGGTGCGCGAGTGCGACCCGGAGCTGGCCGCCCGCAACATCCTGCTGATGGTGCAGGTCTTCGTGATGTCCTGGGCGATCACGCTGCGGGAGAGCGACCCGGAGGGTGCGCTGGCCGAGCTGGGCATCATGCTCGACCACTACCTGGCCCCGGGGCTGTCGGAGCGTCAGGCGTGAGCGGCCCGCAGCCCGGCACCTGGCTCAACAGCCGCCGACGCAGCGCCGAGCTGGCCCAGCTGGCCGACGGCGCCGAGGTGGACCTGCTGGTGGTCGGCGGCGGGGTCACCGGGGCCGGCGTTGCCCTGGACGCGGCCAGCCGGGGACTGTCGGTGGCGCTGGTGGAGAAGGCCGACCTGGCCCACGGCACCAGCCGCTGGTCCAGCAAGCTGGTGCACGGCGGGCTGCGCTACCTGGTCAAGGGCGACGTGGCGCTGGCCTGGGAGTCCGCCCGGGAGCGGCACGTGCTGATGGAGCACACCGCCCCGCACCTCACCCGGGCGCTGCCCTTCCTCACCCCGCTGGACGAGCACACCCCGCCGCTGCCGGGGGTGGTGAGCCTGCTGGGGATGCGCATCGGCGACGGGCTGCGACGCGTCGCCGGCACCTCCGCCCACACCCTGCCCGCCCCGCGCCGGGTGTCCAGCACCGAGGCGCTGCAGCTGGTGCCGGGCCTGCGCCCCGCCGGGCTGCGCGGCGGGCTGGTGCACTGGGACGGCCAGCTCACCGACGACGCCCGGCTGGTGATCGGCCTGGCCCGCACCGCGGCCGGCTTCGGGGCGCGGGTGCTCACCTACGCGCAGGCGCTGCAGGTGCACGCCGACGGGGCCCGGGTGCGCGACGTGCGCAGCGGCGCCGAGCTGGACCTGCGGGCGCGGGCGGTGGTCAACGCCACCGGGGTGTGGGCCGACCGCCTTGCCCCCGAGGTGCGGCTGCGGCCCAGCAAGGGGGTGCACCTGGTGGTGCCCGCCGAGCGCCTGGGCCGGCCCTCCGCTGCGCTCACCGTGGGCGTGCCCGGCCACTTCGGCCGCTACGTCTTCGCCCTGCCCCAGCCGGAGGGGGTGGTCTACGTGGGGCTCACCGACGACCCCGCCGAGGAGGTCAGCGAGGAGCCGCAGGCCGCCGAGCGCGACGTCGACTTCCTGCTCGAGGTGGTCAACGCCGCGCTGCGCACCCCGCTCACCCGCGCCGACGTGCTGGCCACCTACACCGGCCTGCGCCCGCTGCTGGACACCGGCGACGCCAGCACCGCCGACCTCTCCCGCCAGCACTCCGTGCTGGAGCAGCCCCCCGGCGTGGTGACCGTGGTGGGCGGCAAGCTGACCACCTACCGCGCCATGGCCCAGGACGCGGTGGACCACGCCGTCGCGCTGCGCGGGCTGGACGCCGGTCCCTGCGTCACCGCCAAGCTGGGGCTGGTGGGCGCCCTGCCGCGCGCCGAGCTGCTGGGCGTGGACGCGCCGGCCCGGCTGGTGCACCGGTACGGCGCCGAGGCCCCGGTGGTGCGCAGCGTGGTGGAGCGGCCGGGCGAGCGCGTGGTGCCGGGGCACCCGCTGTGCCGCGAGGAGCTGCTGTTCGGAGCGCTGGCCGAGGGGGCGCTGGACGTCGGCGACCTGCTGTCCCGGCGCAGCCGGCTGACCACAGTGGCCCCCGCCCTCGTGCCCACCGCAGCTGAGGTGGCCAAACAGGTGCTGACTGAAGCGTCAAAAGCTCTGGGCGAGTGAGCATCCCCACCTCTGCGACCGCTCCAGCTGCGGACGCCTACCCTGGTCGCGTGACTGCATCAGTGACCGTTGAGAACACAGCGGCTCCGAACGACGAGAGCAACACCTGGCCGGCCATGCTGACCTGGGCCGGCGACGCCGCCGCGCTGCTCGAGTCCGCCCGTGTCCAGATGACCAGCCGAGCGGTGAAGGTGCACGGCCGCATCGTCGCCGGGCGCACCAGCGCGCACGAGTCGTTCAGCGCCTCCTACGAGCTGCTGCTGGACGAGGCCGGCGTGACCCGTCGGCTGGCCATCCGCAGCACCGTCGCCCAGGGCGACCGGCAGGTGGCCCTGAGCCGGAACTCCGACGGGCTCTGGCTGATCGACCACGGCCAGGGACCCAAGAGCTCGGGCTTCGACGGCGCCATCGACGTGCACGTCGGCGTGAGCTCGTTGTTCGCCACCCTGCCGGTGCGTCGCCTCGGGCTGGTCAACGACCACCGCGCGGAGACCGTGCCCGTGGTGGCGGTGAGCCTGCCCGACCTGACCGTGCAGCCGGCGACGTGCACCTACACCAGCTCGCCCACCGGCGTGGAGGCTGTGACCCCGTCCGGGGTGGCGCTCATGGCGGTGGACGAGGACGGCTTCGCGCTGGACTACGCGGGCATCACCCACCGCATCTGACGTTTCCTCCGGGGGCGTTCCACCCCTCGGGGCCGTCGGTCAGTCCTTGCCGTCGACCACGGCGGCCACCCGCAGGATGCCGCGCTCCTCCAGCTTCACCCCGGCCACCTGGATGCCGATCGGCAGCCCGTCCACGGCGCGGGCGGGCACGCTCACCGCGGGCGCACCCAGCAGGCTGAACGGGCTGGTCAGCCGGGACAGCTCGGCCCGCAGGTCCAGGTCGCCGGCCAGGGTGCGCTCGCCCAGCGGGGTGGCGCGCAGCGGCGTGGTGCCCAGCAGCAGCGCGTCCAGCCCGTAGGTCCTGCGCAGCGTGGCCATGATCGACGTCCGCAGCCGGTCGCGGGTGCGCAGCGCGCTGATGTACTCCTGCGCGGTGCGCTCGGACTGCGCCAGCAGGCGCTGCGCCGTCTCCGGCTGGAAGTCCTCCCGGCGCTCCACCAGCTCGGCGGCGTGGGTGGCGTGCGCCTCCGCCCCGACGATCACGGCGTAGGTGGCGGCGAGGGCGTCGAGGTCGGGGATCTCGATCTCCACCAGCTCCGCGCCGTGCTGGCTCAGCCGGGCGGCGGCGGCCTGCAGCACCACCTCCAGCTGCGGGTCGTCCACCCCCAGCAGCACGTTCTGCGGCAGCCCGATGCGCAACCCGGTCACGCCGGGCTCCTGGATGCCGCCCCCGGTGCCCTCGGCGCCGCGGGCCAGCACGTCCCACACCACTGACGCGCCGTGCACGTCGCCGGTGAGCAGCCCGGGCAGGTCCAGCGTGGTGGACACCGGCACCATCCCGGTGGTGGGCACCGCGCCCTGGTGCGGTCGCAGCCCGACGACGCCGCACAGCGCCGCGGGCACGCGGACGTCGCCGCCGGTGTCGCTGCCCAGCGCGAACGGCACGTAGCCCCGCGCCACGAGCGCGGCCGCACCGGAGGACGCGCCGCCGGTGATGGCCCCGTGCTCGTGCGGGTTGTGCGGCGCCGAGCCCACGCCGACGTCGCCGGTGGGACCCAGGCCGAGCTCCTGGCACTGCGCCTTGGCCACCACGATGGCGCCGGCCGCCCGGAGCCGGGCCACCGCCTCGGCGTCGGTGCGAGCGGGTGCGGCGCCGGCGCGCACCGCGCTGCCGCAGCGGGTGGGCAGGCCGGCCACGTCGATGGTGTCGCTGACGGCCACCGCCATGCCGTGCAGCGGTCCGCGCCACTGCCCGCTCGTGATCTCGGTGGCGGCCAGCTCGGCCGCCCGCATGGCGGCGTCGTCGTCGCGCGCAGTGACCAGTCCGCCGGCCTCGGTCAGCCCGGCCAGGGTGGACTCCACGTGGTCCACCGGGCTCAGCCGCCCCGAGCGCAGGTGCATCGCGAGCTCACGGAGATCGAGGGTGGAGTCCTTCATCCTGGCCATGGTGTCCATCCTGCCCGGGGCGCTCAGAGCCGGCGGATCATGCCCCCGTTGCGGCCCAGCGCGCGCAGCCGCTCCAGCGCCTGCGGACCGGTGAGGTCGACGTCGGTGACCTCGGTGCGGTGCAGCTCGTCCAGGCGCAGCCGGGCGGTGTGCCCCGCAGCAACGGTGCTACCCAGGGTTGCGTTGTCGCGCAACGAGTCGCGCGCGTTCGTCAGCCGGGTGAGGGTGTCCTCCAGCGCGTCGAGCAGGCTGCTGCGGTTGGCCTCGCACATCGCCTGCACCAGCTCGGGACGGGTGGCGGCAACCCGGGTGCCGTCGCGGAAGGACCCGGCGGCCAGGCTCAGCGCCAGCTCTCCGCCCTCGCCACCCACCGCCGCCAGGACTGCGGCCAGCACGTGCGGCAGGTGGGAGATGGCGGCGACGGCGCGGTCGTGCTCCTCGGCCGACGCCGGCACCACGTGGGCGCCGCAGTCCAGGGCCAGCTGGGCCACGTCCCGCCACACGTCCAGGTCCAGGCCGTCGTCGGCGGCCACCACCCAGGCAGCGTCGCGGAACAACGTGGCGCTGCCGGCGGCCCAGCCGGAGTGCGCGGTGCCGGCCATCGGGTGCCCACCCACGTAGCGCGCGGCCAGCCCGTGCTGGGCCACCGCCGCGGCCACCGGCGCCTTGACGCTCACCGCGTCGGTCAGCGCGCAGCCCGGGGCGTGCTCGGCCACCGCGGCCAGCACCGGCTGCAGGGCGGTCATCGGCACCGCCACCACCACCAGCGCGTCGGCGTCGGCGGCACGGCGCAGGGTGGCGGGCAGGTCGCTGCTGACGTCGTACCCGTCGGCGGGCGCCACGGGGGAGCGGTTGTAGCCCCACGCCGGTCGGCCCGCGTCGGTGGCAGCCCGCAGCAGCGAGCCGCCGATCAGCCCGAGCCCCAGCACACACACCGGTCTGGTCACGCCGCCTCAGCTCCTCGCCTCGCCCCGGTGCCTGGTGGGCACCGCCTGCCGGGCACGATCCTGGCACCCCGCCGCGACACCGCGTGCCTCGCACCGGGACGACGGTCCGCCGGCGGCTGGACAACGACTACCGTGATGCCCATGTCCGAGCAGCGTGGGTCCAAGAGCAAGGTCGCCCAGGAAGCCTCCGACGACGACCTCGAGGGCACCGCCATCGCCGTCACTCGCGAGGAGGGCACGTGGCGGTGCAAGCCGCTCAAGCCGGCCGCGCTGCACAGCCTGTCCGAGGCGGTGACCGAGCTGCGCGAGCTGCGCAGTGCGGGAGCGGTGTTCGGCCTGCTGGACGTCGACGACGAGTTCTTCCTCATCCTGCGGCCGGGTCCGCAGGGCATCCGGCTGGTGCTCTCCGACGCCACCGCGGCGCTGGACTACGACATCGCCGCTGACGCCCTCGAGCACCTCAACATCGACATTCCCGACCTCGACCCCGACGAGCTCGACGACGTCGACCCGTGGGCCGAGGGCGAGCTGGGCCTGCTGGACGACCTGGGCCTGCCCGCGACCGTGCTCAACGTGATCGCCAGCGACACCGACCTCTACGCCGACGAGCAGCTGACGATGATCGCCGAGCGCTGCGGGTTCGCCGACGAGCTCGCCGCCGCCGTGGACGCCTACGGGCGCTGAGCCCTCCCTCCCGACGTCCGGCGCCCTGCGTGAGCCCCTCCTGGAGCCCTGCCGCCGACGAGGCGATGGTGCGCGCCGCGCTGGACGCCGCGGGGCAGACCCCTGCCGGTGACGTGCCCATCGGTGCGGTGGTGTTCGCCGCCGACGGCACCGAGCTGGCCCGTGCCGCCAACGCCCGCGAGCACCTGGGTGACCCCACCGCGCACGCCGAGGTGCTGGCGCTGCGGGCGGCGGCACAGGTGCACGGCGACGGCTGGCGGCTGCTGGAGTGCACCCTGGCGGTGACCGTGGAGCCGTGCACCATGTGCGCCGGCGCCGCGGTGGCGGCCCGCGTGGGTCGGGTGGTGTTCGGGGCGTGGGAGCCGCGCAGCGGGGCTGTCGGGTCGTTGTGGGACGTGGTGCGCGACCGTCGGCTCACCCACCGGCCCGAGGTGCGCGGCGGGGTCTTGCAGAGCGAGTGCGCGGCGCTGCTGGAGGAGTTCTTCACCGGCCACCGCTGAGGGCCTCCCGGATCAGTCCGAGCTGGCGCCGGCCTCCAGGATCGACACGATGGAGTACAGCGTGAAGCAGACCGCGCCCAGGCCCACCAGCACCCGAGCGGGGACGAAGAACCCGGGGCTGACCACTGCCGCCTCGAACACGAACGCGGCCAGGAACAGGCAGGTCAGCGCGGTCACCACCGGGATGAGCGGGATGCGGCTGGCCAGCGGGAAGCTCTGCCGCCACACCAGGGCCAGCAGCAGCACCTTGGACAGGATGCTGAAGCAGATCAGCCCCAGGCCGATGAGCACGAACCCGGGCGCGTAGCGGGCAGGCCAGTCGGTGCCCAGCAGCACCACCAGGCCCCACACCAGGTTGACCGTCCCCATCGCGGCCACCCACCAGGTCCACCAGTAGCGCTCGCGGCCGGTGAAGGTGTTGCGCACCTGGCGCACGATGCTGAGCACCAGCGCCACCAGGCTCGCGCAGATCATGCCCAGGCCGAGCAGCACGTGGCCACCGACGTCGTCGGCGCCGGCCTCGGCCAGCAGCGCCGCCGCGTAGCCGATCGCCGCAACCGCGCAGGCCGCCGGCACCGCGCCCAGCGCCCAGCCCACCGCGGCGGAGTAGGCGCCGTCCGGCGGGCCGGCGTCGGCCGGACGAGCACTGTTGGCCGGGATGCGGGTGAAGGCGGTGGACGCGGTGGCCACGGTGCTCACGCACGTCGCCACCAGCCCGATGCCCACCACCACCGGCCCGATGGTGTGGTGCTCGGTGGAGCTGCCCGCGGCGATCACCGCGCCCCACACCACGGTGGCCAGCGCGACGACGTAGCCCGCACAGGGCAGCACCACCTTCCACACCGTGCTGTAGCGGTGGATCAGCTGCCGGATGATCGTCGCCGCCGTGGTGAACAGCGCGAAGCAGATCGCGGTGAGGGCGATGAGGACCGTGCCGGCGGTGACGTGGGCGGGCCGGCTGCCGGCGTCGTCGGCGGCCAGGCGCACGTCCAGGCCGTAGGCCAGGCACAGCGCGCCCATCACCAACGGGATGGCCCGGAACAGGACGCTGATGCTGACGTTCATGCGACACCTCGCAGGCGCTCGCCGGAGTGGTCTGAGATCGACCGTACGTGGGGGTGACGCTTCGACTGGTTGGTCAGGCAACGAGGTGGTTAGTCTCCGTCCATGGTGACCCAGATCGCAGTGCGCGCCGGACTCGCCCGTTCTCGGAAGGTCGCGGCCCTGGCCGTGGCGGGCGCCACCGCGCTGCTCGGGCTGGCGCTGCCGCCCAGCGCTGCCGCCCAGCAGCCCGTGCAGGCCGAGCGCACCGAGGAGCCGGTGACCGGGTCGGCCAGCGGCGACGGGGTGCAGGTCAGCTACGTCAGCCTGTACGCGCCCATGCCGGCCGCCGCCCCGGCACACCCCGCCGCCTGCGACCGCCTGGGCTACCTGCGGGTGCGCGCCGCCGACGGCCCGGCCGACCCCGCCGAGACCGACAACGTCTACGTGCTCATGCCCGGCATCCTGGCGGGCGCGGGATCGCTGGAGCCCGTCGCGCGCAACGTGGTGCGGGCGGCGGCGAAGACCGGCAAGCAGGTGGAGGTGTGGGCGCTGGACCGGCGGTCCAACTGCCTGGAGGACCACACCGGGCTGCTCGCCGCCGCGGACGCGAGCAGCGCAGACGTCGCCTTCGACTACTACTTCGACGGTGCGGAGCAGGACGGGCGGAGCTACGCCGGCACCGCCAGCGCCGCCGACACCGCCTTCCTCAACGAGGTGGGCCTGGCGCAGACCGTGCAGGACTACGCCACGGTGCTGATGCAGCTGCCCGCCAGCTACCGCAGCAAGGTGATGTGCGGCGGCCACTCCCTGGGCGGCCCGATCACCGCAGCGCTGAGCAGCTGGGACTTCAACGGCACCCCCGGGTACACCCTCTGCGGCGGCTACTACGTGCTCGACTCCCGGCTGAGCATCACCCGGCCCGGCACCGAGGGGCTGGCCGCCCTGCAGGCGATGCTGCCGGTGGGCCTGGCCGACGCGCTCAGCGGGCTGCGGGCCGCCTCCCCCTACATCAACCTCTCCCCGCTGACGCCGCAGACCTTCGCGCTGCTCGGGGTGCTCAACACGGCGGCCGGGCAGGCGCCGGACGCACGCAGCACGGTGCTGCCGCGCATCCCGCGGGACCTCAACTTCGAGGTGGCGCTGCGGCTGTTCGGCGCCAAGGACTGGGCGTCCGCGCTCACCGGGCAGCCCGACCTGCGCGACTTCAACGCCACCAACGCGACGGTGCTGGGCACGGTGCTGGACGACAACTCCTCGCCCATCACCATCCTGCGGGCCAGCTTCGGTGCGCCCACCGGTGGTGGATCGATCGCGCCCAAGAACTTCCCGCTGCCCTACGGAACGCCCAGCAACTCGCTGCTCGGCGGCAACAAGCTGGTCATCGCCAGCGACCCCGCGGCGGTGAGCAGCTGGCTGAACTACGACGAGCTGCCCGCGGCGGGGGCGACCACCGCCGACGGCGACGTCTTCACCACCCCGGCCAGCGAGATCACCGACGTGCAGCAGTTCGCCTCGGCGTTCAGCATCCCGGAGTCCGACGGCACTGAGTGGTACTTCCCTATCCGGCTGGTCACCGACCTGCAGGCTGCGCAGCTGGGCGACCGGCACGGCTCGCTGGCCGGGCTCCGGTACGACGGGCCCAACCAGCGCCCGGCGATCTACTTCGACGCCGGTGACTCCGGGGTGGCCGACGGCCCGGCCATCGGGGGCCCCATCGTCAACGGCGGCGTGCAGGTGGTGCTGCCCGGCTACAACCACCTGGACGTGACCACGGCGGCGTGGAAGCAGAACGACGGGCGCCCCGAGCAGATCAGCCACCGCTTGGTGGAGTTCACCGCGGGCCTTCCGCCCAGGTAGCGGCGTTTTCTGCCGCTGCGAGCAGGATCGTCCGGCGGTACCGTCAGCGCAGTGCCGAGGGCTCGTCCGGATGGGCGGCTGCAGTCCGACGGCGGCACGACGGAGGGTGACGATGAGCGCAATCGACAAGGCCAAGAACAAGGCTGAAGAGCTGATCGGCAAGGCCAAGGAAGCCGTGGGTGGGGCCAGCGGCAACAAGGACCTCAAGCACGAGGGCCAGGGCGACCAGGCCAAGGGCAACGTCAAGCAGGGGGGGCGAGAACGTCAAGGACGCTGCCAGCGACACCAAGGACAAGCTCACCGGCGACTAGCTCGCACCAGGTGGCCCGGGTTGCGTGGGCGGCCCGGCGATGGCTCGTGCGCGGTGCACCCAGAGGTGGCCGGGCAGGAGCGCCGACCGCGATCCGGTAAGGTAGCCGGCGGTAGCGTGTCCGAGCGGCCTAAGGAGCACGCCTCGAAAGCGTGTGAGGGTTCACCCCCTCCGTGGGTTCAAATCCCACCGCTACCGCCACGAGCACCACGACGAAGCCCCTCCCGCGCACGCGGTGAGGGGCTTTGGTCGTTCTGGGTCGTTCCGCCCCAGCACGCAGCGGAGCGGTGGCAGCGGTTCGGCGGGTCAGGCGTCGTCGCTGCGGTTGTAGCGGTGCAGCAGCCGGGCGAAGGTCTGCACGTCCTCCTCCGACCAGTCGCGCAACCGGCCCTCGATGGCCCGCACCTGCTCGTCCCGGACGCCGTGCAGCAGCATCGTCGCCTGCTCGCTCAGCGCCAGGGTGTGCGAGCGGGGGCGCTCCGGGTCGGGGTGGCGCACCAGCAGGCCGCGAGCCTCCAGGCCGGTGAGCTGCCGGCTGGCGGTGGACTTGTCGACGCGCAGCGCGGCAGCCACCTCGGTGACCCGGGCGCCGGGATGTCCATCCACGTGGGACAGCAGCGAGAAGTCGACGTAGCTCAGCCCGGCCTTCGCCGACCCGCCCTCCGCCCGGATGCGGCGGCTGAAGTCTGCGAGGTCGTCATGAATCTGCTCAGCCCAGCGACGCGCTGAGGGTTGCTGGTCGGCCGCCATGAGTTGTACTCTACAACCTCAACCAGTTGTAAAATACAACCAGAGAGTTCTGCCGATGCCTGCCGCCGCTCACGGCCACCCCCGCGTCTCCGTCTCCTTCGTGCTGAGCCACGCCCTCGTCCCGGTCCTCCTCGGAGCGGTGATGGCGGCGGCCTACGTGGGCGGGTTCGCCAAGCCCCACCCGCAGCAGGTGCCGGTGGACGTGGTCGGCGACGCCCCACAGGCCACTGCGCTGGTGGAGTCGCTGCGCGGCACGCTGGGCGACAAGGTCAGCCTCACCGTGCAGCCCGACCGGCAGGCGGCGGCGGACCGCATCGCGGCGCAGGAGACCAGCGCTGCCTACGTGCTCGACGCGGACCGGCCCAGCCTGCTCGTCAGCTCTGCGGCGTCGGACACCACGGCGGTGACCGTGGAGCGGATGTTCGCCCCGATCGCGCTGCAGCAGTCGCTCCCGCTGGCGGTGGAGGACGTGGTGCCCACCTCGCCGGACGATCCCTCGGGTCAGGCCCTCTTCTTCTACCTGGTGGCGCTCACCGTCGGCGCCTACGGCACGGGCACGGCGATCGGCACCGCGGGCGCCTCGCGAACCCTGCGCAGCCGCATCGGCCTGGCCGTGGGTGGAGCCGCGGCCAACGCCGTCCTGGTCACCGCGGTGGCGGAGCTGATCAATGGCACCATGGGCGGACACGTCTGGGCCATTGGCGGGACGGCCTTCGCCTACGCCCTGGTGCTCACCCTCTTCGGCGTCGGTCTGCACACCCTGGTCGGCCGGTTCACCACGGCGTGCATGGTCATCCTGTTCGTGGCGCTGAACTTCACCAGTGCGGGTGGGGTGTACCAGCCGTGGCTGCAGCCCGGCCTCTTCGCGTGGCTGCACCAGTTCTGGATCGGCTCCGGCATGCTCGAGGCCGCCCGCAAGATCGTGTACTTCCCGGACCTGTCCCTGGCCCGTGACCTCGGCACGATCGGGGGCTGGCTGGTGGTCGCCGCGGCCCTGCTGGGTGCGGCGGCCGTGGTGGAGCGGCGGCGACGCGCGGCGGCCCTGCGGGGCGCCGAGGTCAGCGAGGCCGAGGAGCGGGAGATCGAGCTGGCGGAGAGCGTCGTCTCCTAGGCGTGTCGGTCCCCTAGGTGCACGGGCGGGCGAACGGGCGCATCCGCTCGCTGACCTCTCGCCGCAGCTGCGGGTCGGCGGCCAGCGCTGTCGTCGTGTGCTGCGCTCCCCGGCCCACCAGCTGTGGGTCCACCACGCCGAGCTCGCCCAGGTGGGTCAGCACCTGGTCCTGGGTGCCGAAGGGCAGCGGCCGCCGGTCGCGGTCGCCGAGCACCCCCCAGCGCGACACGTACATCAGCAGCGGGCGATCGCCGAGCGGGAAACCCTGCTGCAGGGTGAGGCGGTCCGCGGCGACAGCACGACGGTCGTAGCTGCCCTCGGTGGCGTCTAGACAGCTCAGCTGCTCGGCGCTGAGCGCGGACACGGTCACCGCTGCGGTCGCACCTCGCCGCGCGAACGGAGTGGCCGCGACGTACCCGCCCTGGCTGACGTGGGCGGAGTGGCCCACGTCGGTGCCGTGCAGCACCCCCACGCCAGTGGGCACCACCGTGGCGGCGCCGGCTGCGGCGAGCTTGCGGCGCAGCACGTCCGGGCAGCGGTTGGAGCCGATGCCGACCACCAGCGCCCGGCGGGCCAGGGGCGCGGCGCCCATGTCGGCCAGCAGCCTGTCAACCTCGCCCGCGGCCCCGTGCAGGGCGATGAGGTGGTCGTCCACCTGCAGCGCGGAGAACGGCAGCGCTGGCCCGGGGTAGCGCCACGGCTCGGCGCGCAGGTCCACCGCGAGGTTCAGCGAGCGCAGCGTCGGCACCTGACCATCGTGACAAAGGCGGGCAAGTCAATTCACTTCATAGTTACCTGCGAACGTTCAGCCGAAACACTTGCACCTAAAACTATCGCGCAACCGGTATTGCCGGAGAGATTCACTCCTTCCGCTGTAGGGGGCTTCTTTGAGTGACACCCTCATCACCCGCAGTGCTTCTGACCTGGCCTTGACCACGAACACGTCGGTGAACCAAACAACGGCCGAGGTCGAGGAACTGGAGGTCACCTTTCAGCGAAAGGGCGCTGCAGTTCGCGCCCTCCGGGGCGTCTCCCTCACCATTTCCCCCGGCGAGATCGTGGGCCTGGTGGGCGAGTCCGGTTCCGGGAAAAGCGTTCTGGGATTTTCCCTGCTGGGTCTGCTGCCGCGGTCCGCCGAGCTGGGTGGTGCCGTGCGCGTGATGGGCTCAGACATGCTGCACGGTGACGAGAAGTCGCGGCAGAAGGTGCGGCGACTCAACCTGGGCTCCATCTTCCAGGACCCGATGACGTCGCTGAACCCGACGATGCGGGTGGGACAGCAGGTGGCCGAGTCGGCCGGCAGCACCGCAGAGGCGGAGCGCCTGCTCGCCGCGGTGGGCATCCCGGACCCGGCGCGGCGGATGCGCAGCTATCCCCACGAGCTCTCCGGCGGCCTTCGCCAGCGCGTCATGATCGCCATGGCGGTCGCGGGCGACCCCGAGCTGATCGTCGCGGACGAGCCGACCACCGCCCTGGACGTCACGGTCCAGGCGCAGGTGCTGGTGCTGCTGCGTCGACTCCGGGACGAGCTCGGGTGCAGCGTCCTGATGATCACCCACGACCTGGGCGTTGCCGCGCAGATCGCCGACCGGGTGGCCGTGCTCTACGCCGGTCGGATCGCGGAGGTCGGGCCCGCCGCGGAGGTGCTGCAAGCCCCCGCGCACCCGTACACGCACGGGTTGCTGCAGTCACGGCTGACCTTCGACACCCACCGCCAGCGTGCGCTCGCAGTGCTGCCTGGCGAGGTGCCCAGCCCCACCGCGGTGCTGTCGGGTTGCCCCTTCGTCCCGCGCTGCCCGCTCGCGCACGACCAGTGCAGCACCCGGCCACCTGCGCCGACGGAGGCCGGGCCGGGCCGGGTGAGTGCCTGCGTGCTGCCGGCACCCACCGTCCACGCCCGGCTGCACCCCGAGGAGGCCGTACCTCCCGAGGACGCCGTACCTCCTGACGCGGCCGTGCCCCCCGACGAGGTAGTGGCTCCGCAGACCACCACCGACGACCCAGCGCGCGAGCGTGGCGTGGCGGTCTCCGTCCGCGAGGTCACCAAGGCGTTCCCCACGGGCGGCGCGGTGCGGGGACGGGCTCGGTTGCAGGCCCTGCGGGGGGTCTCCCTCACCGTCGGCGCTGGTGAGGCCGTGGCGATCGTGGGGGAGAGCGGCTCGGGCAAGTCGACCCTGCTCCGGGTGATCGCCGGGCTGGAGACTCCGACGACCGGGCAGGTGGGCCTCGCCGCCACCGAGCGCCCCCAGATGGTCTTCCAGGACGCTGGTGCCTCGCTGACACCGTGGATGTCGGTGCACGAGCTGGTCTCCGAGCGCCTGCGCGGCCGCAAGCTCTCGCGCCGGCAGCGCGACGCGCGGGTGACCGAGGCGCTCACTCGGGTGGGCCTGCCTGCCGACGTGGCCAGGGCCCGCGCAGCCCAGCTCTCCGGCGGGCAGCGCCAACGGGTGTCGCTGGCCCGCGCCACCGTGGTGCCCCCGGCGGTGCTGCTCTGCGACGAGCCGACCAGTGCTCTGGACGTCTCCCTCGCCGCCTCGGTGATCAACCTGGTCGGGCAGCTGCGGGAGAGCCTGGACATGGCCGTGGTGTTCGTGACCCACGACCTGTCCGTCGCCCGGGTGGTCGCCGACCGCATCGCCGTGATGTACCTGGGTCGGATCGTGGAGATCGGCGACGTCGAGCAGGTCACCGCCCGCCCCGCCCACCCCTACACGCAGGCGCTCATCGCCTCGATCCCCGACATCGGCCGCGAGCCGGAGGTGATGATCGGTGAGCCGGGCAGCCCCCTGTCACCGCCCTCCGGCTGCGCCTTCCACCCCCGGTGCCCGCTGGCCATCGCCACCTGCAGCGAGCCTGCGCTGGACGTCGGGCTGGAGGGCACGCCCGGCAGCAACCACCGAGTGGCGTGCATCGAGCGGAGGGCGAGCTGACATGACGCTGACCTTGTCCAGGGCGGTGCCGCTGGCCGCACCCGCTCGACGCCGGACCCGCTGGTTCAGCTCACGCGGAGCCACCATGAGCTGGCTGGGAGCCAGCCTGCTGCTGCTGCTCACGCTGGTGGCCGTGGCGGTGCCGGTCCTGGCGCCGCACGACCCCTTGCTGCCCGTGGGAGTGCCGCTGACCGGGCCGTCCTGGGGGGCGCACCTGCTGGGCACCGACAGCATCGGCAGGGACGTGCTCAGCCGGGTGCTGTACGGGGTGCGCGCCAGCTGGTTCGCTGCCCTCGCCGTGGTCGCCCTCGGCGTGCTGGTCGGCGGTCTGGTGGGCCTCGTCGCCGGGATGGCCGGTGGCTGGGTCGACTTCGCCCTGATGCGCATCACCGACGGCTTCCTCTCCATGCCGGCGCCGGTGCTGGCCATCGCCGTGGTGGCCGCGCTGGGCCCTGGCTTCCTGCACACCTTGATCGCGGTGTCCATCGTGTGGTGGCCCTTCTACGCCCGGCTGGTCCGCGGCGAGGTGGCTCGCCTGATGGCTCGGCCACACGTCGAGGCGGCGCGGTTGGCGGGGGCCGGACGGTTGCGCCTGGCCCGGCGCCACGTGCTGCCCGGAGCCGTTCCCAACACGGTGGTGGCTGCCAGCCAGGACATCGGAGCGCTCGTCCTCACGTTGGCTGCGCTGTCCTTCCTCGGGCTCGGCCAGTCCGCCCCCGCCGCGGAGCTGGGTGCGGACACCGCTCGCAACCTCAGCTACTTCCTGCAGCAGTGGTGGATCCCGGTGCTGCCTGGCGTGGGGGTCCTGCTGCTCACCCTGGTCGCCAACATCGCCGGGGACAGCGCCCGCAACCTCATGAAGACGAGCTGAGAGGACCCGCCGTGCCTGCCTTCGTGCTCAAGCGCCTCTCGGCGATGGTGCTGATCCTGGTGGTCCTCACCGGGGTGATGTTCGTGCTCCAGAGCGTCTCCAGCCTCGACCCGGTGCACGCCCAGCTGGGCGCACAGGCATCTGCGGACGCCGTGGCGGCCCGCCGGCACGAGCTGGGGCTCGACCTGCCGCTCACCACCCAGTTCTGGAACTACCTGGTCGCGGTGGTGCAGGGTGACTTCGGGACGTCCTTCCGCACCCGCCGCCCAGTGGGCACCGACCTGTTGTCGTTCGTGCCCGCCACGCTCGAGCTGGCACTGGCCGGCATCACCATCGCGCTGCTGCTGGCCATGCTGCTCGCCTTCAGCACCACGCTGCGCTGGCGCGGCGCCGAGGTGCTCCGGGTGGTGCTGTTCACCGGGGCAGCGGCGCCGATGTTCCTGCTCGGCATCGTGGGGATCATCGTCTTCTACCAGCAGCTGGGCTGGCTGCCCGCCACCGGCCGCTCGTCCGTGGCCGACCTGCCGGACGGCCCCACCGGACTGCTCACCGTCGACGGGCTGCTGGCCGGGCGCCTGGACGTGGTGGCCGACGCGCTGCAACACCTGGTGCTGCCGGCCACGGCGCTCGCGCTCGGGCCCGCGGTGGCGATCGGGCGGGTGCTGCGCTCCAGCCTGCTCACCGACCTGGAGAGCGACTACGCCCGCACCGGCCGCGCCAAGGGCTTGTCCAGCCGGGGGGTGCTGTTCAAGCACGTGCTGCGCAACTGCGTCGGATCCTCCCTGGCGATGACCGGCCTGCAGCTGGGGCTGATGTTCTCCGGAGTGCTGGTCGTGGAGCAGGTCTTCGCCTGGCCCGGCATCGGGCAGTACGTGGCCCAGAGCATCCCGGTCGCCGATTTCCCCGCCATTGCCGGCGTCACCCTGCTCCTCGGCGCCGTCTACGTCGTCATCAACGCGGTCGTCGACCTGCTCCAGGCGGCCGCCGATCCCCGCATCAAGGTCTGACTCCCCTCGACCTCCCCTTCCCCCTGCTCTTCCGCCGACAACCAGAGGAGACTGCCGTGCCAGCTCAGCCCCTGATAGTGGGAAATCCCGTGCTCGTGGTCGTCGACATGCAGGAGGGCGCCGGCCTGCCCGGCGACGAGATGGGCATCGAGGTGATGGGGGGCAACGCTGACCGTGTCGCCCGAGTCGAGGGCCTGCTCGCGGCGGCCCGAGACGCTGGCGTCCCGGTGGTGTTCTTCCAGGAGGTGCACCGCCCCAGTGGGATCGACTTCGGGCGCGAGCTGGACGGCGCCGAGGGTCCGCACTGCATCGAGGGTGCCCGGGGCACCGCGCTGGAGCCAAGCCTGCGACCACGGCAGGACGAGTTCCACATCGTCAAGCGGCGCTACTCCGGGTTCATCGGCACCGAGCTCGAGATCGTGCTGCGCGGGCTGCGGGCATCCACGCTGATCCTGGTCGGTGGGCTCACCGACGTCTGTGTGCACTACACCTTCGCCGACGCCCACCAGCGCGACTTCTACGTCCGGGTGGTCTCCGACTGCGTGGGTGGCTCGTCGGAGCGCAGCCACGCGGCCGCGCTCGAGGCCATGGAGTACCTGCAGACCGGTGCCGTGCGCACCAGCGACGAGATCGTCGCTGCGTTCAACAACCTCAGCCTGTCCCACCTCGAAGGAGCAAGCCTGTGAGAAGACGACCGGGACTGATCTCCTCGCGGCGACGCGTCCTTGCCGCTGGCGCCATGGCCGCCGCGGTGGCGCTCACCCTCACCGCGTGCGGGGGTGGTGGGTCCAGCGCACCCAACGCCGCTCCCACCGACACGGTGCTCAAGCTGTCGTTCCTGCAGGACATCGGCCAGCCCCCGGACCCGGACATCTACTACGCGGGTCAGGGCCTGATGCTCACCACCAACACCTACGAGGGGCTGCTCCAGTTCAAGGCAGGCACCGAGAAGCCGGTGCTCGAGCCGCTGCTGGCCACCTCCTGGACTGCCTCGCCGGACAACCGGGTGTTCAGCTTCGAGCTGCGCCAGGGCGTCACCTTCCACGACGGCACCCCCTTCACCGCCGCGGCAATCAAGGCGTCCTTCGACCGGCGGCTCGCGGTGAACCAGGGACCGGCGTACATGGTGGCCGACGTCGCGACGGTGACCACCGACGGCGACTACCGGGCCACCATCACCCTGGCCGAGCCCAACTCCGCGTTCCTGGACTACCTCGCCTCGCCCTACGGCCCCCGCATGATGAGCCCGACGGCGCTGGCCCAGCACGCCGGTTCCGACCACGCCCAGACCTACCTGCAGACCCACGACGTCGGCACCGGCCCCTACACGCTCTCCGACGCCCAGGTCGGCTCGCGCTACGCGCTCAAGGCCTACCCCGGCTACTGGGGGAAGAAGCCGTACTTCACCGACGTCGAGCTGCCCGTCCTCACCGACACCTCCGCGCAGCAGCTGCAGTTCAAGAACGGCCAGGTAGCCGCCATCACCCACGACCTGCCCTCGTCAGCGGTGGAGTCGTACAGCAAGAACACCGGGTTCACCAGCTACTCCCTGCCCACCATGATGTCCGGCAACATCTACGTGAACCCCAACAAGGGCATGTTCACCGACGTCACGACCAGACGCGCGCTGCAGCAGGCGATCGACGTGGAGAGCCTGGTCAAGCAGACCTACTTCGGCCGGGGCACGGTGGCCAAGCAGGTCTACCCGCCGAACATGATCGACCCGCAGCTCGCGCTGCAGACCGTCCGCCATGATCCAGCGCCGCTGACGAAGGTGGCCGCAGGCCTGCCCTCGGACCAGAAGAACATCACCGTGGGCTATGACTCGTCCAACCCGGACTACCAGCTGGTGGCGAACCTGGTCTCTACCCAGCTGGCGAGCATGGGGATCACGGCCAAGGTCCAGGGGTATCCCTCCTCGGAGGTCTACGGCTGGGTGGGCACCAAGGGCAAGGACGCGCCGGAGCTCTTCGCCTCGAGCGCCTGGCCGGACGCCCCCTCGCCCTACACGTGGGGGCACATCACCTACGACCCCGACGGTGGCCTGAACTACCTGGGCTGCTCCTCGCCAGAGACCACCAGCGCGTTGACGGAGGGCAAGCGGACCGGCTCCAGCGAGGCGTTCTCGACCGCAGCCGCCAGGGCGCTGGAGACGGGCTGCTGGCTCAACTTCGTCGACATCAACGACTTCATCGTCGCGCAGTCCTGGCTCAAGGGCGTGGAGAAGGCCCACGTCGTCACCAACCCCACGGCGCTGCGCCTGGCCGAGCTGACGGTGGGCTGAGCGATGGGAAACCTGGTTCGTCGAATCGTGCTGCTGACCCTCGGCTGGGAAGAGCTGCCCAAGTCGGTCTCCGTGCACGGCGCGCCCGCTCACGAGCGCCTGCGGGAGCCCGTGCCCGGGGTGCTGCTGCAGGCCGACGGGGGGTGGGTGCTGCTGGACACGGGCTTCAACACCGCCCTCATCCGGGACGCTGCCCTGCGCCAGCGCTTCTACCCGGGCGTGGACTACGTCCCGGTGATCTCCCCGACGGGGGAGCCCGTCGAGCAGGCGCTCGCCGACATCGGGGTGGACGTCGACGACATCCACGCGGTGGGCGTCAGCCACCTGCACCACGACCACTCCGGTGGGCTCAAGCTGTTTGCCGGCAAGGTGCCGGTGCACGCCCAGCGGCGGGAGCTGGAGTACGGCCTGTCTAACCACCCGGAGCCGGAGCGCCACGCGATGGCCAGGATCGACTTCGACGACCCGCGGATCGACTGGCGGCTCGCCGACGGGGACGCCGAGATCGCCCCAGGCATCCACGCCGTGCCCACCTACGGGCACACCCCCGGCCACCAGAGCTTCTCCGTCGAGCTCGACGAGTCGGTGGGCGGCGGCGGGTTCGTCTTCGCCTTCGACGCCGCCGACCTGACCGAGAACATCGAGCACGAGCTGGCCATCGGCGGTTTCGTGGGGGTGGCCCCCGAGGAGACCGTGGAGCCCATCCGGCGGCTCAAGCGCCTCGCCACCGAGCGCGGCTTCACCCTCGTGCCCGGGCACGACCCGCACGTCTGGCCCGAGCTGACCGAGCACTTTCACGAGCGCTTCGGCCCGGTCGGTGCTCACTCCCACTCCCGTCTCGTCGCCCACCCAGAAGGAGAAGTGCCGGCATGAGCAAGACCACGTCGTTCCAGTCCGTGCCCATCATCGACATCGGTGGCCTGCGCTCGGCCGACCCCGACGCGCAGCAGGCGGTGGTCGCCGAGATCGGCCGTGCCTCCCGGGAGGTGGGCTTCTTCTACGTGAGCAACACCGGGGTCGACCCGGCGCTGTTCGACAGCTTGGTGGAGGTGACGAGGGACTTCTTCGCCCGGCCGCTGGAGGAGAAGATGCGCACCTACATCGGGCTGTCCCGGTGCCACCGCGGGTACGTCCCGATGGGGGAGGAGGGCGACCCGGCGAAGGTGGACCTGAAGGAGGCCTTCGACTCTGCGCTCGACCTGCCTGCCGACGACCCGGACCACCTGGCGGGCAACCCCATGCTCGGGCCCAACACCTGGCCGGACATCCCCGGTTTCGCCGAGACGGTGACCGCCTACTACACCGCGGTGCTCGGGGTCGGGAACCAGCTGCTGCGCGCGTTCGCGGTGGCTCTGGGCGAGGACCCCGAGCTGTTCACCGCCAAGGCCACCAAGACGCCGAGCCAGCTGCGGCTGATGCACTACTGGCGCAACGACGAGGCGGTGGACGTGGAGGGCATCGGGGCGCACAGCGACTACGAGTGCTTCACCCTGCTCAAGCCCACCGCACCCGGCCTGGAGGTGCTCAACGGAGCCGGCGAGTGGATCGACGTCCCACCTGTGCCGGACACCTTCGTGGTGAACATCGGCGACCTGCTCGAGCTGTGGACCGCGGGAGAGTTCGTCGCCACCACCCACCGGGTGCGCAAGGTGCAGGAGGAGCGGTACTCCTTCCCGCTCTTCTTCAACGTCGACTACGACACGGTGGTGGCGCCGCTGCCCCAGTTCGCCTCCGCTGACGGCCGCGAGCGTCCGGCGCTGAAGGCCGGTGAGCACCTCTTCGCCCAGACCGCGCAGTCGTTCCAGTACCTGCGCACGCGGCTGGAGAGTGGGGAGCTCACCCTGCCGGAGGGTTCTGTTCCCCGGGGACAGTTCGGTCAGGGAGCGCTCCAGGCGAAGGCCGGGTAGGCCGGGTCCCGCTGGGGGCGTCTGCTGGCGACGCCCCCAGCTGCGGTGCCGGACGCCGTGCCCCGAGCGGAGGGGCGTCAGGCCGCGGGCCGCGGCACCCGACGGAGCCGGCTCAGCGCCCCGGCCAGCAGCACCGGCCCCAGGCTGGCCAGGTGCACCGCCGGCACCGCCTGGGGGGCGTGGCGCACCAGCGCCCCGGCGAGTGCAGCACCGCCGACCAGCCCGCCGAGCGCCAGCAGAGCCCGCTGCGCCGGCTCACCGCGCCGGCCGTTGACCAGCTGCACCACCAGCGTGGTGAGCGTGCCGGTGAGGTACGTGGTGGACAGCCCGGGCACCCCCAGGCGCTGCACTGCGGCAGCCTGGATGCCCAGCGCGAGGCAGCTGGCGACCAGCAGCGCCAGCGCCGCACCCTGGTCGGGGCGCCCGTCCTCGGCCCACCACACGACCGCGTAGACCACCAGCAGCGCCAGCTCCACGGCCAGAGCGGGCTGGACGGCCCGCGGCCACAGCACGTCGGGCTTGCGGGCCAGCCCCACCATCCAGCCGCCGAGGAGGGCGCCGACGACGTAGAGGCCGATGGCGGTGGCGGCCTTGCCGAGGGTGGGCCAGTCCTGGTCGCCGAGGGAGAGCCCGAAGATCACCATGTTGCCGGTCATCACGCTGGTGAAGACACCCCCGAGCAGCAGGTAGCTGGTGGCGTCGGTGGCGCCGCTGTTCACCGCCAGCAGCGTCACCAGGACGTTGCGCAGCCTGAGGTCAGCAGGCTCTGCGGGGCCGGTGCTGCCCGCCTGGGACGTCACCCTCTCCAGTGTGCCCAAGCGCCCACGCGCCCCGGCCCGGGCGGTGTCTGCTCAGCGCGGCGCCTGGGGCACGGGGCTCACGGGGTCATGGGGGTGCTGCCGCGCTCCAGGTACGCGACCCAGCCGCCGAAGCTGGTGATCTCGCGGCCGGTCTCGGCCGCCTCGCTGGGGCACAGGAACCCGGTGCACTGCGAGCCGTCGTCCAGGCGCACCGTGCCCAGCACCATCGGCTCGGGCAGCTCGGCCAGGAAGGTGCCCAGCCCGGCCGGTGGCAGCAGCCACTTCTCCCCGGCGATGGCGGCACCCCAGGCGGCGTCGTGCACCAGTCCCGGCTTGGGCGGGGTGGTGGGCAGGGCGTGCAGGCGATACTCCGGCGCCGTGCGCACCGGACCCACCAGGCGCGCACCGCGCTCGATGAGCTGGTGGTTGAGCGGGTGGCCGGCCAGGTGTGCGCCCACCACCACCAGCTCCAGGCTGGGCTGCGCGCCCACCACCGCCACGTCGTTGCTGCCCTTCCCGTCGAGCAGGTGGGCAACGTCAGCGGCCACCCGGTCGTGGAACGCCGGGGCCAGCACCGTCACCCCGAACGGGGCGCCGTCGGCCTCGCCGGCGGGCACCGCCACCCCGCACAGGTCCAGCAGGTTGGCGAAGTTGGTGTAGGTGCCCAGCCGGCTGTTCACCCCGACCGGGTCAGCCTGCACCTCGGCGATGGTGGGGTTCTCGGTGGTGGTGGGCAGCAGCAGCGTGTCCACCTCGGCGAACACCGCACGCGCCAGGCGGGCGAAGCCGGCCAGCCGTCCCTGGTCCGCCACCAGCTCGTGCGCCGGAACGTCCTGGGCGCCCAGGATGATGGAGGACACCACCGGGTCGGCGTCAGCGGGTTGGGTGGCCAGGAAGGCGCCCACCGCGGCATAGCGCTCGGCCACCAGCGCACCGTTGTAGAGCAGCGTGGCCGCCTCCAGCAGCGGGGCGATGTCCACCAGCACCAGCGTGGCGCCGGCCTGGCGGAGCTGCTCAGCCGTCTCGGTGAAGCGCTGAACCCGGGCGGGCGAGAGGTGCAGCAGCTGCTCCGCGGCGGGTACCCCCACCTTGGGCGCCGGAGGTGCGGCCAGCGGGGCATCGGTGGGCCAGGGGCGTGAGCTGGGGTCAGCGGCCTCGGGCCCGAACAGCACGGCCGTGACCGCCTCCGCCGCGGCCAGGGTGGGGGCGAAGACGCTGACCGTGTCGTAGGAGCGGGCCGCAGGCACCACGCCCAGGGAGGGCACCAGGCCCAGGGTGGGCTTGATCCCGACGATGCCGTGCAGCGCAGCCGGCACCCGCCCCGACCCTGCGGTGTCGGTGCCCAGCGCGAAATCCACGGTGCCCAGCGCCACGGCGACGGCCGACCCGGAGCTGGAACCGCCGGAGATGCGCTCCGGGGCGTGGGCGTTGCGCACCACGCCGTACGGGCTGCGGGTGCCCACCAGCCCGGTGGCGAACTGGTCCATGTTGGTCTTGCCCACCACGATGGCACCGGCCTGCACCAGCCGCGCCACCGCCGGTGCGCTGCCCGTGGGCTGGTAGGCGAAGCTGGGGCAGGCCGCGGTGGTGGACAGCCCGGCCACGTCGATGTTGTCCTTGACGCCGAACACCGTGCCGGCCAGCGGCAGCACCTCGCCCGCCTGCACCCGGGCGTCCACCTCGGCCGCCTCCGCGAGCAGCTCGGCGGGCGGGCGCAGCGCGATCCAGGCCTCGGGACGCTCGCGCAGCGCGAGGCTGTCCAGCGTCGCCTCCACCCGTCGGGTCGCACTGACAGCGGGGGTCTCGAGCACCACCGGGCGCTCCTGCACCGAGGTCGTCGTGCCGCCTCGGCGTGCCGTTGTGTCCATGCGGGCGAAGGTATCCCGCGACAGTTACGCCATCAGGGCCTACGTGTTACGGGCCGGGGTCGGGGCGATGTGCGGGCAGTCACAGTTCTGTCGGTGCTGTCTCCTACCTTGGGAAAGGCCCCAGAGACCTCGCCCCAGAGGACTCCCGCCCGGACCCGAGGAGAACGTCATGAGCGACCTGTCAGTCAACCCCGCCCCGGCCGGAGGAGAGCTGGCTGAGCTGCTGGGCACCCTGGCCCAGCACCGGCAGTTCCTGCGGCACACCGTCCGCGACCTCACCGACGAGCAGGCCGCCCAGCGGACCACCGCCAGCACGCTGACCCTGGGCGGGCTGATCAAGCACGTCGCCGCCACCGAGCGGCAGTGGGCCAGCTTCCTCACCGAGGGTGCGGCCGCGATGATGGGTGGCGGCACGGCGCAGTGGGCGGACGGCTTCCAGATGGTCGAGGGCGACACCCTGGCCGGGCTGCTCGACGGCTACGAGGAGACTGCCCGCCGCACCGAGGCGCTCGCCGCCTCGCTGCCCGACCTGGACACCGCCCAGGCGCTGCCCGACGCCCCGTGGTTCCCCCAGGGCCTGAGCTGGACCGGGCGCCGGGTGCTGCTGCACCTCATCGCCGAGACGGCCCAGCACTCCGGGCACGCCGACATCATCCGCGAGTCGCTGGACGGAGCCAAGACCATGGCCTGAGCGACGGCCGCCTTCCGCTGGCCGCGTGGTGTGACGCAGGTTACATTTGACCTTCGTCAACGGTGATGAGCGCGGGAGAGGCACACCATGAGCAAGCTGCGGTTCGGCACGTTCCTGGCCCCGTTCCACCCCGCGGGGGAGAACCCGACGCTGGCGCTGCAGCGGGACCTGCGCCTCGTCCAGCACCTCGACGACCTGGGCTACGACGAGGCCTGGATCGGCGAGCACCACTCCGCGGGCAGCGAGATCATCGCCTCGCCGGAGATCTTCATCGCCGCCGCCGCCGAGCGCACCCGGCGCATCAAGCTGGGCACCGGCGTCACCTCCATCAGCTACCACAACCCGCTGTGGGTGGCTGACCGCATGGTGCTGCTCGATCACCTCACCCGGGGCCGCAGCATGCTCGGCGTCGGCCCGGGCTCGCTGCCCACCGACTCGGCGATGATCGGGCTCAACCCCACCGACACGCGCGAGCTGCTCGACGTCAACATCGACATCATCATGCGGTTGCTGGCCGGCGAGACGGTCACCGAGCAGACCGCCACCCACAACCTGGTGGACGCCCGGCTGCAGCTGCGGCCCTACTCCGAGCCCTGCTTCGACATCGCCGTCGCCGCAGTCGCCTCGCCCACCGGTCCCCGGCTGGCCGGGCGCTACGGCGTGGGGCTGCTGTCCATCGGGGCCACGCTCACCCAGGACGGCTTCGACGCCCTCGCGCTGCACTGGGGCGTGGTGCAGGAGCGGGCGGCGCACTTCCACCAGCCCCCGCCGGACCGGGACAAGTGGCGCCTGGTGGGGCTGATGCACGTTGCCGAGACCCGTGAGCAGGCCTACCGCGACGTGGAGCACGGGATCGAGCAGTGGTTCAGGTACTTCCAGAAGGTGGCGGCGTTCCCGCAGATGGGGGTGGAGGGCGGTGACGTCCGCGAGATGATCGACTTCATCAACGACCACGGGGTGGGGGTCATCGGCACGCCCGACGACGCCCGCGCCCAGGTGCAGCGCCTGCAGGAGCAGTCCGGCGGCTTCGGCGCCATGCTGCTGCTCAGCCACGAGTGGGCCAACCCCGAGGCCACCCGCCGCTCCTACGAGCTGGTCGCCCAGCACGTGATGCCGCACTTCCAGGGCCCGGGCCGCAGCCACGCCGAGTCCACCCTGGCCGCCAAGGCCTACGCCACCGGAGTGCGCGACAGCCACGCCGACGCCCAGTGGAGCGCCGTCAGCCACATGGCCGACAAGTACGCCAAGGAGCTCGCCGACAAGCCGTGACGGCAGGACTCGCGTGACAGAATGGCTTGCATGGCAACGATCGTTCTGTCCGACAGCATCCTGCGGGTACGGCTGAACGTGGGCGAGCACGTGGGCGGGTTGCTGCGCAACCTCCAGGTGCCCGCCTCGTCCGTGCGAGACGTCGAGCTGGTGCCCAACGGCCTCAAGGCGTTGCGCGGCCTGCGCGCCCCCGGGCTGGGGCTGCCGGGGCTGCGAGCCATCGGCACCTGGCGCCACAAGGGTGAGCGCACCATGGTCTCGGTGCGGCGCGGGCAGCCGGCCGTGCGGGTGCGGCTGAGCGGGCAGCGCTTCGACACCCTGCTGATCGGCATGGACGACGCGGAGCTGGTGGCGGACGCGCTGCGGGCCCGGCTCGGCGTGCGTCTCTGACCCGTGGCAACGGGCTCACCCGCTGGTTGTGCGACAAGATGCCTGCCATGACGACACCTGTTGCCGCACCGGCGCGATCCTGGTCGCTGTACTCGGAGGTCCCTGAGCGTCGCTCGCGCCAGGTGATCAGCGACCTCGGGGTGCTGCTGTGGTGCGTGGTGTGGATCGTGCTCGCCGGGATGCTGCGGGAACGGGTGCTCGACGTCCAGGACACGGCCCGCCGCGCCGAGGCGGCCGGCACCAAGCTCAACAACGAGCTGGGCGACGCCAGCGCCATCCTCGGCAGCGTGCCGCTGCTGGGCGGCACCCTCGCCTCGCCGCTGCGCACCGCCGGCGAGGCCGGCACCGACCTGGTCGCCGTGGGGCGCAGCGCGCAGAGCGCGGTCGGGACCACCGCCACCATGCTCTACGCCCTCGTGCTGGTCCTCTGTGTCGGGGTGGTGCTCGTCTGGTGGGTGGTCAACCGGTTGCGCTGGGCCAACGACGCCCAGGCGGCCAGCGTGCTCCGGGGCAGCCGGGAGGGCCTGCAGGTGCTGGGCCTGCGCGCGGCGGGCCGGGCGCCGGTGGGTGCCCTGGGCGCGGTGCTGCAGTCGCGCCCGGCCGGCGTGGACCAGCAGACCCTGGAGGCGCTGGGCACCCTGGAGCTGCAGCGGCTGGGCGTCCGCCCGCACGGAGGCTGACCGGTGCAGGAACTCCTCCCGTGCAGCTGCTGATCATCGCCGACACCCACCTGCCCAAGCGGGCCCGCGCGCTCCCGGAGCAGGTGTGGGCGGAGGTGGACCGGGCCGACGTGGTGATCCACGCCGGCGACTGGGTGGTGCCGCAGGCGCTGGACGAGCTGGAGCAGCGGGCCCGCCGGCTGGTCGGGGTGTGGGGCAACAACGACGGCGCCGAGCTGCGGGCCCGCCTGCCCGAGGTGGCCCGGGTGGAGCTGGGCGGCCTGCGCTTCGCGGTGGTGCACGAGACCGGACCGAGCACCCGGCGCGACCAGCGCATGCGGGCGCTGTACCCCGACGTCGACGTCCTGGTCTTCGGCCACAGCCACATCCCCTGGGACGGCGAGCACGACGGGCTGCGCGTGCTCAACCCCGGCTCGCCCACCGACCGCCGCCGTCAGCCGCACTGCACCTACCTGACAGCCCAGGTGGGCGGCGGGGTGCTCAGCGACGTGGTGCTGCACCGCCTGCCGCCGCGGGCCGGCTAGAGGCGGAAGTAGCGGATCGCGACCTCGGCGACCTGGTGGCTGGTCTCGGCGCTGTCGGCGGCCGGCAGCACCAGGTGGCTGACGGTGAGCCGGACGACGGCGTCGATGCCGTGCCTGGCGTCCGCGTCGGTGACGTCGGGCAGGTGCTCGGTGAGCCAGCTGACCAGCTGGTCGGAGGCGAGCTCGAGCAGCGAGATGGACGTGGTGAGCAGCGGCAGGATCCCGCCGTCGCGGTGCGCCTCCGGCACGGTCTCGGCCTGCGTGGCCGCTCGCGGGCTGGTCAGCACCGCCTTGAGCAGCGGGCTCGCCGCGGCCTGGTCCATGGTGTGCTGCACCGCGGCGGTGATGCCGGTGCGGACGTCGTCGGGGTGGGCGTCGAGCGCGTCCCGGATGCCGGTGAGGAAGCGGTCGGCCTCCTGCAGCACCAGCGCCTCGCCCAGGCCCTGCTTGTCGCCGAACTCGTTGTAGAGGGTGGTGCGGGAGGTGCCGACCGCGGCCGCGACCTCGCTCACCCGAACTCGGTCCCACCCCTTCTCGGCGGTGAGGGCGTGCGCGGCGGCCAGCGCCTGGGCACGCAGGTGCTGGCGGTAGGACACCCGGAGCGAGTCGGCCGACACGCTGGAGACCCTACGGAGCCGGCTCGCGCCGGCCCACGCGCGGGGCAGGGCCTGGCGGGCTACCGGGCACCGGCAAAGTCGAGCGCGTCCGCCCAGCTGCCCCCGGCGGCGATGCGGGCGCGGTACTTCATGGTCTTGCCGGGCAGGTTCAGCGTGAGCGCCCCGGTGAGCTGGTCGCCGCGACGGAACAGCGCCACCCACTGGTCGCCGGCCAGCGCGTCCGGCCCACCCACCACGTGCACCTCGTCACCGTCGGCGACACCCACCATCTGCAGCTTGTTGCCGTACCACTCCGACCAGAAGTAGGGCACCGCGCGGTGCTCCGTGGCGCTGGCGGGGTCCAGGGCGTTGCGGGCGGCGGTGCCCGCCTGCTCGGTGGCGTTGGTCCAGTGCTCCAGGCGCATGCTGGTGCCGAACAGCGGGTTCACCCAGCGGGCGACGTCGCCGGCGGCGTACACCCCGTCGGCGGCGCGCAGCGTGGGGTCGCACACCACGCCGTCGTCCAGCGTCAGCCCCGAGCCGGCCAGCCAGCCGGTGGCCGGCTGCGCCCCGATGCCCACCACCACCAGGTCGGCGTCCAGGTGGGTGCCGTCCTCGAGCACCACGGCCTCCACCCGGTCGGTGCCCACCAGCCGCTGCACCCCGGACCCGCACAGCAGCCGGGTGCCGTACCGGTGGTGCAGGTCGGCGCAGGCCTGGGCCATCTCCGCGCCCACCGCCCGCACCAGCGGCAGCGGGGCGGCCTCCACCACGGTGACGTCCACCTGGCGCCGGGCGGCGGCCGAGGCCACCTCCGAGCCGATGAACCCGCCACCGACCACCACGGTCTGTGCCCCCGCGTCCAGCGCCGCGCGCACCTGGCGGGCGTCGTCGAGGGTGCGCAGGGTGTGTACCCCAGCCAGCTGCTCCCCGGGCAGGGTGCGCGCGGTGGCGCCGGTGGCGATCACTGCCGCGGCGTAGTCCAGCCACTGCCCGTCGACCTGCACGCGGTGGCCGGCGGGGTCCAGCGCGGTGGCGGGGCTGCCCAGGTGCAGGTCCACGTCCAGCTCCGCCAGCTGCTCGCGGGTGCGGTAGCTGCTGGGCGCGGTGCTGCCGTCGGCGTCCAGGAATGCCTTGGACAGCGGCGGACGGTCGTAGGGCAGGTGCTCCTCGGCGCCGAGGAGGGTGATGGGCCCGGTGTGGCCGGTGCGCCGCGCCGCCTCCACCGCCCGCAGCCCGGCCAGCGAGGCGCCGACGACGACCAGCGGCGGTTGGCTGCTGCTCACGCCGGGCGGCGCTCGGGGGTGAAGGTGACCGGCAGGTGGTTCACGCCGTGGAAGAAGTTGCTCACCGTGTAGCTGGGCTCACCGCTCACCGCGATGTCAGGCAGCCGGTGCAGCAGCTCCCGCCAGGTGGCGGTGATCTGGCGGCGGGCGAGCTGGCCGCCCAGGCAGTGGTGGATGCCGCCGCCGCCGAAGGCGATGTGCGGGTTGGGGTTGCGGCCCAGGTTCAGGCGCTCGGGGTGGTCGAAGACCTCGGTGTCCCAGTTGGCGGAGGCGTAGAACAGCACCACCTTGTCGCCGGCGGTGATCTGCGCACCGTTCAGCTCGCAGTCGCGGGCGGCGGTGCGGCGGAAGGTCATGATCGGGGTGGCCCAGCGCACCATCTCCTCCACCGCGGGCTTGATCCGGCCGTCGAAGTCCGCCATCAGCCACTCCCGCTGGTCGGGGAAGTCGGTGAGCGCCTTCATGGTGTGGCTCAGGCTCTGCCGGGTGGTGTCGTTGCCGGCCACGGTGAGCAGGCCGAAGAAGCTGATGATCTCCTCGTCGGTCAGCTGCTCGCCGTCCACCTCGGCCTGCACCAGGTTGGTCATCAGGTCAGCCTCGGGCTTGCGGCGCCGCTGGGCGATGAGGTCGCTGGCCACCTCGAAGATGTAGCCCGACGCCTCGAACAGCCGGGGCAGTGGCTCCGCGCCGTCCAACAGCTCGGGGTCGTTCCAGCTGCCGGCGAACTGGGCCTCGTGGGCGACCTTGGCGCGCACCTCCTGCGGCACGCCCATCATGTCGCAGATGTTGTGCATGGGCACCAGCGCTGCGACCTCGGCGACGAAGTCCACCGAGCCCTTGGCGGCGATGCCGTCCACCACGGCGGCGGCGTTGGCGTCGATCTGGCCGTTGATCCGGTCGAGCTGCCTGGGGGTGAAGGCGGAGGTGAGCAGCCGGCGGATCTTGGTGTGCCGCGGTGGGTCCATCGCGATGAAGCCCTGTGCGGTGTCCAACAGCTCCTGGGGCATGGACTCCATCAGGATGCCCTCACCGGAGAGGAAGTCCTCGTGCCGCTTGGTGGCCTCGATGAGGTCGGCGTGCCGGGTGACGGCCCAGAAACCCTGGTCGTTGGGGTCCTCGAACATCAGGCCCTCGATGGGGGCGTGCCAGCTCACCGGCCGCTCGGCGCGCAGCTCGGCGAAGGTGGTCTCCCGCTCGGCCGCGGTCTTGGACCAGAACGCGGTGGAGGAGATGTCCGCCGGGTCCTTGGGGCGGGTCTCGCGGGGGTGGGCGGCGTGGGGGGTGGTGGTCACGGTGAGCCTCCTGCTGTACACGGCACCCCCTGATGACCAGAAGGTGAACAAAAAAGATCTAGGTGTCAATCATCTTTACACGCACTGAGCCTTTGTCAAGGGTGGGGTGGGCGCGCCGTGAGTGGTGCCGGGCAGCATGGTGACCGGCCGGCCGGGCGCACCAGGAGGAGACGACGCATGACTGATCCCGCGGAGGGCGAGCTCGCCGAGGACGGCGGCGAGCTCATCGAGCCCAGCGGTGACGCCGACCCCGAGGGCCAGGCGCCGTGGGTGATGCAGCTGGTCACCCGCATCGAGAAGGCCGACCCACCCACCCGCTCGGCGGTGTGCGCGGCCTCGGCCACTGCCGTGGCCACCCTGCTGGACGACCCCCGGGCTCGCACCGGGGGTGAGTGGGCGCCGGAGGTGGTGCGCTGGACCGACGGGCGCATCCGCAAGCACTCCCGCCGCGCCCGCGGGGCGGCGTGGCAGGCGGTGCAGTCCCTGCCCGGGGTGACCGCCGAGGTGCAGGGCGCGCAGGTGCGGGCCTTCGTGCCGTGCGCCACCGACGCCATCCCCGCTCCCATCGCCAAGCTGCAGCTGGCCGGCAGCGAGCTGGCCGACCCGGACGCGCGGGCCGAGGTCGAGGCGGTGGTGGACGGACCGGTGGTAGTGACGCTGTGCGCCGAGCCCCCGCTGTCGCTGGGCAAGGCCGCCGCCGCGGCCGGGCACGCCGCGCAGCTGGCCCTCTACCGGATGGACGACCGGCGCCGGGCGGCGTGGGCCACGGCCGGGTTCCCCGTGGTGATCGAGCAGCCCACCCCTGCCCGGTGGGCGCACGAGCGCACCCGGCAGCCGGTGCAGGTGATCGACGGCGGGCTCACCGACGTGGCGCCAGGCACCTGCACGGCCACCGCCCGCTGGCGCTGATCAGCTGCGCGCCTGGCGCTGCTCGGTGAGCGCGTCCTCCATGGCTCGGTAGATCTCCAGCAGCTCACGGGCGTGCTCGCTGCTCGGCTCCTGCTCGAGGCCGGCACGGAACTTCGCCAGCTTCTCCGCGCCGGCGGGGTAGGGCGGCAGCAGCGGCACGTCGGCATCGGTGAGCACCTCCAGCACCACGGGGCGCTGCGCGGCCAGCGCCTGGCTCCAGGCGTCGCTCAGCTCGGCCGGGTCAGTGACGCGGATTCCGGTGAGCCCCAACAGCTCGGCGTAGCCGGCGTAGGGGAACGACGGCAGCGCCTGGCTGGCCTCGTACCGCGGGTCGCCCTCCATCTCGCGCTGCTCCCACGTCACCTCGCCCAGCTCCTCGTTGTGCAGCACGCACACCACGAACCCGGGGTGCGTCCACTGTGGCCACATCCGCGCCACCGTGATCAGCTCGGCCAGGCCGTTCATCTGCATGGCGCCGTCCCCGGCCAGGGCGACCAGCGGGCGGTCGGGGTGGGCCAGCTTGGCGGCGATGCCGTACGGCAGGGCCGAGCCCATCGAGGCCAGGGTGGAGGACAGGTGCGCGGGAACCCCTGGGGGCAGGCGCAGCTGCCGGGCGTACCAGTAGACGACCGAGCCGACGTCCACGCTCACCTGTGCATCAGCGGGCAGCTGCGCCGACAGCGTCCGCACCACCAGCTCGGGGTTCACCGGGCGGGCGGGGACCTGCGCCCGGTCGGCGCTGACCTGGTGCCAGGCGGCGACGTCGGCGCGGACGCTGCGCTCCCAGGCGTGGTCGGTGCGCTCGTGCAGCAGCGGCAGCAGGGCGGTGAGGGTGGCCGCGGCGTCACCGGCCAGCGGCACCTCGATGGGGTAGCGGTTGCCCAGGTGCTCGCTGGCGGCGTCCACCTGCACCGCCCGGGCCTGCCCCGGCGGCGGGTAGTACTCCGTCCACGGGTCGTTGGAGCCGACCACGAGCAGGGTGTCGCACTCGCCCAGCACGTGGGCGCTGGCGGTGGTGCCGAGGTGGCCCATGGTGCCGGCCACCAGCGGGTGGTCCTCGTCCACGTAGGGCTTGCCCAGCAGGCTGGTGGCGATGCCGGCGCCGAGCCGCTCCGCCACCGCCAGCACCTCCGCCTGCGCGTCCCGGGCGCCCTGGCCCACCAGCAGCGCCACCCGCTCGCCGGCGTTGAGCACCTCGGCGGCGGCCGCGAGGTCGTCGGCGTTGGGGACGGCCACCGGGCGGCGCCACACCGGCGTGGTCACCATGATGGCGTGGGCGTGCGGCAGGTCCGGGGCCGGCAGCTGCTGCACGTCGTGCGGCAGCACCACCACCGTCGGGGTCCGGGTGGTCAGCGCCGTGCGGAAGGCGCGGTCCAGCAGCATCGGCACCTGCTCGGCGGTGAGCGCGGTCTGGCAGAACCGGGCCGCGACGTCGGCGAAGAGCCGCTGAAGGTCCACCTCCTGCTGGTACTGCGAGCCGATGATGGAGCGGTTCTGCTGCCCCACCAGGGCCACCACCGGCACGTGGTCGAGCTTGGCGTCGTAGAGGCCGTTGAGCACGTGCACCGCGCCCGGGCCCTGCGTCGTCATCACCACGCCCACCTGCCCGGTGTACTTGGCGTGGCCCACCGCCATCAGCGCGGCGTTCTCCTCGTGGCGGGCCTGCACGAACTCCGGGTCGTCGCCCGCCCGGCGCAGCGCGGCCATCAGCGGGTTGGCACCGTCGCCGGGGTAGCCGAACAGCCGTGGCACGCCCCAGCTGCGCATCCGCTCAACCACCACGTCGGCCACCAGTCGCTCGTCGCTCACGTCAGATCTCCCTTGGGGCTCGCCGAGATTCACGGGCGCGGCCAGTATGGGACGCCGCTGCGGGGCGGCGCTGAACGAGCCCTTGTGGAGGCCCGCCCCGGCGGCCAGGGTGGTCGGATGAACTCGCGCACCGCTGCCGCCCTCGGGCTCAACGCGCTGTACCTGGCCTCGCAGACTTTCATCGGCCGCCGCCTGGGGCCAATGACCAAGGACCTGTTCCGGCTGCAGCTGACCACCTCGGCGCCCACGTTCCGGTCCATCGTGGACGGCTGGGACGAGGGGCAGCTGGCGCGCTACCGCTCGCACCTGCCGCCGGACATGGTGCACCCGGTGATCTACGGCTGCAGCCTCACCGCCAGCACGCTCAAGCTGGACGAGCTGGTGGCGCTGCCACCGCGGGTGCGCACGGCGCTGCTGGTGGCGCCGTGGGTGGCCGCGGCCTGCGACTACGCGGAGAACGTGGCGCACCTGTACCTGCTCGACCACCGCGAGGCGATCACCCCGCCGGTGATCACCGCGACCGGCGTGGCCAGCACCACCAAGTGGGCGCTGGCCGGGTCCTGCGTGGTGACCCTGGCCGCGGGGTACGCCCGGGCCGGGTGGCGGGCGGCGCACAGCAGCCGGTGACGGCTGGTGCCGGCCGATTGGGACGCGGCGCTCAGGTTCGCCGGCCGCTGGGCGATGGGAACGGTGAGCTCCTCGTCGGAGGTGAAGACCTCCGGGGGTCGTGGACAGGGGCTGCCGAGGCTGACACGTGCCGCTGGCGACCTGCTTCCCGCTGCCGGCGTGCACGCCGACGGCTGCCCCACCGTGCGAGGACGCCTGCTGGGCAAGCGTGGAAGGAAACACTGCAGATGGGTCTCACCGACCGCCTGCGCAGCGTGGCGGTGCTGGCCGCCGTCGCTGCCGCGACCATGACGGGAGCCGGGCTCCAGCCCGCGGCGGCGCAGGCCGCACCGGCGTGCCAGCCCTACGGGGCCATCGGCGCCTACTGGCAGGGCGTGGGAGCGGAGAGGTCGTTCCTCGGCACCTGCACCAAGGACGAGCACGCGGTGCCCGGTGGGCGGGCCACCGGCTTTGGCGGAGGCACCGTCTACTGGAGCGCGGTCACCGGGGCGCACAGCGTCAAGGGCCTGATCCGGGACGGCTACACCGCCGCCGGAGCCACCGGCTCGTTCCTGGGCTTCCCCACCACCGACGAGGCCTTCACCCCGCGCGTCTTCGGGGCGTTCAACCACTTCCAGGGCGGCAGCCTGTACTGGTCGCCGGGCACCGGGGTCCGCGAGGTGCACGGCTCCATCCGGGACAAGTGGGCCGCGCTTGGTTGGGAGGGCGGCGCGCTCGGGTTCCCCACCACCGGCGAGGCCGGCACCCCCACCAAGGCGGGCGCGTTCAACCACTTCCAGGGCGGCAGCATCTACTGGTCGCCGGCCACCGGTGCGCACGAGGTGCGCGGCGCCATTCGCGAGCGGTGGGCCGGGCTGGGCTGGGAGACCAGCGCGCTGGGTTTCCCCACCAGCGACGAGTACGTGGTGGCCGAGGGGCGGCGCACCGACTTCCAGGGCGGGTCGGTCATCTGGACCGCGGCCAGCAACACCACCCGGGTGGTGGGTGCGGCCGCCACCCCCAGCCCCCCGCCGGCGGCTGAGTCCAAGGGCAAGCGCGCCCTGGCCGTCGCGCACACCAAGCTGGGTGCCCGCTACGTGTGGGGCGGCAACGGCCCCACCGTGTTCGACTGCTCGGGGCTGACGTCGTGGGCGTTTCGCCAGGTCGGGGTGACGCTGCCACGGGTGGCGGCCGACCAGGCCAAGGTGGGCACCTACGTGGACAAGAGCAACCTGCAGGCCGGCGACCTGGTGTTCTTCTACAGCCCGGTCACGCACGTCGGCATCTACGACGGCAACGGCAACGTGCTCAACGCCCCGACCGAGGGCCAGGGCGTGCAGTACACGCCGATCAAGTACCTGCCCTACACCACGGCCCGCCGGATGTGACGGATTTGCAGAAACGACGTGAGCCCCGACCGCTTGGTCGGGGCTCACGTCGTTCGTGGCGGAGGATAGGGGATTTGAACCCCTGAGGGCGTTAACCCAACCCGCGTTCCAGGCGAGCGCCATAGGCCACTAGGCGAATCCTCCGAGGGGGACTCTACCGGGCGACGGGCGTCGAACCCAATCGCCCCCTGCGGCTACACTGATCCACGGACCCCGCGCGGCGTCCATCCTGTGAACTCCCCCAGGGCCGGAAGGCAGCAAGGGTCAACGGGCTCTGCCGGGTGCGCGGGGTCCCCTTCATGTCTGGACCATCGGCCACCACGGAAGGGCAACGGGTACATGTCACTGACGACGCTCGGTCAGCACGAGCTCGCGGACCTGCGAGACGCCCAGCGCCCGGCCTACGAGGAGCTCGTCGCCAAGGCGGTGTCGCTCGACCTCACCCGTGGCAAGCCCGGTCCCGAGCAGCTGGACCTGTCCAAGGAGCTGCTGGAGCTGCCCGGCGTCGAGCACCACCGCTCCGCCGACGGCACCGACGTCCGCAACTACGGCGGCCTGCAGGGGCTGCGGGAGATCCGCGAGATCTTCGCACCGCTCGTGCGCGTCCCCGTCGACCAGCTCATCGCGGCGGGCAACTCCAGCCTGACGCTGATGCACGACTCGATCATCTTCTCGCTGCTGCACGGCACGCCCGACTCCGAGCGCCCGTGGAGCCAGCACCCGCGCGTCAAGTTCCTCTGCCCCGCGCCCGGCTACGACCGGCACTTCGCCATCTGCGAGCGCTACGGCATCGAGATGATCCCCGTGCCGATGCGCGAGGACGGCCCGGACATGGCGCTGGTCTCCCAGCTCGTCGCCGCCGACCCGCTGATCAAGGGCATGTGGCTGGTGCCCACCTACGCCAACCCCACCGGCACGGTCTGCTCGCCCGAGGTCGTCGCGCAGCTGGCCAAGATGCCCACTGCGGCCGCCGACTTCCGGCTGTACTGGGACAACGCCTACGCGGTGCACCACCTCACCGACAGCCCGGCGGAGCCGGTGGACGTGGTGGGCCTGTGCGCCGAGGCGGGCAACCCCAACCGGGTGCTGGTCTTCGCCTCCACCTCCAAGATCACCTTCCCCGGCGCCGGGGTCAGCTTCCTGGGCGGCTCGTCGGCCAACGTGTCTTGGTACCTCAAGCACCTGGCCGCGCAGAGCATCGGCCCGGACAAGGTCAACCAGCTGCGGCACGCGCAGTTCCTGCAGAGCCCGGACGGCGTGCGCGCGCTGATGGAGCGCCACCGCCAGATCCTGGCCCCAAAGTTCGCCCTGGTGCTGGAGATCCTGGAGAACCGCCTCGGTGAGCTCAAGGCCGCCAGCTGGAGCGAGCCCGCCGGTGGATACTTCGTCAGCCTGGACGTGCTCGACGGCACCGCCTCCCGGGTGATCGCGCTGGCCAAGCACGCCGGCATCGCCATGACCCCGGCCGGTGCGGCCTTCCCCTACGGCGACGACCCGCACGACCGCAACATCCGCATCGCCCCCACCTACCCCGGCGTCGAGGAGCTGCGGGTGGCCATCGACGGGCTGGCCACCTGCGTGCTGCTGGCGGCGGCGGAGAAGCTGCTCAGCTCCTGACCTGACCGCCTGAGCACCCGGGCCCGGCCGAGGTCACAGCGGCGGTGTGCTGCTGCTGACTGATGGCTGTCAGTGCGCGCCGGTACCCTCACCCCGTGGCCCTCTACCGCAAGTACCGTCCGGCGACCTTTGCCGAGGTCGTCGGCCAGGAGCACGTCACCGAGCCGCTCAGCGTGGCGCTGACGTCCGGCCGCATCAACCACGCCTACCTGTTCTCCGGCCCGCGCGGCTGCGGCAAGACGTCCTCGGCCCGCATCCTGGCCCGCTCGCTCAACTGCGAGCAGGGTCCCACGGCCACCCCGTGCGGGGTCTGCGAGTCCTGCATCGGCCTGGCCCCCGGTGGGGCGGGCACCCTCGACGTGGTGGAGCTCGACGCCGCCAGCCACGGTGGGGTGGACGACGCCCGCGAGCTGCGCGACCGCGCCTTCTACGCCCCCGCCTCCTCGCGCTACCGCGTCTTCATCGTGGACGAGGCGCACATGGTCACCACGCAGGGCTTCAACGCGCTGCTGAAGATCGTGGAGGAGCCGCCGGAGCACCTGGTCTTCATCTTCGCCACCACCGAGCCGGAGAAGGTGCTCGCCACCATCCGCTCGCGCACCCACCACTACCCGTTCCGGCTGCTGCCCCCGGCCACCATGCGTGGTCTGCTGGAGCGGATCTGCCAGCAGGAGCAGGTGCAGGTGGACGCCGCGGTGTACCCGCTGGTGATCCGGGCCGGCGGCGGCTCGCCGCGCGACTCCCTGAGCGTGCTGGACCAGCTGCTGGCCGGGGCCGGACCCGAGGGCGTCACCTACCAGCGGGCGCTGGCCCTGCTCGGGGTCACTGACGTCGCGCTCATCGACGACGCGGTGGACGCGCTGGCCGCCGACGACGGGGCCGCGCTGTTCGGCACCGTGCAGACGCTGGTGGACGCCGGGCACGACCCGCGCCGCTTCGCCGTCGACCTGCTCGACCGGGTGCGTGACCTGATCCTGCTGCGCGCGGTGCCCGACGCCGGGGAGCGCGGTCTGGTGGAGGCACCCGGCGACGTGCTGGAGCGGATGCGCGACGAGGCCGAGCACCTGGGCGGGGCCACCCTCGCCCGCTACGCCGAGATCATCCACAGCGGACTGGGCGAGATGCGTGGGGCCACCTCCCCGCGGCTGCTGCTCGAGGTGATGTGCGCGCGGATGCTGCTGCCCTCCGCCTCGGACGCCGAGTCGGCCGTGCTGCACCGCCTCGAGCGGGTGGAGCGGCGCATGGTCATCACCCCGCCCACCGAGGAGACCGACCAGGTCGCGCCCGCCGAGCCGGCGTTCCAGCGGCCCTCCCGCCGCATCGAGCCGGCCGCCGCGCCCGCTCCCGCCGCCGCTCCTGCGCCTGCGGCCGCCGAGCCCGAGCCTGCGGTGGCCGAGCGTCCGGTCGCCGCGCCCGCCCCGGCGGCCGCCCCGCAGCCGGCGCCCGTGCGCCGCCCCGAGCCGGCGGCCGAGTCGGCCCCGGCCGCGCCCCGGCAAGCGCCCACGCCACCGGCAGCCCAACCCCCGGCAGCCCAGGCCAAGCAGGCGCAGCCCCCGGCCGCACCCGAGCGCCGGGCACCCGCCCCAGCACCCGCCGCCCCAGCACCCGCCGCCCCAGCCCCCGCCGCGCCAGCACCGGAGGCGCCCGCGGCTGCCGGTCCGGTGGCCGGGCAGCCCGACGCCGCCACCGTGCGCACCGTGTGGTCGGAGGTCCGCTCCGCCGTCCGCGAGCGCAGCCGCACCACCGAGGTGATGCTCTCCAGCGCCACCGTGCGCCGCCTCGACGGCAACACCCTGGTGCTCGGCCACGACTCCGCGCCGCTGGCCAAGCGGCTCACCGAGTCCCGCAACTCCGCGGTGGTCTCCGCGGCCCTGCGCGACGTGCTGGGGGTCGACTGGGTGGTGGTGTGCGAGACCGGTGGCGAGCCGGCCGCTGCCCCGGCGGCGCCGCCCGCCGCCGCGCAGCGCCAGGCCCCCGCCGCCCCGCCGCGCTTCACCCGTCCCTCCGGTGGCTCCACCGGGCAGGCGGCGCCGGCCGACGAGGTGCCACTGCCTGACGGCCCGAGCGACCCCGACGACCCCGACGACGCAGGGCGCCACGCCCCGGAGCCCGAGCCGCTGGACGAGGAGGCGATGCTCGCCGAGGCCGCCAGCGGCGACCTGGGTGACCCGGCCGGCCGACGTGACCCCGAGGAGGTCGCCCTGGAGCTGCTGGCCGCCGAGCTCGGTGCCCGCCCGCTCGACCCCCGCTGAGCGGCGGGCCGAGCGGACCCTCCGCCGAGCTGTCCCTCAGGCCAGGTGCTTGGCCAGGAACTCCACCGCGCGCGGGTAGGCGTCCATCCGGTTCACCCGCTTGGCCAGCCCATGACCCTCGTCGGGGTACACCAGCAGGTCGCACTCCACCCCACGGGTGGTCAGCGCGTCGTGCAGCTGCTCAGCCTCGCTGAGCGGCACCCGGGGGTCGTTGGCCCCGTGGATGACCAGCAGCGCGGCCTGGATGTCGTCGATGCGGCTCAGCGGTGACGCCTGCTCGAGGAACTCGCGGTCGTGCTCCAGCGTCCCGTACTCGCGCTCCCGCGCCGCCCGCCGGTACGGCGAGGTGTTCTCCAGGAACGTCACCAGCGAGGACATGCCCACGATGTCCACGCCGGCGCGCCAGCGCTCGGGCTGGAACGCGCACCCGGCCAGCACCATGTAGCCGCCGTAGGACCCGCCGTAGAGCGCGGCCCGAGCCGGGTCGCAGTCCACGGTGGGCAACCAGTCGTGGATCGCGCCGAGGTCGGCCACCGAGTCCAGCCGCAGGCGCACGTCGTCCAGCGACACCCAGCGCTTGCCGTAGCCGGCCGAGCCGCGCACGTTGGGCACCACCACGGTGTGCCCGGCGGCGGTCAGCGCCACGACGACGGGGCTGAACAGCGGGCGGCTCTGCCCCTCCGGGCCGCCGTGCACCACCAGCACCGCCGAGCCGGCCAGCGCCGTTGGTGCCGTCGGGGGATAGGTGAAGCAGGGGATCTGCTCGCCGTCGGCGGCCGGCACCCGGTGCACCTGCGGCACCGACACCGGCCCGTCCAGCGCGGCTCCGGAGTCGGTGAGCGCACGGATCTCCGCGGTCGCCACGTCCAGCACCAGCACGTCACCGGGCACCGACGGCGCCGCCAGCGACAGCACCACCGTCGCCCCGTCCGGGCTGAACCGCGGGTCGGGGTAGGGCGAGGTGACCACGCCCGGGGTGGGCAGGGCCAGGTCGCGCAGGTGCTCGCCGGTGCGCCCGTCGTGCAGCGCCAGCTCGCTCCAGCCCTCGGCGTTGCGCTCCACCAGCAGGGTGGCGCCGTCGGGGGACAGCCAGCCGGTCAGCTCGTGCTCGTCGTCGGTCACCAGCCACGTCAACCGCTCGTCGTGCACGTCGTAGCGGGCGAGGGCGGCCAGGTCCCGGCCGTGGTTGCTGGTGAGCACGAAGCCCGAGGAGTCCGGCAGCCAGTGGGCGTTCTCGTAGGCCGCGTGCTCGTCGGCGGCGGTGAGCGCCCGCACCCGCTGGTCGGCGGTGACGGCCAGGGTGTCCACCAGCACCAGCTGGGTGGACACCGGCTGCGCCCCCACCAGCACCACCAGGGTGTAGCGGGAGTCTGGCGACACCGCCACCGAGGAGACGTTGCCACCGCCGGAGTAGACGACCTCTTCGACGCCGCTGCTGACGTTGCGCAGCACCACCTCGAAGTCCACCCCGTTGCCACGGTTGGTCCGGTAGACCACCCGACCGGGCAGCACCCCGGCCAGGGAGTGGATGTAGTCCGGGTCGTGCACCAGCGGCGTCAGCTCGAGGCTCCCGTCCTCCCACGCACGGTCGGGGTGCAGCAAGGACAGCTGGGCACGCTCGTTGCCGCCGTCGTCGTGCTGCACCACGATGGTGCGCTCCCCGGGCAGGTAGCGCCCCGAGCACGACCCGGGCAGGTCGGTGAGCACGGTGGGCGGGCCGTCCGGCGACAGCTCCACCAGCTGGACCGACCCGGAGTCGTCCCAGCCGGCCAGCACGCGGCCGGAGTCGTCGACGTCGAAAGCCCGCCAGGTCCTGACGTCGAGCAGCTCGGTGATCTGCACGGGCTAACCGCTCCACCACGGGCGCAGCGGCACGGCCGCGTCGCCCTTCTCGCCGACCTTGACCGCCAGCACCTGGTGCAGCTGCACCACGTTGCGCTCGAAGCCGAGCCGGGACCCGGCCATGTACAGCCCCCACAGCTTGGCGGTGCCCTCGCCGACCTCGGTCACGCACTCGTCCCAGTGCTCCACCAGGTTGCGGTTCCAGTCGCGCAGGGTCAGCCCGTAGTGCTCCCGCAGGTTCTCCTCGTGGCGCACCTCCAGGCCGACGTCCTGGATCTCGCTGATGATGGTGCCCGAGCCGATCAGCTCGCCGTCGGGGAAGACGTAGCGGTCGATGAACTGGCCGGTCTTCACTCGCCGGTCGTTGTGCGGGCGGGTGATGCAGTGGTTGAGCAGGCGTCCGCCCGGGCGCAGCGTGTCGCGCAGGGTGGCGAAGTAGGCCGGGTACTGGTCGATGCCGATGTGCTCGGTGAGGCCGATGGAGGAGATGGCGTCGAAGCCGGTCTCGGGCACGTCGCGGTAGTCCATGAACCGCACCTCGGCGAGCTCGGTCAGCCCCTCGGCCGCGATCGCCTCGCGCGCCCACTGCGCCTGCTGGGCCGAGAGCGTGGCACCGATGGCGTGCACGCCGCGGCGGGCCGCGAAGCGCACCATGCCGCCCCAGCCGCAGCCGATGTCCAGCAGCCGCATGCCGGGCTGCAGGCCGAGCTTGTCGAAGACCAGCTGGTACTTGGCTTCCTGGGCGTCCTCCAGCGAGGTCTGCGGGGTGGCGTAGGTGGCGCAGGTGTAGGTCATGGACGGGCCCAGGACGTGCTCGTAGAAGGCGTTGGAGACGTCGTAGTGCTTGCTGATCGCCTCGGCGTCGCGGGTCCTGGAGTGCCGCAGCCCGTTGGCGATGCGCCGCCAGCGCGGCAAGGTCTCCTGGGGCGGCGGGGCCACCGGCTTGAGCAGCTCCCAGCCCAGCGACCGGGTGATCTGCGCGAGCACGGCGGGCGAGGGGCGCTGCAGCTTGACGTCGTCCATCATCGTGCGCAGCACGGGGTAGGGATCACCCGGGTGCACGCCGCTGATCTGCAGGTCGCCGGCGATGTAGGCGCGGACCATGCCCAGGTCGCCGGGTGCGGTGGCGAGGTAGGTGGTGCCGCGCGGGGCGGTCAGGTGCAGCCCGATCTCGGCGTTCTCGGGCCCGGTGGCGCTGCCGTCGTAGGCGGTGAAGCGCACCGGGACTCGTCCGTCGGCCAGGGTCTCGACGATGTCGGCGAGGTTCATCTTCGGTGCAGGCGTCCGGTGCGACCGGACCGGGGGCTTCCGCAAGGTGGTCATCTGTCCTACTTCCTCCGCACAGCCTTCGCGTAAAGGTCGAGCAGCCTTGACTCGGGGTCGTAGCGCCGCTTGAGCGCCCGGTAGGTGCTGTCGCCGTAGAGCTCGGCGAACGTCTCTGGGGTGTAGTAGGAGTCGGAGTACAACGACTTGTGGCCGTCGAACTCGGTGACGATCTCCTCGATCTTGCGGTTCGTCGCGCCCTCCGGCCCGGCCGGATCCACCGGGACGGACGACCAGAAGCCCACGTTGACGTACGTCCGGCCCGGGTGCAACGGGTACAGCGGCCAGGTGCGCCGGCCGGCCTCGGTGCCGGTGGCCCCAGCGACCTCGCGCAGCCGCAGCGGGCACAGCCACAGCGGCTCGATGGGGATGGTGTCCAGGAACCACCGCAGGAAGTCCGCCGTGCGCTCGATGGGTACCTCGACGTCCTGCACCACGCGCTCGCGCGGGGGCCGGCCCTTGCGGGCCTCCAGCCGGTCGGCCACGTCGTACTTGTGGTCCAGCGCGATCAGCTTCCAGTAGAAGGAGCTGCGCAGCAGTCGCTTGGGCCAGCAGCGGCGGATCGTGGGGTTCTGCGCCCCGAACGCGCGGGAGCACCAGAACCAGTCGGTGTCCCAGCGCCACAGGTAGTCGTGGATGGTCAGCCGGTCGGTGCTGCGCTGCTGGAGGGAGCGGTAGTAGATGTTCCGGCCTGTGTAGTCGCTGACCGGACCTGGCTCGGCGGTGAGGGTGCCCAGGGTCAGGTAGCTCTCCGCGGCGGTGAAGACCACCCCGTCGAGGTAGTCCACCCGCACGCCGTCGTGCTCCCCGGCGGAGGCGATGCGGTCCATCTGCTGCTGCAGCTGGTCGAGGTCGGTGAAGCGCAGGTGCCGCAGCGCCACGTAGGGCTGCACCGGCTCCAGCTCGATGCGCAGCCGGGTGCAGTAGCCGAGCGTGCCGTAGGAGTTGGGGAAGCCGTGGAAGAGGTCGGTGTGCTCGCCGTCGGGCGTCACGGTGAGCACCTCGCCCGCACCGGTGAGGATGTCCATCTCCAGCACCGACTCGTGCGGCAGCCCGTTGCGGAAGCTGGTCGACTCGATGCCCAGCCCGGTGACCGCCCCGCCCAGGGTGATCGTCTTCAGCTGGGGCACCACCAGCGGAGCCAGCCCGTGCGGGAGGGTCGCGGCGACCAGGTCCTCGTAGGTGCACATGCCGGCGACGTCGGCGGTGCGGTTCACCGGGTCGACGTGCAGGACGCCGGTGAGCCCGGAGACGTCGAGCCCAGGGGCGTTGGCGGCAGCCCGGGCGCGGAAGAGGTTGGAGGTCTTCTTGGCCAGGCGCACAGTGGCATCGCGAGGAATGGCCCGGTAGGAGGCGATCAGCTGCCGCACGGCGGCGTCGTGGCCGGCGGTGTCTCCCGTGGCGGCGGGCACAGGCGTTTGCACTCGTGTCAGGTTAGACCCGCACGGTGGTCCGGCGCATGTCTCGCGCCGGTGAGTCTCGACCCGCCACCGACGGCGGATGGCGCTGCGCGGTCTGCTGCGGACTACCCTCGGGAACCGACAGCCGACCCCCCGCGCTGTCGGCACGAGTCCGGCCTGGACTCGCGTGCGTCTCACCGAGAGGACCTGAATCCGTGCAACCCGGTGGCCAGCCCGACATGCAGCAGCTGATGCAGCAGGCACAGAAGATGCAGGAACAGCTCATGAGCGCCCAGGCCGAGCTGGCGCAGACGCAGATCACCGGCCAGGCCGGCGGCGGCCTGGTGACGGCGACGGTGACGGGCACTGGTGACGTGATCGCCCTCGGCATCGACCCCAAGGTGGTCGACCCCGAGGACGTGGAGACGCTGCAGGACCTGGTGATCGGTGCCATCGCCGACGCCAGCCAGAAGGCGCAGGAGAAGGCGGCCCAGCTGATGGGACCGCTGGCTGGTGGCGGCGGCGGGCTGGGCCTGCCGGGAATGTGAGTGCTCGACCCGAATGTATGAAGGCCCGGTTCAGGACCTGATCGACGAGCTGGGCAGGTTGCCCGGCGTGGGCCCCAAGAGTGCGCAGCGCATCGCCTTCCACCTGTTGACGGTGGAGCCGGCGGACATCGCGCGGCTGCAGGCTGCCCTGCAGAAGGTGCGCGACGGCGTCCAGTTCTGCGTGGTGTGCGGCACCGTCTCGGAGAAGGAGACCTGCCGCATCTGCGCCGACCTGCGTCGTGACCGCAGCATCATCTGCGTGGTGGAGGAGCCCAAGGACGTGCAGGCGGTGGAGCGCACCCGGGAGTTCCGGGGGCGCTACCACGTGCTGGGCGGGGCGCTGGATCCCATGTCGGGGGTGGGCCCCGACCAGCTGCGCATCCGGGAGCTGCTGGCCCGGCTGGGCAACCAGGAGGACGGCGTCGACGTCACCGAGGTGATCATCGCCACCGACCCCAACACCGAGGGCGAGGCCACCGCCACCTACCTGGTGCGGATGATGCGTGACTTCCCGGGACTGAGCGTCACCCGGCTGGCGTCCGGGCTGCCGATGGGTGGTGACCTGGAGTTCGCCGACGAGGTGACTCTGGGCCGGGCGCTGTCGGGTCGCCGGGCGATGTAGCCGCCGGGCGAGGCGGCTGCCGGGTCGGCTCACCCGGTGGCGGGGTGCTCCAGACATGGGTAGCGTTCGAATCTTGCTGGTGGGCCTTGCTGAGGGTGCACGACGGCCCTTTCGCGGTGGTCCGCCTGCAGCTGTGCGTACGCCCGCCCTGCACCCCCCCGATGTCGCGGACACCGCGAGATGGAGATGATCGCCTGTGAACGTCTCGAGCTTGGCACTCACTGCGCTGCGCCCGGCCTACACCGCCGTGCGCCTGCCGCTCACGCTGGTGCAGGAGCAGGTGATCGACCGGTTCGTGCCGGCCGGCGCCGAGCCGCGGGCCACCACCTCGCGCCTGCTGGGCACCGCTGACCAGCTGGTGGGCATGGTGCTGCAGGACGAGTCGTTGATCGAGCGTGGCACCCGCCTCAAGGGCGACGGCGAGAAGCCCGCCCCCGCCGACAAGCCCGCGCCCACCCTGCAGGACGCCGCGGCCAAGGCGGCGAGCACCACCCTGCCCAAGGACGAGCCGCGCCCTGTCCCCACCGCCGAGCCGGTGAAGCCCGCCCCGCAGGTGCGTCCCGCGCCAGTGCTCGACCCGGACGCCCTCACCGAGAAGATCGAGGCGGAGAACGCCCGCGCCGACGCCGCGGCCGCGCTCGAGGCGATCGACCTAGTGCCGGCCGCCCCCGGTGACGAGACCAGCCTGGTGAGCGAGCCTGCCGCGCCTGCTGCGCCGGTGGACAAGGCCACCTTCGCCGAGCTGCAGAAGGAGAAGGCCGACCGTCAGATCGCCGCCGACGAGGCCGCGCGGAAGGCCCGCCAGAGCTAGCCTGGCCGCGCCACCCCCGACAGACAGCTGACCCCCGGCGCGAGGCGCCGGGGGTCAGCTCTGTCCTGTGCCGCTCGCGCGGGCGCGATGGGTGGGTCAGGCCCGACTGGCCGCCCGGTTCACCGCGGAGAGCACCGCTCGCAGCGAGGCCGTGGTGATGGAGGGCGCGATGCCCACCCCCCAGACGACGGTCTCGCCCACCGCGCACTCCACGTACGCCGCCGCGCTGGCGTCCCCGCCGGCGGACATGGCGTGCTCGGAGTAGTCCAGCACCCGCACGTCGAAGTCCAGCTCACCCAGGGCGTCGACGAAGGCCGCGACCGGGCCGTTGCCGGTGCCGGTGATCTCGTGCTCCGCGCCGTTGAGCAGCACCTTCGCGGTGATGGTGTCCAGCCCGTCGTCGGTCTCGGCGGCAGTGACCTTCTGGCTGATGCGCTCCAGCGGGCTCACCAGGTCCAGGTAGTCCTCGGAGAAGACGTCCCACATCGCCTTGGGGCTGACCTCGCCCCCCTCGTTGTCGGTGACCCGCTGGACGCTCTGGGAGAACTCGATCTGCAGCCGGCGCGGCAGCGTCAGCTGGTGGTCGGTCTTCATGATGTAGGCGACGCCGCCCTTGCCCGACTGCGAGTTGACCCGGATGACGGCTTCGTAGGTGCGGCCCACGTCCTTGGGGTCGATCGGCAGGTAGGGCACCTCCCAGGTGATGTCCTCCACGGTGGAGTCCGCCTCGTCAGCGGCCACCTTCATCGCGTCCAGGCCCTTGTTGATGGCGTCCTGGTGCGAGCCGGAGAAGGCGGTGTAGACCAGGTCGCCACCGTAGGGGTGGCGCTCGGGCACCGGCAGCTGGTTGCAGTACTCGACCGTGCGCCGCACCTCGTCGATGTCGGAGAAGTCGATCTGCGGGTCGACGCCGCGGCTGAGCAGGTTCAGGCCCAGGGTGACCAGGCAGACGTTGCCGGTGCGCTCCCCGTTGCCGAACAGGCAGCCCTCGATGCGGTCGGCGCCGGCCAGGTAGCCCAGCTCGGCGGCGGCCACCCCGGTGCCGCGGTCGTTGTGCGGGTGCAGGCTGAGGATCACCGAGTCGCGCCGCGCCAGGTTGCGGTGCATCCACTCGATGGAGTCGGCGTAGACGTTGGGCGTGGCCATCTCCACGGTGGCGGGCAGGTTGATGATCGCCGGCTGGTCGGGGGTGGGCTGCCAGATCTCGGTGACGGCGTTGCAGATCTCGGCGGCGTAGCCCAGCTCGGTGCCGGTGAACGACTCCGGCGAGTACTGCCAGCGCCACTGGGTGTCGGGGTAGCGCTCGGCCAGCCGCAGGGTGAGCTCGGCGCCGTCCGTGGCGATCTTGGTGATGGCCGGACGGTCGGCGCGGAACACCACGCGGCGCTGCAGGATCGAGGTGGAGTTGTAGATGTGCACGATGGCGCGCTCGGCGCCCTCGCACGCGGCGAAGGTGCGCTCGATCAGCTCCGGGCGGCATTGGCTGAGCACCTGGATGGTGACGTCGTCGGGGATGGCGTTCTCGGTGACCAGCTCGCGGACGAAGTCGAAGTCGGTCTGGCTCGCGGCCGGGAAGCCCACCTCGATCTCCTTGTAGCCCATGGAGACCAGCAGGTCGAACATCCGGCGCTTGCGGGCCGGGCTCATCGGGTCGATCAGCGCCTGGTTGCCGTCGCGCAGGTCCACCGCGCCCCACAGCGGTGCCCGGTCGATGACCTTCTCCGGCCAGGTGCGGTCGGGCAGGGAGATGCGCTCGACCTCGTCGGCGAAGGAGCGGTACCGGTGCGTGGGCATCGACGAGCCACGCTGGGTGTTCCACCGGGGCTGGTCGGCCGGGGCAGGCCGGGACGGGGTGTTGATGCGTCCGGTCCTGGACGCACCGGTGGAGACGAAGGAGTCATGGTTTGGCATGTGCGTGGGGCTCCGAAGGTGTGGCGGGTGATCGACCGGCACGGCGCGTGCGCCAAGAACCCGCGCCGGGGAGCCAGTCTGGACTCAGACCCCGTCGCGGCGGCTAAGCAGGAGCGCACGCTGCATGCCCGCCACGATACCCGCGGGCGCAAGACGCGCCGTGGTGGGCCGCGGCTCCGACGTTAGAGGGCGGTGTGGCGCAGCGCTGCAAGGGGTTCGGAGAACACCGCGGCCAGCGACACCGCGCCGGCGGCCTGCTGCTGGACGTGCTCGCCGGCAGCCGTCACCCGCACGTCGCGCTGCGGTGCAGCCGAGTGCGTGTTGATGGCCGCGGCCACCTCGCGCAGCGTCTGCGGAGCGTCGGTGAAGGCCTGGCCGCCCAGGATGATGTGGTCGGGGTTGATGATGTCGCTGATCAGGCCCACCGCCCGGCCGAGCACCAGGGCGCGCTCGCTGAGCAGGGCCACGGCCATCGGCTGCCCCGCCGCAGCCTGCTCGTGCAGCTGGGCGATGTCGGTCACCGCCAGGCCCACGGCCACCGCGGCGTCGACCAGCCCGGTGTCACCCACCGCGGCCTCGAGGCGGCCGGTGCGACGGGGGTCCAGCAGGGTGGTGCCACCGGTGGGCAGGTGCCCCAGCGTGCCCGGACCCGACGTGGGGGTGTGCACCGCGCCGTTGATGGTGAGCGACACCCCGACCATCTCGCGGGCGTAGAAGTACAGCGTGGACTCGCGGGGACTGGTCTCCGGCGTGAGCATCAGCTCGGCTGCCGCCATCGCCTCCACGTGCGGGGCCACCGAGACCGGCAGGCCCAGGCTGGCGCTGAGCACCTCCCCGACCGGGGCGTCGGTCCACCCCAGCCGTGGGTGGTCGACCCGGCCGTTGGGGTGCACCCGGCCGCCGATGGCCACGCCGGCCCACAGCACCCGCCGGCTCGCCCAGCGGGCCAGGAACCGCTTGGTTCGCAGGCCGATCGCGCGGAGGATCTCGGGCACGCTGGCACCGGGGTCGGGGACCGTGGTCAGCTGCAGTCCACCGATGATGCGTCCGTGCAGGTCGTGCGCGGTCACCACGGTGACCTTGAAGCCGATGTGCAGCCCCACGGTGACGAAGGCGGTGTGGTTGACCTCCACGGGCAGCCGGGGCCGGCCGATGGCCCCCGCGGGGGAGAGGTCGGCACGCTCGCGCAGCAGGCCGGCGGCGAGCAGCGCACCGACCTGGCGGTTGACCGTGGCGCTGCTCAGCCCGGTGGCCGTGGCCACGGCGTCGCGAAACAGCGGTCCCCGCAGGCGGACGGTGCGGAACACCGCGGCAGCGGGCGTGGTGGAGAGCTGCAGCGACGGGGTGCTCACGTGCAGGCGGCGGGTGGCTACGGGTGACGCAGTCGGGCTGGTGGGCTGGTGCAAGGCGGCGGTCATGGGTCCTCAGGGAGCGGCGTGCGACCGCCGGCCCCACGGGGAGCTGGCGGCTCCGCTCGGGGTGCGACGACTGGTCGCGGGGGAGGGATGGGCGACGTCGGGCGGCTGTGTGGTGCCGAGGGCACTCAGCAGCAGCCGGGACAGTGCGCCACTCGGTCTCCGAGCGCTCGCGGTCGAGGCAGCCGGCACCCCAGCGCGACGGTCACGTAGGTGACGCGCACGGGGTTCCAGGACATGGCAGCGAATCTAGCAGCGATCGGCGCTACAGGTGAAGGTCACGCGGGCGGATCAGCACCGTCGCGACCACGCTGATCACCGAGGTGGCCACCAGGAACCCGCAGGCCAGCCACGGCGCCCCGTTGGTGGCCGCGATCAGCGAGGTGAGGATCAGCGGGGTGAGGCCCGAGGCGTAGATGCCGGAGAACTGATACACCACCGACAGGCCGGTGTAGCGGATCTCGGTGGGGTACAGGCTGGCGTAGAGGGTGCCCTGGGCGCCGTAGAACAGCGCGTGCACGATGCCGAACACCAGGATCAGGCCCAGCCCGAACAGCGCCAGGTTGCCCGTGTGGAACAGCGCGAACACCGGGAACACCAGCACGCCGTAGGCGGCGATGCCGGCCAGGTACACCCGCTGGGCGCCGTGGCGCTCCACCAGCAGCCCGGAGACCGGCAGCAGCACGGCCATCACCAGCGAGGCCACCGTCACCGCCAGCAGCACCGACACCTTGTTCATGGCCAGCGTGCCGGTGGCGTAGGTGATGGCGAAGACGCCCCAGGTGTTGAACGCCGCGCCCTCGCCCCACCGGGACAGCAGCCCGAGGATGCTGTTGCGGATGTTGCGACGGCCGGTGAAGACCTGCTTGAACGGCGCGGTGGAGCGCTGCTGCAGGTGCTCGACCTCCCGGAAGGCGGGGGTCTCCTCCACCGCCAGGCGGACCACGATGCCCACCACCACCAGCACCAGGCTCAGCAGGAACGCGATGCGCCAGCCGTAGCTGAGGAACTGCTCCTCGTCGAAGACCACCTGCAGCAGCGCGAACACCCCGGTGCCCAGGGCCAGGCCCAGGGCCAGGCCGATCTGGGGGATGGAGCCGAAGCGGCCCCGCTTGCCCGGCGGGCTGTGCTCCACCGCCAGCAGCACCGCGCCGGCCCACTCCCCGCCGAGGGCGAAGCCCTGCAGCACCCGCAGCAGCAGCAGCAGGATGGGTGCCAGCACGCCGATCTGGGCGGTGGTGGGCAGCACGCCCATCAGGGCGGTGGCCACGCCCATCAGCACCATGGTCAGCGCCAGGGTCTTCTTGCGGCCGATGCGGTCGCCGACGTGGCCGAAGACCACCCCGCCGACCGGGCGCACCACGAAGCCGACCGCGAAGGTGGCGAAGGCGAGCATCGTGCCCACGGTGGAGCTGGTGTCGGGGAAGAAGATCTTGTTGAAGACCAGGCTGGCCGCGGTGGCGTAGAGGAAGAAGTCGTACCACTCGATGGTGGTGCCGAGCAGGCTGGCGGCCACGACGGTGCGCAGCCGCTTGCGCCGGTCCTCGGCGCTCTCGTCCGCACCTCCCGGCGTCGGCTGGACGTCGGACAGAGTGGTCATGCGCAGCCAATCGCGGGGGTGGTTCGGGCAGGGAAGGGCGACGCTAACGTGGTCGCTGCCGCCGGCGTCGAGTTCAAATCACGCAGAGAAAAACTGCGTGCAGAGGTGCGCGGCCGCGCTGAGATGCTCTTGACTGGGCTAGTTCTGACCCGTCGTCGAAGAGGCCCTGATGTCGCTGCGCTTCCACTGGTTCCTCCCCACCTACGGGGACTCCCGCAACCTGATGGCCGGGGGCCACGGCAGCTCCATGTCCGGGGACCGACCCGCGACGCTGAAGTACCTGAACCAGATCGGCGCGGCTGCGGAGACCAACGGCTTCGAGGCGGTGCTCACCCCCACCGGGCAGTGGTGCGAGGACGCGTGGCTGACCACGGCGATGATGATCGACGCCACCGAGACGCTGAAGTTCCTGGTCGCGCTGCGCCCGGGCCTGATGAGCCCCACGCTGGCCGCGCAGATGGCGGCCACGTTCCAGTGGCAGTCGCAGGGCCGGTTGCTGCTCAACGTGGTCACCGGTGGGGAGTCCGCCGAGCAGCGCACCTACGGCGACTTCCACGACAAGGAGCAGCGCTACGCCCGGTGCGGGGAGTTCCTCGACGTCATCCGCCGCCTGTGGGCCAACACCGGCCCGGTCACCTTCTCCGGCGAGCACGTGCAGGTGGAGAACGCCGTGCTGGGCCGCTTTCCCGACCCGGTGCCGCCGATCTTCTTCGGCGGGTCGTCCCCGGCGGCGGGCACGGTGGCCGCGCAGTTCGCCGACACCTACCTCACCTGGGGTGAGCCGCCCGCCGCGGTCGCCACCAAGATCGACTGGATCCGCGGGCTGGCACAGGCGCAGGGGCGCACCCTCGACTACGGCATTCGGCTGCACGTGATCAGCCGCGACACCGCCGAGCAGGCCTGGGCCGAGGCCGACCGCCTGCTCGGCGCGCTCGACCCGGAGACGGTGGCCACGGCCCAGCGCAACCTGGCCCGCTCGGAGTCAGAGGGTCAGCGCCGGATGCTCGAGCTGCACGGCGGCGGGTCCAGCTACACCGGCAGCGGAGACGCCCGTGCCCTGGAGATCTCGCCCAACCTGTGGACCGGCGTGGGCCTGGTGCGTGGTGGGGCGGGAACCGCGCTGGTGGGCTCGCACGAGGAGGTGGCCGAGCGCATCGCGGAGTACGCCGCGGTGGGTTGCGACCACTTCATCCTCTCCGGCTACCCCCACCTGGAGGAGACCTACCAGTTCGGCGAGGGCGTGCGCCCGGTCCTGGAGCGCCGCGGCCTGCTCACCCCTCGCGCCCTGGACGGCTCCCAGGTGGTGCGCACCCCGTTCATCTCCGGCGACCCCGCGCCCGCAGGCGCCTCCTGAGCGGTTCGCGAGTTCAAATCAGCGTGCGGCCAACCCTTGGCGGGAGAGCGCTCAGCGGGTGACCTGGAGGGCGGTCCCACCCGCACCCCGAAAGGTCGCACCATGACGCTCGCCGACCACACCCGCACCAGCACCAGCACCAGCACCAGCACCACCACCACCGACCTGCGGGTGGTGAAGCTCGGCGCCCACATCGGGGCCCGGGTGGAAGGGGTGGCGCTGGGTGGTGACCTGGATGCGGAGACCGTGCGCGCGATCAACCGGGCCCTGCTGGAGCACGAGGTGCTGTTCTTCCGCGGCCAGCACCACCTGGACGACGCGGGCCAGCGGGCGTTCGCCAGCCTGCTCGGCGTGCCCACCGCGGCACACCCCACGGTGGCCTCGCTGGGAGCAGACGTGCTGCCCATCGACTCCGAGCACGGCACCGCCAACAGCTGGCACACCGACGTCACCTTCGTCGACCGCGTGCCCAAGGCGTCGGTGCTGCGGGCGATCGCCCTGCCGCCCTACGGCGGCACCACCACCTGGGCCTCCACGGTGGCTGCCTACGCGCAGCTGCCCGCCCCGCTGCGGGCACTGGCCGACACCCTGTGGGCGGTGCACACCAACGTCTACGACTACGCGGCGGAGGCCGCCGAGCAGGTGCGCAGCGCCGCGGTGGCCGCCCACCGCGCGGAGTTCCAGTCCTCCTACTACGAGACGGTGCACCCGGTGGTGCGGGTGCACCCGGAGACCGGCGAGCGGTCGCTGCTGCTGGGCCAGTTCGTCAAGGCCCTGGTGGGGCTGGGCACCAAGGAGTCCCAGGCCGTCTACACGCTGCTGCAGGACCGCATCACCCGGCTGGAGAACACGGTGCGCTGGAGCTGGGAGCTCGGCGACGTGGCCCTCTGGGACAACCGCAGCACCCAGCACTACGCGGTGGCCGACTACGACAACCAGTACCGCCGGCTGCACCGAGTGACCCTGGCCGGTGACGTGCCGGTGAGCCCGAGCGGTGAGCACAGCCGCGTGGTGGCCGGCGACGCCTCGCGCTACTCGCCGGTGGTGGCGCCCTGAGATCCTTCGTGGACAGCCGCCCACACCCCTCCTGAACAGGGCACACGCGGTCGCTGAACCACCTGGCTGCGGTGCGAGCGCCACCGCCGCCGCGCGGCATCGGTAGAGTCGGCCCGGACATTCACCCTGAGCTCGACCATTCCAGGAGGTTGACGGCGTGGCGCTCGTCGTGCAGAAGTACGGCGGATCATCGGTCGGCAGCGCCGAGCGGATCCGACGCGTGGCCGAGCGGATCGTCGACCGAAAGAAGGCTGGCGACGACGTGGTCGTGGTGGTGTCCGCCATGGGCGACACCACCGACGAGCTCCTCGACCTCGCCCGCCAGGTGTCGCCGGTGCCCCCGGCCCGCGAGATGGACATGCTGCTCACCTCTGGCGAGCGCATCTCCAACGCGCTGGTGGCCATGGCCATCCACTCCCTCGGTGCCGAGGCCCGCAGCTTCACCGGCTCCCAGGCCGGCGTCATCACCGACGGCTCGCACGGCAAGGCTCGCATCATCGACGTCACCCCGGGCCGGGTCCGCGCCGCGCTGGACGAGGGCTCGATCGTGCTGGTCGCCGGGTTCCAGGGCGTGAGCCAGGACAGCAAGGACGTCACCACCCTGGGGCGCGGCGGGTCGGACACCACCGCCGTGGCGCTGGCCGCGGCGCTGGAGGCCGACGTCTGCGAGATCTACACCGACGTCGACGGCGTGTTCTCCGCCGACCCGCGCATCGTCCCGGACGCCAAGCGCCTCGAGTCCGTCACCTACGAGGAGATGCTGGAGATGGCCGCGGCGGGCACCAAGGTGCTGATGCTGCGCTGCGTGGAGTACGCCCGGCGCTACAACGTTCCCGTGCACGTGCGTTCCTCCTACTCGACCAAGCCGGGCACCGTGGTGTCCGGATCGATTAAGGACATTCCATTGGAGCAGGCAATTCTCACCGGCGTCTCGCACGACCGGTCCGAGGCCAAGGTCACCGTCGTCGGTCTGCCGGACAGCCCCGGCAAGGCCGCGCAGGTCTTCCGTGCCGTCGCCGACGCCGAGATCGACATCGACATGGTGCTGCAGAACATCTCCGGCGCCTCCACCGGAACCACCGACATCACCTTCACGCTGCCGCGCAGCGACGGCCCCACCGCCGTGGAGAAGCTGACCAAGCTGCAGGCGGAGATCGGCTTCACCCAGGTGCTCTACGACGACCACGTGGGCAAGGTGTCGCTGATCGGGGCCGGCATGCGCAGCCACCCCGGCGTCACCGCCACCTTCTGCGAGGCGCTGGCCAAGGCGGGGGTGAACATCGACATCATCTCCACCTCGGAGATCCGCATCTCGGTGCTGTGCAAGGACACCCAGCTCGACGACGCGGTGCAGGCCATCCACGGCGCCTTCGAGCTGGGCGGCGAGGACGAGGCCGTGGTCTACGGGGGCACGGGCCGATGAGCGCCCACGACTCGGGTGCCGGCCTGCGCGTCGGCGTGGTCGGCGCCACCGGGCAGGTCGGTGCCGTGATGCGCCGACTGCTGGACGAGCGTGACTTCCCGCTGGCGGAGCTGCGCTTCTTCGCCTCCGCGCGCTCGGCGGGCACCAAGCTGCCGTGGCGGGACGGGGAGATCGTGGTGGAGGACGCGGCCACCGCCGACCCCAGCGGGCTCGACGTGGCGCTGTTCTCCGCCGGAGCCACCACCTCCCGGGCGCAGGCACCGCGCTTCGCCGCTGCCGGCGTCACCGTGGTGGACAACTCCTCGGCGTGGCGCCGCGACCCCGAGGTGCCGCTGGTGGTCAGCGAGGTCAACCCGCAGGACCTGCAGAACCTGCCCAAGGGCATCATCGCCAACCCCAACTGCACCACCATGGCCGCCATGCCGGTGCTCAAGGTGCTGCACGACGAGGCCGGTCTGCGCCGCCTGGTGGTCAGCACCTACCAGGCGGTCTCCGGCAGCGGCCTGTCCGGCGTCGCCGAGCTGGAGTCGCAGGTGCAGGCCGTGGCGGCCGACGCCGCGCAGCTCACCCACGACGGTGGCGCGGTGGAGTTCCCCGCCCCGAACAACTACGTGGCCCCGATCGCGTTCAACGTGCTGCCCATGGCCGGCAAGCTGGTCGACGACGGCTCCTTCGAGACCGACGAGGAGCAGAAGCTGCGCCACGAGAGCCGCAAGATCCTCGGCATCCCCGAGCTGCTGGTGTCCGGCACCTGTGTGCGGGTCCCGGTGTTCACCGGCCACTCGCTGTCCATCAGCGCGGAGTTCGACCGGCCGCTGTCGGTGGAGCGGGCTCGGGAGCTGCTGGCTGACGCTGCGGGAGTGCAGCTGGTCGACGTGCCCACCCCGCTGGCTGCCGCCGGCGGCGACGTGAGCCTGGTCGGCCGGTTGCGCCAGGACGAGGGCGTGCCCGACGGGCGGGGACTGACCCTGTTCGTCAGCGGCGACAACCTCCGCAAGGGTGCCGCGCTGAACACCGTGCAGATCGCGGAGCTGCTCGCTGCCGCAGGCTGAGTCGCCCCCGGGGGGGTGTGGACCGTGAGGACAGACTTGCACGGTTCCAAAGAGACGCGGACACTCGGGCAGATGGACCTGCAAACCGCTCACCTCGACCCTCGCGCCATGCTGCGCCAGGTGGGGCTGCGGGTGACCGCTCCCCGGGTGGCGGTGCTGACCGCGCTGCAGGAGCACCCGCACTCGACCGCCGACATGGTGGCCTCGTGGGTGCGTGAGGCACATGGTCGCGTCTCCACCCAGGCCGTCTACGACGTGCTGCGGGTCTGCGTCCAGCACGGACTGGTCCGACGCATCGAGCCGGCCGGGTACCCGGCGCTGTACGAGACCAGGGCCGGGGACAACCACCACCACCAGGTGTGCCGGTCCTGTGGGGCGATCGCCGACATCGACTGTGCCACCGGCGCGGCACCCTGCCTGACGCCCTCGGAGGACCACGGCTTCGTCGTGGACGAGGCAGAGCTGGTCTTCTGGGGCTGCTGCGCCGCCTGCCAGGCTGCGAAGGTCTAGCGCCCTGCCTCGCTGCCCAGCGGCCGGCCCGGCTGCTGCCGGGCGAAGCCGACCACCTGGGCGGCCAGCAGCCCCAGGTTGTTCGCCACGGTGGCGTCGCTGACGCCGCCGTCGTCGTCGAAGCGGGCGACGGCGGAGTTCACGGCCGCCCCCAGCGGGGTGGGCCAGCCGCGCAGCGCGTGCACCACCGACCGCAGCGCGGTCAGCGTGGTGACCGAGGCCTGCCAGCCGTAGGCGGTGGCCACGCAGCCCACCGCCCGCCCGTCCAGGTAGGGGCGGGCGTCCTGGCGCAGGTCCTCCACGTAGTCCAGGGCGTTCTTGACCAGACCGGAGATCGTCCCGTGGTAGCCGGGGCTGGACAGCACCACGCCGTCGGCCTCGCGCACCGCGTCCACCAGGGCGCGGGCGGCGTCGGTGCGCTCGGTGAGGGCGGGATCGTAGAACGGCATCACCAGGTCGGCGCCGGTGACGACGGTGGTCTCCGCGCCCAGCTCGCGCGCGGCGGCCAGCACCACCCGCAGGGCCCGCTCGCTCTGCGACCCGCTGCGGGTGGAACCGCCGATGCCCACGATCTTCAGCGGCGACTGGATCTGTGGTGTGCTGCCCTGGGCCACGCTGGTCCCCCTCGCCCGGTGCTGACCAGGGAACCACACCGCGGAGGCCGCCGACAGGTGTGAGCCGAGTCAGCCGAGGCCGAGCACCCGCCGGGCGAAGTCCACCTCGGTGGCCACGTGCTGCACCAGCTCGGCCACCACCAGCGACCCGTGCCCGGCGTCGTAGCGGACCATCTCGTAGCGCTTGCCGCCGGCAGCCAGGCCGTCCAGGTAGTTGTCCACCTGGCGGATGGGGCAGCGCGGGTCGTTCTCGCCGGCCAGGATCAGCACCGGGGCGCGCACCGCGTCGACGTAGGTCAGCGGGGAGCACTCGGCGTAGAGCTCGGGCAGCTCCTCGGGGGAGCCGCCGAACAGTGCGCGGTCGTAGGCGCGCAGCGGCTCCATCTCGTCGGCGAAGGCCGCCAGGTAGTCGGCCACCGGCACGCCCGCGATGACTGCCGCCCACCGGTCGGGCTGGGTGCCCGCGGCCAGCAGGCTCAGGTAGCCGCCCCACGACCAGCCCTCCACCACGCACCGGTCCGGGTCGGCCAGCCCGGAGGCCACCGCCCAGTCCTGCACGGCCGCGACGTCGGCCAGCTCGGTGAGGCCGGGACGTCCCTCGATGGCGTCGCGCCAGGCGCTGCCGTAGCCGGTGGAGCCGCGGTAGTTCACGTGCACCACCGCGAACCCGGCGTCCAGCCAGGTGGCCCGCATCGCGGAGTAGCGGTCCTCGTCAGCAGCGTGCGGCCCGCCGTGCAGGCTGAACACGGTGGGCAGCGGGCCGTCGGCCCCGGCCGGGCGGGCCACCAGGGCGTGCACGTCCCCCACCCAGGCGTCCTCCAGCGGCTGCGAGGCGGGCGCGGGGTCGGCGTCGGGCGGGGTGAGCAGCACGGCGTCGGTGCCGTCGGCGTAGCGCACCCGCACCATGGACGGCTGCTCGGCGCTGGACCAGGAGTACTCCACCGAGGCGTCCGGACGGGCGTCGGCGCCGCCGATGCTGCCGGGCGGGGTGTCCAGGTCCGACAGCGCACCGGTGATGAGGTCGTAGCGGTGCAGGGTGGAGCGGCCGGCGTGGGTGTGCACCACCACCAGGGCGGTGGCGTCGAGGTAGAAGTCGCCGCTGAGGTCGCCCGGCAGGTCGATGGCCAGCTCGGTCTGCTCGCCGGTGGCCACGTCCCAGATCACGAGCTCGTCGCGGCCCCGGCGCTCGTGGTTGACCAGCAGCCGGGTGTCGCCCTCCACCGGGGCGAAGGCGAGCGCGTCCAGGCCCTTGCCCTCGCCGTCGTGCAGCTCGGCCACCGTCTCGGTCACCGAGCCGTCGGCGGCCAGCCGGAACACCCGCAGCGCGGGGTGGCGGGAGTCGCCGTGCTCGGAGTGGTGGATGGCCAGCAGCGTCTCGTCGCGCGAGAGCGCGCCGGTGCCCGCGTCCTGGGCATGGGCGTAGACCACCTGGGTGGCTGCCGCGCGGGTGCGGTCCGCGGTGGCCCAGATGGTGGTGCCCTCGTCGGTCGAGGCGGCGATGGCGGTGATCTTGCTGCCCAGCTCCAGTCCCGCCGGGTACCCGGCGGTGGTGCCCGCGACCGCTTGCTGCGGGGTCCAGTCGGTGGGTCGGCCGGCGAAGGGCTCCGCCACCCAGTGCCCGAACTCGTCGCCGTCGGTGTCGTCGAACCACCACACGTGGGCGCCGTCCGGGCTGATGGTCGCTCCGTGCGTGCCCGAGGGGCGGTCGGTGACCTGGCGACGCAGGTCGGTGAGCCGGTCCCAGGTGTAGATCTCCCAGGTCCCGGAGGCGTTGGAGGAGAACACGTTGCGGTCGGGAGCGTGCAGCGCCCAGTCCGGCAGGCTGATCCGCGGGGCGGTGAACCGGGCCCGCCAGCGTGCCTCGGCCGCGGGGTCGTCGAACAGGGTCTCGGGCACGGGTGCTGCGGGATGCTGGGTCGTCACCCCCGCGATGATGCCAGCCGCGATGCACCCCATCCCCGCGCAGTGCGGGAGCCGGTCAGCGGAGGACGTCCCAGACGTTCTTCTGCACACCGTTGGCGTAGACCTCGTGCTCGACGAGCGCCAGCCTCTGGGTGTCCTTGTCCGCCGCGCTGAAGAGCCGCTTGCCGGCTCCGAGCAGGAGCGGGAAGACGAGCAGGTGGTATCGATCCACCAGCCCGGCGTCGGAGAGAGCGTGGTTCAGCGACGCGCTGCCGTGGACGATGATCGGGCCGCCCTCGGTCTCCTTCAGCGCGGCGACCTCCTCGGGCGAGCGCAGGATCGTGGTCTCGCCCCAGCCTGACGCCAGCTGGTCCTCGGTCAGCGTGGTGGAGACGACGTACTTCGGCATCACGTTGTAGTCAGCGAAGTCCTCCATGTCGGGCCACACCGGACTGAACGCCTCGTAGCTGGTCCGGCCCAGCAGCATCGCAGTGGCTTCCTCCTGCTCCCGGCCCTTGATCTCGTACGCCTCGGGGAGGAACTCCACGTCCTTGAAGCTCCACCCGGCGTTGCGGTAGCCGGGTTCGCCGCCCGGGGCTTCCATGACGCCGTCGAGCGAGAGGAAGGCGGTGCTGATCAGGGCGCGCATGGGTGGTCCCTCCGTGTTGTCGTGTCCTCCTGCCCTTCTGACCGCGGCTGACCGGCAAACTCATCGGTCGCCGTCGGCTGTGGGCTGGCTCACCGGGGACGGTGGGTGGACCAGGCATGATGTGGCTCATGAGTCAGAGAACCGTTCTCCGTGGCACCGTCGTCCTGGCCTCCGGGGTGCTGGCCGCGGCCGTGCTGGCCGGCTGCGGGTCCGACACCAGCTCGCTGGACGGGGAGGGCCCCACCAGCGCCCTGCCCGCCACCACCCAGGACGCTGCGACGGCGACCGCCGTACCCAGCCCGGACGCCAGCAGCACCACGGCGGGCGTGCCCACGCCCACCGCGGCCGGCGAGGCCACCCCCGGCGCCCCGGCGACCGGTGGGTCCACCGGCACGGCAGCACCGGGCGCAGCTCCGGGCCCGGGTGGCACCGGGCCGGGTGGAGCCGGGAGCGCCGGCACCGGCAGTCCCGCAGCCCCGGCCGCTCCCCCGGCCAGTGGTCAGGCCGTCAGTGCCTACGCCAACCAGGTGTGCGGCGCGGTCACCCCGCTGTACTCGCTGAAGGAGCGCTACCAGAATCCCGACCTCTCCGGGATCACCAACGGACAGCAGGCCAAGGACCTCGCGGTGCGCATCCTGGGCGAGGCTGTCGCCCAGGGCAACGCCTCGCTCAGCGCGGTGAGCTCGCTCGGCCCCGCCCCGGACGCCCAGTCCGCCGCGGGCATCGCCGGCTTCGCCCAGGCCCTGCGAGCGGGCGTCGGATCCGCCCAGACGTACCTCGGCCAGGCTCGTGCGGTCGACCCCAACAACCCGCTGGCCCTGGTCAGCCTGGCGCAGCAGGCCCGGCAGCAGGTGCAGACCACCGCGAGCTCTGGGGTGGCGTCACTGCGCTCGGGCAGCAGCCCGGCGATGCTCTCGGCGCTGCGGGCCAGCCCCGGCTGCTCCGCCCTGGGCCTGTAGCCAGCAGAAACAGCAGAGGCCCTGGCCGGCGAACCGGCTAGGGCCTCTGCGTACTGCACTGGTCGGGGTGACAGGATTTGAACCTGCGCCCTCTTCGTCCCGAACGAAGCGCGCTACCAAGCTGCGCCACACCCCGGTGCGGCTCGCCAAGTCTAGCGGATGTTCCTGGCGTCGTTGACCGGGTACCCCCTAGACGGTCCGCCCTACGACGTGGCGGCCGGCTCTTCCGGCCAGCGCCGCTCGATCTCCTCGAGCGTGGTGCCGTAGATCGCCCCGACCCAGATGCGCAGCAGGGCGTCCGCCGCGTCCTCGGGGGCCACCGTGGGGTGGGCCACGCCGTACCAGCGGATCAGGGTCGACTCGGTGAGCAGCGTCAGGGCCTGGGCGACCAGGTCGGCGTTGCACTCCGGGGCACGGCCGGCGGCGATCTCCTCGCGGATGCGCCCGGCGGTGGCTGCAGCGAAGCGATCCTCCACCTCCGTGCGGCCCTCCTTGATGGCGGTCTCGTGGTAGGAGGCCTCCACCAGCGCGTTGATCAGCGTGCCGTGCTCGCGGTACAGCGCGACCAGCCCCTCGATGGCCTGGCGGGAGATGGTGGCGGGGCTGCCCTCCCCGGCCAGCCACTGCGCGCGGTCGCTGCGCTCGGCCAGGGTCACCGTCACCGCCGCACCCAGCTGGGCCAGCAGGTCGAGCCGGTCGGTGAAGTGCACGTAGAACGAGGGGCGGGACAGCGTGGTGCACGCCATCACCCGGTCGATAGTCAGGTCGTGCCAGGGGTTGTCGCGAAGAAACTCCTCGGCGCCCGCCAAGATCTCCTTGCGCGCGTCTTCCGGCGCCCTACGGCGCCGCACCTTCGTGGGGCGCTGCTGAGGAGTCACCGTTGAAGTGTAGATCGTCAATAGCGCTCTGCCCCGCATGCGCAGCTCCACCTCGCGAAGCGGGAACCAGGGTGAGCAGGCTCGCCTCGGGGCGGCACGCGAAGCGCACCGGCGCGTAGGGCGAGGTGCCCAGCCCGGCGGAGACGTGCAGCCAGGTGTGCGCCCCCCAGTGCGAGGCCCCCTTGGCCCGGCTGCTGTCCAGCTCGCAGTTGGTGACAAGGGCACCGTGGAAGGGGACGCACAGCTGCCCGCCGTGGGTGTGCCCGGCCAGCACCAGGTCGTACCCGTCGGTGGCGAAGGCATCCAGCACGCGGGGCTCGGGGGAGTGCGTCAGGCCCAGCCGCAGCTCCACCTCGGTGGGGGCCCGGCCGGCGATGGTGGCGTACCGGTCGCGCTCGATGTGCGGGTCGTCCACCCCGGCGGCGGCGACGCGCACCCCGGCCACCTCGAGCTCGCGGCGCACGTGGGTGAGGTCCAGCCAACCGCGCTCGGTGAACGCCGCCCGCAGGTCCTGCCAGGGCAGCGCGACACCGTGCACCCGCTTGTGGTTGGTGCGGAAGTACTTGAACGGGTTCTTCGGCTGCGGCCCGAAGTAGTCGTTGCTGCCGAAGACGAACAGGCCGGGCCGGTCGAGCAGCGGTCCGAGGGCCTGCACCACGGCGGGCACCGCGCTGGGGTGGGCGAGGTTGTCGCCGGTGTTGACCACCAGGTCGGGGTTGAGCTCGTCGAGGGCGCGCACCCACGCCTGCTTGCGGCGCTGGTTGGGCATCATGTGCAGGTCGGACAGGTGCAGCACCCGCAGGGTCGGCGACCCCGGGTCCAGCACGGGCAGGGTGACCTCGCGCAGCGCGAAGGCGTTGCGCTCGATGCCCGCGGCGTAGCCGACGCCTGCGGCGACGGTTCCTGCGGCGGCCAGGGCGACTAGCGGGGTGCGGGAGCTGGGGGACACACCTTTAGGGTACGACGCCCCCTTTGCCGCGTAACGTCAGAGCACATGGCAGAGCTGAAGCAACGCATCAAGGCAGACCTCACGACGGCGATGAAGGCCAAGGACGCGCTCACCGTGTCCACGCTGCGAATGGTGCTCTCGGCGCTGCAGTACGAGGAGGTGTCGGGCAAGCAGGCCCGCGAGCTCACGGACGAGGACGTGCTGCGGGTGCTGGCGCGGGAGTCCAAGAAGCGCGGCGAGTCGGCCGAGGCGTTCGACGGGGCCGGGCGAGGCGAGCTGGCGGACAAGGAGCGCGCCGAGGCGCAGGTGATCGACGCCTACCTGCCCACCCAGCTCAGCGACGCCGAGGTGGACGACGTGGTGGCGCGCGCGGTGGCAGCGGTGGCGGAGACCACCGGAGAGCAGCCCGGTCAGCGCCAGATGGGGCAGGTCATGAAGGAGGCCGGCGCGCTGGCCGCGGGCCGGGCCGACGGCAAGCGGCTCTCCGCCGCGGTGCGGGCGGCGCTGGCGGGCTGAGACGCGACCGGCGGACCTCCGCCGGGACCCGAAAACCGTCGAGGGCAGAGACGACGCGAGGCGCGTCCCCAGTGGGGACGCGCCTCGCGTGGCGTTCGGGGACGGCCTAGCCGGGCGGGATGCCCGGGATGACCACGCCGGGCGGCAGCACGATCGGCGGCACTCCCGGCACCGGAACCTGGATGGTCTGCTGGGGAGCAGACCCACCCGAGCCGCTCGAGCCACCCGGGGACGACGACGCCGACCCGGGGGCCGACCCGGGTGCCGGCGACGTCGACCGGCCGGAGGGGGCCTGCCCGGTGCTCACCGACAGGGTGACCGTCGAGCCGGGCTGGGCGGTGCCGGTGACGCTCTGGTCCACCACGGTGCCCTTGGTGGAGCCGTTGGGCTGATCGGTCTGGGCCACCTTGAAGCCAAGATCGGTGAGCCGCTTGGACGCGTCGCCGACGGTCAGGCCCTTGACGCTGGGCACGGCGCCCTTGCCGCTGCCGTTCAGGTACTTCTCGTCCACCGGGGGCAGCACCACGGGCCCGTAGTTGAGGGCGATCGGCTTCATCGCCGCGAACCAGGTGCGCGCGGGTTCCTGACCACCGGTGAGGTCGGGCTTGACGCAGCTGCGCAGCGGGTCGTGGCAGATGCCGCCCGGGTTGCCGGAGTCGTCGAACACCAGGTTGGCCCCGGCCAGGGTGTTGGTGAAGCCGAGGAACGCTGAGGAGTACTCGCGGTCGGTGGTGCCGGTCTTGGCTGACATCGGCAGGTCCCAGCCGACGGTCTTGGCCGCACCCGCCGCGGTGCCGATGGTGTCGTCCTTGCTCATCGCGTTGGCCAGGGCGTGCGCCAGGCCGGGCTCGACCACCTGCTCGCAGGCGGGGGAGCTGACCTTGACCGGCTGCCCCTTGGAGTCGGTGATCGAGTCGATCGGGTTGGGCGGGCACCACACCCCGCCGGAGGCGATGGTGGCCGCCACGTTGGCCATCTCCAGCGGGTTCACCTGCACCGGGCCCAGGGTGAAGGACGCGGAGCCCTCCGCCTTCAGCTTCTCCGCGATGGAGATGTTCGGGGTGGCCGGGCTGGCGGGGGTGGTGGCGTAGGAGCGCAGGCCCAGCTTCACCGCCATGTCCACCGTCGGGGCGACGCCGGTGGCGGCGATCAGCTTGACGAAGGCGGTGTTGGGGGAGAAGGCCAGGGCGTCGGTCACCGTGTACTTCAGCTTGTAGGACTCGTTGTAGTTCTTGACGCAGTAGTCCTTGCTGCCGTCCTCGCAGCCACCCACGCCCACCCCGCTGACCCGCACGGTCTGCGGGGAGTCGAGCACGGTGTTGATGCCCATGCCCTGCTCCATCGCGGCAGCCGTGGTGAACACCTTGAAGATCGATCCCGCGCCGTCGCTCTCCAGCGTGTGCGTCTGCGGGAAGGAGGTCTCCTTCCGGGCGGAGTCCAGGCCGTAGGTACGGCTGCTGGCCATCGCCAGCACCTTGTGGTCGGTCTGGCCCGGCTGGATGATGTTCATGACGCTGGAGATCTTGGGCAGGTCGGCCGGGGCGAACTTGTTCACCGCCGCCTTGGCCGAGGCCTGCACCACCGGGTCGAGCGTGGTCTTGATGGTGTAGCCGCCCTTGTTCACCTGGTCCGGGCTGATGCCGGCGTCGGCGAGGTAGTCCACCACGTACTTGCAGAAGAACCCGTTGCTGGCCGAGTCGCCCACGCCCATGCACCCGTTGTTGGTGCTGTTGGGCTTGGGCAGCACCCCCAGCGGGGATGCCTTGGCGGCAGCGGTGTCCTGGGCGTTGAGCACGCCGTTGGTCTGCATGGTGTCCAGCACGACGTTGCGGCGAGCCAGCACGGCCTCGGGGTTGGTGTAGGGGGTGACCGAGCTGCGCTGCACCATCCCGGCGAGCATGGCGGCCTGCGGGACCTTGAGGTCCTTGGCGTCCACGCCGAAGTAGGTCTGTGCCGCCGACTGGATGCCGTAGGCCCCGGAGCCGAAGGGCACCAGGTTCAGGTACCGGGTGAGGATCTCCTCCTTGCCCAGCTCCTTGTCCAGGGCCAGGGCGATGCGGATCTCCTTGAGCTTGCGTGCCGAGGTCGCCTCGGTGGCCTCCTGGCGCTCGGCGTCGTTCTGGGCCACTACCAGCAGCATGTAGTTCTTCACGTACTGCTGGGTGAGCGTCGAGGCGCCCTGCTGGGTCTCGCCCGAGGAGGTGTTGGTGAGGAAGGCGCGGAAGGTTCCCCGCCAGTCCACGCCCTGGTGGTCGAAGAAGCGCCGGTCCTCGACGGACACGATGGCCAGTTTCATCGCGTCGGAGATCTGGTCCGCCTCGACCACGGTGCGCCGGCCGGCCGGGTCGTAGAGGTAGGCGATGGGGTTGCCCTGGTTGTCGAGCATCGTGGTCGTCTGGGGCGCCTCACCTTGGGCTAGCTCGGTGGAGACGCTGTCGACGGTGTCACTCATCTTGTTCGAGAGCAGGCCCGCGCCGCCCACGGCAGGGAAGAGCAGACCTGCGAGCAGGACCCCCGCGATGAGACAGCAGCCGGCGAGCCTGACAAAGGGATTAGCTGGAGCCACAGGCACAGGGTACGCAAGGACCCTGGCAAAGCAGGGATCTCACCCTCAGGGGACTACCGAATGGCGAGCGTCACTGCGACACTGTGGAACCCAGGTGGTTAGCGATGCGTCACACACGCCTGGGTGCCGCAGGGGAGCGGCGGGCGCAGATCGACACAGGTAGTTGACGAGGGGGGATCAGCTGTGCGGAGACCAGAGCAACCGTTGGCCGGCGACGAGCGCGCGGCGTGGACGGCCCAGGCGGCGTGCACCGGGGTCGACCCGGAGGAGCTGTTCGTGCAGGGCGCCGAGCAACGGGCGGCCAAGGCGATCTGCCGGCCCTGCCCGGTGCAGCTGGAGTGCCTGGCCGACGCCCTCGACCACCAGGTGCCCTTCGGCGTGTGGGGCGGACTGACCGAGCGAGAGCGCCGCGCCCTGCTCAAGGCTCGGCCGGACGTGCGCTCGTGGCGCGAGCACCTGGAGCGGGTCGAGGCCGGCCACCCGGTCGCCCAGGTCGGCTAGCCCAGGTCGGCTAGCCCAGCCCGTACCGGGCTGGGCTAGCCGGCCCCGGTGAGCTCGTCGCCCAGCGCGCGCAGCGCGTCCAGGTCAGCCACCTCGAAGGGCAGGGCGGGCACGCCGATCAGCGGCACCCTCGGGTGGGCGTGGGTGAACCGGCTGAGCAGGTGCACCTCCCGCTCGGCGGTCACCGCCTGGTCGGCATGCACCCGCAGCGCACCGGCGGCCAGGGCGTTGTCCCCGGTCTTCTCCAGCGTGCCGGCGGCCTCCTCGGCCAGCGCGGGGCTGAGCTCCACCAGGGTGGGATGAGTGCGGTTGAGCACCAGCCCCACCAGCGGCATGTTCTCGGTGGAGAGCCGGTCGACGAAGTACGCGGCCTCGCGCAGGGCGTCGGGCTCGGGTGCGGAGATCACCATGAACGCGGTACCCGGACGGCGCAGCAGCTCGTAGGTGGCCTTGGATCGCTCACGGAAGCTGCCGAACATCGTCTCGAAGGCCTGCACGAAGGCGGCGGCGTCGTTGAGCATCTGTCCGCCGATGATGGTGGACACCCCCTTGGCGGCCAGGCCCACCGCGCCGCCCACCACCTTGCGCAGCCCCAACCCGCCGGCGCGGGCAGGGGCGGAGAGCAGCCGGATCATCCGGCCGTCCAGGAACGCCGACAGCCGCTGCGGGGCGTCGAGGAAGTCCAGCGCCGAGCGCGAGGGTGGGGTGTCGACCACGATGAGGTCCCACTGCCCGGAGGCCGCCAGCTGGCCCAGCTTCTCCATGGCCATGTACTCCTGCGTCCCGGAGAACGAGGTGGCGATGGTCTGGTAGAAGGGGTTGGACAGGATGGCCTCGGCCCGGCCGGGCTCGGCGTTCTCCAGCACCATCTCGTCGAACGTGCGACGCATGTCCAGCATCATCGCGTGCAGCTCACCGCCGTGCTCGGGCTCGTCGTCCTTGTCGCCGGTGAGGTCCACCCGCTGCGGGGTGTTGGTCAGCTCGGCCACACCCAGGGCCTGAGCCAGCCGCCGCGCGGGGTCGATGGTCAGCACCACCGCGCGGCGGCCCTGCTCGGCAGCGCGCAGCGCCAGCGCGGCCGCGGTGGTGGTCTTGCCGACGCCGCCGGCACCGCACACCACGATGACCTTCGTCTTCTCGTTGGACAGCAGCGCGCCCACGTCCAGCAGCCCCGACCCTGCGGCGGTGGCCTCGATGGCCGTGGTGTTGGTGGCGGCGGCGTTGGTGGGCACCGGGGCCTTCTTGGCGCTCATCGCACACCCTGCTCAGCGAGAACCTCGGCGAGCTCGTACAGGGCACCGAGATCCACCCCGTCGGCCAGCGCGGGCAGCTCCACCATCTCGGCTCCTGCCTTGGCCAGCCGAGCTCGACTGGCCTGCTCGGTGCGCACGCGCAGGGCGTGCTGCACGGTCTGGGTGACCAGCCCCGCGATGTCGTCGTCGCTGAGCTTGATGCCGGCGACGTCCAGCCCGGCGCGGAGGGCCTCGGTGTCCACCGCTCCGTCGGCCGCAGCCTGCAGGGCGTCCTCGGGCAGCTCGTGGGCCTTGGCGCGGTTGACGATCACCGCACCGGTGCGCAGGTCGGCCGCCCGCAGCTCCTCGAGCGCGTCCAGGGTCTCCTGCACGGGCAGCTCCTCCAGCAGCGTCACCAGGTGCACCACCGTCTGGTCGGAGTGCAGCAGCTCGATGACGCCCTCGCTCTGCGCGCGGATGGGACCGCTCTTGGCCAGGTCGGCCATGGCCCGGGTGACGTCGAGGAAGTTGACCACCCGGCCGGTCGGTGGTGCGTCGACGACCACCGCGTCGTAGGTGCGGCGCCCGTTCTTCTCGGTGCGCACCACGCACTCCTTGATCTTGCCGGTGAGCAGCACGTCGCGCAGGCCCGGCGCCAGGGTGGTGGCGAACTCGATGGCACCCACCCGGCGCATCGCCCGGCCGGCGAAGCCGAGGTTGTAGAACATGTCGAGGTACTCCAGCAGAGCCGTCTCGACGTCGATGGCCAGTGCGCGCACCTCGCCGCCGTCGGCCGCCACCGCGATCCGCTTCTCCTCGTGGGGCAGCGGGGGCGTGTCGAACATCTGCGCGATGCCCTGCCGCCCCTCCACCTCCACCAGCAGCACCTTGCGCCCGCCCGCGGCGAGGGCCAGGGCGAGGGAGGCCGCCACAGTGGACTTTCCGGTTCCGCCCTTGCCGGAGACCACGTGCAGGCGGGCCTGGGCGGCTGCGGCGGGCCAGTGGGTCTCGGCGGCCGCAGCAGTAGTCGTGTCGGTTGCAGGCACGCGCAGCACTCTATGCGCGCCGTACAGTGAGCGCATGACCACCTGGGAATACGCCACAGTTCCGCTGCTCACGCACGCCACCAAGCAGATTCTCGACCAGTGGGGTGCCGACGGCTGGGAGCTCGTCGCGGTGCTGCCCGGGCCCACCGGCGAGCAGCACGTCGCCTACCTCAAGCGCCCGCGCTCCTCCCAGGGCTGAGCGGGCACCCCGATGGCTGACTGGTCCACCCGGCTGTCCTTCCTCGGCATCACCCTCCCGCCGGTCGCGGCGCCGGTGGCCGCCTACGTGCCCGCGGTGCGCTCGGGCAGCTTCGTCTACACCTCCGGCCAGCTGCCCTTCGTCGACGGCGCCCTCGCCGGCACCGGCAAGGTCGGCGACGCGGTGAGCCCCGAGCAGGCCAAGGAGCTCGCCCGGGCCTGCGCCCTCAACGCGCTGGCGGCCGTGCACGCCCTCGTCGGCATCGACTCCGTGGTGCGGGTGGTCAAGGTCGTCGGCTTCGTCGCCTCCGCCGAGGGCTTCACCGGCCAGCCCGGCGTGGTCAACGGTGCCTCGGAGCTGCTGGGCGAGGTCTTCGAGGAGGCCGGCCAGCACGCCCGCTCCGCCGTGGGGGTGGCCGAGCTGCCGATGAACGCCCCCGTCGAGGTGGAGCTCGTCGTCGAGGTGCTGGCGCCGGCCGCCGTGCTCGTCTGATGCTGTGACGACGGCGACACCGCCGGACGTAGCATCACGAAGGTGACCTCACCAGACGCTGCTCCGGCAACCCCGCTGCGGGACGCCTCCACCATTGCGCTGGTGCGCGACACCGATGCCGGCATGGAGGTCTTCCTCCTGCACCGCACCACCGCGATGGCCTTCGCCGGCGGGATGACGGTGTTTCCCGGTGGTGGTGTGGACGCGCGCGACGCGGAGACCGACCTCGGCTGGGTGGGACCGCCGCCGAGCTGGTGGGCCGAGCGCTTCCGCTGCCCGGAGAGCACGGCAGCCGCCCTGGTGTGTGCAGCCGTCCGGGAGACCTTCGAGGAGTGCGGCGTGCTGCTCGCCGGCCCCACGGCCGACACCGTCGTCGCCGACACCTCCGGCTACGGGCCGGCCCGGCAGGCGCTGGTAAACCGCGAGCTGTCGTTCGCGCAGTTCCTCGCCCGCGAAGGGCTGGTGCTGCGCGCCGACCTGGTGCGTCCCTGGTCCAACTGGATCACCCCCGAGGCGGAGACCCGCCGCTACGACACCCGCTTCTTCGTGGCCGCCATGCCGCAGGGGCAGATCGCCGACGGCGTGACCACCGAGGCCTCCGACGCCGGCTGGCAGCGGCCACAGGACGCCATCGCCGACTGGCAGCAGGGCCGGCGGGGACTGCTGCCTCCCACCTGGTCCACGCTCCGGGAGCTCGACGCCTGCGGCGACGTGGCCGGGGTGCTCGGCGCGGAGCGCGACCTGGACCCGGTGGCCCCCAGGCTGGTGTCGGACGGCACCGCGGTGCGCATCGAGTTTCCCGGCGGGGACGACTACCCGGTGGGCCTCGGTCGCCAGTCGGCCCAGGACGCGTCATGAGCCTGGTGCACCCGGCGTACGGGCAGCTGCGACAGGTGACCCCCAGCGCGGCGGTGCTGCTCTGCGAGAACCCCTCGGTGATGACCCTGGAGGGCACCAACACCTGGGTGCTGCGCGCGCCCGGCTCCGAGCAGTGCGTGGTGGTGGACCCCGGACCGGACGACGAGGCGCACTTGCGGCGGGTGGCGGCGGTCGGTGACGTGGTGGCCACGGTGCTCACCCACGGCCACGTCGACCACGCCGCGGGAGCCAAGCGGTTCGCCGAGCTGACCGGCTCCGTGGTGCGCGCGGTGGACCCCGCGCTGCGGCTGGGCTCGGAGGGGCTCGCGGAGGGGGACGTGGTGGCCGCCGCGGGTGTGGAGCTGCGGGTGCTGGCCACTCCGGGCCACACTGCGGACTCGGTGTGCCTGGTGCTCGACGGCGACGGCGAGCGCGGCAGCGTCCTCACCGGGGACACGGTGCTCGGCCGCGGCACCACGGTGATCGCGCCGCCGGACGGTGCGCTGGGCCCGTACCTGGAGTCGCTGCGGATGCTGGCCGAGCTGCCCGAGGGGGCCACCGTGCTGCCCGGGCACGGGCCCGACCTGCCCGACGCCCGTGCCGCGGTGCAGTACTACCTGGCCCACCGCGAGGAGCGCCTCGAGCAGGTGCGCGGCGCGCTGCAGACGCTGGGCGCCGACGCCACGCCCCGGCAGGTGGTGGAGCTGGTGTACGCCGACGTGGACCAGACGCTGTGGCCGGCGGCGGAGTGGTCGGTGCGGGCCCAGCTGGACTACCTGCGCTAGCGCGCACCGTCCTGGGTGGCCCCGCACGCAGCCACCGCCGCCCGCGGGGTGCGCGGACGGCGGTGGGTAGCGGTTGCAGACGCGACCGGGCGCGCTTGGTGGTACTTGCAGACGCCCCTAGCCGAGCTCGGCGTGCAGCGCGTCCAGGGTGCGGTCCCAGGCCAGCTTGGCCTTGTCGGCGTCGTAGGTGCCCATCAGGTTCTCGTCGTTGAAGAACGCGTGCCCGGCGTCGTAGCGGTAGAACTCCGGGGCGCGACCGCTGCCCTCGGTGATCTTGGCCTCCAGCTCGCCCAGCGCCTCCTCGGAGATCATCTGGTCGTGGGTGCCGAAGTGGCCGACCATCCGGGCGGTGAGGTTGGTGAAGTCCGGCTCGGTCTGCAGGATGCCGTAGAAGGGCACGGCCACGGCGATCTTGTCGCCGAGCTGCGCCGCCATCGAGATGACGAAGCCACCGCCCATGCAGAAGCCGACCACGCCGACCTTGTCGGAGGTGACGGCGTCGTTGCCCAGCAGGAAGTCCACCGCACCGGAGAGGTCACGGGCGGCCTGGTCCACGGGCAGCTTCTGCATCAGCTCGCCGGCCTCGTCGGCGTCGTGGGCGGTGGCACCGCCGTAGAGGTCGGGTGCCAGCGCCACGAAGCCCGCTGCGGCCAGCCGGTCGGTCACGTCCGCGATGTGGGTGGTCAGGCCCCACCACTCCTGGATCACGATCACACCGGGGCCGCTGCCCGACTCCGGGAGCTTCAGGTAGCCGTGGGCGGTCGAGCCGTTGCTCGGAAAGGTGACGTTCTGCACGGGGTTCTCAGCTGTCATGTGCCCAATGAGAGCACGGGTGGTGCGGTGGTGCCGAATGCCCTGGGTGGCGGGCGCGGCCCGACCGGGAGCCTGAGCGGGGGTGGTGCTCACCGGCTCCCGGACGTCAGCGGCTAGCGCGCGCGGCGAGCCAGGCGCTCGGGGTCGGAGATGAGCACGCTCTTGCCCTCCAGGCGCAGCCAGCCGCGCTGGGCGAAGTCGGCGAGGGCCTTGTTGACCGTCTCGCGGGAGGCGCCGACCAGCTGGGCGATCTCCTCCTGGGTGAGGTCGTGGGTGACCCGCAGCGCGCCAGCCTCCTGGGTGCCGAAGCGCTGGGCCAGCTGCAGCAGGGCCTTGGCGACGCGGCCGGGGACGTCGGTGAAGATGAGGTCCGCCAGGTTGTTGTTGGTGCGGCGCAGCCGGCGGGCCAGCACGCGCAGCAGCTGCTCGGCGATCTCCGGGCGCTGGGTGATCCAGGACTTCAGCGCGGAGCGGTCCATGCTCACCGCGCGCACCTCGGTGACCGTGGTGGCGCCGGACGTGCGGGGGCCGGGGTCGAAGATCGACAGCTCACCGAACATGTCCGAGGGGCCCATGATGGTCAGCAGGTTCTCGCGGCCGTCCGGCGAGCGCCGACCGATCTTCACCTTGCCCGAGATGATGATGTAGAGCCGGTCGCCAGGCTCACCCTCGTTGAAGATGGTGTGACCGCGGGGGAAGTCCACCGGCTGCAGCTGATGCGTCAGCGCCTGCACCGCTGCGGGCTCGACGCCCTGGAAGATGCCCGCCCTGGCGAGCACCTCGTCCGTGTCCGTGTCCACTACCACTCCTCTTTCGATCACCAGCCGCACAGGTTTTGCCCGGGTGCGCGCCGACGTTGATGCCGGGACCAACCATCTTAGTGCGCTGATGTCACTGGCATCACACCACGTCGGTCAGTGGGATTGCGCACCCAGCCCGGTCGCGGTGGCCGCGACCTTGGCCTGGCGACGGCGCGCCCGACGGCCCGCCCGGCGACGGCGAATGCGGAAGACGTCCATGCTGCGCGGCAGCCCCTCGCGGACAAAGGTGTTGACCTCGTCGTCGCTCGCCTGAGCGAAGAACTGCTCGAGGTCCTCACCACCCACGGAGCTGCGACGCAACCGCGACTCGACCCGCTCCATGGACAGCGCGAAGAACATCAGCAGCACCGGGAAGATGACAACAGCGAGGCCCTCCATGCTTGCGAGTATCCCCCATCTCACTGGCCGCTCTCCCGCGGAGGGCGCACGGTGACCGAGCCGTGACCCGCGGCGGCCACGGCTACGTACTGTGTGGCTGTGACGAGAGGACTGGCCCGCAGCCGCGCTGCGGAGACGCGGCTGGGGCTGGTGCGCCGAGCGCGCCGGATGAACAGGGCGCTGGGCGTGGCGTTCCCGCACGTCTACTGCGAGCTGGACTTCAGCACGCCGCTGCAGCTGGCGGTGGCCACCATCTTGTCCGCCCAGTGCACCGACAAGAAGGTCAACCAGGTGACGCCGGCGCTGTTCGCCCGCTACCCCGACGTGTACGCCCTGGCCGGGGCCGACCGCACCGAGCTGGAGGAGCTGATCCGCCAGACCGGCTTCTACCGCAACAAGGCGTCGTCGCTGCTCGGTCTGGCCCAGACGGTGGTGGAGCAGCACGACGGGGTGCTGCCGAGCACGCTGCCCGAGCTGGTGGCGCTGCCCGGCATCGGCCGCAAGACCGCGAACGTGATCTTGGGCAACGCCTTCGGGGTGCCGGGCATCACCGTGGACACCCACTTCGGACGGCTGGTGCGCCGCTGGGGCTGGACCGCCGAGGAGGACCCGGTGAAGGTGGAGCACGCCGTGGGCGCGCTGTTCGAGCGTCGCGACTGGACAGTGCTCTCGCACCGGGTGATCTTCCACGGCCGCCGGGTGTGCCACTCGCGCAACCCGGCGTGCGGGGTGTGCGTGCTGGCGGCTGACTGCCCCGCCTACGGCACCGGCCCCACCGATCCCGCCGCCGCCGCCAAGCTGGTGCGTGGGCCGGAGGCTGAGCACCTGCTGGCGCTCGCCGGGCAGCAGCCTGCATGACGCGACTGCGAGCCGCGCTGCTGAGTCCCACGGTGCGGTGGAACATCGTCGGCGTGGCCGTGGTGCTGGCCCTGGTGGCCGCGCTGTGGCCCCGGACCGACTCCGCGCCGGTGCCGGGCTCCGCCGGAACCCAGGCCACCCAGCAGCAAGACCCTGCCCGGCTCGCCGAGGTCGCGGCGGCCGCCAACCTCGACCCCTGTCCTGCCGCCGACGGCCCGCGCAGCACCGGCCCGCTGGCTGACCTGCGGCTGCAGTGCCTGGCCGGCGGGCAGACGGTGGACCTGGCCACCGCGCTGGGTGGACGACCGGCGGTGCTCAACCTGTGGGCCTGGTGGTGCGGCCCCTGCGCCAAGGAGCTGCCGGTGATGGCCGAGTTCGCCGCGCGAGCCGAGCCGGAGGTGGCGGTGCTGACCGTGCACAGCGACCCCAACCAGCTGCGCGGGCTGCAGGCGATGCGCGACTACGGGGTGCACCTGGCCTCGGTGCAGGACTCCCAGCAACGCCTGGGCGCGCTTGCCGGGGCGCCGGCGGCCTACCCCGTTACTGTGCTGCTGCGGGCGGATGGAACTGTCGCGCAAGTGCTCGCGGTCGCGTTCAGCAGCGTGGACCAGGTCGCCAGCGCAGTCGACCGGTGGTTGGGGGTGCAGGTATGACCGTGCGGCTGGCTGGGCCGGAGGTGCACGTTCCTCCGTTGCTCGAGGGGTTGCTGCGCACCCTGCAGGACGTGTCCATGGCCGACCTGACCCGGATGCGCACGCCGCCGGTCTCCGCGCGTCCCGCGGCCGTGCTCATGCTGTTCTCCGGTCACGACGTGGACGACGCCGACGTGCTGCTGCTGGAGCGCGCCAGCTCGATGCGCACCCACAGCGGCCAGGTGGCCTTCCCCGGCGGAGCCCTCGATCCCGGCGACGACGGACCGGTGGGCGCGGCGCTGCGCGAGGCGGAGGAGGAGACCGGCCTGGACGCCTCGGGAGTGCACCCGCTGGCCCTGCTGCCCGAGCTGAACGTCCCGCCGTCGGGCTTCCGGGTCACCCCGGTGCTCGCACACTGGGCCCAGCCCAGCCCGGTCCGCGTGGTCGACCCTGCCGAGGCCGCCCGCGTGGAGCGCATCCCGCTGCGCACCCTGCTCGACCCGGCCAACCGCTTCCAGCTGCACCACCCCTCCGGCTACACCAGCCCCGCCTTCACCGTGGACGGGTTGCTGGTCTGGGGCTTCACCGGCGGTCTGCTGGCCACCCTGTCGTCGCTGGCCGGCTGGGACCGCCCCTGGGACACCGGCGACGTCCGTGACCTGGACACCGTGCTGCGGCGCACCGGCACCGACCCCGAGCCCGAGGTGACCGCGTGAACTGGGTGGACCTGCTGGTCATCGTGCTGGCGCTGCTGGCCGCGGCGTCGGGCTGGCGGCAGGGGGTGGCCGTCTCGCTGCTGGCCTTCGCCGGCGTGCTGCTGGGCGCGGTGGTCGGCCTGCGGCTGGCGCCCACCTTCGTGGAGATGGTGGACGGCGCCGCCGCCCGGATCGCCGTCGGTGTCGGCGTGGTGGTGATGCTCATCGCCGTGGGGGAGACCCTCGGGGTGCTGGTGGGGCGCACCATCCGCGGCACCATGCGCGTCGCCGCAGTGCGAGTGGTGGACAGCGCGCTGGGCGCGGCGGTGCAGGCGGCGGCCGTGCTCATCGCCGCGTGGCTGCTGGCGGTCCCGCTGGCCTCCGCCGGCGACGCCGACCTGGCCAGCGCGGTGCGTGACTCGCGGGTGCTCGGCGAGGTCAACGACGTGCTGCCCGACAGCGCTCAGCGGCTGCCCTCGGAGTTCGGCGACCTGCTGGACACCTCCGGGCTGCCCACCGTGCTCAGCCCGTTCGCCCGCACCCCCATCACCGAGGTGGAGGCCCCGGACACCGAGGTGCAGGCCAGCCAGGTGGTGCAGCGCACCCGGGCCAGCGTGCTCAAGGTGCGGGCCGCCGCGCCGTCGTGCTCGCGCGGCCTGGAGGGCACCGGGTTCGTGGTGGCCCCGCAGCGGGTGATGACCAACGCCCACGTGATCGCCGGGGCCAACAAGGTGGCGGTGGAGACCGCCGGCGGCCAGCTGTCGGCCACCGTGGTGCTCTACGACCCGCAGAGCGACCTCGCGGTGCTCGCCGTGCCGGGGCTCACGGCGCCGGTGCTCTCCCTGGCCCAGGAACCGGCCACCACCGGGGAGTCGGCGATCGTGCTCGGCTACCCCCTGGACGGGCCCTACACCGCCACCCCGGCCCGGGTGCGCTCGGAGATCTCCCTGCGCGGGCCCAACATCTACGACGACTCCACCGTGGTGCGCGACGTCTACACCGTCCGCGGCCAGATTCGCAGCGGCAACTCCGGCGGGCCGATGATCGACACCAACGGCTTCGTGCTGGGGGTGGTGTTCGGCGCTGCCCTGGACAACGCCGACACCGGCTACGTGCTCACCGGCCCGGAGGTGCGCGACGAGGTGGCGGCCGCAGCGGGGCTGGACCGCCCGGTGGCCACCGGCACCTGCACCGCGTCCTGAGCCGGGAGCGCCGCGCCCGACCGGCGCTAGGGCAGTCGCTGCAGGAAGCCGGCCAGCAGCGCGTTGGTGCGCTCCGGGGCCTCCTGGTGCACGAAGTGGCCCACGCCCGGCAGCAGGTGGTAGTCGCGGTAGGGCGCCCACGGGCCGGACGCCGCTGCGGTCGCGGGCAGCAGGCAGGGGTCGAGCTCGCCGTGCAGCTGCAGCACGGGGATGGTCAGCGGCCGGTCCAGCTCCACGCTGAAGCGGTGGCCGTCGCTGCGCAGCTGGCTGCGCATGGCCCAGCGGTAGTACTCCATCGCGGAGTGCACCACCCCGGGCACCTGCATGGCCTGCTGGTTGCAGCGGGCCACCTCGGCGAACTCGGGGGAGGCGGCCCAGTCCGGACCGGACCACTCCCGCAGCACCCGTCCGATGGCGGCGGCGTCGTCGGCGGGCAGCGTGCGCTCCGGCCAGCGAGGCAGCTGGTAGGCGGCGGCGTGGCGCAGTGCCTTGGCCTGGGCGCCGCCGCTGCGCAGCGCCCGGCGCAGGGCCACCGGGTGCGGGGCCCCGAGCACGGCGAGCCCACGGACCAGCCGCGAGTGCAGGGTGGCGGTGGACCAGGCGATGAGCCCGCCCCAGTCGTGGCCGACCAGCACCGCGCTGGTCTCGCCCAGGGCCCGGATCAGCCCGGCGACGTCGCCGGCGAGGGTCCAGCCGTCGTAGCCGCGGGGCGGCTTGTCGGAGTCGCCGTAACCACGCAGGTCCACCGCGACCACCCGGGCACCCTGCTCGGCCAGCCCGGTCAGCTGGTGCCGCCAGCTCCACCAGAACTCCGGGAACCCGTGCAGCAGCAGCACCAGCGGGCCGGAGCCGTCACGGCCGTCAACCTCGGCGACGTGGAAGCGGATCCCGTTGGCGTGCACGTCGCGGTGCGTCCAGGGACCCTCGATCCGGACGCTGGAGGGATCCAGCGGGGACATCTCAGCTCGCGCGCTTGACGATCTTCGCGTTGTCCTTGATCGCGTCGATGGTCTTCTCGGGCTTGCGGACCTTGCGCACCTTGCGGTAGCCGAGCAGGCCGAACACCGCGGCCACCACGACCATGAGCGCGAAGACGATGCCGAAGGCAGCCGAGCGCGGCAGCCAGATGTCGATGACCTCGGCGATGGTGAAGAACAGGAAGAACGCGCTGAACAGCGCGACGGTGAGGGCGATGACGAAGAAGATGCTGCCCTGCACGCCCTTCTTGACCTCGGCGGTCACCTCCTGCTTGGCCAGCTCCACCTCGGCGCGCACCAGGGTGGAGACCTGCGCGGTGGCGTCCTTCACCAGCGTCCCGATGCTGGGGTTGCCCCGGTCGATCTCGGACAGCGGGATGGAGGCCACCGTGGTGGGCACTCCCTCTCCCGTGCTGCGTTGGCCGGTGCTGCGGTCGCTAGTGCTCAACTCGCCCCTCCACGTGCGTCTTGTGGGCGCCACGGCGCAAGGCCCGGCCACCGCTCGTCAGGGGTCATGGTGCCACGGTTGGTCGCGGACAAGCCGATCAGGCACTGCCCGCGACCAACCCGTGGTGTGCATCGCGGCTCAGGAGGGCTTGTTCAGTCCAGAGGAGATGAGGTCCATCACGGTGGAGTCGGCCAGTGTGGACACGTCGCCCACCTCGCGGTTCTCCGCGATGTCGCGCAGCAGCCGGCGCATGATCTTGCCGCTGCGGGTCTTGGGCAGCTCCGGCACCACCAGGACCTGGCGGGGCTTGGCGATGGGGCCGATCTCCTTGCCGACGTGGTTGCGCAGCTCGGCCACCAGCTCCTCGCCGCCGTCGTCCTGGCCGCCGCGCAGGATCACGAACGCCACGATGCCCTGCCCGGTGGTCTCGTCCGAGGCGCCCACCACGGCGGCCTCGGCCACGGCGTGGTGGCTGACCAGCGCCGACTCCACCTCGGTGGTGGAGATGCGGTGCCCGGAGACGTTCATGACGTCGTCCACCCGGCCGAGCAGCCAGATGGCGCCGTCGGTGTCGATCTTGGCGCCGTCCCCGGCGAAGTACCAGCCCTGCTCGGCGTAGCGCGACCAGTAGGTGTCCTTGTACCGCTCCATGTCACCCCAGATGCCGCGGAGCATCGCCGGCCAGGGCTGGTCGAGCACCAGGTAGCCGGAGACCTCGCCGTCCTCGGCGTGCAGCACGTTGGCCTCCTCGTCCACCACGGCGGCGGAGATGCCGGGCACGGTGGCCATGGCGGAGCCGGGCTTGCAGGCGGTGACGCCGGGCAGCGGGGAGATCATGATGGCGCCGGTCTCGGTCTGCCACCAGGTGTCCACGATCGGGCAGCGGCCGCCACCGATCACCTCGTGGTACCAGAGCCAGGCCTCGGGGTTGATCGGCTCGCCCACGCTGCCCAGCACCCGCAGTGACGACAGGTCGTGGGCGTCGGGGATCTCGCGGCCCCACTTCATGAACGTGCGCACCAGCGTGGGGGCGGTGTAGTAGATGGAGACCTGGTACTTCTCCACGATGTTCCAGTGCCGGTGCTCGTCGGGGGAGTTGGGGGTGCCCTCGTAGACCACCTGGGTGGCACCGTTGCTGAGCGGTCCGTAGACGATGTAGGAGTGCCCGGTGACCCAGCCGATGTCGGCGGTGCACCAGTAGACGTCCTGGCCCGGCTTGTGGTCGAAGACGTAGTGGTGGGTGTACGACGTCTGCGTCAGGTACCCGCCGGAGGTGTGGATGATGCCCTTGGGCTTGCCGGTGGTGCCGGAGGTGTAGAGCACGAACAGCGGGTGCTCGGAGTCGAAGGCCTCGCAGGTGTGCTCGGGTGAGGCCTGTGCGACCGTCTCGTGCCACCACAGGTCACGGCCCTCGGTCCAGGCCACCTCGGAGTCGGTGCGGTTGACCACCAGCACGTGCTCGACCGACTTGGCTCCGTCCACCGCCTCGTCCACCGCGGCCTTGAGCGGGGCAGCCTTGCCGCGGCGCCACTGCCCGTCGGTGGTGATGACCAGGCGCGCCTCGGCGTCGTCGATCCGGGAGCGCAGCGCGCCGGCGGAGAACCCGGCGAACACCACGGAGTGGGTGAGGCCGAGCCGGGCGCAGGCCAGCATGGAGACGATGGCCTCGGGGATCATCGGCATGTAGATGGCCACCCGGTCGCCGGTGACCAGGCCCAGCTCGACGAAGGTGTTGGCGGCGCGGCTGACCTCGGCGAGCAGGTCGCGGTAGGTGATGTCGCGGGAGTCGCCGGGCTCGCCCTCCCAGTGGATGGCCACCCGGTCGCCGTTGCCGGCCTCCACGTGGCGGTCCACGCAGTTGTAGGCGACGTTGAGCTTGCCGTCGACGAACCACTTGGCCACCGGGGCGTCGGTCCAGTCCAGGACCTGCTCGAACGGCTCGTGCCAGTGCAGGCGCCGGGCCTGCTCGGCCCAGAAGGCGTCCCGGTCGGCGTCGGCCAGCGCCTGCAGCTCGGTGCCGGCGTTGGCCTGCGCGGCGAACTCGGGGGTCGGTGCGAACACCTCGGTCTCGGCGTGGGGGGTCTCAGCGCTGGGGGTCATGAGATCAACATATGCGTCGTGCGTCACACCGGCGACCGTAGGTGGGGGTGACGTGGCGCAACTCCGTGCGGTAGTGGCGGTGCACGCCGGTAGCGTTACTCGACGTGTCTGCCGCCGCTCGTTCCTCCGCGCAACCCTCCGCCGACGACCCCCTGGTGCCGATCCTGCGGCTTCCTGGTGTGGCCGAGGCCGCCGAGTCTGCCGGGGCGGCGATCGCCGAGGTGCACCGCCACCGCGCGAACCGGCGGGGCTTCCCGCTCTCAGCCACCGAGGCCTCCATCCGGGCCGCCCGTGCGTCGGCCACCCTCGATGGTGGTGCGCCCGAGCTGCCGGCGGAGGACTCCGACGGCGAGGTGGCCGACCCCGTGCTCGCCGGCTCGGTGCGGGTGGCAGCGGCGCTGGACGGCACCGCCCTGGAGGCCACCCTGCGGGTGTGGAGCCGGGCCCCGCTACAGGTGCTGGCGCGGCTGCACCTGCTGGCCGCGTCCGGGCTGAGCGATCCCGACGCGCTGGGCCGGCCGCGCCCGGGCGCCGGGGTGGCCCAGCGGCTGGACCTGCTGGCCCAGCTGGTCACCGGGGGCACCAAGGTCCCGGCCGCGGTGCTCGCCGCGGTGCTGCACGGCGAGCTGGTCACGCTGGCGCCCTTCGGCACCGCCGACGGGGTGGTCGCCCGTGCCGCCTCCCGGCTGGTGGCGGTGAGCACCGGGCTGGACCCGAAGAACCTCACGGTGCCCGAGGTGTACTGGATGCGCCGTCCGGCCCAGTACCGCGACGAGGCGGCCGCCTTCGCCGCCGGCAGTGCCGACGGCATCGCCACGTGGGTGCTCAGCTGCTGTGCCGCGCTGGAGGCCGGTGCGCGCGAGGCGACCTCCATCGCCGACGCCCACCCGGGCTAGTGCCCTACGCTCCGGAGCAGTTGTGGTCCGCGTCACCCAGGATCGGCCACGGACGTGAAGGAGATTTCCGTGAGTGCTGCAGAGCAGAAGCGCGGCCGCAAGATCGCCATGTCTGCGCCCGAGCGAGACGCGTTCCTGGCCGAGCAGCGCACCTGCCGGATGGCCACCGTCAGCGCCGACGGCGCCCCGCACGTGTCACCGCTGTGGTTCATCTGGGACGGCGAGGCGCTGTGGATGCAGAGCATCACCCGCAGCAAGCGCTGGGCGAACCTGGCTCGTGACCCCCGGGTGGCGGTGGTGGTGGACGACGGTCACGACTACCTGGAGCTGCGCGGGGTGGAGCTGCACGGCAGCGTCGAGGTGGTGGGCGAGGTGCCCCGCACCGGTGCGCCCGACGAGGTGCTGGTGCCGATGGAGCGCAGCTTCGCCCAGAAGTACTTCGGTCTGGACGAGCTGCCGCACGACGGCAAGCACGCGTGGCACCGGCTGGTGCCGACCAAGATCGTCAGCTGGGACTTCCGCAAGCTCGCCGAGCTGGGCCGCTAGCCCGCCTCGCCCCGCGCACGCGGAACGACGCCCCGCCAGGGGTGGCCGGGACGCCGTTCACGGTCACGAGCAGCTCGGGTACCAAGCGTGCACGGTGCGCGGAGTTGGTAGGCCTCGGCGTCAGAGGACATCTGTCGACTGTCGCAGGCCCTGCCACGCTGCCTTTGTCGTCGGCCTGCGCGTGGGTTCCGAGCGTTTCGCGTCGAGCCTCGAGTGGGGGGTGAGACCTTCTCATCCGATCCCACCGTGGCCGGTTCGCGGCTCTGCCCTCAGTTCTACGCCGTGATTTCGCCCACATCAAGACTCTTCGGGCAACGACTCCTGCCCCGTGCTGGTGGCGGATCAGCGCCCGCGGCGACGGCGGGCGAGGCCGTACCAGGTGGCGCCGGCCGCCGCGGCGCCCAGCCCTACCGCGGCGGTGGCGACGGCGGAGGAGGAGGCCGTGGGGATGCGGGCTCGCAACGGCACCGGTGCGGAGAAGGTGAGCATCGGCCAGCCCCGCTGGGTGGCCTCCTTGCGCAGCAGCCGGTCGGGGTTGACGGCGGTGGGGTGCCCGACCGCGGTGAGCATCGGCAGGTCGGTGGAGGAGTCGCTGTAGGCGTAGCTGGCCTCGAGGTCGTAGCCGCGCTCGTCGGCGAGCCGTCGGATCGCCTCCGCCTTGGCCTCGCCGTAGCAGTAGAAGTCGACCTCGCCGGTGTAGCGCCCGTCGGCCTCCACCATGCGGGTGGCCACGCTGTGGTCAGCACCGACCATCCGGGCGATGGGGGTGACCATCTCGTCGCCCGACGTCGACACCACCACCACGTCGTGGCCCCGCGCCTTGTGCTCGGTGATGAGCTCGGCGGCCTCGACGTAGACCAGCGGGTCGACCACGTCGTGCAGCGTCTCCTCGACGATGGCCCGGACCTGCTTGACGTCCCAGCCCGCGCAGAGGGAGGTGAGGTGGGCACGCATGCGCTCCACCTGGTCGGCGTCGGCGCCGGCGAGCAGGAAGAGGAACTGCGCGTAGCTGCTCTTGAGCACTGCTCGGCGGTTGATCAGGCCCTCGTGGAAGAACGGGCGGCTGAAGGCCAGCGTGCTGGACTTGGCGATGATCGTCTTGTCCAGGTCGAAGAACGCCGCTACCGGGCGCTGGTTGGTGGGCACGGCAGCGGTCACACGAGGCAGCATAGGGCGCGGCCCCGACATCGGCCGGGGAAGTATCGACACGGGTGGTGCATGTGTCGAAGTTTTGGGGGTAGAGTCGACGTCGCCTGGACTTGTTCCAGGTGTGCTCAGCCCGACCCCCCGGGGCTGAGCTCGACGACCCCCGCCCCTCCCCCCTGGCGGGGGTCGTCCCTTAACTTCCGGACGCTGTCGTCAAGGACGAGTTCTCCTGTATTTCGGAGTCCCGACCTCCAGCGTTACCGCATCCGCAGGAACAGCCGCAGCAGCGGCCCCTGCAGGACCAGCAGGAGCAGGGCCCACAGCCCCACGGTCGGCACGGCCACCCCGAGCGCCAGCGCTGCGGCCAGCGCGACCGCGGCGCTCGCTGCGTGCAGGACGCCGAGCCCGGTGCGCTCGCTCGGGGCCGTCAGTGCCTCGTCACGACTCATCAGCACCGCCATCGCCAACCCCGCCGCGCTGGTCACCAGCATGGTGCCGATGTAGAGGCCCACCGCTCCACGGTGCTGACCGTCGAGCGTGGCCACCACCTGGGTGGGAAACGGCAGGAACACGATGCTGAGCAGCCACAGCATGTTCAGCCACACCAGTGCCGGCGTGTGTCCCCGCAGCGGTTGGAACAGGCGGTGGTGGGCCGCCCAGAAGCGGCCGATCACCACGAAGCTGAGCACGAACGCGAGCAGCTGGCTGCGGTGGTCGGCGAGCACCTCACCGAGCGGTCTGGCCTGCACCTCGGGCGCGATGTCCACCAGCGGCAGCACCAGCAGCGTGGCGGCGATGGCCACGACCGCGTCGCTGTAGCTGATCAGCCGCTCGACGGCGCGTTGCTCGCTCACCCGCTCGGGAAGGCGTCGTACCCGGTCATGCGGATGAGCTTGGCCGGCACGCCAGCGACGATCGCGTTGGCCGGCACGTCCTTGGTCACGACCGAACCAGCTCCCACGATCGCGCCGTCACCGACCGTCACGCCCGGGACGACGGTCACCCCAGCACCGAGCCACACCTTGCGGCCGATCACGACCGGCGCCGGGGACATGTCCGCGCGCTGGTCGGGGTTGATCCCGTGGTTGAGCGTCGTCAGGGTGCTGCCGTGGCCGATGAGCGCACCGTCCCCAACGGTGATGCCGCCGGTGTCCTGGAAGCGGCAGCCGATGTTGATGAAGACGTCCTTGCCCAGGGTGAGGTTCTTGCCGAACTCGCTGTAGAACGGCGGGAAGACAGCGACTGACTCGTGCACGGTCTTTCCGGTGAGTCGAGCCAGCAGGGCGCGCACCTCCTCGGGGGTGCGGTATCCGGTGTTGATCTCGGCCACGGTCCGCAGCGCCTCCTGGGCGGCGCCGTGCATGAACTGGTGTTGTTCGGAGCCGGCTTCGATCAGCGCGCCGCGGTTCACGTGGTCCAGGAAGTCCTGCAGCTCCATCGTCCGGATCCTGCCACTCAGCGCTCGTCGTGGTGCCGCGGTGCCTCAGTGATCACTGGGACGGGGACTTCTGGGGCGTGCCGGGTGGCCCTGTCCACAGCGGGCGGAGTCATCCACAGGTCACAGCCGCACCACAGGGCTCGCGGGGGAGTCCGCCCACGCTGACTGTCATGACCACCACGGCCCCACGGATCCTCGCTCTGCTGTCCGCCGAGTCGCTGCAGGAGGAGGCGCTGCGCCTGGCTGCCGCCGCGGGCTGCGAGCTGGAGCTCTGCCTGGACCCCGGCGGGGCGCGGCTGTCCTGGGGCAGCGCGCCGCTGGTGCTGCTCGACGACCGGGCGGCACAGGGCTGCGTCGCGACCGGGCTGCCGCGCCGACCCGGGGTGGTGGTGCTGGGCGAGGGACCGGTGGGCGACGAGCCCTGGCGCAGCGCCGTGGCGGTGGGGGCGGAGCACGTGGTGACCCTGCCCGAGGGCGAGCGGTTCCTGGTGCACCTGATGAGCGAGCAGCAGGAGACTTCGGCTGGCGCCGGGCTGGTGGTCGCCGTGCTCGGCGGACGCGGCGGAGCGGGGGCCTCGGTGCTCGCGGCTGCGGTGGCCACCGCAGCGGTGGCGGAGGCTCACCGCTGCCTGCTGGTCGACTGCGACCGCCTGGGCGGCGGGTTGGACCTGGTGCTCGGAGCCGAGGACCGCGCGGGCCTGCGGTGGTCCGGGGTGGCCCTGACCGGCGGCAGGGTGGCGGCCGGTGCGCTGCGGGAGGCGCTGCCCAGCGCCGACGCCCGCGGTCTGCTCACGGTGCTCTCCTGCGGGCGGCAGGAGAGCGTCCCCTCGGCCGAGGCGGTGGCGGCAGTGGTGGACGCCGGGGCGAGGGGTGGCGAGGTGGTGGTGTGCGACCTGCCGCGAGACCCGGGCCCGGTCACCGCCGCAGTGCTCGACCGCGCGGACCTGGCTGTGCTGGTGGTACCGGCCGAGGTGCGGGCGTGCGCCGCAGCCGCCGCCCTGGTGCAGGCGCTGGGGGCGCACGGCGCAGGGCTGCAGCTGGTGGTGCGCGGCCCGGCACCCGGTGGTCTCCGCGCGGTCGACGTCGGGCAGGCCCTGGGGCTGCCGCTGCTGACGACCATGCGCCCGCAGCCGGGGCTGGGTGCAGCGCTGGAGCGGGGTGGGCTCAGCGAGACGCGGCGCTCGCCGCTGTTCAGCGCGGCCCGGCAGGTGCTCGCCGCGCTGGAGACCGCCGGTGGCCGCGGGTGGGCGGCGTGAGCGCGCTGCTGGAGCGCGAGGAGCTCCTGGACCGGGTGCGCCACCGCCTGGCCGAGGTTCCCGGGGAGCTGAGCCCGGCGGTGGTGGCCGCGGCGATCCGCGCAGAGTCCGGTGGGGTGCTCGGGGACACCGACCTGCTCGCCGCGCTGCGGATGCTGCAGACCGAGCTCTCCGGTGCCGGGCCGCTGGAGGGGCTGCTGCACGAGCCTGACGTCGCCGACGTCCTGGTCACCGCGCCGGACGCGGTGTGGGTGGACCGCGGCGCCGGGCTGCGGCGCAGCGAGGTGCGCTTCGCCGACGAGGCCGCCGTCCGCCGCCTGGCCCAGCGGCTGGCGCTGTCGGCCGGGCGCCGGCTGGACGAGGCTCAGCCGTGGGTGGACGGTCGGCTGCCCGACGCGGGCTACGGCGGGGCCGGGGTTCGGCTGCACGCGGTGCTGCCACCCGTCGCCGCCGATGGCACCTGCCTGTCGCTGCGGGTGCTGCGCCCGGCAACCCAGGGCCTGGACGCGTTGGTGGCCGGCGGCGCCGTCAGCGTGGAGGGCGCGCAGCTGCTGGCGGCCATCGTGTCCGCGCGCCTGGCCTTCCTCGTGGTCGGCGGCACCGGCGCCGGCAAGACGACCCTGCTGGCCGCCCTGCTCGCCCGGGTGGACGCCGCCGAGCGCATCGTCTGCGTGGAGGACGCTGCCGAGCTGGCGCCCCAGCACCCGCACGTGGTCCGCCTGGTCGCGCGTGCGCCCAACGTGGAGGGCGTCGGTGAGGTGACCGTGCGCCAGCTGGTGCGCCAAGCCCTGCGGATGCGGCCGGACCGGGTGGTGGTGGGGGAGGTCCGCGGCGCGGAGGTGGTGGACCTGCTCACCGCCCTGAACACCGGGCACGACGGGGGAGCGGGCACGGTGCACGCCAACTCCCCGCAGGAGGTGCCCGCCCGGCTGGAGGCACTGGCCGCGCTGGGCGGGCTGGGGGCCAGCGCGCTGCACAGCCAGCTGGCCGCCGCGGTGCAGGTGGTGCTGCACGTGCACCGCGGCGCCGACGGGGCCAGGGGGTTGACCGGCATCGGCGTGCTCACCCGCTCACCCGGCGGCACCGTCTCGGTGCTGCGGGCGTGGACCCGCGACGACGGCGCCGGCGCGGGCATGGGGCTGCTGGTCGAGCTGCTCGCCCAGCGCGGGGTGCCGCTGTGACCGCCACCCTCGCCCTCGCAGCCGCCCTGCTCGTGCTGCCCGACAGCGGTGCCCGAGCGCGGCTGCGTGGGCTGGGCCACGACGCAGCTGCGGCACGCCGCCTCCCGACGCTGTCGGCGGCCGGGGTGGCTGTGGCCGCTGCGAGCGTCGGCGTGCTGGCGGGCGGACCGCTGCCGGCCGTGGCGGCGCTGCTGCTGGCGGTCACCGCCCACCGGCGCTGGCGGCTGCGCCGACGGTCCCGCGAGGACGCGCTGGCCTCTGCCACGCTGGTCGCGGCGCTGGAGGTGCTGGTCGGCGAGCTGCGGGTGGGCGCCCACCCGGCAGCAGCGTGCGCCGCGGCGGCTGCGGAGGTCAGTGGTCCGGTGTCGGTGGTGCTCGCCGAGGCCGCTGCCCGCGCCCGGCTGGGTGCCAGCGCCGCGTCCGGGTTGCGCTCGCGCCGACCCGGGCTGGACGCCGAGCTGGACCGGGTGGCCGCCGCGTGGCGGGTGGCCGACGAGCGCGGGGTGGCGCTGGCCGAGCTGCTCGAGGCGGTGCGCCGCGACCTCGCGGGCCGGTTGCGCTTTCGCAGCCGCACCGAGGCCGGGCTGGCCGGTGCCCGCTCCACGGCCGCGGTGCTCGCGGGTCTGCCGCTGCTGGGCATCGCGCTGGGCCAGGCGATCGGCGCGCACCCCGTGCGGCTGCTGCTGCGCGACACCACCGGCGGACTGCTGCTGGTCACCGGCACGGTGCTGATCTGCGCGGGCCTGGCCTGGACCGGGCGCATCACGGCCAGGGCCGTGCGGTGACGGCCACGGCGGTGCTGCTCGCGCTGGCTCTGCTGGCGGCGCCCACGGTGCCGTCCCGCGCCCGGGTGCAGGCCCTGCTCAGCGCCGCGGACCCGAGCCGGTCGAGTCGGGCTGACGCGGTGGCCCCGGTGGTGGTGGCTGTACTGCTGGGGCTCGCGGCCGTGCTGGGCGTCGGCGGTGCTGCCGGAGCGACCTGCGGGGTGCTGCTGGCGGCGGGTGGCTACGTGGGGATGCGCCGAGTCAGTCGCGGTCCCGCCACTCCGCCAGACCGGCTGGGTGCGGCGGGTGCCTACGACCTGCTGGCCGCGTGCCTGTACTCCGGGCTGCCGGTGGCCACCGCCGTGCTGGTGGTGGCCCCCTCGGCGCCCCCGGCTATGGCTGCGGCGCTGCGCCAGGCGGGCGAGCTGCTCCGGCTGGGTGCCGACCCGGCAGCGGCCTGGGCCGCGGCGGCGGAGCAGGAGGACACCGAGCCGCTCGCCCGGCTCGCCCGCCGCTCCGGGCGCTCCGGTGCGTCGCTGGCCGGGGGCGTGGCCGAGCTGGCCGAGCTGCAGCGGGCGGCCGCCGAGGACAGCGCGGCCGCGGGGGCCGAACGCGCGGGCGTGCTGGTGGCCGGGCCGCTGGGGCTGTGCTTCCTGCCGGCCTTCGTCTGCCTCGGCGTCGCGCCGGTGGTGGTGGGGCTGGCCGGGCCGCTGCTGCAGGGCGGGCTTGTCTGAGCCACGAGTTGTCCACCGTGGACGGTCCACGGTGCGCAGAAGGGGGACGTGATGACCAGAACCACGCAGGACGTGCGGAAGCAGGACGGTGCAGGAGCGAAGGGCACGGGGGAGACGATCAGCCTCAAGCAGCGGCTGACCACCAGGCTGCTGCTGGCAGCGGCGCAGGACGACGGGATGTCCACGGCCGAGTACGCCATCGGCACCATCGCCGCCGCAGCCTTCGGGGCGGTGCTCTACACCGTGGTCACCGGTGACTCGGTGGTCGGTGCGCTCACCGGCCTGGTGCAGCGAGCGCTGTCCACCAGCGTCTGATGCGAGCCGTCGGTCGGGCCGCCGTCCGCGATGACCGTGGCGGGGTCACGGTGGAGGCAGCCATCGCGCTGTCCTCGCTCACCGTGGTGCTGGTGGCGGGGATGGGCGCGGTGCTCGCGGTGGCGATGCACGTGCAGTGCCTCGACGCTGCGCGGGAGGCGGCCCGGCTGACGGCGCGGGGAGAGGGAGAGCGGGCGGTGTCGGTGGCCGAGCAGGTGGCGCCCCGCGGAGCGGCGGTGTCGGTGCGCACCGAGGGTGACACCGTGGTGGTGCGAGTGGAGGCCACCAGTGCCCTGCTGCCCGCGGTCGACATCTCCGGGGAGGCGGTGGCGGTGCTGGAGCCCTCTGCCGGAGAACCCAGCGCCGCGCTGGTCGGGCCGTGAACGAGCGGGGTTCGGCCACCGTGTGGACGGTGCTGGGCATGGCCACGCTGCTGGTGGTGGTCGGCGTGGTGGTGCAGCTCGGTGCTGCAGTCGGCGCCCGCCACCGTGCGGAGGCCGCTGCCGACCTCGCGGCGCTGGCCGCGGCGAGCCACGTGCTGGAGGGGGAGGCCGCTGCTTGTGGGCGGGCGGCGGTGGTCACCGACGGGATGGACGTGAGCCTGGCGTCGTGCCGCCTGGACGGCTGGGACGCGGTGGTGGAGGTGGACGCCGCCGGACCCGCCTCGCTGGGCTCCGCCCACGGCCGAGCCCGCGCCGGCCCGGTGCAGGGCGAGTGAGCGGGGGCTGGGCGGAGGTGGCTAGGCGGAGATCGCGGCGAGCACGGCGTCGAGCACCCGCACCGCGCCCGCCTTGTCCAGCGGGTTGTTGCCGTTGCCGCACTTGGGCGACTGCACGCAGGACGGGCAGCCGCTGGTGCACTCGCACGCCGCGATCGCGTCCCGGGTGGCCTGCAGCCATCGCGGCAGCTCGGTGTGCCCGCGGTCGGCGAAGCCCGCCCCACCGGGGTGGCCGTCGTGCACGAACACCGTGGGCAGCCCGGTGTCGGGGTGCAGCGCCGTGGACACCCCGCCGATGTCGCCGCGGTCGCAGGTGGCCACCAGCGGCAGCAGCCCGATGGCGGCGTGCTCGGCGGCGTGCAGCGAGCCCGGCACGTCGGCCGCGGCCACCCCGGCGCGGGACAGCAGCTCCTCGGTGACGGTGTACATCACCGCGCGGGTGCGCAGCGTGTTCGCCGGCATGTCCAGCTCCACCGACTCCAGCACCTCCCCCGACGGCGCCCGGCGCAGGTAGCCGGTCACCTGGCTGGTCACGTCCACCTCGGTCAGTGCCACCGACACCTCGCCGTGGTTGGTCTGCTCCAGCACCTTGACGATGGCGATGTCACTGGCCTCCCGGGCCGAGGTGGACCAGTCGGGGTCCTCCGCGTGCACCAGCGCCACCCCGTGCTCCAGGTCCAGGGCGTCCACCACGTACGACTCACCCTGGTGCAGGTGCACCGCGCCGGGGTGCACCTGGGCCGGCGCCTGCCCGTTCTCCACCGTGCCCAGCATCCGGCCGGTGGACTCCTCCACCACCGCCACCAGCAGGCCACCGGAACCACGCAGGTCCAGCTCCTGGTGCGGGTGCTGCCCCGCGGCCAGGTACCAGCCGCGCGGGCGTCGGCGCAGCACGCCCAGCTCGCACAGCTCGGCCAGCAGCTCGGTGGGCGAGCCCCACAGCTGCTCCACCTCGGCGTCGGTCAGCGGCTGCTCGGCCGCGGCGCAGGCCAGGTGCGGGCCGAGGATGTAGGGATTGGTCGGGTCGGTCACCGCCGCCTCCACCGGGCGGTCCAGCAGCGCCGCGGGGTGGTGCACCAGGTAGGTGTCCAGCGGGTCGTCCCGGGCCACCAGCACCACCAGCGAGCCCTCGCCGCGCCGTCCGGCCCGGCCGGCCTGCTGCCAGAACGACGCCACCGTGCCGGGAAAGCCCGCCACCACCACCGCGTCCAGGCCGGCCACGTCCACCCCCAGCTCCAGCGCGTTGGTGGTGGCCACCCCCAGCAGCGTGCCGTCGTTGAGCGAGCGCTCCAGCTTGCGGCGGTCCTCGGCCAGGTAGCCGGCCCGGTAGGCGGCCACCCGCCCGGCCAGCGCGGGGTCGACCTGTGCCAGCGCGCGCTGCGCGCCCAGGGCGGTCAGCTCCGCCCCCCGGCGGGAGCGCACGAACGTCATGGTGCGGGCGCCCTCCACCACCAGGTCGCTCATGATCCGTGCGGCCTCGGTGCCCGCGGGCCGGCGCACCGGGGCGCCGTTCTCCCCGGTCACCTCGGCCAGCAGCGGCGGCTCCCACAGCGCCACCGTGCGCGGTCCGTGCGGCGAGCCGTCCTCGGTCACCGCCACCACCGGTGCACCCACCAGCCGCGACGCCGCGGGACCTGGGTCGGCGGAGGTGGCGCTGGCCAGGATGAACACCGGCTCGGAGCCGTAGCGCGCGCACAGCCGCTGCAGCCGGCGCAGCACCAGGGCCACGTGCGAGCCGAACACCCCGCGGTAGGAGTGGCACTCGTCCACCACCACGTAGCGCAGCCGGCGCAGGAAGCGCACCCAGCGCTCGTGCCGGGGCAGCACCCCGCGGTGCAGCATGTCCGGGTTGGTGAACACCCAGCGCGAGTGCGCCCGCACCCAGTCGCGCTCGTCCAGCGGGGTGTCGCCGTCGAACATCGCCGCCCGCACCTCCCGGTCGCCCAGCGCCTGCGCCGAGCGCAGCTGGTCCGCGCCCAGGGCCTTGGTGGGAGAGAGGTACAGCGCGGTGGCCCGCGGGTCCTGGGCCAGCGCGGTGAGCACAGGGAGCTGGTAGGCCAGCGACTTGCCCGACGCGGTGCCGGTGGCCACCACCACGTGCTGCCCGGAGTGGGCCAGCGTGGCCGCGGTGCTCTGGTGGGTCCACGGCTGGGCCACCCCTCGCTTGCCGAGCGCGGACACCAGGGCGGGCGTCACCCAGCCGGGCCAGGCGGTGTGGGCAGCCACCCGGGCAGGCAGCTGTGCGACGTGCGTCACAGGTGACTGTGCGCCGGGAACGCCGGCCAGCACCCGGTCGAGCAGCTCGGAGCCGTACGTGCCGGGTGAGCAGGGCAGAGAGGTAGTCATCTGGGTGCGACCCTAGTCCCGCCCGCACCCCTGCACGAGCACCCCCGAGCGGCGCGGATGGGGTGTGCATCACAGAGATTTGGGGTGATTTCTGCCCGTGGGGTGTCGCCGAGGCGAAGATCGTGGTTCACTTGTACTCGGTCGCAGCTTCTGTGTTCGTGAGGTCTTGAGAAAGCACACGCGCTCGCAGGATCGGTGTTGCGGGTGTGGTGTCTTTCGGGGGGCCCACTCGTTACCGACCCGGTAGGTCGTACGTGCGGCCGACTGAAATCATTTTGCAAGAGGAGATACAGGCATGGCACAGGGAACTGTGAAGTGGTTCAACGCGGAGAAGGGGTTTGGCTTCATCGCCCCCGAGGACGGTTCGGCTGACGTCTTCGTGCACTACTCCGAGATCTCGGGCAGCGGCTTCCGCACCCTCGAGGAGAACCAGCGCGTGGAGTTCGAGGTCGGCCAGGGCACCAAGGGTCCCCAGGCGACGGGCGTCCGCGCCCTCTGAGTTTTCCCACTCAGCTTCACTGAGCCCCCACCGTCCTCGACGGTGGGGGCTCAGTCATTTCTGGGCACGGGCGCCGGCGGGCCCGTCGACCGTGCCGCGTCAGCTCAGCACACAACCGGGGGACATGAACGATGCGGGGCAACACCAGCTGTCGAGGGCAGGGCCGGCGGTGACCGACCAGCTGTCCTTCTTCTCTGCGGACATGGCCGTGCCCGCGGTGAGCGACCTGGCGGGGCTGCTGGTCGCGCACGGGCAGGCGTTCCGCGCTGGGGGGCGCACGCGCGTGTCGGTGGTGCTCGATGCCCCGTGGCGTGCCGTCGCGGTGGCTGAGCTGATCCGGGAGACCGGACTCACGGCTGAGACGGACGTCTCCGAGCAGGGTGCGCCGCTGGTGCGCACCGGTGGCTCCGACGGGCTGGCCGCGCTGGGCCGGGCCTGGACCAAGGGGGCGGTCAAGGCCGTGCCCCGCGGCTGGGTGCCCGACGGCCGGGCGCTGCGCGCGTGGGCCCTGGCAGCGGGCCGCTGCCAGGACAACGACTACGTCCTGGGGCTGGACCCGCACGCGCCGGACACCCACCAGGCCGCGGCCGCCGCGCTGGCCCGCGCCGGCCTCGCCTCCATCCTGCTGGGCGCCCGTGGGGGTGGCCCGAGCCTGCGGGTGAGCGGGCGGCGACGGGTGCTGCGCCTGAGCGAGATGCTGGGTTCGGCACCGTCGGCAGTGCCCGCCAGCGGGTACTGGCCGGTCGCGAAGCGCTGAGACTCAGAGCGCACCGCACCCGGCCGCCTACTGTGGTTGTGGGCGTCGTGTGCCACTCTGTGCTTGCCGCAGGGCTCGGGCAGTGAGCGCGTGGCACGTCGGGGGCAGCAGGAAGGTGCGGATCTAGTTGGCAACACGCAGCAAGGCGGCAGGCAGCGGCACGCGCCGGTTGGTGATCGTCGAGTCACCCACCAAGGCGCGCAAGATCGCCCCCTACCTGGGTGCTGACTACGTCGTCGAGGCTTCCAGCGGGCACATCCGCGACCTCCCCCGTGGTGCCGCCGACGTTCCCGCCAAGTACAAGGGCGAGGGCTGGGCCCGGCTGGGCGTGGACGTCGACCACGACTTCGCCGCCCTCTACGTCGTCAGCCCGGACAAGAAGAGCAAGGTCGCCGAGCTCAAGCGGCTGCTGGCCGACGTGGACGAGCTCTACCTCGCCACTGACCCCGACCGCGAGGGCGAGGCCATCGCCTGGCACCTGCAGGAGACCCTCAAGCCCAAGGTGCCGGTGCGCCGCATGGTGTTCCACGAGGTCACCGAGAGCGCGATCCGCGAGGCCGCCGCCAACACCCGCGAGCTGGACACCGACCTGGTCGACGCCCAGGAGACCCGCCGCATCCTCGACCGCCTCTACGGCTACGAGGTCAGCCCCGTGCTGTGGAAGAAGGTCATGCCGCGGCTGTCGGCCGGCCGCGTGCAGTCGGTGGCCACCCGCATCATCGTGCAGCGCGAGCGGGAGCGCATGGCGTTCCGCTCCGCCTCGTACTGGGACATCTCCGCCACCATGGACGCCGGCGCCGACGCCACCCCGCAGACCTTCGGCGCGCGGCTGTACAGCGTCGACGGCGCCCGGGTGGCCACCGGCCGCGACTTCGGCCCCGACGGCCAGGTGAAGTCCTCCTCCACCGTCACGGTGCTGGACGAGGCGCACGCCCGCCGGCTGGCCGAGGCGATGCAGGGTGTCGGGCTCACCGTCACCTCCGCCGAGGACAAGCCGTACACGCGCCGTCCCTACGCGCCGTTCATGACCTCCACGCTGCAGCAGGAGGCCGGCCGCAAGCTGCGCTTCTCCAGCGACCGGACCATGCGCATCGCCCAGGGGCTGTACGAGAACGGCTACATCACCTACATGCGCACCGACTCCACCACGCTGTCGGAGTCGGCCATCAGCGCAGCCCGCACCCAGGCCCGCGAGCTCTACGGCGAGGCCTACGTGCACCCGCAGCCGCGCCAGTACACCAAGAAGGTGAAGAACTCCCAGGAGGCGCACGAGGCGATCCGCCCCGCCGGGGAGCGCTTCCAGACCCCGGGCGAGCTGCACTCCACGCTCACCCAGGACGAGTACCGCCTCTACGAGCTGATCTGGCAGCGCACCATCGCCTCCCAGATGGCCGACGTGCGCGGCACCACGCTGAGCCTGCGCATCAGCGGCACCGCCGGCACCGGCGAGGAGTGCGTGTTCGCCGCCTCCGGCCGCACCATCACCTTCGCCGGCTTCCTGAAGGCCTACGTGGAGACGGTGGAGGACAGCTCCGACGCCGCCGCCGACGACGCCGAGTCGCGGCTGCCGCAGCTGACCGAGGGCCACGTGGTGACCGCCGCCGACCTCGAGGCCGACGGCCACACCACCAGCCCCCCGGCGCGCTACACCGAGCCGAGCCTGGTCAAGGCGATGGAGGAGATGGGCATCGGTCGCCCCTCCACCTACGCGGCCATCATCAAGACCATCCAGGACCGCGGCTACGTCTACAAGCGGGGCAGCGCGCTGGTGCCGTCGTGGGTGGCCTTCGCCGTCATCGGGCTGCTGGAGGGGCACTTCGGCAGGTTGGTGGACTACAACTTCACCGCCTCCATGGAGGACGACCTCGACAGCATCGCCGGGGGCCGGGAGAGCCGCATCGACTGGCTCACCTCCTTCTACTTCGGCGGCCAGGACGGCGACGCCGACTCCGTGGCCCGCACCGGTGGGCTGAAGAAGCTGGTGGGGGTGAACCTGGAGGGCATCGACGCCCGCGAGGTCAACTCCATCCGGATGTTCGACGACTCCGAGGGCCGAGCGGTCTACGTCCGGGTGGGGCGCTTTGGCCCGTACCTGGAGCGCACCGTCACCGGCGAGTCCGGTGAGCCGGAGTCGCAGCGGGCCAACCTGCCCGATGACCTCTCGCCCGACGAGCTGACCCTGGAGGTGGCGGAGAAGCTGTTCGCCACGCCGCAGGAGGGCCGCAAGCTCGGCACCGACCCCATCAGCGGGCACGAGATCGTGGCCAAGGAGGGCCGCTTCGGCCCCTACGTCACCGAGCTGCTGCCCGAGCCACCGGCCGAGGCAGAGGCGCCGGCGGTGGCGGCCGAGGAGCCGGCCGCGACGACCGCGACCAAGACGGCAACCAAGACCGCAGCCAAGAAGACCGCCGCCAAGAAGACACCGGCCAAGAAGACGGCGAAGAAGGCGACCGGCCCCAAGCCGCGCACCGCCTCGCTGCTGAAGTCGATGGACCTGTCCACGGTGACGCTGGAGGACGCCCTGCGGCTGCTGTCGCTGCCCCGGGTGGTGGGCGTGGACCCGGACAACGGAGAGGAGATCACCGCGCAGAACGGCCGCTACGGCCCGTACCTCAAGCGCGGCACCGACTCCCGTTCGCTCACCGACGAGGAGCAGATGTTCACCGTCACCCTGGAGGAGGCGCTGAAGATCTACGCCGAGCCCAAGCGGCGGGGGCGGCAGGGTGCGGCCAAGCCGCCGCTGCGCGAGCTGGGCAAGGACCCCAACACCGACCAGCCGATGGTGATCAAGGAGGGCCGCTTCGGTCCCTACGTCACCGACGGTGAGACCAACGCCAGCCTGCGCAAGGGCGACGCGGTGGAGAGCCTGACCGACGAGCGGGCCATCGAGCTGCTCGCCGAGCGTCGGGCCCGGGGTCCGGCACCCAAGAAGTCGCCCGCCAAGAAGGCCCCGGCGAAGAAGGCGGCGGCCAAGAAGGCGCCCGCCAAGAAGGCTGCAGCCAAGAAGGTCGCTGCCGAGAAGTAGCACGGGCACGAGGCAAGAGGTGGAGTTCAGGTGAGCGGAGTCTTCGACCGGCTCGTCGGCCAGCAGGCCGTGGTCGACGGACTGTCAGCTGCTGCCACGGCCGCCCGGTCGGCGACCGCCGCGGCCGGTGGCGACTCGGCCATGACGCACGCCTGGCTGTTCACCGGCCCGCCCGGCTCCGGTCGCTCGGTGGCCGCGCTGTGCTTCGCGGCGGCGCTGGAGTGCACCGCACCGGGCGAGCCTGGCTGCGGGGTGTGCCAGGCCTGCCACACCGTGCTGGCCGGCACCCACGGCGACGTGCGCCGGGTGATCCCCGAGGGCCTCACCATCGGGGTGGCCGAGATGCGGGCCATCGTGCAGATCGCCTCGCGCCGGCCCAGCACCGGCCGCTGGCAGGTGGTGGTGGTGGAGGACGCCGACCGGCTCACCGAGGGCGCGGCCAACGCGCTGCTCAAGGTGGTGGAGGAGCCCCCGCCGCGTACCGTGTTCCTGCTGTGCGCGCCGTCGGTGGACCCGCAGGACATCTCGGTGACGCTGCGCTCGCGCTGCCGGCACGTGGCCCTGCGCACCCCGTCGGCTGACGCCATCGCCCAGGTGCTGCGCGAGCGCGACGGCCTGGAGCCCGAGCGTGCGCAGTGGGCAGCCTCGGTCGGCGGTGGGCACGTGGGCCGGGCCCGGCGCCTGGCCACCGACGGCGACGCCCGCCAGCGCCGCGCCGCGGTGCTGCAGATCCCGCACGCCGCCACCAGCCCGCGCACCGCCTACGCCGCGGCGGAGGACCTGGTGGCGGCCGCCGAGGCGGAGGCCAAGGCCGCCTCCGCCGGCCGTGACGCCGCGGAGACCGAGGAGATGCGCACCGCCCTGGGCGCCGGCGGCACCGGCAAGGGGGCGGTGGGGGCGCTGCGCGGCTCGGCCGGGGTGCTCAAGGACCTGGAGCGTCGGCAGAAGTCGCGGGCCACCCGGGCCCAGCGCGACGCCATGGACCGCGCCCTGGTGGACCTGGCCGGCTACTACCGCGACGCCCTCGCCCGCGCCTGCGGAGCCCAGGTCAGCGCCACCCACCCCGACCAGGCGGACGCGGTGGGCCAGCTGGTGGCCCGGTCGACGCCGGAGGGGCTGCTGCGCTGCCTGGAGGCCGTGCTGGCCTGCCGGGAGGCCCTCGCCGCCAACGTCAAGCCGCGCATCGCGGTGGACGCGATGGTGGCCACGCTGGGATCAGCTGTCCGCTAGGAGCCCGGGTTGGGCCCGCAGCCCAGGGGCTCGCTACACTTGCCGCGCCCTCAGGGGCACGCCGCCTTAGCTCAGTCGGTAGAGCATCTCACTCGTAATGAGAAGGTCGTCGGTTCGATTCCGACAGGCGGCTCCACCATCCCCATCCCCCCGCTAGTCCAGCCGCGCTGCGTCCGCGGGCCTTCACGAACTCAACCGGGCGCTGCTCGGCACACGTTGCGTCCTTGGGTCATCCCCGGACCAGGGGCTTTCTAGCGCGTTATGTCGTAGGAGCATCGGGTGGCGACCAGTCGAAGTCGCGCGGCGTGAGCGTTCCGCCGTCTGGCTCCCATGGAAAGACACTGAAGGCGCCCCGAGCGCGATCGACATCGCCGGTGCAGTCGAACACGATGCCTGACCAAACCCCCATGACGCACTGTCCGGCATGCTCCCGCGCCCACTCCACCTCGTGCTTGGAGACAATGACCGATTTTCCAGCGGTGGTGGTTCCCTTGGCCTCGAGGTAGACCACCTCGTCCTGTCGGGTGGCGAGCGCGTCGTAATGCTCCTTGTACCGGACGTCCCGGACTTCGTACCCCAAGTCGCGGTAGTGCTGTTCGAGCCGCGCCTGGGCGGCGTCTTCACACTTCTTGCGGCGTTCGGCGTCGCCTTGGTATCCCTGTCCGCCACCTGCCTCGTCGGGGCCATCGCCTCCACGGATGGTCGCTCCCGCATCGGGGTCGTTGAGATGGTCGGCCCACGCCTTGGCGAGTACGGTCGCCTCGTGGTGGTCGAGTTCGACGCCGCCCCCACGGGGACTCCAGTCAGCCGCGACGTTGGGCAACGTTCCACGTAGGAGGTCACGCGGAAGGCGCTCGGCTAGGGGAACCAGCGTGTCCCAGTCGAGGCGGACGTAGTTGGCTACGCCGCCGTGCTCCTCGTCCCAGTGGTCGCCTTCGAAGACGCGGGATGTTGCCCACGCGGTGCCGACGATGCCTGCCTCGGGACCCAAAGCCAGCAGGAACAATCGGTCGCCGACCTTGACTCCAGTCTTGCGTGATCCCACGCTCCAGCGGTCGCGGAACCGTCCGGTTAGGGCGACTGCCTCGATAATCTCCTCAAGTCCTTGAAAGCCACCCTTGGCAGGGTTCCACGTCAGCAACCAGCTTGGCCGGTGTGGGTCGGGCGGAGCGCTAGGAGAGTCGACGGGGATGCTGTCGATCGCGGGCAGGTCGACGTATGCGACCGGGTTCCGGTTGCTCGGCATTGGGTGCCCCATGAGTGCAGCCGATGCCGGGTGGTCGACTGGGAGAACGCCGCCAGTGACGGCCCACTTGCTCCCTCTGCCGGTGCCGACGGGCTCCTTGCCGGTCAGGTAGCCGACCAGCACAACCTCGCCTCTGTATGCCCAGCTCACGTAGGTCTCGTGCTCGAACGGTTCGCCGAGTCGCCACTCGCCTCGGTTGGCCTCCCAGACCTCTGTCGGACTCCTCGAAGGGTCCCACCCGTACCAGGTGCGACCGCGGGCGAATGCCTGCCCGGGTGGGGCGTCAACTCGGTCGGCGAGTGTCAAGTTCAGAACCATGGCGTCAGCCTGCCGCATTTCAACGACCAATTAACGGGAAACTGGTTGTGTCGTAAGAATTTTCGATCAACATTTGCTTTGGGATAGCAGCCAGGGTCCAGCATGAAGGCTGTCGTGTTAGAAATCCGTGGGTTGGGTGGTCGATCCCGCTCCGGCTCCGCATCATCTCGTGTGCCACGACCCTTCTGGCGATGCGAGGTGTCCTGCTCCAGTCATGGGCAACGCCGACGACAAGGCCGTGCTGCAGAGCTACCTGCAGAGCGCACGCGACACGATGCTGTGGAAGCTGGACGGGCTGTCCGAGCGCGACGTACGACGGCCGCTCACCCCCACCGGTACCAACCTGCTGGGTTGGTGAAGCACCTCGCCCACGTAGAGCTGGGCTACTTCGGCGAGACGTTCGCCGGACCGTCCGGGGTCGCCGCGCCGTGGGCGGATGCTGATGCCGAGCCCAACACGGACCTCTGGTCCACCGCCCAGGAGTCCCGCGACATGATTATCGGCCTCTGCCACCAGCTCTGGGCTCGCACTGACGCCACGGTGGCCGCGCTGGCACTGCAATCGCCGGGACGGGCGGCCTGGTGGTCGGGAGACCGGGCCGAGGTGACGCTGCAGCGGGTCGAGGCGTTCGCTGACGACTAGTCCAGCCGCGCGGCATCCTCGGTGTGGCGCAGCACCAGCCGCAACGCCGCCTCCAGCTGCTCCCGATCACCGGTGTCCAGCCCGGCCAGCAGGCTCTCGTCCATTGCCAGGCAGGCCGGCAGCTCCCGCTCCACCAGCGTGCGCCCGGCCTCGGTCAGCTCCAGCAGCACCACCCGGGCGTCGCGCTCACCCCGCGAGCGCCGCACCAGGCCCGCCTCGGCCAGCCGGGTGGTCAGCTTGGTGGTGGAGGCGTTGCTCAGCAGCGTGGCGGCAGTGACCTCACTGGCCCGCAGCGGACGATCCGCACGGGCCAGCGAGCACAGCAGGTCGAGCTCGGTGCGCGAGACGCCGGCCGGGCGCAGCCGACGCTCCTGCGCCTGGTGCCACAGTGCCGCGATGCGCCCCATCCGGGCGATCAGCTCCATCGACGAGGTGTCCAGCGTCGGGCTGGCCTCGGCCCACGCCGCCCGGGCGCGGTCGACGAAGTCCCCGGTGGAGCCGGAGTCGGTAGTCATGGGAGGTCCTGCTTCCAGCACGGCGGCGCGAATACGTTTCAGGGATAGTTTACCGGTGTATTATTAGCGGAGTGCCGGTTCCCGCGTCGATGACCACCGCCCGAGTCCAGCACACCCGGAGCGCCCTGGCGCACGCCTGGTCCCCGCACGCCTGGCGGGACGTGCTCGCTGTCCGCCCCGCCGACGCGGCCATCGTGCCAGCCCTGCGGGTCGCCGTGGCCATGCTGGTGACCCTGTGCGTCGGTGGACTGGTGGGCGAGCAGCAGCTGGCGGCCATCGCCACCCTGGGCTCGCTGTGCTCGGCGTTCTGCCGCTACGAGGCCTACCCCTACCTGGCGCGGCGCCTGGTGCTGGTGGGGCTGCTGCTCGTCGTCAGCACCGCGGTGGGCGGCGGGCTGGGTGCCGTGGAGGCGCCCATCGGCGTGCAGGTGGGGGTGCTCGCCGTGCTGGGCGCGGTGGCGCTGGTGGTGCTCACGGCCTTCCGCATCCTCGGCCCCGGACCGGTGATCATGATGTTCGCCGCCTCGGCCGGAGCCGGCTTCGCCGACAGCGCCGCCGACGTCGGACGGGTCACCCTGGCCACCGGCCTGGGCGTGGCGGTGGGCGCGGCCTGCTGCCTGGTCGGGGCGCTCTGGCTGCCGCTGGGGCCTGCACGCCTGGCCGTGGCCCGAGCGCTCGGTGCCCTCGACCGCCACGCGCCGGGGGCGAGCGTCGAGCCGGTGCGGCAGGCCATCGCTGCTGCTCGCACCACCGTCGCGTGGAGCCCGGCCGGCCCCCGCACCGACCCCCGCCGCCGCGTGCTGTGGGCCCTGCTGGACCAGGCCGAGCAGGTGCTGGCCACCGACGACCTCGCGGAGCGCCAGCGGCTCACCCGCCACGAGCCGGCCCTGCGCCGGCTGCGCCCCACCCCGCTGGACACCGAGCACCTGGACGCGGACCTGCTCGCCCACGCCGACCAGCTGGGCACCCCGGCCCGCACACCGGGACTGCTCGCCCAGTCGTTGCGCCGCCTGGCGGACGCGGATCTGCTGCGCGGGTCCGTCCGGGTGCTGGCGGGCGCGGCACTGGCCGGGCTGCTCGCGGTGGAGCTGGGCCTGGCTCACCCGCTGTGGGCGGGGATGGGGGCGATGGCGGCACTGCAGGGCCTGACCTACCACAGCACCCTGCAGCGGGGCGTGCAGCGTCTGTCCGGCAACGTGGTCGGCGGGCTGGTCGCGGCTGGTCTGCTGGCGCTGGACCTGGGCTACTGGCCGCTGGCCGCGATCGCCGTGCTGCTGCAGCTGCTGGTGGAGCTGATGGTCGCCCGCAGCTACCTGCTGGTGCAGGTGGGGGTCACGCCGATGGCGCTGCTGCTGGCGTCGCTGGGCAGCCCGTTCGGCCCGAGCATGGCGCTGGACCGGGTGGGCGACACCCTGGTGGGCGTGCTCGTCGGCGCCGTGGTGGGCGTGGCGACCATCTCGCTGGCCGACCACCACCACCTCCAGGTGCGCCACCAGTAGCTCAGCCGAACACCCGCTCGCCACCCACCAGGGTCATCCGCACGGCGTCGGCGCGGGGTGCGGCCAGCACCTCGGCCAGCGGGGCGTGCAGCAGCACCAGGTCAGCCGGTACGCCCGGACGGACGCGGCGCGCCGGGCCGCCGGGGTCGTCCAGCGGCCCGAGGTAGCCGGCCAGCGCCTCGGCCGGGGTCAGTCGTTCGGCGGCACCGACCACCGCGCCGGACTCTGCGTGTCGGGTGACCGCCGCGGCCAGCGCCGCCCACGGGTCCAGCGGCCCGTAGGGGGCGTCGCTGGACAGCGCCAGTGGCACCCCGGCGTCGAGCAGCATGCGGCAGCGGTACAGGTCGGGGAGGTCGCGGGCGTCGACGTGGGCGAGGTAGTCATCGCCGCGGTCGGCGAGGAAGCCCGGTTGGGTGATCACCCGCAGGCCGTGCCGGCGCAGCTCGGTGAGGCTCTCCACCGGCACGAGTGCCGCGTGCTCGACGCGGTCGCCCGGTCTCGCTCCCACCTCCTCGAGCGCCGCGAGCAGGATCAGCAGCGCCTCCCGGGACACGCAGTGCGCCGCGATCGGCCGCCCCTGGCCGTGCACCTCGGTCACCAGCGCGGCCAGCGCGGACGGCTCGGGCAGCCCGGAGTCGGCGAGCACGATCTTGTACGGGCCCACGGTGAGGCGCTCGGTCGCAGCCATCCCGGTCGGGGCGCCCAGCAGCTGCACCCGTTGCGGGAGCTGACCACCCTGCACCGCCTCGGCGATCGCGCGCACCGACTGCTCGGCCAGGTCGGGGGAGGCGTCGGTGACCGCGGTGATGCCCAACCGGGACAGGTCCGCGCCCACGCCCGACAGCGGGGGCGGACCGCTGGCCGGCAGCCGCTCGCGCAGCCAGTCGTCAGCACGCCACACCCGTCCGGTGGGCCGTCCGGCGGTGTCGCGCTCCACCCCCGGGTGGGCGGCGGTGTCCAGCCCGACGGCGGCGGCGGCCAGGTTGTTGAGCACCCACAGCGCGCCGCTGCGGTGCTGCAGCCGCACCGGGCGCTGCGCGCAGAGGGCGTCCAGGGTGTCGCGGTCGAGGTCGCCGGCCACCCCCTCGTGGTAGCCGACCCCGCGCACCCAGCCGTGGGGGTCACCGGCCGCGGCGTGCAGGGCCCGGGCCAGGCCGGTGGCGTCGGTGCACCGTCCACACCGGACGGACTGCGCGTGGGCGGCCAGAGCATGCAGGTGCAGGTGGTGGTCGGCCAGCCCGGGCAGCAGGGCACCGCCGCGGGCGTCCACCACGAGGCGCCCTGGGGCCGGCTGCAGGCCACGGCCCACCTCGGCCACCACTCCCGCCACCACCTGGACGTCCACCCCGGCCTGGCCGTCCACCTCACAGCCGCGCAGCAGCAGGCTGGTCACGGTGCGGCGATCCCGAGGTCGCGCAGCACCTCGTTGGTGCTCGCCCCGCTGGTCGGCGCGAGCCCGCGTGGCGGCCGGGCCCGCGGCAGCGCCACCGGCACGTCCTCCTCACCCCGCACCACCCAGCCGTGCTCGCCCCGCACCACTCGTCCCCCCGGTGCCGGCCCGCTCAGGGTGGCCGCGACCACGTCGGCCATCGACACGTCCCACAGCGCCCCGCCGCCGCCCGGTGGGTCGGACATCGCCAGCGCCGCCGCGGTCAGGCCGGTGAGCGGATCGGCCAGGGCGTCACCCACGAACACCGGACGCCCGGCCGCGTCGTGGGCCACCAGGCCGCTGGACGCCGCCACGTCGTCGCCGAAGCCGACGCGATCACTCGCCCGACCGGCCGCGGTGATGGAGACCCAGGTGCCGCCGCCGGACACGTGCTCCGCGGCGCTCAACCCGAACCGGGTCAGTGCCCGCGGACGAGAGGACTCGATGACGATGTCGGCCCGTCGCACCAGGGCCTGCAGGGACTGGCGGCCCCCGGCGGTGGCGGGGTCGAGCACCACCGAGGCGTGCCCGCCGTGCAGCAGGCGGTAGAAGTCGGGGTTGCCGCGGCGCGCGCCGTCGGGACGCTGCGGGGTCTCCACCGTGACCACCCGCGCCCCGGCCAGGCCCAGCAGGTGCGCGCACAGCGGTCCCGCCCACAGCGCGCTGAAGTCCACCACCAGCAGCCCGGCCACCGGTCGGGGACGCGCGGGCCAGAGCGGCGCCGCAGCGCGGGGGTGCACCGGTGCGGCCGGCACGCCCAGCAGCTCGGCTCGCTCGGCCAGCTCGGCGCCGGCGGTGACGCGCAGCCAGGCCGCCACCGTGGGCCACGGGTCCTCGCCCAGCGTCTCGCCCACCAGGGCACCCAGCAGCAGCGGGTCGCCGGGCCGGGCGCACGAGACGGCCGCCCAGCCGTCGGCGGTGGGCAGCAGCCTGCAGCTGCCGCCCAGCGAGGTCGCGCCCTGGCGCTGGTGGCCAGTGAGGGCGGCGCGCTCGGCGAGCAGCGCGCCCCCGTCCACCTGCACCGTCCCGCAGGTGGCGTCGGCGATCCAGGAGGCGAGCCGGCGGGCGGTGGTGGCGGCGTGGCCGGGCGGCAGCAGCGGCGGCCCGTCCCGGTGCCCGGTGAGCGCGAGGACCCCGCTGGCGGCCCAGTCGCGCACCACTTCTCGGCTGCCCGGTGCAGTCTGGTGTGGACCTGTGGGCAGCGGTCCCGGCACAGCGGCGATGTTACGCTCCGCCACAGGTCAGGCACCGCGAGTCGGCCGGAGAAGGGGGTTCGCGCATGGCGTCCCCGCTGCGACGACTCACCCCACGCGAGCTGGCCGACGGCGCCGCCGAGTGGCCGCCGCTGCTGGACGGCGCTGGCCTCGTCGACCCCCTGGTGGTCGTCGACCTCGACGTGCCCACCGGCGCCGACACCGCCCGCCGGGCCGCCGAGCGGGCCGGCAGCGTCGACCGGCTGCTGGTGGGGGTGCGCACCCGGGGCCAGGTGCCCCCGGCGCTCGCCGTGCTGACCGAGGCCCTGGACACCACGCTGGCCCCGACGGGCGGACGCACCGTCGTGCCCAGCGCTGACCCCGCCGCCGCGCTGACGCTGCTGCAGGCCGCGGTCACCGTCCACCCCCAGCCGGTGCTGGTGCTCGGCCAGGTGCTGCGGACCTCGGAGCACCTCAGCGTGGACGCCGCGCTGGACGTGGAGTCCTACGCGTACTCCACCCTGCTGGGCGGGCCCGACTTCGCCCACTGGCTGGGCGAGCGCGGACCGCGGCCGCTGCCACCACCGGCCGTGCGGCCGCCGCTGCTGGTGCGCCGTGCCGGCGACACCCTGCACCTGACGCTCAACCGGCCCGAGCGGCGCAACGCCTACGGCGCCCAGCTGCGCGACAGCCTGGTGGAGGCGCTGCGCCTGGCCGTGCACGAGGAGACGCTGCAGGTGGTGCTCGACGGGGCCGGTCCGGTGTTCTCCGCCGGCGGTGACCTGGACGAGTTCGGCACCACGCCCGACCTGGCCACCGCCCACCTGGTGCGCACCCGCGGCGGGGCCGGCCGGCTGCTGCACCGGCTGGCCGAGCGAACCACGGTGCACCTGCACGGCAGCTGCATCGGTGCGGGGATCGAGCTGCCGGCCCTGGCCGGGCGGGTGCTCGCCCACCCCGGCACGGTGTTCCGGCTGCCGGAGGTGGGGATGGGGCTGATCCCAGGGGCCGGTGGAACGGCGAGCCTGCCGCGCCGCATCGGCCGGTGGCGAGCCTTCCACCTGTGCGCCACCGGCGTGGCGCTGGACGCCGCGACCGCGCTCGCCTGGGGGCTGGTGGACGCGCTCACCGGCGATACGGTGGGCTGATGAACGGCGAGATCGACCTGTACCGGCACGTCTACGGCAACGTGACCGCCCCGATCACCGTGGTGGAGTACGGCGACTTCGAGTGCCCGTACTGCGGGGCGGCGGCGCCGGTGCTGCGCGAGCTGGTGGACACCTCCGACGGCGCGGTGCGGCTGGTGTTCCGGCACTTCCCGCTGTTCGAGGTGCATCCCTTCGCGCTCACCGCAGCGCTGGCGGCGGAGGCGTCCGGGGAGCACTTCTGGCAGCTGCACGCGCTGCTCTTCACCCACCAGGACCACCTGCGCGACCCGGACCTGCAGAGCCTGGCCGACAAGGTGGGCGCGGGTCCGGTGACGGGGGAGGCCGCGCAGGCGTTCCAGCCCGCAGTGCAGGCCGACTACGCGGCGGGGATCGCCGACGGCGCGCGGGGCACGCCCACGCTGTTCATCAACGGGCGCATCTACACCGGGCGCACCGAGCTGCGGGCGCTGCAGGCCGCGCTGGTCTGAGGGCTCACGACCGGGTGCGGGCGGTGGGGTCCACCCACGGCCCGGACGGCAGCGGCGGTGGGCCGTCGGGGTCGCTCACCTCGCACAGCGGCAGCCGCTCACCCAGCACGCGCAGCACCAGCGAGCCCAGCACCGCCGCCACCAGCGACCCGACGAGCACGCCGATCTTCGCCTCCTGGCGCAGCTGCTGGTCGTCGAAGGCCAGCCCGGTGATGAACAGCGAGATGGTGAACCCGATGCCCGCCAGCATCGCCCCACCCACCAGGTGCCCGTAGCGCACCCGCCCGGCCAGGGTGCCCACCCCCATGCGCAGCACCAGCCCCGCGGTCAGCGAGATGCCCACCGCGTTCCCGGCGACCAGGGCCACCACGATGCCGATGGTCACCCCGGACTGCGCGGCGTCCCGCAGCGCGTCCCAGCTCAGCAGCACCCCGGCGTTGGCCAGCGCGAACAGCGGCAGCACCAGGTACGCGCTCACCGGGTGCAGCGCGTCCTGCAGCCGGTGGTTGGCCGAGACGGTGGCCCGGGCGGCGGCGGTGGCCAGTCGCACCCGCCGCGGATCGGCGTTCTCGAGCACCGCCCGCCCGTAGAACGGCAGGTGCTTGCGGGCCTCGGGCCCGACCGCGGCGGCCGGCACGAGCAGGCCGACCAGCACGCCCGCCAGCGTGGGGTGCACGCCCGACTCGTAGACGGCCAGCCACAGCCCGAGCCCCACCAGCAGGTACGGCGTCAGCTGCCACACCTGCGCCTGGCGCAGCACCACCAGCGCCACCACCAGCGCCGCGGCCACCAGCAGCGCCACCACCGAGACGTGGTCGGTGTAGAACACCGCCATCACCACGATGGCGCCGATGTCGTCCACGATGGCCAGGGTGAGCAGGAACAGCCGCAGCTGGTCGGGGCAGCGCGGGCCGAACAGGGCCAGCACCCCCAGCAGGAACGCGGTGTCGGTGGACATGGGGATGCCCCAGCCGGCCGCGGCGGGACCGCTGGGCTCGAAGGCCAGGTAGATCAGTGCCGGCAGCACCAGGCCACCCAGCGCGCCCACGGCGGGCACCACCACCGTGCGGGCGTCGCGCAGCTCCCCGACGGTCAGCTCCCGGCTGATCTCCAGGCCCACCACCAGGAAGAAGAGGGCCATCGCCCCGTCGTTGACCAGGTGCTCCAGGTCCAGCGCCAACGACCACGACCCCACCTGCACCGACGTCACGGTGTGCCAGAAGGAGGCGTAGGTGTGGCCGGGGAGGTTGGCCCACACCAGCGCGGCCAGGGTGGCGCCGAGCAGCAGCGCCGCGCTGCCCGACTCGCGCGCCATGAAGCGGCGCACCGACTCCGACAGGTAGGGCAGCGGGACGGTCACCCGCGACGAGGGACCCGGTCGGCCTGGGCGGGGCAGGAGGCTCTCGGTGCTCACCGTCGGTCTCCCTCACCGTCCGTGGCCGTCATCTGCGGTGGTGTTTCGCCGATCCTGCCACCGGGTTGGCCGGGGCTGCGCTCAGGAGTGGCGGCGGATGGCGGCGCGGGCCGCCGGTGACAGCCGCCACGTGGGGGGCAGCAGCCGGAAGGCGACGCGGACGACGGTGCCGAATCGGCGCAGCCGGCGCTCGTCCTCGGCGCTCCAGTCCCAGCCGAGCTTGCGTCGAGCCACCGGCGGCAGCGTGCCCCGGGTGACCCAGGCCAGCAGCCGGTTGAGCTTGGGCCCGGCCAGCAGCCACACCAGCCGCGGGATGCGCTCGGTGGGCCGCTCCGGCATCCGGTCGTTGAGGGCCCGGGACCGGCGCACCGTCTCCGAGTCCACCAGCACGTCGGTGACCACGTGGTCCCAGTACCGCAGGAAGTCGGCCCAGGTGGCGGGCACGTCCTGCATCGGCATGCCGTACAGGGCGTACCACTGCACCGACTCGGCGTAGAGCTGCTCCTTCTGCGCCTCGGTCAGCGGGTCGCCGAAGTACTCCGCCCACACGTACTGGGTGTAGAGGAACGTGGCGTGCGCCCAGTAGAAGGGCTCCGGCGCCAGGGCGTGGTAGCGCTGCCCCTCGGCGGTCTCGCCCCGGATCTCGGTGTGGAAGCTGCGCACCCGGCGCGCCACCTCCCCGGTGGGGTCGTACAGCGCCCCGACGATGGGCGCCGACGAGCGGGCCAGCCGCGCGGTCTCGTTGTCGAAGACGTCCGAGTGCTGCACCAGCGCGGTGTCGATCACCGGGTGCATCGCCTGCAGCGCACCGGCCCACAGGGTGAGCAGGGTGGTGCGCCAGTCGCCGAAGCGGTACCAGGTCATCGACTCCGGGCCGAGCGGGCGCGGCTCGGTGCTGGTGGCCGCCACGTCCGTCGCCGCCACGTTCGACACCGCGCTCATGCCACGGCCACCGGGGCGTCGACGCTGACGTGGCGGTAGCTGTCGGCGTCGAAGACCTCCGTGCGGTCGCGGTACTCCGCCACCCGGCCCGGCCAGTTCGCCGTCACCCGGCCGCTGGGGTTGCGGTACCAGCTGTCGCACAGCGTCCACACCCCGCCCTGCACCCGGCCCTGGATCTCCGCGTCGAAGCGCGCCTCCACCTCCGGGCGCACGTCCAGGTAGCCCGGTCCGCCCACCTCCAGCCGGCGCATGGCCTGGCGCAGGTAGCGGGCCTGGCACTCCTGCATGTAGACGATGGAGCCGGCGCCCAGGTTGGTGTTGGGCCCGTACATCAGGAACAGGTTGGGAAAGCCCGGCACGGTCATGCCCAGGTAGGCCCGCGCGCCGTCGCGCCAGTGCTCGCTCAGCTGCTGGCCGTCCAGCCCGGTGATGGTCATCGGGGCGAGGAACTCGGTGGCGGTGAACCCGGTGCCGTAGATGATGGTGTCCACCTCGTGCTCGGCGCCGTCGGCGGTGCGCACGCCCCGCGGGGTGATCTCGGTGATGGCGTCGGTGACCACCTCCACGTTGCGCTGGGTGAGCGCGGGCAGGTAGCTGCTGGAGAACAGCACCCGCTTGCAGCCCACCGGGTAGTCCGGCGTCAGCTTGGCCCGCAGCGTCTTGTCCCGCACCGTCATGCGCAGGTGGGTCAGGCAGGTCTGGCGGATGGCTGCACCCAGGGCGGGCACGGTGGTGAAGCCCAGGGTCATCGCCTCGGCCAGCGCCCACACCGTGCCCCGGCCGAGCAGCTGGGTGGTGGGCAGCCGGCGGAAGGCGGCGTGGTGCGCCCGCGTGTAGGTGCGGTCCGGTCGCGGCAGGACGAACGGCGCCGAGCGCTGGAACAGGCTCAGGTGCGACACGCGGGGCTGGATCTGCGGCACGAGCTGGACGGCGCTGGCGCCGGTGCCGATCACCGCCACCCGGTCGCCGGTGAGGTCGCGGCTGTGGTCCCAGCGGGCGGAGTGGAAGGAGTGCCCGGTGAAGGTGTCGATCCCGGGGATGCGGGGCATGGCGGGACGGGAGAGCTGGCCGACGGCGGGGACCAGCACGTCGGCGGAGAAGGTCTCCCCGGTGCTGGTGTGCACCCGCCACTGCCCGGCCGCCGCGTCGAACTCCGCGCTGGTCACCTCCACCCCGAAGTGGGTGCGCTCGCGCACGCCGTGCTTGGTGGCGGTGCGCTGCAGGTAGGCCAGGATGTCCGGCTGCAGCGAGAACCGCTTGGGCCACTCGGGATTGGGCTCGTAGGAGAAGGAGTACAGCGGGGAGGGGATGTCGCAGCCGGCGCCGGGATAGGTGTTCTCCCGCCACACCCCGCCCACGTCGTCGGCCTTCTCCAGGACGGTGTAGTCGTAGCCGGCCGTGCCGATCTCGATGGCCGCCGCGATCCCCCCGAAGCCGGTGCCGATGATCAGCGCGGTGGGCTTTCGGTAGGTCGGCTGTCGCTGGTTCATGCAGTCCTCCTGCGGCGCGCACCCACGGCTCTTCGGCGCCATGCTTGACATCAATCGAGGCAGTGGTGTCGACTAACATGACATCGACATCACCCGCTGTCAACAGTGCGTGATGTCAACATTTGGGAGGACGCGATGGGGCGCACCGACGCGCTGCCGAACGGCACCAGCTACCACCGGGCGGGCCACGGCCCACCGATCGTGCTGATCCACGGCATCGGCAGCCGCTGGCAGGTGTTCGAGCCGATCATCGACGCCCTGGCCGCCGAGCACGAGGTGCTCGCCCTGGACCTGCCCGGCTTCGGAGCCACCCCCGCGGTGGCCGGGGTCGCCTCCACCGTGGACGGCTACGCCGCGTGGGTCGCCCAGCTGCTCGACGAGCTCGGCATCACCCGCCCGCACGTGGTGGGCAGCTCGATGGGTGGCGGCATCGCCATGGAGCTCGGCCGGCGCGGGGCGGCCGGCCAGGTCACGGCCTTTGCGCCGGTCGGGTACTGGACCGGCCCCGGCCGGGTGTGGTGCCAGTCGGTGGTCACCACCATGCGGGTGGTGGGCCGGGCGCTGCGTCCGGTGATCACCCCCGCCGCGCAGACCGCCGCCGGCCGCGCCGCGCTCTTCGGACCGTTCTTCGGCCGCCCGTGGCAGGTCTCGCCGGAGGCCGCCGTGGGTGACCTCGACGGGCTCATCGGCGCCACCCGCTTCACCGAGGCCCGCAAGGGCTTCGCCACCTACGACCTCACGCGTCACCCGCGCCCGGCCGGCGGGCTCGCCGACATCCCGGTGACGGTGGCCTGGGGCAGCAGGGACGCGGTGCTGCTGCCGCGCCAGGCCGAGGTGGCCCGGGCGCTGCTGCCGCAGGCCCGGCACGTCACCCTGCGCGGGTGCGGGCACCTGCCCTTCTCCGACGACCCGTCGCTGTGCGCCGACGTGGTGCTCGCCCCGGCCGAGGCGTTCGCCTCACCAGCGCTGCCCTCACCTGCACCAACCAGCACCACCCGATCCGACGATGGAGATGTGGCATGAGCACCGTCAGCGAGCCCACCCAGACGAGCGCCGCCCAGGCCAGCCCTGCCCAGGACGGCACCGAGCAGGGTCCCGCCTTCGTGGAGTCCCTCAACCCCGCCACCGACGCCAGCGTGGCCCGCTTCGCCGTGGACGGGCCGGCCGCCGTGGACGCCGCGGTCGCCCGCGCACACGAGGCGGCGCCGTGGTGGCAGGAGCAGGGCTTCGCCGGGCGGCGCCGGCACCTGCTGCGCTGGGCGTCGTGGATGGCGGCGCACCGCGACGAGGCGGTGGACCTGCTGCACCGGGAGAACGGCAAGCCCCGCCCCGACGCCACGATCGAGCTGCTGATGACGCTGGAGCACCTGGACTGGGCGGCCAAGCACGCCGCCAAGGTGCTGGCCGACCAGAGCCACCGCCCGGGCCTGCTGCTGGCGAACTTCTCCGCCACCACCTCCTTCGTGCCCTACGGCGTGGTCGGAGTGATCGGGCCGTGGAACTACCCCATGTACACCCCGTCCGGCTCCATCGCGCTGGCCCTGGCGGCGGGCAACACCGTGGTGTTCAAGCCCAGCGAGCACACCCCCGCGGTGGGCGACTGGTACGTCAAGGCCTTCGCCGCGGCCAACCCCGACGCCCCCGAGGGGGTGCTGTCGGTGGTGCACGGCTTCGGTCCCACCGGGGCGGCACTGGCAGCGTCGGCGGTGAACAAGGTGGCCTTCACCGGCTCCACCGCCACCGGCCGCCGGGTGATGATGGCCGCGGCCCAGAACCTCACCCCGGTGGTGATGGAGCTGGGCGGCAAGGACGCCGCGCTGGTGGCCGCCGACGCCGACGTGCCCGCCGCCGCCGACGCCATCGCCTGGGGCGCCATGGGCAACAGCGGGCAGACCTGCGTCGGCGTGGAGCGGGTGTACGTGCACCGCTCGGTGCGTGACCAGCTGGTGGCCGAGCTGCAGAAGGCGCTGGCGCAGGTGCACCCGGGCTCCGAGGACGGCGCCAGCTACGGGCCGATGACCATGCCCGCGCAGGTGGACGTGGTCCGCAGCCACGTCGCCGACGCCCTCGAGCGCGGCGGCACGGCCGTGGTGGGTGGGCTGGACTCCGTCGGCGAGCGCTACATCTCCCCGGTGGTCATCCTGGACGCCCCCGAGGACAGCCTCGCGGTGCGGGAGGAGACCTTCGGCCCCACGCTCACCGTCACCACGGTGGACGACATGGACGAGGCGGTGCGCCTGGCAAACGACTCCCAGTACGGGCTGGGTGGGGCGGTGTTCTCCCAGGCGCGCGGCGCCGAGCTGGCCCGGCGCCTGGACACCGGCGTGGTGTCGGTGAACTCGGTGATCGGCTTTGCCGGCATCCCGTCGCTGCCGCTGGGCGGCACCGGGGCCAGCGGCTTCGGGCGCATCCACGGTCCCGAGGGTCTGCGCGAGTTCTCCCGCACCAAGGGCATTGCTTCCCAGCGCTTTCCGCTGCCCGGGGTGAAGCTGCTGAGCTTCGGGCGGGCCAAGGCCATCACCGCGCTGCTGCCTCGCGTCATCGGGCTGCGCCACGTGCGCCGCTCCTGAGCTCGCCCGTCCTGCCCCACTGCGTCCTGCCCCACTGCGTCCTGCCCTGGCCCGACCCGTTCGCCGACCATGAGGAGATCGTCCGTGTCCGACACCTTTGACTACGTCGTGGTGGGCTCGGGGTCGGCTGGCGCCGTCGTCGCCGCCCGGCTCAGCGAGGACCCCGCCACCTCGGTGCTGCTGCTGGAGGCGGGCCCGCGGGACAACGTCACCGCGGTGAGCATCCCTGCGGCCTTCCCCCAGCTGTTCCGCACCGAGCGCGACTGGGACTACTGGACCGAGCCGCAGCCGGGCCTGGCCGGGCGCCGGCTGTACTGGCCGCGCGGGAAGATGCTCGGCGGCAGCTCGTCGATGAACGCCATGATGTGGGTGCGCGGCTCCGCCGCCGACTACGACGGCTGGGCGGAGCAGGCCGGCCCGGGCTGGTCCTACGAGTCGGTGCGCGGCTACTTCGAGCGCATCGAGGACGTGAACAACCTGCCGGGCGAGGGGCACGGCGTGGGCGGTCCGATGCCCGTCAGCACGCAGCGCTCCACCAACCCGCTGACCACCGCCTTCCTGCTCGCCGCGGGCGAGGCGGGTCACCGGGTGGACGACCGGGCCAACCGCGACACCCCGGAGGGCTTCACCGCCACCGAGGTCACCCAGCGCCGCGGGCAGCGCTGCAGCACCGCCGCGGCCTACCTCAAGCCGGCCCGCAGCCGCCCCAACCTCACGGTGCGTACCGGCGCGCACGTCACCCGGGTGAACCTCACCGGCCGGCGCGCCACCGGCGTCACCTACGTGCTCGACGGCGTGCACCGCCGCGCGCAGGTGCGCCGCGAGGTGGTGCTCTCCGGTGGGTCGATCAACACCCCGCAGCTGCTCATGCTCTCCGGCATCGGCCCGGCCGAGCACCTGCGCTCGCACGGCATCGAGGTGGTGCGCGACGCCGCCGAGGTGGGCCAGAACCTGGCCGACCACCTGTGCGCGGCCCTGGTGGTCGGCTCGCAGGGGCCGGAGTCGATGTTCACCGCCACCGAGGCCAAGCACCTGCTGGCCTACTTCACCCGGCGCCGCGGGATGCTCACCTCCAACGTCGGCGAGGCCTACGGCTTCGTCCGCAGCCGCCCCGAGCTGGCGCTGCCCGACCTGGAGATGCTCTTCGCCCCAGCCCCGTTCGTCGGGCAGGGCCTCACCGAGCCCACCGCGCACGGGATGACCGTCGGCCCGATCCTGCTGAGCCCGCACAGCCGGGGCGAGATCACCCTGGCCTCGGCCGACCCGTTCGCCGCCGCCAAGATCGACCCGCGCTACCTGTCCGACCCCGAGGGACTGGACCGGCAGGCGCTGCTCACCGGGCTGGGCCTGGCCGAGGAGCTGCTGAGCATGCCCGCCCTGGCCCGGCACTGCACCGGCGAGTACCTGCAGCCCCCCGGCGGTGACCCCGTGGAGCGGCTGGTGGCTGCTGCGGAGCGCTACACCCAGACGCTGTATCACCCGGTGGGCACGTGCCGGATGGGCAGCGACGAGCAGTCGGTGGTCGATCCCGAGCTGCGGGTGCGCGGCATCGACGGCCTGCGGGTGGCCGACGCCTCGGTGATGCCGGAGATCATCCGCGGCCACACCAACGCGCCGGCCATCATGATCGGGGAGCGGGCCGCGGACCTGCTGCGCGGCCGGGTGCGCACGCCGAGCGCCACCACCCCGGCCACCGCGACCGTCTCGGCGTGACCTCGCCGACACCCCCACCGCCACGGCTGCCGGGACCGCCGGCCGCACCAGGTGCCGGTGGGAGGATGGGCTGATGGACTCGGTGCGGGAGGCGGCGGTGGAACCCGGCCCCAAGCGGCCGTGGCGCGGGCAGCAGCCCGAGCAGCGCCAGGCGGAGCGCCGCGCCAAGCTGCTCGAGGCCGGCCTGCAGATCCTGGGCACCGAGGGCGCGGCCGCGGTGACCATGCGTGGGGTGTGCCGCGAGGCCGAGCTCACCGAGCGCTACTTCTACGAGAGCTTCCGCAACCGTGAGCAGCTGCTGGTGGCGGTGCTGGACATGGTGGCGCTGCGGGCCCGGGACGCGGTGCTGCAGACGCTGTCGGCGGGAGCGAGCAACCGGGCCGAGCTGATCCGCGAGCTGGTGCGGGTGTTCACCCGCTACGTCCGCGACGACCCCCGGCGGGCCCGGGTGATGTTCGTGGAGTCGCTGGCCGCCCCGGAGCTGATCCGTCGTGGCGCGGAGCTGGTCAGCGAGTTCACCGCCCCCATCGCCGCGGTGGCGGCCAGCTTCGGCACCGAGCGCGGCCGGGTGGACGAGCTGGACGTGGAGCTGGACGCGCTGGCCACCTTCGGGGCAGTGGCCTACCTCTACCAGCGGTGGCTGCGCGACGGCTTCACCATCTCCACCGAGCGCATGGTGGAGCACGTCTCGCTGGTGGTGGAGCAGCTCGCCGGCGTCAGCTCCACCGGCTTCTGACCCGGCGCCCCGCGGCCGGCAGCAGCGAAGTTACCGGCGGGTAACCTCGGGTCGTCCCCACCCCGGACGACCACTGAGGAAGGCCCCCGTGAGCGAGCTGCTGTTCAACCCGAGCACCTACGACCCGACGCACCTGGACGTCGAGTCCCGGCGCCTGCTGCGGGCCACCATCGACTGGTTCGAGGCGCGGGGCAAGGACCAGCTGATCGCCGACGACCTCAGCGGCGTCTGGTACACGGAGTTCCTGGACTTCGTGCGGCGGGAGAAGCTCTTCGCCACCTTCCAGACCCCGGCCGCCGAGGCCGACGGGCACCCGGACAAGCGCTGGGACGCCACCCGCAACGCCGCCCTCAGCGAGGTGCTGGGCTTCTACGGCCTGCAGTACTGGTACGCCTGGCAGGTCACCATCCTCGGCCTCGGCCCCATCTGGATGAGCGAGAACGCCGACGCCCGCCGCCGGGCCGCCGCCCTGCTCGACGACGGCGCGGTGTTCGCCTTCGGGCTGTCGGAGAAGTCCCACGGCGCCGACGTCTACTCCACCGACATGGTGCTCACCCCCCAGCCAGACGGAGGATTCACCGCCAGCGGCGAGAAGTACTACATCGGCAACGGCAACGTCGCCGGGATGGTGTCGGTGTTCGGCCGTCGCGCCGACGTCGAGGGCCCCGACGGCTACGTGTTCTTCGCGGTGGACAGCCAGCACCCCGCCTTCCACCTGGTCAAGAACGTGGTCCCGTCCCAGATGTTCGTCAGCGCCTTCGAGCTGCGCGACTACCCGGTGCGCGAGGTCGACGTGCTGCACACCGGGCCGGAGGCCTTCAGCGCGGCGCTGAACACCGTCAACGTCGGCAAGTTCAACCTCTGCACCGCCTCCATCGGCATCAGCGAGCACGCCTTCTACGAGGCGATCACGCACGCGCACAACCGCGTCCTCTACGGCCACCCGGTCACCGACTTCCCGCACGTGCGGGCCGGCTTCGTCGACGCCTACGCCCGCACCGTGGCCATGAAGCTGTTCAGCGACCGCGCCGTGGACTACTTCCGCACCGCCACCCCCGAGGACCGCCGCTACCTGCTGTTCAACCCGATCACCAAGATGAAGGTGACCAGCGAGGGCGAGCGGGTGATCGACCTGCTGTGGGACGTCATCGCGGCCAAGGGCTTCGAGAAGGACGCCTACTTCAGGATGGCCACCCGCGACATCCGAGCACTGCCCAAGCTGGAGGGCACCGTGCAGGTGAACCTGGCGCTGGTGCTGAAGTTCATGCCCAGCTACCTGCTCAACCCGCAGGACTACCCGCCGGTGCCGCAGCGCCACGACGCCGGTGACGACGCGTTCTTCTTCCGCCAGGGCCCCGCCCGGGGGCTGGGCAAGGTCACCTTCCACGACTGGCGCACCGCCTACCAGGGCTTTGCCGAGGTGCCCAACGTCGCGGTGTTCACCGAGCAGGCCGACGGCCTGGTCCGCTTCCTGACCGAGTGCGCCCCGGACGCCGAGCAGGCCAAGGACCTGGACTTCCAGCTGGTGGTGGGCCAGCTGTTCACCCTGGTGGTCTACGGCCAGCTGGTGCTGGAGCAGGCCGAGCTGGCCGGCCTGGACCACGACGTGCTGGACCAGGTCTTCGACGTGCTGGTGCGCGACTTCTCCGCCTGCGCGGTGCAGCTGCACGGCAAGGCGTCGTCCACGGAGGCGCAGCAGCGCTGGGCGCTGGCGCACGTGCGCAAGCCCGCCACCGACACCGCCCGCTTCGACCGCGTGTGGCAGCAGGTGGCCGCCCTCTCCGGCACCTACGAGATGAACGAGTAGCTGATCAACGGCTAGCCCTGCGCGGGCGCCGGTCCGGCGGTACGGTCACGCCACTGAGTCGGACCGGCGTTGGGGGACAGCCATGATCGGCGGAGTCAAGCAGGTCGACAACGAGACCATCGCCGAGGTGCTGCGCATCCGCGGGGGTGTCGACCAGTCCGCCCGAGAACCTCAGGACCCCGGCAGCGGCCCGCACCCGTGGCTGGCGCTGCTGGACGGCTTCGCCCACCAGGACGTGATCGACGCGGTGTGGATGCACTACAGCCACGAGTCCCGCGCGGTGTGGCCGGCCGACGTCATCGCCCGGGTGGAGGCGCTGGCCGCCGAGCGGGTGCAGGCGGCGGAGTCGCTCAAGGACCTGGCGCTGCAGGAGCGCTCGGACTGGACCGACGAGCAGCGCGCGGCCTGGATGGTGGTGTGGGACGAGGCGCTGGGCCGCGGGGAGTCGGTGGAGAACGCGGTGGCGCTGGCCGACGAGGCGGCCCCGGACGTGGTGGGTGAGGAGCAGGCCGAGAGCGAGGTGTCGGCCGAGCGCGCCGGCTCCGAGAGCGCCTGACGCCGACCTGCCTGGCTAGCCCTCGGCCACCGCGCCGGAGCTCAGCAGCGCCTGCACCTGCTCCTCGGACAAGCCGCTGCCCAGCAGCACCGCACGGGTGTCGGCGCCGACCACCGGCTGCGGTGTCGGGGTGTCCAGCGAGGTGGCGGAGAACCGCGGGGCCGGTGAGGGCTGGGTGATGCCGTCGGCGGTGAAGAAGGTGTTGCGGGCCACGTTGTGCGGGTGCTGCGGGGCCTCGGCCATCGACAGCACCGGCACCACGCAGGCGTCGCTGCCGGCGAAGACCTCCTCCCAGTGCGCGCGGGGCTGCGCGGCGAAGGCCGCGGTGAGCCGGGCCCGCAGCTCGGGCCAGCCGGCGCGGTCGTGCTGCGGGGCGGGCAGCTCGCCCAGGCCGAGGCGGGCAACCAGCTCGGCGAAGAACTGCGGCTCGATCGGCCCCACCGACACGTGCTCGCCGTCGGCGGTCTCGTAGACGTCGTAGAACGGGCTGCCGGTGTCCAGCAGGTTGGTCCCGCGCGGGCCCCACGCGCCGCGGGAGTGCCCGCCCATGATGGGCGCCAGCAGCAGCGCCGAGCCGTCCACCATGGCCGCGTCCACCACCTGCCCCTCGCCCCCGCGGGCCACCGCCAGCAGCGCGGCCAGCACGCCGGTGGCCAGCAGCATCGCGCCGCCGCCGTAGTCGCCCACCAGGTTCAGCGGCGGCACCGGGGCCTGTCCGGCGCGGCCGATGGCCGACAGCGCGCCGGACAGCGAGATGTAGCTGATGTCGTGCCCGGCGGTGTGGGCGAGCGGGCCGTCCTGGCCCCAGCCGGTCATCCGGCCGAACACCAGCCTGGGGTTGCGGGCCAGGCACTCCTGCGGCCCCAGGCCCAGGCGCTCCATCACCCCGGGCCGAAAGCCCTCGATCAGCGCGTCCGCGCTCTCCACCAGCCGCAGCACCGTGGCCGGGCCGTCCGGGTGCTTGAGGTCGACCGCGACGGAGCGCCGACCGCGCCCGGTCACCTCCTCGTCGGTGGGTCGGCTACCCGCTGCGCTGGCACGGTGCAGGCAGATGACGTCGGCGCCCAGGTCGGCCAGCACCATCCCGGCGAACGGGGCCGGCCCGATGCCCGCCATCTCGAGCACGGTGTAGCCGGACAGTGGTCCCACGGGGGGCTCCTCAGGTCGACCGGTGCGCCACGTGGACGCCGTGCGCCGATCCTGGCAGCGGGAGCCGGGTGTGTCCGGCCTGCTCCCGCCTGACGGTCAGGCCCGCGCGGCCCGGCCGGAGCCCCGCAGGAAGCTCAGGGCGTAACAGGCGGTGGCCAGGGCCAGGATGCTGAAGCTCGGCGGCAGCGACGGGAAGGCGTAGCTGAGCACCAGCCCGCCCACCATGGAGCCCACCGCGATGACCGGGGCCAGCGCCAGCGCCACCCACGGCCGGTCGGCGAGCCGCAGCGCCGCGCCGGCCGGGGCCGCGAGCAGACCCAGCAGCAGCAGCGCCCCCACGGCCTGGGTGGCCTCGGCGGCGGTCAGGCCCACCACCACCAGGAAGCCCACGCCCAGCGCTCGCACCGGCACCCGTCGCGCCGCAGCCACCGCGGGATCGAGGCTGGCGAACAGCAGGGGGCGGGCGATGAGCAGGGTGAGCACCAGCAGCCCCCCGGCCACCCCGGCCGCGGTCCACGCGCTGGCGGCGCTGAGGCCGAAGATCGACCCGAACAGCACGCTCACCCCGGCGGCCCCGCCCACCGCGGAGCGCTCGCTGGCGGTGTAGAGGGACAGGGCCAGCACGCCGATGCCCAGGATCCAGGCGAACACCGTGCCGGTGACCACGTCGTCGGCTCGGCCGCGGTTGCCCAGCACGCCGAGCAGCGCACCCACCGCGACGGTGGCCACCACCAGGCCCAGCCGCAGGTCCACCCCGAGCGCCAGGGCCAGCGCCGCCCCGGTGAAGGCCACGTGGCTGAGGGCGTCGCCGGTGAAGACCTGGTTGCGCAGCACCATGAAGAACCCGACCACTCCGGACAGCGCGGCGATGGGGATGCCGGCCAGCAGCGCGTGCCGCACGAACGGCTGGGCCAGCATACCGCCCTCGGCGGCCAGCACGGTGGCGCTCACCGGTCGTCCCCGGCGAGGGCGCCCCGCGCCCAGGTGCCGCCGGCGACCAGCAGGTACCCGGCGAAGGCGATGGAGGTGATGAAGAAGCCGATGGGGTAGTCCAGGTAGTACGCGACGAACAGCGAGGCCCAGGTGGTGAGCACCCCGATCAGCACGGCCAGGCCGGCGCTGACCACTGGGCGAGCGGTGATCAGCTGGGCGGTGGCGGCGGGCGCCACCAGCAGCGCGAACACCAGCAGGCTGCCGGTGATCTGGGCGGCCGCGCCCGCGGCCACGCCGAGCAGGACCAGGAAGCCCGCACCCAGGGCCCGCACCGGCACCCCGCGCGCGGCGGCCACGTCCGGGTCGACCGAGGCGAACAGCAGCGGCCGGGCGATGGCGGCGAGGATGGCCACCGCCACCACGGCGATCACGGCCAGCACCTGCACCTGCGCCGCGGTGATGCCCAGGAAGCTGCCGAACAGCAGGTTGTTCACCCCGCCCAGCTGGCCGCCGTGCAGGCTGAGGAAGAGGAAGCCGCAGGCCAGCGCGAAGGCCTGCACGGTGCCGGTGACCGCGGACTCCTCGCTGTAGCCGCCGGAGCGCGAGCCCGGGATGGCGGCGATCACCAGGGCCGCCGCCACGGCGAAGGCGAGCAGGCCGTAGGTGGCGCTGACGCCCAGCAGCACCGCGCCCGCGGCACCGGGGAAGCCCACCACGGCCAGGGTGTGGCCGGCGAAGCTCTGCCGGCGCAGCACCATGAACCAGCCGACCAGCCCGGCCAGCACCGCGACGATGGTGCCGGCGCGGAAGGCGTTGACCATGAACGGGAACTGGAACATCTGGCGGACGTCCTCCACCAGGTTCCAGGTGAGCACCGGCTGCATCAGTGGCGGTGTCCGGCCGGGTCGGAGTGCCGCGGCGCGTGCAGCGACGGCGCCTGGGGCTCACCCACCACCACCAGCCCACCGTCGGAGGTGGTCAGCACCTCCACCTGGGTGCCGTACAGCCGGGTGAGGGTGTCGCTGGTGATCACCTCGTGGGCGGGGCCGGCGGCGGCGCCGTGCTGAGCGAGGTACACCACCTGGTCGAGGTAGCTCAGGATCGGGTTGACGTCGTGGGCGACCATCACCACCGCCACGTCGTGCTCGTGGCAGATGCGGGAGATCAGGGCCGCCACCGACGCCTGGTTGGGCAGGTCGAGGGAGTCCAGCGGCTCGTCCAGCAGCAGCAGCCGGGGGCGCGAGACCAGTGCCTGGGCGATGAGCAGGCGCTGCTGCTCACCACCGGACAGCCGGCCGATGGGGCGGTCGGCGTAGTCCTGCGCCCCCACCATCTCCACCACGTGGCGCACCCGCTCCTCCGCGGCGCGCGCGGCGGCGCTGAAGCGGCGGCGGCCCGGCAGCGGGAAGCCCCACCGGCTGCCGTCCAGGCCCAGGCGCACCACGTCGGTGCCGCGCACCCGCAGGCTGCGGTCGAAGCTGCGCCGCTGCGGGAGGTAGCCGATCTGCCGGTTCGCCCCGGGCGGGGACTGGCCGAGCACGCTGACCTCGCCGGCGGACAGGCGGACCTGCCCGAGCGCGGCCTTGACCAGGGTGGACTTGCCGACGCCGTTGGGGCCCAGCACCGCGACGAACTCCCCGGCGGCGACGGTGACGTCCAGGCCGTCCCACAGCGTGGTGGCGCCGCGGCGCACCGCAGCGCCGCGCAGCTGCAGCACCGGGTCCGCAGTGGCAGTGGCGCCGCTCGTCATCGTGCGCTGCTGGCCGACAGCGCGTCGCGCAGCGCCACGAGCTGGTCGGTCTGCCACTGCTGCCAGCTCTGCGTGCCCGCGGGCGGGGTCTCGGTGACGGTGGTGACCGGGATGCCCTGGGCGCGGGCGGCGTCCACCTGCTGCTGCACGTCGGGGGAGGCGTTCTGGGCGTTGTAGACGTAGGCCTTGATGGCGCCGCTGCGGATCTGCTGGTCCGCGGTGGTCTTGTCCGCCACCGTCGGCTCGTCGCCGTGGCTCACCGCGCTGAGGAAGCCGGGCGGGGTGACGAGGTCGAGGCCGAGGGAGGGCACGAGCATCTCCAGGACGCTCTCCGAGCCGCCCACCGGGGTGCCGCCGAAGGTGGTGCGGATCTCGGTGGCCACCTTGTCGTACTCCGCCATCGCGGTGGTGCTGAAGGCCTGCAGCTGGGTGTCGAAGTAGCCGGCCTGGTCGGGGCTGATCTTCTTGTAGGCGGCGGTGATGCTCTCCGCGACCTTGGCCACGTCGGCGGGGTTGTACCAGCGGTGCGGGTTGGCATCGTCGGGCAGCGCCAGCACCGAGCCCACGTTGAGGTTGGCCCGGTTGGGGGCGGGGTTGGCTGCGGCCAGGTCGTCGGCCCAGCCGTCGTAGCCGAGTCCGTTGACCACGGTCAGGTCGGCGGTGGCGATGGCGCGGGCGTCGGAGGCGGTGGCCTCGTAGTCGTGCGGGTCGGCGCCGGGGGAGCTGACGATGCTGTGCACGTCCACCTTGTCGCCACCGAGCTGGTCGGCCAGCAGGCCCCAGAAGTTCTCCGCGGCCACCACGGTGATCGTCTTGCCGGGCTCGCTGCCGGAGGCGCTCGGGGTGGAGGGGCTGGTGGCGCACCCGGTGAGGACCAGCACGGTCCCGACGAGGGCGGCGCACGCGGCCCGGTGGATCTTTCGCACGGTTTGCTCCTGCACTGGCGGCACGTCGACACCAGGTGTCTGAGACACCTGCCTTATTGGTGATGACAACGATACCCGATAAGGATCTGTTCCCGGCGCCTGGCAAGCCGTCCTCGCCACGCCCTCAGATCGCGACGGTGGCCCCGGTGGCCGCGGTGGTGTCGCTCGGCGACTGCTTCCGTCGTGCGCGGCGATCGAAGTACGTCGCGGCCACCATCGCCCCCACCACGCCGACCACGGCGTAGCCGAAGAGCACCCACAGCGGTTGCGCCATCTCGGTTCCGTGGAAGTAGGCGATGTTGCGGACGCCGCTGGTGGCGGCGCCGGGCGTGAGCCACGGACCGATCGCGGCCCAGAACGGGGGGATCAGCTGGGTGCCGTAGGCGCCGCCGGCGCTGGGGTTGCCCAGCACCACGAACAGCCCGATCACCAGCCCGATGCCCACGAAGTCCAGCGCCGCCTCGAGGAAGAGGGTGAAGGCGAAGGTGGCGAAGACCACCAGGGCGCCGAGCGCAGCCAGTGACCAGAAGTGCCCGGAGTACACACCGAGCACCGGCTCCACGATGATGGCGGTGCCGATGCCCGACAGCACGGCGTAGCCGACGGCGACGAGCAGCCGCCGCGCTGCCGTCCGAGGGGCGCGGGAGCTGCCGGCGACCAGCTCCATCACGGTGGCCAGCAGGTAACCGCCCACCACCCAGCCGACGGCGATGTAGAAGTCGGAGAGGCCGCGGTTGTCCCCGGAGCTGATGGGCACCAGGTCGTCCACGGTGACGGTGCGCTGCTGGGCGGCGGCGAACTGCGTCACCACGGTCTCCACGGCGTCGGCCACCGAGGTGCTGGCGGCGCTGGCCACGAGCAGGGTGTCCCTGCCGTCCGGCCCCAGGACCAGTGCCGACTCCACGTCGCGGTTGGCCACCATCGAGCGGGCCTGCTCCACGCTGGTGGTGGTGCTCGGGCTCAGCGGGTGCCCGGGCAGCGACCCCAGCGCCGCGACGGTCTGCTCCGCCGCCGGAGCCGGGCCCACCACGGCGATGTCCACGTCCCGCGGTGCTGGGTCGTGGAACGCACCCACGTAGCTGAGGATGAAGCCGAGCTGCAGGATCAGCACGCCCAGCACCACCAGGCCGCCGAGGACGATCGCCGTGCGCCCGGTGTCCCGGGTCGGTGCCAGCTCGAGCTCGGCCGTCGCCGAGCGGTCGCCGTGGTCAGTCGCCATGTCGGTCTCCCCCGCCTCGCCACCGCTCGCCCGGGGCGCTCGCTCGAGGGTGTTGCACTCACCAGAACGCAGGGGCTCTGCACCAAACGTACAAGCCAGTGCGGTGGGCGACCCGGCGCAAGCCGGGCCGCGACGCGCCACCCAACGGTGCTGCGTTGTGCCGCAACCAAAGTCGCCCCAACCGGTGGGGCGGGCGGGAAGGACGGTGCTGGGTGGACGCTCGCCGGTGGACGTGGGGCTCCGTGCCCCCAATACAGTGTCCGCATGACTGAGAGCGCCTGGAAGTCCGTAACCGTCGACCGCACCGGGAGCGTCGCGCAGGTGACCCTGGTCGGGCCGGGCAAGCACAACGCGATGGGCCCGGACTTCTGGGCCGAGATGCCGCAGGTGTTCGCTGAGCTCGACGCCGACCCCAAGGTGCGCGCCGTGGTGGTCGCCGGCTCCGGGCGCAACTTCTCCTACGGGCTCGACCTGGCAGCGATGGGGGAGACGCTCGGCCCGGTGATGAGCGGGGAGAACCTGCTCGCCGGCCCGCGCACCGCGCTCTACGACGACATCAAGAAGATGCAGAAGGCGCTGAACGCCGTCGCCGACTGCCGCAAGCCGGTGATCGCCGCCGTGCAGGGCCGCTGCATCGGGGGCGGCGTCGACCTCATCGCCGCCTGCGACGTCCGCTACGCCAGCGCCGACGCGTCCTTCAGCATCCGCGAGGTGAAGGTGGCCATCGTGGCCGACATGGGCAGCCTGCAGCGGCTGCCGGCGATCATCGGCGACGGCCACCTGCGCGAGCTGGCGCTGACCGGTCGCGATATCGACGCCGCCCGCGCCGAGCGCATCGGCCTGGTCAACGACGTGCTCCCTGACGCCGAGGCCGTGCTCGCCGCCGCGCACGCCACCGCCAAGGAGATCGCGGGCAACCCGCCGCTGGTGGTGCACGGCATCAAGGACGTGCTGGACCAGGAGCGCGCCGCGCGGGTCGCCTCGGGGCTGCGCTACGTGGCCGCGTGGAACTCCGCGTTCCTCGCCTCGGAGGACCTCGGCGAGGCGATCCAGGCCGTCTTCGCCCAGCGCGCGCCCGAGTTCAAGGGCAAGTAGGGGCGTCTGCAAGTACGCCCTACCTGCCCCCGCGGGGTCTGCAACCGCTACCAACCGCCGTCCCGGCTCGAGCTGGGACGGCGGTTGGGCGTTGGTGGGTGCAGTGCTGAGCGGCTCAGCTGGCCGCGCGCTCGTGGGCCGTCCGAGAGGCGCGACCGGCCGCCCCCCGGTGTCAGCACCGTCTGCTTGAGCAGCACGAACAGCAGCACCAGCCCGACCGTCAGGACGACGTGGCCCATGCCGGCCATGCCGGAGATGGCCGGGGAGATGTCCTCCTCCGCGGTGCTCAGCACGGTCATGGTGCCGTGGGTGGTCAGCATCGCCACGGTGAGGGCGAGCCCGGCGTTGTAGACCCAGAAGAACGGCACGAACAGCTTGTGCGCGGAGAGGGCGAGCTGCTTCTCCAGCGACAGCAGCGCAAGGAAGAACAGCATGCCCAGCGCGAGCAGGTGGGTGTGCACCACGGACAGCTGGGTGAAGCCCGCGAAGTCCGGGTGTCCCTTGGTGAGCTCGCGGTAGTAGAGCCCGGCGAGGAGACCGAGCACCAGGTAGGTGAGTGCGGCGTAGTACAGCTTCTTCACGGAAGACGAGTCCTTTGTGCTCAGGGGAACGTGGGGGCGACGGGGGTGCTCAGGCCGCGGCCGGGGTGCGCAGGCGTCCGTCGGTCATCTCCACCACCTGGTCCAGCGCCACCAGGTGCGAGCGGTCGTGCGTGACGAGCACCGTGGCGGTGGCGTTCTGGTGGGTCAGCCGCAGGATCAGCTCGAGGATGGCCGCGCCGCGCTCGGTGTCCAGTGCGCTCGTGGGCTCGTCCACCAGCAGCACAGCGGGGTTGTTCATCAGCGCCCGGGCGATGTTCACCCGCTGGCGCTCACCGCCGGAGAGCTGGTGCGGGCGCCGGCCGGCCTGCGTGCTCAGTCCCACCGCCTCCAGCAGCTCCCTGGCGCGGACGGCCGGGTCCTCGGTGGCACGCGGGTCGAGGTGGCCGATCACCTCCAGCTGCTCGGCCGCGGTCAGCGCGGGCAGCAGGTTGGGCTGCTGGAAGACCATGCCCACCTTCTCCCGGCGCAGCGCGGTGAGCGCGGCGCGGGACAGCCCCGCGGTGGAGGCACCGTCCAGCACCACCTCGCCGCGGTCCGGGGTGATCAGCGTGGCGGCCACCGCCAGCAGGCTGGACTTGCCGGAGCCGGAAGGGCCGATGACGGCGGTCATGGTCCCGGCAGGCACCTGGAGGCTGACGTCGTCCAGGGCGGTCAGGCGCGAGCGGCCGTCGGGGTAGGTGAGGGTGACGTGGTCGAGGGTGAGGCTCATCGTGCGCTCCCGAGGGCGGTGAGGGGGTCGACAGAGGTGATGCGCTTGACGGACAGGGCGGCTCCGAGCAGGCCGAGGGCGACGATGACCACGGCCGGCAGCGCGATGCTGCCCGCGGTGAGCAGGAAGGGGATGGTGCCGCCGATGGCGACGCCGAGCAGTGCGGCCAGCCCGGCACCCACCGCGGTGCCCACCAGCAGCAGGGCCAGCGCCTGGCCCAGCGCGTCGTAGAGCAGGTACCCGGTGGACGCGCCCAGTGCCTTGAGCACCGCCACGTCACCGCTGCGCTGGATGGTCCAGACCGTGAAGAACGCGCCGATCACCAGGCCGGAGATGGCGAACAGAAAGATGCGCATCAGCTTCAGCGAGCCGTTCTCCGCGTTGTAGGCACTGATCGCGGCCTTGGCGTCGTCGCGGGCCACGGTCTGGGTGCCCAACCGGGCGTCCGCGGCGGCGAGCCCGTCGGTGGAGCTGGTGGTCAGCCCGACCACCGTGGCTCGCTGCTCCCCGGCTGGAGACCCGCCGGAGAGCCGCTGCCACGTGGTCAGGTCGGTGAACACCACCGGGACGTGGTTGTAGGAGGCGTCCCCGGAGACTGCCCCGACGGTGACCTGCTGCCCGCCCAGGCTGATGCGGTCGCCCGCACGCACGTCGAGCTCGGCCGCAGCGTGGGTGGAGAGCACCGTGGTGGTGGGGTCGATCTGCGTGGCGCTGGGGGCCAGCGGTGAGCCGGGCTCCACGCCGAACGCGGACACGGCTGCGCTGCGGGGTCCGGCCACGGCCTTGACGGTGGCGATACCGAGGGGATCGGCTCGGCTCACGCCCGGCACCTGCGCCCACTGCCGCCAGGTCGACTCGGTGACGACGGTGTCGGTGAAGGACACCTCCTGGCCGTCGGCCGGGGCCGAGAAGGCCAGGTGGTCTGCGGACAGGCCGGTGACGGCGGAGGTGGTCTCCTTGCCCAGACCTGCGGTGAGGCCGGACAGCAGACCGGCCAGCAGGGTGATCAGCACGATGACGGTGCCCATGAGGGCGAAGCGCCCCTTGGCAGAACGAAGATCTCTCCAGGCGACGAACACGACTCGCGACCCTTCCGTTGACGGGCCGGGCGGGGTGCCCGGCGACCAGGTCAACCCTCGCCGTGCACTGGGGCGCTGGGCATCGAGCCAGAGGTTGCCCCTGGGTGGCCGCAGTGACGTCCTGGCGCTCCACCTTTCGGTTGATGCCCCGGCACAGGACCGCGCCTAGCCTTGAGCCGTTGTGGATCCCTCCTCGCTCACCCCGGTCCTGCGCGTGCTGCGGTACTGCATGCACCTGCTGGTCGCCGGGCTGCTGGTCCTGGTCGTCGTCCGTGCGGTCACGGAGGGCTCACCGCACCTGGGGGCCACCGTCGCCGTGGCCGTGCTGCTCGGCGTGCTCTACGCCGCCGGGGCGGTCTGGCCCGCCGTCGGTCGCTCGGAGTCCGCGGCCGCCGCCTGGCTGGTGCTGGTCTGCGGGGTGTGGCTGGTGCTGCTCGGGCTCAGCCGGGAGGCGGCCTACCTCGTCTTCCCGCTGTTCTTCCTGCAGCTGCACCTGCTCCCGCTGCGCTGGGGCCTCGCCGCAGTGGTCGTCTCCGACGCGGCGGCGATCGTCGGCATCGCCTGGCACCAGGGCCGGTTGGCGCTGGGCATCGTCATCGGACCGACGCTGGGTGCGGCGGTGGCCGTGGCGGTGGTGCTCGGCTACCAGGCGCTGTACCGGGAGAGCGAGCAGCGCCGGCGGCTGGTGGACGAGCTGACCGCGGCCCGCGAGGAGCTGGCCACCGCCGAGCGCACCGCCGGGGTGCTCTCCGAGCGGCAACGGCTGGCGCAGGAGATCCACGACACCCTCGCCCAGGGGCTGTCCAGCATCCAGCTGCTGCTGCGGGCCGCCGAGCGAACGCTGCCCGAGCATCCCGGCGTCGCACTGGGGCACGTGGAGCAGGCGCGTCGCACCGCGGTGGACAACCTGGAGGAGGCGCGCCGCTTCGTCCGCGCCCTCACCCCGGCCGACCTGGAGCGCGACGCGCTGCCCGCCGCGCTGGAACGGCTGTGCGCCCGCACCGAGCGAGACAGCGGGCTGCTCGTGCAGTGCCGGGTGTCCGGCAGGGTCACCGAGCTGCCGGCCAGCCACGAGGTGGCCCTGTTGCGCATCGCCCAGGCCGCGCTGGCCAACGCCGTGGAGCACGCCCAGGCCACCCGGATCGGGGTGACGCTGAGCTACATGGAGTCGGAGGTGGCCCTGGACGTGGTGGACGACGGCGTCGGGTTCGAGCCGGAGGGGCCCGTGCCGGTCGGCGGGGACGAGCTGCGCGGCTTCGGGTTGTCGTCCATGCGTGCTCGGGCCACCGCGCTGGCGGGGACGCTGGCGGTGGAGTCTGCGCCGGGGCGGGGGACCGCCGTGGCCGTCACCCTGCCGGTCGGCGTCGTCCGATGATCCGGCTGCTGCTGGCCGACGACCACCCGGTGGTGCGGGCGGGCCTGCGCGCGGTGCTGGAGACCGAGTCTGACTTCGAGGTCCTCGCCGAGGCCACGACGGCGGAGCAGGCGGTCGAGCTGGCCGCCGAGCTGGACGTGGACGTGGTGCTGATGGACCTGCAGTTCGGCGTGGGGATGCACGGCAGCGAGGCCACCAGGTTGATCACCGCGAGTGAGCAGGCACCCCGGGTGCTGGTGCTGACCACCTACGACACCGAGGCGGACATCGTGGCGGCCATTGAGGCAGGCGCCGTCGGGTACCTGCTCAAGGACGCCCCGCCGGAGGAGCTGGGCGCGGCGGTGCGGGCGGCTGCGGAGGGGAGGTCGACGCTGGCCCCGGCCATCGCGCTGCGGCTGATGGAGCGGGTCCGCTCGCCCGACACGGCACTGAGCCTGCGCGAGATCGAGGTGCTGCAGCTGGTGGCGGACGGGTTGTCCAACCTGGAGATCAGCCGCCGGCTGTTCCTCAGCCAGGCGACGGTTAAGTCCCACCTGGTGCACATCTACACCAAGCTGGGCGTCGACTCCCGCACCGCCGCGGTCGCCGCCGCGACTGCCCGCGGGCTCATCCGCCGGTAGGTGCGTCTGCAAGTACCACCAAGCGCGCCCCGCACCGTCTGCAGCTGCTACCAACCCGCCCCGGGCCGAGCGAGCGGCGTCAGCCGGGCTTGACCACCATCAGCACCACGATGGCGACGAGCAGCAGCGAGACGATCCCCGAGCTCATCGCGATGCGGCCGTAGTCCGGGCTGCCGCCACGCGGTGCCGTGGCCTCGCTGCCGGCGGTGGCTGCCACGCCCGCGGGCTGCAGGGTGTCGGCGGCCTTCTGCAGCGCCGGAACCACCATCACCAGGCTGAGCACCAGGGCGATCACGTAGAGGATGATCGAGATGAGGATCCACGGAGTGGTGAACGAGAGGTCGTAGTCGACCACCGACACCAGCCCGAACCCGAAGATGACCACCAGCACCGAGGCCAGCGTCATGATGTTGGTCGACTGCGCCAGCGACCGCACCTGCGCGGCATCTCCGTTGCGGACCGCGCGCAGCGCGGTGTGCGGCAGGATCGCCATGGGGCCGACGATGAAGACGCCGGTGACGACGTGCAGGACGTTCAGGACATCTTCCATGCGCTCAGCCTAGAGCGCGCCTGCCCGCGGCCCCAACGGTCGGCGTGTCTGCCCATCTAGGACACCTGACCACCTTGCACGGTCGCCGATCCGCACGCACCCTTGCGTCGGACAGCTGCTGTAGTCCGCGGTCCCGGAAGGGGATCCATGCCCACCACCCAGGCGACGCCAGCGGCGTCCGGACCGGGCTCGCCGGAGACCGGGGTCTTCACCCACCGTCAGATCCTCACCATCCTGTCCGGCCTGGTGCTGGGCATGTTCCTGGCCGCGCTGGACCAGACCATCGTCTCCACCGCGGTGCGCACCATCGCCGACGACCTGCAGGGCTACTCGGTGCTGGCCTGGGTCACCACCGCCTACCTCGTCACGTCCACCATCACGACGCCGCTGTACGGCAAGCTCTCCGACCTGCACGGGCGCAAGCCCTTCTTCATGCTGGCCATCACGATCTTCGTGGTGGGGTCGATGCTCTGCGGCATCGCCACGTCGATGTACGAGCTGGCCGCCTTCCGCGCGGTGCAGGGAGTGGGTGCCGGCGGGCTGATGTCCATGGCCCTGGCCATCATCGGCGACATCGTGCCGCCGCGGGAGCGGGCGCGGTACCAGGGGTACTTCCTGGCCGTGTTCGCCACCGCCAGCGTGCTCGGCCCGGTGCTCGGCGGGGTGCTGGCCGGACAGCCGTCGCTGCTCGGCGTCACCGGCTGGCGCTGGGTGTTCTACCTCAACGTGCCCCTGGGCGTGCTGGCTCTGCTGGTGGTGTGGCGGGTGCTCAACCTGCCGGTGCACCACCGCGAGGCCAAGGTCGACTGGTGGGGAGCGACGCTGCTGAGCGTCGGGGTGGTTCCGCTGCTGGTGGTCGCCGAGCAGGGCCGCACCTGGGGCTGGTCGTCCCCGGCTGCGCTGTGCTGCTACGCGGTGGGGGTGCTGGGGGTGGCTGCCTTCGTGCTGGCCGAGGTCCGGATGGGCGACGAGGCGCTGATCCCCCTGCGCTTCTTCCGCAACCGACTGTTCTCGCTGTGCATCGCCGTCAGCGTGATCGCCGGAGCGGGGATGTTCGGCGGGATCTCGCTCATCCCGCAGTACCTGCAGGTGGTCAAGGGCTCCTCGCCCACGCTGGCCGGCTACCAGGTGCTGCCGATGGTCGGCGCCATGATGCTCGCCTCCATCGTCTCCGGGCAGCTGATCTCGCGGACCGGGCGCTACAAGATCTTCCCGCTGGTGGGCACGGCACTGATGAGCGCGGGCATGTTCGCCCTGCACCTCGTGCGCGCGGACACCCCGCTCTGGCTGACCATGACCATGATGGCCACCTTCGGACTGGGACTGGGCTGCATGATGCAACCGCTGACGCTGGCGATCCAGAACGCCATGCCGCCCAGGGACATGGGGGTGTCCACCTCGGCGGCCACCTTCTTCCGCCAGATCGGCGCGACGCTGGGGGTCGCGGTGTTCCTGTCCCTGCTGTTCTCCCAGCTCACGCCCGCGACGTCGGCAGCGCTGACCACCGCCTCGACCGACCCCGGCTTCCGCAGCGCGGTGCAGGCGGCGGCGCAGGGCGCGGACCCCGCACAGGCACACCTCGCCCAGGGCATGGCGGCCGGTGACCCCGCGGTGGCCGGGGCGGCCCTGGTGGACACCTCGTTCATCCAGCGCCTCGACCCGGTGCTGGCCGAACCGTTCAAGGTCGGCTTCTCGGCTGCGATGGACCACGTGTTCCTGGCCGTCAGCGCGCTGATGATCGTCGGCTTCGTGCTGGTCTGGCTCGTCAAGGAGGTGCCGCTGCGCACCATGTCCGGCCTCGCCGCCCAGCAGGCCGAGCGGGACGCGGCCGCCGCGGCGCCGCAGAGCGGGAGCAGCACCGCCTGAGCAGGCCCCAGGCTCCAGCAAGCCCCAGGCACGCCGAAGGGGCTGGGCAGCCGGTGATCGGCGTGCCCAGCCCCTCGGCGGGCGGTGCGGCGGGCGTGGAGCCGCGCCGGCTCAGTGCCGGCTAGTGCCCCGGGTTGTCCTTCTGGCGCTGGAACGACGCCGCGATCTCCTTCTCGGCGTCGGCCCGACCGACCCAGTCGGCCCCCTCGACGCTCTTGCCCGGCTCCAGGTCCTTGTAGACCTCGAAGAAGTGCTTGATCTCCAGGCGGTAGAAGCTCGACACGTCGTCGATGTCCTGCATGTAGGAGAACCGCGGGTCGGTGGCGGGGACGCAGAGCACCTTGTCGTCGCCGCCGGCCTCGTCGGTCATCCGGAACATGGCGACCGCGCGGCAGCGGATCAGGCAGCCGGGGAACGTGGGCTCCGGCAGCAGGACGAGGGCGTCCAGCGGGTCGCCGTCCTCGCCGAGGGTGTCGTCGATGAACCCGTAGTCAGCCGGGTACTGGGTGGCCGTGAAGAGCGTGCGGTCCAACCGGATCCGCCCGGACTCGTGGTCCATCTCGTACTTGTTGCGCTGACCCTTGGGGATCTCAATGGTGACGTCGAATTCCACGCGCCCTCGCTTAGTGAGTGGGTTGACTGGGATGTGACTTCTCGACGCTAGTCTGACGTACCAGGGTCGCCGAACGGTGAAGCAGGTCGGCAAACGGCGCGGCCCAGGTGTGAGAGGTGGGTTCGTGCGGCGTAGACGGGCGCTCCGGCAAGCCGCCGGACTGGTCCTCGTGGTGCTGGTGGTGGTGATCGCCGTCCTGGTGGTCGTGCGCACCTCCGACCGGGACTCCAGCACGGCTTCGGCGGCGGGCACCAGTGCCCCGCCGGCGCCGGTCCAGGTCAGCCCGCAGATCAAGCCTGCGTCCTCCGACGCCCCGATCCCCACCCCAGCCGGGCTGGCCGCCACGCTCGCCCCGCTGGTCACCGATCCCTCGCTGGGCACGCTGACCGGGCGGGTGGACGACGCCGAGACCGGCGCCGTGCTGTGGCAGTCCAGCCCCGACGTGCCGCAGCTGCCCGCCTCCACCTCCAAGGTGCTGACCGTGGCCGGCGCGCTGCTGGCGCTGGGCCCGGACCACACCGTGCAGACCCGGGTGATGAGCTCTGCGGTGCCCGGCCAGGTGGTGCTGGTGGGCGGCGGTGACGTCACCCTCACCGCAGCCCCGGTGGGCACCCAGGGGTACTACCCGCAGGCGGCGCACCTGGACGACCTGGTCAACCAGGTGCGGGCCAAGGGCATCCAGGTGTCCTCGGTGGTGGTGGACACGAGCGCGTACGCCGGCCCGCCGCTGGCCACCGGCTGGATCGGCGCCGACGTCGGCGAGGGCTACATCGCGCCGATGGAGCCGCTGATGCTGGAGGGGGGCCGGCTCGACCCGAGCAAGGAGGAGTCGCCGCGCTCGGCGACCCCCGCCCTGGACACCGCCCGGGTCTTCGCCCAGCGGCTGGGCGTGCCCGCGCAGGCGGTGACCGCCGGGGTGGCCGCACCCGGGGCGCAGGAGCTGGCCGTGGTCAGCTCGGCGCCGCTGCGGATCCGCATCCAGCAGCTCACCGAGCGGTCCGACAACGTGGTCGCCGAGGCGCTGGGCCGGGAGATCGCCGCCGCCAAGGGTCAGCCCCAGTCCTTCGTGGGGGCGGCATCGGCCGTGGCCACGACGCTGTCCGAGGTGGGCGTCAACACCAACAGCCTGATCATGCAGGACACCAGTGGCCTCTCCATCCTCAACCGTGCGCCGGCGCGGGTGCTGGCCGACGTGGTGCGGATGGCCGCGGGCAACGGCCCGCACGCGGACGCGCTGCGCCCGATCCTCGCCTCCCTGCCCGTGGCCGGGGTGAGCGGCACGCTGACCGACCGCTACGGCGGCCCCGTCGCCAAGACCGGCGCCGGGTGGGTGCGGGCCAAGACGGGCACACTGACGGGGGTGAACTCCCTCGCTGGAACCGTCACCGACGTCGACGGCCGGGTGCTGACCTTCGCCCTGATCGCCAACGGCGCGGCCACCGCGGACACCCGCCCCGCCCTCGACGCCATCGCGGCCACCCTGCGGACCTGCGGCTGCCGATGACCGCCCAGGCCCCGGTGGTGGACTGGCGGCTCGCGGGCCGCACGGCCCAGCGGCTGGTCCGCCCCGGCCCGGTCGTCAGCCCCCAGCAGGCCACCGAGGTCGTCGCCGAGCTGCACGACGCCGCCGGCCGTGCCGAGCTCCCGGTGCGTGCGGTCACCGGCCTGGCCGACGGCGTGCCCGTGCCCGCCGCCCAGGTCCTGGACCGGCCGCGCTGGGCCGCCGCGGCCGCCACCTCGATGGGCGCGCTGACCGGTACCGCCGTGCGTCCGGGCGGCCCGGGCCCCGGGTTGTCCGGACGCACCGCGGGCCTGCAGGTGGGGGTGGTGCTGTCGTACCTGGCCTCGGCCGTGCTCGGCCAGTACGACCCGTTCGCCCCGGCCACCGGCGCCGACGACGACCCGGTCGGCGGCGGCTCCCTGCTCCTGGTGGCGCCCAACGTGGTGGCCACCGAGCGCGCCCTGCAGGTCGACCCCGCCGACTTCCGGCTGTGGGTGTGCCTGCACGAGGTGACCCACCGGGTGCAGTTCACCGCCACCCCGTGGCTGGTGGACCACATGGCCGCCACCGTCACCACCCTGACCACGGGCCTGGACGCGCCACTGGGCGAGCTGGCCGGCCGGCTCAGCGGAGTGCTGCGCTCGGTGGCGCGGGAGGGCACCGGCCCGGACGGGGTGGTGGGGCTGCTCGGCGCGCTGCAGGCGCCACCCCAGCGGGAGGCCCTGCAGAAGCTGATGGCACTGGGCACCCTGCTGGAGGGCCACGCCGACCACGTGATGGACGCCGTCGGGCCCGCGGTGGTGCCCTCGGTGCGCCACATCCGTGCTGGCTTCGACCGGCGTCGCGCCCGCCCGGCCAACCCGGTGCAGCGGGTGCTCCGGGCGCTGCTCGGCATCGACGCCAAGATCGCCCAGTACGAGCGGGGCAAGGTCTTCGTCGAGCACGTGGTGGGCCGCGAGGGCATGGCCGGGTTCAACCAGGTGTGGTCCAGCGCCGCCGCACTGCCGGTGGACGCCGAGATCACCGACCCGCAGCGCTGGATCAACCGGGTGCTGGCATGAGGGGGCCGGACCCGGCCGTCGCGGAGACCCGGGTGGCGGTGCGCCGCTGGCTGGCCGAGCACGCCCCGCAGGCCCCGGTGGTGGTGGCCTGCTCCGGCGGCGCCGACTCCCTGGCGCTCACCGCCGCCGCCGTGCACGAGGCGCCACGGGTGAGCGTGCTGGTGGTCGACCACCAGCTGCAGCCGGACAGCGCCCGCACCGCCGCCACCGCCGCGGCACAGGCGCGCGCCCTGGGTGCCGCCGAGGTGCAGGTGCGCACCGTGGAGGTGGTGGGCACCGGCGGGCTCGAGGCCGCCGCCCGCCGCGCGCGCTACCAGGCGCTGCGCACCGCCGGCTCACCCATGCTGCTGGGGCACACCCTCGACGACCAGGCCGAGACCGTGCTGCTGGGGCTGGGCCGTGGCTCGGGGCCGCGCTCGGTGGCCGGCATGCGGCCCTGGGACGCGCCGTGGGGTCGCCCGCTGCTGGGCGTGCACCGTGGCGTCACCCTGGCGGCGTGCCAGGCGCTGGGGCTGCACCCGCACCACGACCCGCACAACGACGACCCAGGCTTCACCCGCGTGCGGCTGCGCCACGAGGTGCTGCCGCTGCTGGAGGACGTGCTCGCCGGCGGCGTGGCCGAGGCGCTGGGGCGCACCGCCACCCAGCTGCGCGAGGACTGCGACGCCCTCGACGCCCTGGCTGCCGAGCTGGCCACCCAGGCGCTGCGCGGGCCCGAGCTGGATGCCGAGGTGCTCACCCCCGCCCCGGCCGCCCTCCGCCGCCGGGTGCTGCGGCAGTGGCTCACCGCACACGGCGCCACCGCGCTCACCGACCGCCAGCTGCGCTGGGCCGACGAGCTGCTGGGCGCGTGGCGCGGGCAGGGCGGGGTCTCCGTCGGTGGCCACTTGGTGGTGTCGCGCCGGCATGGCAGGCTCTCGGTGCAGTCCCAGCCGGCGCGGTCGGAGACGGTTCGCGCCCCCCGGCAGGCCGGATCCGCGCCGTTCGCAGGCGAAGAACCTGCAGCCCAACAAGTCTCACACGAACAGCCAAGGAGTCGACGCGGTGTATGAGGGCGATATCTCTTCGGTGCTGATCTCCGAGGAGCGCATCCGCGAGCGGACCCACGAGCTCGCCGCGGCCATTGCCGCCAACGAGCCGGCGGACGCCGCTGACGACCTGGTGCTGGTGGGGGTGCTCAAGGGTGCCGTGATGTTCATGACAGACCTCGCCCGCATCCTGCCGGTGCCGGTGCAGCTGGAGTTCATGGCCGTCAGCTCCTACGGCTCGGCCACCTCGTCCTCGGGCGTGGTGCGCATCCTCAAGGACCTCGACCGCGACATCACCGGCCGCCGGGTGCTCATCGTGGAGGACATCATCGACTCTGGGCTGACGCTGTCGTGGCTGCTGCGCAACCTCGCCTCGCGCAACCCCGCCTCGCTGCAGGTGTGCACCCTGCTGCGCAAGCCCGACGCGGTGCGCGCCGCGGTCGACGTCGCGCACGTCGGCTTCGAGATCCCCAACGAGTTCGTCGTGGGCTACGGCCTGGACTACGCCGAGCGCTACCGCGACCTGCCCTACATCGGCACCCTGGACCCCAAGGTGTACAGCGACTGAAATGTCAGGTTCCCGCCATCAAGGTAGCCTGGGAATCTCTCTGGATGTCTCCGGAGATCCTGGCTCCTGGAAGGACGAGGCCGCACCGGCCGCAGCTGTATGACACGTAAGCCTTTGTACCGCACCCTGGCCATCGTTGCCGGTGTCCTGCTGGTCATCTTCGCGTTCAGCTACTTCGGCGACAACACCCGGGGCTACAAGTCGGTGGACACCTCGGTGGCGCTGCAGCAGCTCGCCGACGGCAACGCCGAGTCCGCCCAGATCGACGACCGCGAGCAGCAGCTGCGGCTGACCCTGAAGCAGCCCGTCGACGGCGACGAGAAGATCATCACCAAGTACCCCTCGGGTGCGGCGGAGGAGATCTTCAACGACGTCCAGGACGCCCGGCTCGCCAGCTACTCCACCACGGTCACCCAGCAGAGCTTCCTGGTCTCGATCCTGTCGTTCATGCTGCCGATCCTGCTGATCATGGGTCTGCTGTTCTTCGTCATGAACCGCATGCAGGGCGGCGGCCGCGGCGGCGTGATGGGCTTTGGCAAGTCCAAGGCCAAGCAGCTGAGCAAGGACACTCCCAAGACCACCTTCGCCGACGTCGCCGGTGCCGACGAGGCGGTGGAGGAGCTCTACGAGATCAAGGACTTCCTGCAGAACCCGGGCCGCTACCAGGCCCTGGGCGCCAAGATCCCCAAGGGCGTGCTGCTCTACGGTCCGCCCGGAACCGGCAAGACGCTGCTGGCTCGGGCCGTCGCCGGCGAGGCGGGCGTGCCCTTCTTCACCATCTCCGGCTCGGACTTCGTGGAGATGTTCGTCGGTGTCGGTGCCTCCCGGGTGCGTGACCTGTTCGAGCAGGCCAAGCAGAACAGCCCCTGCATCATCTTCGTGGACGAGATCGACGCGGTCGGCCGCCAGCGCGGCGCCGGCATGGGCGGCGGCCACGACGAGCGGGAGCAGACCCTGAACCAGCTGCTGGTGGAGATGGACGGCTTCGGTGCCCGCACTGGCGTCATCCTCATCGCCGCCACCAACCGGCCCGACATCCTCGACCCCGCGCTGCTGCGCCCGGGTCGCTTCGACCGGCAGATCCCGGTGGCCGCACCCGACCTGGCCGGGCGCCGCGCGATCCTCAGGGTGCACTCCGCGGGCAAGCCGATCGCCGGCGACGCCGACCTGGACGGCCTGGCCAAGCGCACCGTGGGCATGTCCGGCGCCGACCTGGCCAACGTCCTCAACGAGGCGGCCCTGCTCACCGCGCGCGAGAACGGCAACGTCATCACCGGCGCCGCGCTGGAGGAGTCGGTCGACCGCGTCATCGGCGGGCCCCGCCGCAAGAGCCGCATCATCAGCGAGCACGAGAAGAAGATCACCGCCTACCACGAGGGTGGTCACGCGCTGGCTGCGTGGGCGATGCCGGACATCGAGCCGGTGTACAAGGTGACGATCCTGGCCCGCGGGCGCACCGGCGGCCACGCCCTGGCCGTGCCCGAGGACGACAAGGGCCTGATGACCCGCTCGGAGATGCTGGCTCGGCTGGTGATGGCCATGGGTGGCCGCGCCGCCGAGGAGCTGGTCTTCCACGAGCCCACCACCGGAGCGTCGTCGGACATCGACCAGGCCACCAAGATCGCCCGCGCCATGGTCACCGAGTACGGCATGAGCTCGCGCCTCGGCGCGGTGCGCTACGGCCAGGAGCAGGGCGACCCCTTCCTGGGCCGCACCATGGGCACCCAGAGCGACTACTCCCTCGAGGTCGCCCACGAGATCGACGAGGAGGTGCGGGCGCTCATCGAGGCCGCGCACACCGAGGCGTGGGAGATCCTGAACACCTACCGGGACGTGCTCGACGAGCTGGCCGCAGAGCTGCTGGAGACCGAGACGCTCAACCGCAAGGACCTGCAGCGGGTCTTCGCCGACGTGCAGAAGCGTCCGCGGATCACTGCGTTCAACGACTTCGGTGGACGCACCCCCTCGGACAAGCCGCCGGTGAAGACTCCGGGCGAGCTGGCGATGGAGCGCGGCGAGCCGTGGCCCCCGGCCCCGCCGGAGCCGTACTTCCGCAAGCAGACGGAGCCGGTGGGTGCCGGCAGCTACGGCCAGCAGAGCAACCAGGGCGGCTACCCCAACCAGGGCGGCCAGACCGGCCAGTGGGGGCAGGGCAACCAGGGCTCCTACGGCAACCAGGGCTCTCCCGGAAACCAGGGTTCCTACGGCAGCTCGCCCGGCGGCTATAGCTCGCCGCCGCGCAGCGGCTCCCGCCCGGACTACGGCGCCCCTCCCGGGTGGTCGGCCCCCGGCTGGCCCCCGCAGCGAGGCAACGACCGTCCCCAGCCGAACGGGCCGTGGCAGGGCGACGCACAGCAGCCGGCGACCCCGGGCTACGGGAACCAGGGTCATGGCGACCAGGGTTACGGCGACCAGGGGCAGGGCCGGCAGGACAACGGCCAGCCCGCCGGCAACGGCTACTACGATGCCCCCGAGGGCAACGGGGGGCAGGGCGACGCCGGCGACGGTGGGGGAGCCCAGCACCGCCGCGACTGATGGTCGTGGTGCTGGTCCGGGGGACCGTTGCTGACAGCCGATCGAACTTGGAGGCCCGACGTGCCCACCCCTGTCCCTGCCGAGTCGCCTGCCGTGCCGGTGAGGGGGCCCGCGGTGCCGGGGAGTGACACCTTCGACCACGTCCGCGCGGCCAACGCGGTGCGCGAGCTGCTGCTCGCGGTGGGGGAGGACCCCGACCGCGCCGGGCTCAAGGAGACGCCGGAACGGGTGGCCCGCGCGTACCGGGAGATGTTCGCCGGCCTCTACACCGACCCCGACGAGGTGCTGGCCACCACCTTCGACGAGGGCCACGACGAGCTGGTGCTGGTCAAGGACATCCCGATGTACTCCACCTGCGAGCACCACCTGGTGCCCTTCCACGGGGTGGCCCACGTCGGCTACATCCCCGGCCACCACGGCCGCGTCACCGGCCTGTCCAAGCTGGCGCGCGTGGTGGACCTCTACGCCAAGCGGCCCCAGGTGCAGGAGCGGCTCACCGGTCAGGTGGCCGACGCGCTGATGCGCCGCCTCGACCCGCGTGGGGTGATCGTGGTGATGGAGGCCGAGCACCTGTGCATGGCCATGCGCGGCATCCGCAAGCCTGGTTCCACCACCACCACCTCGGCGGTGCGCGGGCAGTTCAAGACCTCGGCGCCCTCCCGCGCGGAGGCGCTGTCGCTGATCCGCGGCCGATGACCTTCGCCACGAGCACCGCCGGGCAGCGCTGCCAGGTGATGGGCATCCTCAACGTCACCTCCGACTCGTTCTCCGACGGTGGCCGCTACCTCGACCGGGGTGCGGCGATCGCGCACGGCGTGGAGCTGCGCCGTGCCGGTGCGGACGTGGTCGACGTCGGCGGGGAGTCCACCCGGCCCGGTGCGCAGCGGGTGGACGCCGCGGCCGAGACCGAGCGGGTGGTTCCCGTGGTGGCGGCGCTGTGCGCCGAGGGTGTGCCGGTGAGCGTGGACACCATGCGCGCCAGCGTCGCCGCGGCCGCCGTCGCCGCGGGCGCCACCATCATCAACGACGTCTCCGGCGGCAAGGCCGACCCGGACATGGCCCGGGTGGTGGCCGAGACCGGCGCCACCTGGGTGCTGATGCACTGGCGGGCGCACAGCGACACCATGGCCCAGCTGGCCACCTACGACGACGTGGTGGCCGACGTGCGGACCGAGCTGATGGCCCGGGTGGAGGAGGCGGTGCGGGCCGGGGTGGACCCCAGCCGGCTGGTCATCGACCCCGGCCTGGGCTTCGCCAAGACCGGTGACCACAACTGGGCGCTGCTGCGCGCGCTGCCTGACTTCGTCGCCACCGGGCTGCCCGTGTTGGTCGGCGCCTCTCGCAAGCGGTTTCTGGGTGCGCTGCTGGCCGACGCTGACGGCACCCCGCGCCCGGCCGCCGGCCGGGAGGTGGCCACCGCGGTGCTCAGCGCGCTGGCGGCCACCCACGGCGCCTGGGGCGTGCGGGTGCACGACGTGCAGGCCTCGGTGGACGCGGTGGCCGTGGCCGGCGCCTGGCAACGAGGCTCGGCCACCGCATGAGCGCTCCCAGCGCCGACGGCGACCGCATCGAGCTGACCGGCCTGCGGGTGCGGGGCAACCACGGCGTGTTCGCCCACGAGAAGCGCGACGGCCAGGACTTCCTGGTCGACCTCACCGTGTGGGCCGACCTCGCCCCGGCTGCGCGCACCGACGACCTGGCCGACACCCTCGACTACGGCGCGCTGGCCCAGCAGGCAGCGAGCGTGGTGGCCGGACCCAGCCGCGACCTCATCGAGACGGTCGCCCACGAGATCGCCGAGGCGGTGCTGGCCGGCGACCCGCGGGTGCGCGGGGTGCAGGTGCGCCTGCACAAGCCGTCGGCGCCCATCCCGCTGACCTTCGCCGACGTGGCCGTGGTGGTGCACCGCACCCGCGGGCCGGTGCAGCCGTGAGCACCGCGGTGCTGTCCATCGGCTCCAACCTCGGCGACCGGCTCGCTCACCTGCAGCTGGTGCTGGACGAGCTCGGCCCCGCCGTCACCGCCTGTTCCTCGGTGTACGTCACCGCTCCGTGGGGCGGGGTGGAGCAGGCGGACTTCCTCAACGCCGTGCTGCTGGTCTCCGACGCCGGCACCGACTGCTGGGGCTGGCTCCGGCGGGGCCAGCAGCTGGAGGCCCGCGCACACCGCGAGCGGGTGCAGCACTGGGGCCCGCGCAGCCTGGACGTCGACGTGCTGGACTGCGACGGGTTGCACAGCGACGACCCCCGGCTGCTGCTGCCCCACCCACGTGCCCACGAGCGGGCCTTCGTGCTGCTGCCCTGGCTGGAGGTCGACCCTGCCGCGGTGCTCACCGGCCGTGGCCCGGTCGCCGACCTGCTGGCCGCCCTGCCCGCCGCCGAGCGCGCCGGGGTGCACCGCAGCGACGACCAGCGGCTGGTGCTGGCGTGAGGTTCACCCGCTGGCAGGACCTGTTGACCATCCTGGTGGTGGCCGCGCTGGCGAGCTGGCTGCTGGTGCGCACCAGCTACGGCTCCATCCCCCCGCTGCCCCGCTTCGCCGGGCTCACCCTGCTGGCGCTGGCCGTCGCCGAGCTGGTGCTGGCCTTCGTGCTGCGCTCGCGCATCCAGCGCCGGGGCGAGCGCCGCGACGACGCCCGGCTGCTCGATCCGCTGATGGCCGCCCGCTCGGTGGCGCTGGCCAAGGCGTCGTCCCTGGTGGGGTCGCTGATGGCCGGGCTGTGGGGCGGGCTGTTGCTCTACACCGCGCAGAACCGCGCCGTGCTCACCGCGGCGGCCCAGGACCTGCCCGGCGCAGCCATCGGCGTGGTCAGCTCGCTGCTGCTGGTGGCCGCGGCGCTGTGGCTGGAGCAGTGCTGCCGGACGCCGCACGACGACGAGCCGGCCCGCCCCGACGACCGCGACGACTGACCGGCCCAAGCCCGCTGCCAGCCACTTCTCAAGCCCAAATCGCTTCTCCCGCAGGTATCGTCACGCGCATGACGCAGCTCGCCGACCGCGCACACCCCCGTGCCGCAGCCGGCGCCCCGGCTCGCACCCCCGCCCAGCTCGCGCTGGGAGCGGCCCTCGTGCTCGCCGTGGCCGGCAGTGCGCTGCTGGTGTTCTCCAGCTCGGCCCCGCTGCTGCGGCTGGCGGTCGTGGTGCTGGCCTGGGTGGCCATGCTGTGCGGCATCGCCCTCACCCGGTACCGCCGGGAGGCGGCGCTGAGCGACGCGCGAGCAGACGAGCAGCAGAAGATCTACGAGCTGGAGCTGGCCCGTGAGCTGAACGCCCGCCAGGAGCAGCAGCTGGTGCTGCAGCGCACCTTGCGCGCGGAGATCAGCGAGCAGGTGCGGGCGGAGGCCACCGACGAGCTGGCTGAGCTGCGCGCGGAGATCAGGGCGCTGCGCGAGACGCTCTCGGCGCTGTTCGACGGCCAGATGCTGGTGGAGCGGGTGTCGCTGCACGCGGAGTCCACCCGGGTGCTCTCCCGCGGCGACACCACGCTGCTCACCACCGGACCGGCGACGCTGGAGGCCCACGGCGTGGGCATCGACGACGACGTGGTGGACGTCGAGCCCACCGAGTACTCCGAGCCGACCGAGCCGGGGTGGTCCGCCGAGCCGGCCGCAGACCTGGACCCCGCCGACCTGGACACCGCAGACCTGGACACCGCAGACCTGGACACCAGCGCGGAGCCCGCCACCGACGAGCCCACCACCGCGGAGCCCGCCACCGACGAGCCCACCACCGCGGAGCCCTCCACCGACGAGCCGGACGGGGCGCACTCGGCGGGCCGGTCGGTCACCGAGCTGATCGCGGCCTACGGCGGCTCTGTCCCCGGTGGCCGTCGCCGCCGCCGCACCGGCGACTGAGCACCAGCCGCCACCGCTACTTGTCGATGTCGCCGACCACCACGGCGAACGAGGCCAGCGCGACCGGCAGGTGCTCCAGCGACGTCCCGGGCAGCAGGCACGACAGCGCCTGCACGTTGTTGAACGACGCGGTGCGCAGCCGCAGCCGCCAGGGAGTGCGCTCGCCGCGCGACACCAGGTGCACCCCGGCGATGCCCAGCGGTGCCTCGCCCCACACGTACACCGAGCCCTCCGGCGGGGCGATGGTGCTGGGCAGGCGCACGTTCACCGGCCCGTCGGGGACGTCGACCAGGCACTGCCGGGCCAGCTGCACCGCCAGGGTCACCTCGTCCAGCTGGCAGGCCACCCGGGCCAGGGCGTCGCCGGTGGTGCGGGTGATGGTGCGCAGCGGGGCGAGCTGGTCGTAGCCGGGCGCGGGGTCGTCGCGGCGCAGGTCCACGTCCAGGCCGCTGGCCCGCCCCACCGGACCGCTCACGCCCAGTGCGGTGGCGTCGGCCAGGCTCAGCACCCCCACCCCGGTGTGCCTGCCCACGAACTCCGCGTCCTCGACGGTGCACGCGCTGATGGCTGCCGCGGCGGTGGTCACCGTGTCCAGCGCGGCGGCGACGTGGTCGAACCAGGCGGCGGGCACGTCCTCGCGCAGCCCACCCACCCGGTTGGCCATGAAGTGGATGCGCCCGCCGGAGGCTTCCTCCAGCACCCGCTGCAGCGCCTCGCGCCCTGCCACTGCGGCGTCGGTGCCGGCGGTGTTGGTGCCGGGTGCGGTGGGGTCGCGGGTCAGCGGGGTCAGGAAGCCCAGGTGGGCCATGGCGCGGGTGAGCTCGCACAGCAGCACCCGCAGCTGCACCGCCCGCGGCGGCGGCGTCATGCCGGTCATCTGCTCCACGGCGTGCGCCACCAGCAGCTCGTTGGCGAAGGCCGCCCACCAGTCGTGCCGGTTGGCCAGCGCCATCACCTGGCGGTAGTCACGCACCTCGTACAGCTTCTCCGCACCACGGTGCAGGTGGCCCACCAGCGGCACCGCCTCGCGCACCACCGCGTCCGGACCCACGCGCAGGCGCAACCGGTAGGCGCCGTGCGCGGCCGGGTGCAGCGGTCCGAGGTCCACCACCTGGTCCACCCCGAGGTGCTCGGTCGCGGAGCCGATGCCGACGGTGAGGGTGCGGTCCACATCCGCGATCGTGCCCCAGGCTAGAGCCGCAGGTCCACGTGGGTGGGGTGCAGCACCCAGCCGAAACCGCCAAGCCCGTCGGGGTCGGTGAGCTCGGCCAGCTGCCCGGCCCGCACGGCCTGCTGCAGCCACGGCTGCCCCGGCGGCGTCCCCCCGGCCAGCGACCCCCCGGCCAGCGTCCCCCCGGCCAGCGACCCCAGCGCCTCGGCCTGGGTGGTGGTGCTGCCGGGGGCGAGCGCGGCCACCGCGTCCAGCGCGACGTGGGCGGTGAGGTCGCAGGTGCCGTCGGGCACCGGCCGCACCTGCCGCCCCGCGCGGTAGGCCGACAGCGTCCCCGCGGCCGGGCGGGTGCCGCGCACGTGCCCGTAGTCCACCGCCAGCGACGCCCCGGCGCGCAACCGCCGCCGCACCTGCACCCACGCCCGCTCCCGCGGCAGGCCCACCTCGGCGCGCTCGCCGTCGGCCAGCGGCCACCAGCGCCGCAGCCAGGCCAGCTCGGGGGCGGCCACCGGTGGGCCGAGCCGCTCCTGGCCGTCGGGGGCGACCTCCAGCCGGTGCACCACCGCGCCGTGGCGCTGCACCACCGGGCAGGCCAGCGCGTCCAGCCACTCGTGCGCCACCACCAGGCCGGTGATGGTCGCGGGCAGGGTCGAGCGCCACGGCAGCGCCCACCCCGGCGGCGCCGCGCGCAGGTCCACCGCCACCGGGCGCAGCCGGCGACGCAGGTCCCGCTCGGCCAGCTCCCACACCGCGGCCAGCAGCTGCCCACCACCGGCGCCGAGATCCACCACGTCCAGGCGGGCCGGGCGCTGCAGGGCGTGGTCGGTGCGCCGCAGCAGCTCCAGCATTGCCTCGGCCAGCACCGTGCCCACGTGCACCGAGGTCCGGAAGTGCGCCTCGGGCGGGCCGGCGGCGTGCACGAAACCGGCGGGCCCGTACAGCGCCTGCTCCCACGCCTGCTCCCAGTCGGTCCAGCGCGGGGTGGGGGGCACGAGATCAACTCTGCCCCAGTGAGTCGAGTCACCTCGGGCCGCCACGACGCGGCGGGTGGGCCTACGCTTTGCCCCGACGACGTCCGGTACCTGCTCAGCAGGACTGGAACGACAGAGAGGACAACGGTGAGTTCAGCCGAATTCACTGGTGCGCACCGCCGCGCCCAGGGTCGGCCCCGCCTCGCGGTGGGGGTCGTGTCAGCCGGCCGGGTGGGCACTGCCCTCGGTGCCGCTCTCGAGCTCTCCGGACACCGCGTCGTCGCCGCCTCCGCCATCTCCGAGCAGTCGCTGCGCCGCGCCGCGCAGCGCCTGCCCAGCGCCGAGGTCACCACGCCGGACGAGGTGGCCGCCCGCGCCGACCTGCTGGTGCTGGCCGTGCCCGACGTCGAGCTGCCTGGCCTGGTCCGCGGCCTGGCCGCCACCGGCTCGGTGCGCCCGGGCCAGATCGTGGTGCACACCGCCGGTGCCCGTGGGGTGGACGTGCTCGCCCCGCTCGCCGCACTGGGGGCGCTGCCGCTGGCCCTGCACCCCGCGATGACCTTCACCGGCCGCGACGAGGACACCGCCCGCCTGGCCAGCTGTTGCTTCGGCGTCACCGCCGCCGACGACGCGGGCTGGACGGTGGCCGAGGCGCTGGTGCTGGAGGTGGGGGCGGAGCCGGTGCGCATCGCCGAGACCGACCGCCCGCTCTACCACGCCGCCCTGGCTCACGGCGCCAACCACCTGGTCACCCTGGTGCGTGACGCGGTCAGCGTGCTGGAGTCCATCACCGCCGGCAACACCACCCCAGCCGAGCGCGTGCTGGCCCCGCTGCTGTCCGCCGCGCTGGACAACGCCCTGCGCCACGGCGACCGCGCGCTCACCGGCCCGGTCGCCCGCGGTGACGCCGAGGCGGTGGCCACCCACCTGGCCGTGCTGACCGACGCCGACGCCGGCGTGGGCGCGGCCTACCGTGCCCTGTCCCGGCGCACCGCCCAGCGGGCGCGCGAGGACGGCCTGATCAGCGCCACCGCGGCGCGCGCAATCCTGGAGGAGCTGGCATGACGCTCGACCTGACGGCGACCACCGTCTACCACGACCCGGCCGAGCTCCGGCGGGTCACCCGAGCGCTGCGGGGGACCGGCCGCCAGCTGGTCCTGGTGCCCACCATGGGCGCGCTGCACGCCGGTCACCTGGAGCTGGTGCGCGAGGCCAGGTGCGTGCCCGCGGCGGTGGTGGTGGTCTCCATCTTCGTCAACCCGCTGCAGTTCGGGCCCGGCGAGGACCTCGACGCCTACCCGCGCACCCTGGACCGCGACGTGGAGCTGCTCCGCGAGGCCGGCGTCCAGCTGGTGTTCGCGCCGTCGGCCGCACAGATGTACCCGCACGGAGGCGCTCGCACCACCGTGGTGCCCGGCCCGCTGGGCGCCGAGCTCGAGGGCGTCTCGCGGCCCACCCACTTCGCCGGCATGCTCACCGTGGTCAACAAGCTCTTCAACATCGTCGGTCCCCACGTCGCCCTCTTCGGGGAGAAGGACTACCAGCAGCTCACCCTGATCCGGCAGATGGTGCGCGACCTGGACATGGACGTCCGCGTCGTCGGGGTGCCCACCATCCGCGAGCCCGACGGGCTGGCCCTGTCCTCGCGCAACGCCTACCTCACCGCCGACCAGCGGCGTGCGGCCACGGTGCTGTCGGCCGCGCTGGTGGCCGGCGCGCACGCCGCCCGAGACGGGGCGGCCCAAGCTGTTGCCACGGCGCGTGCCGTGCTCGACACTGAACCGGACATATCGGTCGACTACCTGGAGGTCCGGGACCCGCACCTCGGACCGCCGCCCGAGCACGGAGCCGGTCGGCTGCTGGTGGCAGCCCGGGTGGGCTCCACCCGCCTCATCGACAACGTCGGAGTGGCGTTGGGCAACGAACACCATGCGAACCAGCTCTGACCGGGAGGAAAACCCATGTTCCGCACCATGCTGAAGTCCAAGATCCACCGCGCCACCGTCACCCAGGCTGACCTGCACTACGTCGGCTCGGTCACCATCGACCAGGACCTGATGGATGCCGCCGACCTCCTCGAGGGTGAACAGGTGGCCATCGTGGACGTCACCAACGGCGCCCGCCTGGAGACCTACGTCATCCCCGGCCCGCGAGGCAGCGGCGTGATCGGGATCAACGGTGCTGCCGCGCACCTGGTGCACCCCGGCGACCTGGTCATCCTCATCTCCTACGGGGTGATGGACGCCGAGGAGTGCCGCACGTACCAGCCCAAGGTGGTCTTCGTGGGCAGTGACAACCAGGTCGTCGAGCTCGGTGCCGACCCGGCGCACGCCCCGGCCGGCTCCGGTCTCACCTCCGGCAGTCGACCCGCTGACGAGCTGCTGTCGGTCTAGCCCGGTGCTGCTCACCGTCGACATCGGCAACACCAACGTCGCGCTCGGGCTCTTCGAGGGGACCGGCGCCGACGCGGTCCTGGTGCACAACTGGCGGATGCGCACCGACGCCCGGATGACCGCTGACGAGATGGCGCTGATCATGCGCGGGCTCATCGGCAGGTACCTGCCGGAGATCACCGGGGTGGCCGGGCTGTCCACGGTGCCGTCCCTGCTGCGCGAGCTGCGCAGCATGCTCGAGCGCTACTGGGCCGGCATCCCCCAGGTCATCGTGCAGCCGGGGGTGCGCACCGGGGTGCCGCTGCTGGTGGACAACCCCAAGGAGGTGGGTGCCGACCGGGTGGTCAACACCCTGGCCGCGCACCACCTGTTCGGCACCGCCTGCGTCGTCGTCGACTTCGGCACCTCCACCAACATCGACGTGGTCTCCGCCCGCGGGGAGTTCCTCGGCGGGGCGCTGGCCCCGGGCATCGAGGTCTCCATGGACGCCCTCACCAACCGCGCCGCGGCGCTGCGCAAGGTGGAGCTGGTCCGGCCCCGCTCGGTGATCGGCAAGAACACCGTCGAGTGCCTGCAGTCCGGCGTGGTCTACGGCTTCGCCGGACAGGTCGACGGGCTGGTCGGGCGAATCATCGCCGAGCTCGGCACGGCTGGACCGCCGGTGACGGTGCTGGCCACCGGGGGCCTGGCACCGCTGATGGTCACCGAGTGCCGCACCATCACCCACCACGAGGCGTTCCTGACGCTGACCGGCCTCCGGCTGGTCTACGAGCGCAACCTGGACCGCATCTCCGCTCGGGTCTGAGCACCGTGCCTGACCCGCGCACACCGCCGACCGGGAGGGCCACCACCATGACCATCGACGAGCTGCTGGAGCAGGCCCGCGCCCGGCTGGACCGACTCAGCGCGGAGCAGCTGCCCGCGGCCGTGCGTGCGGGCTCGGTGGTGGTGGACATCCGCCCCGCCGCCCAGCGCGCCGAGGAGGGCGAGCTGCCCGGCGCCCTGGTGATCGAGCGCAACGTGCTGGAGTGGCGCTGTGACCCCGCCAGCGACGCCCGGCTGCCGGAAGCCGTCGACCACGACGTCGCCTGGGTGGTGATGTGCTCGCAGGGCTACACCTCCAGCCTGGCCGCCGCCGCCCTGCAGCAGCTGGGCCTGCACCGGGCCACCGACCTCGTCGGCGGCTACCAGCAGCTGCAGGCCGCGGGGCTGGTGGACGTGCTCACCGACCGCTGACGTCGCTCGCGGTGCCCGGGGTGCGTGTGGTGCAGGACGCTGACGCACCGTAGCTAGGCTGGGGACCCGTGACCGACGCCGCGCAGCCGCATTCCTCTGACGACCTTCCCGAGCAGATGCGGATCCGGCAGGGCAAACGGGAACGGATGCTCGCCGAGGGCCTCGACCCCTACCCGGTCGCGGTGCCCCGCACGCACACCCTCGCCGAGGTCCGCGCCGCCCACCAGGGCCTGGAGCCGGACACCGCCACCGGCGAGCAGGTCGGGGTCGCCGGCCGGGTGATGTTCATCCGCAACACCGGAAAGCTCTGCTTCGCCACCCTGCAGGAGGGCGACGGAACCCAGCTGCAGGCGATGCTCAGCCTGGCCGGCGTCGGTGAGGAGTCCCTCGCCGCCTGGAAGGCCGACGTCGACCTCGGCGACCACGTCTTCGTGCACGGCGAGGTGATCACCTCCCGCCGCGGTGAGCTCAGCGTGATGGCCGACGAGTGGCGGATGGCGGCCAAGAGCCTGCGGCCGCTGCCCGTGGCGCACAAGGAGCTGAGCGAGGAGACCCGCATCCGCCAGCGCTACGTGGACCTGATCGTGCGCCCGGCCGCGCGCGACATGGTCCGCCACCGCAGCACCGTGGTGCGCGAGCTGCGCCGCTCCCTGGAGCAGCGCGGCTTCCTGGAGGTGGAGACCCCCATGCTGCAGACCCTGCACGGGGGCGCGGCCGCACGCCCGTTCGTCACCCACTCCAACGCCCTGGACCTGGACCTCTACCTGCGCATCGCCCCGGAGCTGTTCCTCAAGCGGTGCGTGGTCGGGGGCATCGACAAGGTGTTCGAGATCAACCGGAACTTCCGCAACGAGGGTGTGGACTCCTCGCACTCCCCGGAGTTCGCGATGCTGGAGACCTACGAGGCCTACGGCACCTACGACGACTCCGCCCGAATGACCCGCGAGCTGGTGCAGGAAGTGGCGCAGGCTGCGTTCGGCACCCAGGTGGTCACTCTCGCCGACGGCACGGAGTACGACCTCAGTGGTGAGTGGACCACGCTGGAGATGTATCCCTCCCTCTCCGCCGCGATCGGCGAGGAAGTGACGCCGGCCACCAGCGTGGAGCAGCTGCGTGCATTGGCCGAGCGGGTGGAGATGCCGGTCGATCCGGCGCACGGGCACGGCAAGCTGGTCGAGGAGCTGTGGGAGCACCTGGTCGGCGACGACCTCGTCGCACCCACCTTCGTGCGCGACTTCCCTGTGGAGACTTCACCTTTGACTCGGCAGCACCGCACAATTGACGGTGTTGTCGAGAAATGGGATCTGTATGTGCGCGGTTTCGAGCTCGCCACCGGATATTCCGAGCTGGTTGATCCAGTGGTGCAGCGAGAGCGCTTTGTGCAGCAGATGCGCCTGGCTGCAGCAGGTGATGACGAGGCCATGCGGCTGGACGAGGACTTCCTTACCGCCATGGAGTATGCGATGCCGCCCACAACGGGAACCGGAATGGGTGTCGACCGGTTGCTGATGGCGCTTACTGGGCGCGGGATCCGGGACACGATCCTGTTTCCGCTGGTTCGACCCGGCGGCTGAATTGCGCTACTCTCGGTGACACCGATCAACATGAGGGAAAAGGAAGTCGACTAATGTCGCAAAAGGTCACCGTCACATTCGTTGACGACATCGACGACGAGCTCGCTGCTGACGAGACTGTCGAGTTTTCTGTGGACGGTGTGAACTACTCGATCGACCTATCCGCGGACAATGCGCAGAAGCTCCGCAACGACTTCGCAATGTGGATTGCGCACGCCCGCAAGGAAAGTGGACGCAAGCGCACTTCTCGTGGATCGACCACCAAGGGCCGCGCCTCGGTGGACCGCGAGCAGAGTGCCGCGATCCGCGAGTGGGCCCGCCGTTCCGGCCACGAGGTCTCCGACCGCGGCCGCATCCCGGCCGCGATCATCGAGGCCTACCACCAGGCCAGCTGAGCGCTCCCGAGCAGCAGCACGACGGACCCCTGCCCTTCCTGGGCGGGGGTCCTTCGCTGTTCGCCCTGGGCGTAGCGAGAACGGGATCGCTTGGTGGGGCCGGTGCGTTGGACCGGTGAGTCGCTGTTAAAGACCCCGTGAGCGCCACGTGGCTGCAAGCGGCCCACTAGAGTAGGCGGACGTTCCCCGTGGCGAGACACGTCGTGGCGGACACCGCAGCAGGAGTGTGAGGAGCGCCATGTTCGAGAGGTTCACTGACCGCGCCAGGCGCGTCGTCGTCCTGGCTCAAGAAGAAGCCCGGATGCTCAACCACAACTACATCGGTACCGAGCACATCTTGCTCGGCCTCATCCACGAGGGTGAGGGTGTCGCCGCCAAGTCGCTGGAGTCGCTCGGCATCTCCCTCGAGGGTGTGCGCAGCCAGGTCGAGGAGATCATCGGCCAGGGCCAGCAGGCGCCGTCCGGGCACATCCCGTTCACCCCGCGTGCCAAGAAGGTGCTGGAGCTCTCCCTCCGGGAGGCCCTGCAGCTCGGCCACAACTACATCGGCACCGAGCACATCCTGCTCGGTCTCATCCGCGAGGGTGAGGGTGTCGCCGCGCAGGTGCTGGTCAAGCTCGGCGCCGACCTCAACCGGGTCCGTCAGCAGGTCATCCAGCTGCTGTCGGGCTACCAGGGCAAGGAGCCCGCGGAGTCCGGCGGGCGCGGCAGCGAGGGCACCCCGTCCACGTCGCTGGTGCTCGACCAGTTCGGTCGCAACCTCACCCAGGCTGCCCGCGAGGGCAAGCTCGACCCGGTCATCGGGCGGGAGAAGGAGATCGAGCGGGTCATGCAGGTGCTGTCGCGGCGCACCAAGAACAACCCGTGCCTCATCGGTGAGCCGGGCGTCGGCAAGACCGCCGTGGTCGAGGGCCTCGCGCAGGCCATCGTCACCGGCGAGGTCCCCGAGACGCTCACCGACAAGCAGCTGTACACCCTGGACCTCGGTTCGCTGGTGGCCGGCAGCCGCTACCGCGGCGACTTCGAGGAGCGCCTGAAGAAGGTGCTCAAGGAGATCCGCACCCGCGGCGACATCATCCTGTTCATCGACGAGATCCACACCCTCGTCGGTGCCGGTGCGGCCGAGGGCGCGATCGACGCGGCCTCCATCCTCAAGCCGATGCTGGCTCGCGGTGAGCTGCAGACCATCGGTGCCACCACCCTGGACGAGTACCGCAAGTACGTGGAGAAGGACGCCGCCCTGGAGCGGCGCTTCCAGCCCGTGCAGGTGGGCGAGCCCAGCGTCGAGCACACCATCGAGATCCTCAAGGGTCTGCGTGACCGGTACGAGGCGCACCACCGCGTCTCCATCACCGACGGCGCCCTGGTGGCGGCGTCCACGCTGGCCGACCGCTACATCTCCGACCGCTTCCTGCCGGACAAGGCGATCGACCTGATCGACGAGGCCGGTGCCCGGATGCGCATCCGCCGGATGACCGCGCCGCCGGACCTGCGGGAGTTCGACGAGAAGATCGCGAACACGCGTCGGGAGAAGGAGTCCGCGATCGACGCGCAGGACTTCGAGAAGGCCGCCAGCCTGCGGGACACCGAGAAGCAGCTGCTCAGCCAGAAGAGCGAGCGCGAGAAGCAGTGGCGTGCCGGTGACCTGGACGTCGTGGCCGAGGTCGACGACGAGCAGATCGCGGAGGTCCTGGGCAACTGGACCGGTATTCCGGTGTTCAAGCTGACCGAGGAGGAGACCACTCGGCTGCTGCGCATGGAGGACGAGCTCCACAAGCGCATCATTGGTCAGCGTGAGGCAGTCACGTCTGTTGCCAAGGCAATTCGTCGCACGCGCGCCGGACTGAAGGACCCGAAGCGGCCCAGTGGCTCGTTCATCTTCGCCGGCCCGTCCGGTGTGGGAAAGACCGAGCTGAGCAAGGCGCTGGCGAACTTCCTCTTCGGTGACGACGACGCACTCATCCAGATCGACATGGGCGAGTTTCACGACCGCTTCACAGCGTCTCGGCTGTTTGGCGCCCCGCCCGGATACGTCGGTTACGAAGAGGGCGGACAGCTCACCGAGAAGGTGCGCCGCAAGCCATTCAGCGTGGTGCTGTTCGACGAGATCGAAAAGGCGCACCAGGAGATCTACAACACGCTCCTGCAGGTTCTCGAGGACGGCCGTCTCACTGACGGTCAGGGCCGCACGGTGGACTTCAAGAACACCGTGCTCATCTTCACGTCCAACCTGGGCACCAGCGACATCTCCAAGGCGGTCGGTCTCGGGTTCTCCAGCGGATCGGGTGCTGACTCCAACTACGACCGGATGAAGCAGAAGGTCAACGACGAGCTGAAGAAGCACTTCCGCCCGGAGTTCCTCAACCGCATCGACGACATCGTGGTCTTCCACCAGCTGACCTCGGACGAGATCGTGCAGATGGTCGACCTGATGATCACCCGGGTCGAGACGGCGCTGAAGAACAAGGACATGGGGATCGAGATCACCGACCAGGCGAAGCAGCTGCTCGCCAAGCGGGGCTTCGACCCGGTGCTGGGTGCACGGCCGCTGCGTCGCACCATCCAGCGCGAGATCGAGGACCAGCTGTCGGAGAAGATCCTCTTCGGCGAGATCCAGCCCGGCCAGATCGTGGTCGTGGACGTGGAGAACTGGGACGGCGAGGGCACGGGGGAGGACGCGAAGTTCACCTTCCGCGGCGAGGCCAAGCCCGACTCGGTTCCCGACGCACCGCCGATCGACCTGGCCAAGGCGGCTGAGGGCGGCAACACCTCGGAGTCCAGCTCCGAGTAGCCACCCGCGGCGCCTGCACGAACCCGACACCGTCGCACCCCTTCGAGGGTGCGGCGGTGTCGTGCGTCCGGGCACGCCGCCGTGGCCGGTGCCTGGGGCGCCTCCGGATGCGTGCGCAGCTCGGCACCGGTAGACAGGGGACATGGCAACTCCCGACGAAGCCCCTGCCCGCGAGCTGCTCCAGGAGGGGTTCGACCACTTCACGAGGGTGGTGCACCAGCTGCCCGACGACGCGTGGACCAACCAGACGCCGTGCACGGACTGGACGGTGCGCGACCTGCTCAACCACGTGACGGCCGAGCACCTGTGGGCGCCGCGCCTGCTCGCCGGGGAGACCATGGCCCAGGTGGGTGACGCCTACGACGGCGACGTCCTGGGCGACGACCCGGCAGGTACGTGGGACACCGTGGAGATCGCCTCCCGGGAGGCGTGGGCGGCGGCGTCCGACGACACCACGGTGGACCTGTCCTTCGGGCCCACCCCGGCCGGGGAGTACGCCGAGCAGATGCTGCTGGACCTCACCGTGCACGCCTGGGACCTGGCCAGGGGCGCCGGCGTGCCGGACGACACGCCAGACCCGGCTGCGGTGCTGCACGTGCTGGCCTACGTCCGCGACAACAACCTCGCCGGTGCGTCGGTGTTCGGCCCGCCGGTGGAGACCAGCTCGGACAACCCGATGGACCAGCTGGTGGCGCTGCTGGGGAGGAAGCCCTGATGGTGCGCATCGGCTACACCCTGCTCGGGGAGCAGGCATCGCCCAAGGACCTGGTGGCCAACGCGGTGGCTGCGGAGCAGGCCGGCTTCGACCTCGCCGTCGCCAGCGACCACTACTTCCCGTGGCTGGACGCCCAGGGCCACGCGCCGTTCGTGTTCTCCGTGCTCGGCGCGGTCGCCCAGGCCACCGACACCATCGACCTGATGACCTACGTGACCTGCCCCATCAAGCGCTACCACCCGACGGTGGTCGCCCAGATGGCCGCCACCGTCGACCTGCTCGCCGACGGCCGGTTCACCCTGGGGCTGGGCTCCGGGGAGAACCTCAACGAGCACGTCACCGGTGGTGGGTGGCCCCCGGTGAACGTCCGCCACGAGATGCTGGCCGAGGCCATCCAGATCATCCAGGCGCTGTTCACCGGCGGGTACCTCAGCTACCGCGGCGACCACTACCAGGTCGACTCGGCCAAGCTGTGGGACGTGGGCACGCCGCCACCCAAGATCGGGGTGGCGGTCTCCGGGCCGCAGTCGTGCGAGCTGGCCGGCGAGCTGGCCGACGTGATGATCGGCACCGAGCCCAAGGCTTCGCTGGGGGAGGCGTTCGACCTGGCCGGCGGTGCCGGCAAGCCCCGGGTCGGCCAGGTTCCGGTCTGCTACGACCCCGACCGGGACACCGCGGTGGAGCGGGCGCACGAGCTGATGCGCTGGTTCAGCCTGGGCTGGAAGGTCAACTCCGAGCTGCCCGGCACCGCGGCGTTCGCGGCGGCCTCGGCCAACACTCGTCCGGCGGACGTGGCCGAGTCGATCGCCTGTGGCCCGGACGTGGAGCTCTTCGTCGAGGCCGTGCGGCCCTACGTGGAGGCCGGGTACACCGAGGTGGCGCTGGCGCAGGTCGGGCGCGGATCCCAGGCCGACTTCATCCGGTGGGCCGAGGCCGAGCTGTTGCCCGAGCTGCGCAAGCTGTAGGCGCCGTCAGGGCAGGGTGATCGGGGAGCGCTCGCTGCTGGTGCCGAGGTCGCCGCGCACCACCAGCGTGAGCCCGCGGGTGGGCTGCTCCGCCGGCAGCTGGTAGACCAGCTTGCCGCGCTTGGAGGCGTTGGGCTCCAGGGTGTCCGACAGAGACCCCTGGCCCACCGGCGCGGTCAGCCTGGTGTCACCGTCGTAGAGACCGAACCCGAGCATGGTGGGCACCATCTTCACCTGCCCGGTGAGGTTGGTGACCTCCACGTCCAGGGCGATCCACCGGGTGCCGGCCGCCGGCTTGAAGATCGACGTCGGGTTGGTGTACGGGTCCTCGACGCCGAGCACGCTCGCCTTCCAGCCGCCGGCCTGGGCCCGGCCGACCTCGCCAGCCGGTGCCGCGGGGCTCGTCTCCGCCGCAGCGGGGTCGGCAACCGCCTCGCCCGGCTCGGCGGAGCTGCAACCCGCGCCGACGAGCACGGTGGTGGCAGCAAGCAGCGCGGCTGCCGCAGGGCGCAGGTGCATCGGAGGACCCTTCAGGGGCTGAGGACTTGTCGGCACACGATAAGGCGCGCGCAGCGACGGAACTACCTGCCCCCCACCGCAACCGGATCCAGGGGTGAGCGTGTGCTCAGCTGGGGTCGACGTGCAGCACCACGTCGAACTCCAGCAGCGAGGCACCGGTGGCCACGGGCTTGGCCCGCTCGCCGGCGTGTGCCGCCATGCCCGAGCCCTCGGCCCAGGCCTGGTAGGAGGCCTCGTCCTCCCAGCGGGTGTAGACGAAGTACCGGCTGTCGCCGCCGGTCGGGCGCAGCAGCTCGAAGCCGAGGAAGCCGGGTGAGCCCTCCACCGCTCCGGCCCGCGCCGCGAAGCGCTTCTCCAGCTCGGCTCCGGCGCCCTCGGGGACCTCGATCGCGTTGATCTTCACAACAGCCATGGCGCGAGGTTACCTGCGGGCGGGTGCGCGCCGGTGGTGGGTAGCGTCCTGCCTCGTGCTGCACGACTACGGGGGTGCCGGCCCGCCCATCCTCCTGCTCCACGGGCTGATGGGACGGGCCCGCACCTGGGTTCGCTGCCTGCCGTGGCTGCGCGAGCACGGCCACGTCTGGGCCCTGGACGCCGCCGGCCACGGCGACGCGCCAGCGCGGGGCCCCTGGCACACCGAGCGCTTCGTCGCTGACGCCGCCGCCGCGGTGGAGCGCATCGACGCCGGCCCGGTCGCGGTGCTCGGGCACTCCATGGGTGGCCTGCACGCCTGGTGCCTGGCGGGGACCCGCCCCGAGCTGGTGCGCGCGCTGGTGGTGGAGGACATGGCACCGGACTTCCGGGGGCGCACCGCCGTGGGCTGGATGGCGCAGCTGGAGCAGTGGCCCGTGCCCTTCACCGACCCGGACGAGGTGCTGGCGTTCTTCGGTCCGGTGGCCGGGCGCTACTTCCTGGAGAGCTTCGACCACCGCTCCGACGGCTGGCACCTGCACGGCGAGCTGGCGCACTGGTTCGCCATCGCCGAGCACTGGGGCAGCCGGGACCACTGGGCGCAGTGGCAGGCCGTGCGGGCGCCCAGCCTGCTGCTGGAGGCGGAGCACTCCTTCACCCCGCCCGGGCAGATGGCGCAGATGGCTGAGGTGGCTGCGGCGCCGTGCACGCACCTGGTGGTGGCCGGCGCCGGGCACCTGGTGCACGACGACGCGCCACAGGCCTACCAAGCGGCGGTGGAGGGGCTGCTGCGCTCGCTGCCAGCGGGCTAGCTGGTGGCCGGCTCGCCCTCGCCGGCCAGTGCGAACAGACCGGCGGCGGTCTGCTCCACCAGCCCGTCGGTGAGCAAGGAACCCAGCGCACGGTCGCGCTGCACGGGGTCAGCCGGCCAGACCACGTCCAGCTGCGTCCGCTGCACCGGCGTGGTGCTGGTGCGCAGCACCTCCATCAGCAGCCCGCGCACCTGTCGGTCGGTACCGGCGAAGCGCTGCCCGGGACGGCGGGGCTCGGTGCTGGCCGGGCGGCCCAGCGCCACCCACCGGCACTCCTGACGCACCGGGCACTGCGGGCAGCCGGGGTTGCGGGCGGTGCACACGGTGGCGCCCAGCTCCATCAGCGCCGCGGAGAACACGGCGGCGCTGGGCACGTCCTCGGGCAGCATCGCGGCCACGTCGGCCAGGTCACGGGTGGTCGAGGGCAGGCCGGGCTCGGCGCGCCCGTGCACGGCCCGAGCCACCACCCGGCGCACGTTGGTGTCCACCACCGGCACCCGCTGACCGTGGGCGAAGCAGCACACCGCCCTGGCGGTGTAGGCGCCGATGCCGGGCAGGGTCAGCAGGGTGTCCACGTCGCTGGGCACCACCCCGTCGTGGCGCTCGACGATCGCGGTGGCGCAGGCGTGCAGCCGGACGGCGCGGCGCGGGTAGCCCAGCCGGCCCCAGGCGCGGAGCACCTCGGCCGGCGACGCCGCGGCCATGTCGGCGGGCGTCGGCCACTGCTGCACCCATTGCAGCCACACCGGCGCCACCCGCGCCACGGGCGTCTGCTGGAGCATCACCTCGCTCATCAGCACCCCCCAGGCGGTGGTCCCGGGCTCCCGCCACGGCAGCGCCCGCGCCGTCGCGGCGAACCAGGTGTTGAGCACGTCGGAGTCCACGGCAGAACCGTACGTGCGACACGCGGGGGTGCTGCACCCTGCACCCGGGGGTCGGACGCTACCTTCGGCTCGTGCTCAAGCCCGTGGGACCGGAGTCCCGAGACGTCTACCTGCGACGACGCGCTGCGCTGGTCGGAGCGGCAGTGGTCGTGATGGTGGCCGTGGTGTGGCTGCTCACGTCCGTGCTCGGCTCCTCGCCAGGAGCTCCGCAGCCCGCCACCGCAAGACTCACCCTGCCGCCGACCCCCGTCGCGCCCTCGGACACCCCCGCCCCGTCCACCGCGGGCACCGCCACGGCGCCCTCGGAGACCGCTGCAGCCGCCCCCACGCAGCCCCCGACGGCACCCCGCCCCGCGCCGGTGGTGCTGGGCAGCGACGGGGTGCCGGTGCCGCCCTGCAGCGACTCCGCGGTGGAGGTCCGGGCCGAGTCCGCCGCCCCTGGTTACCCGCGCGGCACCCAGCCGGTGTTCCGGCTGCTCTTCAGCAACACCAGCACCGAGCCCTGCGCGCTGGACGTGAGCCCCAACCGGCAGCAGGTGGTGGTCTACCGCGCCGCCGACAAGGCCCGGGTGTGGTCGAGCAGCGACTGCTCGCCAGGCACCACCACCGAGGCCCGCGCGCTGGCTCCCGGGGAGCAGGTGGTCTACAGCGCCCAGTGGTCCACCAACACCTCCACCGAGGGGTGCGCCACGCCGCGCACGCCGGTCCCGCCGGACCGCTACCTGGTGATGGCGGTGCTGGGGGCACGGCAGAGCCCGCCGGTGCCCTTCGCGATCGTGGAGTGAACCCAGTGGAGTGAACCCAGTGGAGTGAACCCAGTGGGGGCGAGTGCAGCAGCAGTGCTGCTACCCGTAGCGCTCCACGATGCTGGACTCCGCCAGGCGGGACAGCCCCTCCCGGACGTAGCGGGCCCGCGCCTCGCCCACCCCGTCCACCGTCTGCAGCTCGTCGGCGGTGGCGGCCAGCAGCGCCTGCAACGAGCCGAAGGCATCCACCAGCCGCTCGATGACGGGGCCGGGCAGCCGGGGGACTCGGGCCAGCAGCCGGTAGCCGCGCGGCGACATCGGCATGTCCAGGCTGTCCACCGAGCCGGGCAGCCCGAACGCCCGGGCCAGGGTGGTGAGGTCGATGAGGTCCTGCGGGGTCAGCGCGTCGAGCGCGTCGAGCACCGGCCCCAGGGCGGCGTGCTGCACGTCGTCGCCGGGCAGGTAGTCGCGCACCACCAGCTCGCGGTCGTTGTCCGTGCCGCCGGCCAGCTCGGCCAGCTGCAGGGCCAGCAGCCGCCCGTTGGTGCCCAGCTCCACCACGTCGCCGGTGATCTCGGCGGAGATGCGCCGCACCATCTCCAGGCGCTGCACCACCGTCATGGCGTCGCGCAGGGTGACGAAGTCCTCGATCTCCAGCGCGGACAGCTGCTGGGTGACCTCGTCCAGGCGTGACTTGTACCGCTCCAGGGTGTCCAGCGCCTGGTTCGCGCGGGACAGGATGGTGGCCGAGTCGTCCAGCACGTGGCGAACGCCGTCGACGTAGACGCTGATGATGCCCATGGACTGGCTGACCGAGACCACGGGGTAACCGGTCTGCACCGCGGTGCGCTCCGCGGCCCGGTGCCGGGTACCGGTCTCGCCGGTGGGCACGGTGTAGTCGGGCACCAGCTGCACGTTGGCGCGCAGGATGCGGGTGGCGTCGGTGGAGAGCACCACGGCGCCGTCCATCTTGGACAGCTCGCGCAGGCGGGGCGGGGCGAACTCGATGTCCAGCTCGAACCCGCCGTCGCTGATGGTCTCCACCAGCTCGTCGTAGCCCAGCACGATGAGCGCCCCGGTGCGGCCCCGCAGGATGCGCTCGAGGCCCTCCCGCAGCCCCGTGCCCGGCGCGAGGCGGGCCAAGGTCGTGCGCAGCGCCGACATCGGCTGCTCAGCCACTCACTGTCCCCTCGTTGCACCCGGTCAGGCGCCCCCGGGCGCCGCGTTGTTGCCTATCGTGCCTGATCAGCCGAAGAGCACTCGTAGCGCGCTAGGGATGTCGGCCACAACGGTGGTCCGCACCCCCGGCGGCATGGGCCCGGAGTCGGGCGGGACGAGGGCGTGGGTGAATCCCAGCCGGCGCGCCTCGGTCACCCGGCGATCGGTGCCGGCGACCCTCCTGACCTCGCCGGCCAGGCCCAGCTCACCGATGACCACCAGGTTGCTGGGCAGGGCCCGGTCGCTCGCGGCCGAGGCGACGGCCAGCGCCAGGGCCAGGTCAGCGGCCGGCTCGGTGACCCGCATGCCGCCGACCGTGGCGGTGTAGACCTCGGCGTCGGAGACCTTCACCCCGCCACGGCGCTCGAGCACGGCCAGGATCATCGCCACGCGGGAGGAGTCCAGCCCGCTCACCGCGCGGCGCGGGGTGGCCTGGCTGGACGGGGCCACCAGGGCCTGCACCTCGCACAGCAGGGGCCGCTTGCCCTCCACGGCCACGGTGACGGCCGTTCCGGGCACGGCGGCCCCCTGGTGGTGCAGGAAGAGCCCGGAGGGGTCGCTGACGCCGTGGATGCCGTCGGCCCGCAGCTCGAAGCAGCCCACCTCGTCGGCAGCCCCGAAGCGGTTCTTCACCCCCCGCACCATCCGTAGGGTGGAGTGCTTGTCGCCCTCGAAGTGCAGGACCACGTCCACCAGGTGCTCCAGCGAGCGGGGCCCGGCCACCGCACCGTCCTTGGTGACGTGGCCGACCAGGATGATCGGCAGCCCGCGGGCCTTGGCCAGCGAGGTGAGCGCGGCGGTGATGGCGCGCACCTGGGTGACGCCGCCGGGCACGCCGTCCACGTCGGCGGCGTACATGGTCTGCACCGAGTCGACGATGAGCAGTTCGGGCTGCACCTGGTCGACGTGGCTGAGCACGGTGGCCAGGTCGGTCTCCGCCGCCAGGTACACCTCGGGGTGCACGGCGTCGGTCCGCTCGGCCCGCAGCCGCACCTGCGCGGCCGACTCCTCGCCGGTGACGTAGAGGGCCTTGCTGCCCGGTGCCCACTGGCGCACCACCTCCAGCAGCAGGGTGGACTTGCCCACGCCGGGCTCACCGGCCAGCAGCACCACCGCGCCCGGCACCATGCCGCCCCCGAGCACCCGGTCCAGCTCGGCCACCCCGGTGGGCCGCACCGTCGCGGTCTGCAGGTCGACCTCGGTCATCGGGACCGCGGGAGTGGCCGGGACCAGTGCGGTGGCGGAGCTGCGACCGCCGACCGAGGTCAGCGCCGGGGCCTCGGCGATCGAGCCCCACTCGCCGCACTCGGGGCAGCGGCCGACCCACTTGCTCAGGGTGTGCGCGCACTGGGCGCAGCGAAAGGTGCTCCGGGGTTTGGCCACCGGGTCAGGCTAGGCGGCGCCCCCGACAGGCCCGGACGCCGTGCCCGACCCGGACGCCGTGCCCGACCCGGACGCCGTGCCCGACCCAGACGCCGTGCCCGACCCAGACGCAATGCCCCACCCAGACGCAATGCCCGACTGAACTGACACAGCCCCGGCGCCGTGGGGCGTCGGGGCTGCGTCTTCAGCTGGGGTCGAGCGGCGGTCAGTGACCGCCCTTGCTGTCGGAGTGCTCGCCGGTCGATGCCTTGGGGGTGGGGCGCTCGGTGGTGGCCGGTGCGCCCATCGGCACGGGCAGCGTGATCTGGCCGGCGCGCTCGAAGGTGAAGGTGACGTCCACCGTCGGGCCGGGGCCGACGTCCTGCTTGAGGCCCTCGAGGGTGGCCGTGAGCTGGCCCTCCTTGTCCGTCGAGCGGCCCGGGGCCACTGCGGCGGCGCTGGGCTGGGAGCTGTTCGGCGCGGTGGCGACCAGGTTGGTGCCCGCGCCGATGTCGGTGGCGCCGGAGAGCGTCACCTCCTGGGCGGCAGCGCTGCTGACCGAGACCAGCTTGTCGCCCTGCACGCTGGGGTTCGCGATGGTGAAGAGCAGCGGGGCGCTCTCGCCGGACCGGTAGTAGTACTGCTCGCCGACCGGGGCGGCGATGGTGGCGTCGAGCACCGTCAGCTCGCCGACGCGGGCGGTGGCGCCGTTGACGGCGGCAACCTGGCTGCCGATGGTGTTGACCTGCCCGGCGCCACAGCCGGCAAGCAGGGTGACCGAACCCACGGCCAGCGCGGCGCCAATGGCGGCCTTCACGGAACTTCTCATGGGGCTCGCCGAGCTTCCCAACCAGATCACTGTGCGTCCTCTCAGACGGTGCGCGGCCCGGGGCCGATCGATCGCCGTACGAGCGCGGTTGCGCCTCGACTCGAACAGGCAGACTAGTGGTTGTGGTAGTGCATCGGTCAGACCGGGTCGATTAGGCACGTTCGGGGCGGGTTGTCAACCCCCGTCGCAGGGGCCACGCTCCCGATCCTAGGCCCCTGACCTGCGAAGACGTTCAACCTGCAGGTCAGCCGCATGCTAGACTGCTGGGAGCGAAAGGGGCTGCGAGCAGATGATTTTCAAGGTCGGCGAGACTGTCGTTTACCCCCACCACGGTGCTGCGCTCATCGAGGCAATCGAGACGCGCACCATCAAGGGTGAGGAAAAAGAATACCTAGTTCTCAAGGTTGCACAGGGCGACTTGACCGTTCGCGTGCCGTCCGGCAACGCCGAGTACGTGGGCGTCCGTGACGTGGTGGGCCAGGAGGGCCTGGACAAGGTGTTCGAGGTGCTCCGCGCCCCGCACACCGAGGAGCCGACCAACTGGTCCCGGCGGTACAAGGCCAACCTCGAGAAGCTCGCCTCTGGTGACGTGAACAAGGTGGCCGAGGTCGTGCGCGACCTCTGGCGGCGCGAGGAGGACCGCGGGCTGTCGGCCGGCGAGAAGCGCATGCTGGCCAAGGCTCGGCAGATCCTGGTGGGCGAGCTCGCGCTCGCCGAGGGCACTGACGAGGAGAAGGCGACCAGCATCCTCAACGAGATTCTTGTCGAGGCCTCCTAGCCGGACGCCCGGCGTGGGTGAGGTCGTCGCGGTCGTGCCGGCCGCGGGTCTCGGGCTGCGGCTCGGTTCGGACGTGCCCAAGGCGTTCGTGCAGCTGGCGGGCAAGACGCTGCTGCGACGCAGCGTCGACGTGCTGCTCGGCGTCGACGGCCTCGCCCTCGTGGTGATCGTCGTCGCCCCCGACCTCGTGTCGGAGGTCGCCGAGCAGTACGCGGACGAGGCGACGCTGGTGGTCGCCGGCGGTGCGGAGCGCTCGGAGTCGGTGCGCGCCGGGCTAGCCGCTGCCGTGCAGGCGGTGCCGGGTGCCCGGTACGTGCTGGTGCATGACGCCGCCCGTGCGCTCGCCCCGGTGGAGCTGGCCTGTGACGTGGTGAACGCCCTGCGCGCCGGGGCCGTGGCCGTGGTGCCGGCCCTGCCGGTGGCCGACACCATCAAGGTGGTGGACGCCGCCGGGCTGGTCACCGCCACCCCGGAGCGAGCCACCCTGCGGGCGGTGCAGACCCCGCAGGGATTTCACGTGGACGTGCTGCGCACGGCCCACGCCCAACAGCTGATCGCCACCGACGACGCCGCGCTCGTGGAGCGTGGCGGCTCGCCGGTGCACACGGTGCCCGGCGACCCGCTGGCCTTCAAGATCACCACCCCGCTGGACCTGCGGCTGGCCCAGGCCCTGCTGGCCGAGCAGTGAGGACGACCCCGTGCGGGTAGGCATCGGCACCGACGTGCACCCGGTGGAGCCCGGTCGGGAGTGCTGGGTGGCCGGGCTGCTGTTCCCCGGGGTGGACGGCATGGCCGGGCACTCCGACGGCGACGTCGCCTGCCACGCGCTGTGCGACGCCCTGCTGTCGGCCGCCGGCCTGGGTGACCTGGGTGCGGTGTTCGGCACCGGCCGGCCCGAGTGGGCCGGCGCCTCCGGCGTGCAGCTGCTCACCGAGGTGCGCCGACTGCTCACCGACGCCGGCTGGCAGCTGGGCAACGCCGCCGTCCAGGTGATTGGCAACACCCCCAAGGTGGGTCCGCGCCGTGTGGAGGCGCAGACCCTGCTGTCGGAGGTCCTCGGTGGGCCCGTGTCGGTCTCGGCCACCACCACCGACGGGCTGGGGCTCACCGGCCGCGGCGAGGGCGTGGCTGCCACCGCAACCGCGCTGCTGGTGGCGTCTGCGGGCTGAGGCAGGCCGGTAGCATGGCCCGTTGTGAGCCTGCACCTGTACGACACCGCCACGCGCACGCTGCGTGAGTTCGTCCCGCTGAAGCCGGGGCAGGCGTCCATCTACCTGTGCGGCGCCACCGTGCAAGGGGTCCCGCACATCGGGCACGTGCGCAGCGGCGTCGCCTTCGACGTGCTGCGCCGCTGGCTGGCGCACAACGGCAGCGACGTGCTGTTCGTCCGCAACGTCACCGACATCGACGACAAGATCCTCACCAAGGCCGCCGACCACGGCCGGCCGTGGTGGGAGTGGGCCGCGACGCACGAGCGCGCCTTCGACGACGCCTACGCCGCCCTCGGGGTGCTGCCGCCCTCGGTGTCCCCGCGCGCCACCGGACACGTCACCCAGATGATCGAGCTGATGCAGCGCCTCCTCGACACCGGCCACGCCTACGCCGCCGAGGGCAACGTGTACTTCGACGTGGTCAGCTACCCCGCCTACGGGGAGCTCTCCGGGCACCGCCTGGACGACGTGCACCAGGGCGAGACCTCGGCCGCCGGCAAGCGCGACCCCCGCGACTTCACCCTCTGGAAGGCCGCCAAGCCCGGCGAGCCCTCCTGGCCCACCCCGTGGGGCCACGGTCGTCCCGGCTGGCACCTGGAGTGCTCGGCGATGGCACGCGCCTACCTCGGGCCGCAGTTCGACATCCACTGCGGCGGCCTGGACCTGGTGTTCCCCCACCACGAGAACGAGCAGGCGCAGAGCCGCGCGGCCGGTGACGGGTTCGCCTCCTGCTGGATGCACAACGGCTGGGTGACCCTGGGCGGGGAGAAGATGTCCAAGTCGCTGGGCAACGTGCTCTCGGTGCCCGAGGTGCTCAAGCGCATCCGGCCGCAGGAGCTGCGCTACTACCTCGGCGGCGCCCACTACCGCTCGATGATCGAGTTCTCCGAGCAGGCACTGCAGGAGGCCGCGGCCGGCTACCGGCGCTGCGAGTCGTTCGTGCACCGGGTGCGGGAGCGCGTCAGCGCCCCGCCCGTCGGCGAGGTGACGGCCGAGTTCGCCGCTGCCATGGACGACGACCTCGGTGTCCCGGCCGCGCTGGCCGTGGTGCACGGGCGCGTCCGGGAGGGCAACACCGCCCTGGAGGCCGGCGAGCACGCCGCGGCCCTGGAGGCGGCGGCGAGCGTGCGGGCCATGTTGGACATCCTCGGCGTCGACCCGCTGCACCCGCACTGGGCGGCGGCCGAGCACTCCGCGGGCACCGACCACGCGCTGGAGGTGCTGGTGGGCGCCGAGCTCGAGCGCAGGCAGGCCGCCCGTGCCGCCAGGGACTTCGCCACCGCCGACGCCGTGCGCGACCGCCTCGCGGCCGCAGGCGTGGAGGTCACCGACACCCCCGACGGCCCGCAGTGGAGCATCCGCGACGCGGCCCCGGCACTCAGCACCACCACCACCCCCGCACCGGGCTCCCCCGGGCAACCAGACACAGATGCTCAGCAGCGGACTGCAGCACCACAGGAAGAGGTCCACTGATGGCAGGCAACTCCTCGCGCCGCGGCGCGGTGCGCAAGGGCGACGCCAAGAAGGGCGCCACCGTCGGCTCCGGCGGTCAGCGCCGCCGGGGTCTCGAGCCCCGCGGCGCCACCCCGCCCGCGGAGGAGCGCACCAAGCACGCCGCGCACCGCCGCGCCAAGGCCAAGGCGAAGGCCGCGCAGACCGGGGGCCGCCCCAGCAGCGGTGGCCGGGGCCGCCCCGCGGGCAAGCCCGTGGACGGGCCGGAGACCGTGCTGGGCCGCAACCCCGTGGTGGAGTGCCTGCGCGCCGGCGTGCCGGCCACCGCGCTCTACATCGCAGTGGGCACCGAGTCCGACGAGCGCCTGGACGAGAGCGTGCGCTACGCCTCCGAGCACGGCATCGCCATCCTCGAGGTGCCCCGCACCGACCTCGACCGGATGAGCAACAACGGGCTGCACCAGGGCGTGGGTCTGCAGGTTCCGGCCTACACCTACGCCCACCCCGACGACCTGCTCTCCCGCTCCCGGGCCGACGGCGGGGCCCCGCTGCTGGTCGCGCTGGACAACGTGACCGACCCGCGCAACCTCGGGGCGGTGATTCGCTCGGTGGCGGCGTTCGGCGGCCACGGCGTGGTGATCCCGCAGCGGCGCAGCGCCAGCGTCACGGCCGTGGCCTGGCGCACCAGCGCCGGGACCGCCGCCCGGCTGCCGGTCGCCCGCGCCACCAACCTCACCCGCACCCTCAAGGACTGGGCGGGCAAGGGCATCACCGTGGTCGGCCTGGACGCCGAGGGCGACACCAGCCTGGACGACTTCGCCGCCGCCACCGAGCCGCTGGTCATCGTGGTGGGCTCGGAGGGCAAGGGGCTCTCGCGCCTGGTGCGGGAGAGCTGCGACGCCACGTTGAGCATCCCGATGGCCGGCCCGGTGGAGAGCCTCAACGCGTCGGTGGCCACCGGCGTGGTGCTGGCCGAGATCGCCCGGCGCCGCCGACAGGCCTGACCCCCGGCGGGCCTGCGGAGCCTGGTCAGGCGCTGCGCGGGGCAGGCGCTGCGCGGGGCAGGCGCTGGCTGGTCAGGCGCTGCGGAGGTCCAGCAGCACCCGCAGCGCTGACAGCACGTCGTCGATCTCGCCCACCCGGTAGCGGGCGGCGCTGACGCCCTCGCCGACCTTCACGCCCACGTCGTCCGCGCGGAGCACCCGGAACGCCTTCTCGTCGGTCACGTCGTCGCCGAAGAACACCACGGCGGTCGCCTCGTGCTGCTCGCGCAGCAGGTTCAGGGCCAGCCCCTTGTCGGTCTCGATGACGGCCAGCTCGATCACCGCCTTGCCCTCGGTGACCTGCACCCCTGACCAGGTGGCGGGGCCCAGGCGCACCAGCTCCAGCACCTGCTTGCCCACGTCCATGGCGGCGTTGCGCACGTGCACGGCGATGCTGGCCGGCTTCACCTCCAGGCTGACTCCGGGTCGGTCAGCCGCGATGGCCTGCAGGGTGGCGTGCAGCCGCCGGTGCAGGTCCCGCTCGGCGGGCCCCTGGGGCCGGGTGAAGCCCGCGGCGAACTCCGCGCCGTGGCTGCCCACCAGCTGCACGTCGGCACCGGCGCCGGACAGCACCGCCAGGTCGTCCCTGGCGCGCCCGGAGACCAGCGCCACGGCGGTGTCGGGCAGGTCGGCCAGGGCGTTGAGCAGCTCGATGGCGTCCTCGCGCGGGAAGGCCTGGCTGGGGTCGCTCACGAACGGCGCGATGGTGCCGTCGTAGTCCGACGTCACCAGCAGCCGCGGGGTGGCGGCGATCGTCTCGAGCGCGGCACAGAGGTCGACGGGCAGTCCCATGGCAGAGAACTTACGTGGGCTGGGCCGCGAGGGCGCCCGAACCGGCTGGGCGGTGACCGCCCGGGTGGCTCAGGCAGTGGGGTCGGCGGGCGCGGTGGACTCGGCGGGCGCAGTGGGGTGTGCGGGCGCGGTGGACTCGGGGGGCGAGGTGACGTCCTCGTGGCTGAGCAGCAGGCGGGCGGTGAGGTCGAGTCGGTTGGCCACGTCGGTGGCCGAGGCCCGCCGGGTGACCCAGGCAACCAGGTTGGCCAGCCACACGTCGCTGATCACGCGGGCCACCGCGCGCTGCTCGTCGGTGGGCTCGGCGGAGAACATCGCCTTGGCGAACATCGTGTCCATCAGCCGGCCCACGGCATCCACCTCGGCGGACACCGAGGCGTCGGCGAACATGAACGCCCGGGTCATGGCCTCGGTGGTGTTCGGGTCGCGCTGCATGCCGTTGGTGGTCTGGCGCAGGATGCGGCGGGCCCGCTCGTAGGCGGTGTCGCCGGGGGCGGGCAGCCGCGAGGCGCGCTCGTGCAGCCGCTGCAGCTCGCGCTCCAGGGCGGAGACCAGCAGGTGGATCTTGGAGGGGAAGTACCGGTACAACGTGCCTACCGCGACGTCGGCCTTCTCCGCCACCGCGCGCATCTGCACGGCGTCGTAGCCACCCTTGGAGGACAGCGCGAGCGTGGCGTCCAGGATTCGCTTGCGCCGCTCCCGCTGGGCCGAGGAGCCCGATCCGTCGTCGGTCGGCTTGGTAGCCATGCTGAGTTCCTAACACGCGTGGGGTGGCACTGCCCGGCAGAAGACTGGAACACGTTCTACCCTGTGGGGAAATCTTATCGCTCTCTCCGTGCAATTCCTCATCAGGAGTGAACTCAGTGTCGATCGCCACCACCGACGAGCAGCGCGCCGTGCAGGACGCCATCCAGGCCTGGGCCGACCGGGCGCACCCGGCGGACGCGGTCCGCACTGAGCAGGACGCGCCCCGCGCCGCCTGGAGCTCCTTCGCCGAGCTGGGGTTCCTCGCGGTGGGGCTGCCGGAGGAGCTCGGTGGCGCTGGCGGCACCACCGTGGACCTGGCGGTGGTGGTGGAGGCGGCCGCCGCCGCGCTCGTGCCCGGCCCGCTGGTGGGCACCGTGCTGGCGGGGCAGGTGCTGCTGCGCTCCGGGGCCCCAGCCGCCCAGAAGCTGCTGCCCGCGCTGGCCGAGGGTGCGCTCAGCCTGGCGGTTGCCCTGGAGGCGGGCTCCCTGGTCGCCGAGCGGGACGCCGACGGCGCGCTGGTGGTGAGCGGCTCGGTCGGGCCGGTGCTGGGCGCGGACGCGGACACCGCCCTGGTGCTGGGCACCGCGGTCGGCGCCGACGAGGTGTGGTTCGTCCTCGACGCCGGAACGCCGGGGGTGCACCTGGACCCGCGCCAGGCCAGCGACCTCTCCCGCAGCCTGGCCCACGTGCGCCTGGAGCAGGTGCGCGTGCCGGCCGAGCGGCAGCTGGAGCGAATCAGCTCGGCGGAGGTGCGCGACCTGGCCGCCTGCCTGTTCGCCGCGGAGTCAGCCGGCGTCGCGGGCTGGTGCCTGCGGACGGCCACCGAGTACGCCCGGGTGCGCGAGCAGTTCGGTCGGCCGATCGGCTCCTTCCAGGCCGTCAAGCACCTGTGCGCGGAGATGCTCACCCGGGAGTCGCTGGCCACCGCGGTCGCCTGGGACGCGGCCACGGCCTGGGACGCCGCCACCGAGGGGCCCGGCACCGGGAACGCCGCCGCCGAGCGGGCGCTGGCCGTGGCGGTCGCCGCGGCCGCCGCGCTGGACGCGGGGGTGGACAACGCCAAGGACTGCATCCAGGTGCTCGGCGGCATCGGCTTCACCTGGGAGCACGACGCGCACTACTACCTGCGCCGTGCGCTGGTGCTGCGCCAGCTGCTCGGCGGCAGCGGCCGCTGGCGCCGGCGCACCGCCGACCTCGCCCTCGGCGGGACCCGGCGCTCGCTCGGCGTCGACCTGGGGGAGCAGACGGAGGCCGGCCGCGCCGACGTGCGCCGGCAGGCCGAGCAGATCGCGGCGATGGCACCCGGTGAGCAGCGCCAGGGCCTGGTGGACGCCGGCTTCCTCGCCCCGCACTGGCCGCGCCCGCAGGGCCTGGACGCCAGCCCTGCCCAGCAGCTGCTGATCGACGAGGAGCTGGCCCGGGCCGGGGTGAGCCGGCCGGACATCGTCATCGGCGCCTGGGCCGTGCCGACCATCCTGGAGCACGGCACCCCGGAGCAGGTGGAGCGCTTCGTGGGGCCCACCCTCACCGGCGAGGTGCGCTGGTGCCAGCTGTTCAGCGAGCCCGGCGCGGGCTCGGACCTGGCCGCGCTGCGCACCAGGGCGGTGCGGGTGGACGGCGGCTGGAGGCTGTCCGGGCAGAAGGTGTGGACCTCGCTGGCAAAGCAGGCCACCTGGGCCATCTGCCTGGCCCGCACCAACCCCGACGTGCCCAAGCACCGCGGCATCACCTACTTCCTGGTGGACATGAGCACTCCGGGCATCGACATCCGCCCGCTGCGGGAGATCACCGGCGACGCCCTGTTCAACGAGGTGTTCCTGGACGACGTCCTCGTGCCCGACGACGCGGTGGTCGGCGAGGTCGACGGCGGCTGGAAGCTGGCCCGGACCACGCTGGCCAACGAGCGGGTGGCGATGGGTGGCGGCTCCAGCCTCGGGGAGGGGGTGGAGGCGCTGCTGCAGCTGGTCGCCGAGCGCGGGCTGGACACGGACCAGAGCGTGCGGGAGACCCTGGGCGTGCTGGTGAGCGAGGGGCAGGCCCAGTCGGTGCTGGAGGTGCGCACCACGCTGCGCCAGCTGGACGGGCAGGACCCCGGCCCGGAGTCGAGCGTGCGCAAGCTGGTGGGGGTGCGGCACCGCCAGGCGCTGTCGGAGGCAGCGCTGGAGCTGCTCGGCCCGGACGCCGCCGAGGCGGGCCCGCTGCTGCGCACCTTCCTCAACGACCGCTGCCTGTCCATCGCCGGCGGCACCACCCAGATCCTGCTCAACGTGGCCGCCGAGCGCATCCTCGGCCTGCCCCGCTAGTCCGGCAGCGGGACTGCGAGCTGCGAGGCCAGTCGCTTGGCGCGAGCTGGCCCCCCGCCGCCCTCGGGCTGGTTGACCTCGCCCCAGACCGCGTCCAGGGAGAGGCCGAGAACGCCGGCGATCGCGGCGACAGTCGGGAAGGACGGGGTGGCCACGCGGCCCGACTCGATCTTGCGCAGGGTCTCCGGCGACACACCGGCATCGAGCGCGGTCTCCAGCATCGAGCGCGCCCCCCTGGCCCGGCGGAGCACCGCACCCAGGCGCTGTCCGCGCTCGAGCTCTGCGGGGGTGAGCGGCAACCTGACCATGACGCCAATTCTAGTACCGGGATACCATGGCCGGGATAGTTGTTGGCTACCCGTGAGGAACGCGCCACGTGATCGAGATCCTGAACCCCTCCCAGCTGGCCCGCGCGAAGGAGGCGGGTGCGCTGGTCGCGGACATCTTGCAGACCCTCAGGGGCCGCAGCGCAGTCGGCACCAACCTCCTGGAGATCGACCGGTGGGCCCAGGCCCTGATCGCCGACGCCGGGGCGCTGTCCTGCTACGTCGACTACGCGCCGTCCTTCGGGCGCGGGCCGTTCGGCCACTACATCTGCACGGGAGTGAACGACGCCGTGCTGCACGGCCTGCCGCACGACTACGCCCTCGCCGACGGCGACCTGCTGACGCTGGACCTCGCCGTCACCAAGGACGGCGTCGCTGCCGATGCCGCCATCAGCTTCATCGTGGGCGACGCGCAGCCCCCGGAGAGCGTCGCGATGATCGAGGCCACCGAGCGCGCGCTGCACGCGGGGATCGCCGCTGCCGGCCCGGGAGCCCGCATCGGGGACATCTCCCACGCCATCGGGACGGTCCTGCGCGAGGCGGGGTACCCGGTGAACACCGAGTTCGGCGGTCACGGCATCGGCTCGACGATGCACCAGGACCCGCACGTGGCGAACACCGGACGGCCCGGCCGTGGGTACAAGCTGCGCCCCGGCCTGCTGCTCGCGCTGGAGCCGTGGGTCATGGCCGACACCGCAGAGCTCGTCACCGACGCCGACGGGTGGACGCTGCGCAGCGCGACCGGCTGCCGGACCGCCCACAGCGAGCACACCATCGCCATCACCGGTGACGGCGCCGAGATCCTCACCCTGCCCTCGCGCGCGCACGCCTGAGCTCGCGGCCGGCCATGGTGCGGCCCGACCGACGACTGCGGCCCCCGCCCGGATCGGGTGGGGGCCGCAGTCAGGTCGGCGGTGGTGCCTCGCAGGCTCAGGCGGTGGTCAGTACACCGTCGGCGAGCACCGGGGCGTCGTCGCGCTCCACCACGCTGGCGGTGACCAGGTACTGGCCGTCGTCCTCCCAGATCCGGGTGCGCAGCGTCTCGCCCGGGAACAGCACGCCGGCAAAGCGCACCCCGAAGGAGGCCACCTTGCTGGTGTCGCCCCCGAGCACGGCGTCCACCACGGCCTTGCCGGCCACCCCGTAGGAGCACAGCCCGTGCAGGATGGGCTTGTCGAAGCCGGCCGCCTTGGCGAACTCGGGGTCGGAGTGCAACGGGTTGCGGTCGCCGCACAGGCGGTACAGCAGCGCCTGCTGCGGCAGGATCGGCGACTCCACCACGTGGTCGGGCGCCCGGTCGGGCAGCTCCACCTTGTCGGAGGGGCCCCGCTCGCCGCCGAAGCCGCCCTCGCCCCGGGCGAAGATGCCCGACCGGGTGGTCCACAGCGGGTTGCCGTCGGCGTCCACGGTCTCGCCCTCCTGGATGATGACGGCGGCCTTGCCCTTGTCCCACACCTCGGCGATGCGGGTGCGGGTGGTCGCCGTGCCCGCGGTGGGGATCGGGCGGTGCACCGTCACCTTCTGGTGTCCGTGCACCACCTTGGCCAGGTCGATCTCCACGCCCGGGAAGGAGACCTTGGGGGCCTCGGTGGCGTGGAAGCTGGCGGCCACGGTGGCGAAGGTCGGCAGCACCTGCAGCCGGTCCTCCAGCACGTAGGCCAGCTCCTGGGGGTCCAGGCTGTGCGCCCCGGCTCCCACGCCCAGCTGGTAGAGCTGGACGTCGGAGGCGGTCCAGGAGAAGGTCTGCTCGGGAAGCTCCGCGCCGAGTGCGACGGAGAGATCAATGGGCACTGGTGGCCGCCTTCGTGTCGTTGTTGTCGGGCTTGTTGCCGGCCTTGCGGGCGGCGATGTCCAGAGCGGCGAGGTAGCCGAAGGTCATCGCAGGGCCGATGGTGGCGCCCGGCCCGGCGTAGGTGTGGCCCATCACCGGCCCGGAGGCGTTGCCCGCAGCGTAGAGGCCCTCGATGGCCGAGCCGTCCTCGCGCAGCACTCGGCCGTTGACGTCGGTGCGCATGCCGCCCTTGGTGCCGAGGTCACCGGGCACGATCTTCACCGCGTAGAACGGTCCGACCTCGAGCGCGCCGAGCGTGGCGTTGGGCTTGTTGCGGGGGTCGCCGTAGTACAGGTCGTAGCCGCTGTCACCGCGGCCGAAGTCCTCGTCCTTGCCCTTGGCGGCGAAGCCGTTGAAGCGCTCGACGGTCTCGCTGAGCACGTCGGCGGGCACCTCGATGCGCTCGGCCAGCTCGGCGATGGTGGCGCCCTTGACGATGACACCCGCCTTGAGCCAGCGGCCGGGGAACGGTGCGCGCGGCTGCAGGCCGGCGAACATGTACCGGTTGCGGTAGCGGGTGTCGATGATCATCCAGGCCGGCACGTTCTCGCCCGGACCCTCGCCCTGGCCGTGCTCACCGCCGTACATGCGGTGCACGGCCTCCACGTAGGGCGCAGCCTCGTTGAAGAACCGCTTGCCGCGGGTGTTGACCATGATGCCGCCGGGCAGGGTGCGCTCGGCCAGGCAGAACCAGGGCCCGCCGGTCAGCGGGATGGACGGGCCCCACCAGGCGTCGTCCATGAGGTCCAGCGCAGCGCCCAGCTTCTGTCCCGCCAGGATGCCGTCACCGGTGTTGGCCTTGGCGCCCACCGTCCACTCGGTGCCGATCGGGGCGCGCTGGTACTTCTTGCGCATCTCGTCGTTGTGGTCGAAGCCGCCGCTGGTGACGATGACGCCGTGACGGGCGTGCAGCACGGACATCGCGCCCTCCCGCAGCACCTCCACGCCGGTGACCCGGCCGTTGGTGCTCACCAGGTCGCGCATCGGGGTGTCCAGCAGCACCGGCACGCCGGCGTCCAGCAGCCCCGCGCGCAGCCCACCGGCCAGCGCCTGGCCGCGTCCGACGAGAGCCTTGCCGGTGGCGCGGCTGTACATCCAGCGGGCACCCACCCGCAGCACCCGTGCGGGACCGCGGGGGTTGCGCATCATCAGGTTCAGCCACTTGAAGTCAGCCTGGGTCACCACCACGCCCAGCGGTGCCTTCGCCACGTCGGGCTCGAGGTTCTTGGCCTCCTTGCCCAGCTTCTTCAGGTCGAACGGCTTGGGCTCCACGGAGCGGCCGCCCAGGCGACCACCGGGCGCTTCGGGGTAGTAGTCGGAGTAGTTGGGCACCCAGGTCAGCTTGAGCGGGCTGTTGCGGAGCACGAACGACAGCATCTCCGGGCCGCGGTCGAGGTAGGCGTCGATGCGCTCCACGGGCACGTCCTTGCCGATGATGCTCAGCAGGTAGGTGCGCGCCGCCGCGGGAGTGTCGTCGGTGACCCCGGAGGCCTTGAGCGCCTCGTTGTTGGGGATCCAGACGCCGCCGCCGGACCGGGCGGTGGAGCCGCCGAAGTGCTTGGCCTTCTCCACCAGCACCACCGACAGGCCCTGCTTGGCCGCCGCGAGCGCCGCGGTCATGCCAGCCGCCCCGCTGCCCACGACGACCACGTCGTAGGTCTCGTCCTGGCCGCGCGCGGGCGCGGGCGCGGGCGCCGCGCTGCTGGTGTCGGTCGGCGTCTGCTCGGCCTCGTTCGCACCCATGGATCCTCCACTTGGTCGGGCTGCAACAGGTTGTAGCTGTTGCGCTCAGGATCGCCATCCTAGGCGCACGAACAGGCACGATGGCCCTGCGCAGGCAGTGGAACCTGTTCCAGTATCGGGTGGCCTGGGGGCGGCGGGGCCGGCACGCAGGACGCCCGGTCGCCGTGCGGCAACCGGGCGTCCCGCGGTGGTCGGCCGACCGCGTGGCGGCCTACTCGGAGTAGGTGACCTTGACCGTGTCGGTCATCGGCAGGGCCTGGCAGGCGAGCACGAAGCCGTCCGCGAGGTCTTGGTCGTCCAGGATCTCGTTGACCAGCATCTTCACCTCGCCCTCCTTGACGATGCAGGCGCAGGCGCTGCACGCGCCCTGGCGGCAGGAGAACGGCGCGTCGATGCCCTTCTCCAGCAGCAGGTCCAGCAGCAGGGTGTCGGCCGGCCACTCCAGGCTGTGCACCGTGCCGTCGAGGTCCACCTCGACGGTGGCTGCCGTGCCGGCATCCTCGGCGGACACCTCCTGCTGCGTCGGCGCGAAGGGGTCGCCGATCAACGACTTGAACAGCTCGACGTGGATCTGGTGTCGGTCCATGCCCAGCTCGCGCAGCGCGTGCGTGGCCACGTCCATGAACGGGCCCGGCCCGCAGATGAACGCCTGGTAGCCGATGAACGGCCGGGACAGCTCCTCCAGCTGGGCGCGGGAGGGCAGGCCCTGCACGCTCTCCAGCCAGTGGATGACCCGCAGCCGGTGCGGGTGCTCGGCGGCCAGCTCGCGCAGCTCGTCGGCGAAGATCACCGACTTCTCGTCCCGGTTGGCGTAGAGCAGCACCACCTGGCCGTCGCCCTTGGCGAGAGCCGACTTGAGGATGGCCATCACCGGGGTGACGCCGCTGCCCGCGGCGAGCAGCAGGAAGTCGTCGTCCAGCGACTTGGGCACGAACAGTCCGGCGGGCGGCAGGACCTCGATGGTCATGCCCACGGTCACGTGGTCGCACAACCAGTTGGACCCGTAGCCGTCGGAGGTGCGCTTGGCAGTCACCTTGAGCACGCCGTCGGTGTGGGGCGAGCTGGACAACGAATAGCAGCGCGCCACCGAGCCGGTCTGGTCGCTGGGGATGCGCAGCGTGAGGAACTGCCCCGGCTCGTAGGCGAAGCGCTCCTTGGCCTCGGCCGGGATCTCGAAGACCAGCGACCGGGCGTCGTGGGTCTCCTCGACGACGTCGAGCACTCGCAGCAGGTGCGAGTGTGCCCCTGTGGGCACCGACTCGGCGGTCACCGTCTCAGTCACTGTCACTCCTGTTTCCGGCTTCCCCGTCGGGGTCGCCCACCTGCAGCATGCCTTCGGCCACTGCGTAGCTGATGCTGGCCCTCAGTCTGGGGCAGGTGTCGGGCAGCGCGGTCATCGACCCCGTGCTCGTTCCGGCCCGCAGCTCGGGACAGCTCTCCTTCGCGCGTGTCGTCCACTGGATGCTGGTGTGCTGCTTGCTGTTCTTCTTCACCAGCACGCGCGTCCCGCAGGTCCCGCAGTCGACGGGCTGCAATCCTGCCGTGGTGTACAGCAGCTTGTCAGCCTCAGTCTCAGCGTGCAGGCGCTCGGCGACCTCGCGCTGGTTGGCGAAGCTGGGTGCCTTGGCCCAGGTGGCGGTGTCGGCCATGGTGCTCAGACCTCCTGGGAGGTCTTGGCGGCCTCGGCCTCGGCCTGCATCCGCCGCATGTTCTCCTGCACCTCGGCCTCCCAGTTCTCGTTCGCGTGGGTGGTGTCCACCTCGAACTCGAAGCGCTGGGTCATCTCGTCGGTGACCTGGTCGACGTCGACGTAGAACTGCTCGTACCAGCGACGCAGCTGGTAGACCGGGCCGTCCTCCTCGGTCAGCAGCGGGTTCTCGATCTTGGTCTTGTTCTTCCAGATCTCCACGTCCTGCATGAACCCCTCGCCCACGCCCTCGGCGAACTTGCGGGCGAGCTTCGCGGCGGTCTCGTCGCTCACGCCCTGGGGCTTCTTGACGATGACCCCGTACTGCAGCACGAACTTGTTGGCGGAGACGGGGTAGTGGCAGTTGATGAGCACGCTGTCCACCTCGTAGCCGCCGTACTTGTTGACCAGCGGGTTGATCATGTACGAGGGGCCGTAGTAGGCGGCCTCGGACTCGACCAGCGTCTCGGTGCCGGCGTACTGGGTGGACATGCCGATGTCGGGGCGGCCGCGGCTGTTCATGTACTGCGAGGCGATGTGGCCCTCGAAGATGTTCTTGAAGTACAGCGGGAAGGCGTAGTGCACGTAGAAGAAGTGCGCCATGTCCACGACGTTGTCGATGATCTCGCGGCAGTTGGAGCCCTCGATGACCAGCGTCTCCCAGGTCCAGTCGGTCCACTCGTCGCTGAAGGCGCCCTCGATGCGGGGGATGGTGACCTCCGCCGGTGGCGGGTTGCCCTCCGGGTCGTTCCACACGAAGAGCTGCTGGTTCTGCTCCATGGTGGTCCAGGCGGCGGTGCGGGCGCGCAGCGGGACACGCTTGGCGTAGGGCACGGCCTTGCACTTGCCGTCGCCGCCCCAGCGCCAGTCGTGGAACGGGCAGGCCACCGTGTTGCCCTTGACCTCACCCTGGGAGAGGTCACCACCCATGTGGCGGCAGTAGGCGTCGAGCACGCTGATCTTGCCGTCCTCGCCGGCGAAGACCACGAGCTTCTGGCCGAAGGCCTCGATGGAGTGCGGCTTGCCGTCGCGGAAGGTGTCGGCCAGGCCGATGCAGTGCCAGCCGCGGGCGAAGCGCGTCTGCAGCTCGCCGACGTCGATCTGCCGCACCTCGTCGGTGTCGTGTGCGGTGCTGCTGGTCTGGGTCATCTTGGTGCCTCCGAGCTAGGGCCGATCTGGTGGTAGAACACGTTACAGAATGGGTGGCCAAATCGCCAGCGCGAGTGGCCTCGACACGAATTGGAACATGTTCTAGTCTGGGCCGCAGCAGACGGTGCCGCACGGTCGCCAGGCACCCCGGCCAGACACGGGAGCACGGGATGAGCGAAGTAGTCGGACACGACGTCCTGGCCGGTGTGAGCACGCTGCTCCCGGCGTTTCGGGTGCGTGCGCAGGAGGCGGAGGACCTGCGTCGCATCCCCGACGCGAGCATCAAGGAGCTGCAGGAGCTCGGCTTCTTCCGGTTGCTGCAGCCGAAGACCTACGGCGGCCACGAGGCAGACCCGGTGACGTTCTACTCGGTGGTCAAGGAGATCGCCGCCGCGTGCGGCTCCACCGGCTGGGTCTCCTCCATCATCGGGGTGCACAACTGGCACCTGGCGCTGTTCCCCAGGCAGGCGCAGGAGGACGTGTGGGGGGAGAACCCGGACACCCGCATCTCCTCCTCCTACGCCCCCATGGGCAAGGGCGTGATCACCGAGGGCGGCTACCGGCTCACCGGCAAGTGGTCGTGGTCCTCCGGCTGCGACCACGCCACCTGGGTGATGGTGGGGGGCCCGGTGCTCAACGGTGACGGCAAGCCGGTGGACTTCTGCACCTTCCTGGTGCCCCGGCCGGACTACACCGTCAACGACGTCTGGGACGTCGTCGGCCTGCGCGGCACCGGTAGCAACGACATCGTCATCAACGACGTCTTCGTCCCGGCCCACCGCGTGCTCAGCTTCATGGACATGAGCAGCGGCACCGCCCCGGGCCTGGTGGAGAACACCGCCGCGCTGTACAAGATGCCCTGGGGCACCATCCACCCCACCACCATCAGCACTCCCATCGTGGGCATGGCCGCGGGTGCCTACGCCGCACACGTGGAGCACCAGGGCAAGCGGGTGCGGGCCGCGTTCGCGGGGGAGAAGGCCAGGGACGACCCGTTCGCCAAGGTCCGCATCGCCGAGGCCGCCAGCGACATCGACGCCGCCTGGCTGCAGCTCGCGGGCAACGTGGCCGCCGAGCACGCGCTGCTCGCTGCCGGCCAGGAGGTGCCGATGTCGTTGCGCCTGCGGGCCCGCAGGGACCAGGTGCGCGGCACCGGCCGCGCCATCGGGGCGGTGGACCGGCTGTTCGAGAACTCCGGCGCCAGCGCGCTGCAGAACGGCACGCCCATCCAGCGCTTCTGGCGCGACGCCCACGCTGGCCGGGTGCACGCCGCCAACGAGCCCGAGCGGGCCTACGTGATGTACGGCAGTGGCGAGTTCGGGCTGCCGATCACCGACTCGATGGTCTAGACAGGGGCCACGCAGGACCGAGCCGGCCCGTCCGCGCTCGCCGACCGTTCGACCGACTTCGGAGTGGGAGTGACGTGATGGGGATCCGTTCGCTGGCGTACATGCGCATCGAGACCACCGACATGGCCGCGTGGCGGGAGTACGGCCTCAAGGTCCTCGGCATGGTGGAGGGCAAGGGTGCCGATCCGGCGGCGCTGTACCTGCGGATGGACGACTTCCCGGCCCGGCTGGTCATCGTCCCCGGCGAGCACGACCGGCTGCAGCTCTCCGGCTGGGAGACCGCCAACGCTGCCGAGCTGGACGACGTCCGCGCCCGCCTGGACGCCGCCGGGGTCCCGTTCAAGGAGGGCACCGCTGAGCAGCTGGCCGACCGTCGGGTGGTCGGGCTGATCAGCTTCGCCGACCCCTCGGGCAACACCCTGGAGGCGTTTCACGGCGCGGCCCTGGAGCACCGCCGGGTGGTCAGCCCCTACGGGCACCGCTTCGTCACCGGCGAGCAGGGCCTGGGCCACGTGGTGCTGTCCACCGGCGACGACGCCGCCGCGCTGACCTTCTACCGCGACGTGCTCGGGTTCCGGCTGCGCGACTCCATGCGGCTGGCTCCGGAGTTCGTCGGCCGGGCCCCGGACAGCGAGCCGGCGTGGCTGCGCTTCTTCGGCTGCAACCCGCGCCACCACAGCCTGGCCTTCCTGCCCATGCCCACCCCCAGCGGCATCGTGCACCTGATGATCGAGGTGGAGCACTCCGACGACGTCGGACTCACCCTGGACCGCGCGCTGCGCCGCAAGGTGCCGATGTCGGCGACGCTGGGCCGGCACGTCAACGACCAGATGCTCTCCTTCTACATGAAGACCCCGGGCGGCTTCGACGTCGAGTTCGGCTGCGAGGGCCTGCAGGTGGAGGACGAGGGCTGGATCGCCAGGGAGAGCACCGCGGTGTCGCTGTGGGGACACGACTTCAGCGTCCGGGGCCAGCAGTGAGCCTGACCGACGCTGCCTTCGACTCCACCCGCTTCCGCACCGTCCTCGGCCAGTTCGCCACCGGCGTCACCGTGGTCACTGCGGTCGCCGACGGGGTGCCGGTGGGCTTCGCCTGCCAGTCCTTCGCCGCGCTCTCGCTGGACCCGCCGCTGGTGACCTTCTGCCCGGGCAGGCTGTCCCGGGCCTGGGCGGCCATCCGCAGCTCGGGCCGGTTCTGCGTGAACGTCCTCGCCGACCACCAGCGCGACGTCAGCTCGGTGTTCGGCTCCCGCGCCGAGGACAAGTTCGCCGGGTTGACCTGGTTCCCGTCGCCGGGCGGTTCTCCGGTGCTCGACGGCGTGCTGACCTGGGTGGACTGCGTGATCGAGGACGTGCACTCTGGCGGAGACCACGACATCGTGGTGGGCCGGGTGCAGACGCTGGGCCAGCTGGGGCACGAGCGTCCGCTGCTGTTCTACCGGGGCGCGTACACCTCGGTGGACCTCGGGGACACCGGCCCCGCGCCCGAGCGGACCGACCTGGAGGCCTTCCTCACCTGGCCGCGGCACGACGACTGGGTCTAGTCCGGACTCGTGGCCCCACCTGCCGCGGGTCGACGGGCAGCGCCGCGCGGCTGACTGGCCCAGGGCGATGCCCGGACCCAGGGTGAACGTGTTCTAAAGTGGAGCCGATCACACCGACCCGAGGGATTGAGGTGAGCAGTGCGGATCGCACTCCTGTCCTACCGAAGCAAGCCGCACTGCGGGGGACAGGGCGTGTACGTGCGCCACCTCAGCCGTGAGCTCGTCTCGCTGGGCCACACCGTCGAGGTGTTCTCCGGCCAGCCCTACCCCGAGCTGGACCCGGGCGTGGCGCTGACCAAGGTCCCCAGCCTGGACCTCTACCGCGACCCCGACCCGTTCCGCACGCCGCACCTGCGGGAGATCCGTGACGGCATCGACGTGCTCGAGGTCGCCACCATGTGGACTGCCGGGTTCCCGGAGCCGCTCACGTTCAGCCTGCGGGCCGCGCGGCTGCTGGGGAAGCGGGCCGCGGAGTTCGACGTGGTGCACGACAACCAGAGCCTCGGCTACGGCCTGCTCCGCCTGGTCAAGGCCGGGCTGCCGCTGGTGGCCACCATCCACCACCCCATCACCCGCGACCGCGACGTCGACCTCGCTGCCGCGCGCGGCCGCCGCAAGCTCAGCCTGCGCCGCTGGTACGGATTCCTGCGCATGCAAGGCCGGGTGGCCCGGCGGATCCCCGCGCTGCTCACCGTCTCCAAGTCCTCCGAGCAGGACATCCGCACCGCCTTCGACGTGCCGGACGGTCGGCTGCAGACCATCCCGCTGGGCGTGGACACCGAGATCTTCGCCCCGCCGAGCACGCCCCGGGTGCCCGGGCGCATCGCCTGCATCGCCAGCGCGGACATGCCGCTGAAGGGCGTGGCCAACCTGCTGGAGGCCGTGGCGAAGCTCCGCACCGAGCGCACCGTGGAGCTGGTGCTGGTGTCCAAGCTGGACCCGGCGGGTCGCTCCGCGCGGCTGATCGAGCAGCTGGGCATCGCCGACATCGTGCAGACGGTGTCCGGGGTGGACGACGACGAGCTGGGTCGGCTGATGGCCTCGGCCGAGGTCGCCGCCGTGCCCTCGCTGTACGAGGGGTTCTCGCTGCCCGCCGTGGAGGCGATGTCCTGCGGTACCCCGCTGGTAGCCACCCGCACCGGGGCGCTGCCCGAGGTCGTCGGCGAGCACGGTGACGCGGCCCTGCTCGTGGAGCCCGGCGACTCCGAGGCGCTGGCCGGCGCGCTGGCCACCCTGCTCGACGACGCCGCGCTGCGGGAGCGGATGGGCACCGCGGGACGCGCCCGCGTCCTGGAGCGCTACAGCTGGGCCGCCGTGGCGGCCCGCACCGCGCAGTTCTACGCCACCACCATCGACCGGTTCCACCAGGAGAACGGCACTGGGGAGCAGAAGGAGCCACGCACAGCATGCTGACCGTCGACTTCGATCGTCTGGGCGTCAAGCCGGGAGACAAGGTCATCGACATCGGGGCCGGAGCCGGACGGCACTCCTTCGAGCTGTACCGCCGCGGCGCCGACGTCATCGCCTTCGACCAGAGCGAGTCGGACATGGCCGCGGTCGCGGACATGTTCGGGGCCATGGAGCTGGAGGGCGAGGTCCCCGAGGGGGCCACGGCTCGCACCGAGGTGGGTGACGCCCTCGCCCTGCCCTACGAGGACGAGTCCTTCGACGTGGTGCTGATCTCCGAGGTGCTCGAGCACGTCCCCGAGGACGAGCGGGCCATCGCCGAGCTCACCCGCATCCTCAAGCCCGGCGGCGTGGCCGCGGTGACCGTCCCGCGGTACTTCCCGGAGAAGATCTGCTGGGCGCTCTCGGACGCCTACCACGAGGTGGAGGGCGGCCACGTCCGCATCTACCGCGCCGACGAGCTCGCCGCCAAGCTGGAGGCGGCCAACCTGACGGTGGAGCACGTCCACCACGCCCACGCGCTGCACTCGCCGTACTGGTGGCTCAAGTGTGCCGTCGGGGTGGACAAGCAGGAGCACCCGCTGCCCAAGGCCTACCACCAGATGCTGGTCTGGGACCTGATGAAGGGCCCGTGGCTGACCCGGACCGCGGAGAAGCTGCTCAACCCGGTGATCGGCAAGAGCGTGGTGTTCTACCTCAGCAAGCCGAAGGTCCCCGTTGCGGCCGTCTGACCTGCGGCGTCGACAGCCGACGCCCCGGTCGGACCGGCACCCGGCGCCCGCGGTGCCCGGAGTGCTCACCGCCGAGCAGGCGGTGCAGACCGGACGGGCGATCGCGGTCATGCAGGAGCCCTCCGGTGCCATCCCGTGGTTCCCTGGCGGGCAGACCGATCCGTGGGACCACCTGGAGTCGGCCATGGCGCTGACCACGCTGGGCCTGGACGAGGAGGCCGACGCGGCCCTGGAGTGGTCGCTGCGCACCCAGCGCGCCGACGGCTCCTGGCCGATGCAGGTGCGCGGCACCACGGTGGAGAACGCCGGCACCGACAGCAACTTCTGTGCCTACCTCGCGGTGGCGGCCTGGCACCAGCACCTGGTGCGCGGCGACGCCGCTCGCACGGCCCGGCTGTGGCCGGCGGTGCGGGCAGCGATCGACCTGGTGCTGCAGCTGCAGGCCCCGGGCGGGGAGATCTACTGGGCCTGCGGCCCGGGCGGGGTGCTCACCGAGGCGCTGCTCACCGGCTCCGCCAGCATCCACCAGAGCCTGCGCTGCGCGGTGCTGCTGGCCGAGGAGCTGGACGACCCGCAGCCGGAGTGGGAGGTGGCGCTGTACCAGCTGGGCCACGCCCTGCGCCGCCACCCGGAGGCGTTCACGCCCAAGCCCGAGTTCTCCATGGACTGGTACTACCCGGTGCTGGGCGGAGCGGTGCGCGGTGAGCAGGCCGCCGAGCTGATCGCCGAGCGCTGGGACGACTTCGTGGTGGCCGGCCTGGGCATCCGCTGCGTGGACCACAAGCCGTGGGTGACCGGTGCGGAGACCTGCGAGCTGGTGCTGGCGCTGGACGCCATGGGCCGGCGGGGGGAGGCGCTGGAGCTGTTCACCAACATGCAGCACCTGCGCGACCCGGACGGCTCCTACTGGACCGGGCTGGTCTACGCCGACGGCAAGCGCTGGCCCGAGGAGAAGAGCTCCTGGACCAGCGCTGCGGTCATCCTGGCCGCCGACGCGCTCGCCGGCGCCACTCCTGGTGCCGGGCTGTTCCGCGACGCCGCGCTGCCGGCCGCCGAGCTCGGGCCGGACAGCTGCGGCGACCACTGCTACGCCAGCGGCTCCCCGGTCTGACCGCTGGTGCGCTCGAGCACCCGCAGCGAGCCCTGCACGGAGACCTCCTTGAAGTCACCGGTGGCCAGCGCGCGCTGGTAGATCTCGTACGGGGGACGGCCGCCGTCGGCGGGGTCGGGGAAGACGTCGTGGATGACCAGCGCGCCACCCACCGCCACCCACGGCGCCCAGCCGGAGAAGTCGGCCTGCGCTGCCTCGCTGCTGTGCCCGCCGTCGATGAACAGCAGCGACAGCGGGGTGCGCCAGAACGCCGACACCTGGGTGGACGCGGCCACCACCGTGACCACGTGCTCCTCCAGCCCGGCGTCGGCCAAGGTGTGGCGCAGCCGCGTGGAGGTGTCGAACCGGCCGGTGTGGGCGTCGATGAACGTCGGGTCGTGGTACTCCCAGCCAGGCTGGTGCTCCTCCGAGCCGCGGTGGTGGTCCACCGTCACCACGGTGGCGCCCACCGCCTTGGCCGCGGCGCCGAGGTAGACGGTGGAACGGCCGCAGTAGGTGCCGATCTCCACCCCCACCCCGTCGCCCAGGTAGGCCAGGGCCGCCTCGTGCAGGGCGGTGCCCTCGTCGATCGGCATGAAGCCCGGGGTCTGCTCGGCCAGGTCCACCAGCTCGATGGGCAGGGTCTGGGTGCTCACGGTCAGCGGTCCTACTTTCGGTTGGCGGCCACGCGCCCCACCATCGCGTCCAGCTTGGTCCCCTGCGCCCAACCGACGTAGTGGCACAGGAAGAGCGCGATCTCGCGGAGCTGCGTCTCGTCTAGCTCCTCATTGTGCAGTGCCGCACCCACCTGGATCTCCGCGACGTCGATCTGGCCCTGTGCGGTCAGTGCTCCGAGCAGCAGCAGGCGGCGGTCCCGGATGCTCAGCCCCGGCCGCGACCAGATGTCGGCGAAGAGGTGGTCGGCGGTGGCGGCGAAGTGCGCGCCGGGGCCGTCCTGCATGGTGAAGCCGTAGACCTGCTCCATCATCTCGAGCCCGCGAGCCCGCCGCTCGGCGCTGGTCTCTGTGCCTGGTGCGTCCACTGCTGCTTCTCCGCTCACTGCTGCTCCTGGTCTGCTGCTGCTTCTCGGGCGGTGCTGCCCTGGCCCACCCCGAGTCCGGGCCCGAGCCGGGCCAGCGCCAGCCGGGCCAGGGGCAGGTCCACCTTGGTGCGCTCGCCCAGGTCCAGCGCGAGGGACAGGTCCTTCTCGCCGAGGTTGCGCACGTGGCTGAGGATGGCGTGCCAGCCGTCGCTGTCGGCCACCGGTGCCGCGGTGTCGCGGTGCATGATCGCCCCGGCGCCGCCGGTGAGGGCGTCGGAGTGGCGCACCACCTTGCCGAGGTCGACGAGGTTGAGCCCCGCCGCCTCCGCCAGCTGGGCGGCCTCGGTGACGGCGGTGAAGGCCACGAAGTGCAACAGGTTGCGCGCCAGCTTCATCCGGGTTCCTGCGCCCACCTCCCCTGCGTGCAGCACCAGCTCACCGATCAGGCCGAAGGGCTCGCGCACGGCCGCGAAGGCCCGCTCGCTGCCGCCCACCATCACCGCGAGGGCGCCGGTGGCCGCGCCGGCCGCGCCGCCGCTGACCGGGGCGTCCACCAGGTCCACCCCGGCCTCGGCGCACACCGCGGCCAGCTCGACCGCGGTGGCGTCGCTGATGGTGGAGTGCACCGCCACCACCGTGCCCGGGGCTGCGCCGGCCAGGATCCCGTCCGGGCCGGTGAGCACCTGGCGCACCTGCTCGTCGTTGACCACCGTGACGCAGACCAGGTCGGCGGCCTGGGCCACCTCACGGGGGCTGGCGGCGGCGGTGGCGCCGGCCTGCACGAACGGCTCGACCGCCTCGGTGCGGGTGTCGAAGACGGCCAGCCCGCCGGGCCACGCCAGCAGGCGCTTGGCCATCGGCGCACCGATGTTGCCCAGGCCGATGTAGCCCACCGGGCGCTGTGCCGCAGTCATGACCGGATGACCTGGCCACCGTCGACGTTGAAGATCTGCCCGGTGACCCAGCCGGCCTCGTCGGAGAGCAGGAACAGGCACATGCCCACCAGGTCCTGCGGGGTGCCGATGCGCTTGAGCGGCAGCGCCTTCACCATGTCCTTGACGATGGTGCCCGGGGTGACGGTGCGGGTGGCCTCGGTGTCGATGGGACCCGGGGCGATGGCGTTGATGCGCACGTTGGCCGGACCGATCTCGGTGGCCAGCTGCTGGGTCATCCCGTTCACGCCCACCTTGGCCAGGCCGTAGAAGCCGGAGTACAACCACGCCGCGGTGGAGGACTGGTTGACGATGGCGCCACCCCCGCGCTCGGCCATGTGCGGGTACACCGCCCGGGTCACGTTCAGCGCACCGTCGAAGTTCACGCTCATGAACTTCTTGTAGTAGTCCCACGGCACGGTGATCAGGAAGTCCAGCTGCATGCCGCCGTAGATGGCGGCGTTGTTCACCAGGTAGTCGATGCCGCCGTAGGCCTGCACCGCCGCCTCGGCCAGCGCCTTCGCGGAGGCCTCGTCGGCCACGTCGACCTCCTGGAACACCGCGGTGCCACCGTCGCTGGTGATCTGCTTGGCCACCGCCTCGCCCAGCTCGCGGTTGAGGTCGGCCACCACCACGGAGGCGCCCTCGGCGGCGAGCGCGCGGGCGTAGGCCTCCCCGATGCCCTGCGCGGCGCCGGTCACGATGGCGGTCTTTCCCTCGAAGCGGTTCATCCGTGGATCTCCTTGGTGCACTGGGTGGGGCGGTGGTCGGGGGTGTGCGTGGCTGCGCGCGGGCGCATCAGGAGGCCGGCTCGGCGACGAGCTTGGTCTCCAGGTACTCCTCGAAGCCCGCCACGCCCATCTCGCGGCCGATGCCGGAGGCCTTGTAGCCGCCGAAGGGCGCGTCGATGCCGTACCAGACCCCGCCGTTGACCCCCAGGGTTCCGGTGCGCACCCCGGCGACGACCGCGGCGAGCCGGTCGGGGTCGGTGCCGTAGACCTCGCCGGAGAGGCCGTAGGGGGAGTCGTTGGCGATGCGCACGGCGTCCTCGTCGCCGTCGTGCGGCAGGATCACCAGCACCGGGCCGAAGATCTCCTCGCGGGCGGTGCGGGCGGTGTTGTCCAGCCCGGCGACGAGGGTGGGCTCGATGAAGAAGCCGTGCTCCTTGTCGGCCGGCCGGCCGCCGCCGGCGGCGATGGTGCCGCCCTCCTCGGTGGCCAGGCGCAGGTAGCCCTCCACGCGGTCGCGCTGGCGGGCGGAGATCAGCGGACCACAGATGGTGCGGCTGCTGTCCGGGTCGCCGGCACGCAGTCCCGCCATGGTGTCGGCGGTGGCCTTGACCGCCTCGTCGTAGCGCTCCCGGGGGACCAGCAGGCGGGTGGTGAGGGCGCAGCCCTGGCCCGCGTGGGTGCACACGGTGAACGCCGCCATGGTGCAGGCGCCGGCCACGTCGGCGTCGTCGAGCACGATGAACGCGGACTTGCCGCCCAGCTCCAGGAAGACCTTCTTCAGCGTCTGGGCCGCCGCGGTCATCACCGCGGTGCCGGTGGCGGTGGAACCGGTGAACGACACCAGGTCCACCCGCGGGTCGGTGGCCAGCTGCGCACCCACGGAGTGGTCGGTGGAGGTGATCACGTTGACCACCCCGGCGGGGATGTCGGTCTCCTCGGCGATGATGCGGCCGACCAGGGCGGCGCACCACGGGGTGTCCGGGGCGGGCTTGAGGACCACCGTGTTTCCCGCGGCCAGCGCGGGGGCCAGCTTGGCGAAGTTGATCTGGTGCGGGAAGTTCCACGGGGTGATGGCACCGACCACGCCCACCGGCTCCTTGAGCACGTAGCGGTTGGTGCGCACCCCCATCGGCTCAGCCACCCCGAGCTCCTGCCGCCACGCGTAGGACTCCGCCAGGTCGGCGTAGTAGCCGAGGTACTGGATGGGCAGCTCCAGCTGGGGGCCGGAGGTGAGGAAGCGGGGTGCGCCCACCTCGGCGATGGTGATCTCCCGCAGCTCCTCCAGGTGGTTCAGCAGCGCCTGCTGCAGCTGGCGCAGGCAGCGCACCCGCAGCTGCACGTCCCGGGACCAGTCGGTCTCGTCGAAGGCGCGGCGGGCGGCGGCGATCGCGGCGTCCATGTCCTGGGCGGTGGCGTCGGCGGCCTGGCCGATGACCTCCTCGGTGGCTGGGTTGAGGATGTCGAACACCCCGCCCGCGCCGGGCACGAGCTTGCCGTCGACGAGGAGGAAGGAGCTCTCCGTGGGGCCCGGCCGGAGCGGGGTCGTGGTCGTGGTCATCGCGCACCGCCGTGGTTTCTGGACATGTGTCTGGACCGTAGTCCACGGGTGAGAGCCGCGCAATGGTGCGCAGGCGCATGCGCTGTAGTAGTGTCTGGACACGTGTCTAGTAGTGTGAACAACGAGTCGACCCGCAGGCGCCTCACCGAGAAGCAGGCCGACACCGTCGACCGGCTCACCAAGGCCGCCCTCGACGTGCTGCGCGAGGTCGGCTTCAGCGGGCTCACCGTGCGCCTGGTCGCCTCCCGCGCCGGGGTGGCCCCGGCCACGGCCTACACGTACTTCTCCTCCAAGGAGCACCTGGTGGCGGAGATGTTCTGGCGCACCCTGGCGGCCGCACCGGACCCGGAGCCCGCCACCGACGACCGCACCGGCCGGGTGGCGGCGGTGCTGCGCAAGATCGCGCTGCTGGTGGCCGACGAGCCCGAGCTGGCCGGGGCGGTGACGGCGGCGCTGCTGGGTGGTGACCCGGACGTGGAGCACCTGCGCGCCCGCATCGGCCTGACCATCCGCCGCCAGCTGGCCGACGCGCTCGGTCCCGACCACACGCCGGCCGAGCTGGAGACGCTGGAGATGCTCTACTCCGGCGCCCTGGTGCGCGCGGGGATGGGCTACGGGTCCTACACCACCGTGGCCGACCGGCTCGAGGCTGCGGCCGCCCTGGTCGTGCCCAACACCGCAGGCGTCGGCACCCGGGCCGGCCCGACAGGGGAGTGACGATGACCGAGACCGCGAGCACCACGACCACCAGACCGCCGCTGGCCTTCAGCCCGTACGACTACGCGATCCACGAGGACCCCTACCCCACCTACGAGCGGCTGCGCGACGAGGCGCCGCTGTACTACAACCCCGACCTCGACTTCTGGGCGCTGTCGCGCCACGTCGACGTGATGGCGGGCTTCCGCGACGCCGAGCGGCTCTCCAGCGCCAACGGTGTCTCGCTCGACCCGGCCGCCTACGGTCCGCACGCGCACAAGACCATGTCCTTCCTCGCCCTGGACGACCCCCGCCACCAGCGGATGCGTCGGCTGGTCTCCAAGGGCTTCACGCCGCGGCGGGTGCAGGAGCTGTCCGGGCGCATCCTCGAGCTCACCCGCCAGCACCTCGAGCCTGCGCTGGCCCAGGGGGAGTTCGACTTCATCGAGGAGGTGGCCGGCAAGCTCCCGATGGACGTCATCTCCGAGCTGATGGGCGTGCCCGAGGCTGACCGGGCCGAGCTGCGTCGCCTGGCCGACCTGGTGATGCATCGCGAGGAGGGCGTGCAGGACGTCCCGGTGCCGGCGATGGAGGCGTCCCTGCACCTGGTCGGCTACTACGCGGACATGCTGGCCGAGCGACGCACCAAGCGCACCGACGACCTCACCTCGGCCCTGCTGGACGCCGAGCTGGACGGTGACCGGCTCACCGACGACGAGATCATCGGCTTCATGTTCCTCATGGTGGTGGCCGGCAACGAGACCACCACCAAGCTGTTGGGCAACGCGCTCAGCTGGGGCTTCCGCAACCCCGACGAGCTGGCCAAGCCGTTCGCCGACCCCGCCCGGGTTCCGGAGTGGACGGAGGAGACGCTGCGCTACGACACCTCCAGCCAGATGTTGGCGCGCACCGCCAAGGTCGACCTCACCTACTACGGACAGACGGTGCCCGCCGGAGCCCAGGTGCTGCTGCTGGTGGGCTCGGCCAACCGGGACTCCACCGTCTTCGCCGACGCCGACACCTTCCGCATCGGCCGCGACCACGACAACAACCTGGCCAGCTTCGGCGGCGGCACCCACTTCTGCCTGGGTGCGCACATGGCCCGGCTGGAGGCCAACATCGCGCTCACCGAGCTGGTGCGCCGGGTGGAGAGCTTCGAGGTGGACGAGGCCAGCGCCCGCCGGGTGCACTCCTCCAACGTGCGCGGCTTCGCCACCCTGCCGGTGCGGGTGACGGTGCGCGCCTAGCCGACCGGTGGGGGTCGCCGGTCGGTGGCGCGCGCGGGGGCGATGCCGCTCAGCGCGGCGCGCAGCACCGTGTCGTAGATCAGCTCCAGGTCCAGCTCGTCACCCAGGAAGCCGCTGTTGACCAGGGTGGCGAAGCCGTGCAGCGCGGCAAAGAGCGACACCGCGGCCTGCAGCGACTCCTCCGGCGGCACACCGCAGGACAGGAGCATCTCGCTGAGCACCGTGTTCACGTCCAGCGCCGCCACCACCAGCTCGGTGCGCTCCACCGGGGCGGCAGTCAGCGCCTGGTAGCGCTGCGGGTGGGTGGTGGCGAACGTGCGCAGGGTGTCGGCCAGGGCCGTGATGCCCTCGGTTCCGGTGCGACCGAGCGCAGCCGCGCGAAGCTGCTCGCCCAGCTCGGCCATGGTGCGCACCTGCACGGCGCCGCGCACGTCGTCCAGGCTGCGCACGTGGTTGTACAGGGACGGGACCACCACGCCGACGCGGGCGGAGAGGCTGGTCATCGACAGCTGGTCCCAGCCCAGCTCGTCAATCACCTCGACCGCGGCGCGGATAACCTTGTCGCGGTTCAGGGTTCGGCGTCGCGGCGCGCGCGGTGCGCTCATCGGTGGCCTCCCGGCTCGTTCAGGGTCAGCATGCCTTCCCTTCTAAACTAATCTGTGTAGTTTAACGGTGTTGGCTAGATCACACCCCACGCTGCCGAGGTTGACCATGACTGCTTTCGTCTCTGACCGAACCCCCGTGCCGGACCTGAAGGACGCTGGCGTCTACGCCGAGGCCGTGCCGCACGACTTCTTCACCGAGCTGCGCACCAGCTGCCCGGTGTACTGGCAGCCGGAGGAGGGCGGCAGCGGCTTCTGGGCCGTCACCCGTCACGCCGACGTGGTGGCCGTCTCCCGCGACATCGCCACGTTCTCCTGCGCCGCGGGCACCACCCAGATCGACGACTTCGACGAGGAGGCCCGCGCCAAGCAGGCCGCCATGCTGATCAACCTCGACCCGCCGGACCACACCCGCCTGAGGCTGCTGGTCTCCCGCGGCTTCACCCCGCGGGTGATCGCCACGCTGGAGGAGCACATCCGGGAGATCTGCACGCGCATCGTGGACCGCCTGCTGGAGCAGGGTGACGTGGACTTCGTGCGGGGTGCCGCCTCGCCGCTTCCGCTGGAGGTCATCGCCGCCCTCCTCGGCGCACCCGCCGAGGAGGTGGACAAGCTCTACGACTGGTCCAACCGGATGATCGGCTTCGACGACCCGGAGTTCGGCACCACCGAGGCCGACGGCGAGATGGCGGCGATGGAGATCTTCCTCTACGCCAACGAGCTGGCGGCCCAGCGCCGGCTGGAGCCTCGCGAGGACATCGTCACCAAGCTGGTCCAGCCGGACGAGCACGGCGACGTGATCAGCGAGATGGAGTTCAACATGTTCTTCGTCCTGCTGGTGATCGCCGGCAACGAGACCACTCGCAACGCCACGGCCGGCGGCATGCAGGCCTTCATCGACCACCCCGAGCAGTGGCGCCTGCTGCAGGAGCGCCCGGAGCTGGTCGGCTCGGCGGTGGAGGAGGTGCTGCGCTGGGTGAGCCCGGTGATGGACTTCCGGCGCACCGCCACCCGGGACTGCCTGATCGGCGAGCAGCCGGTGGCAGCCGGCGACAAGGTGGTCATCTTCTACCCCAGCGCCAACCGGGACGAGTCGGTCTTCCCCGACCCCTTCCGCTTCGACATCAGCCGCGACGCCAACCTGCACCTCGCCTTCGGCGGCGGTGGAGCGCACTACTGCCTGGGCACCCACCTGGCTCGGCTGGAGCTGAAGGTGCTCTTCGAGGTGATGGCTGAGCGCATCGACCGGGTGGAGCCCACCGGCCCCGTGCGCCGCCTCCGGTCCAACTTCATCAACGGCATCAAGGAGATGCCGGTGCGCATCCACGCGCGTTGAGGTTCGGCGCTGCGGAAACCGTTGCCCGGCCCGAGTAACTGGGTTACTGTCCAGACATGTGTCCAGAACAGCAGGTGACTGATGCCTAGGTTCCAGCCCAACCCACCCCGGCGCCCGGCCTACATCACCGGTGCGTCGTCGGGGATCGGCGCGGCCACCGCGCACGCGCTGGCCGAGCTGGGCCATCCCGTCGCCCTGGGGGCTCGCCGGGTGGCCGAGTGCCAGGTGCTCGCGGAGAAGATCCGGGCCGACGGCGGAGAGGCCTTCGCGCACTACCTCGACGTCTCCTCAACGGAGTCGGTGCAGGAGTTCGCCACCGCGGCGGAGGCCGCGATCGGCCCGGCCGAGATCGTGCTCTCCGGGGCCGGCGACCAGGACTTCGCGCTGGTGCACGAGATGGACCCCGAGCGCTTCGAGCTCCAGGTGAACGTGCACCTGGTGGGCACGCAGCGGCTGGCGCACCGGCTGCTGCCGGGGATGATCGAGCGTCGCCGGGGCGACTTCGTGGTGATCGGGTCGGACTGCGCCGACCAGCCCCGCCCCCGGATGGGGGCCTACAACGGGGCCAAGACCGGTGTCGAGGCGCTCGCCCACCAGATGCGGATGGAGCTGGAGGGCACCGGCGTCCGAGCCTCCGTCGTCCGGCCGGGGCCCACCCAGACCGCCATGGGCATGAACGCACCGTCGGAGGTGATCGACCCGCTGATCGCGGACTGGGAGAAGTGGGGCTTCGCCCGCCACCCGTACTTCCTGCGCGCCAGCGACATCGCGGCGGCCGTGGCCACCGTGGTCTCCACCCCGCGCGGGGCACACCTGGTCCTCGTCGAGGTCCAGCCCGAGGCGCCCCTGCGCCAGGACGACCCAGCAAAGGACAACCGATGACCACCTCCGTTCCCCAGCGTGTCTCCGGCGGACAGACCGAGCACGGCCACCTCGACGAGCTCCGCACCGACCCGATCGCCCTGATGCGGCGGGTGCGCGAGGAGTGCGGCGACGTCGGCACCTTCCAGCTGGCCGAGCGCAACGTGGTGCTGCTCTCCGGCGCCGAGGCCAACGAGTTCTTCTTCCGCTCCTCCGACGAGGACCTCGACCAGCAGGCGGCCTACCCGTTCATGAAGCCGATCTTCGGCGAGGGCGTGGTGTTCGACGCCAGCCCGGAGCGGCGCAAGGAGATGCTGCACAACCAGGCCCTGCGCGGCGAGCAGATGCGCGGCCACGCCGCCACCATCGCCGCTGAGGTCGACCGGATGGTCGCGCAGTGGGGGGAGTCCGGGGAGATCGACCTGCTCGACTTCTTCGCCGAGCTGACCATCTACACCTCCTCTGCCTGCCTCATCGGGCAGAAGTTCCGGGAGCAGCTCGACGACCGCTTCGCCCACCTGTACCACGAGCTGGAGCAGGGAACCGACGCGCTGGCCTTCGTCGATCCCTACGCCGACATCGAGAGCTTCCGCCGCCGGGACCAGGCGCGGGTGGCGCTGGTCGCGCTGGTGCAGGAGATCATGGTCGGCCGCATCGCCAACCCGCCCGCCGGCAAGGAGGACCGGGACATGCTCGACGTCCTGGTGTCCATCAAGGACGAGGACGGCACGGAGCGCTTCACCGCCGACGAGATCACCGGCATCTTCATCTCGATGATGTTCGCCGGGCACCACACCACCTCCGGCACCGCCGCCTGGACGCTGATCGAGCTGCTGCGCCACCCCGACCAGATGAAGAAGGTCGTCTCCGAGCTGGACGAGCTCTACTCCGACGGCTCCGACATCAGCTTCCGCGCGCTGCGGCAGATCCCGGTGCTGGAGTCGGTGCTCAAGGAGACCCTGCGGCTGCACCCGCCGCTGATCATCCTGCTGCGCCTGGCGCGGGGTGACTTCGAGGTCGGTGGCTACCGGATCGCGGAGAACGACCTGGTCGCGGCCACCCCGGCCATCTCCAACCGGATCGCCGAGGACTTCCCCGAGCCCGACCTGTTCAACCCGGAGCGCTACATCGACCCCAACCAGGAGGACATCGTCAACCGGTGGACCTGGATCCCGTTCGGGGCCGGACGGCACCGCTGCGTGGGGGCGGCGTTCGCGATGATGCAGCTCAAGGCGATCTTCTCCGGGCTGCTGCGCGACTACGAGTTCGAGATGGCCCAGCCCGCGGAGTCCTACCGCAACGACCACTCCAAGATGGTCGTCCAGCTGGAGCAGCCCTGCCGGGTGCGGTACCGGAGGCGGGTGAGCTGATGAAGGTGACCGTCGACCTCGATCTCTGCCAGGGCCACGCCATGTGCGCGCTCGAGGCGCCCGACGTGTTCACCGTGCCCAAGAACGAGAAGGTCCACATCCTCGAGCCGGAACCGGCCGAGAGCCTGCGCGAGGACGTCGAGCAGGCCGTCCGCTACTGCCCCACCCGTGCGCTGCGCCTGGAGGAGTCCGGCGACGCCAACCTGAAGGAGACCCCCGATGGCCCCGTTTGACCGCGCCGAGCTCGACGAGATGGTGCAGCGCTGGATCGACGAGAACAAGCGCTGCGAGGAGAAGCGGGACTGGAAGCCGCTGGCCGAGATGTACACCGAGGACGCCACCTACGGCTGGAACTACGGCCCCAAGGACGACTTCATGGCGGTCGGCCGGGACGAGATCCGGGAGATCGCCCTGGGCCAGGAGATGTTCGGCCTGGAGGGCTGGGAGTACCCGTACCAGGAGGTGGTGGTGGACGATCGCACCGGCAACGTGATCGGGCTGTGGAAGCAGACCGCAGACCGGAGGCGCCCGGACGGGACGCCCTACGAGGTGCACGGCATCGGCGGCAGCTGGTTCCGCTACGGCGGCAACTTCCAGTGGTCCTGGCAGCGGGACTTCTTCGACTTCGGCAACGTCTCCCACCTGTTCCTGGAGATGATCACCGCCAACGCGCTCTCGGACGGGATGAACGAGCGGATCGCGCGCTCCGGCAAGGGCCGACTGCCCGGCTGGTACCGGGTGGGGCAGGCCCCGGTCCCGCTGTGGTGAGCCCGCTGCGCGCGGCTCCCGCCGCGACGTCGCCGTTCGCCGCGCTCAGCCGCGAGCAGCTGGCGGTGCTGCTGCCCGAGCTGCTGCTCACCGGGCAGCTCATCGACCGCTCCGGCATGGCGCACGTCATCGGCGCGTTCGGCCGGGAGGCCATGGTCGAGGTGGCCATCGAGGAGTGGCAGAGCTCCAGCCCCATCTACACCCGGCGCATGCAGCAGGCGCTGGGCTTCACCGGCGACAGCGTGGAGACCATCTTCAAGGGCCTGCAGCTGGACATCGGGGCGCCACCGCAGTTCATGGACTTCCGCTTCCGGGTGGACGACCACGACCACGGCGAGTTCTGGCTGGACCACTGCGGTGCCCTGATGGACGTGGAGCCGATGGGCGAGGAGTACGTCCGTGGCATGTGCCACGACATCGAGGATCCCACCTTCGACGCCACCGCGCTGGCCACCAACGACCGCGCCCAGGTGCGGCCGATCCACCGACCGCCGCGCGACCCGGCGGGCCGGCACCCGCACTGCGCGTGGACGGTGGTCATCCACGAGTCGCACACGCCGCCAGCCGTGCCCGACGGGCTGCGCGCCATCGAGAAGTCCGCGGCCGCGGGGCTGGAGCTCACTCCGATCAGCTCCGCGGGGGAGGGCCACCACGACTACGCCGGGCCGCTCCTCAGCGACCTGCGCTTCGGCGACTTCTCCCAATCGGCGCTGGTGCGGATGGCCGAGGAGGTGTGCCTGCAGCAGCAGCTGCTCACGCTGGGCTTCCTGCGCTCGCTGCGGGCTCGTACCGATGAGGCCAGCGTGCGGGAGATCGCCCGCAAGCAGCTCACCGGCATCGCCGGGCTCACCGCCGAGCGGCTGCGCGACGCGCTGGAGCTGGGCGACGACCTCGCCGCGCTGGCCACCGTGCTGACGGTGCACCCGCTGGTCAACCCGCACCAGTACGTGGACGCCGAGGTGGTGCACGGCGCCCGCCTCGAGCTCCGGCTGGGCCGTCAGGCCGCCGCGGACGCCGACGGTGCCTGGCCCACGCTGGTGGACGGCGAGCACCTCGAGGCGCTGCACGCGCTGGTGCGCGGGGTCAACCCGCACTTCGCCGTGGAGGTGCTGGCGGAGGACGAGCAGGCGCTGACCGTCGGCGTGCGGGTGGCGGAGGAGCCGGCCAAGGAGGCGTCGGAGGTGCGGATCACCCGCTTCAGCACCGGCGCCGACTTCGCGTTCGCCGATCGCGGGATCCCGCTGCCGCTCACCGTGCTCTAGGGGGTACTTGCAGACGTACCAACCTGCGGCACGGTACGTCTGCAAGTACCACCAAGCGGAGGGTCAGGCGCTGGCCACCGGGGTTCGGCCCAGCTTGCCGGCCAGCCGGCCGAGGTAGGCCACCACGTCGGCCTCCGGCTTGTCCGGCAGGCCGTAGATGGTCTCGGTGACACCCAGCTCGGCCCAGCGCGCCAGCTTCTCCGGGTCGGGCTTGCCGTCGAGCACCGCCACCTGTGGGGCGCCCTCCCGTCCGGCGTCGCGCCACATCTGCTGCAGCACCGGCACCCGCTCCTCCACGCCCTCCTGGGCCGGCGTGGTGAGCCAGCCGTCGGCCGAGCGCACGATCCACGCGAAGTTCTTGTCCGTGCCCGCCGCGCCCACGAGCACCGGCACGCGCGGCTGCTGCACCGGCTTGGGCCACGCCCAGGACGGTCCGAAGCTGAGGAACTCCCCGTCGTAGGAGGCCTGCTCCTGCGACCACAGCGCCTGCATCCCCTCCAGGTACTCCCGGAGCATGGTCCGCTTCTTGGCCAGCGGGACCCCGTGGTCGGTGAGCTCGTCGAGGTTCCAGCCGTAGCCGACGCCCAGGGTCACCCGGCCGCCGGAGAGGTGGTCCAGCGAGGCGATCGTCTTGGCCAGGGTGATGGCGTCGCTCTCCACCGGCAGCGCCACCCCGGTGCCCAGGCGGATGCGCTCGGTCACCGACGCTGCGGTGGCCAGCGCAACCCAGGGGTCCAGGGTGCGCATGTAGCGGTCGTCGGGCAGCGAGGAGTCACCGGTGCGTGGGTGCGCCGCCTCCCGCTTGACCGGGATGTGGGTGTGCTCGGGGACGTAGAACGAGTCGAACCCGTGCTCCTCGGCGGCGCGCGCCGCAGCAGCCGGGGTGATGCCCCGGTCGCTGGTGAACAGGGTGATGCCGTGCTTCACGTGCTCTCCTCGGTGCTCAGGGGCTTTTCCAGACCCTAGTCCAGACACCTGTCCAGCGACAGGGCTTGGGTGTACTTGCAGACGCACCAAGGGCGGCGCCAGGCAGCAGCAACCGCTGCCCAGACGCCGCCCCAGGGGACGTGCACACCACCTACAGCCCGGCCATCGACTCCAGCCGCAGCAGGTGCTCGGACGGCTGGCCGAACAGCTGGGCGGTGCCGTGTGCGCGCTTGAAGTACAGCTGCGCGTCGTGCTCCCAGGTGATGCCGATGCCGCCGTGCAGCTGGATCGCCTCGCCCGCCACCGTGCTGAACGCCTCGGAGCAGTACACCTTGGCCGTCGCCGCCAGCTCTGCAGCGTCGGCGGTGCCCCGGGAGACGGCGTCGGCAGCGGCGTAGGAGATCGATCGCGCGCTCTCCACCAGCACGTACATGTCCGCCATCCGGTGCTTCAGCGCCTGGAAGGAGCCGATCTGCCGGCCGAACTGCCTGCGGTCCTTGGTGTAGGCCACCGTCAGGTCCAGCACGGCCTGCGCGCCGCCGACCTGCTCGGCCGACACCGCCACCACCGCGACGGTGCGCAGCTTCTCGGCCAGGTTCTCCGGTGCGGACAGCCGGGTGGCGGCCACGCCGTCGAAGTCCACCGTGGACAGCCCGCGGGTGGGGTCCATGCTGGGTCGTGCCGTCCGGCGCACGCCCTCGGCGTCCGCCGCCACCTCGTGCAGCGAGATCGCCGCGCCGTCGGTGGCGAGCACCAGCAGCACGTCGGCATGCTCGCCGTCGAGCACGTAGTGGGCGCTGCCGTGCAGCACGCCATCCCGCACCGCCACCCCAGGGGTGTCCCAGCCGGCCGCGCTGGCCCAGCACACCGCCACGGTGGACTCACCGGAGGCGATGCCGGGCAGCAGGCGGGCGCAGGCTGCGTCGTCGCCGGAGAGCAGCAGGGCCTGCACGGCCAGCACCGCCGAGCCCAGCATCGGGGTGGGAGCGAGCCGGCGACCCAGCTCCTCCTGCACCACGTGGCACTCCATGAACGTGGCGCCCACGCCGTCGTAGGTCTCGGGGACGGCCAGCGCAGCCACCCCCACCTGCTGGCACAGCCGCTCCCACAGCGCAGTGTCGTGGCGCTGCTCGGCCTGGATGGCCTTGCGCACCGCGGCGGAGTCGGAGTGCTTGCTCAGCAGGTCGCGCACGGACGCGCGCAGGTCGGCCTGCTCCTCGGTGTCGATGCCCGGGGAGTCGGTCACCGGTGAGCTCATGCCGGCTCCGCCGCGGACACCGCCGCCAGCACGCGGGCCCGGTGCACCGCGGGGGTGCCCCACGAGGTGAGCAGTGCGCGCGTGCGGGTCAGGTACAGCGACAGGTCGTGCTCCTGGGTGTAACCGATGGCACCCATCACCTGCAGCGCCGTGCGGGCCGCGCGGTTGGCCGCAGCGCCGCAGGCGATCTTGGCGGCGGAGACGTCCCGCGAGACGTCCGCAGCGCGCTCCACGTCGCTGACGCCGTCCACGGCCAGTGCCGCGCCGAGCAGCAGCGGGCGGGCCATCTCCAGGGCGATCGCGACCTCGGCCAGGTGGTGCTTGATGGCCTGGAAGCTGCCGATCTCGCGGCCGAACTGCTTGCGCGCCTTGGCGTACTCCGTGCTGATCGACAGCATGGTCTGGCCCAGGCCCTGCAGCTGGGCGGCGGTGGCCAGCGCGGCCAGGTCGAACGCCCGGGTGGTGTCCACACCGGTGGCCAGGCTCGCGCCCGCGGTCAGCGGGAACAGGCTGCGCGCCGGGTCCACCGACTGCTTCGCGGCACCGGGCTCACCCACGGCCAGCGCGCCGTCGGCGTCCACCAGCAGGGTCAGGTCGGCGACGCCGGCGTCCACCGCGAAGGGCACGTGCGGCGCCCACGCCAGGGTGGCCAGCTGGCCCTCGGCCAGGCTCTCCAGGCGGTCGGTCAGTCCCGCGGCGGCCAGCAGGGCCGGCGCGGCCGCGACGGTCTCGGCGACCGGTCCGGGCACGCAGTGGCGGCCCAGCTGCTCCACCGCCACGATCATCTCCACGGCCCCGGCGCCGAAGCCACCGTGGTCCTCGTCGATGACCAGGCCGTTGACGCCGGTCTCGGCCAGCCGTGCCCAGACCTTGCGGCCGGGCTCGGTGTCGCCAGCGCCCCAGGCGCGGACCACGGCGGGCAGGTCGGACTTGGCCAGCATCGAGTCGATGCTGGCACCGAGCTCCTTGTGCTCCGGCTCAAGGACGAATCTCATCGGTCGCCCCTCGGTAGGCCGAGCAGCCGCTCGGCGATGACGTTCTTCTGGATCTCGTTGGTGCCGGCGTAGATCGGGCCGGACAGGGAGAAGAGGTAGCCGTCGGTCCAGCCGTCGGCCAGCTCGGCGTCGGCGGCCTGCAGCTCCAGGGCGGTCTCGTGGGTCGCGATGTCCCACTCCGACCAGAACACCTTGTTGATGGAGGACTCCAGGCCCAGCTGGCCACCGTCGGCCAGGCGGGTCACGGTGCCGAAGGTGGACAGCTGGTAGGCGCGCGCGCCGATCCAGGCGTCCACGATCTGCTCGTCCACGGCGGTGCTCACGGTGTCGGCCTGGCGGGCCCGCAGCGCGAGCAGCCGGTCGACGGTGGCGAGGAAGCGGCCGGGCGAGCGCAGCGAGAGGCCACGCTCGTTGGCCGCGGTGCTCATGGCCACCTTCCAGCCGTTGTTCACCTCGCCGATCACGCCGGAGGACGCGGGGTCCTCGGGGGAGTCGGGGACGAACACGTCCTCCAGGAACAGCTCGGCGAAGCCGGGCTCACCGTCGAGCTGGGCGATCGGGCGAACGGTGACGCCCGGCGCGCGCAGGTCGAACATGAAGTAGGTGATGCCCTTGTGCTTGCCGGCCTCGGGGTCGCTGCGGAACAGCCCGAACCCCCAGTCGGCGAAGCTGGCGCGCGAGCTCCAGGTCTTCTGCCCGTTGAGCACCCAGCCGCCGTCCACCCGCTTGGCGGTGGAGCGCAGGCTGGCCAGGTCGCTGCCGGACTCCGGCTCCGACCACGCCTGCGCCCAGATGTCCTCCGAGCGAGCCATGCGGGGCATGATCCGGTCGAGCTGCTCGGGCTTGGCGTGCTCGAACAGGGTGGGGGCCAGCAGGAAGATGCCGTTCTGGCTCACCCGTGCGGGGGCACCGGAGCGGTAGTACTCCTCCTCGAAGATCACCCACTCCAGCAGCGACGCGTCGCGGCCGCCGTAGGCCTTGGGCCAGGAGACGACGGCCAGGCCGGCGTCGGCGAGCCGGCGCTCCCACTGCCGGTGGGCCTCGAAGCCTTCGGCGGTGTCCATCGACGGCAGCGGCTCGGCAGGCACGTTCGCCTGCAGCCAGCTGCGCACCTCGTGACGAAACGCCGTGGTGGCGTCGTCGAACTGCAGGTCCACGGTTACTGCCCCTTCTTCGCGGAGTCGCGCATGGAGCGGGCGTCCATCCCGCCCAGGGAGTCGCCGTCGGCCTCGGCGTTGGCGGAGTGGGCGAAGTGGTGCCACCCGAACACCGAGTCCATCGCGTTGCGCAGGCCCATCTGGTCCTCGCAGATGTTCACGGCCTTCTTGGTCAGCGACAGGCCCAGCTGCGGCATCTCGGCGATGTTCGCGGCGATGGAGGCGACCTTGGCCTCGAGCTCCTCGCGCGGCACGACGTGGTTGACCATGCCCCACTGCTCGGCCTTGGCGGCGCTGAAGCGCTCGCCGGTGTAGAGGATCTCCTTGGCCCGGCGCGGGCCGAGCACGAAGGCGTGAGCGAAGTACTCCACGCCGGGGATGCCCATCCGCACCACAGGGTCGGAGAAGAAGGCGTCGTCGGAGGCCACGATGAAGTCGCAGATCCAGGCGAGCATCAGCCCGCCAGCGATGCAGGCGCCGTGCACCTGGGCGATCACCGGCTTGGGGATCTCCCGCCAGCGGCGGCACATGCCCAGGTAGACCTCGAGCTCGCGGGCCAGGCGCTGGTCTCCGCCGCTGCGGTCGGTGTGGTCCCAGTGCAGCGCGGCCTTGTTCTCGTACTGCACGTGGAGGTCGCGCTCGGGCGTGCCGATGTCGTGGCCGGCGGAGAAGTGCTTGCCCTTGGCGCGCAGCACGATGACCTTGACCGAGGCGTCCTCGACGGCCTTGATGAAGGCGTTGTCCAGCGAGTAGGTCATCACCGAGTTCTGGGCGTTGCGGAACTCGGGGCGGTTCAGGCTGACGTAGGCGACCCCGTCGGCCACCTCGTAGGCGACGGGCTGGGTGTCGGGCCCGAGCTCGTCCTGGCTCAGTGGGGCGGGGATGGAAGCGTGGGTCATGTCCGTCCGTTCCGTGTGCCGTGCACAACTACTACCTAGCAAGTGCTTGGTTGGGATGCTACGGCGGTTCCGCCGGCACCACCATGGTCAGTCCCGGCGCAGCTCGCGCTTGAGGATCTTGCCGCCGGCGTTGCGGGGGAACTCGTCCACGAGCACCACCGAGCGGGGCACCTTGAAGCCCGCGAGCTTCTCCTTGCTGTAGGCGATGACGTCGTCCGCGGTGAGTGCGGAGCCGGGCCGGACCCGCACGAACGCGCGCCCCACCTCGCCCAGGCGGTGGTCGGGCACGCCGATGACCGCGGACTCCACCACGCCGTCGAGGCGGGCGAGCGCCTGCTCGACCTCGGCGGGGTAGACGTTGAACCCGCCGGAGATGTACATGTCCTTGAGCCGGTCGGTGATGCGCAGGTAGCCCTGCTCGTCGATGGTGCCGACGTCGCCGGTGTGCAGCCAGCCGTCCGGGTCGATGGTCTGCGCCGTCGCCTCCGGGTCGTCCAGGTAGCCCTTCATCACCAGCGGGCCGCGCACCAGCAGCTCCCCCTGCTCGGACAGCCGCATCTCCATGCCCTCGATGGCTCGGCCGCACGTGGTGGCCACGGTGACGTCGTCGTCGCCGGGCAGGCAGGTGCTGACGAACCCGCTGGTCTCGGTCAGCCCGTAGGCGGTGACGACCACCTCGAAGCCCAGCTCGGCCTGCATGCGCTCCATGAGCACCACCGGGACGATGGCCGCGCCGGTGGTGGCGAAGCGCAGCGAGCTGAGGTCGTGGTCGGCCCGCTCGGGGGCGTCCAGGATCGTCTGGAAGATGGTCGGGGCGCCGGGGAAGACGGTGGCGCGCTCGTCCTGGATCAGTGCCATGGCGGCGGTGGGGGAGTACACCGACAGCGGAATCATGGTGGCGCCGTAGTAGAGGCAGACCAGGATCCCGGCCTTGTAGCCGTAGGAGTGGAAGAACGGGCTGGCGATGAGGTAGCGGTCGTCCTCGGTCATGTCGCCGATGGCGCCCCAGAGCCGGCCGACGGTGACACCCTGCTGGTGGGTGGCCAGCACGCCCTTGCTGCGTCCGGTGGTGCCGGAGGTGAACAGGATGTCGGCGATGTCGTCACCGGTGAGGGCGTCGGCGCGGCCGTCGGCCTGCGTGCGCAGCTCGTCGGTGCCGGTGGCCAGGAAGTCGTCCCACTCCAGCACGCCCTCCACCGGGGCGTCGGCAGCGCCCAGCGGGACGCGCACGATGGTGTGCAGCTCGGCGGCGGCGGCGAGGTCACCGTCCGCGGCGGCGCGCAGCTCGGCCAGCCGGTCGGACCTGAGGAACGTCCCGGCCACGACGAGCGCCACGGAGTGCGACCGCTGGACCAGGTCGAGCGTCTCGGCGCCGGTGTACCGGGTGTTCACCGGGATGAGCGTCGCGCCGGCGTAGTGCACGCCCAGCGCCGCGATGATCCAGTGGTGGGTGTTGGGCGCCCAGACCGCCACCCGGTCCCCGGCCTGCACGCCGCTGCCGACCAGCGCGCCGGCGAAGGAGCGAACCTCCTCGAGCAGCTCCGACCAGGTCAGCCGCACGTCCTGTCCGGGCTGGACGTCCGCGACCGCCGTGCGTCCGCCCCACCGTGCTGCGGCGCGCCGCAGCGCGTGCGGCGTGGTCGGGACAGCGCCATCCCCTGTGTCCGTAGCCACCGTTCCTCCGATACCTAGCAAGTGCTTGGTAGGTTACCGTAGCAGGGCATTGCCGGGGTGACTGGCGAGCGGTTCAGGCGGAAGGATCAGACGGTGACGACCCAGGAGCGTGCGGAGGACGAGGTCCTCGCCCACGAGGTCGGGCAGTGGCTCGAGGAGAACCTGACCGGCAGGTTTGCGGACCTGCGTGGCAAGGGCGGGCCCGGCAGCGAGCACGAGTTCTTCGAGGACCGGCTGGCCTGGGACCGCCACCTGGCCGCGGCCGGCTGGACGTGCCTGGGCTGGCCCACCGAGCACGGTGGGCGGGCCGCGACGCTGGAGCAGCAGGTGCTGTTCCACCAGGAGTACGCCCGGGCCAACGCGCCGGCACGGGTGAGCCACGTGGGCGAGGAGCTGCTCGGGCCCACGCTCATCGCCTTCGGCACGGAGGAGCAGAAGAAGCGCTTCCTGCCCGGCATCAAGAACGTCACCGAGCTCTGGGCGCAGGGGTACTCCGAGCCCGGCGCCGGTTCCGACCTCGCCAACGTCTCCACCACCGCCCGCCTGGAGGGGGGCAAGTGGGTGATCAACGGGCAGAAGGTGTGGACGTCGCTGGCCCACGTGGCGCAGTGGGCGTTCGTCATCTGCCGCACCGAGCCCGGCTCGCAGCGGCACAAGGGGCTGAGCTTCCTGCTCGTCCCGCTGGACCAGCCTGGCGTCACCATCCGCCCCATCCAGCAGCTCACCGGGACCTCGGAGTTCAACGAGGTCTTCTTCGACGACGCCGAGACCGAGGCCGAGCTGGTGGTCGGCGAGCCCGGCGAGGGCTGGAAGGTCGCCATGGGGCTGCTGCAGTTCGAGCGCGGGGTATCCACGCTCGGCCAGCAGATCGGCTTCCGCCGGGAGCTCGAGGCGGTCGTGGCGCTCGCCCGGGCCAACGGGGCGGACACCAACCCGGTGGTGCGCGAGCGCATCGCCCGCGCCTGGCTGGAGCTGCACGTCATCCGGGCCCACGCCGTCCGCACCCTCGCGACGGTGGACACCGGGGGCAGTGGCGGGGAGGCCTCGGCCGCCAAGCTGCTCTGGGCGAACTGGCACCGCAACCTCGGCGAGCTGGCCATGCAGGTGCAGGGTGCGGCGTCGCTGGTCGGCCCGGACGCCACGAGCGAGGGCGTGCCCAACAACCTGCACGACCCGGAGCACCTGGAGCTCGACGAGCTGCAGCGACTCTTCCTGTTCACCCGGGCCGACACCATCTACGGCGGGTCCAACGAGGTGCAGCGCAACATCATCTCCGAGCGGGTGCTGGGCCTGCCGCGCGAGGCGCGTCCGTAGGCCGGTGACGCAGGCCATATCGCCCGGTGGGGCGGTTCGTGCCAGCATGAGACCAGCGGGAGCGGCGCTGCCGGGCTCTGACCAGCAGGTTCGCCCCGCCCGCGGGGTGCTGTCCAGGCGATTTGACGTGGCCCCGCGGAGTGCGTAAATTTCTCCTTGTCAGCGAGGCGGACGCCGAACCGGTCACTACGACGGTCACGAGGTTGGACGCCGGTAGCGGACCACCTGCGGTACTGAGCACCTTCGGGTGCGTGTACAGTAGGACAAGTACGAACAAGCCCCCGGATGCACCGGCTGAATAGGCCGAGGTTTTTGGGTGTGCGTGTGTTCTTTGAGAACTCAACAGTGTGCCGATGAATGTCAGTGCCAATTTATTTTGTTTTGGCTCCTTCATTCG